>CALLPN010000020.1 GCA_938015435.1 uncultured Saprospiraceae bacterium
TAGGAAAATTACATTTGCAGCCGCTTAAGAAAATAGGCGCTTTTAGAAATTATTTAATTCATTATTTAAGATATATAACTGTGGATACATTAAGTTATAAAACAATATCAGCAAATAAGCAGACGGTAACGCACGCTTGGCACGTAATCGATGGCGAAAACGCTATCGTTGGAAGAGCAGCAACCCAAATCGCTACAATGCTGAGAGGTAAGCACAAGCCATCATATACTCCTCACGTAGATACAGGAGATTATGTGATTGTTTTGAATGCTGGGAAGATGAGGTTTACTGGCGCTAAGCTAGATGACAAACAATACATCACTTACTCAGGTTACCAAAGTGGACAGAAGAGAAAAACTGCAAAGCAAGTTTTCGACGCTAAGCCAACTATGATCATAGAAAATGCCGTAAGAGGTATGTTACCAAAGAATAAATTAGGTAGAGCTATGATCAAAAAACTATTTGTATACGAAGGTGACCAGCACCCGCACGCTGCTCAGAAGCCTACAAAATTTGAACTTTAAGATATGGAGACTATAAACGCAATCGGTAGAAGAAAAGCCTCTGTAGCTAGAGTATATCTTACCAAAGGAGGTGGAAACATCGTAGTAAATGGCAAAGAGTTAAGTAATTACTTTCCTATGCCTAACATTCAGAATAGTGTTACAGAACCACTAAAGATATCTGAAGTTGAAAATGAATATGATATCAAAATCAATGTAAATGGTGGCGGTTTCAAAGGTCAAGCAGAAGCTATAAGACTAGGAATCTCAAGAGCACTAGTGAAGATTGATGAAGAAAATAAACCTGCACTCAAAGCGAAGAAATTCCTTACAAGAGATGCAAGAGAAGTAGAAAGAAAGAAATATGGTAAACCAAAGGCAAGAAAGAGCTTCCAGTTCTCAAAGCGTTAGAATTACTATTACCATCATTTTTTATTAAAAATTTCAACAGGAATAACAATGAAATTACCATCATATAACGAACTACTGGAAGCTGGAGTACACTACGGACACCTCAAAAGAAAGTGGAATCCGAAAATGCTTCCTTATATCTTCATGGAGAGAAAAGGTATCCATATCATAGATCTCAACAGAACATCTGAGCGTCTTGAAGCAACTGGTGCTGCTATGAAGCAAATTGCTAAGTCAGGAAGAAAAATCCTTTTCGTAGCAACCAAAAAACAAGCTAAAGATATCGTAGCTAACGCAGCGAAAGAAGTAAACATGCCTTACGTAACCGAAAGATGGTTAGGAGGTATGATGACTAACTTCCAGACGATTCGTAAGTCTATCAAAAAGATGAACTCTATCGATGCTATGTTAGCAGACGGATCTTTAAGTTCTATCAATAAGAAAGAGAAATTAACTCTTACTAGAGAGCGTAATAAGCTCGAGAAAGTACTTGGAGGTATCGCTAATATCAATAGGTTACCAACAGCTGTATTTGTAATCGATATTACTCACGAACATATCGCAATCAAAGAAGCTAAGAAATTAGGCATGAAAACATTTGCAGTGGTAGATACTAATTCTAACCCTAACGATGTTGACTTCCCAATACCAGGTAACGATGATGCATCTAAATCAGTAAAACTTATCTGTGATTACCTAGTAGGTAAGATCAAAGAAGGTTTCACGGAAAAAGGAGTTGAAAAAGAAGCAGCAGATAAAGCAGCAGCAATTGCCAAAGCAGCAGCAGATAAAGCAGCAGCGGAAAAAGCAGCAGAGGCTAAAGCAGCAGCAGCAGCCAAGTCAGCTGAAAGAGCAGCAGCTAAAGCGGCAAAAGCAGCAGCAGAAACTGAAACTCCTGCAGCAGAAGCTCCGGCATCTGACGCACCTGCAGCTGAGTAATATTCAGCAGTAGAACTAATTTTTAGATGTGTAGATTATTGCTTACGCATCTATGTTATTAACAATTTTTACAAACACAATTAATACAATATATATGAGCGCAATATCAGCTAAGGACGTAAAGAAATTAAGAGACGTCACAGGTGCAGGTATGATGGACTGTAAGAAAGCTCTTGTAGAGTCTAATGGAGACATGGACGGTGCTATCGAATTTCTAAGAAAGAAAGGTCAGAAATTATCTGACAAGAGAGCAGACAGAGATGCTAAAGAAGGTTGTGTACTAGCTAAAGTATCAGCAGATGGTAGCAAAGGTGTAGTAGTAAGACTAAGTTGTGAAACTGATTTCGTATCTAAGAATGAAGATTTCGTAGCTATGACTGATAAGATTGCACAATTAGCTTTAGATACATTTCCAGCAGACAAGGAAGCATTACTAGATCAAGATTTCGGCGGTATATCTCTTAGAGATAAGATCATCGAACAAGTAGGTGTAATTGGTGAAAAAGTAGAAGTAGCTGAATACCAAAAACTAGAAGCTCCACAAGTAGTATCTTACATACACATGGGTAACAAAGCAGGTGTAATATTAGGACTATCTCAAAATGGTGTTGATAGTGCAGCTGGTAGAGATGTAGCGATGCAAGTAGCAGCGATGCACCCAGTAGCAGTAGATAAAGACGGTGTTGATTCGACTATCGTAGAGAAGGAGATCGAGATCGGAATGGATATCGCAAGACAAGAAGGTAAGCCAGACGCTATGCTAGAAAAGATCGCGATGGGTAAGCTTAACAAGTTCTTCAAAGAAAGAACGTTACTTAACCAAGCATTCGTAAAGAATAACAAGCAAAACATATCTCAATATCTAGACAGTGTAAGCTCTGGCTTAACTGTTACAGATTTTAAGCACGTGAAGCTTGGATAATCTATAAAATAAGAAAGAGCGACTTTTTAGTCGCTCTTTTTTTTGGACTAGTTTAAAATATGAACTGAAGTGAATATTGCAAGATGGCTGCAAGGAAGATTAGGTGGCTTGAGTTGAGAGGACAGGAGTCCTTCAACGAAATGCTAGATCGAAAATATACCTTTCATTGAAGGTCAATGCTAGATTGAAAAAAGACCTTTCATCGGTGGTCTCCTGACCTCCGATAAAAGGATCAAAGGGTCTTCTTGTCTTTCGATGAAAGGGGTTTCGATGAGATAAAGCTCTTGACCTCATGAAAGATCTAAGCGAACATAAATTATACATTATATATTCTCTCATTATATTACTTTTGATCACCATATCATTTAGCATTTGAAATAACCTATCATGGCATTGAAATACAAAAGAATACTTCTAAAATTATCTGGTGAATCTCTGATGGGCGACCAACAATATGGTATAGCTCCTGGGATGCTTCAGTATTATGCGCTTCAAATTAAAGGGGCTGTAGAAGCTGGTGCACAGGTAGCCATAGTAATCGGTGGAGGTAATATCTATCGTGGATTACAAGCTGAAGAATCAGGTATTGAAAGAGTACAGGGTGATTATATGGGTATGATGGCCACTGTGATCAACGGTATGGCGCTCCAAAGTGCATTAGAGAAAAATGATGTTTATACGAGGCTAGTGACGGCCATAGAGATGCGTGAGATCGCAGAACCATATATAAGACGTAAAGCACATAGTCATCTCAAAAAAGGAAGAGTAGTAATCTTTTCTGCGGGCACAGGTAGTCCTTACTTCACTACAGATTCTGCAGCGGCGCTTAGAGCTAATGAGATCAATGCAGACGTACTTCTCAAGGGTACAAGAGTAGATGGTATATATACAGCCGATCCAGAGAAAGACCCTGATGCAGTGAAATATGATAAAGTATCTTTCCAAAAAGTATTAGATCTTGGTCTTAATGTAATGGACACAACGGCATTCACAATGTGCCAAGAAAATGATATGCCTATCATAGTGTTTGATATCAATAATGAGAAAAACCTTCTAGCTATTCTCAATGGTGAGAATATCGGTACTAGGGTAGAGAAGTTATAATTTTGCTTCCTAATCATGTAATCTTAGAAGCTTGTGTCGATTCGGTAAGAGCAGCTGTCCAAGCTTCACAAAACGGTGCCCATCAATTAGAGTTATGTGGCAGATTAGATCTTGATGGACTTACTCCAGATATCGATTTGATCAAAGCGGTGAGAGCTCAAGTAGATATTCCAATCAAAGTAATGCTTCGTAATCGAGGAGGAAATTTTGTGTATAGCAGCGATGATATTTCAATTATGAAAGATTCACTCGCTGAGCTGATTCAATTAGATATACAAGGAATAGTATTCGGTGCTTTACACGAAGATGATACAATCAATGTAGAACTTACTCAAGAGATCTGCGACTTATCAGGAGGGATTCCTATTACCTTCCATAAAGCGATAGATAGTTCTGTTGATATTTTGTCGGCTACTTATAGTCTCAGGTCAACAGGAATTCAATACATACTCACATCAGGTGGAAAACCAACTGCAGCAGAAGGATCATATTTGCTCAAGAAAATGATAAAAATTGCTGGTCCAAATATCGATATCATTTCTGCCGGCAAAGTCACATCGGATAATATTCAAGAATTGCATAAATCCATAAAAGGAAGGTCTTATCACGGTAAATTGATCGTGGGAGCACTTGATCAATATTTGTAACATACTCTGTAATAGTAAAAATCTTAGAATTCATTACTTTCACTATATGAAAAGACCACTCATATCCGAATACAATGAATACTATCACCGGTACGTAACCAATGTCAAAGGGGACGTATTAGAGACGATGCAATCTAATTTGGAGTCATATATCAAATTGCTTTCTGGTTCTAACTTAGATCTAGATCATAAATACGGTCCGGATAAATGGACTGTAAGAGAATGTATCGTACATCTATGTGACTCGGATAAGATATTTGCTTACAGAGCACTGAGGATTAGTAGGGGAGATGATACATCATTAGCTGGATTTGAACAGGATTCGTATATCGAATACAATGATTTTGCGCATCTAACCGCGGAAGATCTTATTGCAATGATCAAGACAACGATCAATAGCACCATGACTATGTTTCGTCACATGAGATTAGAAGATACGGAGAAGATAGGTACAGCATCCAATAGTCCAGTATCTGTAAGGGCATTGGCATATATGACGGCTGGGCATGCGATCCATCATCTCAATTTGTTTGAAGAGAGGTACGGTCTTCAATTATAGGCTATTTGTCACATTAATAGTAATCCAACGCATTCTCTAGATAAGTAATTAATTATAACCTTATCTTAGCGTTTGATGGCAATTTACACCAAGGACATACTTAATTTCGTTAGTAAACTTACACCGCGTAGGCTTTGGAATGCAGGAAAACTGCTCAGTTCCTACTATGTAACCAAGTGGACGGGTAAGGCCATCCAATGGGGGCTTCCGATGACGATATCAATAGAACCTACAACAGCATGTAATCTCAGATGCCCAGAGTGTCCGAGTGGATTGAGAGCGTTTTCTAGACCTACAGGAAACTTGAAGCAAGATTTTTTCAGGAAAACGATAGATGAACTACATAAGCAGTTGATCTATTTGATTTTCTATTTTCAAGGAGAGCCATATATCAATCCTGGTTTTCTAGATATGGTGAAGTATGCCAAGGATAAAGGCATATATACAATCACCTCTACCAACGGTCATTTTCTCAATGACGCCAATGCTAAGAAAACGATAGAATCTGGATTAGATCGTATGATCATCTCAGTTGATGGTACTACTCAAGAGACCTACGAAAACTATCGGAAAGAAGGTAATCTGGATTCAGTACTTCAAGGAGCACGGAATATCGTAAAGTGGAAGAAGGAGATGAATTCTGCTACGCCACATACTATATTCCAATTTTTGGTAGTGAAGCCTAATGAGCATCAGATAGATGAGATATATAAGCTCGCAGAAGAGATAGGAATCGATGAAGTCAAACTAAAGACTGCTCAAGTTTATGAGTATGAGAAAGGTAATGATCTCATACCTACGATAGAGAAATATTCTAGATATAAAAAGAACTCCGACGGAACGTACAGCGTTAAAAACAAACTGCTTAACCACTGTTGGAAACTATGGCATGCCTGTGTAATCACTTGGGATGGATTAGTAGTACCATGTTGTTTTGATAAGGATGCAACCCACAGATTAGGTGATATGAAAGAAAAACCTTTCAAGGAAATCTGGCAAGGAGAAGATTATGATAGATTCCGTAAGCAACTGCTCAAAGGAAGAGATCAGATAGATATTTGTAAGAACTGCACGGAAGGCTGTAAGGTTTGGGCCTAGGTTATTTACCTAGAGTTTCGGATTCCATTTAAGACGATTAGGGCACCTAGTCCTGTAACAGCAGTACCAGTAATAATGAAAATTTTGGCATATTTACCTCTAAGCTCTATACCTGGTGAGTAAGAAAAAATAGGTCCTATTTTTGAATCGTCAAGTATATCGAATCTATTAGTAAAGGAAACATTATCGGCTATTTCCAGATCATAACTTAAGCTGAATCCATTTATAAAATCTTCATCGTTATAGGACTTCATTAGTATTGGTCCAGCTGCCAATTTGTGACTCCAGTTTTCGTTGGGTACATAGTTCCAGATGATCATAGGAGCTAGATATGCATCATAGTTTTTGCTTATGATTTGACCCGAGAGTATGAATCCTAATTTATTCTTTGAATTAATGTTCCATTCATGTCCAATATCCAAATTGTATTGGATACCACTTTCATCAGTACCTAGTTCATTTGATGATTTTGAAGAGAATCGATGACTGATTCCAATTTCCCATATGCCATTATGATTTGTAGTGTCGCTTTGTGCATATACCTCCTTAGAAAAAGTAGTAATTAATATTATGATTGCAATCAAGTATTTAGTGGATCTCATTAATTATGTTTTGCGCAAGATATCTCTAATACCGTTCCTGATTTTTCCAATTTGTGTTACACCGCCTCCTATTATAGGAATGTACGATCAAGGCGATCTTTATTTCTTGAGTTCATATTTAAATACTATTTAACACCACGGATCAAACTAATCATTGTCCCAAAATGGTTAACATTGTATACGCGTTATTTAATGAATAATAAGATGAATTATATCAGATTAACTTTTGCCGCCTTTATATTACTCATAGTATCTTCACTGAGCGCTCAAGACGCTGACTACGTATACGAAGATAGGGTGTACGACGATTTGATCAAATCGGTACAGATATACATTGATAATCAGCCTGCAATTGTACCATTTATAGGTTTAAATAGTGGTTTTAGGTCATTCACTTTCAGGTTTGATGAACTTGCTGAAGGCGCTAACGAATTTTTCTACAGAGTGATACATTGTGATCGCAATTGGAAGCGTTCAAACCTCGATGAAGTCGAATATTTAGAAGGGTTCAATGATGAAGAAATACAATCATCTGAATTTTCAACTAACACCTTCGTGGACTACGTTCATTATTCGTTAACCCTTCCTAATGAAGACACTCAATTTAGAATAAGTGGTAATTATATATTGATAATCTATGACGATGAAGCGATGACAAATCCTGTAATTAGTCGGAGGTTTATGATCAATGAAGATACAGCAGATCTATATACTAATTTTCGACAAGTACATAATGTTCAAATAAGTTCTACTCACCATCAGCTGGGAATTGAAGCGGACGTAAGCGATCTCAAAATAGGGAACATTATGACTGATCTATCAATAGATATTATTCAAAATAATCGGTGGGATAACAGGATTACAAATCAAGCACCAAAATTCATTGTAAAAAATAGGATCAGTTTTGATAATACTGGAAAACTAGTAATACCGGCAGGTAAAGAGTTTAGGCAATTTGATATGAGGTCATTACAATATACTTCTCAGTTTGTCAAAGAGATTGATTTGCATGATGAAGGTTCAGATGTATTACTTGTTCCAGATAGAAAAGGAGTTACAAGAAGTGGTTTAGATTTTGATGGTCGATATGTTATTTATACTCACGATTTTCGCAATCAAAATTCAAGTATACAGCAAGATTCTTTATTTCGTGTCCAATACAATGATCTTTTCTCTGAGGACGAGATTGAACAATCTATGTATCGTGCGGATTATGCGAATGTAATTTTTGGATTAGAATCGACGCAAATGCTCGAAGAAATCTATCTTTTAGGTTCTTTTAATGACTGGAGGATTGATGAGAATTTCAAATTGAAATTCTCGGAAGGCAATGGATACTATATAAACACAATCTTGAAGCAAGGAGTATATAACTATCTATATGCGATCAAAGATGTAGACGGTAAACCAGATTTTGATCTTCTAGAAGGTGATGATAGAAGAACCCGCAATTATTATACGACAATCTTATACCAGACTGACTTTATAGATCAATATGACAGAATCATATCAGTGAATCAAGTGCTTTCGAGTGAGCAATTTTACAATATACGATAGCATTTCGTCCTATTTTCTTTCCGTTTATCCTCCACAGGCGATATTTCATATAAATAGTTGGGATATTACTGAAGAGTAAGATAATATTGTATCAAAGATGCTGAATAGGCAGATAAGGATATTTTCAATACATCTTATTTGCTTCAAAAGTTCATCTACAATAAGTATCAAAACGACTCAAATGATCAATAAAACTATCAATCGACTGCTAGTCATCTGCTGTATGATCGCTCTTTGGTCCTCCCCAGTGATAGCACAAGATGTATGGAATCTCGAAAAATGTATCAATCATGCGATGCAAAACAATATCGATATCCAACAAGGAAGATTAAGTATCGAGCAAGCCAATATATCTAATAAGGAAGCAACTCAAAGTAGATATCCAAGCCTTAATGCGAGCACTAATTTTGGATTGAACTTTGGACGTACTATTGATCCTACGAATAATGAGTTTATAACGCAATCATTTTTCAGTAACGGTATTTCTCTCAACAGTAATATAACCCTGTATAATTCGGGTAGAATTAATAATACGATCAAGCAAAGTGAGATTGACCAAGAGTCTGCTAACTATTCGGCCAAACAATCCGAAAGAGATATAGCATTAATAGTTGCTAATTCATATCTCAATATTCTCTTCGCTGAGGAGAATCTAAAAAATGCAATAGCCCAACAAAGTTTAAATACTGAACAATACAATCAAGTTCAATCATTGATCAAAGCGGGTGTAAGGCCAGCTAACGAACTACTTGACTTGGAAGCTCAGATAGCAAGGGGCGAGCAAAGTGTCATTACGCAGCAAAATACTGTTATGATATCCAAGCTTAACCTTAAGCAATTATTGTTGCTAGATCCAGGCTATCAAATTACTTTAGAGAGACCATCAGATGCCGATATACTATCAGACGCAGATGTCATCACATTCGATGACATTTATACTTCGGCGCTATCAAGTCAACCTGGTATTAGAGCTGCAGAACTAGACGTAAGATCAGCAGAACTAGGTGAAAAAATTGCAAAATCATCATTATATCCAAGTGTATCTCTTGGAGGTACTCTACAAACTAATTATAGTAATCAAGGCCGAAAATTGGATGGATTCAATGTAGGCTCAAAAGACGAATCAGTGCTTATTGATGGAATGCCATCAGTGATCACTACACCTACGGTTTCAGCGATTTTGGCTGACAATCCATATATCAACCAAATAGATGAAAATATTTCTTACGGCTTTGGGTTAGGTGTCAATATTCCTATTTATAATAATTACCAAGTGAAGGCTGGAATGGAAAGAGCTAGGCTCAATACCATGAGTAGTGCACTCAATGTACAAAGACAAAAAAACACTTTAAAAACTAATGTACAACAAGCATTAGCAGATGCTCAAGCAGCAAGTAAAAGTTACCAAGCAGCAAAGAAAAGTAGAGATGCTCAATTGGCAGCTTACAATAATGCTACCAAGCAATATGATTTGGGTGCGATCAATAGTTTTGACTTTGTCAACTCAAGAGCTTTACTTGACAACTCTGAAATAAGTTTAATCATAGCAAAATATGATTACCTTTTTAAAGCTAAGGTAGTAGACTTCTATATGGGTAGACCAATTACATTGAAATAACCAATAACGCCAATACAAACGGACAATACAAATCAACAGATATGACGACCAAAAAGAAGAAATCTAGAAAGTGGCTAGTGCCAGTGCTTGTGATTTTAGTAGCAGCGTTAATCGCAGGTGCATATTTCAAAGGAAAAAACAAGCCAAAGGGTGTAGAAGTAACTGTAGAAGAGGCGGAAAATAGAACAATACTAGAAACGGTTACAGCGAGCGGAAAAATATTTCCAGAGACAGAAGTGAAGATAAGTAGTGATGTATCTGGTGAGATAGTAGAACTATATATACAAGAAGGAGATTCAGTGTATACAGGACAAATACTCGCTAAGATTGATCCAGACACGTATGAATCAACAGTAGAAAGAGGACGTGCAAGTGTCAATAGTGCTAAGGCAAATAAAGCGGCATCCGCTACTCAAATACAAACGAGTAAAGCTCAAATACAACAAATACAAGCGCAATTGACCAATGCTAAAACGGTACATGATCGTAATGCAAAGTTACTAAGTGAAGGTGTAATATCGCAGGTAGAATTTGATCAATCACTATCATCATTGCAAGGACTCCAAGCTAATATGAGCTCCGCCGAAGCATCTTTAGAAGCGGCTAAACAAGGAGTAGAAGGAGCCTCTTTTTCTGTTCAAAGTGCAGAAGCAACTTTACGTGAAATGCAAACTAGTCTGAGTCGAACTATTATCAAATCTCCTACCGATGGAATAGTTTCTTCTCTATCTGTAGAACAAGGTGAACGTGTAGTAGGAACGATACAGATGACAGGAACCGAGATGATGCGTATCGCAAATCTTTCTGCTATGGAAGTACAAGTTGATGTAAGTGAAAATGATATCCTTAGAGTATCTCTCAATGATAAAGTAGACATAGAAGTCGATGCATATCTCGACCGTAAATTTGCTGGTTATGTAACCGAAATTGCAAACTCCGCTAGTAACATTGGTGGAGCCGCTTCACTCAATACAGATCAGGTAACTAATTTTGTTGTGAAAGTACGAGTGGACAGCGAAAGCTATAAAGATCTACTTGGACCTAGTAAACGCTACCCATTCAGACCAGGTATGAGTGCATCTGTAGATATCAGAACAGAAACAATGGATGATGTTTTGGCTATACCTATTCAGGCGGTTACAGTAAGAGAAAAAGAAGAAGATGAAGATGAAGAAAATAAAAAGAAAAAAGCTGCAGACGATGAATTAGAAGAAGTAGTATTCGTCATGGAGGCCGACACTGTTCGTATGGTTAACGTTACGACTGGAATCCAGGATGATGAATATATATTGGTGACCTCAGGATTAGAGAAAGGGGAGATGATAGTAACAGGACCTTACAGTGCAATATCTAAAAAATTAGACGAAGGAGATGCAGTAAGAATCAAAGAAGAGAAGGATAAAAAAGATGACGAAGAAGATGACGAATAATGCAGCCCTTATTATAATGATAAAGAATCCAGTATTAGGTAAAGCTAAAACTAGAATAGCATCAACTACTGGTGATGAAGAAGCGTTGAGAATATATAAGCTTCTACTAAATCATACGAGAAAAATTACCGAAGCTACATCAATTGATAGATATTTATATTATAGTGATTACATAGAAGAAGATGCTTGGTCGTCAGATGTTTTCAATAAAAGAATACAATCTAAAGGTGACCTAGGTAATAGATTGCGAGACGCATTTTCTACATTATCAGAAGAGTATAATAAAATGATTGTAATTGGAAGTGATTGCGCTGCTATTACTCCGGAGCATATCATGACTGCAGTAAAAGCTCTTGATAATAATGATGTGGTAATTGGTCCAGTTCATGATGGTGGATACTATCTATTAGGAATGAATAGTTACTATCCTGAGATTATTTCTGATATTGAGTGGAGTACTGACGTAGTTGCATCACAAACACTTAATAAGGCAAAAGAAATAAACTTATCAACTCACTCTATCGAAACGCTTCATGATATTGATTATCACGAAGATTGGTTAGCGCATGGCTTGGAATAAACGTAGGATTTTTTAAAAACCTCGTATGTTATTCCATTCTGCCAGAAACGCTCCTTTCGCTCTATTTTCTTTTTTGATTTTTCCTGATTTTATTAAATCTAGTATAGCAAGTTGTCTAGGAGAAAGGACATCTACAGGAGACTGTCTTTTAGCGATTAGCGCATTAGATTTAGTGGCCTGGATTTCTAACATCGGTACATTTTGATAGTCAGACTGAGATAAGTAGTATTTGTCTTGACCGTCTACACGATACTCATTAGTATCCTTGGTAGGAATGTTATTTTTTTTGGCAATTGACTTTTCTTTTTTACTATTGGTGTACACTTTATCTGCACATCTTTTTTTTGATGATTCACTAACCAATTCTGCGTAACTAATTTCTTCTGGATCGTAACTTACTTTTACTACTTCTGTTCCATTCATGTATCCAGCTTGAGTAGATTGTACTCCTTTCATAGAACCTATTTCTTTTTCTCCTGTCCAGAAACAATACATGCTTAATATTGCTTCTTCAGTATGATTAGACAATTCTTTCTGAAGCAGATTAATATAGTTGGGTGCTATTTGATTACTAGCTAATATTGCATCCTGTATAGTGTTGACTACAGCTGCTGGTTCATATGCTCCGGAGTGTCTTTTAACGATATCTTTTCCCTTATTATTTACGATCCTTATTACAGGATTATTCCATGTAGGTTCTTTATATTTTTTCAATACTTTACCATCTGCACCACCTTTGTTATTATAGATTACTAGAGGTACGAAGTGAGTTTCTATAGCTTCAACTATAAGCGGGTGTGACATTACTTTATTACCAAACGTACTACAAGTATTACATCCAGGTACTTCTTGAAAAAAAATAAAAACAGGAAGATCTTTTGACACAGATTGGCTCAGTGCTTCGTCATAATCTCTAAGCCAATGTACTTGACCTAGTTCTACGGGTTGATCTATTTTTTGTGTCCAATCTTGTGAGTAAGTAATGCAAGTCGATAGACATATAGTTATGACCGTGATTATATTTTTCATTTCAATAATTTTTATTTTGAAGTGTTTCAATGAATCTTGTAAATATTAAATCACTTCAAAAATTTAATATTATAGTTCTAACGTTTCTATTGTAAAACCTAATTGTTCTAGATCTTTCCAATAGCTAGGATATGACTTTTGGACGACGGCTTTATCTTTGATAATTAAGGGTATTAAAATAGATAATGGTGCAAAGGCCATTGCCATTCTATGGTCATCGTAAGTTTCTACTTCTGCTTCTGGATTAGGTACAGCACTTCCTTCTTGCATGTAATACTGAACCTCAGATTTTTGTGCGAATCGTGTAGGCATTTTCACGAATGATACGCCATACTTTTTTAGTTCGGACTTTAGAGCTTTAGTCCTATCGGTTTCTTTGATGGCTAGAGTTTGTAATCCACTGAACAGCATCGATGAACCTTTTCCTGCACCTACGATCGATAGGGTCTGTGCGATATCTGGTTGTGCAATATAATTATATTCATAAAAAGGGACAGGATCATTATTAGCCTTGGTTATGTGAACACTGCGATTTGAGAATGTACTTTTTATGCCAAAGGAAGTCATCATATCACTAATCGCACTATCACCTTGTAGCGCTTGATTAGTCAAACCATTAATAGTAATGTCGGACTCTTCTGCCAAAGCAGCTATAGCATATAGATACGATGCGGATGACCAATCGGATTCTACAAAATAATCTTTAGCAATGTAATTTTGAGCCTTGATCTTGATGACTAATCCATTCCAAGAATGAGAAACTCCGAAGTATTCCATCATGCGAAGAGTCATCTCGATGTAAGGACGAGACACAGGCTCAGATTCGAGTGTAATCTCTAGTCCATTAGATAAGGTCGGTGCAATAAGAAGTAATGCTGTTATAAACTGAGAGCTGATATCCGCTTTAAGCGTGACAGTAGATCCAGTTATTTCTTTTGGAGCAATTAGAAGTGGCGGATAACCTATTTTATCAGAATAGACTATATCAGCACCAAGTGACTTAAGAGCTTCTACGAGTTCTCCTATCGGTCTGCTATGCATTCGCTCTGATCCTGAGAGCAAAGTGTCTCTACCCGTCACGGCGCAGAACGCAGTCATGAATCGATAAGTCGTTCCAGCATGTCCAGCATTCAACTCATTATCGTCGGAGGCTAATAATTTGACTAGCGTTTGAGTGTCTGCACTATTCGATAGATTTTCGATCTTGAAGTCATCTCTACATAATGCTTGTATGATTAACGCTCTATTGGATATACTCTTGCTTCCAGTAAGATTGATAGTACCATTAGCGATTTTGCTAGGGTGTGTTATTTTTATAGTAGAACTCACAGATAATTATTTATTCAGAAAGTATAAGGTTATTGGATTATCATTAGTTGATCAAATCCGTGATAAATGTAATAGAATTTCAGATTCTGTGTAGATCTATGATTATTCATTGTATTCGATATAGCTATTGTGACCATGATTATTTCAATGACAATCATACATCTTTCTATATTTTCACCCAATTGCCAAAACCATATTATCTTTACGACATTGGTATACTTACGCATAACAAATTCTTTTTCTATTGAAAGCTAAAAAATCATACGGTCAACATTTTCTAATTAATGAAAATGCCTCAGAGAAAATAGCCTACGGACTTAATCGAAAAGAGGGGATAAAAAATGTACTTGAGATTGGTCCAGGTAAAGGAGTACTTACTAAGTATTTTCTAAAACAAGATATCAATTTTAGAGCTGTAGAGGCAGATAGAGATATGGTAGAATATCTCAAAGAGCATTACCCAGTACTTGAGGATAAGATTATTCTTCTTGATTTCATGAAGTTAAACTTGTCTAAAGTATTTGACGGAGAGCCTTTCTACCTTACAGGTAATTACCCGTACAATATATCATCTCAGATATTATTCAAGATGCTCCAGCACAAGGAACTGATACCAGAGATGATAGGTATGTTTCAAAAAGAAGTAGCGGATAGAGTTATTGCCCCTCACGGAAGTAAGACATACGGAGTATTGAGTGTATTAATACAAGCATTCTACAAGGGCCAGATGTTTATGAAGGTGAGTCCAGGCTCGTTTTCACCACCGCCAAAGGTCAATTCTGCAGTGATAAGATTGACAAGAAAGGAAAATTATGAACTTCCATGCAGTGAAAAGATGTTAAGAGCTGTAGTCAAGACAAGTTTTGGTCAACGTAGAAAGATGATTAGAAATACACTTAAGGTGTTGATACAAGATCGAGATCTATTAGATTCTGAACTCTTTACTAAGAGACCAGAGCACCTGTCAGTTGACGATTTTATTGAATTAACATGTCTTATCGAAGAGAGAAAGGCAAAAAACGAGTTAGATGAGTCTAGAGACTAGAATAATGGGAGACCTCAAAGAGGCAATGAAAGCTAAAGATCAAGTAGCCCTCCGAAGTATCAGAGCGCTCAAAGCAGCTATTACACTTACTAAGACTGATGGGTCTGGTACTGTAATGGATGAAGCTGCTGAGATCAAGCTAGTACAGAAGCAAGTAAAGCAAAGGCAAGAATCATTAGGTATATACGAGGAACAAGGTCGTGAAGATCTAGCAGTGAAAGAGAGAGAAGAAATAGCAGTGCTATCGCGCTACTTACCGGAGCAAATGTCTGACGAAGATCTTACAATTTTCATTACTGATCTAATTCAAAAAGCGGGAGCTACTTCTATGAAGGACATGGGTAAAATCATGGGTATGGCTTCTGGTCAGTTAGCTGGTAAAGCTGATGGCAAGTCTATTTCTGCCAAAGTAAAAGCACTACTTTCATAATATGAAAGCAATCATCGAACATCAGGATAAGAAATACCGAGTAGACTTAACTAAGCCTATAGATATTTCTTACCCTCTTGTTCCTGGTGCGGTTACGCCTAAGTGCTTCTGGGCACCTAATGTAGAAGCAGAGCCAGTGAGAGCACATGGATTTGTAGGATCTACTAATGAGGGTGGAGTGGTAAACTTCTATGATGTCAAACTTAACCCTCACGGTAATGGAACACATACCGAGTGTGTAGGACATATCGCTAAAGTTCAACATTCTGTGCAAGAGAGTTTTGACCAGTTTCATTTCATAGCTAAGCTGATCACTTTATCGCCTACTACGATCGAAAATGGTGACCAAGTCATCCAAGAAGATCAGATTATCGCCGCACTTGGTGATGAGTCTTACGAAGCGATAATTATCCGTACCCTACCGAACAGCATTGAAGTTAAGAAAGTCGATTATAGCGAAAGTAACCCACCTTATATCGAGGCCGCTTGTATGTCTCATATTATCAATAAAGGAATTAAGCATCTATTGATCGATCTACCCTCTGTGGATAGAGAGTCAGACGAAGGTGCATTGGCAGCTCATCATGCGTATTGGCAATATCCAACACTTCAACATGACAAAAAGACCATTACTGAGATGGTATATATTGACAATGTGCATCAAGATGGATTATATTTGTTAGAGATGCAGGTGGCACCATTAGTACTAGATGCTAGTCCAAGTCGCCCAGTTATTTATCGATTACACAAAATTTAGACAAGACGAGTGGAAAGACAATCTTCATATAATCACTATTTAGACTATCAATTGATACCGTCTACTGATTATGGAGGAAAGATTAGATACTTTGATCGATTTCATTCAGCATTCGATTCTTTGGACGAGATTCAAAGGCTTGATGTCCATTTAGATTACAATAAGGCATTATTTGAAGTAGGTAATTACCATAGATTTGTACAATCTGTAGATCCACTTATCGAGCAAGTAATTATAGATAATATCTACGAGCACCGAGGGGAGAAAGTGTTCGAAGGATTATTGTTTAAAAAGGCCGCAGCTCTTTATAACCTTAGGCAATATGACGGTGCTATTAAGATACTCAAGTCATTAGTTAACATTGACAAGGAAAATCAACTGTCCAGAGGTCTGCTATCATTATGTATACGAAAACGAGGAAAAACTTGGTACGATCTAAGTAAGGCAATTGCAATTGTCCTTATGTTTTCAGCAGTATCAATTTTATTTGCAGAATTTGTAATTGTTAGTGCCTTTCACATTGATTATCTAGAGCAAGTTATTTTATTACGCAATGTGCTGATCTTTATCGCATCTATGATATTGATTGGTAGGGAGCTAGCGATGTATTGGTCCATTAAAATGGAAATCAAGTCTTAATCTCAAATGAGTTTGTTGGAATAATGCTCTTGTGTTTTTACACCAGTCATACTAGATAGTCAAATCGGAGAGGAGATAGATAAATTTCAATTCGCATAAATTTTAAGAGCACTAAATCACTCTTAGTATTTAACCTAAGGGCATAAAAAAAGGTCTTCAACATTACATTGAAAACCTTTTGTGGGCGATGAGGGATTCGAACCCCCGACCCCCTGGGTGTAAACCAGGTGCTCTGAACCAACTGAGCTAATCGCCCCTAAATCTTTGCCAAAGAATACTATAATCCTTTTTTAGCGAGTGCAAATATATAAATGTTTTATGTCAATGCAAGAAAAGCTAATTGTTTTTTGAGATCAGAAGAGATATATTAAGGTATTCGCTTTTTTAATTCTCATTGATATTTCCATATTACTCTGATTATCAATCACATGTAGGTTTGTATCGACTTTTACCGGATTAATCTTCCAGTGCTTCTAGAATTTCATCTAGATCTTCGTAGCTTTTTACGCCTACTTTTTCTTCTTCACCTCCTCTTAGTACTAAACCAGTAATTCCCAAATCGAGTATATCATTGATGTTAGATGATGTGAAGCCGCAGTCTAAATAGATACTATGTGAGTTACAAAGGTCTTTAAGTGTATTCTTTTTGTCTTGAGAGAAGTCATTGAATGACAAAGTAGATTGGGCAATGTAGGTTCTATCTGAGGTCAAGTCATCTATTTCCTCGTCCAATAGGATTGTCTTTGTTACTTGCCAATCGCTATTAATTAGCTCTTCATCGGCATAAGGCCCTAATATCAGATGATCTACAGAAAGCGCTTCTAGTTGTGCTTCTATACTTTGACGATCCTCTAATCCTGTAAATTGGGCTGCGAATATTGGACCTTCTACCCAATCCATCATTTCCTTGATCTTAGGCAGATCGGCAGCAGGTGCAGATAAGTCGAAAGACATATACTCTACAAGCCATGCCGCAAAGTATCTAGCATCCGTGAGGTTCTGTAAGTCGGCAGCTATGATTTTGGTTTTGAGCATGTTCTGGTTTTTATTCGAAAGATGTAAATGTACTTGGTTATTAGCATATCGAATCTTTACGAGAAATAAAAAGACTGATCATCGCAAGTATAGCAATGATCAGTCTCTAATTGTATTATTTTATTTCAGAAAGTTGATTTTTTAGAATCTTCATTCTGATTACTAAGAAATATTTTATTTGCAATGCGCTGCATACGCCATAGTAAGGTTTTCGGCAATAGCTTGAGCTGACCTTCCTTCGATATGGTGACGTTCGATCATGTGAACGAGCTTTCCACCCTTAAATAGTGCAATTGCCGGAGATGAAGGAGGGTAAGGAAGCAAAAACTCTCTTGCTTTCTCGGTAGCTTCTTTATTAACACCAGCGAAGACAGTATAACAGTTCGTTGGTTTGTTTTCTCCTTGAATAGACATTTTTGCCGCAGGTCTTGCATTAGCTGCTGCACATCCACAAACAGAGTTTACCACTAAAAGTGTAGTCCCTTCTTGTTGGTCGAGTGCGCTGACAACCGCTTCTGATGTTTCTAAACCTGTGAATCCAAAATCTGTTAAATCTTGAGACATTGGCTTTACTAATTCTGCAGGATACATATATTTATATTTTATAATATTAAATTTTTAAATTTGTCTTAGATAAACATATAATCATGACATTATATCAAAGGTCTTGATTATTACTTATCGTACGATTGATTAAACACACGATAGATCGAAATCGTTTAATACAAGACCAATAACATTGCCTTAATGTGCATTTATGACCACAAAGATATACATAGTTTTACTGTTCATCGCCTCAATTGTGGTTATCGCCTGTAGTGAAGATAAGATTGTAGAAGAAACATTAGAATGTGATGAGGTGATATCTTATCAAGATGTGAAAGGTGTTATTGCAGCTTCTTGTGGATATGTGGGTTGTCATAATGGTTCAAATGCAGCTAACTATGATACTTATGAAAAACTGGAAAACGTGCTGTCAAGTGGAAAATTTACTTCAAGAACTTTACTTCAGAGAGATATGCCACCTGGAGAAGCTGAGGGAGACCCTAATTTAGAGCCACCCGACCCTAATCCAACGTTTCTCACGGACGAAGAGATTAACTTGCTAAAATGTTGGGAAGAAAATGGATTTAGCGAATTTTAATTATTTATCGAATCATTCCGATTAGTGAATCAAAAGGATTCAAATCAGTTTATTCAAAATTAATAACTTACAAAAAGTGTCGATTATGACTACCAAGATAAGATACGTACTTTTATTAGCGATGGCTTCTATTGTGATTATAGCCTGTAGTAAAGATCAACTAGATTCCGATGCTCTTATATGTGAAGAGCCAATTATCTATGAAGATGTAAGGAATATTATTACAGCTTCATGTGGATATGTAGATTGTCATAATGGCTTTAGCAGTCTAGCCAATTATAATAATTTTGCTGGTTTAGAAAGTCAATTATCTAATGGGTCATTTTCTAACAGATCACTAATAACGAGAGATATGCCACCTACATATGCCACAGGACCCCTTTCGCTTACAGAGGAAGAGATCGATTTACTTAAGTGCTGGGAGCAAAATGGCTTCAGCGAATTTTAACTAGTAATCTAGTTACTTGAATTACTATATAAGAAACACAACCTACATGCAACGTATACTTTTATCAATTTGTCTTATTACATGTCTTACTTTGGGAGCCTCGGCTCAAGAGTTAGTCTATCAGACATTTAAGGACACAAGAATAGTCAACACTCATAGTATAGAAACACTCAAAGCAGGTATGATGGATTTCCGAGTCGGGCATAGATTTGGAGACATTGCTGGAGATAGTGGTGGCTGGAAAACACTTTATGGGCTAGAAAATGCTGCTGACGTAGCAATAGGCTTTGATTTTGGACTTACTGACAAATGGATGGTAGGTATCAATCGCGCCAAAGGAGCTGGACCTCTAAGACAAAATGTGAATACGTTTACTAAGTTTCGTCTTATGCAACAAGAAGATGAAGGTAATAAGCCGTTCAGCATTACTGTACTAGGTGCAGCTACAATCAGTACGCAACCTAAGACTCCTTCGTTAGGATCATTAAGTTCGTTTGTTAAAGGTGCACATAGGCTATCTTATCACTTACAGGTTTTGTTTGCTAAAAAGTTTTCACCTTATTTTTCACTACAAGCAGGGGGAGCATGGACATATAGAAATATTGTACCTAATGATGATGTAAATGATCTTGTGAGTGTATCTCTATCGAGTAGAATCAATTTTACCAAAGCACTCGGCGTGGTATTAGATGTTAATTATCCTATATCTGAGCTACGGACTAGTGAAAATGGCTATTACCCAATTTTGGGTATTGGATTAGAGTGGGAAACAGGTGGAGGACACATATTTCTAGTCAATCTTACTAATGCTGAAGGGATCAATGAGACTGATTATTTACCATATACACAGACTTCTTGGTTAGATGGAGAGTTTAGGTTGGGCTTCACAATTGCTAGATTATTTTCTTTGTAGTATTAAGATAAACATAAAATCACTTTTGTAAGAATTAAAAAAGATGATCCAACGCTTAAAGCATTGGACACAAGTCAATAAAGAACATGATATATAAAGTAGCCTCGGCATGTATAGGGATCATTTTAATAATGGCATGGACATATAAGCCTGCAGAAAGTTTTAGTGATAAATCTGTAATAGCAGTACTCGAAGAGCTTGGTGAGGACTATAGTGCTAAGCGCCCAGATATGTCTATTCCAGGGGTGTCAGTAGAAGTAGGGAGATCTATAATCGAAGATGGATTTTCAACGAAGCCTGGAGGAGGAACCACAGGTCAGCAAAGCAAGCATTTCGTATGTACCTCTTGTCACAATACTGAAAGAGAAGATCCAGACCTTACAGTCAGTGATCCTGAAGCTAGACTTAATTATACGTCTGATAGAGATTTACCATTTCTTCAGGGGACGACACTATATGGTGCAGTGAATAGGAATAGTTATTACAACGGTGATTACTACAAAAAATATGGAGAGCTTGTAGATGTAGCGCGTAACGATATACGTGGAGCCATACAACTCTGTGCTGTAGAATGCGCTCAAGGAAGAAAACTTAAAGATTGGGAATTAGAATCTATCCTAGCTTTTATGTGGAGCAAAGAACTGCAAATTGAAGATCTTGGATTAATGTCTGCAGAGAAAGCTATTATCGAAAATGTGATGGCAGGAACAGGAAGTAAGGATGTAGCTATTCAAATGATTAATGAAAAATATCTTCATGGTTCACCAGCAACGTTTAATCTTCCTCCGGCAGATCGTAAAGTAGGAACAGGTCTAGAAGGTGACCCTAAGGCAGGGATGCTTGTCTACAAAAATAGTTGTCTTCACTGTCACGAAGGCGGAAAATATTCTTTCTTCCAGATGGACGATCATGCGATCACACACAAATATCTCAATCGTAAAGCCGACGGCTATAGTAGACACTCTATATATCAAGTAATAAGATGGGGAGTGCCGACTAAATCGGGTAAAAGATCCTATATGCCGCAATATACAAGCGAGAGAATGAGTGATCAGCAGTTGACAGATCTTAGAGCTTATATTAGTGATAGGTCAGATTAAATTATTGATGTTTTTGGGTAGGATAATAAGAACAAAGTGGAGCAGATAATAACGGCTATTTTGTTGTTACTAAGTACAATGAAAAGTTATTTTATTTTGAAATAAAAAACTAGAAATCACTTCCTACCATTACTTCAATCATATCTTTTCTTTGAAGATACTTCTGAGCCATATCTTGTATTTTTTCAGCCGTACAATTATAGATTTGATCAATTATTACTTCGTATTCTTTGACTTTCATTTTACTTACACTTAGAGTCTTCATTACATTGGCTACTCTGAATGGTCCATCTATCATATTGAGGAAGTTACCCATGACATAGTTTCTAACCATGTCTAGTTCTCGTTCCGAAATTTTATCGTTTTGTAAGATTGATATTTGATTATATATCTCTGTGACTGTTGGATCTACGAGATCGTTACTTACTTCAGTATTGATCGTAAAGTAACCATCATAAACAAGAGGCTCTAATGAAGAGTATATGTTGTAAGTATATCCTAGATTTTCTCTTATGCTTTCCATAAGCTTAGATCCAAAATAGCCACCCAATACTGTATTAAGCATAAATGCCGGAGCGAAATCTTCATGGCCTCGCGTAAACATTTTACGACCAATTTTGATTGCGGTCTGATGCTCTTGTTTACTTGAAATTTTGTGAACTGATTGATGAATTGGTATGGTCGGTAATTGGAATTGTTTGTTCTTTGATTTAGTTTTTACTTGTCCTAAATTAGCATTGATTATAGATCTTACATTTTTATTTATTTTCCCACTTACTATGATTTTGCACCTATCACTTGTTTGATAGTTAGTGAAGTGATCCAATAGATCCGATCTTTCGATTGAAGAGATATTTTCTTCACTACTATTATATCCATATGAATGCGTTGATCCATACATCTCTTCTGTAATCTTTCGATATGCAACTAGATCACTTTTAGCTAAGTTGGATTTTAGTTTTTCAAGAGTAATTTCTTTATGAGTTTTTAATTCGTCTTCTGGGAATGTAGGTTCTTGTAATACTTCCGAGAGCAAGGGAATTACCTCTTCAAAAAATTTGCTTAAAACAAAAACAGAGAAATAACTATAATCTAAATTGGATCCACTACTGATACTAGAACCGTAGTAGTCAATTTTTTCTGCCAAAGTTTCAGAGTTATAACTCTTGGTTCCTTCTTTTTGGATGGCAGCTGTAATACGAGAAGCCAACTGCTTGTCTTCTACAGGCCGACCAGCATCATATACCACTTCTAGTCGAATGATATCTTGAGTGCCTTGGTTTACTTCTATGACTTCTATACCGTTGTCTAATAGGTATCTATCTACAGGAGGAAATTTTAACGATGTAATATTATGTATCTGTGGTGCTATCGATCTATCTAACAATGTCAATTCGCGTTATCTTAAGTGGAAAATTGATGTGTATATATTTGTTTGGCAAAGCTAGTCCAAATCCTTGGCTCTCCATAGGTACCGGCAAGCAATTGTACGATATGGTATCCATTGTTCAGCGGTTTCATGCATCTTGTTATACAACTCTTTTTTCTTTTCAGCTTCTATCCCATAGTGTTTGACCATCGATTGCTGTATAACAAGGTCACCAACAGGCATTACATCAGGCCTTTCTAAAGAAAACATAAGTATCATCTGTACCGTCCATTCTCCAACACCCTTAATCTGAGTGAGTAGATCTAAAATATCTTGATCTGATAATTGGTCCCAATTCTGATTATGTAGTTTGTGCTCTATCCAAAAGCTCGCTATATTTTTCATATAAGCGCTTTTTTGCTTACTTAGGCTCGCTGCTCTAAGATCATCGGTATCAGTGTTTAGCAATTGTTCTGGTGTGGGTGGTATGCCATCATAAAGATCTAGAAAACGACCATAAATGACTTTAGCGACCTTAGTAGAAATCTGTTGTGAAACGATACTACTGCAAAGATCAGCATATAGAACCCCAGAAAATGAGCTTATTTTCGGAATGACTCTCTTCATAAGTCTAGCCAAAACAGGGTCTTTTCTCAAGTGCTTGAGGGCTTTTTTATCTATATGTTTATCTTCCATAATGATATTTATATGAAACTCAAAGTACCATAGCAAGAGCGTATTACAAAGAATTGATCCATTAACGTACTATTAATTTATCAGTAAGCTTTTGTTCCCTTCGTATTTCAGTCATTTTATCAACCGATATACTATTGTAATACCGAGGAATGGGTTTCAAAAAGTGTTTCAACTATAGAAGTAATTTTTTGAAGTTCATTTCAACACGAACTATTCAACTATTCCATCGCCAAGGACACTTCTGCAATTAATTATAAATAGTCAATATTTGGTAATATGATAGAATAAATAGCAGATTAGTAATTTTTTTAAAATTTATTTGACTTGAATTCTGATTTCACATCAATAAAATTCAATATGTTTTAGTCCCTTGTATCACGTGATTTTCAGTTGTTTTTACACTTCATTTTTACTCTCCAAATGGAGTTTATGGATAGGACTCCAACATTATTTTAACTTATCAGCCCTTTACATTTCGAAATACTTGATCTATATTTGAGTTTTCCATTCGGAAATTATTTCAAGTAACAACTAGTTACATTTAATTAACAAAATTATTACCGCTTATTGATTAGAGACATCTACACTTAAATTTTTACATATTTTTTTTTACAGACAAGATTTAACTGTTATGGATGTTACTAAGCTAGACGATAGGTCGTTGATCATCAACTACCTCGAGGGTAATGAGAAATGTTTTGAAGTACTTCTCAAAAGACACAGAGACAAAATATACACCTCTATATATCTTTTCGTAAGAAATAGAGATTTGGCAGAAGATATCTTCCAAGATGTATTTATTAAGATTATCGATACACTACGTAAAGGTAAGTACAACCACGAGGGTAAGTTTCTTCAGTGGGCGATGCGTATCTCTTACAACATGTGTGTAGACAACTTCCGTAGATCTAAGCGTCGCACTAAAGTAAGTTCGACAGAGACATTTGATATCTTTGATATACTTGAGTGTGGTGATGATAATATGGAGACGACGATGATTAAAAGTCAACTTCATGGTAAAGTTAGAGAACTAGTAGATCAACTTCCTCCAGAGCAAAGAGAAGTAGTAGTGCTTAGACATTACGCTGATATGAGTTTCAAAGAGATTTCGCAAATCACAAGAGTAAGTATCAATACGGCATTAGGTCGTATGAGATATGCATTGATCAATATGCGTAAACTCGTTGAAGAAAACCACCTAGTGTTGAAATAGGGATAGTCAATTCTGAGAGAGAAACGACTAGAGAATAAATGATTAAGAAGACCTTGACTGTTATGTCAGGGTCTTTTTGCGTTTGGTGTATTCACAATCAACAAACTCCGCTCCTTCAGAGCTTATTTAACATTTCATTTTAGTAATGGGCGAGGCCCATTGTTAAAGAACCTAAACCCTTTAGGCTAATTATGATTTTTATATCTTATCGTTGTAATCTTAATTTCCCAAAACATAAAAAGACCCACAACAAACGCTGTGAGTCTTAGTATTTCATCGAATTAAAGCTTAAAAATTAGCTTCTAGTGATTTTGTGTTGCTATAGTTTAAGATATTATCTAATGTAGACTTCTTTGGACTGAAAGCTACCTTAGGTAAATTCCTGTAAGAATTATGGATATCTAGGTATTGAGCTCTAAGCGGAGCATTATTTTCCAATGCGTCTTCTAACTCAAATCTATCGGCAATATCGGTTTCACCGTAAACATATTTAATAAGTAATTCTGGCGTGTAGTTATGCGTCATATTTTATATTCAGTTAGTCAATGTTATTATCGCCTATTAAACCATTTGCTTTCAAATATTATTGTGCAGGTATGGAACCATTTATTAATCCTCTAATCTATACCAATACTGAGTACGACCAAAAGTTGGAATTCCCATGTATCCACGCACCTTTAATTTACCTTTTTCTTCTAGTTCGATCTGGCATTTGTACTCTTTTCCGCTCTTAGGATCCATGATTCGTCCACCAGCCCATTCATTATCTCCATCGGCTGTAAGGCCCCACATAATTTCCATTCCCTCAAGTGGTTGATCCTTTTTATCACCTTTGCACTTTTTACAAATGGTTACCGTAGCATTATCCAGTAGCTTGACCACTTTTGCTTTGAGGACACCATCTTCCCAGTATACTTCTAGATGAGATTTTACTTTGCCATCTTCATCATCTATGTTTTTCCACACCCCTGTTGGGTCCATCTGCCCATATCCCACTACCATAAGGGTGAGTAATATGGTTAAGCTACTTAGTACTTTCTTAATTAACATATTATATCTGTTCTGTGTATTTATGTATTGATTGTTCAAACGCATGAATCATCTTTGGTAATATTCTATCGGTCGATTTATTTTCGATCTCTCGTCCATCTATCATTACTATCGGGGTAAGTTCTCCCATCGTACCTGTACAGAACACTTCATCTGCAGAATACATTTCCGTCAGGGAGATGTTTTTTTCGATGCAAGTAAAATTGTTTTCTCTTGCTAGTTGTATTACTAGACCACGAGTTATACCATGTAAGCACGCATCAGCATGTGGAGTATATATGATACCATCTTTGATGGTGAATACATTAGTACCATTTAGTTCTGATGCAAATCCATAATTGTCTAACATCAATGCGGCATCTGCTCCAGCTACGTTGGACTGTATCTTAGCAAGTATATTATTGATCAGATTATTATGGTGAATCTTAGAGTCTAGATTATTAGGTGAGTTACGTCTGATTGTAGAGGTAATTACTGTAATACCATTTTCATTGTCATATACTGGTGGCTTATACTCTGGTAATATGATCAATGTTGGACCATAAATATTTAGTCTTGGGTCCATGCCTGATGTCGTCTTGCGACCACGTGTTAACGTAAGCCTAATATGCACATCGTTAGTCATACCATTGGCCTGTAGTGTATCTACTAATGCTTTTTTGATATCAGATTTGCTAGGTATATCTACGAAGGCCATAGCTTTTGCAGAATCCATGAGGCGATTGAGATGGCGATCGAGACAAAATATTCCTCCTTGGTACACTCGTAAGCCTTCCCATACTGCATCGCCACCTTGGACGACACTATCAAATACAGAGATTTTGGCTTCGTCTCTATTGACTATATTTCCACCAACATAGATTTTGATATTTACATTTCTGGGGTCTGATTTCTGTAACATATATATTTATTTAATCGCGTGATCGTATAGTGATTGGTAATAAGGCATGGCTTCATCCAGTAATGGTTGATACTTAGAAGGCATAGTTTCTTGGCTTGTTGATTGTTGTTGAAACCCTGTAGTCTTATGAACATTGCTATACCAGTAAGGAGCCCAGATGCCATCTATATCCCTTGGTCCAGCCTTCCAACTAAGCATATTATCTAAAAAATCGATTTCCATTGCTTCACAGAGATTAATCATAATCCTACGCGGATCTTTGAGTAGATCGCCAGAATCCAATATCACCGGAGAGATACCAACAGCTTTCAATTGGTTGAATAATAGATATTCATCTTTAATGCCGATGTCTTTTATAGTTGGATTATCGATTACTCTGGCGAAAGAATTGATTAGCTTCTTAGGGTCGCGAATGAGGAATAAGTGCTTCGCATCATGTAACCAATTAAGATCAAAGCCTTCGATATGGTGAGCCATATTTTTGATAAACAGATAATCCACTTCACAAGCCTGCTGCTCTAATTGATTAATTACAATATTGGGGTCTAAGGGTTGGCTCTGCAAAATTTCCTTTCTTCCAGGGTGATGTACATCAGTATATCTGTTGAGGTAGTATGCGTAGAATGGTTCGTCTACACCAAGCGTATCGTTTCTATTGTCAAAAGCGTACATAATAGCCGTTGACATATTGCGTGGCCCTGAGACCATATGTATGATCTTACCCATTATCGTATTAAAATTCTAATTCTTCCGGATGCCAATTGAGCTCTTTAAAGTTTACCACTTTATGATCTACAACTTCTATTCCTTCTTTTTCGAGTTTCTCTTGCATAATTGTTGGTGTCTCGAAGTGCATGCGCCCACTAAGTTCGCCTTTTCGATTGATTACTCGATGTGCTGGCACGTCTTGATCTGATGCGTGAACCTGATTGAGTGCCCACCCTACCATACGAGCGGAACCCAATGATAGATAATCAGCAATAGCACCATAAGTACTTACACGGCCTTTTGGTATGAGGCTTGTGACATCATATACAGACTGATAGTAGTTGTTTTTAAGTTCGGCCATAGCTCGTAAAAATACTGAAAGTTAGAAGGTTTCTAGTTTAAAAACCCGTCGAACTTCTTTGGTAATTCAACTTCAAATGTCTTTTCTTCTCCACTTATAGGATGCACTAGTGTCAACGCAAAGCAATGTAGATAAAGACCTTTTCCAGGATTATTTCTAGGAAATAAGATATCACCTACTACAGTATGACCAATAGAATGAAGGTGCACTCGGATCTGATTCTTTCTTCCTTGCTTGATTTTTACATCAAGGATAGAGAATCCACCGTACTTATTACTCGGTATAGTCTTTACTAATTTGTAATGCGTCTGAGCTGGCTTTTCTTTGATAGGAACATCTACTACACCTTTCTTTTCAGCGAGTCCATGTGCAATCACTTTGTAAGTTTTGTCTACTGTATAACTAGCAAACTGCTCTGATAGATTTTGCTGAGCTACCATAGTTTTAGCCACAACCATAAGACCACTAGCGGATCTATCTAATCTATGTACAGGATTAGGTCTAGGTAGCTTAGCAGATTCGTTAGATTCTTTCAGATTAGTGGAAAGTGCGTTGGCTAGAGTTCGATGTTGATTACCGCTTGTAAGTAATCCCGCTGGCTTATTGACGATAGCCATATGTTCATCTTCGAATATTACCTCTATTTTTATTTTATGTTCAGGAAAGACTTCGTCGGATTGTAGTATTTCGATGACATCACCGTTTTTGACCATGCGACTGCTATCAGCAACTTCACCATTAAGAAGGACGCGCTCAGCTCTTATAGCTTTTTTGAATGAATTACGACTTGGAGTCATCAGAAGATGTGATCCTCCATAGTCAGATATTCGTACAGCTTCTTTTAAAGTTTCGATAATGTGCGACTCTACTACTACTTGTTCCATATACTTTATTTAAATAAATTATCTTGCAAAGGAATCCTATTCTCACTCATAATCAAAATTACTAGTAAGATGTTGAAAAGAATCTCACTCATTACCCTTTCTTTCTGCTTTTGCGCCCTATTAATGGCCCAAACAGACTTAAATCCATGTGGAACCCTTGACCATAGATCTGAATGGCTACAAAACTTTCAACGTAATAAAGGGCTAGTAGATACAAGAGGAGGAGAGAAGTTATATGTTCCATTGACAGTATTCGTGGTGAGTAATGATGATGGTACAGGTGAGATTTCGCCGTCGGCGCTATTAGGCTCGCTTTGTACTCTAAACGAAGATTTCATTGACTCTGATATAGAATTTTATTTACAAGGTGGTTTGAAGTATCTCAGTCAAAGTGAGATGTATACGCACTCTAATACGACTGATGCGGCGTACCAGATGTTTGATTTAAACATTCCAAATACGATCAATTGTTATATAGTAGGAACTGCAGCAGGAAATTGTGGGTATAATTTACCATATGCTGGAGTCGTAGTAGATATTAGCTGTGCTAGCCCAGATGACCATACATGGTCACACGAGATTGGGCACAATTTATCTCTACCGCACCCATTCTTAGGTTGGGAAGGAGGATACGGATACAGTGGATCTCCGGTTCAAGTATTTAGTGAGGCTGCACCAGAGACGGTATTATATGATTATACATTATTCAAAGATTCACTTTACCTAGATACCTTGATCATAGATACGGCTTTTGTAGAAAAAGTAGATGGTAGTAATTGTGAGTTTGCAGCGGATGGCTTTTGTGATACTCCACCAGACTATCTAGCATATAGATGGTCTTGTAACCAAACAACAGGAATGAGTTTTGGATTTATGATAGACCCTAATGGAGAATCATTCAAATCAGATGCAACTTTGATTATGTCATATGCTAATGATGAATGTGCATCGAGATTTTCTCCAGAACAAAGTGAAGCGATGAGAGCCAATCTTATAGATGTGAAGTCTGACTACCTTAGTAATCAGATACCTGACGCGTCAATCGAAGACCCTTCAGTTACCTATAATTATCCAACAGGAGGAGAGACTCAATCATTTGATTATATCGAGTTGAATTGGGAGCCAGTAGAAAACGCTACTCACTATCTAGTGCAGATTCACTTTAATGAAGAGCTTACTCAACCATTGTGGGAGGATATAGTAACAGAACCTAATGCTGTGGGCGAAATATTAGAAGGATTTGCAGAGCGTGATGTTTTTTGGTCAGTAGCTCCATTTACTAATTATGAGTTCTGTTCTGAGTTACAAGGTTCTAGTACTTTCTTTGTGTCTAATGTATCATCTACTGGAGAAGAATCTATCCGAAACTGGAATATAATACCAAGTATAGTGAGTGCAGGTAACAGTATCACTATAGAATCTGAAGGTAATCTTAATGGTGCTGATATTGCCGTAAGGGATATGACTGGAAAACTTTTATTAAATGAGAAAGTGATCAATAATACATTGGACATACCGTCGTCATGGTCTACAGGAATATATCTAGTACAGATAAGATCTAACGAAAGTATTCATACTCAGAAAATCGTAGTGAGATAATCGATCACTAGCACTTCATGGATAATATTAAAAGAGCTTATCTAGAGCTTCATATAGCGGTATTACTTTTTGGATTTACCGCTATTCTGGGTGACCTGATACAATTGTCCGCAGTGATGATTGTATGGTGGAGAGTACTTATTACGTGTATTAGTTTATTGTATTTTGTTCAGTTTGGAAAGAAACTTAAATCAATTCCTAGAGATAAGATTTTTAAGTTTTTGGGCATTGGAATTTTAGTTGCCCTTCATTGGATTACCTTCTATGGAGCAATCAAATTATCTAATGCTTCGGTAGCTTTAATCTGCTTTGCGTCTACATCATTGTTTACTTCTTTTTTAGAGCCTGCTATATTAGGAAGGCCAATAGAAAAATTACAAGTGATCATGGGCTTAATGATTATTCCTGGGATGTGGTTGATTGTCAATACCGTAGAATCGAGTATGATGAATGGTATTTATATTGGATTACTTTCAGCACTATTGGCCGCTATCTTTTCTACTTTAAATAAGCGATTGATAGATGATGCGGATTCTTATTCCATTACTTTTTTGGAGTTAGGAAGTGCTTGGATCTTTATAAGTTTATTGATTCCTGTTCTGATTTGGAATGGGACGGATGTTCAATTTTGGCCCGTAGGTTCTGATTGGATTTATCTAATCGTATTGGCATTGTTATGTACGACTCTAGCTTATATATTATCACTTAGAGCATTGAAGCATGTCAGTGCATTCGTGGCTAATCTTACGATTAATTTGGAGCCAGTATATGGTATATTGATGGCTATATTTTTACTTAATGATCACAAGGAATTGAGTCCAAGATTTTACTTAGGTGTGGTCCTGATTAGTGCGATAGTGTTTAGCTATCCAGTGATCAAGAAGAGATTGGCAAGAACATAACAATTGTGATATTGATAGAGTGAAAAGAAAGAAAAATGCTACAAGACAACTATACAAGACTATACGACTACTGTGTGCAACATAGCACATCTATGGATGAGCTGCTCTACGAATTAGATAGAGAGACGCACCTTAAGACTCTTGCACCAAGAATGTCATCTGGACCGATACAAGGACGGATACTTAGTCTGATTTCTAACTTAGTAATGCCTAAGTATATATTGGAGATAGGGACATTTACTGGATTTGCGACGCTCAATTTGGTCAGAGGATTACAAGCTGATGGTGAGTTGATTACAGTAGAAGTTAACGCAGAGTTACAATATATATCTAAGAAGTATTTTGATAAAAGTGGCTATAGTGATCGTATCACTCAATTGATTGGTAACGCGAAAGAAATCATTCCCACATTAGACAAAGAGTTTGATTTGATCTTTTTAGATGCAGGAAAGAAAGATTACCCAATTTATTATGAGCTTATATTGCCTAAGTTACGTAAAGGTGGACTGATACTAGCGGACAATATACTTTGGAGTGGTAAGATACTAGATGAAAAGATGGATAAGACCTCTGTAATTCTGGATGAATTCAATAAGCAAGTAGTGGAAGATCCTAGAGTAGAAAACGTGATACTACCGCTACGTGATGGTATCAATGTGATTAGAAAATTATGATTTTTTGAGTTTTTCGACGAAAGCAGAAATAACGAAATGAGTGTTTTTAGGTAAATTAATATGATGATGAAGTTCTATCTTGTTATTAATATTAGTTGAGGTCAGTGACGCAACAACATCGTTGAAATGATAAGTATGTTCTGATTTGTCCTTCGACTAACATTTCTAAAAATTATTCTCTCTCCAACACAATATAAAGTCCTACTTATTCGCTTTATAGTCGATGATATAAATTTTGAATTTCCTACCTCAAAAGAGGAGATCGCGATTTGAATCAAAATCGAAAAATTACTGGTCTGGGATATCACTTGGTTTAGGTGATATCTCGGTTCAGCCCAACATGTTTTCGTAGAAAATGTGTGACTGAGGATTGCGGAAGAGTTGCTTTCGCAGAAAACTCGCGGAGTAATCTGAACTTTCATAGTATGGCAGATTCTAATCTACATTACAACGCGCACAGTAATCCACTAATCTACAGTGTTATTTTCAGTATTCATTATCAATTTCATTGACTTTTAATGGAACACGGATTTAGTGGATCAGCACAGATTTTCACGGATATTGCGTTTGCAATAATTGATTTATATTCCAATCAATATCTAGGAAAAAAAATAGGGCAGAGCCTATTTTATGATCGAACGGCAATGTCTTAAGTTTATTTATTAGCTAAATTTTCGCTCTACAGTTTCTCGATCTTTACTATCTCTTATTGAGTGGATACTTTAAGCCTTCGTAACTTTTCAATACGGCTTTGACAGAACCAATAGATACAGGAGATTCTATTTGTAGTGGAATTTTATTTCCGTCTTTTGATACCCATATTTTCATACGAGTATCTTCATCGAATACTTCTCCAGCTACTACTTCAGGGCTAAACTCATAGGTATCGAATTTACCAAGATCTTTAATTTTCTTTTTCTTTTTTACTCCTTTGTACTCTACATCGAGATCAAATATTTCTTTGTCAAAAAATATCTTTACGGGGAATTTGTGTCCTTTCTTTTTACTTTCAAAATCAAAATTACGAACATGGTAAAGTATAGATACCATGTCTTGCATACATTCACCGAGATCCCAGTTTTCTACTTCTGCAGTTTCTTTGGTCCTACCGTGATAGGTGTTTGCATTATAGTTGGGTTGATCAAAACTTATACTATCATACTTTATGTATTTCCCTTCTTTGATATCTCTAAGAAAATCTGTAGGTAGTAGAGTTTTCTTATTCATTTTAGAATAAAATTTATCATCTACTTCAAAAAAACTATTGTACGATTGATAGGTTTTTCCAGTGACATGCACTTCGAAATCATCTTCGTTTTCTATCACGTTGAATTTTACCTCGCCTGCAGGAATCCAGACAAATTTCCAATTGTAGTATAATTTATAGACAAGTTGTTCGCCTCCTTGAAATGCATTGTTTTCTATTCCTTCGCAATTATCTTCTGGAGATATATCAGGCGCTAATTGCGCAGATAGCGACATAGTGAAAAGTAGCGTTAAGCTTAGTAGTGTAGTTCTAATGTTGTTCATCATTTTGAGATGATTTTATATGGTTTACATTAAGAACGATCAGAAGACCCAATAACGCAGGGATTACGAGATTTATTACCCAAAGCCCGAAAGTGGCTACGAGTATGCCTCCTACATTGACAGTGAAGAGTGACCAAATAATTACGGCTAATTCGCCTCTGGCAACTACACTGAGCATAGGTGGTAGCGGTATGCCACTCTGGAGTAAGTAGATTACAGCCACTCCGGAGAATGCTGCAATTACTGACAATTCTATACCTAGAAAGTAAAGAATGAGAACATACTGCGTACAGTAAATCAAATATCTCAGATGTGATAATGTTAATACTTTATTGAGTATCGACCTATCGTATAGAGATAGTACATGAGCTTGCTTGTTTAGGAGTTTTCCCCATTTCCAGCGGTTGAGCCAGTCGAGATTAAGCTTACTTATATTGAAAAATAATGCACAAAGCATGATAATTACGAGTAAGCCTAGGATACTTCCTGCTATAAAGACGAAGCGATTGACCGAAAAGTAACAGTAGCAAAAAATTAATGCACCTAGATACCCACCAATAATGTTCGAGATGTTTTGAGCGATACTACTCACCAATGTTGCTGGGATTGATTTAGTACGGTCATCGCCTTCAATCATTAGAAGTCTCCCTCCGTACTCTCCGATACGAGCTGGAGTGACTAGACCTACACTTATGCCCGCATAGATGGCCTTCAGGGCATCGGTCTTAGAGATTTGTTTCCATGGTAATATGAGTGTTCTCCATTTGATGCTTTCTATCATCCAATTGATAGGCATGAGTAATACACAACCTGCTAGATATACCCAATTACTTCCTTTAAGCCCTTCATTGAGTTGCGTCTTTATAGTTTCCAGATCTTGATTCATGATGATTTGATCATACAGCACATATCCTACGAGGGATAGTAGCAATAGCTTCAACAGCCACATGATTTTGGGCGATTGGTGTGACGATATATATAATGTGGACTTCATTGGTAGTATGAAGGTAGGAAATAGATGGTAAGTTAGAAAAGAAGCGTTAAGCTTTTGAGGGTTTAATCGGCTGGAGACACTTTATCATCTAGGTCATGGTGATTTGAAAAAGTAGTTGAAATAATTAGTTGACTATTAATCATAAGGCATGATAATGGTATAAATATTGTTCTGTTTCCTTCTTACTAATTAAAGGGGTCGTTTTTAATTGACTTCACTATCTTTACAGTCAATATATAAGAGAGGGCTAGTTATGACTGGCAACTTATCATTTATCAGAAGAGAAATAGAGGAATGAAGCTATCAAGAAATTGGTTATCGAGATACATAGATCTACCTATGTCAGACGACAAGCTGTCGGAAATACTGACGATTGTAGGTCTAGAGGTGGAAGGCATGGAGCAAATAGAATCTGTGAAAGGAGGTTTAGCAGGGATAGTAGTAGGTCACGTCCTAACTTGTGGTAAGCATCCTGGAGCTGATAAACTCTCGGTAACAACTGTGGATCTCGGTAATGGAGAAGAGCCAGTACAGATTGTTTGTGGTGCGCCTAATGTAGCAGCTGGAATCAAAGTATTGGTAGCGACTGTAGGAACAACTCTATATGATGAAGATGGAAAATCATTCAAAATAAAGAAAGGAAAGATAAGAGGGGAAGTATCTCTAGGGATGATCTGTGCAGAAGACGAATTAGGTTTGGGTCAAAGTCATGATGGTATCATGATCTTACCGGAAGATGTGACAGCGGGTACGCTAGGGTCTGATTATATTAACCTTGATAATGATACGGTATACGATATCGGATTGACACCTAACAGATCTGATGCTACGTTCCATGTGGGATGTGCTAGAGATCTTGCGGCATACCTTACTTTCCATTCAGGAGAAGCTGTAGATGTCAAGATGCCTGATTCTTCAGCTTTTAAGACAGAAAATACTACATTAGAATTTGATGTAGAGGTAGAAGATAAGGAAGCTTGTCCAAGATATAGCGGAGTAACGATATCAGGAGTAACTATGGGTCCATCTCCGGATTGGATGCAGAAGTATCTCAACGCTGTAGATGTTAGACCGATTAATGTAATTGTAGATATTACGAATTTTGTATTGCATGAGATGGGTCAACCATTGCATGCATTTGATGCAGATAAGATTCCGTCAAAGAAGATAGTAGTCAAAAAATTAGCAGAAGGAACAGAGTTTAACGCGCTAGATGAGACGACTCGTAAGCTGAATGCAGACGATCTGATGATCTGTGATGCTGATGGTAATGGGCTTTGTATAGCAGGTGTATTCGGAGGGATGGACTCTGGAGTGACAGATGTTACTGCTAATATATTTTTAGAGTCAGCACACTTTAATGCAGGAAATATCAGACGTACAAGTACAAGACATTTGCTAAGAACAGATGCCGCTAAGGTATACGAGAAAGGTAGTGATCCTAACGTAACGGTAGCAGCCCTTAAGAGAGCTGCGCAACTTATGGTTGAGTTGGCTGGCGGAACGGTTACATCAGAAATAATAGATGTATATCCTGCTGAAATAAAACCTGTTGAGATTCATCTTCAGTATCAAAAGGTGACAGATATGTTTGGTGTAGAGATCTCTAATGATGAGATACATGCCATACTTAGGGCGATGAATATGGAAATTTCTTTGGTTGGAGATAGTAGTATTAAAGTAAAAGTGCCAACAGATAAGGCAGACGTAACTAGAGATGTTGATTTAGTAGAAGAGCTCATGCGTATCTATGGATTCAATAAGATTCCGATTCCTACTAAAGTCCAGAGTACCATATCATATAAGGAGCATCCTGACCGAGTAGCAGTACGTAATTTACTGTCAAACCACTTAGCGGCACAAGGATTCTATGAAATGATGGGATTGTCATTGATAGAGTCTAAGCATTACTCTGATCAGACGGAGATCGATAATTCAGAGTTTGTTTATATCAATAACACATCTAATATTCATCTTGATATCATGCGTCCAGAGATGATGCGAAGCGGATTATTGTCAGTGTTGCATAATCACAACAGACAGCAGTTAGATGTAAGATTATTTGAATTAGGAAAGTCGTATAGAGCGGTAGAAGATGATTTTGAAGAGACGGAGCATCTTACTTTATTTATGAGTGGAAAGAGATATGGCGAGTCTTGGATGGCTAATGCCAAGGAGTCTGTAGATTATTATGATATCAAGAGATACGTGCATAGTGTATGTTCTAGATTAGGCATCCAGAAGTATCAAGTGAGTGAAATCGAAAAAGATAGCAGGTTCCAATATGGATTATCTTATCATAGAGGAAAAGATGAGATTGTAAGGTTTGGAGCGGTACAAGGCGATATAGCAGATAAAATGGGTCTAAAGTCGGATACTTATTATGCAGAATTCCATATGGATATGATTATCAAAGCATTGGCTAAAGATATCAAAGTCGTAGAGCCAAGTAAATTTCCTAATTCGCGAAGAGATCTAGCAGTAGTGGTAGATAAGAGTGTAGGATTTGCAGATTTAGAAAAAATGGCAAGAAGTGCGGACAAAAAGCTGCTCAAAGAAATCAATCTCTTCGATGTATACATTGACGAGGAGCGTTTGGGTAAAGACAAAAAGTCATATGCTATCAGCTATATGTTTGAGGATGCTACAAAGACACTCAAGGATAAAGATGTGGACAAGATCATGAATAAGATCATGGGCGGATACGAACACCAGTTAGGGGCTGAGATCAGGAAATAGAGGTTAAATTTCACTTTTATAGTGTCTGATGCACCTTTATAATTCAATTTAGTTTTTAAGGTAAATACATTATAACATATTATAATATATGACTTTACTGATAATAAGCCGAAAAGCTATATATTTGAAGTATGCAATCTATCCAAAACAGATTAGATTTGCTACAAAGCAAACTCTCTAAACTCGTCCAAAAGATGGAGGAGCAGAAGCTTGCATTGGAAAAGATACAAAACGAAAACAATAGACTAAAGACCTCGCTGACGGAGAAAGAAGAAGAAATCAATCAGTGGAAGTCTAAAGTAGATAGTGCAATAGAATCTTCTCATAATGAGGAGGATCAACAGATGATAAAGGCAAAAATCGAGGGATACGTCGAAGAAATAGACGAATGTATATCCCTTATAAAAGCCATGTAAGCGATATGGATAACGCTCAAAAAAAAATCAATGTAGTGGTAGCTGGAAGATCATTTCCGGTGAAAGTCACAGAAGAGGAAGAGAAATCCGTACGTAATATAGAAAAGGATATAAATAGTCAAGTCCGAGAGTTTCAGCAAAAATATACTGATAAGGACAAACTAGATCTAGTAATAATGGTGCTGCTTACTAAAGCATTTGAATTAGATAAAATCCAATCTCTGGAGGATGACATCAGTCAAGCCCATGCACAAATCGATACTTTAGAATCCACATTAGACCCATTAATATAGGTCGATTCATTTTTCCATTTCTTACGGTACATAGGTTATACGTCGACTTTCTAAGTCAACTGTATGATTATATTGATCATCTTGATGTAAGGAAAGTATTTATTAATAATACCAAAATCAAATAAAAGAGATGGAATTAATCATCGGAGCTGCGGCAGCAGTATTAGGCCTTGTCATAGGCTACTTCGCTAAATCATCCTCAGTAGGAGGAGCAGCTCAAAAAGAAATAGAAGCCGCTAATGCTAAAGCGGATCTAACTATTAAAGAAGCTGAAAAGACAGCTTCAAGAAAATTGGAAGATGCAACTTCTAAAGCTGGATTGATAGTAGAAAAAGCTGAGCAGAAAAATGAAGCTATTAAGCAAAAGAAGATCCAAGAGGCCAGATCAAAATTCAGCAAACTCAAATCCGAATATGAATCCTATAAAGGGGAGCATAAGGTAGAGATGAAAGAACGGGAGGTACAAGTAGTAGGAAAAGAGAAAGACTTACAGATCAAAATGGATCAATTCTCAACTAAAGAAGAAGCAGTAGAGAATAGAGAAATAGAGGTAAAGACAATTAAAGAGAATCTCGAAAAGCAACTTAAAATAATAGCTCGTAAGAAAGAAGAGCTTGAAAATGCAAATGAGAAGCATATCAAAGCATTAGAGACTGTATCAAGATTAAGTGAGTCAGAAGCTAAAGAGCAACTACTAGAAGCGGTAAGAGCTAAGGCAGCTACTGAAGCAATGAGCATCGAAAAAAGAGCAGTAGAAGAGGCTAAAGCCAATGCTAGCAAAGAAGCTAAAAAAATAGTGATACACGCGATACAAAGATCATGTGCAGAGTACACTATTGAGAATACCGTATCAGTATTTAACCTTGATTCTGATGATATCAAAGGACAGATTATTGGTAGAGAAGGTCGTAACATCCGTGCCTTAGAGGCGGCTACAGGAGCAGAAATAGTAGTAGATGATACTCCAGAAGCGATTATCATATCTAGTTTTGATCCTATCCGTAGAGAAGTATGTAGACTATCACTTAAGAGATTAGTAGCTGATGGGCGTATCCACCCTGCAAAAATTGAAGAGGTAGTAGAAAAAACACGTAAGCAATTAGAACAACGTATCGTAGAGATCGGAGAACGAACAGTGATAGATTTAGATATACATGGTCTAGATCCATATCTAGTCCGTATGGTAGGTCGAATGAGATTTAGATCATCATATGGTCAGAATCTATTGAAGCACAGTATAGAGACAGCGACACTATGTGGAACAATGTGTGCAGAGTTAGGAATGACACCTAAGCAGATTAAAATGGCTAAGAGAGCTGGTCTTCTTCACGATATTGGTAAAGTAGCAGAAGATGAGTCAGAATTATCTCACGCACTGCTAGGTATGGAGATGTGTAAAAAATACAACGAACATGAAGTGATACTTAATGCAGTTGGTGCTCACCATGATGAAATGGAAATGAACAACATTATCTCTCCTATCGTACAAGCATGTGATGCGATATCTGGTGCAAGACCCGGAGCACGTAGAGAGATACTTGAAAGTTATTTAAAGCGTATCGGAGAGCTAGAGGAGATCGCTATGAATCACGAAGGTGTAGAAAAAGCATACGCAATACAAGCAGGAAGAGAATTGCGTGTAATCGTAGAAAGTGATAAAGTGAGCGATCAATACGCTGACGATTTAGCATTTATGATATCACAGAAAATCGAGCAAGAGATGCAGTATCCTGGTCAAGTAAAAGTGACTGTGATCCGTGAAAAGAGAGCAACTGCTGTAGCGAGATAAATTGATTATAGATCAATTTATAAATTCTAAAGTTTTAAAAATTCCAAATTCCAAATTGTGATGGTGCTAGCACTATCAACCATTGGAGTTTGGAATTTCTTTTTAGTGCACGTTTAGCTTTGGAGTTTTATTTTTTTGAATTTTTACGAAAGTATTTTCGTCCTATGATTGAATTTTTGAAATCACTTTTTCGTTCTACTCCTGAAGAAACTTATGATCCTATGAAATACCTTATAGTTGGTCTTGGCAACATTGGTTCTAAATATGATGATACTCGTCATAATATAGGCTTTGACGTCGTAGACATGATGGCAAAAGATGGTGAAGCGTCTTGGAAGCAAGAGACATTGGGTGATATTGCTGAAATAAAGCATAAAGGCCGAACTCTAGTATTGCTTAAGCCATCAACCTTTATGAATCTCAGTGGTAAAGCAGTAAAATACTGGATGGAGAAAAAGAAAATTCCTGTAGAAAACATGCTTGTTGTTGTTGACGAACTTCAATTAGATCTCGGTGTTATTAGACTCAAAGCTAAAGGAAGTGATGGAGGACATAATGGACTCAAAGATATTGCTGAAAAGTTGGCCTCGACAAAGTATTCAAGACTACGTGTAGGTATTGGTAAAGACTTTCGTAGAGGTCAACAAGTAGAATATGTATTAGGTAAGTGGGATGCGAAGGAGAAAGATGAGCTTATCGAAATTATCCCTAAGGCTTGTGAGGCAGCAAAAAGCTTTGCGGCAGTAGGCTTGAAGTTTACAATGGAGAATTTTAATAAAAAATAGATTAGGTCTGGCTTGCTTCTAAAAGTCGTCGTTAATGGATGCCATTCATTGACAAGTGATTGCACAATAATTTTCTTAGGCCTTATAAATTATAGAGCCAACTTGTTTTTAGAAAAACACTGTCTGTCTCCACAGTCCGCGCGTTTGCTACGCAAGCCGTTTGTTTTTGTTAATTTCTCATCTATAAAATTTGTAGAGCCAACGTGTTTTTAGAAAAACACTGTCTGTCTCCACAGTCCGCGCGTTTGCTACGCAAGCCGTTTTGATTTTTGTTAATTTCTCATCTATAAAATTTGTAGAGCCAACGTGTTTTTAGAAAAACACTGTCTGTCTCCACAGTCCGCGCGTTTGCTACGCAAGCCGCGCTATAAAAAGAAAAACCATCTTACAGTGATGTAAGATGGTTATTTCTAAAGGTGCACTTGGGCGATCAACTATTAAAATAGAATCTATCCAGGGTAGCTGATCAAAATAAAACTGAGTAATGCCCCTAGCAAGCCAATGGCAAGCCAAAGTCTACTATCCGCTAGCAGACTGTTGTCGTCTCTGTGCAACATGAAATTGAGTTTTGGTATTGGTTGAGGAATGCTTCCAATCCTCGTAAAAAAGTTTCGTCGTCTTTTGTAATGAGTAAAGTACTAGACAAACCGTGAACAGTCACCTTACTAACTACAACATACCATATGCCAATAGCATACCATGAGAAATAATCCTTATGTGTCCTGTACACCTCTACACCTACTTAGTTTTGGGGTAATTGATCTATAAGTTTTATAGTTGTAGTATTTATTCTTATCTATCAATGTGTTGTATATGGTAACTTATTACATATATGTCAAAGTATGATTTTTGTTCATTTGTTATTTACCAAAAATTTGTTCAAAGGGTAGTGGGTGATATATATAAGGATTTTATCAATTGATTCTTTTTCGAGAATTCTTTGAATAGTTTGCGCTCAATTAGTGGCGTTAGGCAGCGAAATAAAGAGCCTACCTACTTTAAGAATCGAAAAGACTAGAAACGTAACTTGATCGCGATATGTCGTCTTTACTTAATTGTGCGATAATTAAAGTTGATTATTTCACCTAAAATCTATTCTACAAAATTATGTTATTACATTTAGCTAATAAACATTTAGAATATGGTCAATGGACTCTATTTATAGATATTAAATGCACCTAGATAATTTGTTAGTTATGAAAAAGTTTATCCTCTTACTAGTATTGATATGCACACAATTTTTGCCTGCGTTGGAAGCGCAAGAATTCATCCATTTGGACATCGTTAATAATAATTCTAATTCGGTAAATCACCTTATTGATTGTGACGACGTTTATTGTTTCATTGCGTTATACGAATACTCAGATCAATATAGATCCACGTCAATTGTGAGAATGAATCATGCAGGAACGGAATTGGGAAGGCTATCGGATATTTCGTTTAATGAATTTGACATTCAATTTATAAGTCAATTAAATGTAACGGACGATGAAATAATTGTTTTCGCGAATGCTAATATTTCTGGGGATTCAAAATTTATAACCTTCTCGATTTCAAAGGCATTTGATTCTTATACACTTATCGATCAGATAGATTTAGGAAATAAGTATTTGGCAACTGAGGGTTTTATGTTTGATATGGAGACTAATTCTTATGAGACTTTTGGGATTACACGATCTAATAATAATAGTCTATTACTTGATAACTTCTACCTTAATGTAGGAAGTGACGGAAACATAAACACATTTCTAGAGATAGATATTTATGATGACGTAAGTATTATTACTGCATTTTCAAGGATTGATGACGAATATAATTATATCACGTTTGATAATTCTAATTCTATTATCCTGGATAGTGAATTTAATATTGTTTCAGATGGAATTCAAGAATACTCTTTTGATTTAGAATCGTCTTTTAATTCGTTTTTGGTTAGATCTTATTTTGCTTCAGCCTATGATGACAAGTTAGTAATAGTTGGCACAGGAGCGAATAACACAGAATATGCTTCTGCTATTTCTATTGTCGATTTATCTAATGATACTATAGTATTGGATACAGTGATGGCGATAATGGATGAAGGGGTTTCAGAAAGGATCTTGTCGGTGAATGCTAAATTAGACAAGGATAATAATTTGATTACGTCTTCTGTTGGATACTACGATGGATCATTAGCTATTGATGAGAACACGTTGTATATTGATAAATTTGATAGTCAGCTTCAAGAGGTCTGGTCTTTGGATATCACTACTGAATATGAGTTAGTCTCATATCAGATACATGTGAGTGATAATTCCACTATTTATATCGGAGGGAGCTACCGAGGAGTTGAACAAATTGGAATCAGAAACAATTTTTTAATTATAATATCTAATCAAGGTGATATTATTTCTTCTAATTTAAATATAGATGTATTAGATCAAGTATCAGTTTACCCGAATCCAACTAGTGGCGAACTTCATATCAAAGGAGTAAGTAATCCTAACGCTCCGTATAAACTATATAATACAAACGGAGTAATAGTTGATGATGGAAAATTGAATGAAATTTCATTAAGAAATATTTCAAAAGGAATCTATACTTTATGTTTTGATGGTATATCTAAGCGAATTGTTTTACAATAACATTTTTAAATTTGATTCTCAAAATTATTGATCCTCTGGCAATGCTATTTTAATTCAGATTTTTATAAAAACGATAATTTATTTTCGAATTACTAAAGTCAATCGGATTGGGGATTTGAATGTCCAAGGGTCCGCTGGATTACTTTAGTCTGCTACTTTATTTTTTATTCCTTAGCAACCTATTTTGAATTGTTTCCGTATAGGAAGTTGTACCTGATCTGCAATAGTCAATCAGGTCAATGAATACGAAATATATTTATTCAAAACAGAAAATATTAGGGATTATGAATTTTAAATTATTAAGTTTTTTATTGATCGCAGTTAGTATAGGATTTACTTCTTGCTCTGATGATGATATCAACACGAATACTAACACTGATGGTGAAACGCTATCAGTTGATTTTAGTGGATTAGAAAATCTAGGACTTGGATATGCATATGAAGGCTGGGTAATCGTAGATGGTGCGCCTGTATCGACAGGTGTGTTTACAGTTAATGATAATGGAGATCTCTCTAGTAGTACATTCAATGTTTCTGGACTTGCAGATGCAACTACATTTATATTGACGATAGAACCTTCTCCTGATGATGACCCAAAACCGAGTGCAGTGCATTTAGTCGCAGGTGATTTTAGCGGAAGTACTGCTAATTTGGAAGTAGGACATGATGCCGCTTTAGCAAATGATTTTGAAGCAAGTACAGGTACATTTATTTTAGCAACGCCAACAGACTCCGATGATACTAACGAATATAGCGGTTTATGGTTTCTTGACAATAGTTCAGGTGGTCCAGCTGTAGGCTTAGATTTGCCAACGCTTCCGGAAGGCTGGATATATGAAGGTTGGGCTGTAATAGATGGTAGTCCTGTCACAACAGGTACGTTTAGTAGTCTTACAGGAAATGATGATTCTGCTCCATACAGTGGACCTATTCAAGGACCGGCTTATCCAGGTGAAGATTTTTTAATTAACGCTCCTGCAGGAAAGACATTTCCGACAAATCTTGCAGCCGCGGTAATCTCTATTGAGCCAGTACCAGATAATAGTGTAGCACCATTTTTACTTAAGCCATTACTGGGTATGATCGATGCCAACGCTGAATTACACACGGCTTTACAAATGGATAACAATTCTGCCGCTTCTAATCCAACTGGAACGGTAACAAGAAATTAAGGAACACGCTTTTTTAAATGAATGAAATGATTGTTCGGATCATTCGTTGTAGGTCACTATTCTCTAGTCAAGAGCAGTGGCCTATTTTTTATAAGATGTTGTTTGGCACGAAATAGCTAGATGCTCAAATGTATTAGCATTCAGAATATAATTTCATGAAGAAAAATAGCCATCATCATAGGAATAATTGCCATTAGTTACTCCAATGAGTTGTCTGATATTTGAAGTATTAAAAAATGAAAAGAATAATTATCATGATTCGATTTAAAAAATCGTGTTACGGAAATATTTTATTCGAATAATTAAACACTAAATAATATTAAGAGATGAACAAGATTAAATTTTTAGTTGCCGCTTTTGCTTTCGTATTTGCAATGATAAATACTTATACAGTATCTGCTCAAAAAAAGGTAGATGAGAAAATGGAAAAATTGTCAGCGCACAGTGATGTGACTATAATAGAATTAGCACAGGTAGACGGAGCTTTCACTACAGAAGGTCTATCACTTAAGCCTGGAAAATATCAATTCAATGTGACCAATAGAGCTGTTGGGCATGAAGTTGGATTCGTAATTCAGAAGGCTGCCGATAAAAATGGTGATGTGATGAAAACGGCAGTTGAAAATTCATTCTCACAGAATATGATTGCTAAAGGAAAAACGGAGTCTTCTGGGATTGTAGAATTGAAAGCAGGAGATTACGTGTACTCATGTCCAATGAATCCGACTCCGAAGTATAAACTTACGGTAAAGTAATAGGGTTGTTAGGTAAATTGGTTGATTATAGGGGTCCACACATTTATTTATGTGTGGACTTTTTTAAATTTCTATAGTCAGAGAATATTTCGGAAGTGGGTTAAATTATTTTATTAAAAGATTGAGGTATGGTCTACCAAAAGGGAAATGAAATTCGAATATGATTTACCAATCTATAGGTCTATAGTCTTTTAAAAATTTACCCGACCAATGTTTTCCAGTATTAATACCGTCGAACAAAGGATCTAGTACTCTCGCTGCACCATCGACTATATCTAAAGGTGGCTGGAAGTCGTGATCTTCTTCTTTTTGTTTGGCTAGTTCAACAGGATCTTCATCAGTTACCCAACCCGTATCAACTGCATTCATAAATATACCATATTTGGCAAAATCAGTAGCCGCAGTATGTGTCATCATATTAAGTGCTGCTTTGGCCATGTTGGTATGTGGATGTCTATCTTCTTTATAGAATCTATGAAACTTTCCTTCCATTGCAGAAACATTGATAACGTGTTTCATTCCTGTATTATCTTTTTTCATTAGACCAGCTAATCGATTGCATAAAACAAATGGTGCGACACTATTGACTAGTTGTACTTCTAGCATTTCGTCGGTGCTGATTTCCCCTAACTTGAGTCTCCAACTGTTAGTATTACGAAGGTCTACTTGTTGTAGATCGGCATCAAGCTCTCCATCAGGAAAGACATCGTCAGTGGATAAAGAATTATCAATGGTGTATGGTATCTGTGAGAGTTGTGCACTAGAGGTTAGTCCGATACCTACTTGTTTCCCTTGCCATGCTACTGGGGTATTTTTGTTTTCAGTATCAGGTCCTTCTATATTAAGAGATGATAGTTCTTGTACTACATCATGGTGGTCTCTAAGTAGATCTTGTGCTAGTCTAGGCAAATCATTATAGTCAGATCCTTCGTTAGGCATCAAATGTTTGTAAAATCCAGTTGGTCTACGGACAGTTTGAGCAGCATTATTAATTAGGACATCAAGCCTTTCATATTGTTGTTCCACATAATTACAGAATATCTCTACACTTGGAATGTGTCTCAAATCTAAACCGTGTATTTTGAGTCTATGGCCCCACTCCGTAAAGTCTGCCTCTTTAGAATATCTTAATGCGGAATCTACAGGAAACCGGGTAGTAGCTATAACTGTAGCTCCAGCTCTTAGCATCATTACAGTGATATGATAACCAATTTTAAGTCTTGAACCAGTTACTAGTGCAACTTGGCCTTTCATACTAGCGGTCTGAAATCTTTTGGCGTAGTTAAAATCTCCACATTCTTTGCACATTGTATCATAGAAATGGTGAAGTGTATCGTACATAGTTTTACATACGTAGCAGTTACGTGGGGAAGTGAGTTTGAGATCTTTATCAGCTTCAGCTCCAGTCAAATCAATCATTTTAGGCGCTACAAATATGGAAGCTTCTCTAGCAGACCGTATCCCTGTTTCTTTGCGTGCGTGTTTATTTTTTTCAGCTTGTTTGCGCTTGGCCGCTTTCTTAGCATCCTTTCTTCTACGCTGATATTCATCGCGATCTGGTCTAGACAGTGTGCCTGCGGCTTTCATTAATGCACGTTTCTTTTCCTCTGGCATCTCCCATATCTGATCAGTATTGGCATTAATAGACTGTAGGAATGCGATACACTGATCTATTTGCTCTGGGGAGAGAGTATTTTGATTTTCTTCTTTATTTGGTTGATGATCAGACATCTATTATTCTATGGTTTATTACCACAAAGCTAATGAATGAGATCGTAAAGTATAGCAGTAAACAGGGTAGTCTACACCATCCCTGACTTCTTGATCCTTTTTAAATCTTTTTTGCTCATTTTATTGGGGACGGATACTAGTTGCACGTTGTATTTGTAACCATATAGAGTACCAGCTACACCTCCAAATATAGGAGCAACGAAAGGTCCAATTATGGGAATAAAGATTATAATATTGACAACGACGCCTAAGGCTATAGCCGCACCTAAATGTTTACGGACCTTCAATAGACTGGTTTTAATATTAATATCAAATTGCTCATTATAGTTATCAATAAACGAATAACCGATAAAGTATGAATACACAAAAAACATTATGAATGGGCCTAAGCTCTTCAAACCGAGCATATTTAATAAAATAGAAGTAATCACGAGATTGGCTGCAAACCCTTTAATAAAGCTCAAGAATAGAATTTTCATCATTCTTTTTTCAGCATTAAGAAATTCCTTAAACTTTGGTTTGGCATCTCCTGATGATAAGATATTGAGAGTCGTAACTGAAAAATGAAATATTATTACCTCTAGAAAAATAAGTAGAACATACTTTGTTCCACTGGATATAGCACCATCTGTACTATCTTTCAAAACGGTCTTTCCGATTATTGCGTTTTTGTCTGTTAACTCTTGGCTGATATTACTTTGAAAACTTATAGGATCAAGGTGAGACGAAAACAGATCATCTAATAACCAGACAGAAAAAACGGCTGATAATATAAGAGAAACAGCCGACATCCACTGATTCGACCAAAATCCTGTCCAAAGTTTGTTTTCTTTTATAAATGAAAATGTGTTTTTAACTTCTACTATCATATTGATAGCGTGTCGTGGAGCTTTTCGAATGTTGAAAGTATCGATTATGGACATGCTATAAAGATAGTAATCTGCGGTATATAGAAAAAAGGGCCCTCCAAGAAGTTAACTCTTGAAAGGCCACCTAAATATGTGCTTCTTTATAATAAAAGTAATTAGCTCTGAGATTGAATCAATTTGTTACCGAATTTCACTAATTGTTTTGGAATGAAGGGCATACATAATTGATGGAGTATTGTAATTATTGATATTTTCAATAGTGATTGAAAATACAGTCCAATTATTAGTCGACTATAAAAGATAAATCCCTTAACTTAATGTATAAAACTATTTTTCATTTGATTACGTCCTTAGTTTGCTTGTTTTGGTCAAAAGGTTGTGTGATTGTTTCATCTAGTTACCAGATGCGTTCGTAGACCATCTAATAATCCCTTATCTTTGTGTCTATGCGAGTACATCGACCAATTACAGATTGGCTTCCTATTACTAAGAAGGAAGTCGAAGCCCACGGATGGGAAGAACTTGATATTATCTTAATATCTGGTGACGCTTATGTAGATCACCCTGCATTTGGTGCCGCTGTGATAGGTCGCATCATACAAAGTGAAGGACTGCGTGTAGGAATTATACCACAGCCACAATGGAAGGATGACTTGCGTGATTTTAAGAAATTTGGTAGACCTAAGTTATTCTTCGGAGTGACAAGTGGATGTATGGATACCATGGTCAATCATTATACAGCCTCACGAAGGCGTAGGTCTACAGATGCCTATACGCCTGGTAATGAAGCGGGCTTCCGTCCTGATTATGCCGTAGTTACGTATACCAAGATATTGAAAGAGCTATATCCTGATGTACCCGTACTTATTGGTGGTATCGAAGCATCACTGAGAAGAGTAACACACTACGACTACTGGAAAGATGAGTTATTCCCTAATATACTAGAGCAAAGTGGGGCAGATATGCTCGTCTATGGTATGGGTGAGATGCCTCTGAGAGCTATCATGCAGATGGCAAAAGAAGGTGTACCGTTGAATAATATGACTCACATACCGCAGACTGCTTTTCAAATAGGGCGACGAGATGAACTGCCTAATGCTGATCTATGGCCAGTCAAAGTGCTTTCGAATCATGAGAAATGTCTGAGAGATAAAAGAGCGTTCGCTGCTAACTTTAAAAGTGTAGAGCAAGAGAGTAATAAGACTAAGGCCGACCGTCTAGTGCAAGATGTAGCAGATCATAAGCTCGTAGTAAATCCTCCATACCCACCAATGTCGGAAAAGGAGATTGATGGATCTTTTGATTTGCCCTATACTAGATTGCCTCACCCAAAGTATGCTAAGCGTGGACCTATTCCTGCTTATGAGATGATTAAGTTTTCCATCAATATGCATAGAGGTTGCTTTGGTGGATGTAGTTTCTGTACGATATCAGCGCATCAAGGAAAATTTGTATCTAGTAGATCGCAAGAAAGTATAATGAAAGAAGTCGATACAGTGACTAATATGCCAGACTTCAAAGGATATATTAGTGACCTTGGCGGACCATCTGCCAATATGTATGGTCTCAAAGGAAAAGTGCAAGAGATATGCGATAGGTGCGTAAGTCCATCATGTATACACCCTGTAGTGTGTAGTAATCTGGATGCGGATCATAGTCAGATGACAGAGCTTTATAAAAAAGTAGATGCACATCCAAAGGTGAAAAAGGCTTTTGTGGGTAGTGGAATCAGATATGATCTACTCGTACCAGAATATAATAAAGAACACAATGATAGTATTGATGAATATGTCGATCAATTAGTGAGTAGACACGTTTCTGGTCGTCTCAAAGTAGCGCCAGAACATACTAGTGATGATACATTGAAAGTAATGCGTAAGCCTTCGTTTAAGCATTTCCATTCTTTCAAAAAGAAGTATGAAGAAGTCAATGAAAAGCATGGACTTAACCAACCGTTGATACCATATTTTATCTCTAGTCATCCTGGATGTAAGCCTCAAGATATGGCTAATCTCGCAGCAGAGACTAAGTCTATGGGGTTCAAATTAGAACAGGTACAGGATTTTACTCCGACACCTATGACTGTAGCTACGATCATCTATTATACAGGATTACACCCATATACTCTTAAGCCAGTATTCACAGCTAAGACAGACAAAGAGAAGAAGAATCAGCATATGTTTTTCTTCTGGTATAAAAAGGAAAATCGTCAAAAGATTAGAGATAAGCTCAATGGAATAGGACGAAAAGATCTTGTAGAAAAACTACTGGACGATAAGAAAGTAAGAAAACAGGAAGCCATTAGAGCTCGAAGTGGATCAGTACCAAGTAAGCGTAAACCTTCTAGGATAAAACCTGACAACAAGAGAGTAGGCAAGAGTAGGAAGAAATAATTTGACAGTTGATAATTGACAAATGGGCTTTTGTTTTCACGAATAGAGTTAGTGATTGTTTATAATTTTTTTGTTTCAAAATTCAACGACCACTTCTTTTTTACAGCTAAGAACCGGATAGCAAATACAATGACCATTGATACCACAACATTAATGGTCTCGTGTGGAAAAAAAGATTCAAGTAGAAGAAAGGAGAATCCGCCGATTATACAGGCTGTAGCGTATATTTCTGCACGGAATATCAGCGGTACTACTCCTGTAAGTACATCTCTAATTACTCCTCCAAATACTGCTGAGACGGTACCCATCATAACTGCTATTATAGGTGATAATCCAACGCCTAAAGTCTTTTGAAGGCCTAAAATGGTGAATAATCCAATTCCAATAGTATCAAAAAGAAACATGCCTTTGCGAAACCTAGTGATATGCGGCCTGAATGCATATGAGAGAATCAGAGCAAGTAATATCACCCACAGATAATTAGCATCTTTCATCCAACCGACTGGAGTTTCACCGATGAGTATATCTCTAAGTGTGCCTCCGCCTACAGCAGTGACCATTCCTATTATGAGTGAACCAACGATATCGAATTTATTATGGATAGCAGTTAGAACTCCACTAATAGCGAATACCATAGTACCTATCAAGTCCAGTGCGTATATCCAATCCATTCAATTCGGTTTTTGTGATTTGTGTAATTGATTATACGAAGCTACTACATAGACATTAAATATTTTTACCTTCATCATTATAAACATTAAAGTTCTATAACATGAGAAATGAATTTTTGATTGGATCCTTTTTAGCAGTCGCAGTTACAGCCTTGTTGGGTTATTTTATAGGCACTGGTTGGTATTTGTTATTTGCACTTGTGGGTCCATTAGTATTGTTAGGATTTTACGATTTCTTCCAAACTAAAAGCGCAATTGTGCGCAATTTTCCACTGGTAGGGAGATCGCGATTTATAGCAGAATGGCTCAGACCTAAGTTGTATCAATACTTCATAGAATCTGATACTGACGGCAAACCATTCTCTAGGATATTTAGAAACATAGTATACCAAAGAGCAAAAGGACAGTTAGCAACTACTCCATTTGGAACTCAACTTGATGTATACGAAGAGGGCTACGAGTGGATGAATCATAGTATCAACGCTATCGATCATCATGATATGGATCACGATCCTAGAGTAGTTATTGGTGGTCCGGATTGCAAACAACCTTATTCGGCTAGTCTGCTTAATGTATCGGCGATGAGTTATGGTTCACTCAGTTCGGCGGCGGTCAAAGCTCTAAATGGTGGTGCTGCTATAGGAGGATTTGCGCATAATACTGGTGAAGGAGGTATCAGTCCATATCATGATGAATATGGTGGAGATCTCATCTATCAAATAGGAACTGGGTACTTTGGATGTAGAGCTAAAGATGGTAATTTTGATGATGAATTATTTCGTCAAAGAACGGCCGCTGATAATGTAAAAATGATTGAGATCAAATTATCTCAAGGAGCGAAACCAGGCCATGGAGGAATATTACCTGCAAAGAAAGTAACCGAAGAAATATCAAAGATTAGAAATGTACCCATGGGTGAAGATGTACTATCTCCACCATACCATAAAGCTTTCAATACGCCAGAAGGACTATTGCATTTTATAAAGAGGTGTAGGGATTTATCTGGAGGAAAACCAATTGGATTTAAATTATGTGTCGGCGCTAAGCACGAATTCATAGCGATCTGTAAAGCGATGGTAGAGACAGGAATAAAACCTGATTTTATAGCGGTAGATGGTGGCGAAGGCGGTACGGGAGCAGCACCACTCGAGTTTAGTAATAGTGTCGGTACTCCAATGAAAGAAGGTTTGTCATTTGTATATGATGCATTGATAGGATTTGATATTAAAAAAGATATAAAGCTTATATCATCAGGTAAAGTGGTTTCAGGGTTTCATATATTTAGAGCAATCTCTTTAGGTGCGGACCTCTGTTACTCTGCAAGAGCTATGATGATGGCAGTAGGATGTATACAAGCCTTAGAATGTAATCATAATACTTGTCCAACAGGTGTAGCAACTCAAATTCCAGAACTAGTCGCTGGACTCAATGTAGAAGATAAAAAACATCGTGTAGCTAGATATCAACAGGAAACGATAAAATCATTCATAGAGTTAATGGCTGCTGCAGGAATCAAAGATCCTGATGAAATTAATAGATACCATCTTCATAGAAGAGTAGCTATGAATTTTAGCCAATCATATTTGGAAATATTTCCATATATGACGGAAGGCGCACTACTAGAAATGAAGACTACTCCGCAAGACTGGAAGATGCATTGTGCTATGGCAGATGCGAAAAATTTCAGTCCTAAAATGCAATCTGTTTTTATTGAGGAAGATTAAGAATTAGTAAGGATTTTACATAGAGTTGTGGTGATGTTCTTTCTTCAATAGTAAAATATAATTTTTGTTTAGGACACGGAATAACATTTTGCTTCGTTAATAAAATATCGTTGAACGCCAATTTCATACATATTATATTGAGGTATTAGCATCAGAGGGTGTTGCTAATAAAAAACAGAGGATCATGAGAATTAGAATTGTTATTAGTTTTATAATTTCATTTCTTATAGAGTTAAATTTATTTGGCCAGGGAGTGCAGCACCAAGTTTCATTTCCACTGGCTACATATGTACAGACTAACATTTCTGATTTTGGTGGATATATTAACCGTACACATTACAACGAGCATTACATTCCTAATATTAGATATGAAATACAATATCGAAATTATATCTTAGGCGTAGATCATTTCGCTTCTTATAATTACAATGAAGAAAGTGGATTAGCAATAAATGAATGGAACATTAACGATTTGAATATTAATTCATATTCTCTTTTTGGAGGGTATCAATTTTTTCATCAGAAAAGATTGAAAATTAAAGCAGGTGCAGGAGTATCCTATAACCCTTCATACATTACGAGTTACTCGATCAATTACTTCTTTGAAGGTTCTTACCATTATGAAGAAAGTAAATTTGGGGCTCTGTTTTGGAGTTCTATTGACTATAGATTGTTTGATTCATTTTTTGTTGCTTTTAATCTTCGGTATAATCCAATGTTCAAACCGTTTTGGGATGTATCCGATTGTGCTCAATGTTTAGTTCCTCACGAAAAAGATAGGCTTAACTATTTGGCAATGCAGCTTTCAGCTGGGTATAGTTTCTAAGATAAAAATCCCTTTCATTAACTTGGAATAGAATGCATATGAAAATTGAAAGTGTAATATTACTTTTTGTTGTGATTTTTTTCGTTGCTTGTGACTCACAAAAGAAAGCTACAAGGATCGATGTTGAAAGACAAGTAGAGAAATTGCTAACTATTGAAGACAAGAGAAAATTTCTAGAAAAAATATTTAGGGACGACCAAAGTGTAAGAGATACTGAAAAGAGTGCGGCGTTAGTATTGAAGTATGGCTTAGATTCTGAAGAGGCGATGGAGTATACCAGAAAAATGGTGGATCAAGATGAAAAAAATCTAATAAAAGTTAAATCCTATTTAGATAAATTTGGATATCCAAGTATTACAAATCTAGGCAAAGAAGCTTCAACAGCACCTTACATAGTAATTCATCATACTCCGGATGTGTACGTACGAAATAGTTTTTTTAAAAAACTATATAAGGCTTATTTGAATAATCATATAGACGATACGCAGCTAGCATTCTATTTGGGTAGAACATATAAATCTATTAATCGAGAAGACTTTTATATACAAAGTCCATTTAAGTCAGAAGACGAAATTAATGGATTAATAGAAGCTTTAGGTTTGGAAAAGGAAAAGCAAAGTGTAATTAAAAATATTGCTAATTAATTTGGCTGTCTTCCATTATACAGTATAACTGTAATTCCCCAAGAAGTAGGTTTCATTACTAGATCGGCGGCATTGACATCAACATTAGGAAGTATTTCATTTTTGAAAGGAACAAGATCATATTCACCTAAAGAGAAGTGATAATAGGGCTTTATCGAAAAGGCTATTGCATCTGAAGCAAATTCAAAATTGAGATATAAACGACTGGCTAATTCCCTTTGATTTAAAAATTCTCTTGTCTTACTACTTCCAGTTACTTTCGTTTTAAACTTTAGAGTTTCGTAACCCATAGAAGCTCCAAATCCTATTATTCCAAATTGATTTTCTAATGCAAGACCATAGTAAAGGTTGGCAGTAGATACTGTCTCTTTGAAGCTGACACCGTTATCAATTCCAATGGCTTCACTATCTCCAGTAGATCTATGAGCAAACATCTCTATGGCTGCGGTATAGTACCTATAACGTATACCTAAAGCAACTCCAGATTTATTTTTAGCTTGGTCAAGATTAGCTTCTAGAAATGGACGTTCTGTATTGTATTTATTAATAAGATTAGCTAGGGTTTCTTCATTGCTACGATTGTATTCATAGCCAACTTTAATATTAAACTGTGCTGATAAGCTTAGGCCTATAAGTAGTAGCACTGCTATTATGTATACTCTCGTACTGTTTGATTTTAACATGTTGATTATCAATTGTAGTCCTATAAGTTAGAAATTTGACGTCTAACATATTACATATAATCATAAATTGAGCCAAACGATAATTGTACCTTATTGTATTCTTGCTACAGGGTACCTTTTGTAACCTTCTTCAAAGTAAGGAGATTGTTCATATATCCAGTTTAATTGGGCTCTTGCGTTTTCAGAAAATTGAATATCTGATTTTTTCTTTGATTCAAATGCAGCTTTTAATCCTACATCTTTTTTGAGGATACTCTCAGCAAGATCTTCAAATACATAGGCCGAAAAGTGTTCTTTTTGCATCAATATGCCATCCATAAAGTTCCAAGCGAAAAACGAATCTGGATGTTGTGGCTCTAGAGTTGATATGATATAGTTATTACTTACTTGATTGGTGTACACAATATAGTCCCCTGCATAAACCTTAAGATTAACTGGCTTTTGGCTTACTTCTACGTCGTAATGTAGATAGTGCCCTTCATAGGCCTTTTGATCTTTGTAACTCTCGATGAAATAACTCTGAACATTTATAATTTTATCAGCTTCGACCCGTTCTACTTTGACGCCATTCCACTTAAGTCGCTCTGCTATCTCATGGTATGCTTGTGGGAATACATATGCTTTTGGCTTTTCAATTTGTAGAATGCTTTTGTACGTATTGTAGAAAGGTACTTCTTTCTCATAAGGACTATTACGATCGTAATATAATCTAGATTGTCCTGTTACAGCACTAGGTTTATACTTGGCTTCATATCCTTTAAACATTACAGTTTCAGCCTGATCATAATCTACTGAATAACGTATGTCGAATGTCGATTTGGTCTGTGTGTCATAATCTGCGTTTGTTCGAGCGGACATGAGTTCTGATCTGTGTTTTTGAATATGCTCGAGCATAGTAAGGCTAAAATCATAAGTGCTCAACACACGATCTTTGTACGGCTTAAGCATGTGCGTCTCTGGCATAAATGAAATAGTGTTGTGTATCGCAGCAAAACCCGAAGAATATCTAGGCAAATCTAAGAATCCAGAAATTCCTTCATCTGGAGTGCTACGTGAATATACATATGGTGTCATCTCATATCTCTTTGCCGCCATTCCGCTATATAAATCTGGTAGCATTTTTTCTGTCATATATTTAGAAACGTGCTTATTGAGTTGATCTTTTTGGGTAGCGATGAGTGTCATTACATATTGGTAGTCGGCACCATTACTAGTATGGTTATCGATCATTACTTCAGGCTTCCATCTATTAAATAGTTGGTTAAATGATTGTGAATTTTTACTATCACATTTCACAAAATCGCGATTGAGATCTAAGTGACGTACATTACCACGAAAGCCATATTCTTCTGGTCCATCTTGGTTAGCGCGGCTATATGATCCGCGATTATGTGCGCCACTGATATTGTAGTAAGGGACAATTACTACCACTACATCTTCTAGTAGTTTATGCTTTGCAGGGTCAATCATGAGATCTCTAGCGAGCATCATACTAGCATCTACACCACATGGTTCTCCTGGGTGTATGGCATTATTGATATAGAGTATTGTCTTTCCTTTATTTTTTAAGCTAGTTGGATCGAAGTCTTTATCACTGGATATGATTACTTCATGTAATGGTTTGCCTGAGTCTGTCATTCCGAATGGATTCATTTGAATCTCATCGAAGTCTTTTGCTAGTTTCTCGTAGTAAGTTATTCCTTCCTGATATGAAGCGCTGTAATTATCATTAACTTCAAAAGCTGTTTGGTATTGATTTTTCAATTTTTGTATTTTTTTCTTTGAGCTGCAAGAGCTGAAACATAATAGTAAGAAACCACCCAATAATAAGGTGAATTGTAATTTATGATTTTCTAAGTGCATCTGTATATAATTCTATGTAGTCCAAAGTGTTTTGTAACTTGATGGCAAGGTAATGAAGTGTTATTAAGAAATGGTAAATTATCGATGATAATGAAGAAGGATAATTTCATGTAATAATCGGAGAAAGGTTGATATTCATCCGTAGTAATCGATGCTTTAGCCTCGTGTAAATTATGCTATAGTAAAGGCTTACACAAGATATATAAACGAACGAAGCTAAAGCCTCGAATACATGCCAATAGTAAATTACATTTTAGAATAATCAATATAAGGTACTTATCAAAATCAATACAATTATGAAAAAACCATTGGGATCAATAGTCTGGACTGACCTTACAGTGAATAATGCGGATGAAGTGAGAGACTTTTACAGTAAGGTATTAGGTTGGAAACATGAAGCCATTGGTATGGGCGAATACAATGATTATGTGATGAAAGCAAATGACGCAGATGGTGGTACTTCAGGTATCTGTAATGCGAGAGGAATAAATTCTAATGTACCTGCTCAATGGATGATCTACGTAACCGTGAGTGATGTAGAATTGGCGGTAAAAACATGTATAGTTAATGGAGGAAAAGTATTAGATGGTCCTCGTAAAATGGGAAAGAATGATTTTGCAGTGATAGAGGATCCGGCAGGTGCAGTGATGGGTATTATTACTGATAGATAATAATTTTTTAGTAGATAAAAAATTTGAATATGGGAAAGAAAATAGAAAAACTAAAAACATACAATCAAATATTATTAGCATTGGCAGGAACTCTGGCGGTGTTTTTTATAATTTTTGTAGGGATATTGGCTGTAATAGATTTTTATCCACGGAATCATCAAGTGGGTATGATGGTCAATGACGAAGTAGAAGAACTAACAGAACAAGGTCTACGAAAGGAAATAATATCTATAGAAAGTCTTCAAGTAATTGATTCAGTAAATCAAATTATTCTATTTCCTATTACGCATTCTCGATTAGGTGAAGTGGAATCATACGGGAAAGATATTGGTTTAATGAATTCTTTTTCTGGAGAATATTATTCAGGTTATGTTTATAATAATCTTGTTATTCAAGATATTAAAAATGGCAAAACAAATGTTGTTTTTAAGGATAGAATTGGAATAGGGGAGTACTCAATTTACAAATTGAATGATGAAAAATTTATAGTTATTACTGGTTCTAAATTGGATACTAATAGAGATGAGCTTATTAATAATGAGGATTTTCAGGATCTATATGTCTATAGTTTGAATTCTAGTACATTAAGCAAAATTGAATTGCCTAAAAACGCAACTGTTCTTAATGTATATGAAGAGAAGAAATTAAATCAATATATAGTAAGGATAGGCGTGGATAGAAATGAAAATGGCTTTCTCAAAGATGAACCTAAAGTTTTTATGAAGATGAATTTTGAAGAAATGAAAGTTGAAACATTTTTGGACGATGAGGTTCTAAATACACTACAAAGGACCTTAGAGGGAAGAAAATTGGATTGAAAACACATTAAATAAATTATTAATATGTTGTATCTTTAACCTCGATGAAAGAGAGTTACAAAATACTAGGGGTCGATCCAGGGACTAATCAACTTGGTTATGCACTGATAGAAGTAAGAGGGAAGCAACTCAAGTTGATCACATTAGGTATCCTGAGGCTAAAATCGTACGAAGATCATCAAACGAAGCTAAAGGAGATATTTTTACAGTTGCAAGAGATCATCGAGACTTATTTGCCTAGACAAATGGCGGTAGAAGCACCATTCTATGGAAAGAATGTACAGTCGATGCTCAAGCTTGGACGCGCGCAAGGAGTGGCAATGGCTGCTGCCATGACTATGGGACTTGAGATAGCGGAATATGCACCTAAGAAGATCAAACAATCAGTGACCGGTAATGGTAATGCGAGTAAAGAACAGGTGGCTGCAATGCTGAATAGCATTTTAAAAGTAAAAATAGATACTCCTAATCTGGATGCGACGGATGCACTTGGTGCAGCGGTATGTCACTACAATCAGACAGGTGGTATAATGGGTGGCCAAAAGAAGTACAGCGGATGGGATAGCTTTTTGAAAGATAATCCTGGGAAGAAATTTAAACTTTAGATACAATACTTATAGTCCATTTTGAGAATCTCTCCTTCGATTTTTTTGAGGATCGAGTGCCTCTTCGCTTGGATATTAGTATTGCTTGTTGGTTCTCATGAACAAACTTTTAGTAAAATCAGAAGTGATTCCAGTGTGGCCCTACATCTTATCGATTATAATATTGTTACTCCGGCGATGAAGACTCTAAGTCTATTAAGCATTCTTCTATTTTAGGGATTTAGTGTTCGCAGGTCCACCTTAGTGGATACTTTCAAATTGGAATCATTTCTCTATCTTCCACTCAGAATAAAACATTCCAGTATTTATGAAACAACTATTTTCATTAGCATTTACATTCATCGCTTTTTCGCTATTAGCACAGATACAATCTCCTAAAGAATACTTGCCTACAGACTATGGTGTACAATTTACTCCGCATCATGAAGTGGCGGACTATATCCAATATGTAGCGGATAACTCGGATAGAGTGCAACTTATGGAATATGGTCGCACTAATGAGGATCGTCCCTTATTACTTGCCTATATATCTAGCGCTGATAATCTGATTAATATAGAAGATATCCGAAAGCAGCATCTCTCAAGTATAGGCGCTATAGAAGGAGTAGGAGGTAATGATAAAGCTATCGTTTGGTTGAGTTTTGGCGTACATGGTAATGAAGCTGGAGCATCCGAAAGTAGTATGAATACCATCTATAATCTGGTAGATCCTACTAATGATAAAGCTAGAAAATGGCTTGAGAATACTGTTATCCTATTTGATCCATCGCTCAATCCTGATGGATATAGTAGATATACACATTGGCTGAGAGGCATTGCAGGCAAGCATGCACACCCTGGGCATAATGATCGTGAACATATGGAACCTTGGCCTAGTGGTAGGGTAAATCATTATCTATTTGACCTCAATAGAGATTGGGCTTGGCAGACGCAGGTAGAATCTCAGCAACGTATACAGATGTATAATCAATGGTTGCCGATGGTACATGTTGACTTCCATGAAATGGGATATAATGATCATTATTATTTTGCTCCTGCAGCGAAACCATATCACAAATTTATATCTGATTGGCAGCGCGATTTCCAAGTGGATATTGGCCGTAACCATGCTAAGTATTTTGATAGCGAAGGATGGTTGTATTTTACAAGAGAAGTTTTTGATTTATTTTATCCAAGTTATGGTGATACTTATCCAACATTCCATGGAGCGATAGGGATGACCTACGAACAGGCTGGACACGGTAAATCAGGTAGAGCCATAGCTATGAATAACGGAGATACGCTTAAGCTACAGGACCGTATAGACCATCATACTACTACAGCATTATCTACGATAGAAGCCGCGTCTAATAATGCTACTCAGTTGGTGTCAGAAATAAATTCGTATTATAAAAAAGCGATGACCAATCCACCAGGAAAATATAGGTCTTATGTTTTTAAAAAGAGTGCAAAGGTAGCTAGTTTAAAGACATTGCTAGATCGTAATGGCATCAAGTATGAATTCGCCACAGATGGTGGATCTGGAAAAGGATATCACTATCAGTCAGGTAAAGATCAAAACTTCAAAATAGAGAAAGGAGATTTGGTTTTAGATGCTAAGCAAGTAAAATCTACACTCATACAAGTCTTGATGCAACCAGACCCAATGTTAGAAGATTCACTCACTTATGATATTACAGCTTGGGCACTTCCTTATGCATATGGAATAGATGCCTATGCGCTTACTAGCAGTGCAAGTGTAAACACGGGTAAGGAAATGAAAATGAGTAATGCGATGAATTGCGAGGATCAGTCCTACGCTTATGTATTTCATTGGGATAATATAGATGCAGCAAGAGAATTAGGGCAGTTGCAAAATAAAGGATATAGAACAAGATTGGCCAATAAGGATTCTCAGTTTGATGATCTACTTATCCAAAAAGGAGATGTAATTGTTACTCGAGGTGACAATAAGTCGATGACTAATTTTGATGAAGATGTACAGTCAGTATTGTCAGATTTCGAATGTTTGCAAACTGGCTTTTCTTCTAAAGGAGGAGATTTGGGAGGATCGAGATTCTCATTGATGGAAACTCCAAAAGTATTGGTGCTATCAGGAGAAGGTACTGGAGCTAATGCGGTAGGGCAGGTTTGGTATTATTTTGATGAAGTAGTGAAGTACCCATTATCTATTGTAGATATTAAAAATTTTGGGAGAGTCTCACTAGATGCGTACAATACACTTATACTTCCAGATGGATATTATAATCTTTCTGTGGATGAAAAAAGTAAGATTTCAAAATGGGTTATGAGTGGTGGAAAACTAATAGCGATAAGTGGAGCACTGTCTAACTTCAATGATGTCGAAGGATATGCACTTACAAAATTTGCTACTGACAAAGAGAAATCTACATCTGAGAAAAATGCTAAAGAACAGCAACTCAAGGATAGATACGAAAACTATGAAGGCGAAGAAAGAAGAAGTGTAGTTAATGCTATTCCTGGTGCGATTATAAGGAATAAATTGGATACGACTCATCCACTTTCGTTTGGATTAGGTGACCATTATTATAGCCTCAAAACTAATAGATCAAAGTATAAACTATTGAAAGGTGCGTACAATGTGGCTTATATACCGAAAAACTTTAAGAGCCATGGATTCATAGGTTCTAAGTTGCAGAAAGAATTACCAGAAACAGTAAGTTTTGCAGTAGAAGAAAAAGGAGCAGGCCATGTGATCTATATGATAGATAATCCACTCTTCAGAGGATTTTGGATCAATGGTTTACAGTTGTTTAGTAATGCCGTATTCTTAGTAGATCGAGTAACTGATAATGGGCTGTAGACAAGTTCAAGTACAAGTGTCTAGAACAAGTTTAAGCAAGTAGGGTGACAACCTAATTCTTGTAGAAGTACAAGCTCAAGTGTCAACCTCAAGTTCAAACAAGTAGAGCGACAACCCAATTTTTGTAGAAGTACAAGCTTAAGATTTAAATTAGAAGGTTGACAACCTAATTTGATATGAAACTTTGAGGGTTCTATGGCATTGAAGGTTTATAGTCTTCATTCGTCGACGAAAACCTTATTTCCGTCCTTAGACATGCAACCAATGCAACATATCTATCATCTTTACAGCATATTTATTGAGCCAATCAAAAAACTAATTGAAATGAAAAAAGCCATTACTTTACTTTGCTGCCTAATTACCTGTTCAGTTTTATCAGCACAAAATCAAATCTCTGGAACTGTTTACGACGAAAAGCAGCAACCAGTTTACTATGCAAATGTTGCTATTTATCAACTTCCTGATAGTACCCTAGTTAATGGTATTGCTACTGAAGAGGATGGAAAATTTACAATTGCTAATATTGAAGATGGTGATTATTACTTAATAGCTTCTATGATTGGATCTGTAGATGCGACTTCCGATAAGATAGCCTTGAGTAATGGTGCTAAGCCAGATATAGATTTACAATTGTTGCCTGATAGTAAGATATTATCAGAGATAGAAATTACGGCTCGTAAACCTCTTTTGGAACAACGAGCGGATCGTATGATTGTCAATGTAGCAGATAATCTCGCTAGTGCTAATGGTAGCTTAATGGATGTAATGAGAAAAGTACCTGGAATGCTTGTAGTCAACGATAAATTATCCCTTGCTGGTCAACAAAATGTAACGATTCTTCTCAATGGTAAGACTACGAGATATATGGATGTACAATCTTTACTTAGGGATATGCCTGGAGATAATATTAAATCTGTAGAGATTATTCATCAGCCAGGTGCTGAATTTGAGGCAAGTGGATCTGGTCCGATAATTAATATCATCACGAAGAAAAACAACCTATTTGGAACTAATGGAACGGTAAGCGCTGGTGTAGGTTATACTAACGATTGGAAGTATAATACAGGCTTAAGATTGAGTCATTATCAAGGAGGTTTAAATCTACAAGGAAGTGTAGGATACTCACGTAATAGTTGGGAAGATGAACTGCGAATCAATCGTAGAGTTCCTAACGGTACAGCTATTCGTGATACTTTTGATCAAGTTAATAAAGACCCTACGCGGTCAAATACTATTAGATTAGGATTTGTAGCAGATTGGGATATTACCGAATCGCATAGAATAGGACTTAATACTAGAGTGATAGATAGCAAAAATGATTATGTATCTACTAATATTACAGACATAACTCGGATCAATGCTGAAGGAGAAATCATTACTGCAAACAATAGAGTAGGTGGCTGGGATATGTATGCGATCAATCCATACTACGTTTGGGAAATAGATACAAGTGGTCAAAAATTAGAATTAGATGCGAACTGGGTAGACTTTGATATTACCAGAGTAAATACATTGATAAATACGACTACTGAGGCTTCACTAGATCAACCAGATCGTATCAATGATCAACTAGGAGACAATAAAATATTTGCAAGTAAATTGGATTATTCACTACCTATAAATAAAATGATTACTCTTAAGGCTGGAGGAAAATATAGTAATGCGGAGCTTGATAATAACTTAGAAGTATCTGATGAAACGTCTGGAGGATTTCAGGTAAATTTATTTCAAAGTAATAGATACCAATTTAGCGAAGAAGTGAAAGCGGTGTATACCAAAGCTGAATATAAGTTTGGTGACATCACAGGTACAGTTGGATTGAGATATGAAAATAGTTTGTCAGAAGGATATTCTGTAACTCTAGATAGTCTACTCTCTAGAAGAATATCTAAACTGTTTCCTAGTGCGAGTATAACGAAACCTATTGCTGGTCCTCTGGCTGCTAATCTAGCTTATAGTTACCGTATAGATAGACCTAGCTATAGTACGTTGAATCCATTTAGATATTACTATGATCCATTTACAAGTGAGAGAGGAAACCCTAATATCAGACCTGAACTTACGCATAGTTATAAATTCAGTTTATCATACGAAGGACAACCATTCTTTAATGTAGAATATAAGCAGAGTAAAGATAATATGGTAGAAGTAACAGAGCAGAATGATAGTAGTGGTGAAATATTCCGTCAGACGATTAATCTTGATAAGTTCTCTAACTTTAATACGAGTTTATTTTTGCCTTATGATATGTTCTTACCATTTGGTGGTTACATTGGAGGTATACTCAATCATAACAATTATGACTCAGAATATCTAGGTGGACAGTTTGATCAAGATGCTTGGAGTTTCACAGCATTTACTAATATCAATTTCGAATTACCTGGAGATATCTCTACAGAATTAGGTGCGTGGTATCAAAGTGGTGGACAAGAAGGAATCATAGATACCGATTGGCTGTATGGTACTAGTGCAAATGTAAGTAAGAAGTTTTTGGATAAGAAACTAAGAGTGAGTATCGGTATCGAAGATGTATTCAATAGATTTTGGACAGGAGAAATTAGATACCAAAACATGGATGCAGATATCGGAAGTTATTGGCCAAAAAATGTAGTCAACTTCAGAATGTCTTATAAGTTTGGTAATCAACATATGAAGACTAAGAAAAAATCCAGCAGTAGTGCTAACGATGCACTGAAAAGGGTAGATACAGATAATTAAAAATCAGTGTAAAAAATAAAATGGCACCTTGCGAAAGGTGCCATTTTATTTTGTAATAATTTATTTAATTGTGGAGATAACGCTAAAGGCCTACTGAATTTTAATCCAATTCACACCATTGTAATATACAATCCCTTCTTTGAATGTATCATAGATTAGTAGTCCTTGTACAGGATCTACTATTGTGGTAGCATTCATTTGAGGAACGGAAAGAACCTTATTGGTTGAAACTATTTGTAGAGAGGCATTTGGATCTTTAGTACCAGACCCAGCGATTACTCCTTCTACATATGTAGGTGTACCATTTGCAGATACTATTTCAATATTAGTAGTTGTGACAGATTTCCATTGGTGTCCATCAAAGTAATTAATAGATGAATCATCTGTGTTGTATAATAACATTCCGACATGCCCATAATCGATATCTACGATGCTAGAATTGGTAAAACTATTAAGTAATACTACTCCGGCATTATCAGGTAAGGCATAGGCAGCTGACCCATTAGGTGTTCCTCTAAAAGATAAACCTTCAGTGTTAATAGTTGTCATTTCTGTAGGTATGGCTAAGAAGGAATCTCCTGCTACGGCTTTCCATACCGTACCGTTAAATACATATAGATTTTTGTCTGTACTATTAAGTACAATTGACCCTTGCGTAGGACTTTTGATTGCTCCTATTTGGGGAGTAGTCATGATTGGTAATTTGAGACCTTGCTCTACTGCATCTATTTGGAGAGCAATACTATTTCCTCCTCTTGGATTTAGTGAACTAGCATCTTTGGTTGCCATCCTTATATCTGCAATACCCATTGGCATCGAATCTCTCAAAATAAGATATTGATAATCTAGTCGTCTATGTAGTTGTTGAGGATCATATTTTACCGAACCTCTTTTACCTACTTCTTTTTCTAATTGAGTATTATTGAGATGAACTGTCCATAAGTTTCCGTGTGCATTTTCATCTCTTAGATAAAGTGTTGTAGGTAGATTATCATCAAACATAGCTTGGGATATGGTACCGGTATTTTTATAATTATTAATAATGTTAGTATTAAGATCTTGATTAGATCCATAGTTGTTTACTATCCAATATCCAGCATCTATATTTTCTTGATTTAATTGTGGAGTGATATCTGGATCTACCGATAGATGTGTGACTACGACTTCTCCATTAGGAATAGTACCATTGATTAAATTCATTTCAAAATCTCCACCTACGAAATCATAGTTGCCTTGAGAAAGGACTTCAAGTCTTTCACTATTTCCTCCTCCAAATGGACCGTCCGAGATTACAAGATTGGCATTGCCCGCAAGGGTAGCATCTTTTCCACTAGCAAAGTCAGTAAGCGTAGGATCACTAGTATTAAATTGGTAGTATGCTATGATATCTGTATCAAGACTTGGATCTTTAACGAGATGACGATATTCTCTTATCTCTTCTTGAGAGAGTGCTTTATTCCAGATACATACTTCATCTATTTGTCCATCATAATTTCTCGAGTCCCATCCTTTATAACTACCTATTTTTCCAGTACCAAACACTGCAGGATTAATCGCATCATTGTGCTTGACACCTATCCCATCTAGATATACAGTTACACCAGAAGGTTCTGCCACAAGAGCGACATGACTCCAAACATCAGTTGGTACTTCTAAGCCACTATCCCAACTCCAGGAACCTCCAGGCCAATGATACCCAAGTGTATTATTTGACTCTCTAAAATTGAGACCTGCAGAATCACCATCGTTAAAAAATATTCCTGTATATGTATCTTGTATGCCATTTGGTTTGATCCAAGCAGTCACTGTAAAATTGTTAGTCGTAATATCAAGTGATGGTACGTTGGCATGATCGTTTACTCCGACACATTCTAGAGCCATGAGTGGTCGATCTTCAAGCTTACAGTAATCGTCAGCTGAGATAATTTTTTCCCATGTTTTGGTACTCGTTCCGTGTGCATCAGTTACCGTAAGTGTAACATCATATTGTCCTGCATTGGTATAGGCAACTCTAGGTGCACGCTCCGAACTTGTCGCTGGTGTACCGCCATTAAATGTCCAAAGCCAGCTCACACCGTTATCAGATAAGATACTGTGATCTACAAAATTAAGTGTATCATTTTTAGTGCAAACAAATTTTCGATCTACACTCATTTGTGCTAAGGGTTGACTGTCTTCGTAGAAGTCTGATTCCCATACAGATCTATTAGTAGCGTTTCTAATTTTACCTTTTCTATAGTAAGGAACTACTTTTACCGAGTGAGTTCGCATCGGTAAATCAGCATTGAATAATGCCCAATCTGGCATCAAGTTACTTTTGTAATATACACCTAATCGTGTACCGACCCATAGCCCACCATCTGTTCCTTTTTGGTGCTTGATATTGGTAATGCTTTCACCATCCAAAGAGCCTGTTATATTTATCCAAGAGGTACCTCCGTCGTCAGAAGTATATACGCCCCATTGGTACGCACCGTCTCCGTACATACTTGTCCTACCTAAATATATTTTTTCAGGATCTTGAGCATCTATTTCTACATCAAAAGGGATCCATCTTCTATCAGGCATTATTGCACTAGAGGGAGTAATATCAGTAAATGATATACCACCATCTATACTCTTGTATAATTTTTTTTCTGCCCACCAATCTGGGAATGTACTTACGTAGATATAATCAGGATTGCTCCAACTAATATCCATGCTTGCTACATCTTCATTAAAGTCATAAAGCTCTTCAAATGAATATCCATTATCATCAGTAAAAAAGAGTTTAGTACCATTGCCACTATACCATGCTGTGTACTGCTCAGGGTGAAATAATAGATCACTGGATCTACCGGTTGTATAAGTGCCATTAGGTTTATTGTCAAATGCTCTTGTAGTTGGACTTATAGTACGATCACCATTGAGTGTTTTGATATTATAATCAGAATATGCTTGACGATCTAGACCAGGATTTACAAAACCTCTTACACCATCTCCACCGTCTGTACAGATCCATCCATTATCATAGACATCTTCCTCTTTGAGCATCGTACCATTATGATACGCTCCACCTAGCATTACATCTCCATGCCAAAACCCTTGACCAAAACCCCAAAAATCTGTTCCAGCTATACCGTATATTTTTCTTGTAAAATTTGCACCATCATCATTGGAATAAAATATTCCTCCATCTCCACAAACCCATAGATCTCCGCTAAATGCATTATAGTGAATGTCATGATTATCAGCGTGAACGTAATTAGGTTTGTATGAGTGACTCCACTTAGAAGGACATACAAAAGTGTCACCACCATCATCGCTTACCCACATATTGACCCCACCCACAAAAAATTTATCTCCATCTGTAGGAGATATATCTAGTGCTACATCATAATAGTATTGACCACCATCGTCGAGCCCTTCATCTGACCAAGCCATGAGGTTCATGTTAGTCGCAGAAGGTGCTCCTCCAGGCTGAGGCCCACAACACTTAAATGTCCAGTTGGCTCCACGATCATCACTGACATATATGCCATAGAGTCCTGATCCACCATTAGCAGCTCCTGTAGCTAATGCTACGATACGATCAGGCATGTCAGCACTCACTGCTATCTCTGTTCTCTTTTGCTCTTCTCCAGCGACTACATTTGGCTGTGGCCATCCTATGCCAGTCAATGTAAATGAGATGCCATCATCTATAGATCTATAAAACTCTGTTTCATCACCTGACTTTAGAACTGCGTATATTGTAGTATGAATAGTTGGGTGTATTTCTATTTCTAATACATCACCATCGAGACTCTCTGTCCATGTGGCACCTCCATTAGTACTACGATAAAGTCCATCATTGCCGGCAGCATAGAGCTTATTGACATTGGTTGGATCTATCATAATGTCTGTGACATTCATAGAAAGGGCTTGAAATGCAGCATTTCCAGTGGGCAACCATGTATTACCTCCGTCGATACTCTTATATACATTGCTAAACAATTCAGCGTATACGATATCGTCATTTTGATGATTGATTTCTATAGCTGTAGTGGTTCCAGTGTTGATATCATAAGTCATGGGTATCCAATTCGCACCGCGATCAGTAGTTTTCCATATTCCGGCGTTAGCCGTACCAGCAAATACCACGTCATGATCCGACTCTGACTGTTCGATGGTATATACATGCGCTGCGCCGGGAGCATAGCTACGAGCCGCAGCATCATGATCCCAATCGATAGGTCCTATTGTAGCCCAAGATTCGGTACGAGTGCTCGCCTGCGCCTGCGCCTCTTTATATCTTCTATCTAGTGCTGGACTGGATTTAACTTCTCTAGAGATGGAGCGCAACCATCTTTTATAATATTGAGTATGTGTGTTTTTTACAAATGTATGAGTCGAATAATACTCTTTGTAGAGATCAACAACATTACCTGGATCGGCATCTGCTTTATACATCTCTTCGACCCAATCAGCTTGTTCTAGACTCCCATTGGAAAAGCTATTTTGATAAGGGATTTCCAATTGGGCACAAAGTCCCAAAGGGATACTAATTAGGATCAAAATTATAAGTCTCATGGATAGATGTTTCATTAGCGCTCTTATTAAAGACTTCGATTATGAATTGATTAGCGAGTATACGAATTTTATCATTCAAATTCAGCACTATATAGATGTTGAGATACGTGATATAATGACAATTGTTACCTGCTGATCATTATTATACTTCTAGGACAGTTCAAAGACTAATTGACCACTATGAGAAGACTGTTTTATACCGATATTACTATTCTAATGACATTTCGATTTTCTGTTGATTTATATACCATTTTTACTTTAAAAAAAGCTTTACATTTGGTCTTTGTATAATCAGATATTCATCCTAGATATCTACTAACCTCCCAAAGGCGAAAGCCAAGGAATATACACACATGAGTGATCAAATCCATCACGAGTGCGGACTAGCACTTATCCGTCTACTCAAGCCTTTAGAATTTTATCAAAAAAAATACGGTACCTCTCTGTACGGACTGAACAAGCTTCAGTTACTACTGCAGAAGCAGCGTAATCGTGGTCAAGATGGAGCTGGAGTCGCTACTATCAAGTTAGATATGCCTCCAGGTACGAGATATATCAGTCGAAAGAGAAGTAACTCTCCACAATACATCAAAGAAGTATTCCAAGGGATAAGATCTCACTTTGTGGATTGTACTCCAGAGCAACTTAATGATCCGCAGTGGCTTAAGGCTAATAAACCTTATACAGGAGAGCTACTTTTGGGTCACTTGCGATATGGTACACATGGCGCTAATACTATTGAGACTGTACACCCATTCCTTAGGCAAAGTAACTGGATCACTCGTAATCTAGCTTTGGCAGGAAACTTTAATCTTACTAATATCGATGAGCTCTTCCAAGAGCTAGTAGATCTTGGACAAAATCCAAAGGAGAAATCTGATACGGTAACAGTCTTAGAGAAAATCGGTCACTTCTTAGATGATGAAGTACAAAGATTATTTAACTGGTTTAAGGCGGAGAAATATAGCAATCAACAAATCAATGCGCTTATAGCCGAGCATCTTGATGTGCAGCGTCTGTTGCAGAGAGCTTGTCGTAAGTTTGATGGTGGATACATCATGGCGGGTGTCATGGGTCATGGAGATGCTTTTGTGATGAGAGACCCTTCTGCTATCCGTCCAGCGTTCTACTATCAAGATGATGAGATCGTAGTGGTGGCATCAGAGCGTCCAGCGATTCAGACTTGTATAGATGTACACCATAGTGAAGTCAAAGAACTGAAACGTGGACATGCGTTGATCATAAAGAAGAATGGTAAAGTAACAGAGGAGCTTTGTAAAGATCAATTGCCACGTACGGCTTGTTCATTTGAGCGTATATATTTTTCACGTGGTACAGATAGAGATATCTATTTAGAGCGTAAAAAATTAGGAGAACTATTAGCTCCAGCTATAATGAAAGAGATCGACAATGATATCGATAATACTGTCTTTTCGTTTATTCCTAATACTGCCGAGGTTGCATACTTTGGAATGGTAGAAGGGATCCAGAAAGAGGTAGACAAGATCAATAAGAAGAAATTAATGGCCTTAGGAGCGAATGCTACTGAGGAAGATATAGATAAGATTCTCAATTTTAAACCGAGAGTAGAAAAACTTGCCGTAAAGGATGAGAAGATGAGAACATTCATCGCTGATGACGCTTCTCGTGGAGAGCTAGTATCGCATATATATGATGTGACTTATGGTATAGTAAAGAATAATGTCGATACTCTTGTGCTGATGGATGATAGTATTGTTCGTGGTACTACACTAAGAGAAAGTATTATCAATATACTCAATAGACTCAAGCCGAAGAAAATAGTAATTGTATCATCTGCGCCGCACATTAGATATCCAGATTGCTATGGTATCGATATGAGTAAGATGAAAAATTTTGTGGCGTTTAATGCGCTGTTAGAGTTACTCAAGCAAGACGGAAAAGAAGACTTATTACAGAAAGCATATGACGACTGTAAATATCAAGAGACACTTCCACCAGAAGAAATGCAAAATGCAATACAGTTTTTATATGCGATATATACTGACGAGCAGATATCCGAAAAGATAGCACAATTAGTTACTCCTGCGCACGTCACTATACCAGTAAAAGTGATCTATCAATCATTAACTGATTTACATAAGGCTTGTCCTAATAATACTGGAGATTGGTATTTCTCAGGTAACTATCCGACAACAGGAGGGGTAAGAGTTGTAAACAGAGCATTCATCAATTTCTTTGAAGGAAATAACGAGAGAGCGTATTAGTCAAGTGTTTACGCAGTAAACACGTAGAAGGAGTATAATGTGGCTTGCGCAGCAAACACATGGGCTCCTAGATTAAGTTCAAGTGTCAAGATCAAGTTTAAAGTAAATAGGATGAGAACCAAGCAAGTGTTTACGCAGTAAACACGTAGAAGGAGTATAATGTGGCTTGCGGAGACCAAACTTTCTTGATGGTCTACATTGTTTATTTAATGAATTAAATTTTAGGTCAAGAAGGTTCACGATAAACCCTATACTCACTTAAGGAAAACACATGGGCTCCTAGATTAAGTTCAAGTGTCAAGATCAAGTTCAGAGTAAATAGGATGAGAACCAAGCAAGTGTTTACGCAGTAAACACGTAGAAGGAGTATAATGTGGCTTGCTTAGCCCAAACTTTCTTGATGGTCGACATTGTTTATTTAATGAATTAAATTTTAGGACAAGAAGGTTCACGATAAACCCTATACTCACTTATAGCAAACACATGGGCTCCTAGATTAAGTTCAAGCGTCAAGATCAAGTTTAAAGTAAATAGGATGAGAACCAAGCAAGTGTTTACGCAGTAAACACGTAGAAGGAGTATAATGTGGATTTCGGAGACCAAACTTTCTTGATGGTCTACGTTTTTTATTTTGATGAATTAAATTTTAGGACAAGAAGGTTCACGATATACCCTATACTCACTTATAGCAAACACATGGACTCTTATCATTTAATACTTTAGTATTATCCGTGTAAATCTGTTTCAATCCGCTCAATCCGCGTTCCATTAATAACTCATTAAATACAAAAGAGATAATTAAATTCCGTTGAGTCATTTAATACTTAGTATTGTCTCTAAGTCTGTTTCAATCCGCGTTCCATTAAAAACCCATTTGGGAAAGATTTCATTCTGCATTATGTTGTATATACGGTATTGCTAATTTTTGTAAGATTTACTTCTAACACTTACTTCCCCAATCACTACGAATGCTCTTTCTCCAAGTCTTAGGGCTATACTAAAAGTTAGATTTGAAATGTAATTATATCAATTACTATTTATCAGAAATGGAAAATAGACTTCACTACAAAATATCTATTCAACTAATCTGGTTTTATTCTTATCCAACTCATAAACGATAGCCCATGTTACGTAGATCATTTTTTGAAATCACCATCGCATCTTTTCTTCTATTGCTTATAGTATCGTGTAAGCCAAAGCCTAATGTCTCCAACATAGACTATAATATTCTAGGAGATTATGTTACGGCATATGTGCCTTCGCAGATTGATATCTCTGATGAGGTAAGCGTCGTATTAGCAAAATCCGTAGATACCGAAATTCATCTAGCAAGTAGTGTATTAGAAATCAGTCCATCAGTTGATGGGGTTTATAGTTGGGTGGGAGATAAGGAAATAAAATTTAGACCTAAAAGTCCACTCAAGCCTGGGACGGATTATGTAGCTACGCTTAGACTATCTAAGGTGTATACAGATGTGCCTGTTAGTATAGCAGAAGTACGATTTGACATGAGTACCCGTACTTTAGTACTTAGCAATACAATAGAAAGTAGTGAAAATATTGAAGGCGTGAGTGATGAGATGAAAATATCTGGAGTTCTTAAGTCCAATATGGTAACTGATCCTCAATGGATTGAAGACAATTTTAAAGTTACGCACGGCAATAGTGATTATAAGATCAAATGGGATCACGCCAATAGCAATAAATCACACGCTTATGAGATATCACCGGTGAAGCGTACAGATAGAGATACAGAATTACAAATGAATTTCAAGAAAGGTGATTTTAAGAACAATACAAATTTAACTATCAATATTCCACAAGAAGGTAAATTCTCTTTCCAACGATACGAACGACCAGATAACACAAGTCAACATATCAGTCTTGTTTTTTCTGAACGATTAGATTCGCGTCAAAATCTTGATGGATTGGTGGCTATAGACGGGTACAAAGGAAAAATTAAATTATCTACTATTGGCAATGTTATAAAAGTAATGCCCAGTTCAAAAGTAAATGGATCACAAAAAATTTCAGTTTCAAAAAATATTAAATCAGTATTTGGAAATCCCCTGGATAAGATAGTAGAAGTCACTGTGACATTTGAAGATGCTAATCCTGAAATAAAATTGTTAGGTAAAGGCGTATTGGTCCCAGATCCAAATCAAGTTATCGTACCGTTTGAGGCAATTGGAATAGATGCAGTTGATGTCGAAATATTTAAGATCTATGAAAACAATATGTTACAGTTTTTGGAAAATAATGCTATCAATGATCAAGGTTATAACTTAAAAAGTGTAGGGCATATAGTTTATCAACAAAAGGTAAAACTCAATAGCCTTGTGGAGAATTTCAGTGCCAATCAATTACAACGATATGCATTGGAATTGTCAAAGCTTACCAATTTAGAAAAATCGGCACTATACCAAGTTAGAATAGGATTTAGAAAAGCTTACACCAGTTACGCTAGTAAGAATGAAGAAAATTCTGTGGGAAAGAAGAATGATTATGGTCAATATAAATCGATTATGAATTATAGATATTATAATCATGAGAAAAGGAAGAACCCTGCGAATAATGAATATTATAACCCAGATAGATTTGTGAATAGAAATCTATTATCTACAAATATAGGCCTTACCGCGAAACTGGGTAAGGATAAAAAATTACATATATCAGCCTTAGATATAATGAGTGCTAAACCTCTAGCAGGTGTCGAAGTTAACGTGTATACTACGCAGAAGCAAATTAGTGAAGTAGCTCGAACTGGAAGAGACGGTACGATAAGTATAAAGGTAGAGCAACAGCCGCAATATGTAGTAGCAAAACATAATGGTAGGGCGTCTTATATCAACCTGAATGACTACAGAGCCAATAGTTTGACAGACTTTGATATCAGTGGTAAGAACAAGAAAAAAGGAGTCGATGGATATATATACGGAGAAAGAGGTGTTTGGAGACCAGGAGATACTATTCACCTCACCTTTGTGTTAGATGATAAGCTCAAAACATTACCTGAAGATCATCCAGTAAAAATCGAAGTATATGATACGAAGAGCACTAAGAAATTTACTCGTTCTACGACTAAGCATATCGCACATATGTATACTTTTTCTGTGCCAACGAAAACGTCAGATCCAACAGGAAAATGGGAAGCTAGAGTAGAGGTTGGCGATCATTTATTTTCTAAAAATCTGAGAGTAGAAACGGTAAAGCCAAATAGAATTAAAATGACATATCCGACTTTGCCAGATGTCGTAGATATGTATAATAATCAGGAAATAGAGTTAGAATCGGATTGGCTTCATGGAGCGAATGCATCGAATCTTAGCGCAAAAGTGGAAATGAGAATATTTCCTGCAAAGACAGAATTTGCTGAGTATGATAGTTATGAGTTTGACGATCCGGCGCGAAAGATTAATGATATATCTACTCAGATATATGATGGGAAACTAGACGCAGATGGAAAAGCTTCATTCCCGCTAAAAGCTAATAAGGATTTGCTCGCTCCGGGTATGCTTAATATTTCTCTCAAAACTAAAGTGTTTGAAAAATCAGGAAATTTTTCGGAAGATAATTTAAAGATAAAAGCTAATCCGTACTCAAGTTATGTAGGGGTAAAAGTGCCAACTACAAGATGGGGAACGCAAAAAATAGATATTGATAAAAATCAACCCGTAGAGATGATTGCTCTCAATGCTAATGGTGACCCATTGAAAAACAGAAAAATAAAAGTGGGTCTATATAATGCAAGATGGAGATGGTGGTATAATAGAAGAGATAATAATCTATACTCATATAACACAGCACACCATTATGGAGCAATAGATACCATTACTTTGCGCACTGATGCTCGAGGAAGAGCTTCTTGGAAAACAGACCTCTCTCAGTATGGTAGTCATATGGTAAGAGTATGTGATGATGTAAGTGGTCATTGTACTGGTCAATTATTCTATGCTGGACGTAGTTGGCATCGTCAGCAAGGATCGGGTAGCCAAGGCTCTTCTCTTAGGTTTGCTACTGATAAAGAATCTTATGAAGTAGGAGACGAAATCAAAATAACTCTGCCAAGTTCCGAGGGCGCTAGAGTGTTAGTTAGTGTGGAGAATAATAGTTCTGTTGTGGAAGAATATTGGTTAGATGCTAAGGACAAGGAAACGTCTTTTAATATCAAAGTGACTGAGGAAATGACTCCAAATGTATATTTACATTTAACGCTTATACAACCATATGTCAATCGAAAAAATGATATGCCATTGAGGATTTATGGTGTAAAAGCTATTACTATAGATAATCCTGAGGCTAAGATTATCCCAGAGATAAATACAGCTGAACACTATCGTCCTAAAGAAAATTATACAGTTGAAGTAAGTGAATCAGATGGTCAGGCAATGGCCTATACATTGGCAGTAGTAGATGAAGGTCTGTTGGATTTGACAAGATATAGAACACCGGAATTATACAATCATTTTTTCTCTAAACAGAGTCTTGGTGTGAAGACTTGGGATCTATATGATCATATTTTAAATGGATATGGAGCGGAGATAGAGCGCCTGATTAGTATTGGTGGAGATGGTGAGATAGCAAAGGAAGCTGCGACGGCCAAAGCGAATAGATTTGTTCCTGTTGTGCATTTTAGTGGTCCTCATTACATATCTGCAGGCGAAAGAAAAACACATAATCTAAAGATGCCCAATTATGTTGGAGCGGTCAAGGTAATGGTCGTTGCACGTAATGATAAAGCTTATGGCAGTACGGATCGATCGGTACCTGTCAAAAGTGAATTGATGATACTGCCGACACTCCCACGAGTCTTGGCCCCTGGTGAAACACTTAGCTTGCCCGTTTCAGTTTTCTCCATGAATGATAATGTAAAAGATGTCAAAGTAAATTTGTCGGCTAGTAATAATATTAAATTGCTCAATGGCGATGTACAGAGTTTGACGTTCAGTGGGCAAGGTGACAAAATAACTTCATTTGACTTTAGGGTAGGTGATGAGATAGGTGTAGAGTCTTTTGAGATAACTGCTCAAAGCGGACCGTATAAGGCTGAGCAAGTAATCGAAATCGATGTACGTAATCCAAACCCATACCGCACTCAATTTGCTGAGAAGGTCATGGATTCTGGAGTAGATTGGAATCATGTTTTTGAATCATTCGGAACTCAAGGTACTAATAGTGGAGTACTCGAATTAAGTACAATTCCTGCTATTAACTTGGAGCAACGAATAGGCTATCTGATGGGTTATCCATATGGATGTGTAGAGCAGACTACAAGTTCTGTATTTCCACAATTGTATTTAGATAAATTTGTAGATCTAGATGTCCAAAAGAAATTACAAATAGATAGAAACATTAGAGCCGGAATAGAAAGGTTGTATTCTTTCCAACAACTCAACGGTGGATTATCTTATTGGCTTGGATCGGGTAACTCCAATGATTGGGGAACAAGTTATGCAGGTCACTTTTTGATTGAAGCCTCTAAAGAAGGTTTTCACATTCCATCTGGCATGTTGGACAAATGGACTAAGTACCAAGTCAATACAAGTAATAACTTTAGCGGTAAGTATTACTTAGCTCAGGCATATCGATTATATACATTGGCCTTAGCAGATCAGCCTAATTGGAGTGCAATGAATAGATTGAAATCTAAGACGGATCTCATCGGAACATCTGCAATACTATTAGCAGGAGCCTATGCTATAGGTGGACAACAATCTGTAGCTAAAGAAATAATGAATACATCAATTGCTAATGTAGACTTTTCTCCTAATGAGGACTATTATTATTACGGTTCGGTAAATCGTAATAAATCTTTGGCTGCTCAAGCATTATTGCATGTAGGTGATAAGGGTAACACGGCTAGACTTGTACAAGAAGTAGCCAAAGACTTGGGATCAGATAGATGGTATAGCACCCAGACTACGGCCATGTCTTTATTAGCGGTCTCTAAATATGTATCTGGTCAAGAGGCAAGTGGATTGGAATATGAATTTTCCATCGCAGGAGGACAAGAAGTAAGAGGATCTACAGATAAAACAATGGTATCCATTCCTGTCGACGTTGAGCAATTGAAATCTGGAAACATAAGCGTAAAAAACCTAGCCTCTCAAACTTTATTTGCCAAATGGATACAGCAAGGAAAACCAAAGATGGATCAGTGGAAATCAGAATCTAAAAATCTATCTATGAGTATTAAGTACTTTACAATGGAAGGTAAGGATTTGGATATTTCTTCTATTCCGAAAGGAACTGACTTTATAGTTGAAACTACAATTTCTAATCCCGCAACAAGGATGGTGGATATTGATAATTTGGCATTACACCAAGTGTTTCCGTCAGGCTGGGAAATACAAAATGATAGAATTTCTGGAACCCAAACCATTGTTAAAAATTCTCCCTTCGACTATCAAGATATCAGAGATGATCGGGTGTATACTTTCTTTAATCTCAATGGAAGATCTAATAAAACTTTTCGAACGGTGTTGACGGCAACATACCCTGGAAAGTATTACATGCCTGATAACAAATGTGAAGCGATGTATGATAAAGAAATACGGGCTAGAGTAGCAGGTCAGATAGTAGAAGTTGTGGATTGAAGTATTATAGAAAGTGCATACAATCCTTATGAAGCATAAAGAAAAAATAAGTAAAAAAGTATCAATATAAATACCACTTAGGATTATTTTTTTGGAGATATGAAAACAATATAATAATAAACGAATGAACCGAAAAGTCGCTAAGGCCGCAAAGAAAAATTTGAGACAGTGTAAAGCTTAGCGCTCTTTGCCTCTTAGCGGTTTAGAATCAATATGACGGTAAATGAATAGATCGAAAAGTCAAGACGAACTCAAAAGTAAATAAAAATTGAAGTTGCATATAATACAAAACATAAAATCAAAAATGCCTCTACTTCATATGAAGTATGTACACTCATCTAAAATTAGAAGAGGGTTACTTGGTCTATGTTTTATTTCGATTATAACTTTTATTTTTTGCTTGCCTAATCATCTTTTCGATGATCCAATAAGTACAGCAATATATAGTAGAGAGGGTAGACTCCTTAATGCTCATATAGCGACAGATGGTCAGTGGCGTTTTGCTAAATTGGATAGTGTCCCAGAAAAATTTTCAACGGCTATTATCTGTTTCGAAGACAAGAGATTTAGATCGCATTTTGGCATAGATTTATTGGCGATGGGAAGAGCTATGAAGCAAAATATTGTGGAGCAAAGAGTAGTAAGTGGAGCCAGTACGCTTACAATGCAACTGATGAGGATGAGTAGAAAATCTAAGTCGAGGTCTGTTTTCCAAAAAATCATAGAAACGGTACAAGCACTTAGGGTAGAAATAAGATATAGTAAAGATGAAATACTTAACCTCTATGCGAGTCATGCTCCTTTTGGTGGCAATGTTGTGGGTCTAGAAGCGGCAGCATGGAGATATTTTGGTCGTAGTCCATTTGATTTGAGTTGGGCAGAATCGGCCACTTTAGCAGTATTACCTAATCAGCCATCGATTATTCATCCTGGAAGGAACAGAGAGGCTCTTAGATCAAAGAGAGATGCTTTATTATTAGATCTATTGCAAGAGCAAAAAATAACAAAATTGGATTATGAAACAGCACTCCTTGAGGATGTACCTAATCGGCCAATGGCATTGCCAAGAAGAGCTCCTCATCTGATGAATTATATAAAAAGAAAAGGAACAAAAGATCGTGTATATTCTTCTGTTGATTATGATATCCAATATAAAGCTCAGAAAGTAATAGATAAACATTACCGCACTAATGTTCAAAATGATATTCATAATGCGGCCATCCTCATTATTCATAATGAGACAGGTCAAGTCATTTCTTATATTGGTAATACTCGATCTGGTAGCCATGAAGGAAGTATAGATATGATACAATCAGAGAGAAGCTCAGGCAGCATATTAAAGCCCTTACTTTATGCCAGTATGATAGATGACCGTATGCTTACGCCTGATATGCTTGTCGAAGATATTCCGAGTTATATCAATGGCTATACGCCTAAGAATTATCATAAGAGATTTAGCGGAGCTGTATGCGCATCGGAGGCTTTATCAAGATCACTTAATGTTCCTGCGGTACTTATGCTACAGAAATATGGTTTGGAGCGATTCCATCAGAGGCTGAAACAGTATGGAATTGCTTCGTTACGTTATCCGTCCAGTCATTATGGATTGCCACTGATACTTGGTGGCGCAGAAGTAAATCTCTGGGAACTTTGTAATGTTTACTCATCTATGAGTCGTACGCTAGAGCATTATTACCAAAGCAATAATAAGTACTCCGCAAAGGATTGGAGAGCTTCTAATTACTATATGGAGGACTTAGCAGAACCTAATTTTTCTGATGTCCCAAGTCATATGAGTGCTTCTGCGATCTATGCCACATTTGAAGCCATGCAGAACCTTAGTAGGCCTAATGAATCTGGCCGATGGGAACAGTTTAGTTCAAGTCGCAGAGTAGCTTGGAAGACAGGTACAAGTTACGGACATAAAGATGCTTGGGCGATTGGGTGCACGAAGGATTATACTATCGGCATATGGGCTGGTAATGCAGACGGTGAAGGTAGACCTGGCATAGTAGGTGTGCATCGCGCAGGTTCTATTCTTTTTGATATTCTTAATATATTGCCCAAAGAAGATAGATGGTTTTATAAGCCTTTGGATGAAATGGTTCTCTCCAGAATCTGTTCATTATCTGGACATCTAGCTGGAACTAATTGTGAGCGGATAGATAGTATTATGATTCCCGTTGGTAGCTCAGAAACTTCCGCATGTCCATACCATAAACTTATTCATTTAGATCCTTCTGAGCAGTATCAAGTTAATACCAATTGTATCGATCGAGATGATATACAAAGTCTGTCTTGGTTCGTATTACCGCCCCAAGTCGCGTCATATTATCGTCAATCACATTCGGACTATCAAGAATTACCGACTATGCATCCCTCATGTATGGATGTTTCGGAGACACTATCGAAACCTATAGAACTGGTGTATCCATTTGAGAATGCCAGTATCTATATACCGACAGATATTGGTGGTACTCGCCAAAAGACTATTGCTCAGGCGGTTCATCAAGATGATGATTCGACCCTATACTGGCATTTAGATGGTGAGTATTTGGGGAGTACTGAGATCTTTCATACTATGGCGATAGATACGGATCAAGGGAAGCATCTTTTGCTAGTCATTGATAATGACGGGAATCGGGTCAGTGGAAAGTTTGAAGTATTGAGTAAATAAAATTTGGTGACTCCGATAAGCATTTTCACTCTTTCGTATTTACATTAAATTAATTTTTGATTTCTTTCTAAGTATTGGATTGTAGCTCATTTTCCCCTACATATTTGCCTATAGCTTGTGCCGATTATCAAGGAAACGGACCGAATATCAAAAATCACAGCCGTTGGTCATTATTAAATTGAAATGCCACTTTTTATTATCAAATTAGAATTAGGTATATTCTTTTGTGATAGTTTAACCTTCTGAAAAATCGGATATTCTATTAAATGGTTTCACTATTTTTTTGTGAAATCTGAAGTTGTAATTTTTAAATAATCTGAATATTTATTCTAGTATTTATAGAAATGGGTAACGTTTTATCTATTTAATTGCACTAAAGGGTATAAGAATTATTTTCTAACTAATCCCTTTTAATATGAAACACATATTTCTTTTTATTTTCCTTTTAATAGGAATAAAATCATCGGCTCAAGTTTATGGAAATGCAGTAGTACCCGATGTCGGTTATTATAATGCGAATCAAATTGTTTGGCTCAAAGTAATAACTGGTCCAACAGATTCTGGATTTTTTACCCATTATGGAGTCTATGATCACCCTACTCTTGGAGGTACTTGTGAATTAAAACTTTCGATATATTCTCAACATGCGACTTTCGCTAATCGGCCTGCGGAATTACTTGCTGATGATTTTTTGGCAGCACCAGTCAATGGTGTTTGGAATGAACATCCTGTAGGTCCACAAGTAGCTATAGAGCCCAATACGACGTATTGGATAGGGTTAAGAGCTAATTGTCAATATGGTACAGGTCGAGAAGCTGGAGTCATATGGGCAAATCAACCACTCCGATATTATGATTCATGGTCGTTTTTTAGTTCATGGCCTGATCCAGTGGGGTCTAGTCCATCTTCTTGGTTTTCTGTTCAAAATGTCGGCCTTTACCTTATCGGAAATAACATGACACTTCCTGTCGAACTTATCAGTTTTGATGCTGAAAACAAAAACGATAATGTAGTCTTAGACTGGAAAGTAGCCTCAGAAATAAATAATGAAGGATGGAATGTACAACGTAGTGAAAACGGGTTTACTTGGAACACCATAGGCCATGTAGAAGGTGGTGGCAATGAAGCCTCAGAAAAAGACTATAGTTACATCGATAAAGAGGCGCCTTCTGCAATTGTATTTTATAGATTGGAGCAGGTTGATTTTGATGGACAAACAGCCTACTCCGAAGTCAAGTCCATTGATATGTATAAAAGCCAGATCTCTGTTTATCCTTCAACTACTTCAGACTATGTAACTGTAGATGGTATAGAAGAAGCGGCAGAGTATAAAGTATACTCCAATCAGCAAATCATCTTACAACAAGGTAAGATTAGGAGAGGAGAACAGATTGATCTTACGGCGATAGCTCAAGGCATATATTATGTGATGATCAATAAGGAAACTTTCAAAATTGTAAAGATTTAGCAATTCTAAGTGGGTTTTTTATTGATTTGCTTAAGTCGATCCGCATTTCTTTCATGTGTAATCGTGAGTAATTACTTACGATATTTTATATTTATTCGAATTTTGTCCCCTAATCGTTTCCAGCTTCGTCATAGGGTTGATATTGAATTTATATAACTAATAATGAGATTATTTAAAACACAATTTGAAGTAGTCGAAAATTAAAACAAAACAATTATGAAAGATTTTATGCTAATATTTATGGGAGAGGACTATCATTCAATGAATATGACACCGGATCAAATGAAAGATCGCTATGGTAGATGGTTCGCCTGGAATCAGAAGATGAGAGAAGATGGAGTAGTGAAAAGTGGAGAAGCATTACACACAGCGGCCAAACGTGTCTCTGGTAATGATCGTGTCGTGACAGATGGTCCTTTTGTAGAAGGGAAAGATCTTGTAGGAGGATTTTATATTGTTCATGCTAAGGATATGGAGGGTGCACTTAAGATAGCAGAAGGATATCCAGATTATGATCTAGGAGGTACTTTAGAAGTAAGAGAAGTAATGGTATTTGACTATTAATTATGAATGGTACATCAGACATAGACCATCTATTCCGTAAGCAATATGGAAAGATGGTCTCTGTTCTTACTCGGATGATTGGTCTACATAATCTCAGTATGGCAGAAGACGCAGTACAAGATACTTTTATCAAAGCGATGAGTAGTTGGCAGATGAAAGGGATACCTGATAATCCTGAAGCATGGCTGATGAGAGCCGCCAAAAATAGATCTATCGACTTGATAAGAAAGATCAAGTCAGATCAAAATAGAGAAGGCTTATTTGTCAATGGTGCAAGTAGCTTGTCTCTCGAAGAATTGTTTCTGGACTCAGAAATAGAAGATAGTGTTTTACGAATGGTATTTACAGCTTGTCATCCAGCTCTAAAGCAAAAAGATCAATTGGCTTTTGCACTAAAGACCATTTCTGGATTTAGTCCGGATGAAATCGCTACGGCATTATTATCTAACAAAGAGTCGATCAAGAAAAGCCTGCAAAGAGCTAGAAAATCTATTCAAGAAAATGAATTGAAATTTGAAATTCCACATGGGGAGGAATTGCAAGAACGTTTATCTAGAGTACACCAAGTACTTTATTTAATATTTAACGAAGGGTATCAATCTACGAATAAGAAACACTTAATCAGATATGAGTTGTGCGAAGAAGCGATGCGACTCACTAAAATATTGACAGATCATAAGTATTGTAGTAATGAAGAATCTCTGGCGGTGATGGCCTTGATGTGTTTCCATAGTGCACGGATAGCAACTAAAATCGATGAGGACAATAAGATTGTTCCACTTGCTGATCAGGATAGGTCTAAATGGTTACGACCGCTTATTAATCTTGGGAATAAATATATGTCTAGAGCTGTAGATTCTGGTGATTATACTTCTTACCATTATGAAGCGGCAATAGCATCCGAACATCTAAAGGCAGATAGTCTAGAGACAACGGATTGGAAACAGATCTCTCTTTGGTATGATCAGCTATATCGATTGCACCCTACACCTATGATCGAACTTAATCAAGCGATCGTACAGCTGCAATTAGAAAACTTTAATGAAGCCAAAGAAATTCTAGATTATATACAGCCAAAGACTTTGGCAAACAGATCATACTTATATTATAGTGCATTAGCAGAATACTATAAATTGACTAACCAAAAAGAAGCTGCAATAGATGATTTATTATTGGCTATATCTTGTACAAGTAATACTCAAGAGAAAGAATTTTTGAGTGATAAAATTGAATTTTTGAAACGTGGTAAGAATGATTGAAACTTATATCATCTATGTTTATAATTGACAGTAATTATTTGGACTTTTTCTTCATGACTGATCATTGAAAATATTCACTAGACCTTAGTTTTTGGTGTTGATTTATATTGCAAAATTCAACAGTAGTATCTGACAAAATAATAGGTAATTGGTATTATTCGTAGACATCTTCTTCATCTTCTTCATCTTTTATTTTTTCAATTATCTCGGTTTTAATTCGAAATTTATCTGGTACGAATAATGGTATCGGTAACCCAACTCCAGCCAGCGCAAGTAATATCATAAGCAATAGGGCAAACCTACGCAAGTATTTTTTGAAAGTATCCATTAGATAAGTAGTTAATCTATACCAATACTGCAGAAGAATGTCACTTGTTGTTTTGGTATAATGCTATTACATATTGAAATGAACTAAAAGGTTACTGTCATCCTCAATAGTAAGCGTTATTAAATAGAAGGCGTTTTCTACTAACTTATGTAATGAGGTAGGGTTTTAGTTTGATGTGAAATAACGAAGGTTGATTCTATATTATTTCTGATTTTCCGATAGATCAGAAATTGATCTTTAATAATAATTTGAATTTTATTTGTAAATAGAACGGGTTGTGATGTATAGTATTTAGTGCATATCGGTATTGAATAATTATGTGTTTCTGCTGTTTTAAAAGAATCAGCATTAATACTTTCAACCAGTTCTATTTTGTCTGTATGGATTAATTGGAAGCGTGTATCAACGGGTGATAAAAACCCACAAATTGAGAAGATAATTATAAAAATGTTTATATGAAATGATAGCTTCATAATCATATAAACAAAAAATTAATAATTTTGTTTTTAGTCGAAAAAATTATCCTTTAAAATGGGCTTCCAATCCTAAGATTAATTCTTTAGCATCATTATAGCTTTCTTGCATACCTACACTACCCATACCCGCAAATAATGACATTTCTGCTTTTTGTAATATAGTGGATACACGATCGGTAAGTTTGCTAGGTACATTTTTATCAGTAAGAATTTTGTTGATATCTGACTTGTTCATTTGACTATAAGGCATCTCTAGTCTATCAGACAGATAGCCAAATATTCCATTTTGAATCTCTTCGTAAAATGGTCGACTTGATCCAGCGTCCAAATGAGATTTGGCGGTACTCAATTTAGCTATAGCTACTTTCTCGGCATTTTGTGCTTGTATCAGACGAGGATCTATATTAGCTTCTTTGCGGAGTTTCAGCTTATGCATAAAGAGGAATGGGATAGCGGCCAGTATCAATCCTAATAATCCCCAATGTATTCCACTACCATATAACATAGTTGGCTTAGATACAAAAGCTGGACTTGCGATTAAAGGAGCCAATTCTTTTTCTGTTTTCACAGCTTCCATAGTATTGATCGCCTTCATACCTTGAGCGACATTGAAGGAGAATGGTCCTGATGTTAATGTTTCATATCTACTACTGTCAGGGTTATAGAAACTAAATTTTGGCTGTACAGTAAAGCGACCAGTCTTTTTAGGTACGACTAGATATTCAAATACTTTCTGAGAGGTTACAAATCCTTTGTCGACCATTTGATCTTCGCTTAATATATTGGGCTCATAGACTTCTAGATTTTTACCAAAATCTTGTTTAGGAGCGGTCACAATTTTGGCATCTCCAGATCCTTTGATTACCATAGTGATCTTAATAGCATCATCAGTTGTAATACTTCTTTTATCTACTTGAGCATTCATACCGTATGATCCTACTGCACCAGAATAACTAAGTGGTGCATTGGGAGGGTTAGAAACTACTTGAATTTTTATTGCATTGGTAGTTCGGCGTATTTTTTTTATATTTCTTTGAAAGAAACTTCTTCTTTTCTTACCATCGCTAATTCCAAGACTTACGATGACTGGATCAAATTCGTAGGTTCCCGTTTGTTGTGGAAATAAGGCAACTTTTTTTAAGCTTTGGACATAGTATTCTTTTCCATCGATGATTTCACGCTGAGCTCTTGCTCTTCGTTCATTTAGAGGCACAGAGAAGAATCCATCGTAATCCGGCTCGTTTACTAAGTCATAGTTCTGTATATCTGTTCTGGTGTATAAGGTGTAATCTAGCACGATTTGTTGACCGATGATAGCAGTGCTGTCAGATAGATTGGCCTTCATATAGAAGTCATATTCAGGAGTAGCAGCCATTGCTTTTGGATCTGCTTTTACTACTTCTATGACGATAGGTTTTGTTCTGTATTTTTTGCTTCCAGCTACTATGCTTGCGGCACCAATAGTGTATTTTCCAGGCTTTGTAGCTAAGAGAGAATATCCATAAGACTTCTTTTTAGAATTTCTGCCATTTACAAAACTCATTTGAGTAGACTGATTGGGTCCTCCAACTACTTCGAATCCCTTAAAATTAGGAGGAGTGAAATTCCTGTCGTCTGCATTGTGGATTGTAAAATCAACATTGACTGTTGAATTCTGTATTATTTTTCGAGCATCTACACTAGCTTCAAACTGTATCGTTTGAGCTATCAATATCTGTGACGATAAAATAAATAATATGAAAATGTTAATTGCTTTTGTCATTGGGAATGAATGCTCTAAAATTTCTTTTTCTTTTTAGCCAGCTCTCTTTTTTTCAGTAAGCGTTGATATTCCGCTTCATCATCGGCTTTGTTTTTTGGAGTAGATGATTTACCAATTGGTTTTTGTCGAAGAGATTTTTTTTGTTTTTGTAGATAAGTAGGTTCAGCAACAACGAATAATTCTATTGGGTCAGTCTCTAGAGCTTTACCGTCAATCACTACAGAAGCAGAAGGAATATATACCGTCCCTTCGTATTGAGGAACTAATATATAACTCTCACTATATTCTTGACTGCTCATGCCATTGACATATGAATATGAACTACTTACATTGGGTCCAGCTACTTGTTGTAGTCCTTCCCACGGAAGTACTTCTAATTGTTCTTGTGCACCAGAAAGTTTGTAAGTTACTTTTACAGCATCTTCCATACCTATTGTATCAGCAGACAATTCTACAGTTAAGGAAGTTTGAGAACTTACATTGTAACTTAATACTACACTAAAAACTAATAATAAGTACTTCATTTTTATTTGTTTACAATTCTAAATTGGTTTCGTTATAAGTTTGTCGCTACCAATCTTTTTTTCTCTTTTTTCCTCCACCTAATTTTCTCATTTTCTCTTGCACTTTCTTCTCTTCGTTCTCAGCTATTTCCAATAATTTACGTGCATCTTCCTTATCTAAGTCTTGTTTGTCTTCGGCTGTTTGGGATTCATTTTCATTGTCTATATCCTGATCTTCTTGCTCTTGCTTCTGATCTTCCTGATCTTGTTGCTCTTGATCTTCAGACTCTTCCCCTTCTCCTTCTTGTTGCTCTTGATCTTCTGACTCCTCAGGTTCTTCGTCGCTTTTTTCTCCTTCTTGTTGCTCTTGCTCTTGCTGTTGTTCTTGCTGTTGTTGCTGTCTTAGCATTTGTTTGGCATAAGATAGATTGTGTTTCGTATCGAGGTCGTTAGGATTATATCTCAAGGCTTGTTTATAAGCTTCTAAGCTTTCCTTTAGTTTTTGATTTTTAAAGAGAGAATTTCCCAAATTGTGATAAGCTTGACTCTTCTTTTCATCATTAGGAGCAGCATTGATGGAGGCCTGATATTGTTCCAGTGCTTCCTCGAATCTTTCTTGCTCATAAAGAGAATTTCCAAGATTGTATTTTGCTTGGGACTTGCCCTCTTTTTCTATTGCTTTTCTATAAGCTTCTTCTGCTTTAGAGTATTCTCCGGCGGAGTAGGATTGATCACCATTTCTTAGGAGTTCGTGCTTACTCTGTGCATGTATGGAGATGCCTATCAATAGGCATAACACTATTAGAATACATCTACTTATTTGATTCGATATTTTATTTGTAGTCTTCATTTTATATATTTAAAAGTCCCACAATTTTTTTCCTGTTTTGTTAAATCCTGATTTTCTTTGAGTCGTTAGTTGCTCTATCAAGAGACATAACAATCCTATAAATAAGAAGTACTGAAAATAACTGTTGTATTCGGTAAACGAGTTTTGCTCAACATCCCTTTTCTGTAATCGATCCAATCTTGCTTTTAGATCTTTTATAGCATCACTTCCTTGGTTTACTAGATAGAAATTGCCTCCACCTGCATCTGCTAGATCTTGCATTAGATCCATATTTAGTTTTGAAGTTACTGGCACACCTTCATCATCTTTCTTATAAGTCTCACGTCCTCTATCAAGTACAGGTATCATAGCTCCTTCTGTGGTTCCTACTCCCACTGCAAATGTTACTAGTCCATTCTCTCTGGCATCCTTAGCTGTGGATATTGCTGCGTTATCGTGATCCTCTCCATCAGAGATTACTATGATCGCTCTTTGGTGTGGTGTGTCATCTTCAAATGCTTTACTTGCTAGTTCGATAGCTTCCTGTATTGCGGTTCCTTGAGTACCCGCTTGATCAGTATTAGCAGCATTTGCATATAATTGCACGGCGGCATAATCTGAGGTCAGCGGTATCTGTAAGTAAGCACTACCAGCGAATGATATCAATCCTATGCGATCACCTTTTAAAGTATTGATTAATTCTTCAACGAATTTTTTTGATCGCTCTAGTCGCGATGGTGAAATGTCCTTAGCGTCCATACTACGCGATATATCTAATGCGATATATATGTCAGCCGCAGTAGCTTTTACTTTTTCTTTTTTAGTGCCCCATTGAGGATTTGAGCAAGCTATAATCAAGAGAGTTATACCTAAGAGCCAGAGTCCATATTTCAACCACTCTTTATTAGTAGATCTATCTAACATTAGACGATCTAATAGTTTGAGTTCTCCAACCTTAGCAAGTTGATTTTTTTTATACTGTGCAAGAAAGTATATCAAAACTGCTAAGACCAATACAATGGGCAAAGCATATAAACAGGCGATATTTTCAAATCTAAACATCTACGGTAGAGTCCTTAATATAGTGTGTCTTAATAAAAAATCCAGAAGTAAAAAGCATAAAGCTAACATCAATGGAATACGGAATATGTCTTTATATCTTTTAAATACATTGACTTCCATTTCCGTTTTTTCTAATTGATCGATCTCATCATATATTCTGTTGAGCATTGCTTCATCAGTCGCTCTATAGTATCTTCCTCCCGTCATCGTAGATATTTCTGAAAGAAGTTTTTCATCGATATTTACCTTACTCATTCCGAACACAAACTTGCCATCATTTCGTCTATTGACCGGAGTAAGTGCAGCACCTGTTGTACCTACACCAATTGTATAGACTTTCATTCCATATTCTTTGGCAATTTCTGCAGCGGTTAATGGTTTGATATATCCAGCATTATTGACACCATCAGTAAGCAATATGATAACTTTACTTTTTGACTTACTGTCTTTCAGTCTATTGGCTGCAGTAGCGAGTCCCATACCTATAGCAGTCCCATCGTCGAGCATACCACATTCTAGATTAGCTAAAAAATCTTTGAGAATATTATGATCAGTAGTCAGCGGTGTCTGTGTAAAACTTGTTCCAGCAAACACAACTAAGCCGATTCGATCATAGACTCTTTTGTCAACAAAATTTGCAGCCACTTCCTTACTAACTGTAAGTCGATCTGGATCAAAATCTTTAGCTAACATACTAGAGGAAAGATCCATAGCCAAGATGATATCAATACCTTCTGCTTTTACTATTTCTTCCTTGAGCGTTTGCTGTGGTCTCGCCATGGCGATTATAAGAGCAGCTAAAGCTAGATACCTAAGTATCGGTAAGTATTTGATTGCAGTTTCTTTCCAACTGTATAGCTCTGAAATTGACTCTAAAGTTGAGAAAGTCATAGGTTCTATCTCTTCACGCTTGCTGTAATATTTGTACAGTAGCATCAGAGGTATGAGTACTAATAAAAGCAACCAATAAGGAGAAGCAAATTCTATGTTATTTAAAATATTCAATTCTCGTCAGTTTTAGAGTCTTCCACTACAACTTCCTCTTTCTTAGTACTCTCAACAAAGGCTACAGCTTCATCCATAAATTCTGCATTCATTTCTACCGGAGGAGTTGCTTTCGCAAATTTCACAAGATCCGCTATTGTTAATATTCTCTTTAATGTTGCGCTGTGTTTCGTATCGAAATCCTTATCCTTTAATGCACTATTAATTTCGTCAGTTGTCATCTCTAATGCATTGACGTCAAATCTGTCCCCAAGGTATCTACGCACGATATCTGTTAACTCAGATTGAAAAAGTTTGATATTTCCTGATTGCCACAATTCCTTACCCTTAAGAGATTGCAAAGCAGTTAAAGCTTTTGTATGAGCAGGTATGATAATTTCTTTTTCTACTATTACTTTTTCTTCTTTTTTTCTTCCCCAGAATAACTTAATCAATAGTGGAGCAAGAAGTATAAAGCCAAGTATATAAAACCAAATTTTGTAATCTTCCCAAGATTCACCTTCAGCGATGATATCTTTGATCGGCATGAGTTCTATACTGTCTCGTGCCATACCCATATTAGCGGGTAATACCCATATTCTTGCTGGCTCGAGGACTGGATATCTTTTACCAGATTTAGTAACGATTTTTGGAGAGGGCAATACCCAAACACCATAATCATAAATTGATACTTTGATTTCTTTCGTTACAGTATTTCCATTTTGAAACCATCCATCCATTACTTCTACTGGAGTGCTGAAATACTGATCAGAAATACCCCAATCATTTTTACCTATGATGGCCGCTTCAGTGTTTTTTTCTAAGTTGACAGTATCTCCTTGGTAAGCTAAGTTTGTAAGGTCTTTCCAGGCATTAAAATCTATGGAAGCTAAATCATTCACATCATCTACTCGTAGAACTACGTCCACGATTAAGTGATCACCAATTAATATTGTATCCTGCTTGGCAGTTACGGATATAGAATTCTGCGCGAATGCAATATTCGTAATCAGAAGAAATAATAATATGTACTTAATGTTTTTTATCATTGAGCTATCTAATAGCATTTAATTTTTCAAAAATGTCTCATTTCTATTAATCAATAATGTTTATCTCCCTCGCTGCTTGAAAAACCTCAACAACTCTTTTACATAATCCTCTTCTGTATTAATTCTTAGAGAATCTCCTCCTGTTTTTGCAAATAGTTGGCGAAAAGTTTCAGTATGTTCAGCAAACCAGCTGGCATACTTTTCTCTCACAACTTTAGAAGAGGTGTCGAGCATTCTAGTTTTACCAGTTTCCGCATCTCGTACATGTATGAGTCCTACGTTAGGCAATTCAGTTTCTCGTTCGTCATATATTTGCATCCCTACGATATCATGTCTACGCGCAGCAACCGTTAATGCGGTCTCGTATCCGTCCGTCATATAATCTGATAATACAAATACAATCGCACGTTTTTTTTGTACGTTATTAAGATACTCTAGTGCTTTATTGAGATCAGTACCATCTGATTCTACTTCATGATTGATCAACTCTCTAATGATGCGAAGTGTATTCGTTTTTCCTTTTCCAGGAGGAATATATTTTTCGATTTTATCTGTAAATAGAATAGCACCAACTTTATCATTATTATTGATCGCCGAAAAGGCCATTACAGCTGCCAATTCTGTTATAATTTCACTTTTAAAATTGGATTGTGTACCAAACATAGCAGACTTACTCAAGTCAACTAATAACATTACTGTCAATTCTCTTTCTTCTTCAAATACTTTGACAAAAGGCTCTCCAGTTCGTGCGGTTACATTCCAATCTATATTACGAACATCATCACCATATGCGTAGTCTCGTACTTCACTGAATGACATACCACGTCCTTTGAAAGCACTCTGATATTCACCAGAGAATATGTGCTTACTTAGACCACGAGTTTTGATCTCGATCTTCCGTACTTTTTTGATAAGTTCGTTAGTATCCATGGTGACTAATCTTTAATTTTATCTCGCTCTAACAATTTGTCCAACCAACTACCGCCATCGATATGTTGTGTTAGATCGGCATATGGATATGATTCTCTTTGTATACCTTTTATTCTATCAAAATATATTTTATATATTCCGCTACGACCTACAACCCAAGTACTATTTTCATTATCTATAGTGCTATCTAGGTTAGTAAGATCCCAATTGTTGTCCCAAACCTTTGTAAGCGATACTACCTTTGATTTATCTATGTGATAGGCAAACGCAGTAGCTTCTATTTCAGGTTCCCAATTGTATTGTTTGTATTGTACACCAGAGATAAAGTCCTCAGTCCAAAGTTCGATTTCTAGCCAAGAGGTAGCCTGATTCTTAAGTCTGTCTGATACGATTTCAGTTGGATCTGATTTAAGTATTTCTCTTAGTCGTGCTGATGTAGATCGTATCCATTCCAGCTGTAACTTAAGTATGTATTCATCCAAATCATCATCACCAAATACGGCATACTCAGCCAGAATCATAGATCTATAATCGGAGTAAGATTTTGTCTTGCTTTTAACTTGTGAAACTATCTTTAATTCTGACCTTTCTCTATGTTGGTCAGCAGTAAGAATAATCATACTGTAATCACCATTTCTATTTTTATTAATTTCAACAGAGCTTACACCTATAATACCTTCAGGACTTACAACCATTTTAGTACACTTATCGTTTTTACAAATATACTCTGATTTGTATCTACCTAAAAGTCCAAATTTCTCTTGTATTTCTAATGTCCTATTCGTATGATCAATATTAATATCTACAACTCTACTTCTAATAATTCCAGTAAGCTTGGTTAAGTAATTAGGTGTAGGAGGAATTTTTAAACCTTGCTCATATATGATCAGTGGATACTTCGCAGAAGATTCAATATGTTTCCATTCTCCTGAATAAATTTTTCCATCTTTATTTTTACTTTCAGACAAGGTAATGTACCCAGAAGTACGTTCTTGACTGTCTTCTTCTAACATCTCTAAAGTATCACCTTTTGTTTCTATAGACAAATTGTAGATGTCCGAACTAGAATACATTTTATAAGCTCCTTTATCATCGCAAATGAGCATTTCAAGCGGAAATATATCATCTAATTGACCATGGTAAATTCTGCAACCCTTGACAGAGCCATGCAATGCTTCATAATGATCAATAAGTGATTGAGCAGAGATAGATAACGTGCAGAAGAACGTCAATGCTATAATGATATGTCTAGTTAGATATCTCACTAAGGTACTTGTACAGTATTAAGTATTTGTGTTACGATATCATCTTGAGTTATATTCTCTGCTTCGGCCTCGTAAGTAATACCAACACGATGTCTCATTACATCCTTGCAGATGTTACGTACATCTTCCGGTGTTACGTATGCTCTCCTTTGTAGGAATGCATAGGCTTTAGCAGCCAATGCAAGATTGATTGTAGCTCTAGGAGACCCTCCATAAGAAATAAGCGGAGCGATACTACTAAGACCATACTGAGATGGATTACGTGTAGAGAAAACGATGTCTAGGATGTAATTTTCAATCTTATCATCCATGTATATACCACGTACAGTGTTTCTTGCCTTTATGATTGTTTCAGGGCTTACAACTGCATTGATCTTTTGTGTAATCTCACCAAGTAGATTTTTACGCATGATGAGCTTCTCTTCATCTTTGGTAGGGTAACCTATATTGACCTTCAGCATAAATCTATCGATCTGCGCCTCAGGTAATGGATATGTTCCTTCTTGCTCTATAGGATTCTGAGTAGCAAGTACCAAAAATGGCTCTTCTAGCTTATATGTTTCTTTACCGATAGTTACTTGTCTTTCCTGCATGGCTTCTAAGAGTGCAGATTGTACTTTGGCTGGAGCTCTGTTAATCTCATCTGCGAGTATGAAGTTAGCGAAGATGGGCCCTTTACGTACAAAGAAGTCATTTTTGGCAGGATTGTAGATCATCGTACCGATAATATCCGCTGGAAGCAGATCTGGAGTAAACTGTATTCTACTAAATTTTGCGTCTACTGCAGATGATAACGTTTTGATAGCCAGTGTTTTAGCTAATCCTGGAAGTCCTTCTAATAGAACATGTCCATTAGCTAATAGTCCAATGAGAAGGCGCTCTAGCATATAGTTTTGACCTACGATAACCTTACCTGATTCGGCATAAAGTGTCTCTACAAATGCACTGTCTTGGTATACTTGCTGACCTAGTGCTTCTATGTCTACTGATGGTTGCATACTTTTCGTTTTATCCTTAATAAAGAAAACCCTCGAATACGAAGGTTCACAAAGTTAATAAATACTATCTCTCACTCTAAATTGATTGTATAGTACATTACAAATATCTTATAATAAGATATCTCAAAGATAAACGAAGCCTTTCGTATGTTGGATGTAGAGATATCTATTTTAACGCATTGTTAACAGAGATATTAGCTTGAAGTAAGTTTTCTTGATAATCTAGGGGGTCTAGTGAATAGTAATTATTACTCACTCAATGGCTATATTTTTATCCTTGATGTTGGACTTATAGTAATTAATCATATGTATTTTTTTTCGATATAATATTATTTCTATATTTGGGTTAACAAAAAACAGTTTGCATTAGAATGCTTAAAGAGTTCGAAAGATGTGATTTCTGTTTTTTTTAGAAACCAATTTTTAAAACTAAATATTAAACAAATGAAAAAATTAATTTTTCCGATTCTACTCATGTTAGTAGGGTTTACTATGAATGCTCAGAAATTTTCTGCGGCAGGATTTTTAGGGTATAACGTTCCAGCAGGAGGAGGACTTGGAGAAGGTGCTAACCAGATTGATGTGGATGGAGGACTTACTTATGGTATAGACGCCATGTATTACTTAAATGAAGACGATCCAAAATTGGGTGTAGGTATATTTTATTTAGCATCTATTCTTGCTGGAGTAGGTGATGACGTAGAGGCTTATGGATTAACATCTTTTGGTGTTAAAGGGATCTATCACATGAAAACTGAAGGATTTAGTCCTTTTGGTGGATTAGGATTAGGATTATCTTCATTGGAAACACCGACTATTACGTTTACTGATGTTGATGGCAATACACAAACTTCTGGTGGGCAGACATCAAAAGGATTAGCTATAGTTCCTCAGATAGGTATCGCATTTGGTAGTTTCCAGATTGCAGTAGATTACATCGTTCCTACTATTAATAGTATCGAGGACTTTGAATTAGATGGAGGTGTAGGAAGTACAATTATATCATTAGGATGGAGACAAAAATTCTAATGTAAATAGATATTAAGTATTATGAGCCAGTTGACATTAGTTGACTGGCTTTTTTTATTTCTCAATTTCATACCTTACGTCGATGCAAGGAAAAATCTATATGATACCCTGTCCTATCATTGAAAATGGGATATCAAGTCTACCGCCAGCAACTCTAGAGATTTTACATAGTTTAGATCATTTTATAGTAGAAAGAGCAAGAACTGCCCGTAGGTTTATCAAGGAAAGTGGTCACCCTAAGCCTATAGCTGAGTTAGATATATTTGAACTGGATAAGCATGGAAAGGTAGAAGGATTGAAGGATTTCGTCTTGAAAGCCAAAAAAGGCTTATCCATCGGTGTGATCTCAGAAGCAGGTTGCCCTGGAGTAGCTGACCCTGGAGCTGAAATAGTGGCGATTGCCCATAGAGAAGATGTTACGGTGTCACCTTGCGTGGGTCCATCATCGATCTTGTTGGCTCTGATGGCGTCAGGAATGAGTGGGCAGTCTTTTTGCTTTAATGGCTACTTATCTAATAAAAAACCAGCACTTATAAAGGAGCTAAGAAGTCTAGAATCTAAAGCGAATAAGCTGAAGCAGACACAGATATTTATGGATGCACCGTATCGAAATGAATTTTTGTTATCGACTTGTAAGGAAGCATTGCGTCCAGATACAAAGTTATGTCTAGCTGTAGATATCAGTGCAAGTACGGAATACATTAAGACCAAGAAAGTATCACAGTGGAAATCGTCAGAGTTTAAAGACTTCCATAAAAGACCAGCTATCGTGATGATAGGGTAGTAAGTGTTTTACCTTAGTAAAACAAGTTCTAGGAGTGGGAGTGTGGCTAAGCAGTGGCTTGTGCAGCAAACACGCGCAGTCGGAGTAGGAATGTAGCTTTTTCGTAGAAAAAACACATGGACTCCGAAACACTTAAATATCCAGTTAAATCATTTTCCTGCTTGCTCTTTCATTCCATTACCTGTTGTTGACTCTTTACTGAAAACTAAAGACTGAATGCTGTGGACTGAATACTAGTTAATACAGATTATACAACTTAATGCCGCATATAATTTGCCCCATTAACTTACCTCTTCGTTAAAAATCCTCGTCGTGACTACGGCCACGCCTACGTTTTTTGCCTTGATTTAAATTAAATGAATTCAAATTATTTATGCGGCATTAAATAACATAAACTGTATAACTGGCACACTACTACTTGTATTCTATCTCTTCATTTTTGAAAAGCAATGCGAATATGATAAGTACGACGACGGCAAATCCTGCAGGATAGATCCAAATGCTTTCCCAAACGTGACCGCCACCTTCAATTACAAATTTGTCAGTAATCATACCAGCGATCTTAAATCCTACTAACATACCCACACCGTAAGTCGCCAAAGTAATTAGCCCTTGAGCTGAACTTTTATATTTTTCTCCAGCCTTGCTATCAGTATATATCTGGCCAGATACAAAGAAGAAATCATAGCAGATACCATGAAGTAAAATACCACTGATTAGCATTATAAATAAGCCATCAGAATTACCATAAGCAAAAAGAACATACCTAATCACCCATGCTAACATTCCTATAAGGATCGTTTTCTTAAATCCATATTTCTTAAAGAAAAATGGTAGGAGGAGCATAAATAATACTTCTGATATCTGTCCTGCTGATGCCCAAGCTGTAGAATTTTCTACTTCCAATTCTGTAAGGAATGGACTAAGGTTTTGATAATAAAATGCTAATGGAATACAGATCAAAATGGATGAAATAAAGAATACTAAAAAATTCTTATCCTTCAGTAACCCAAGAGCCTCTAATCCTAAGATCTCTGAGATAGATGCAGACTTGTTTCCTTTGTTACTGGGCGGTGTAGCAGGAAGTAAAAAACTAAATATACCTAGAACTGCTGAGGCAATCGCCACCATCAAAAAAGTGTTTTTTAGCGCTCCACCTTCTATGTTTTGTAGTGAGTCCCATTTAAATCCTAGACTAATGATCCATCCAGCCGCTATCCAACCGACAGTACCCCAAACTCTTATTAAAGGAAAATCTTTTGCAGGATCATCCATCTGATTGAAAGATACCGAATTCACTAAGGCCAGCGTAGGCATGTAGGCAATCATATAACCCAGTACATAAGGGTAGAATACATCGAATGACTCAGCATTGGATAATTGGTACATCAATACAGCTCCGATTATATGAAGCACTCCGAGTATTTTCTCAGCATTAAAATAACGATCTGCAATAAGTCCAATAATAAAAGGCGCAATGATGGCTCCCCAAGATTGAGTTGAAAATGCCTGACCAATCTCTCCACCGGAAGCTGAAAGATTATTAGATAGAAAAGTACCTAATGTTACAAACCATCCACCCCAAATGAAAAATTCGAGGAACATCATGAATGATAACTTGGCTTTGGTAGTGGATTGCATGTTAATTGGTTTTGATAAGTTGAATATATAGAATTATTTGTAGCTAACCATGCTAATTAGTGTTTGCAAGTCTTACTTTGTCTACTAACAATAGGCGCTTGCATTGCCCAAAAAAGCAAGGTTTAAGAATGCTTATTCGTTATTTTCAATTATTTCGTACTCCGAGAAGTACTATTCCTTATATAGAAGATGACCTTTCAAAACAAAAAAAGGATACACCAAAGCGGCATATCCTTATAATATCTTAATTAAAACGGATTAATCAATCCATGCTGAACACTTAGAAAGTATCAAATCTAACTTCTTGTATTTTGTTACCCTCGAGGTATACAAATATCCTGTAGATGCCATCATCAGTCATCATCTTAGCTACTTTATATTTTGATCCCTCTCCTGATGAACCACTATGAAGTGATGCTACAGATTTAGGATTTACTTTGGCTAAGAAGTCTTTGATGGTCTTGGTGGCAGTAGACTTGGACATGATTCGCTGATCATCTTTGATGCAAACCTCAACTTCGTCCATAAGTAGGTCCGTAATAGATTCTATATCTTGTTTTTCTACAGCCTTGTAGAATGCTTTAGTCTGACTAAATGCCAGTGTGCTTATACTTACTAAAGTCGCGATAAGTAGTGTTTTCATAGTGTTTTCATTTTTTGTACCTGAGTGAAAAATCAGGATTCTTCTATTGCAATCATTGAAGATGTATATCAGTAGAATGATAATACATACTCATATATATACCTTCTTCATTACTAAAAACGAACCAAATCGATGATATAGTTCAATTTTAGGGTAATAATAACATATCACCACAATACATTAAGTGCCATACATTACATTTGCTACTTACAAATCGAAGAATATGCCAATAACGAATCAAAAAGTAGCGCTAGTAATACTAGATGGATGGGGGAAAGGAGCAGATGACAGCGTCAGTGCAATATCTCAGGCCAATACGCCTACAATGGATGGTCTGTATGAAAAGTATCCTAATGCCGAATTGGTGACGTTTGGTGAGAAAGTAGGCCTCCCAGAAGGACAGATTGGCAATTCTGAGGTAGGACATATGAATCTAGGTGCGGGCAGAGTAGTATATCAGGAGCTAGCGAGGATCAATAAAGCTGTAAAAGAAGGTGAGCTCAATAATAATGAGGTATTCCAAGGAATGATCTCACATGCAAAGAGTCATACTAAACGGATTCACCTGATGGGACTAGTCTCGGACGGGGGTGTACATTCGAGCATTGAGCATTTGCTAGGAATCTGTGATTTACTGAAAAACGAAGAAGTAGAAGTATACATCCATGTATTTACAGATGGTCGAGATACTCCTCCTGGTAGTGCAAAGACATTTGTCAAAAAGTTACACGATCATATCGAAGGCTCTAATGCTAGGATCGCTACAATAATAGGACGATTCTACGCTATGGATCGTGACAATAGATGGGAACGTATCAGTAAAGCATATAATCTACTAGTGAGAGGAATCGGTGACCACTTTGTAGATGCCATGTCTGGAATACAAGCTAGCTATGACGCTGGGATCAATGATGAGTTTGTAGAGCCAATAGTAGTAGGAAAGCCAGAGATGATGGAAGAACAAGATGCCGTATACTTCATCAACTTTCGAACAGATCGTCCAAGAGAACTAACTCGTGTACTTACACAAGATGATATGCCTGATCATGGCATGCATAAGCTAAATCTTCACTATGTGACGATGACGAGTTACGATAGTACCTTCAAAGGAGTTCATGTCGTATTCACCAAAGATAATCTAAAGCAGACTATAGGCGAAGTACTTTCTCAAGCGGGAAAGACACAGTTGCGTATCGCAGAGACAGAGAAGTATCCACATGTTACTTTCTTTTTCAATGGGGGAGAGGAGGAACCTTATAAAGGTGAAGGACGAATAGTTATACCTTCTCCAAAGGTGAAAACGTACGATCTACAACCAGAGATGTCAGCTAATGAAGTGACGGAGTCCGCAATAAAGTATATACAAGAAACACATCCGGATTTTATTTGTCTCAATTATGCCAATACAGATATGGTCGGTCATACCGGCATCATGTCTGCGGCGATCGCTTCTGCTGAGGCAGTAGACACTTGCGTAGGTAAATTAGTCGAGGCAGCTACTGCAGATGGATATGAGATGATCATTATAGCTGATCATGGCAACGCTGATATCATGAGCTATCCTGATGGTTCTCCACATACGGCACATACACTTTCTATGGTTCCGATGATCGTCGTTACAGATAGGTTAGATATCAAAGTGAAAGATGGTAAATTAGGTGATATAGCACCTACTATATTATCGATGGTTGGTGTCGATATTCCAAAGGAAATGACGGGTGATGTTTTGATAGGCTAATTGGTGAATGAATAAAAAACCTTGAGGATATAGATTACAAGATTAATAAATAACTACCTCAAGTTGCCACCGACATTACTTAAGCCAAACCAAAACTAAAAATTTATGATTCTTTCCAGTTTGAGATTACGGAATTTTCCTGAAGATAAAAAAGATCAATTCCCGTTTACACTTCCTTTGGTCCAGAACCTAGAAGAGATTGAATTCGAAAAAAACATTACCTTTTTCGTAGGAGAAAACGGAAGTGGAAAGTCTACCATTCTAGAAGCTATTGCTGCGTATGCTGAAGTCCCTTTGGCAGGAAGTTTTCGTTTAGAAGATGATGAGTCATTGGCTGCGGCTAACGAACTTGCAAATTACTTACGCCTTTCATATGAAGAAAAAACACGCCATGGTTTTTTTGTGCGAGCAGAGGATTTTATTGGATATGCAAGAAGCCTCAAAAAAGAGATTGAATCACTAGACAAGGAGATAGAAGAGATCAAAGAAAGTTTTACTGGCGGAGATATCAAGCGTGCTATAGGTGCGATCGAAGGTGAGAAAAATAGTTTGATCAATCGATACACTGCTGATATGGAAGCGATGTCGCATGGTGAAGGTTTTCTCAAGTTCTTTACTTCTAGGATTACTGCCAAAGGCTTATATCTGATTGATGAACCGGAGGCGGCACTTTCGCCTACACGCCAATTGAGCTTACTTCGGCTGATTATAGAAAAGGTGAAAAAAACAGGATCTCATTTTATCATTGCTACGCATTCTCCGATTATTATGTCCGTGCCTAACTCAGAAGTATTTTATTTTCAAGATGGTACAATTACAACGAGAGACTATAAAGAAACTGAGCATTATCAATTGACTAAAGCTATACTAGATAACCCAGAGAGTATAATGGAAATACTAGGATCAGAGAAAGACGAATAGTTTTAATATTGCATACCCCAAAAAAAGTAAGTGATGGTATATTAAGGAACTCTATTCAGTTTTATAGAGTTGTTGCCGACGTCCCAAAATGAAGGATTAAAGATATATTGATTGCTTATAATATGATTTTTTTAATCTTGTATTTTTAATCAATATTTTTTTATTTGTGACAATCAAAACTACCTTTACCTTTTCAATAGTGGATAAAAAAATAAAGATTAAGTTAATTTTAATGCGCCAAGTTAATATTGGGATGTAATATTTAAGAAGCAAATAGTTATATCTATTGCTTCCGTTATTATTTTGTAAACAAAAACGAAAGTGTTATGAAAAAAAAATTACTAATTACTTACTTTTCTTTATTTGCATTAATATTCTTTTCAACGAATATTATATCGCAAACTAATTCATGTAATCCCACAGGATGCGAATTAGTATCTAATGGTGACTTCTCAATTGCAGAATTTCAATCTCAAGGTTCAGTACCGTGGATAATGAATGGTAAAAAAGCTTGTGGATGGAAAGCCAATTGGGGATCTCCAAGTGCTGACGTCCTCAATACTTTTAATAATCCATTTACGCCCAATTTTATACAGCCGTTTTTAAGGTTGAAGAGTCAAGCGACCAATTTTAATCCGACTACTGGACATGCAGTAATTTCGGAAGGAGCCCTAGATTTAGTGGTAGGCCAAACTTATTTATTGGAGTACGATGCTACAGGTGTTAAAACCTTGAATACAAGTTCTAATAGTGACATTCATTATATTGAAGATTTACAATTTAGATTGGTGGCTGGTGAACTAACACCAGGATTTAATAATACTGTTCCTTCTAATATCGATCAAGTTTCAACTTTGATTGATGATTTTAATGTTCAAGTTTTATCGCATTCTCTAAGTTGGCCAACTGATGGGTTTGGTTACTCAAGCGGTCCGATTAGATCAGTAACTTTTGTTCATACAAATGCTAATCACAATAGATTATTAATAACAGCAAGACATGACGGAACACAACCATTGGGAGGTACAAGTAGTGGAGCCGTGATAGGAAACAATTTAAATGCTCACATTAGTAATATCTCTATAACACAAGTAGGATGTAACCCTACAGCTTGTGAATGCGACTTTATAGATCTAAGCCAAAAACCTATTACCTATGTATCACCATCAAATCCAAATCAAATTGGTGAAGATATGTGTGGAGATGGTGGATATGTAGATGCCGCTAAACTATTTGATAACCAAACAAACTTTGCAGGTGAACCAAATGCACCGATATGTGAAGATTATTTTTTAGCAGACGATGATTTTTCTAGTGCATTTCCGGAGTTTGAAAAATGTATGTGGGGTAAGCAATGGAGCCCAGATTTAACGCAACCACCTTTTGTAGCTTACATAGATTTAGGTACTGGTCATTTAATCTCTGAAGTTTATGTGTATGATCTTTATGGACAAACAGATATTCCTTTTACAGTAGAGGGTAGTGGACAAATCGATAATAACGGAAACCCAGTTAATTGGGTTAAAATTGTAGATGCTGCAACTAACAAGTACGCAGTATGGAGAAGGTTTGGTGCAGAAGGGGAAGCTCCATTGGAAATATATAATCAGTCATTTAGATTTTTGAGATTTACACAGCATAGTAATTTTAGTGGTGTATCTGAAGTTTCGATATGCGGAACGGACACAGGTATTACTTTATTAAAGCCTAAGACTGGCAAAAGGGAGTCTTCATACGTAAATACTACAATTTCACCTAATCCTAGTAATGGTGTATTTAGAATTACGGGTAATCATAGTTCGGATGACAGATATACTGTTTATGATATTAATGGTAGACTAATTTTGACGAATTTATTTTCAAAAGGCACTATTGAAGAAGTAGATTTGACTCATCTTGAAAATGGTATGTATCTTATTAACATTAACAATAGCCTAACAGGGGAAAATAAGTCTCAAAAATTATTTATTACGGACTAATCTGCCCCAAAATGGCAATAAGTATTTTTAATTGAATTACTTATTAAAATACAGCCCTGCAATTAAAATTTCGATTTTATTGTAGGGCTCTTTTTTTAGCTTCATTTTTTAATTTTTCTGAAACACAAAAATGGCAACAGTGCTTATATTATGTTCAATGCTTGACTATATCAAGAAGTAAATTAGAAGAGTTTCTAGTAAAGTATAGTTGTGGAGCTTCTGCAATATAACTTTCTTTCCAAAAAATATTGAATTCTAAGGAGAATCGAGAGCATGGTCTAATAACAAAATTTATTGAGGAACTATACAAAGACATAAAATATAAAAGATCGGATTGGTTAAGGAACACTCCACAGTATCACATAGAATCCTATTTGAATGTATTTAGATCGCCGCTGAATCCATTTCCGATGTTTAAGAGATAAGGGTTTATATCTAGCAGAATAGAATTATCTTGCAAGTTAAAAATAGAAAATTTAAATTCTCATTATAGTTTATTTAATCTCGAATTTTACATTGACTTCATACCTCAGCTTTATTTGAGTTACCTCATCAATAGCATTTTGTGTGTTAGCACTATTGCGTGAATAATTGCTGAGCATTTGGGAATTGTTTCTCCAGTTATTGTTTACTTCAACTACTGAAATCACGCTCCCTATTTTTTCACCTATACTTTCTAACATATAGTTCGCTTTTTCTTTTGCTGATTTCATTGCGTCCTTTTTGACTTCTACTCTATGTTTGTGTATATCTTTATGGGTTCTAGATGTTATTCTGATATCCTTTATACCTTCAATGTCCAAGGATTGCATAAGCTTCATGAAGTCAGTGTCGCTTCTCAGAGTTAGGTTGTATGTTTTTTCTAGTAGTTGATTGTTTCTATGATACCACCAATTATACCAAGGATAATTGGTGGTAGATATTGCTATTTGGTCTTTACTTATTCCATTTTTTTCTAGTGCTTCATGGAATTTATATTCAACTTCATTTATCTCTATTTTTTGCTGTTCTTTGTACGGTACTGCCAAAGTTATAGAAAGCGTTAGTTGATCTGGAGAGATACTCATATCTGCGCTCCCAGTTACGTTTATGTGTTTTCTTTCATCTAGATATTGCCCTGAGGATTGGGTATATGTTATTGTAGATAGTATGAGGCAGATTATGTATTTCATAGATATAGAAGTTTTTTGTTTCAAGTAAATTTTAGAAAAGGTTACAGTTTAGATTATTGGAATTTTGCAATCGATATAAGTCAAATTGAATATTAGTATTTTACATTCATGACGTAGAGAATATTATTTCTTCGAGGATGACATTTCAAGAACACTACCATTATCCACATTGAGTGATTTGAGTTCGTAGATGTTTTTATATCCATATCCGTATAAGTTTATAAACGTTGGAATGTTTAATGCTAAGGGTGGCATTTTTAAGGCCAACGCTGGTTTAGTACTTATAAAATTATTGTTACAGTAAATTAGTATTCTAGTGTTACTATCAGGAATTAGTGCAGTTAGCTTCTCTTCAGTAAAATCTGAAAAATTGAGATGAATAGCCCCTTTTACATGACGTTCGTCAAAAGCTTTCTTTGATCTTGTATCTAGTATAATAGTATTTTTTTCTTTACTCATTTTGTTGAATTCAGAGGTGCTTATGAGTCTATCTTTTCTATGTTTTTCAACGTCCGTTGCCGATTCGATAAATCCGTTGAAGTTGATTAGAGAGGCTTGTTCTTTATGATCTGATGGGTAGGTTAATCCTGCTTTCTTCGCTTGATCTCTCATTGAAGTATTGATAGATTCGTCCAATGACGTACCTTGGTCGTCTTCTCTTTTGAGTTGAGTGATATATTTTTTTCTTTTGGTAGATAGATTAGCTATTTTGGTTTGGATACTTTTTCTACTTAATGAAGTTTTTTTCACTTGTTCTTCAAGATCTTCCGTATTCAAGTCTCTATATTCCTTAGGTAGTTCTTTGGCTTTTCCTATTATACGTTTATCATTTTCATAGGCATCTACTAAATCCCATTGTGCATTGTTGTATTGTTTATTGGATTTGAATACTGATCTTGAAGCGGCGTTAGAAGCGCCATATGATCTGGCATTTTGGTCTTGATATTTTTGATTTTGCAAGAAGTCACTTCCACCCTTACCATAATGTATGTAAGTATCATTCAATTTTTCATTAAGATCTGATATTGCTACATCATATGGAGTGTCATAATAGCGAGTTTTCTGGTTTTGATCTATATTGAAGTAATCGCCGTTGGTTAAGGATGCTCCAGTTTTCCATTGAAGGTCTATTCCGGTTTGTAAGGGCCCACAGAATATAGTATTCACCACTATATTGTTTTGACTTGCAAAGGCACATGCCTTTCTATAAGATGTTCGACCTTGCGCGAATGATTCATTTCCAGCAATATAAATTGTTTTTAATTTGGCTAATGAACTCCATGTTAATTGAGATAAGCTTTGCTCTATCACTTCGCCACAGTGTTCTTCGCTGCCGCTAGTAGACAATGAAAATAATTTTTGAGAGATTAGGTCTATGTCTGAGGTGAAATCAACCACTTGTCTGATATAGGGATTTGTAATAGATGAGTTCTGAGTTCCATATTCATACAATGCTATTTGAAATCGAATGGGTTCATTATGCCTTCTAGCTTCTGATAGTTCATTAACAATATTCCACAGTTGGGATTTAGCCTGCTCAATCAGACCGTTCATAGACCCACTAGTATCTAGGAGTATTGCTATTTGGGCGTCTACATCTATAGCTTCTTCATTAACTGACAAGTCTTGTTCCGTGAAAATATTTGTCATTCTGTATTTAAAGGCATCTATACCTGGTAGACCTAGAGTTACCATCAAAGACAAAGCGAGTAACAGGAGTATTGATTTCATATTTATTGAATTTTATAATTGTTTAAATTGGTACTGAGCAAATGGCTAACTGCTGCCACAAAATTCAAATAAAGATTCGAAAGAAAAAACAATGACTACGTAAGTGCATCCCTTTTTGATGTAAACGAGTCATTTGACTTTATGAATGTCGCTAATTGACTTAGATTAGATGAAATGGACCAATTTAGAGTTACTTATATTTGTAGTATGAGTAGGAACGTATACTATATGTTGGGTTTGGTTTTAATTCTTCTTTCGATTAACAATATGGATGGTCAAGTAGATTTTGCATCTATGCTATCAGAACAGTCTGGTATTGAAGAAGAGTTGCATAATGCCGAAGATCTTATAGGAACGAATAATGAAGAAGCAACAAAAATAATTTCTACGGTAATTGAGGGAGCTAAAAATCTCGACAATATTACAGCCTTGATAAAGGCTTACACCTTACTTGGTGATATCAATGCGAATGCAAATCTAAATACCTTGGCTATTAGTAGGTATAATGAAGCTTTGAGTTATACCGATAACAGTACAGATAGATCAGTAATAGTTAATATTCATTATAAAAGTGGAAGTCTTAATTATTTGATTAATTCTGAAGAGGCAAAAGCATCTTTTAAATCTTGTATGAGTGGAGTTGATAAATCTTCAATGTACTTTCTTTGTTATGAAGGTTTAGCTAATACACTGGTTGAGCAAGATAGTTTGGATAAGGCCATGGTGATACTTGATCAATTGGAAAAACACTATTCATCGAAAGAAGCTAAATTGGATACGTCATCTTTAGTTAGAATTCAGTCTAGGAAAGCTATAATTGCCAATTCCCAATCTAGATATGATGTGGCACTTTTAAATTATTCCAATGCTCAAACAAATTTTAGAAGAAATAAGGTAAGTGCGGAAGATGTAAAAATAATTAATGATGCGAAAGAAGTGATTAGTTTGTCTCAGGTTAGTGTTGATGATGAAGTGAAATTCAGAAAGTCAAATATATCTAAGTTTGAAAAGGATGATAATTCTTATCAGATCGAGGATCAAGTTAGGTTAGCTGATGCGTATTTTAGACAAGGAGATTTGGCTAATGCATCGAGTACTATTATAGAGGCTAAAAATGCGATCACGAATTCTATTAATACCACAACTATTTCTAAAGTCTATAAAGGTGCATCAGAAATATCAGCGGGACGTGGCGATTATGAGTTGGCGTTAAATGAGTATAAAAAGTATGAAAATACACAGCAGAAGTTAATCAATGACCAAAAAATAGAGTTAGAGAATAAGATAAAGCTATTGGAAAGTCAGCAGAAAATAGATATAGAATCTAATGTTTACGACAGTAATAGAAAGTTGTATAAATCAGAATCACAACGAGGGGATTTTCAAAGGTACCTGATTTATTTACTAGGGCTCCTTCTATTATTAGCATTGTTGAGTGCTCTTTGGATTTATAGAAGTTTAAGATCCAATCGAGTGGCTAATAAAAAATTAGAGTTGAAGTCGCTAAGGGCTCAGATGAATCCTCATTTTATATTTAATGCTTTGAATTCTGTCAATGAGTATATAGCTACTCAAGATGAGGTTAAGGCCAATAGATATTTGACACAATTCAGTAAGTTGATGCGGAAGGTATTAGATGTTAATTTACAAGATTTAATTCCGTTATCTGAAGAATTGGAATTGACTGATTTATATCTAAAGTTGGAGCATTCCAGATTTAAGGATCAATTTGATTATAGTTTTACCGTAGACCCTAAGATCAATAATTCGGACGCATCTATTTCGCCTATGTTACTTCAGCCATATATCGAGAATGCAATTTGGCATGGATTACGTTACAAAAGTGCGAAAGGATTTTTGAGAGTCCATATTGGTCTAGAAAGCGAACAGATACATATAACTATAGAAGATGACGGAATAGGTAGGAAAGAGTCTTTGGCGCGTAAGACAGTACATCAAAAACAACACAAAGCGACAGGAATGAAAAACACTGCGAAAAGAATGAGTATCATAGAAGATCTTTATCAAACCAAGTATTCTATCAACATAACTGAAGCTTTTCCAAATAAAGATGACAAAGGAACTTTAGTAAAAATTCAATTATTTTCTGCTGATGTCTAAACTTAATACATATAGTGCACTGATTATAGACGATGAAGTATCGAGTCGAAAAAGCTTAAGTCTCTTCTTAAGTAAGTACTGCAAAAAAATTGAAGTTTTATCTATGGCTGAAAACATAATCGAAGCGAAGGAAAAGATAGATGCTCTTAATCCGGACATCATTTTTTTGGATATTGAGATGCCACATGGAAATGCATTTGATTTATTAGATCAGTTTTCTGAACTACCATTCCAAGTTATATTTGTAACTGCTTTCAGTCAGTATGCTGTGAAAGCATTCAATTTATCTAATGCTTCGTATATACTCAAGCCAGTAGATATAGAAGAACTCATTAACGAAGTAAATAAGGCTTGCACACATATAGATCACTCTACGAAATGGGCGCACACAGCACAATTGCTGGAGTCTATTAAAGGTAAAAAACTAAACAAGATTGTAGTGCCCTTGATTGATGGGTTTCAGGTGGTAGCTACCAATGATGTTTTGTATCTCGAGGCATCTGATAATTTTTCAATGATCCATTTGGTTTCCGGAAAAAAACTCTTGGCCTGTAGAAAATTGAAGTTCTATGAGGATAACCTTACTTCTTCAGATTTTTGCAGAATACATAGATCGAGTATCATTAATATTGATCATGTAGTAAAGTATAATAAAGGAAAAGGGGGAATGGTTACTTTGAGTTCTGGAAAGCAACTCGACGTTTCACTTTCTAGAAAGAGTGATTTTTTAGATCAATTTAAATATTAGACGATACATTCAAATTCAATTCGTTTATATTTTTTAGGACTCGAACTTTGTTCTTTCCATTATGATACTCTGCCAAGTATTTTTGTTCAGTCTGTCCTTGAGTAGGTATAAAGTACTTGGGTCTATTATATTCTTGTAGGTCCATAATCGTACTGTACCCGGATCTGCAAAGTATAGCTGTAGAAGTGTTGATAAGTTCTGTTAATTGTTTCTGATCTACAATATCATTTAACCTAAAATTGTCTGGATAGTTATTAAGTCTATTAGAATCTGTTCCTCTAACAAGGGTGATTTTTTTACCGGTTAAAGAGGTATTTGAAATTATAGACTTTTCAAGTTTGGTTCTTGCCGGCTCTGGTCCAGAGAGTATTACAAGTAAATCGATAGTCTGTTCAGAGAGTGATAATTCTAGTCGTGTAAGCGCTCCGATATATTCGCATGGAATATTGATTTCACTATTTTCACTTAATCTTCCGCTGAGACTTCTATTTTCATCATCAGGAATCCAGCATTCATCAAATTGATGTAAAAATCTACGATGTATTAGATTAGCAAAGCGTGCGATGCTTTTATTATTATGTTGGATATTGAGTTGATGAGTCAGATATATGTTGTGTGTAGTTTTATTTCTAAATCCAAATCTATTATCAGAGATCAATACATCTGGTCGCCAGTACTCGACGATTTGTTTTGTAGCTTTTCTTTCTAATTTATAGGTAGCCATGAACTTAGGGCCTTGCATCATCATGCTCAATGTCATACTACTACTATATCTCACATTGTAAGAAGGCAATTCGAACGAAGGTAGATGAGGATATCTACGTTGAAGCATTTTAAATGATGCGCTATCTCCAGCGAGAGCTACTTCTTTTCCTAGAGAAATAAAATGATCAATAATCGGAATACATCTCGTTGCGTGACCTAAGCCCCAATGAAGTGGAGCTATAAGTATGCGTTTCTTGTTGTTGAGTGTAGGGATCATATCAAGTTCAAGTATCAAGCCAAAGTATCAAATTCAAACCATTAGGACATTTAGTAAAATAGTCAATTGGTTTAAGAGGGCACGCCAAGATATTGATATTTTACTTGAATCTGAAAGATGTCAAAATTTTATATTGTGACCTAAGATGAATGACTTTGTTACGGCATTCATCTCGTTTGCTTTACGAGTCGCGATTGGTTTTCGTCCCATAAGTTTGCACTTGCACTTGCACTTGCACTTGCACTTGACACTTGCATTATGTGGCGAAGTCAACGTGTTTTAAATAAAACACTGTCTGACTTCGCATTCATCGCGTTTGCTTTGCAAGGCGCGATTTATCCTTCCATTCGGATTTCGTCTTCGGCGCCATCGTAAAACTTATATTGAAATAAGTCGTAGTCATTATTCTGAGCTACAGAGATCCATTTCTTGTATTTCTTCCACCATCTCATACGTAGACTCGGAAAACCTTGTCGGATGTAAGCGTATACAAAAGGGTGAGTCTCAAGCTTTATTTTACTGGCAGGTCTAGTCTCTAGAATGAAATTGATATCACGTTCGATAGAGTCAGTTACCAATACTGATGGCGTACTTACACCAGTACCAGAGCATACAGGACATTTTTCGCTTGTATCTATTTTTACTTCAGGTCTTACCCTCTGACGAGTGATTTGCATCAGACCAAACTTACTAAGTGGGAGTATAGTATGCTGAGCTCGATCTCCCTCCATGTATTTTTTCATGGCTTGGAACAATCTAGTTTTGTGCTCCGACTTACGTACATCGATAAAATCAATAATAATCAGTCCACCAATATCACGTAATCTCAATTGACGTGCTATCTCTTCAGCAGACTCCATGTTAACGGCCATTGCGGCGTCTTCTTGGCTACGTTTTACCATTTTGGGCCCACTGTTGACATCTATCACGTGCATGGCCTCAGTGCTCTCTAAAACGATGTACGCGCCACTTGACATAGTACTCGTTTTACCAAAACTCGCTTTGATCTGTTTGGTCACACCATGTTCATCGAATATAGGTCTCGCTCCAGTAAAGTGCTTAAGTATCTTGACCTTATTAGCGTCTATAGATTTGAGATATTCTTTAAGTCCAGTATATACATCTTTATCATCGGTCACGATAGATGTAAAGTCGTCCGTTAAGATGTCTCTAATAATAGTAGTTGTTTTATCGAGCTCACTAAGTAGTTTCTTAGGCTTTTTGGCATTTCGTAATTCGTGATAGATTTGCTTCCATTTCTCATTAAGTTCGCTAATTTCTGAGTGTAAGTCTGCTACTTGCTTACCCTTTGCAGCAGTACGTACGATTACACCAAAATTTTTAGGCTTGATACTACCAATCAGTAGTTTGAGTCTTTTTCTTTCCTCAGGATCAGAGATCTTCTTAGAGATCGCTATCGTTTCAGAAAATGGTGTCAATACGATGAATCTTCCAGGTACTGTGATTTCACAGCTTAGTCTTGGCCCTTTAGTCGAGATAGGCTCCTTAAGGATCTGAACGAGTACGTGTTCATGCTTATTGAATACGTTATCGATTTTTCCACCCTTAGGATTATCCGGCTCATTCTCAAAGTTATCAAGGCGATGAGTATTCACTTTATTATTTTCAACAGTCATCGTATACTTAGTCAATGACTTGATCTGAGGCCCAAGATCAGTATAATGAAGAAAGGCATCTTTACGATGTCCAATATCTACAAAGGCTGCATTCAATCCTGGCATCATCTTTCGGATACTTCCTAGAAAAATATCACCTACGGCGAATGTATCCTTTGTCTTTTCTGTATGGATCTCTATCAATTTAGCATTCTCTATTAATGCTATTTCTACCTCTGTTGGAGAGGTGCTAATAATTAATTCTTTAGACACTATATATATGTTTGTAGCCCACCATATATCGTATATAGTGCAGCTTTTAACATAATCATCTAGAGTTTAAAACTTTAACTAGGAGTGACGCTGGTAACAGAGGATATATCTGGGGAAAATATTTCTTGTTAATAATAGATTCAGCTTGTAGAGAGCTATTCGGTTTTTCTTTGGTTGAAGTATCTGTGAGGTTTAGTCTTTTGGACTTTCGTGTTTCTTATTTAAGTTACACTGATGGACTTCTCAATTATAATCTTTTACTTGATTTCTCTACGGTTTTTCTAGTTAGCTTGTTTTAATGTTTTAGTAGACTATGTTTATTAAAAAAAAATCAACTGGGGTAGTAGAGCGAATCATATCATACTCCAGTAATAAATGCTCTCATGAGCTATATAAAAGGTTCTTCAGGGATGAAATTTGAAAAAGCATCCAAGAAGATATATAAGAAAGTCTCGTGATCAGAATGTTTGATTATGATCCTGACTGAAAGAACTTTCAGAAAATGTCTATGATCAGCGTTCACTGCACAAACAATAAAAAGTCTACGTATTCAAAATAGACTCTTGATGAAACGAGCATGATTATCCAAAGTGGTCAATCATGATTAATATCTTTTAGTATTGGACAGATGTCCAATGCTGTGAAGCCATAATAGCTTCAATATGCTTGCAAAGGTAATCCAAAAAGCCTACCAATCTATAAATATCTTATCTGTAACCCTATCGCATGATCTCTGAGTAGATTAAAACCTACTCAAATGTTCCGTAAAGTCAGGCAACAGCCTACGGTCAAACATTCATTAGCATGTATTAAAATGCAATCAGAAGTACAGATAGATAGATTTATTTATAAGACCTATCTATAAACACAGAAAGCTGAATAGACTATTAAAAGCCATATTCAGCGTTCTGTTAAATCACTAAAAGTGGATTAGTAGTTACTACTTACCCTTCTTCTTGTGTCTGTTTTTTCTAAGTCTCTTTTTACGCTTGTGCGTAGCTATCTTATGTCTTTTTCTTTTTTTACCGCAAGGCATATGTTTTACTTTATAGTGTTACAAATTAATTGCATTTAGCTGCATACTTCTGCGCATTAGCTGCATCATTCTTAGCTTCGTAAGCTTGTGCTAGCAGACAGTTAGAAGTATTATTTTCAGAATCGATTCCCACTGCTACCAGTAGTCTTTCGATTGCTCTATCCATTTGATTGGTCCTAATCGCTAGTTTAGCTAGCTGATTGATGACTTTAACGCTCTTTGGGTTGTCTTCGTTCAATTTACGTAACATCATTATCCCTTCCATTGGACTGGTCACCGGATTCTCAACAAAGCATAATGCTTTATTGATCTGGTGATCCATGTTTTCAGGATTGATAGACATTGCTGATTCGAATGCTGTGATTGCATGCGTAGAGGCATAATCTCTAAACTTCTCCTCTTTCGAAGACTTAACACCGAGTAGATAACTTGTTCCAGCTATACTCCAGCTTTCTTCTGTTCCCTCTATCTTGGCGATTTCTTCTGCATAATGTCCAGCTACGATAGGTTGCCCTACTTCGTACCATGTACTTGACAGTCTTTTGCTAAGGTTTATCCTAGCGTCATCCGTATTTGCGCTTTTCAACTCTACGTTTAGAGCCTCTATGATAGACATCTGCTCTTTGGTAAGAGTTTTCTTGACATCTAGCATTATGTTTTGAATACTTGTGGCTTCCATATTGAGAGCCCTCGATTGGTCAGCTTTCTTGATGCCTTCAGTCTTCGTATCACACCCAAAATAAAGTACTGAGAATGCCAATACTGCAATGATGATCGAACTAAATTGAGTCTTATTAAGCGCCATGTATATTCGTTTAATCTATTTTCTCTTCGTCTGGAAGACTATTTACATTTTGTTTTACCTGCTCTACAAATATTTTAGCAGGCTTAAATGAAGGTATATAGTGCTCTGGAATCTCTATTGCTTCATTTTTCTTGATATGTCTACCTATCTTCTTTGCTCTCTTTTTGATCACGAAAGAACCAAATCCTCTTACATACACATTTTCACCAGTAGAAAGCGAACTTTTCACCTCTTTAAAAAACATCTCTAGAGTCACTAACACATCTACTTTAGGAACTCCTGTTTTTTCAGATATTATTGCTACTAAATCAGCCTTTCTCATCGCTCTTACTGTTTGATTATTAATTAATTATGAAAATATTTCTTCAAAAGTGAGGCAAATTTCGCAAAATATTAGAACTAAGGAAGCTTTTGCATTTATTTTTTGCTCTTAAAGGCATAATTTATTCTATTTAACTCATTCATTTACAAATGATTAATGATAATAATTTACATATGTAAGGGTGTAATATGTCTTTATGTAAATATAAAAGATATATAGACCCTCGAATCTCATATTGATACTCATAAAATTCAGTGTTAAAGTCAATAGTATCGTAGAATCTATTGGGTGGGGATTACTTTAATGCTAAAAGGTATATTTGCATAAATTATCACACAGATCTTATGGTTTTATCAATGACAGGCTTTGGACAAGCTCAAGAGGTAGTAGGAAATCAAAAATTTTCCTTAGAACTGAAATCGCTTAACGGTAAAGCGACAGATATTCGTCTCAAAGTCCCATCTTACTACAAAGACAAGGAGATGATAGTCAGACGTACATTGCTCAAGGGAGCCATGAGGGGTAAAATAGAGGCGAATCTATCTATAGCCTCAGATGCTGGAGATGATGAGTTTGGTATCAATGCAGTGCTGTATAAAAAATACTTTAATGAGCTTCTAGGAATACATCAATCCCTTGATGCATCTACAGGAGATCTAGCGACAGCTATTTTACGTATACCTAATGTAGTATCCAGTAGAGATGAGGAGATATCGGATGACGAATGGAAAGTAGTAGAGTCAATTATGGAAAAAGCGATCAAAGCGCTTAATGGATTCCGAGCAGATGAAGGTAAAGCGATGTATAAAGATCTTATGGGTAGTAGAAATATTATCGCAGAAGCTCTTCCTAAGATAACACCATTCGAAGAAGAGAGAATCGAAAGACTCAAAGAAAGGTTAAATAGAAACCTCAATGAGTTTAAGCAAAGTGATTCTGTAGATCAAAATAGATTTGAACAAGAGATGATCTACTATCTAGAAAAACTAGATATCAATGAAGAAAAAGTAAGACTAGCTCAACATTGTGTTTACTTCGAAGAGGTAATCAATAATAGTGATCTTCAAAAAGGAAAGAAGTTATCTTTCATAGCTCAAGAGATGGGTCGTGAGATTAATACTCTTGGTGCTAAAGCACAACATTCAGAGATGCAGCAAGTAGTTGTAACAATGAAGGAAGCACTCGAAAAAATTAAGGAGCAAGTACTAAATATAGTATAATCGAGTGCATTAATTGATAAGATTTTGAAGTAGAAATGGCATAAAATGAGCGCTAGAGGATTTAAAGGAAAGATGGTAATATTTACTGCACCGAGTGGAGCAGGTAAGACTACTATTGTACGTCACTTACTTAAAAGGTATAAAAATCAAATTGGTTTCTCTACTTCTGCTACTACAAGAGTGATGCGTGATCATGAGATAGATGGCAAGGATTATTATTTTTTGACCGCAGAGAAGTTTCGCCAAAAAATTTCGGAAGGTGCATTCGCAGAATATGAAGAGGTATACCAAGATCAATTTTATGGAACACTAAAGTCAGAGATAGAACGTATTTGGTCATTAGGAAAGCACATCATATTTGATATGGAAGTTAAAGGTGCGACTAACATAAAGAACATGTATGCTGATGATTGTCTTGCAGTATTTATCAAGCCGCCATCTTTTAGCATCTTAGTAGAAAGACTTAAGAATAGAAAATCAGAAACACAAAGCAGTCTTACTAAGAGAATAGCAAGAATGAAAAAAGAGCTTTCGTACGAATCGTCTTTTGATAAAGTACTGGTCAATGACTTATTAGCAGTGGCGTGCAAGGAAGCGGAAATAATGATAGAATTATTCCTCAATATCTCTGAAGAGGAAGAATAGTTGTTAATTTTGGGAAAGGATATGATCTGGCAGACTACTAACGGAATTACAATAGAAATCGCTTCAAGATTTGAAGAGGGGCATTCGCAACCTACGAATAAAAAATTTGTACACAGTTACCAAGTAAATATTATTAACGACAATGATCACGCTGTTCAGTTACTAAGAAGACATTGGTTTATTCACGACTCTGATCAAACGATCCGTGAGGTAGAAGGGGATGGGGTCATAGGAGTACAACCTATTATCAAACCAGAGGGTAATCATACCTATATGTCATGGAGCGTATTGCAAACAGCTATTGGCAAAATGAGCGGTAACTATTCGATGCTCAATCTAGAGACTCAAAAAGAGTATAAGGTAGAAATACCTGAATTTCCTCTTGTAGCAAATTTTAAACTTAATTAAAAAGTAACGATTTTATCTTGATGAATATGAGATCGCTAGTCATTGGTGATTCTAATATTTGTGGTGCCTGCTACTAAAGTAGACAGGGACATTAGGCGATAACTTTGTTTGGTATCCCTAATGTTACCTTGAATTCATTCGAAGTTGAAACACTACTCGATGAAGGAGGGGCTTTCTTTGATTTCGTTTTACTTAATTGTTTAGCAAAGTACTTCTGCTCATCAATCTCTTTTTACAATTGAGTTTACCGATCAGAAAAGTGGTACTTACTTCAAAAAAATGGCGAAGTGATCAGTAGCTTGTAAAGATTGCTGAGCACAAGCTTTTGGAATGAAATGAGTAAGAATGAAAACATGATTCTTCAAGGAGTATTTCTGCTCATCAATCTCTCTTAAGAATCGAGCTCACCGATCAGAAACGGAAATACTGAGTCCTTCTGTAAAATTGAGAAAAAATCACATTATCGTAGTAAAGTTAATGCAAGCTTCGAAACACTGCCTGACTTCGTTTTCAACGTGTTGTTTCTAAGAAAAAGCCGCGCTTATCTCGGTTTATATTTACTCTCCTCCAAAAATTTCTGAGCATCAGTATATGCTATTAAATCTTGCATTGTAGCTTTTGGATTTCTTTGCATATATTTTTTTACGATCTGCCATCCCATATAATTTGCTGTACGACCAGGGGCGTTTGTAGGCATGCCTGGTGAGTTGGGACTTGGGCTGAGATACTTATTGATAGACATCATATTGGTCTCATAGAATAGCTCTTGATCGAAGAAAAATGTCCACATCGCAAGTTCATTTTCTTTAGCCCATTGCATCTGATCCGTAGTGTATTCCATGATGATACTATCATGCTTTTCAGGTAATAAGTGATCAAGGATATACAATCTTTTTCCATTGTGAATCATATGATCGATCATACGGACACCGTTTGCGTTTCCGATCTGATCATCCACGAGTATCTCAATTGTCTTTTTGACAAGATGCTCTTTGTTAAATGATCTAGTGAGATATGTTGAGAAACTTGGATTCTGTGGATCGATGCGCTTGTATGGATATTCATCACCAAGAAATAAATCTAGACTTACTCCCAGCGCATTAGATTCGTCATCATCTGGCAATAAAAATCTCTGATAATTAAATCCAGTATTCATAGTATAGACGTTGGCTATATCAGCTTCTGGAAAGTAATGGTGGAAGTATCTGTAAGCCTCTGTATACTCGTCCTTGATATCAGACATGTCACCATAGATAAGGCCAATAGTATCTTGAAGGTTTTGGAAAAAGGGATCTCTCAAAAATGCTCCTAATCGTAATGCGATAGTATCACGATTACGAGATGCCGTAAATGGATTGAGGGTACCAAAATACAGTGTGGCTGCTGCTGGATACTTATCCATAACTACATCTAATTCGTAGCTAAGTTTGTTAGTGTCCATATTGGAAACAATCTCGTCTAGTCTGATGATATCGAACTCTACCTCAATATCACTGACGTCTGGATGTACTTCTTTGATGTCACTTTGGCAACTCGTAATTAGAGATATAATTGCAAATAATGTTACTAGGATTAGGGTATTTTGTTTTTTCATTTCTTTTTTCTAAGTAGATGTGCTCATCAATCTTTCCCTTTGGTCAAGCTTACCGATCACTTCTTTTTATTTAAACGTTGTTGTTCAAAATATAGTACAATCTTTTTTGCGGCACTCTGACCAACCACCTCGACTATTTCGCTTTCTGCCAATTCTTTTATTCTTGATACCGATTTATACTCTTTCAATAGTTTCTCTGCAGAAATCGCACCTATGCCAGGTATATTGGTTAGTTCTGTGCCTAGAGCGTTTTTACTTCTTTGGTCCCTGTGAAATTCTATCGCAAATCTGTGTGCTTCATTTCTGGCTTGCTGAATCAATACCAATGACTCAGATTTCTTATTGATATATAGAGGTATCGAATCTCCCGGAAAGAATATCTCTTCTAGCTTTTTGGCGATTCCGATCACCGTAACTTTATCTAAGATGTTTAGCTCTTTTAATATTTTTACAGTACTACTCAACTGTCCTTTACCACCATCAATGATGATTAGATCAGGTAATGGCTGGCCTTCCGCAACAAGTCTTCGATATCTACGTCCTACGACCTCTTCCATCGATGCAAAATCATCCGGACCTATAACGGTCTTAATATTAAATTTTCGATAATCTTTTTTCGATGGTTTTGCATTTTTAAATACTACGCAACTGGCTACAGGATTAGTACCTTGGATATTGCTATTATCAAAACATTCGATATGGAAAGGTACTTTATCCATTTGTAAATCACTCTGCAAAGTTTTAAGTATTCGTTCTGAAGAGGTCTGTTTCTTTATCTTATTAAGAGCTTCTTTCTTTTTCTGGAATAGGAAGTATTTGACATTTTTTTCAGAAAGTTCTATTACTTGTTTTTTGTCTCCACGTTGTGGTACAGTAATAATTATCTCTGGGTCTGCCATATCTATTTCGATAGGTACGGCAATCTCAGGTGCTATACTATTAAATTTTTCTCTGATGGCTGGAATGGCAAATTCTAAAATCTCTCTGTCGTCTTCGTCAAGTTTCTTTTCAATCTCTACAGTATCAGAATTAATTAGTGCTCCATTAATAATTTTTAGATAATTAACATAAGCATATTTTTCATCACTAGCTATAGAGAAGGCATCAAGATCCTTTATTGATGTATTAACAACAGTAGATTTAGATTGATAATTTTCGAATGCATGAAACTTATCTTTCAGTAATTGAGCTTGTTCAAATTCCATTTTTTCAGAGAATCGAGCCATCTCGGATTTGATATAATCTTTTACTGGTTTGAAGTTTCCTCGAAGTATATTTTTGACTTGCTCTATTTTTAGATTGTACTCTTCTTCAGATTCTAAATTTTCGCAAGGGCCTTTACAATTCTTAATATGAAACTCTAGACACACTTTGTACTTGCCAGCATCTATTGCTTTTTCATTGAGGTTAAGCGTACAGGTACGCAATTGAAAAAGTTTTTTTATAATATCGAGAATGATGTTAGTCCTAAATTTTGAGGTGTAGGGTCCAAAATATTGAGAACCATCTTTTTTTACAAATCGAGTGAAGTATACTCTAGGAAATCTCTCATTTTTGATGCAAAGATATACGTAAGATTTTCCATCTTTTAACATCACATTATATCTAGGCTGATATCTTTTGATTAATGTGTTTTCGAGTAATAGTGCGTCTGTCTCTGTTTGTACTATAGTATAGTCAATATGATGAGCGTTTTTAACTAATGTTCTAGTTTTGTAGGCCTGATTCTTTTTATTACCAAAGTAAGAGGACAGCCGATTTTTTAGATTCTTAGCCTTTCCTACATAGAGAATCACCTCTTCCTTATTGTAGAAGCGATATACGCCAGGATCCTTTGGTATAGAGTCTGATATTTTTTTGTAATCTTCGGTAGTCATTTATTTCTTACTCCTCTTCTTTTGCAACTAATATTAAGTTGCTTTTTCTCTTATGATTATAGTTTTTGTGTCCTTGTTATGCTCCTAGGTAAATGATCATTTAAGTTTATTCAATTGTAATTCTATACCCTTGAGTATAAAATCACCTGAGGCAGGATTAGTAGCAAGTGGAATATTATGCACATCACAAAGTCTCATTAGCATCTGTACATCTGGCTCATGCGGATGCTTATCCAGAGGATCTCTAAAGAATATAACAATATCTACATTTCCTGTAGCTAGCAAAGCTGCGATCTGAGCATCTCCACCTCTAGGTCCTGAGAGTAGTTTCTCCACATCAAAACCTTCTTTCTCGATATGGGATCCTGTGGTACCAGTGGCGAATATCTTCGTTTTACTTAAGAAAGGCTTGTTACGCATTACGAATGAAACCATTTCTGGCTTCTTACCGTCGTGTGCTATGAGTGCTATGTTGATCATAAAGAATTCAGAATTATAATATTGCGAAGATAGAGCTTTGGAATTATATGTAGTAAACATATATGTAGCGCTTAAGATTATGAAATGGTTAAATAATCTGTGCAGTTTCTATATTTGTGTAAAATATACGCATTTGAAACTCAGCCAAAACATCAATCTAGCAGTAGATGGTATCATATTCGGATATCAAGATCATTCACTTTATGTGTTACTGATCAAGCAAAAATACGGATCTCAGAAAGGCAAATGGGCCTTGCCTGGTGGTTTTGTACTTGATGACGAAAGGCTAATAGATGCTGTAAAGCGCGAAGTAAAGGAGGAAACGGGAGTGGAAGTGCAATACCTAGAGCAGCTTTACACTTTCGGTGATGATATCGATAGAGATCCTAGATTTAGAGTGGTATCAGTGGCTTATTTTGGTACGGTTAATCCTAAGCGTATGGTACTCAAACCTACCACCGATGCACTAGATGCCCAATGGTACAGCATAGACGAAATACCAAAGTTAGCTTTTGACCATGCTATGATCATCAAAGTAGCATTGGATCGCTTAAGGTCTAAATTGAATTATCAACCTGTTGGATTCAATCTTCTAGACAATAGGTTTCCTTTTTCGGATTTGGAGCAGTTGTATATGACTATTTTGGATAGAGATATAGACCGTAGAAATTTTCGAAAAAAGATATTAAGTCTCGGATTTGTGGAAGAAACTGACGAATATCATAAGTCAGGAAGTGGCCGACCAGGTAAATTATTTAAGTTTAACTCCAAGAAATACAAGGAGTTAGAGCAAGAAGGCATCAATCTTGACATTAAGTTTGCGTAAATAATACACAAATAACTTGCAGGTAGGAATAAGTAGATCTATATTTGTGTAAAATATACGCAAATGCTAGTCCTAAACTTAGATCCAACATTCAGACCTTTTCCTCACTTAGCCGAAATAGAGTTTCAAGCATTTAGTTTTGCTGGAGGAGAGCCTCATATAAAGATAGCTCCTGATACTATTTATGATAAGGTGATGCTGACCCATAGGGTATGTTCTTTTAATGACTTCGGTTTATTGTTGATCACCATAGATGCGCTTAAGAGATTAGACGTAGCCCATATAGAGGTATTTATCCCATACTTCCCAGCAGCAAGACAAGATAGAGTCATGGTAGAAGGCGAATCATTGAGTGTAAAGGTATATGCTGATATTCTTAACAGTCTTGGACTAGCAAAGGTGCATATCTATGATCCGCATTCAGATGTGACACCGGCGTTACTCAACAATAGTAGGACAATCAATAATCACAGCCTAGTAAGTAAGGTGGTAGATCATATAGGGAAGGATATGTATATCGTATCACCGGATGGTGGAGCGCTCAAGAAGATTCATAAAGTAGCGGCACATCTCCAAGATTACGAAGTGGTGGAATGTGGAAAAAGTAGAGATGTGAAAACTGGTAGGCTTTCAGGATTTAAAGTACCCCTGGACGATCTGAATGCCAAAGCTTGCCTAATCGTTGATGATATCTGTGATGGTGGAGGTACATTTATGGGACTAGCGGAAGAGTTAAAAGCAAGAAATGCTGGTCCTCTGTATTTGGTGGTAAGCCACGGAATTTTTAGTAAAGGTCTTGATAAACTGAAAGGCCATTTTGAAATAATTTTTACTACAGATAGCTTTAGAGATGTAGAAGATGAGCAAGTAGTACAATATAGAATGAGTGAAATACTATGAAAACAAATAAAGTAATAGATGCTCTAATAGGAGTGGCAGTTGGTGATGCAATGGGAGTTCCGTTTGAATTTCGAACTAGAGAATCGATGGAAAAAAAATCCAGCAAAAGGAATGACAGGATATGGTACATATAATCAGCCTGAAGGAACTTGGTCAGATGATAGTTCATTAACCTTTTGTTTAGCAGAATCTTTGGCTGAAGGCTATGATTTGAAAGAAATAGCGAAAAAATTTATTAGATGGAAAAATGAAGCATATTGGTCCGCAAGGGGAGAGGTCTTTGATATAGGATTGACAACGTCGAAGGCGATATCGAGCCAGTTGCTTAAAAAAAATGAAATTAGTGAATTGAAAAATCAGAAATATTATGGTAACGAACAAGATAATGGTAATGGTTCTTTAATGAGAATTATTCCTCTGCTTTTTTTAATTAAAGGGAAATCTATTGGTGAACAATTTGAAATAATTTGGGAAGTATCAGCATTGACTCATAGACATATTAGAGCTGCGATGAGTTGTTTAATATATTTAAAGTTGGCTGAAGAATTACTAGAAGGAAAAAGTAAAGAATTAGCATATCTCAATATGAGAAATAAAATTGTAAATTTTTGGGATGAAATAGAATTCTCACTTATAGAAAGACTTCACTTTGATAGAATAATTAAAGATGATGTTAGAGGTTTAAGAATTAGAGATTTGAAATCTGGAGGTTATGTTATTGAAGTTCTTGAATCTAGCATTTGGTTTTTTCTCAGCAGTGAAACGTATAAGGAAACAATACTATCCATAATAAATATTGGACATGATACTGATACTTCAGCAGCGATAGCTGGAGGATTAGCAGGAATCTATTATGGAAGAGAAGGAATACCTGATTTTTGGCTTGCATCGATTGCTAGAATGGAGGATATATTTGACTTGGGAATAAGGTTAAATGCAAAATACTGTAATTAGCTTTTGGTTAAATTCAATTTTCCATGTTTAAGGAATTCGCCATTCAACCTCACGTCATAAAGTTTAAATGAATAGAAGTAATTATTTCAAGTTAGAAACTATTTAATCATGAAAACAACAAAATTATATAGGCCAGTGAATAAAGTTGAACTTGATTTAATTCAAGGTTCAGATTGGCAAAAATTTCCGCCAAGATTACCAGAACAACCCATATTTTATCCAGTAACTAATCAAGAGTATGCAAGTCAAATAACAATAGAATGGAATCTTCCTTCATATAACAATGGATTTGTAACCGAATTTGAACTTGAATCAAAATACCTATCCAGGTTTAAAGTAGAAAAAGTTGGTTTAGATCATCATACCGAACTTTGGGTTCAAGCGGAAGAGTTGGATGAGTTTAATAGTGAAATCATCGGTGGTATTAAGGTGGTCGAAGGCTATCATTCAAATAAGGATAATGCTTATGTATTTATCAAAGAAGTTTTTAAAGTCCAAGATGATTGGGCGATAGCTTTCGAGTTTTTGAATCATAATATAGCTTTTGAATTGAGTGAAAGCCCTTACTTAGGATCAAATAAATTGAAAAAGTACTTAGAAATACCTAGAAAAATTCATTCAGATGGATCATTAGATCTTAAAACATTCATTATTAAATTGAGTGATTCGAAGGAAATGGCCCCGTTTGCAGCAAGAACTGTAGAATTGTTAAGTAATAAGAATCTAGAAATAACAAAGGATAAAATTTAATAAAATGAATGTTAATAATATAAAACATAAAAGTAAATTTCTAAGCTTAGTGCTTAGACATAATCCAGGATTGATTAATCTTGATTTGGATGATAATGGATGGGCTGATGTATTGGAGTTAATGGAGAAATCTAAGATAAAGAAAGTACACTTCACCCAAGAGATATTGGATGTTGTGGTAGAAACGAATAACAAACAACGATTCGGATATAATGATGATAAAAGTAAGATCAGAGCTAATCAAGGACACTCTGTGAATATTGACATTGCGCTTGACGCTGTGGAACCACCTATGGAATTATATCATGGAACAGCGACTAATAACGTAGCTTCTATAAGAGAAAAGGGTATTGATAAAAGGAGTAGACAGCATGTGCATATGAGTCATGAAAGAGAAACTGCAACTAATGTAGGATCAAGACATGGGAAACCTCAAATATTGGTGATAGATACTGAACAGATGTATTTAGACGGAAATAAATTCTATCTTTCTAAGAATGGTGTTTGGTTGACAGAGTATATCGATCCTAAATATATAAAGTAATTAATTGACTGAAGAATGAAGAAAAGAACTATAGTCATTGGTGATATTCATGGAGGGTATAAGGCACTTACGCAGTTGCTAGAGAGGGTAGAGATCACTACAGATGATACTTTAATTTTTCTTGGTGACTTAGTGGATGGATGGAGTGAATCATATGAAGTTGTCGAGTATCTTCTAGAGTTAGAGAGTACTCACAACTGTATGTTCATTAAAGGTAATCATGATCTTTATTGTGAGTATTGGCTAGATACTGGTAAGTCAAATCAAAACTGGCACGAGCATGGTGGAGCAGCGACAAAAATAGGATATATAGATAAGACTAAAGCAGATAAGAAAAGTCATACAGCTTTTTTCAGAAGAATGAAGTACTATCACATTGATGAGGAACAGCGATTGTTTATTCATGCAGGCTTTACCTCATTGCATGGTCCAGAAAAAGAACAGTATGAGTCTAATTATATTTGGGATCGTACTTTGTTAGAAGTGGCAATAGCTACAGATGAAAGATTAGCGATAAACTCACCAAGATACCCGAAAAGACTAAAGCACTTTAAAGAAATATACATTGGTCATACACCTACGCAAGGCTATGGTAGCGATAAGCCTATCCATGCAGCTAATCTATGGGATATAGATACTGGTGCTGCATTTAAAGGTAGACTGACCGCGATGGATATAGATACTAAAGAAACTTGGCAGAGTGAACCAGTATATTTACTATACCCAAAAGAGAAAGGTAGAAATAAGATATAAATTATAAAGAAATAAAATCAATATTATGACAAATCCACTATTATATACAGACGGTTACAAAGTAGACCATAGAAGACAATATCCGGATAACACGACTCTCGTATATTCCAACTGGACACCTAGGAAAAGTAGGATAGAAGGCATAGAAGATATTGTGTTTTTTGGGTTGCAGTATTTTTTGAAAAAGTATATCATTGAAGAATTTGACAATAATTTTTTCAATAAGCCGAAGGAAGAAGTACTGAGTGCTTATACACGTAGAATAAATAATTACCTCGGACCCAATTCAGTAGGCATTGATCATATAGGAGATCTACATGATTTGGGATATATACCAATGGTATTCAAGGCATTGCCAGAAGGAGTGTCGGTACCTATTAGAGTCCCTATGTTTACGATGTATAATACTAAGTCTGAATTTTTTTGGTTGACAAATTATTTTGAAACTATACTTTCGACGACTGTATGGATGCCATGTAATTCTGCAACGATCGCCAGACAATATCGATTGATATTAGATAAGTATGCTTTAGAGACTTCTTCTGTTCCTGAGTTTGTAGATTGGCAAGGTCACGATTTTTCTATGCGTGGTATGGCTGGATTAGAAGCGGCATTGATGAGTGCCTCTGGCCATTTATTAAGTTTTAGTGGTACGGATACTATTCCTGCTGTAGATTATTTGGAGACTTATTACAATGCTAATTCTGATGAAGAATTAGTCGGTGGATCTGTAGCTGCAACGGAGCACTCAGTAATGAGTATGGGTACTAATGAAGGAGAACAATCTACTTTCTTAAGATTGATAAAAGAGGTATATCCTAATGGTATTGTCTCTGTAGTATCTGATACTTGGGATCTATGGAAAGTGCTAACTGAATATCTACCTAATCTCAAGCAAGATGTATTAAATCGAAATGGCAAAGTAGTAATCAGACCAGATAGTGGAGATCCAGTGAAGATCATCTGTGGAAATAATGAAGGTGAACATAAAGCCGAGAGAAAAGGTGTGGTAGAATTGTTATGGGATATATTTGGAGGCTCTGTAAATGATAAAGGCTACAAAGAATTGGACTCACATATCGGAGCGATCTATGGCGATAGTATCACACTTGACCGTGCAAGAGATATCTGTGAAGGATTAAAGGCGAAAGGATTTGCTTCGACGAATGTAGTACTAGGTGTAGGATCATTCACGTATCAATATAATACTAGAGATACTTTTGGATTTGCAATGAAAGCAACCTATGGTGAAGTGAACGGAGAAGGAAGAGATATCTACAAAGATCCGATTACGGATGATGGCACTAAAAAATCTGCTAAAGGACTAATAAAGATCGTCAAGGATGGAGATTCTTATGCACTTGTAGATCAAGTAAGTTGGGAACAAGAGAGGCAGGGCGAATTGAAGGAAGTGTATCGAGATGGAAAGTTATTGGTCGATGAGAAACTGAGCGATATTAGAAGTAGGGTTAGGAAGTAATATTGGGGTTAATTAAATTTTAAGTGATGATATTGGAAGGAGCAATTGGAGATGCATATGGCGCTGGATTTGAATTTGCTAAGTATGAAAAAATAAAGTTAAAGAACACTATTACTAAATATGAAGCACATCCATTATTTAATGAAATTAATGGGAAGTATACTGATGACACTCAAATGGCAATAGGCATTTCTGAATTGTTAATCGAGGAACAAGAATGGACGCCGTTAAAAATAGCAAGTAAATTTGTAGATGTATTTAAAAGGGACCCTAGAAGAGGTTATGCAAAATCATTTTATGATTTTTTATTTAATGTTGTTGATGGGCAAGAATTTTTAAACACAATTATAGGAAAGAGCGAAAGAAACGGTGCTGCGATGAGATCGTATCCAATTGGTGTGCTTTATAATGAAGAAGAAGTTATTAATAAGTGTAATATGCAATCAATGATTACCCATAACACGGATCAAGGGATAATCTCGGCGCAAGCTATTGCATTAATGAATCATTATTTTATATACGAGAAAGGAAGAAAATCAAATCTTCCGGAGTATTTATCTGATATACAGAAGTATAACTGGAATGGAAATTGGAAAGGCGAAGTGAGATGCGATGCTATTGAAACTGTGGAGGCCGTATTAACTATTATTTTAAGGGAAATCTCATTGAAAGAAATGTTAAGAAAAAGTGTTGATTTTGGGGGTGATGTAGATACTATTGCTTCCTTAACTTTGGCAATAGGATCTAATTGCAAAGAGGTTGAAAATGATTTACCTAATTGGCTATATAAAGAGTTGGAAAATCGTAAATATGGACATGATTACATTAAAAATTTAGATAGAAGTATTTTAAACTTGAAAATTAATTAAAGAAAAAACAACAGATATGTGGTTTGGAGATTTAATGGGTTTTGAGGAAAAAAGTCATGACACTGTTCATAACTCTATTGACCTAGATGGCGAGTACCTTATTTCCAAAGTGAATGGAATGAAAATACTGTTTTTCAAGCGGCTTCTCAATTTAATTTATTGGAGATGGTAAGTCCATCAGTAACTCCGGAATCAGGTGTAGCCATCTATCAACTTGATAGAACACAAGGACCTGCTTGTGCTGTATCTTGTGGAGCGGGTACTATATATAGAAATTATTTTGTTATTGTGAGTTTGACCTTTGTGACCGTTGGTATCAATCAAATTGATTGTCTCGAAGATATTGGTGAAGCTTTGAAAAATAAGGAACTTAACCTCTGGAATATGCAAAATGGTTATGCCTTTGCAACTTCAGGAGGAATAGAACATATCAATAACCACCTTAGTGGTTTGTCTGTAAATGAACATGACAAATTCCGGAGCATGTTAAAAGTGGGCGTGCAATGGGATACTCAGGTTACTATATCTCCAACTGGACATACTGTCAATCAAGTATATAGTTCGGCTTTACCAGTAGCTTACTCTCAATTAGATTCTGATTTGTTTGAGCAGTTTTCACAATTGATATTAGATGTGACCTACGAGGCTACTTTTCTCACGGCTATTCATAATATGCAGACCAGTGGAAATAATTAATTGTTTTTGACTTTAGTCGGTGGAGGTGTTTTTGGTAATAAATTGCCATGGATTTTCTCTGCTATTGGCAAGAGTGTCATAAAGTACCAAGAGTATCCATTGAATATTAAGATAGTAAGTTTCGCAGGTTCTAACCACTACGTAAAGTCTCTATGTGATTCTTTAAATGAAGAAATTGGAAATGGTTTGTAAAGTATTAATCTAGTGCTCAATTTTACAATTCCATTAGAAGTATCGGTATAGATATCTATGATTAGGTTTAATTTCTCCATATTGTAGAAAATTAATCTAAGCCTATGAGACTGCGCCAATTAATTCTAGCCTATTGTATACTTCTTTTTACGGTATCCATATCTGCACAATCTAAGAAACAGCTCACTCCTGATAATTATAAATCATGGAATAGGATCAAAGATGTAAAGATTGCTGCTAATGGGGATAACGTAATCTATACGCTTTCTGGAGAAAGAACTAATAAGGATCTACACATATACAACACAAGATCTAAGGATACTTATACTTTTCCAAGAGTCAATCAGCCAGTCATTGACTATAATGGTAATGTAGTCATGTGGAAATCCATTGCAGATGTAGATTCTATTCGTGAGATGAAGCGTCGTAAAGTGGATAAAGACGATATGCCAGGAGATAGCCTTTCGATCTTTGATCTAATTAAAGGCAAGATATCTGTAATGCATACGCTACAGTCATATAAGTCACCAGCTGAGTATGGTGGTCATGTAGCTTACCAACTGAAGCCGGGAGGCCATCCTACGGATTCATTGGCGCTAAGCAAATTCAAAAAGAAAGAATCTAAAGAACAAGGGAGTCGAATGATCTTACGTGATCTAAACTCAGAGAAAGAGGACACATTTTATTTTGTGAAAAGTTACCATTTTGCTGAAGAGGGAAAGAAGTTAGTCTACCATACGAGCGGAGATGATTCATTACGCATGGCTGGAGTGCATGTAGTAGATTTAACGACAGGGAGCAATAAAGAAGTGTTACAGACTAAAGGGGATGTATACCACCTTACTTTTGATAAAGCCGGAGGACAACTAGCATTTACTGTAGATAGCGATACTACCGAAGTGAGACATAGGCCTTATGATTTGTACAGATGGTCAACAGATACAAACGAAGCCAAGATGATCGCTAATAATCGAAACTCTTTCTTACCCAAAGGATGGAAGATAAGCAATTTCGATGCACCCTACTTTTCAGAAGATGGATCAAAATTATTTTTTGGAATAGCGCCGCCAGTACTATTGCAAGATAGTCTGATACTTGATGATGAAATTGTAAATGTAGAAGTATGGTCTCATACAGACGGACTACTGCATACACAACAAAAAGTACGAGAGAACAACGAAAGAGAAAAGACATATGTCTGTTATTATGATACTCAAAATGGTAAAATAATTCAGTTAGCAGCAGATAATATACAGGACGTAAATATTAGAGATAATTCTAATTATGCTCTTGGTGTAGATGACAGCAAATATCAGCAAACGATCAGTTGGTTGGGTTACTCTTATAAGGATATTTATAAGATAGATATCGCTACAGGTAAGTCCAAATTACTTTTGTCAAGAGTTCCTAGCTATCCTAGAATGTCACCTTCTGGAAATTTCTTTAGATGGTTTAATAGAGAAGATGGGAATCATTATTGCTATGATATGAAACAAGAAAAAGCCTTTCTTATAACTGAGAAAAGCTTAGGTACCTTTTATGATGAAGAGAATGATAGGCCTATGGATCCATACTCATATGGAATAGGTGGTTGGACTGAAGGTGAGAAAGAAATAGTCATTTACGATAGATATGATATCTGGGTGGCCTTACCTAATAGAAGTAGAAAAGTAAGAAAGGTTACGAATGGTCGCAAAGATAAAATCGAATATAGAATCGTGACTCTAGACAGAGAAAGAGATTATTTGTCTGCAGAAAAATGGTTGGTCAAATGGATCAATCACAATACTAAAGAAGAGGGATATGCAAATGTAGATGTTTATTCTGGTGAGGTGACACAATTGTTTTCTGGTCCATATCGAATCGATAGATCTCCATTAAAGGCAAAGAATAGTAATGATATCTTATGGACAAAAGAGAACTATGATATCTTCCCTGACTTGATACACAGCGATACTTTATTTATTGAAGAAAATAAAGTATCTACGGCTAATCCGCAGCAATCTGATTACAACTGGGGTTCGATACAGATGCATGAGTGGACAGATGATGATAATATCAAACGCAAAGGATTATTAGTATTGCCAGACGATTTTGATCCTAGTAAAAAGTATCCAATGCTGGTTAATTTTTATGAACGTAGTTCTCAAAATCTACATAGACACAAAGCACCTTATGCTCATAGATCTACGATTAACTATGCTTATTACGCTAGTAAAGGATATGTAATTTTTAACCCTGATGTTTATTATAAAAATGGCTTTCCAGGAAAGAGTAGTGAGATCGCTGTATTGTCTGGTGTACAATCAATCATAGATAAAGGATACGTGGATAAAGATAGAATAGGAGTACAAGGACATAGCTGGGGAGGTTATCAAATTGCGCACTTATTGACAAAGACAGATTTGTTTAAATGTGCTGAATCTGGAGCTCCAGTAGTTAATATGATTTCTGCCTATGGAGGTATTCGTTGGGGTAGTGGTATGAGTCGTCAGTTTCAGTATGAAAAAACACAAAGTCGCTTGGGAGCGACGCTATGGGAAAACCCAGAATTGTACATTGAAAATTCGCCAGTCTTTAATTTAGATAAAGTAAATACTCCTGTTCTCATATTACATAATGACGGAGACGGAGCAGTACCATGGTATCAAGGGATAGAATATTTTGTGGGCCTTCGTAGATTAAGTAAACCCGCTTGGATGCTTAATTATAATGGCGAACCTCATTGGCCGCTCAAATGGCAAAATAGATTAGACTTTAATATTCGTATGGAACAATTCTTTGATCATTACTTGATGGATACGCCCATGCCAAGATGGATGAAGCGTGGAGTACCAGCCTTAGAAAAAGGAATATTGCAAGGATTAGAATTGGACAAAGATTAATTTATTAATGCTAATACTACGGATTGTAAAAAGTTGGAGGTATCTATTATTACTGTATCCCTTCTAAGGGATCATGTGGGATACGACTAGTTCCCAAAGGTGAATTACGTGGATCTAACCCATTGTCACTTTGGATTTATCCGAAGTCATAGATTAACTCGACAGAAGAGAGGCAAACTTATGCAATTTAAGTCACTTCGTAACCACGTTTCTCGCTTGCTACTGAAGTAGACAAGGACATTAAGTAAAAATACTGGCATGGACTTTTTATAAAAACATAAAAATCTACTGATCATTATTTTATCGCTCAATGAATTAACTTACAATCCAAGTTTACATCTCTCCAAACCTATCTACTGGAAAACTGATTTCGGTTTTACCATGTGGTGTAGGCTTGTCGTTTTCATCTAAATTGACAAATACCATTTTCTCAATGGTAAGGATTGGGAGACGGTTTATTTTATCTCGTACTTCGCACTTAAGCGTTAGTGATGTCCTTCCAAATTTTGTAGCTACGATTCCGATCTCTACGATGTCGCCTTGCTTAGGAGCATTGATGAAGTCGATCTCTGACATATACTTAGTAACGATCTTTCGATTGTCTAATTGTATGATAGCATATAATGCTGCTTCCTCATCTATCCATTGAAGTAGTCGACCACCAAATAGTGTGTTGTTCGGATTTAGATCTTCGGGTTTTACCCATTTACGTGTATGGAATCTCATGGTATTGATTTTAAGTTATAGGGTGCGAGTTGGTTTCTAATACTTTTTTCCAATTAATATATCCCCAAATGGATAGTACAAGGAACACAACGAATAAGAAGGCCACTACATATAATTCTTTATAAATGTACATTGGAATAGCTACTAAATCTACTATGATCCAAAGCCACCAATTTTGTAAATACTTTTTGGCTAATAGATATTGAGCGACGAGGCTACCACTTGTTGTGAATGCATCTAAGAATGGTAAGTCCGCATCTGTATAACTAGACATTAAATATCCCAAAATAAAGCAACCTACTACAGTAATAAGAGCGGAATATGTTAATCCTGTTTTCGATAGTACTCTTGTTAACGTTACTGAGTTTTTTTCTTTTTTTTGTGTCCAAAGTATCCATCCGTAAATATTCAGAATGATGTAAATGACATGTAATCCAAAATCTGAATACAGTTTCTGAAAGTAAAAAGTATAAGCTAAGATAGAAACGCTTACTATGGCAAACGGCCAAGCGATTATTTTCTCTTTGGCTTGAAGTGCTACAGCAGCAATGCCTGTAATTGTGGCTATGATTTCTAGTTCAGTCAAGGTGTTGATATTAATGAGGACAAGATAGTAACTAGTCCGGATACTGCCGTATCAGCAATTTGCATTACTTCTTTATGGCTAGGTTCTTTGATGCGGTACGTTACAGGATGATAAGTGCATACAGGTAAAGAGTATAATGTGGTTTGAGCATTTATACTATTCAGATATATACGCTCTGGTGCCATTGACATACCGACAAGATCAGCTCCGAATTGATTGAGCATTTTGTATTCAGCTACAGTACCTAGAGAAGGCCCGCGTTGGTAAGCATAGGTGGCTAATTCGATTTTTGGAAAAGTGATTCGGTTTGTTCTTATAGATAGTCCATTGATTTTTTCTAGAGAAATGATATCAGAAACTTTTTGCCATTCTCCCACGATGATGGATTCACTGAGTGCTCCACTTGCGGAAGTAACGATCCATTGATCTATCGAATAATGAGTATTGACATACTCCAATGGGACGATGGACTGTTGATAAGTATACCCTTCATACAAATGTAGTTTTCCAGAAAGTATAATTAATGACTTTCCGTTTAATTTGGCTTCATATATAATTCTATCATGCCCTTCTAGTGGTACTATATCAAATTCAGATATGCTTTGATAGGAAATAGATTTTTCTACTTCGACAAAGTCAATAAGATTGTTCATTCCAGAACCGAGTACAATTGCTATCACAGAAACCTACTATTTTATTTCTATTTGATCAAGGACATCTTCGCCCCTTCAAATTATTTTAATTCATTTACGGTAAATATACATTCCTTATAGTTATAGACAACATGTAATATCTCAATGTTGTATGCTTATTCAGTATTCAAGGTTTTTGCCTCGTAACATTATCACTAAGAAATTATACCATCTACTCTGGTGTAAAATTCTGATTATTTTTCTTGTGAACAAGCAGCTTGAAAGTAATTCGAATGGAAAAAGACAATTTTTACGTTACAGCAATTAGTATTTTGAAATTATTATAATAATGGCCTTTATTGAATGGTTATCTAGGTAAATCGATTAAAGTCAATAACCTCAATATTCATATTAGAATATTAATAACTCAAAAAAGAGACTAGTAATATTACTAGCCCCAATTTCTAATTATCTATATCCTTGTATTATTCAAAACCTTCTCTTTCTTAGTTCCTCTTTTCAATTTGAATAAAACAAAAATATTAAAGAAATGCATTACACCAAGTATAAGAATAATGATTCCAATCTTGACACTTAGTGTTTCTATACTAACTCTGGCACTCTTGATTTCTCCAAATATTTTGAGATTATATACCATGTAGCCTACATTGATCAAGTAGAAGCCGACGAGTAGTAATTTGTTTACGGAGTCAGCGATTTCTTCTTCATCGAATACTTGAAGTAGAAAGACTCTACCATTATTAAAAAGTGTACGACCGACCCATATGATAAGTCCAATACTAATAGCTATATAAGCTAGATATGTGATTACTGTTACGTCCATGATTTACTAATTAATAGTGATTGTATGTAATAATTAAGATTCAGTTTTTTTGCTTTTCGAAAGCAAGTATATCGCTCTCCAATAGTAGATTGCTAATGCTGTACATAGAGTAGGAACAAAAATGAAAAATGTCCATTCTGAATTAAAGCTAGGACGATCCAAAAAGATGCAAATGCCTGCCATAATCCAGTAGACGAGTAACATCCAGAAGTATTTTTTAAGCCGTCTTCCAAAGTCTGATTTCCAATCTTTCATTTGGTATGCCCTTATCAAGGCTGCAATGACTTGAAATGGGCCAATGAAAATAAGTGCTACTAACCATCCACAACTTACTAGGAATATTATTTCAGATAATGTGTTCATATTTATAGTGTTTTCAATAATTATTGAAACAAATAATTAATTTTTTAATCTAGTTTTTACTTTCTTTGCTATATGTGAATATAACTACCCAGTAGTATATGGCTAACGCCGATGAAGCTCCAGGTATCAAGAAGAACATATATTTTTCAAAATCTTGAGTTACATTGTGTAATACAATTGCCAGTATAAATATCATCCAAAAGAGACCAACGCATTTGTGATAATTTGCAAGACCTAGAGCATATTTGCTAGTCCTATCTATTAATCGAATGTCTCTGATGATACTACCAATGAGTTGAATGGGTCCAACGGCCAAACAGAAATATAACCCATAAAATAGAAGCGTTGTCATAGTTTTTAATTTTCAATAATTATTGAAACAAATTCTTAAAAAAAGGCTTATTTGAAAAGCTTTAAAATTTTATTGAAAAAAGTATTTTTCTCTGCCTTAACAAAAGTGGATAACATTTTATCTGATCTCTTAGCAAATGATAGTATATCATTAGTGACATTTTGCAATTCTTTTATATCTGATTTTGTTGCCGTAGTATCCTTTACTTCTTTAATTTGATCCAACATATGTATGACAGGAAGCAATTCTCTTTTACTTCTTTCTTGCGCTACTTGTGTGGCTATTCTCCAAGCATCTTTTTCAGCTATATAATATTCCTTTCGTTCTCCAGGAATAAATTCTTTATAGATCAATCCCCATTCCATTAAACTTTTTAGAGACATACTAGCATTACCTCTACTGATCTGAAGTGTATCCATAATCTCATCCTGATTTAGTGCTTTACTAGATAGGAGCAATACTGCATGGACTTGAGCCATTGTCTTGCTGATTCCCCAGCTAGAACCTAGCGTTCCCCATGATTGGATAAATTTATGTCTAGCCTCATTGTATTTCATGATATAAAGGTAAATCAAGTTTTTTGTATTTTCAATAATTAATGAAAATAAAACTAATTGTATTTACTTTATTGACAATGTTGATTATAGAATATTGTATCATTTGCTTTTAAGGCTTGATAGGCGGGTAAAATTTTCAACAATGATTGGATGTGTATTTTAAACAGAATATGTTGGGACTTACGAAAATGTATTTCGAGATTCGAGTCTAACTTAGAAAATATTGAATATCAATGTTTAGTATGAGTTAGAATAGTCGAACTCATGTTATTACATTTGTCACCACTTATTTACTCAATCACTTTATATTACTAATATAATGAAAGCAACATCACTCACTCCAGTACATATTGAACTTGGCGCCAAAATGGCAGAATTTGCAGGATATAATATGCCTATAAGTTATGCAGGAATCAAAGAAGAACATATGGCAGTACGCGAGCACTGTGGGATATTTGATGTATCTCATATGGGTGAGTTTCTTGTAAAAGGTAAAGGAGCCCTAGCTCTAGTTCAGAAAGTTACAAGTAATGATGCAAGCAAGCTCGAGATAGGACACGCCCAATACAGCTGTATGCCTAATCTTGTAGGAGGTATTGTGGATGATCTTCTTGTTTATAGATTGGATGAAGATAAATGTGCTGACGGGGAAATGGCATTTATGCTAGTAGTGAACGCATCGAACATAGAAAAAGATTGGAATTGGATCGAGCAAAACAATAGCTTCGATTGTAAAATGACTAACATTTCAGACAATGCAGGTTTATTAGCTGTACAAGGCCCTAAAGCTACTGAGTTACTACAAAACCTTACAGAGACTAATCTTAGTGAAATAGAGTACTATCACTTTACAAAGGGATCTGTGGCAGGTATCGATAATGTAATCATATCAGCAACTGGATATACAGGAAGTGGTGGATTTGAATTGTATGTAGATAATGAACACCTAAAGACGCTATGGGATGCAATAGTAACAATTGGGGAGCCATACGGCCTTAAGCCGGCTGGACTAGGAGCTAGAGATACGCTTAGACTAGAGAAAGGCTTTTGTTTATATGGAAATGATATCAATGACGAAACTTCTCCAATAGAGGCAGGATTAGGTTGGATTACTAAATTGAAGCAAGATTCTGACTTTAACAGTAAGCAGTTATTTATTAAGCAAAAAGAAGAAGGAGTAGAAAAAAGGTTAGTTGCTTTTAAAGTATCTGATAGAAGAGTACCTCGACAAGGTTATAAGATCTTTTCTGAAGATGGTGAGATAGAAATCGGTGAGGTAACATCAGGCACTCAATCACCTTGCTTAGATTGTCCAATAGGAATGGGATATGTCAAAGTGGGACATCATAAGAGAGGAAGCACAATCCAGTTTCAAGCAGGTAAAAAACTCATGAAAGCGGAGATAGTAAAACTTCCTTTCGTTTAAGCTATACTTGCATGATTTGATATTTATACCTATTATCGTTTATGTTTAATGAATGCTTGGTTGAACAAAACCTAGTGAATATCCATTAACTTGAAAGAATTCAAGAAGTAACGAAGTAATATTATCCATGCAACTCGACGAAGGAAAAGAAAAATTTATACTTGCCTGGGGTAAGTTGGCGCTAGAGTGGGGAGTAAATAAGACGATGGGCCAGGTCCATGGTCTGCTGCTAGTTGCACATAGCCCATTGAGCTGTGATGATGTAATGGAACACCTCAAAATATCAAGAGGAAATGCTAATACTACCATAAGATCGTTGTTAGACTGGGGAATAGTCTATAAACACAATGTAGTAGGAGATCGTAAGGATTATTTTATAGCAGAAAAGGATGTATGGCAAGTATTTACCCATATTCTGCTCAAGCGAAAGCAAAAGGAGTTAGATCCTATGATCAAAATGCTAGAAAATGTATCTACAGTAGAAGGCAAATGCGAAGCTTCAGATGAATTTTGTAAGATGATTAAAGATCTTAAGCACTTCTCAACAAGAGCAGATTCCATGCTCGAAACTATACTAAAGTCGAAAGGAAATATGTTGCTTGGAGGGTTTATGAAACTGGGAAAATAGCGTTTGTCTAACTAGTTTTGTTCTTGGATCAGATAATGCAGCCTGCTTAACCTTTAAGTCGTTTCATTCATCACATTATCGAAAATCTTTCGAAATCTAGCAGTAAACAAACTATCAATACTCAGAATATCGTTACCTTTCCATCGCATGTTAAATACTCAAGATATACTTAGTAGATTCTATAGTACCTTACACTCATCAGTGGATAAGGTGTATGATAGAGAATCTTTATCTGATTATCTCAAGACTATGTCTATTGAGACACCTACTCTAGCATCGCAGATCTCTAACATAGGGAATCAATACAATAGTATGCTTACCAACAAAAAGGACCTTCAGCCGATAGATACGGATAAGTACATCGTACTTCATTATTGGGTGGAAGAAGCCAAGAATTTCATGATCCTATGGAGAGATGTTCTACTTGAAGGCACTAAAGCTTATCATTATCAGCAAGATGATATAATTGATCATTTATCGATCAAAAGAATGTTGGATGAGTCAAAATCTTTATTCCAACAGAGTATCACCTCGATCAAACAAGTATATCCTGACAAGATAGCTGAATTGGGCAAAGATCCTGAGCACATAAAGAGTCAAGTACAAGAATGGGAGAAGCAGATCAATCCATGGTCGGAATATAATACTCAAATTAAAGCCATAACAGAGCAATGTCGCAGTATATCTAATTTGAGTAATCAATTAGGTAGAAGTAATGGGTCCTTCAAGACGATAAGACGTATACTGCAAAGTTATATTGATAAGCGTAAGTCCAATATGAAGGAGATATCGCATTGTGCTTTGACTGCGCTGAGTACTATAAAGGATATTAGTGGCGATCTAGCGGATTTCAATATTTCTCAGAAAGTTCAAAAAATAGAGGGAATACACAAGAGACTTAATGAGTTGTTTGTGGATGAACATCACTTAGAACAGATTGAGAAGATATTGGAGGAAATGACTGATACTATTGAAATTCCTGTTGATGGAGATAACGGTATACTTAACGTAAAAAAATTGTCTCTAAAAAAGTCGACTCAACAATGGTTAGAATCTGAGATATACTTAACATTATACGAAGTAGAAGAAGTAGAAGATCAACTTAAGAACAAGTTAAAAATGATATTGGTTAATATCCAAAATCATCTTACGTTACTCAAGAATGATTCTACTGAGACCAAGGGAACACTCCTAAGACAAGCCATCGAGAAATTTGAAAAAGAGTACAAAAGGATAGCTTCTAAGCACAATAAACTTACAAAATCAGCTACCGATAAGCTAGGTTATCAGTTCCATATTTCTGAAATATTTAGTGATCAAAGACTCTTTTTACCATTGTCAGTGCAATCTACTTTAGGAAATATAGAATTAGATTCCACTAAGTTTAGGCATAAAGTATCCAAATGGTTTAATAACTCATTTTCATTTTACAATTCCTTACGAAAGAAAGCTGAAAAAGAAAGAACTTTGAGTGCTTCAGAAAAATTAGTGAGGTATGTAGATAGCCGCCAATTTGCTGACGACAATAGGCAGTACATCAATATATTTTTAGTCAAAGGCTATATCGGAGAATCGTTTGTCATAGGAAGACAAGATGAGCTAGAGCATTTTAGGAGTGTTTATAATAATTGGTTAAAAGGGTACAGAGGATCTATATTGATAACAGGTCAAAGGTTTTGTGGTAAATCATTATTTGCAGAGTATGCTAATATCAAAGTTTTAGATGGAAAAACCATACAACTCAAACCTAATATGGAATATGAGATCAATGGAAGAATATTCACTGCCACTTTCGATATAAAACAAACATTGGGTAATATCACAAAGCATAGTCACGACACTAAACCTGTGATTTTTATAGATGATATAGAACTGTGGTACAGTAAAGAAATAACCTTGTCAAAAAATATAAGAGAGCTTACTAAAATTATTGATAAATATTCGAGTAAGATATTTTTTGTGGTGACTATGAGTAATTGGCTACAGTACAAAATGAATAATGTCTATGGACTCGATAGAGTTTTCCAAACTGATATCAATTTGGATCGAATGTCATTGGATGAAATTAGACAGGTAGTAAGTATCAGACAAGGTGCAACGCATAAGGATTTACTAAGTATAAAAGAAAGGAAAATTACAGAAGATGAATTCAATAAGTTAACTAAAAAACTACAGCAAAACGTAGATGGAAATGTTGGTGATGCTTTGTCAAAATGGGCCGCGGCAACGAGATACCATGATGTCAATTCTGTGATTATGACTGATAGTCCAATGTATAGTATTCCTGATATAGATCATAAAAATACATTGCTCTTATTAGAAACGATAATCATGTCTCGAAAGACAAATGAATACTACTTAAATAAATTTTTCGGTGAGTCATTTAAAACAACCTATAGTACTCTACTACAAAGGTTGATCAATGTAGGTTTGGTAACTCGTAATGTAGACAATCTCATTCAGATCAATCCGAAAGTAGTCAACGATATAGGTCGACTATTAGAAAGAAAACATTACCTAACATTTAATCACAGATGATAGGCATGATACCATACACAACACTTTCTCAGTTTTTGATTTACTTAGTCATTGCTGGTCTAATCCTTCAAGGTGTTCGCATCTTGAAAGGGTTGACTTGGAGTACTTATTTTTCAGAATCTAACGCTATTGTTATCAATAAAGTTATCAATAATTTTTCATTGATCTATGAGCCAATGGCTTTACTATTATTACTGTCTGCGCTTATAGGAGTCAAGCCTAAGATGGTATTACCTATCGTAGTTATATTGCTAATCATTAGTCACAAGCACTGGAAAAACTATATCAGTCGTACTGTAGTATTGATGAATAAAAGGATCAATCTTGGAGTGCATATACATAGTGGAATTATAGATGGGAAGGTGATCAATTTTGGAAGATTAGGAACAGAGATTCAAACACAGGAAGGAATACATGTGATGTCATATCAGGCACTGATTGATAATGGATATACTATAAGTGAAGGTGATGAGATTAGTCGATTATACACGCTGCAGATGAGAAGCACTGAGGATAAAAATAGTGAAGCCGCAAGTCAATTATTGGATCATTTGGCCAGTACACCATATATAGACTGGAATACCTCTCCAGAAATCGAAGTGGATGGAATAGATAAAAATAATATTACGTTAAAAGTTGTATTGAGAGATAAGTCACATTTAGATGAGATAATATCTTTGCTACGCGAATGGCAATACAGTGATATAGCTGTAGAGCATTAAAAATAAATTATGGAAGTTTTTTCAACTTATAATGTCATCATAGAGGCATCATCTATTTTGATTCTATCATTTCTGTTCGGAGAATTGGCTAAAAAAACTAATGTTCCATCTGTATTAATGCTTATCGCATTAGGTATATTAATTCAATTTGGACTTAATCAAGCTGGATTTTTAGGTGTGGATTTCAACTTAGAAAAGGAGTTGCTTCCTTCACTTAAGTTATTGGGAACAATTGGTGTGATTATGATTGTTTTGGAAGCTGCACTTGAGCTTAAGTTAGAAAAAGGGAAATATTGGGCTATTGCCAAAGCATTTGCTATTGCATTAATTTGCTTACTAGTTTCTACATTTATAGCAGCCTTAATACTAAAGGAATTCATTTCCGATATGAGTATGCAACATGCTATGCTTTATGCTACACCCTTATCAATTTTGTCTAGCGCAATCATTATACCTAGTGTAAATGGACTTGAGGAGGGTAAAAAGGAATTTCATATATATGAAAGTACGTTCTCTGATATTCTAGGTATCATGTTTTTTATCTATCAATTGAAAGCATTAGACTCACCAGAAGGAGGAGGGTTGTTAAAATTTAGCTTGACCACTACACTTATTCTGGTGATTTCATTTATAGTTAGTTACTTAATTATTCTAGGTTTTCAACATATAAAAAGCCATGCAAAGCTCTTTTTACTAATTGCTGTGTTATTATTATTTTATGCGGTAGCTAATAAATTAGGACTGTCTTCACTTCCAATTATATTGGTCTTTGGATTGGTGATAGCAAATATGGGTTTATTTTTTAGAGGTAAATTAGGCAAGTACTTGATAGTAGAAAAAGCTAACGAGATATATGAAGGATTACATATACTTACCCTAGAAACTGCTTTTGTGGTTAGGACTTTCTTCTTCGTAGTTTTTGGTATTACGATCACATTATCTTCTATGCTTAACCTTGAAGTTGCTTTGATAAGTTTAGCAATAATAGCTTCGATATATCTTATTAGATGGCTTGTTTTGTTTCTCTTCTTTGGCAAAGATATTATGCCGCAAATCTTTATTGGACCTAGAGGTTTGATTACTATTCTTTTGTTTTATAAAATACCGGAAAACTTGGTGCCAGGATTTGACAAAGGAATATTATTATTTGTAATTATAGTAACAAGTCTCATAATGACATGGGCACTTATCAGAGATAAGAAAGTAAGAAGTATAGCGATACGCCAAGCGACATCTAATCCTATAGAAACCGCTAAGTGGAAAGCACCATCAGTAACACCTGCAGTGAAAGAAAAAAAGCATGGAGAAGAAGAATAGATTATTTATACAAGTTGCAATTTTATTGATGCCGCTATTATCTGTCGCTCAATATGATCATATGCCAGTGCATACTGCACTAGAAGGTAATGCATTATACCAAGCGGTTTTAGATGATTACAAGCCTGGAGTAGTCCTTACTTACGGTATGGCAAGAGATACGATGTTTTCTAAAATAGATGCTGTCAATGATTCGCTGGAATGTATATATACGGGTATGAAATTATATTTGACGCCTGGACAAGATCCAACTCAGGCAGTCTTTATGGATGGAGTTGATAATGGAATCAATACCGAACATAGTTACCCTCAAAGTAAAGGGGCATCGGATGGAAACGCTAGGAGTGATATGCATCACCTCTATCCATCAAGATCAAAGACTAATAATGATCGTGGGTCCAAAATATTTGCTGAGTCCAACGATTCGCAAACCTCTAAATGGTATTTAGATATGATGGAGCAAGGAAATACTCCTGGTGCTAATATTGATCAATGGAGCGAACTAGGAAATGAGTTATTTGAACCTAGAGAATCGGTCAAAGGAAATATAGCAAGATCAATTATGTACTTCTACACAATGTATCGCAATGAAGCTAATTCAGCAGACTCAGAGTTTTTTGGTTTGCAACAAGGGGTACTTTGTGATTGGCATTATGCAGATCCAGTGGATCAAGTGGAGTGGGAGCGTAGTCATAAGATTGCTCAATGGCAAGAAGGTAAAGCCAATCCATTTGTGTTGGACTGTAGTCTCGCAGCAAGAATGTATTGTAATGAAGTATCGCCTGAGTGTATGCTCGTAGATGTAGATGATGCTATGACAGACTTGATAAAAGTATATCCTAATCCAGCCCAAGATGTATTGTATATCGATGGTATATCAGAGACAAGTATTAGCATCACTGCGGTAGATGGCCAAGCAACGTTATATCTGATTCAAAATGGAAAAGTTGATATTTCGTCATTAGTAGAAGGAATCTATTTTCTAAGTTTCGAGTTAGATAGTAGGATCTACAGTCGCACTTTTGTGAAGCTCTAGATTTAGTTTATATAGAGATTTCCCTTATGAATTAATCATATATTTTTGAGCATTTCTTTTTATTTAAGAGCAAAGTTTTTGTACCCTTTTGAAAAGACAAACTCTTTCAGCTGGTTGGATTCCGTACACCCATGTTTTTTAGAAGTATCTGATCGGTAAGCTTGATGAAAAGGAAAGTTTGATGAGCATATTTGGCTACTCTCTTTTTGAAATCACATATCAAAATACTTGTGCTCATCAATCTCGGTTAGTGCACCGTTCACTGCATCTTAGTTGTATTAATATACCTCCGTCCTCCGTCAATTATACTAGGAACTCCGAACCACGTTAAGGTTTATATAGTCATATAGATTATCGCATCCCACAATCTTTTCATCTTCATCTTTGAATTTGCTTCTACTTACAATTAACAATGATTATTGATCGTTCTTGCTTCTTTACTGAAAAAGGAGCAGAGCTGAGGCAACCTTTTATCTAATGTTATAGTATTAGTATTAAAGAGTTAAACAAAACACCCTACTATACATAACTTTCATTATGTACTGAAAGTTTAATTATACACAATATATTGATTTACAGTGTTTTACATAGATGTATTTAAATTTTAAGCCCAAAAATTATATTTTGTGTAACCTAAATTTGGTTTTTGTTTAATCTTCATTTATATTTGTATCAACAAACGAACAAGACTGAGTCAATACCTGTAATATTTGATCTCGGCCACAAACTATAACCATTATGTCTACTATTGAATTCACAAAGAAGTTTACGGACCTCAAAAGTCCATTGAATGCTTTTGCATACAACTTGACTAAGAATCAGGAAGACGCAAAAGATTTATACCAAGAGACGGCATTCAGAGCTATTTCTAATAAAGAGAAATTTAGACCTGGAACAAATTTCAAAGCTTGGTCATTTACGATCATGAAAAACATCTTCATCAACAACTATCGTAAGAAGAAGAAAAAGAATACCATAATTGATACTACGGATAATATGTACTTTATCAATAGTGGAGCTACGATGATCGAGAATGAAGCAGGTAGAAATATCCTTATGGATGAATTAAATGGTATGATCGAATCATTAGATGATAGTATCAAAACACCATTCATGATGCACTATACAGGTTTTAAATACCAAGAAATAGCGGATAAACTTGATCTGCCATTGGGTACAGTGAAGAGTAGAATATTCTTTGCTAGAAAAGCACTCAAGCAACTTATCAAGTACCAATACGGAACAGAAGATGGCTTAAGAGCCAAGCTCTCTGAAATAGCTTAGAGTGGCTTTTTCGTGCATAATCAATACACCACTATATAAGCTCATTTAGAGCTTTTATGACAAATACTTGTTAAAACGGTTGAATTCACCCAGGTGGATTCAACCGTTTTTTTGTATTCCAAATTCTAATTTTAAACTGAACCAGTAATCTTTTAAAGAGGCCTCTTCAGAGCACCCATTTCGTCACTTACAAGTCAAAAATCAACATATTTTAAATTCAAAGGCCTGTAAAATAGGCATTCCTTATTTTATCTGGATTTAGTCTAAATAAACTTTGCACAATCAAGATCTGCGTTTTACATTTGCATTATCATAATGAACCCCAATAATAAACGCAACAATGAAAACCTTACAATATACCTTATTCGCCTTCTTATTGATCGGCTTAGCTAGCTGTGGAGATGAGGATACGAATCAAACTAATGTAACTGCGCCAGCAGACTACCAATTTGATAGAAACGGAGCAAGTACAGTATCATTTGCTGGTCAAACTACCAGAATCCTAATGGCTGAAGAGCTAATCAATGCACTTTCTGACTTAGATCAATCTACAGAAGTACTCAATGAGATGTTCGCTAATATGGACGCATCTGGAAATGGAGTATCCCCATTCTCACAAGACGAGCTTAATATCTCTACCAAGAGCGTAAGATCTAAGGTGGCAGCATCAAATGATCTATTCAATACAAATGCAGTAGAAGGGGCAGAGATCAAAGAGCAATTGTCAATATGGATGGAAGCACAGATCAATGAAGTAGCAGTTAACCAAGGAGTATTAGCAGCGCCAGGAGTAGCTGGACAAATAGCTGATGGTACAAGCACCAGATATATTAACGCTAAAGGTCTAGAATACAACCAAGCTGTAGCAAAGAGCTTAATCGGAGGACTGATGCTAGATCAGATTGTAAATAATTATCTAAGCACAATTGTGCTTGATGATGGCGATAACCGAGCAGAGAACGATAGCGAACTTACAGAAGAAGCGCAATCATATACGACCATGGAACACAAGTGGGATGAGGCCTATGGATACCTTTTTGGTACAGCTGATCCTAGCGATGTATTAGGTACTGTTGGTGCTGGAGATTCTTTCCTTAATAAGTATCTAGGTAGAGTAAATGGAGATAGCGATTTCTCTACTATTGCAGAAGATATATATAGTGCATTCAAGCTAGGAAGAGCTGCAATAGTAGCTAAAGATTATGATCTTAGAGATGAACAAGCGAATATTCTAAAAGCTTTATTATCTGATGTAATCGGTGTACGAGCTGTATATTATCTGCAGCAGTCTAAACTCCAATTGGAAAGTAATAAAGGTGGAGCATTCCACGGACTGTCAGAAGGATATGGATTTATTTATAGTTTAAGATTTGCAAGAGCAGCGAATAGTACTGATGCACTATTTTCGAGAGATAAAGTAGATGGTTTCATTTCGACTTTGATGGGCGACGGTGTGAATGGATTTTGGGATATAACTCCAGCAACTCTTGATCAGCTTAGCGCCGATATAGCCACTAAATTTGATTTCACTGTAGCGCAGGCAGCAGAGTAATATATTTGATCGATAGATGAAAAAATTATTAATTCTAATTTTATTTACCATTGCTTCGACATTGTGGATGGGGTGTGATGGTGATATGTCCGACTCTAAGCCCAATGATTTATTTGATAGATCAAGTATGCTAGAGCATTGGGCAGATGGATTTATTATTCCTGGCTATGAATCATATCTAAATAAGATCATTAGTCTAGAAGAAAAATCACAAATTTTTGTGGGTAATCCTACAGTAGATAATCTCACTGAAATTAGAGTCGCTTACAGTTATGCTTACAGTGCTTGGCAAGAGGTGAGTATGTTTGAGATAGGTAAGGCGGAAGAACTCTCTCTCAGAAATCAGACGAATATCTATCCGACTAATGTATTACTGATTACTGATAATGTAAATACTGGATCATATAATTTGGAATTGCCATCAAATATCGCTGCACAGGGTTTTCCAGCTCTGGACTATTTGATACATGGAATAGCTGGTACAGACAATGAAATATTAGATCAATATATCAACAGTTCTAATCACAAAAATTATTTGACGGACCTAACGACGAGAATGTTAACTCTGACTAGAGACGTGTATACAGATTGGACTACAGGGTATAGAGAGACATTTATCGCGGACGATGGGTCTTCAGCAAGCAGCTCAGTAAATAGAATGGTCAATGATTATTTATTTTATTACGAGCGTTTTCTCAGAGCAGGAAAAATTGCAATTCCTTCAGGAGTGTTCTCTGGATCACCCCTTGCTAATAATGTAGAAGCGTTCTACTCAGATGAACCCATAAATAAATATTTATATATTAATTCGTTTACTGCTTTCCGACAGTTTTTTGAAGGTGAGTCTAAGTATACAGGAAGTGGTCCATCTTTAGCAGCATACTTGGATTATATCCAAGTATTAACTAATGGAGCGGATATAAGTGGCGCTATTACGACGGCTATGAATAATGTAGAAACGGTATCAGCGGATCTGGGTAACGATCTAAATATGCAAGTAGTAGAGGACAATAGTAAAATGCTGGCTACCTATGATGCATTACAAGTTATTACGGTATTCATGAAAGCAGATATGTTGTCAGCGCTTAATATATCAGTTGATTATGTCGACGCTGATGGAGATTAGATTATAATTTTATGACGATCAATACATACTTAAATAAAACTACAAAGGCTGCATCACTTGCGGCCTTTCGTATTTTATTTGGTCTATTGATGTTGATTAGTTTGCTCAGATTTGTAGCCTTAGGATGGATAGACAAATTGTATATCGCACCTGATTTTTTCTTTAGCTATATAGGATTTTCTTGGGTGCAACCGATGGGTCAGTGGACGTATTTAATATTTGCAATCTGTGGATTGTCAACTATTGGAATCTCATTCGGTTATAAGTATCGATTGAGTATCGTAACGTTCTTTTTGACCTTTACTTATATCGAGTTCATGGATAAAACCACTTATCTAAATCACTATTACTTTATATCAGTGATGGCGTTTTTGATGATATGGTTACCTATGCACAGGTACTATTCTGTAGATGCGCACAAAGACGAAGATCTCAGAGTACAATACGTCCCAAAATGGACGGTTGATGTGATCAAGCTAATGTTAGGGATAGTATACTTCTATGCGGGATTAGCTAAGGTCAATTATGATTGGCTAGTCAATGCTTTACCACTTAAGATATGGTTGCCGGGCTCTTATGATCTTCCACTCATCGGAGGACTACTGGAGCAATCTTGGGTGGCGTATGCATTCAGTTGGAGCGGGATGATATATGATCTTGCAATTCCTTTTTTACTACTGTGGAAGCCCACTAGAAATGTAGCGTTTTTAATAGTAGTAATATTTCATTTATTAACAAGAGCATTGTTTCCGATAGGTATGTTTCCATATATCATGATCGTATGCACTTTGATATTTTTTGATGCTAAAGTACATGAGCGTATTCTCGATTCGATTGCTAAAGTGATTGGAAAAACAAGACTATTGTTTGATAATGGTTTGAGTATTACTACGACTAACAAAGGGTACGGAAATTGGAGTATCTATATCGTCGGTGTTTTTTTAATACTACAACTACTCATACCTTTTAGACATCTATGTTATCCAGATAATTTGTACTGGACAGAAGAAGGGTATAGATTTAGTTGGAGAGTGATGTTGATGGAAAAGGCAGGAACAGCAACCTTCAAAATAGTAGATGCTGAAACGGGTAAAAGGTTCTATGTAGATAATCGTGATTTTCTAACTTCATTCCAAGAAAAACAAATGTCTACACAACCTGACATGATTGTCGAGTATGCGCATTATCTTCACGATCATTTTACAAATCAAGGACATCAAAACGTTGAAATATTTGTTGAAAGTTATGTAACTCTCAACGGAGCATTGAGTAAACCATTTATCAATCCTAAAGTAGATTTAGCAAAAGAGAATGATACTTGGGGTCATAAGGATTGGGTGTTGGACTATTAATAATTTTTAAATAAATAGAGGATCAAAAACTGGCTTGCCATATTGCTTATATTTATTCCTTTAATTGTCTCTGCACAATTAAGTGGACGAATAGTCAATGAAGAGGGTCTTCCAATAATAGATGCTGAAATATTTGTAGCAGAAAAAAGCAGCCTCGTGCCTGTTGATGCTAATGGCGAGTTCAAATTATTAGAACTATCTCCAGGAGATTATACACTTACGATCATTTCTTTTGAATATGCCACAGTAATAAAAGAAATATCTGTACCTAATGAAATAACAATCGTTATGCAACCGCTGAGTTCTCAACTCTCGGAAGTTCAGATCAGTGCAAGAAGAGAAGAATTATTCGCAATGAAAAGACTTCAGTCTGTCGAAGGTACAACTATCAATTCTGGAAAGAAAAACGAAGTAATCCTCATAGGTCAATCCGCTACCAATTTGGCGGCAAACAATGCAAGACAAATATATGCACAAGTAGTAGGACTGAATATCTACGATAGCAACGATGCCGGCCTCCAGCTTAATATTGGAGGTAGGGGGTTGGACCCTAATCGTACGTCTAACTTTAATACTAGGCAAAATGGATACGATATATCAGCAGATGTATTGGGTTATCCTGAGAGTTATTATACGCCGCCAGCAGAAGCACTCAAGGAGATTCAAGTTATACGCGGAGCAGCTGCACTTCAGTATGGAACTCAATTTGGAGGATTGGTAAATTTTGTAATGAATACACCTAGTAAGAAGCCACTCGAAGTAAATTTGAGAAACTCAGTAGGTTCATTTGGCTTGATTAATAATTTTTTATCTCTAAGCGGTACTAAAGGAAAGTTGTCTTACTATGCATACTTTCAATACAAGCAAGGAAATGGGTATCGCGACAATAGTGATTACGCTTCTAGAAATGGTTACGCTACACTTCAATATAAATTTAATGATAAGACAAGTATCAAACTGGACTATACGAAGTTAGATTATCTTGCTCAGCAGGCGGGAGGATTGACAGATACACAGTTCGCTTCGAATCCTGATTTTTCTAATAGATCTCGAAATTGGTTTGATGTAGATTGGAATCTTTATGCCGCGCGATTAGACCATTCTTTTTCAAGCGACACCAAAGCTTCTATGCAAATTTCATATTTGGATGCAGGACGAAAATCGGTAGGTTTCCGAGGTGATCCTTCTGTGCTCAATCAAAATCCGATTACCGCACTCGATGAACAAGATGTAGATAATGAATATATATTACCACGAGATATTATTAATGGTACCTTTAGAAACCTTGCAATAGAATCAAAATTGATACGCACTCAAAATTTATTTGATGTATCAGTCACAACCTTAATAGGTAATAAAGTTTACATCTCAAATAATACAAGTGATCAAGGCCCAGGAAGTAGGGGAGTGGATGCAAATTTTGAAATATTCGACACAGATTTTCCTGATTATGCGAATCAATCAAGCTTCACATTTCCTAATCAGAATGTATCATTATTCGCAGAACAAATCTGGAGGCTTACCGATAAACTAGAAGTGACCCCTGGAGTAAGATGGGAATATATACGCACAGAGAGCGAAGGGAATTATAATTCAGTGATATTCAATAATGCGGGTAATGCCATTGCTAATAATGTATTGGCAGATAATAGAAATCTAAATAGAAGGTTTCTACTTTTCGGACTAGGGCTTAGCTATCAGATTAATACTTCATCTCAACTCTATGGTAATATATCACAGAACTATAGGTCAGTTACGTTTAGTGATATTCGGGTAGCGAGTCCCTCATTCCAGGTAGATCCAGATATCAAAGATGAAAGCGGATTTACTCTTGATATCGGTTTGCGAGGAAGATTAAATAAATCACTGTCTTATGATATAGGTGCTTTCACAATACTTTACAATGATCGTATTGGTATTGTATTCGATGATAGGGCGAATAGAGTAAGGAAAAATATAGGTAAGGCATTAATCTTTGGAGTAGAGGCATTTGCTGATTATAATTTGATGTCGTTGATAAATAAAGATTCTGATCGTTATAGGCTTAATGTATTTGTCAATGGAGCTATTACAGGTTCAGAATACCTTGAAAGTGATGTGCCTAATGTAGAAGGCAAACAAGTAGAGTTTATTCCTGCTATTAATGTAAAAACTGGAATCCGTGGTGGGTATCGTAACCTTTTATTCAGTCTGCAGTATAGCCACCTTTCTGAGCAATATACTGACGTTGAAAATTCAGAATCAGCTCCTATTGGTGATAGCCGCAATGGTATTATCGGTCCTGTACCATCTTATAAGGTAATGGATCTATCGGCTTCGTACCGATGGAAAATGTGGAAGATCGAGACAGGAATCAACAATCTTCTCGACGAATCATACTATACCAGAAGAGCTACAGGTTATCCTGGTCCGGGTATTATTCCTAGTGATCCGAGAAGTGGGTATGTGACTTTAGCGCTTACATTTTAATGGAGGAAAATTTCTAAAAATATTTCTTTAGTCCGATGGAAATAGAAAACAATTTATATTTCGTAGGCAAAGAATAATTTTCATTGTTGATAGTATTCAAGTATGTTTTGAATGTCGGTTTTACTTGTAACGTGAAGTCGTCATTGAGTTCTCGAGCTATAACTATAGACGATTTTAATCCTAAACCTATAGAGCTTTTGTAAATATTGTCTTCGCTTTCGATAGATGTGATTCCTTCACTATCATTATAGATTTTCCCTTCAGAAAAGGTTTTAATATTTAGTAATCCTGTGAGCTCAATGCCATATTTCCATTTGTCCTTCGAGATAGTATAACCTAAGCTCATTGGAATGTCTATAAAGTGGAAGGTAATATCTCCTTTATTGTATAGCGCTCCGGATATAAAACTAGTGTCAATAGCAGTTCCATTAGCAGGATCAAACGTGACTATCATTTTTGTGATTCCTTCTATTTTACTTTCAAATCGATCTTTAGACATAGTCCATTCAGCGCCTATACTTGCGTGCCAATTTTTGGATATGTTTAGCCCAATGTTAGTATAGAGACCTGTAGAGTACCAGGAAGATTCACTATTTTTTCTTAGATTGTAAAGATGGATATTGTTATTTTGAGAAAGACCAATATTATGAACCCCACCTAGGACACCGAATTCCACAAAGGGTTTAAATTCTAACTTTTTATTAAATTTGGGGCATTCGTTATATGAAATATCTGCTCTATCATAAATCAGAAAATTTGTGCTTAGAGAAGTTATAGCATGTGTACTTATATTTGACCTATCTTCTTTATTTGATTTTGATATAACTGAGTTATTGGCATGAACAGCTATTAATCTCTTTTCGTTTCTGCTGCTATTTGTATTGTTACTAGTTGTACTATTAAGGTAATCAGGATATTCTGTTGTTAATGTTGCTATAAGTGCATTACCCTTGTTGATTTTTTCAATCGAATTATTATTACGGTTGGATTGGGTGCTACCAATAGATTTTTCAATTGTAATATCATCAGAAGTAACATCATCACTTGTAAGTTTATCATTAAGGTCTAAATCTTTTGTTGTACGTTTATTTGATGATAGGAGTGTAGTCTGATTGTTTTGAATAGTATTTTTTTGGTGAACTGTAGTATTCGATGTAGCTATATCAGTTGTAGTTCGATTTTTATCTTGATCAATATTTACAAAGAGTACAATGAATATAATTGCCATTAACGCAGATCCAAACCACCAAAAAGCAAATTTTCTTTTCGAGTCTTGAGGATGAAGTTCTTCTTCTATATTTTCCCAAACAAATGCAGGTGGTTCTGCCATCTGTTGATTGGCTGCTTTGGTTAGCTTGGATTCAGTAGTATTTTTTTTCATAACTATCTCGTTTTACTAATCGTATACTACATTAGTATGGACAATAGAATAATTCAACATATTCTTTTTAATAAGCTTTCTGGCTTTGTAAAGTTGCGTTCTAGAAGTTGATTCTGTAATGCCTAGTATCGACGCTATTTCTGTATGACTCATCTCATCTAGTACGTGCATAGAAAAAACTAATTTATATCCAGGAGGAATAGTATCTAAGATTTTCAATATCTTCTTGTAAGTATAATCGTCAAAATTTAAATCCAATTCATAGTTGTGCTCAGCAATACTTAGATGATCTATATCTAGCGAAAAATTTGCTTTTTCTTTTTTGATTTGATCGAGACAAGATCTAACGATTATTACTTTTATCCAGCTGTAAAGATTGCCGGTGTTTTTAAAAGTATTTATGTATCGATATACTTTTATAAACCCTTCTTGCAATGCATCAGCAGCACTAGCTTTATCGTGACAATAGCGCAGACAGATGCTATACATCTGTCTGCTGTAATTGTCATAAAGCATTTTTTGGCTTAACCTATCGTTGCGTTGGCAACCTTGTATGAGATCTATTTCTTTCACTAATAGAGTATCTGGAATGATCCGTAGAAACTATAATATTCATCCGTATCTGTATCCTTGCCTTCGTAAGTGTATGTGCCTTTGATAACACTACCAACGCCACCACCTGAAGTTATGTCAACTGTACCTGTTTCTAATAGAAATTGTCTAGAGGAGTTCGTGTTATCAGCATCATATATGCTGTATCCACCTTCTCCTGAATTTGAATCATTTATTACATATTGACCTACATTGAACGTACTAGTTAGAGGCACAAAGAAAGTTCTAAAGAAGCTATATATAGAGTCGTTTTGCGTAGTGTTTGCCCCAAATCCAATTAAGGATTCACCATTATGTTCATTATTATACATTCCAATATTTTCATTCATAATAATTGACATATTTAAAGCGTCACAATTAATTGTGAAAAAATCGGCTTGCTCTGCACATACTGAAACGACATTTAGATTGGTTGTTCCAGGTGCATCTACCATTACTGCAACTGATGATAATTGACTTGCTCTATCAGTTGCGATGAATCTAATTGGATCATTATCACATACTATTATAGAAGCATCGAAGGTGCCATCTGTTAGTTGGTAAAAACTGTTTCCTAATCGAATAAATCCATCGTTTATCGGATTATTGTCGCAATCCACTGCTAGACCATTTACTGAGCATTGAGTGGTATTGTCTAATTGAATAATAAGATCACCTAAATCAGTGTCTTGAGAAAATGGTCCTATTGCACTTTCATATAAAGGTTGTGAGTTGGATACGCAACCTCCATCGTAGTCATGAAATTTGATTATTAGATTTTGATCCTTTGGTATCAGGCCGCTAAATGTTCCATCTGCCTCTACTGATCCATAGCATGATATAAACCCATCATCACCCCTTACAGTTATGTATTTATTAGATATAGGAGAACCATTTTGATCCGTAAGTCGACCATCTAAGATTATATGTGGAATGCTTTTGTAAATATTCCACCAAGTAAAGTGTGGTACTTCAGCGACTAATTTTCCTTCTATAATAGCCGCTGTTGATTCTTCTTTCCATAGTCCAAGATCATGATCAAAAGATCCAGCACTTATGTTGTTCGCTAATTCTCCACTAGGCAGATTCATTTTTAGTGTAGCTGTTGTTCCATTTTTAATTTGAAGTTTTTGGCCGTCTGAAGATTGCAATACTACACTTACTGCACCATATAATTCTTGGGATTGTATTTCATCATTTTTATTGATAGAAGAAAGATCACCTGGAAGTATCTGATGGAAATCTGCTATACTTTTGTCTGCATATCGTGTGGCAACTAATACTTGACCTAGGTACTCAGTTTCAGTATCTTCAAGTACAATTGAGTTGGATTTAAAGTCTATTGTGATTCCTTCTATAGATATGCTGCCTCCTTGATTGCTATCAAAGGACTTGTCAAATTCTAATTCAATTAACTTGGATCTGATCTGTAGAGTAGTTTGCTGCTTAGACCTAAATGTTCTACTATGTAAATGGTATCCATCTTTACTGATGTTAAGAACGTTGTGTTTGGAATCTACATTTACGCTATTTAGAGTATAGACTCCATAACTATCAGAAACGGCTTGTTCTCCTCTGTAAGTTATTGAAGCCCCTTCTATAGGATCATTATTTTCGTCCAATACAACACCAAATAGATTGGCAGTTACAAATTCTGATTGAACTTCGTTCGGAACAAACTCTTCTGAATCTTTTTGGCAGCCTATTATTGCTAATGTTAGTAGCAGGGTAATAGCTATTTGCATCTTCTTGATCATGATATTTTCTTTTTTAGTAATTGATAATGATGTTTGATTGAACCAGATTCGCCTATAAGACTGAAGGTTTTAGATATGCGTTGCCTGCTTTCGAATATTTTTTAAAAATTATATTTTTGATGAGTAACTTAGGTAGTTGTAGTAGCGGCTAACCATCTACTATCTTTCCAATTGATTCAATATGTTACTAATGGTTATTATGATGCTGAAACAGGTTGTGGTAAAGCAAAATTGTTTTTAAAATAAAATGAGAATCAATATTATAGAGAATCAGAGAACCTGAGTAAAACGTATAGGATACTATCAATAGCGGATAAGGCTTTGTGGAATTGTCAGATATGTAAAAAGGAAAAATATTTTTTAAGTCGTGAACAAGACTATCAATTACATGGAAGTTAAGCTTGTTAAATTCGACAAGCGAAGAAGATATTTCTACATTATTCTTCTTCGGAGATGGATTCAATTAAAACCTCTTGTTCGTCTAAGCCTAATCTTTTCTTATATACTATTGATTCTACTTTAGAAACTTCTTTGACCATATATATGGCAGCAATTAATCGAGGTACTCCTAATAATTCTGCAATTCCGAGAAAGAGCATACTTTGGACAAGCTCTTGAATATTATCCTCGCCGCCAAGATTACTCAATATCGATATAAAAATACCCAGAATGACGAATAGCATCCACCATATTGAAATTATAGAGTCATTTTTAGGTAGTTTCTCATCTAATAACTCACATGCTTTAGCGTGATTGCCATCGTAGATTTCGGTAGCTATTGTGAATGGTCTGACGAGATTTAATATTGGAATCATAAAACTCCAGACTGCCATGTCTTCGTCAAATGATAATTTTTTAGCTGAAAAAAGATGTAAATTATAATATGCCCGTCTAAACCAATTCAGAAAATTAATGATTGCAACTATGAACATTATTATAGTGAAGATGCCAAATAACATCATCAAAATAAGATGCGGACTAGACTGAATGTTCCGAAATTCACTGTGCGAAGCTCCACTGTAATTGAGATATAGCATGATGCTATTGATACCAGCAACAATATTCAAGACCAACATGATCTTGAATATTGTTATAATCAAATTCGCCCTTTCTTTATTAGGACGGAGCTGGCTACTTAATTTTCGGTTGTTCTTAAGCATTAATTTTGGAGTAATGGCATTGTAATTATAAAACACATTAGTGTAAACAAATACAAAAATGTAATTCAATATATATCATTCCAAGTTAACCCTTTGGGACAACAGAATGGTTGTTAATCGAATTGTCTAATTTTGGAAATAGATTATTTATACTATTCTTCCAAAAGAGGTTTTCTTGAAATTAGATAAACCGGTAGTCCGATAATTAATACGAAAAATGTAAATAGACCCCAACCTACAGGATTCATTCCTCTTTTTTTAGCATCAGTAGCTACCCAATATCCACCTAGTCCGCCCAGTATAAGTCCCAATATGGCTCCCATTTTAATAATATTTTAAGTTAAGTAAGAAATTATAGTTGATTATTCAACCCGCTTCTCCAAAAATAATATTTGTATTCAACAATATGGTACTTTATGTCCTTTATCTGCCTATCACATTAGGAGTATAGATGGATTCTAGAAATTATATATGTAATTTTTGTGATTATTGAATGCTATAATTGGATATACATTCGTAAGGAGGATCATCTTCTAAAATCGACGCTTTAGTGCTCGAATTATGCTATTCTTAGACACTTTGTAAGATCTATCGATGAATCCTATTGAAATACAGTTCAGATGGTAAAATAAAACTCTGAGAATGTATTGTTTACAGGATTTTAATCATACTTTTGCACCGAATTTTGAGACGTACAGAAGTATATTTTATATATGATACGATTAGCAGCTATTTTTTCATTTATGATTTGTGTGGCATTTACTATGTCAGCGCAACATAACCATGATGGTCATGATCACTCAGGCCACGACCATTCTTCTCACGACCATTCAGGACATGATCACTCTGGTCATGATCATTCAGGCAATGCACATGGAGCTAAGGGACATGCTACAGGTCATGGAGACCATGGAGGGTGTGGACATCACGGAGAATTTGATGTAGCTGAGACAGCGATGCACCACATTAGTGATGCTAACGTATATAGTATCGGACCATTACAGATTCCACTACCTATCATGCTTAAGTCGGATGATGGCTGGGAATTAGGTATGTCTTCTAAGTTTCACCCGGATCTTTTAGGTCACGGTGACGGTCATCTAGGACATAACAGATATGTTCTTCATGGAGGTATCGTTAAAAGAATAGCTGATTCATCATTTCCAATGGGAGAGTTTAAAGTATCAGGATTCAAGCATGCTGAAGAAATGGTTGACGGTAAGGAAAAGGATGTAGTGTACGTTTGTACAGGTGATGCAATGCATAAATTAGAGCAGAAAAGTACATTTGATGGTGGTTTGTTTGGTGGAGGAATGTCTTCATACAAAGATTTTTCATTGACTAAGAATGTGACTTCAATGTTGCTAGTATGTCTATTCTTGTTTTGGATATTCAGAAGAGCTGCAAAGGCATATAAGAAACAAGACGGTGAAGCGCCTAAGGGTCTTCAAGGTATGTTAGAGACTTTCGTTGTGTTTATTAGAGACGAAGTAGCAATACCATTCCTTGGACCTAAATGGGAAAAGTACTTTACTTTCTTACTAAGTGTATTCTTCTTTATATTAGGTCTTAACCTATACGGACAGATACCTTTCTTTGGGGGATCTAACGTTACTGGTAATCTTGCTGTAACTATGGTATTAGCCTTACTTACATTCTTGATTACTAACTTTAGCGGTAATGCACATTACTGGAAGCACTTATTAGTAGCGCCAGGTGTACCATTTATAGTAAAACTGATAATTATACCTGTGGAACTAATGGGTTTGTTTATTAAGCCTCTGACACTGATGTTAAGACTTTTTGCGAACATCACGGCGGGTCACATCGTAATGGTAGTATTCATAGGATTCATATTCATATTCGGTAAATCAGGTGAAAGTATAGTAGGAGCAAGTGGAGCTGCAGTAGGATCTACATTGTTAACTATGTTTATGATGGCTATTGAGTTAATTGTAGCATTAGTACAAGCATTTGTATTTACGATATTGACAGCGTCATATATCGGTGCAGCCACAGAAGAAGCACATCATTAATATCGTTCTTGATGGAGATTATCCATCAGGTATCGATAAAATTTTATGATCAAGAACGATAACGATTAATCTTGATAGAGGCTTATAGGAATATCGTTCTTGATGGTGATTATCCATCAGGTATCGATAAAAGATTACGATCAAGAACGATAACGATTAATCTTGATAGAGGCTTATAGGAATATCGTTCTTGATGGTGATTATCCATCAGGTATCGATAAAAGATTACGATCAAGAACGATAACGATTAATCTTGATGAGGCTTATAGAAATATCGTACTTGATGGTGATTATCCATCAGGTATCGATAAAAGATTACGATCAAGAACGATAACGATTAATCTTGATGGAGGCTTAAAGAAGAGATAAAAAATAAATCATCATTTGATGGTTAAAGAGTAATAATTTTATTTAACACAATCATTAATAACTACATTATCATGGGAGGATCAATCGTTGCGATAGGTATGGGATTAGCAGTAATCGGAGCTGGACTAGGAATAGGCTGGATCGGAGCAAAAGCTATGGAATCAATCGCTAGACAACCAGAAGCAGTAGGTGATATCAGATCAAATATGATCTTAATGGCGGCATTCATAGAGGGTGCAGCATTAATCGCTATACTACTTGCATTCCTTGTAGCTTAATACGCTAACAAAGAGATTGTAAAAATTTAGATCTGACGCTGTTTAGCGATTGGCTGCAGCGTCGGATCATTTTGATTGTTTCAACAAGAATTTTTTGAGGCATTGACCTCATTTTATTAATAAGAATAATAGTACACTATGTTATTTGTATTACTAGATTTTAGCCCAATTAAGCCGGATTTCGGTTTGTTTTTCTGGACAGTATTAATCTTCCTTATATTTTGGTTTCTGATGGGAAAGATGGCCTTTGGACCTATCAAAGATGCTCTGAAGAAGAGAGAAAATGATATTCAAGATGCTTTAGACGAGTCTAAGAAAGCTAGAGAAGAGATGGCTAATATGAAGGCTGAGAACGCTAAAATGCAATCTCAAGCTAATGAAGAAAGAGCTAAGATATTACAAGAGGCTAAGGAAATGAAAAACAGCATCATCAGTGAAGCTAAAGATAAAGCTAAGGATGAAGCGAATAAGATCGTAGCTAACGCTAAAATAGAAATTGATAACCAAAGAAAAGCAGCTGTAACTGATATCAAGAATCAGGCAGGTGTTATGGCTATCGAAATTGCTGAATCATTAATTAAGAAGAATCTTAAAGGTGATGCAGAACAAGAAGGACTAGTGAATACACTAGTAGATAAGTTTAACCTTAATTAATAACGGCGCATGTCAGTAAGTAGAATAGCATCTAGATACGCTAAGTCACTCATCGATTTTGCTCGAGAAAATAATAAACTCGAGGAAGTAAAGACTGATATGACTGTGCTAGATAAGGCACTAGAGAGCAGAGACTTAGTCATGTTACTCAAGAGCCCTATTGTTAATGAGCTTAAGAAAAAAGAAATCTTCAATGTCTTATTTGAGGGTAAGCTTTCCGAAACAACATTAGGCTTTTTGAATATCATTATGAATAAAGGTAGAGAGGAGTATATTCCAGCTATCAATAATGAATTCGAAGCTCAATATAAATTGATGAAAGGTATCTCAGATGTAACACTTACAACTGCGACTCCAATCAGCGAAGCCAATCTTGCTTCTATCAAAGCGAAGTTACTCTCAAGTAATGAGACATCTCAGCAAGTAGAGATAGAAACAGTTGTAGATCCCTCTATATTAGGAGGATTTATTATTGAGATAGGCGATAAGTTATATAATGATAGTGTTGCCTATAAGCTTTCTCAGATGAAGAAGCAGTTTAAAGGTAACTTGCACGAGAGTGCAATGTAGTAGATCAATATTTTAGAAATTTATAAATAAACAAATTATGGTTGACGTTAAGCCAGACGAAATTTCAGCAATATTAAAGCAGCAGCTTTCTGGATTCAAAACAGAAGCGGAACTCGAAGAAGTGGGTACTGTATTACAGGTAGGTGATGGTATCGCCAGAGTATACGGTCTACTAAAAGCACAAGCGGGTGAACTTGTAGAATTTGAAACAGGAACACAAGCTATCGTACTTAACCTTGAGGAAGATAACGTAGGAGTTGTACTTCTAGGTGACGCTGCCGGTATTAGTGAAGGATCTAACGTTCGTAGAACTAATCGTATCGCATCTATTCAAGTTGGAGAGGGTATGTCAGGTAGAGTTGTAAATACTCTAGGATTCCCAATCGATGGTAAAGGACCGATACAAGGTACAACGTATGAGATGCCTATCGAGCGTAAAGCGCCAGGTGTTATCTACAGACAACCAGTAACAGAGCCATTACAAACAGGTATCAAAGCGATCGATTCGATGATTCCTATTGGTAGAGGTCAAAGAGAGCTGATTATTGGTGATCGTCAAACAGGTAAAACTGCAATTGCGATCGATACGATCATCAACCAAAAAGAATTTTATGATAGAGGCGAGCCTGTATACTGCATATATGTAGCATCAGGACAGAAAGCTTCTACTGTAGCACAAGTATATAAAGCATTAGATGATGCAGGCGCTATGGCATATACGACTATCGTATCTGCATCAGCAGCGGATCCTACACCACTTCAGTTTTACGCGCCATTCGCAGGTGCTGCGATCGGTGAGTACTTCAGAGATACTGGTAGACCAGCTCTTATCATTTATGATGATTTATCAAAGCAAGCGGTTGCGTACCGTGAAGTATCTCTTCTACTAAGAAGACCTCCAGGACGTGAGGCTTATCCAGGTGATGTATTCTACCTTCACTCAAGACTTCTCGAGAGAGCAGCGAAAGTGATTGATGTAGATAGTATCGCTCAAGATATGAACGATCTGCCTAAGTCATTAAAAGATGCAGGAATCGTAAAAGGTGGTGGATCATTAACTGCACTCCCAATTATCGAAACTCAAGCTGGTGATGTATCAGCATATATCCCTACTAACGTGATCTCTATTACAGATGGTCAGATATTTTTAGAGTCTAACTTATTTAACGCAGGTATCAGACCAGCGATTAACGTAGGTATCTCAGTATCTCGTGTAGGTGGATCAGCTCAGATTAAGGCAATGAAAAAAGTAGCCGGTACATTGAAGCTTGATCAAGCTCAGTATCGTGATCTTGAAGCATTCGCTAAGTTTGGATCTGATCTAGATGCAGCCACTATGGCAGTACTAGAGAAAGGTAAAAGAAACGTGGAGATGCTTAAGCAACCACAATACTCTCCAGTATCAGTAGAGAAGCAAATTGCTATTATCTACCTAGGTACTAATGGATTGATGAGTGATGTGCCAGTTAACAAGGTTCAAGAATTCCAAGAGACTTTCTTAACTACTATGGAGCAAACACAAGGTGATGCTTTAGAGTCATTGAGAAAAGGAAAGTTGACTGATGAAGCGGTTGCTGCCATCAAGAGTACTGCTGCTCAAATAGCAAGTAGATACAAAGCGTAAACTGATCAATTAATAATTGATAATTAATAATTAATAATTATCCATGTCTGGAGCATTAAAAATAGTAAGAGAAAGGATAGTATCTGTGAAGAGTACTCAGCAGATTACTAAAGCCATGAAAATGGTTTCTGCCGCAAAGCTGAAGAGAGCGCAAGACGCGATCACTCAGATGAGACCTTACGCTGATAGATTGAATAAGATGTTAATCAATATTCTGTCTAACTTAGAAGGAGGGATTAATTCTCCACTAGCAGCAGAAAGGGATATGCAAAAAGTAGCTATCGTTGTAGTTACTTCTAGCAAAGGTCTTGCAGGTGCGTTCAATAATAATATCATCAAAGCTGCTGTAGCGAAAATCGATACTGACTATGCTGCTGTAAGAGCTAATGGCAATCTTACTATTATCTGTATCGGTAAGAAATCTTATGACTTTTTCCGTAAAGAGTATAGTGACTGTACTATTATCGATGAGCATATCAACCTATTCGCAGATCTAGACTATAAGAATCTAGCTAAAGTATCACAGATGCTTATGGATGAATTTGCTTCAGGTAACTACGATCGCATAGATGTATCATATAGTAAATTCAAAAATGCAGCACTTCAGTTTGCTCAATGTGTACAATACCTACCAGTAGAAAAAATGGAAGGCACTAAGTCAGAGGACGATGCTAAAGGCAAAGATTTTAAAGCAGATTATATATTCGAGCCAGGTAAAGAGGAATTGCTTAATCACCTGATTCCAAGTATACTACAGACGACTTTCCAAAAGTATGTATACGATACTCACGCTTCTGAGCATGGTGCACGTATGACAGCAATGGATAATGCGACAGAAAACGCAGAAGACCTTATGAAGGAACTCAAGATAAGCTATAACAAAGCGAGACAAGAGGCCATTACTAAGGAACTAGCAGAGATAGTTGGTGGTGCAGCTGCACTTGGCGGATAATTTGTTCACAGAACTAATATTAAAAGCGATTTATCGCTTTGCATAATATAAAAGAGAGCTTCACATTCATTTGTGAGGCTCTTTTTGTTTGTAATGGGCAAATTAGGGTCGCATTCTGTTATACAGTTTAGATTATTTAATGGATCACATCCCATTGTTGGGGAGCAAACTATATTTAAGCATGATATATCACTAACTAGCCCATGTGTTTGCTGCGCAAGCCACATTATACTAGGTCAACGAGCGTTTGCTAAGCAAGCCACTCTAGACCGCGGGTCTTCTTTTTCATTCAAAGCGAATTCTATCATTCGCTCACTCACAAAATCCCAACTTTATATACAACAAAAAAAAACAACTTGCGGTAGTGGCTGCTTGCCAGGCTTTGCTGCATATTCCTAAAAATTGGAAATCTAATTCTACGGAGGCAAAACTCACTTCAATGATTGAGTTTCAATTTATCATTCTTGTTATCTCGAGCTATTGTTTGATAGTCTTTTAGCTCATACAGTTGACTTCTTAAAGTTGTAGTAGGTTCCGGCAATATCGTTGACTTTTATAATAAAGACTTTCTATTTGAATCAAATCAATTAAATATTATAAAAATCTGTAACGGAATAAATTTTCAATTTCTGAATGGAATATCCAACAATGCCAATCATCGCCAGAATCTGCTTTTTTTAATGTCTAGGGTTAACTATTTTAAAGGACTAGCTGATTGGGTTAGTGATTTTTTAAGCGTATAAAACTCCCCAACTTTAGTTTGTGCCCCTATTTAGTGTTGTATTTTATGTGGCATTAAGTGGTCTAATCTGTATTAATCGATTCGTAATCAAGGAAATAGTTCTGAAATGCTTATAGATCCCAAGAGATTATTATTTTTGAACTTTAACCAACTAAAAAACACTTGGAATGAGACTTAAAAATTATTTATTATTAATGCTTTTTGGTTTATACGGTAGTATGGCCGTTGCCCAAAAAGTGGATATCGACAATCATAGCTTTTATGTAGAGTTTGCGGAAATGCCAGAGCACTATGTACCAGTAGATCAAAGAACCTTTACTGTAGATGTTAAAGGAGTTAATGAAGCGGACCTTGAATCTATCAATGATGCCATTACTATAAACGGCTGGACAAGAGATGATGAAGCTGCGAATGTAAAAGCTGTAGTGGATGTAAAATCTTTTATGCAGGGTAAATCTAAAGTAGAAGACCGTACTGAAGTAAAGAAGAACAAAGCTGGTAAAGTTACGAGCAGAACTACTTACTATAAGGTGGAGTCTACTAACACAGGTAGATCTATGATGTCTGTATATGGTCCTGAAATGAAGTACGAAGCGCCAAAGAAGAAGAAGAAAAAGAAAAAGAAGAAGGCAGCGAAGACCACGTGGGAGGGAGAGGAGGATGCTTCGGGAGGGCGATTGACGCTCACGGCCAACAAGGGCGGCGGGGGCGGCGTGCGGGTCGAGGGGCTGTCTGGGGTCCTGGCCGCCAGCGACATAAGCCCCGTGCTTTTGGAAGCGGCCAGGGCGCAGCTTTGCCACGCCGTTGGAGACCCGGACGTTGACAACCTCATCGCTCTGGGGTATCTCCAGGTGCCGATGTTTTTCGTT
>CALLPN010000021.1 GCA_938015435.1 uncultured Saprospiraceae bacterium
CCGCCCAGAGCATGACGATGTGGTGGTGCAAGTTGCTGGTCGCGTTGGCGGGTCTACTGTGAGTGAGTCGTTCGCTTTGCAGCTTAATAATCTTGAGGCTGTTGGTGAGGCTATTTTGGCTAACGCTGGCTCATCCCACAATATGCAGGTGAAGCTGGGCAACAAGCAATGGACGACAAAAATTACGCAAGCGGTCGTTGAATCGAATGATGCGCTCGACTTTATGCTGACTTCATACGGTGGCACGACGTTGAGTGCCAAGAAAAAGAAGAAAAAGAAGAAGAAAAAAGAGAAAGTGAAAAAGGCAAATCCATTTTTAACTGATGTTTCAATAGAAGAAAAGCCGGAGCCAGGTATGTCTGATAAAGATAAAGTAGCTTACAAAAATCTTTCTAAAGGTTATACATATGGTACAGAGGAATTTACAAAGAGATCTAAAGCTACCTCTACTTATTCTCTAAATGCCGAAACAGAATACAATAAGCATTTTGATAAGTATTATGAAAGCTTAGCGGGATTAGCAAGCTATGCTCTTAATTCTGTTTATGGATTTAATAAGAATAGAGAATATGCTAAATTCAAAAGATTAGATTCTGATAAGCACCCAGAGTTTGAAATGTTTGAAAATGCTTTACAAGCAACAAGAGCAATATTAGAGAAGAAGAAGAAGTATAATTCTGATCCTGCTGAGATCAATGCGGCATTAGCTCCTATCGTAGAGTACTTTATTACTGTAAAAGAGAAGTATAAAAAAGATGATAAGCATCCTAAGCGTCTTAAAGCCGCAGCAATGTATAATCTAGCTCAGATTTATTATTATACTGATATGCCGGACAAAGTTATTGAAATTGGTAAAGAATATATCAGATGGGATCATGATGAAGATGATGGAGAAGATTTTATTGAGAAAGCTGAAAAACTTAAACACCGTTTAGAATTCCATAACGCAGCTGGAAGGTATACTAAAACATCACCTAAAGAGTAATATCTAAGGTTTAAAATAATTTACTGGAGCTTCACATTCATTTGTGAGGCTCTTTTTTATTGCTATGCATTCTCTTTAGTTTGTAGACTTAATTAGCTCTAGGTTAAATCAATAACTTGAGATGGATAACAGATGTGGAAAATAACTTGAAAGTTGCCACTCGGAAGGCTACTTATTATAGAAACAAAACTCTGTTTATGTGCTCATTTCTATATTCTAATCATTACAGAACTACATTAAATTGAAGTAGATAGCACAATGTATTTAATTAATGATTTTATCAATTAGTGATTTTAATTTATTCGTTTTCTCAGACGCTTTTAATTTGTTGAGGTGGAATCTACTTTTGTAAAACTCTTGATTGATAAAATATAAGTTAGCTAGATACCAGTGAGTAGTGTCGTTTTCTGTTTTAACGCTATTAAATAATTCTTCACTAGATGAAAAATCTTTTAAATCGAAGAGGTCTATTGCTTTTTGAGTAGTCGATAATTGCTCCAAAGGCGAAATTTTGGCAGTGTTAGCGGCCGGAAAAACATATTCCGTTTCCATTATCTGCGTCCATTTCAACTCTTGGTTAGTATGACGCTCCCAATGATAGTAGGATACGCATAAAGCGGCGATTAACGTCACGCTAATAATCCATGGACCATATTTATTCCCATCTTTTTTATGAATTTTATTTTCGGCTTTTAATAACGGGTACTCCACCACAGCTTGTTTAAGAGCATTATCCTGATCTATGGCCAGTTTCATTGCGTTCATCTGCTCTGGGGGGAGAGTATTGCTTATATATCCTTCTATGTTGTTGTAGTAGTCGATGATGTATTGAATTTGATATTAGTTTTAAATAAGTAGTTAGTCCACAAGATAGCTAAGTAATTCCTTGAGGCGGCTACTTTTCTTTTTTTTGCGTCATTCCCTAATATTATTGTCCTTTAATGCTTTATCATTTGTCATCGCGAGTGATCACTCTAGTCAATATTATGTTTTACTCGTATGCTTTGTATTACACTTTTTGGCTATTGATCTATTTGTAATCAGTTACCCTAAGAGTATTAAGTATGTCTAAGGTACTTTATCTCATTACACTGAGAAATATTTTTCACTATTTCTTTGAATTAGGGTAACACTTTCGAATGTTGGTTACACTAATAAGTAAATCAAGGTTTGTTATTAATTAAATGCATCCTTCAAATCTAGATTTTTTCCGGAAACATTAAGAGCATCTTCCAAAGATGCTTGTGAGATCATCAATCAATAGACAAGGCTAAAGTGCTGTTGTCTAAAGACTATCATGTCTCATGGCCATGGATATGATTCGACGATTGAGTTAACCCTTTTTATAACTCTAAAAAATCTAGAATCATGGAAATTATTCTTATCATCCTTGAATGGATCGGTGAAGGAATGGGTGGATTCTAATCCCATTCTAATAGGCTGGCTTAATTGAGTCAGCCTATTTTATTTTATGGAGGACCCATGTTTTAAAAAATATTGGATGGTAGTCTTTTATTTCTACTTCAGCATAATTCGCTCTAGATTTATTTAATAGCTCTATTATTTTTATAAAATTCATAAAGGATTTAAAAATATAGGTATTAAATTTTTCTTTATTCCGTTTTAGGGTACGTTTCATGTTGGAGCAATAACTTATAGTAATGTCATAGTCCACATTTTTATCTTCGTATAGGGAAATAAGTACAAGACCAAGAGACATTAATTTTTGCTCTGTATCAGTATAGTTATGAAATAGAATTGCGTTTGATATTTGATTGTAATTTTGATGAAAATATTGATTTTTGGCTTCAGATAGATCTCTTATTCCTTCGATGTTAGGATGGTCTACAATTGACACCCATCGATTGATAAACTCGGCAGTTTCTTCAGTACTGTTAGAGAGAGCAATAGAATTAATAAGATTGTTGAACCTTAAAACAGGTAGCTTTCCATTCTGTAGAAGAACGCCTGATTCAATCGCATAACTGTACAGCTCATTTATATCCTTGGCTGTTATTCCGACAGTCATATTGTATAATCTTGAGATCAAATTCTGCAGATAAAAAGTTACAATGAAATGTATGTCACTACCTCTTTCAAATTTTCCAGCAATCAATAGAGTTTTAATTTCTTGAAAGGATTCTAAGTCATAGTTTTTTACGGCATTGCCTAGGATAGAAATATATTTTTGCAACTGACTATTATGATCTTGATTTATAAGATGTTTATAGTCAAAGTCGTTTAAATTTTTTCTGTTATAAAATTCTGTTTCTAACAACACTTTTTTTTCATTGTGATAGATTTTTGTGGATTCAAATAATTTCAATAAAATTTTCTCTTCAGCGTTATTTTTAATCGGATTGTCGCTATAATATTGGTAATAGTATAATTCGCTTTGGACTCTAGATTTATTAATGCTTAAACCATTGTTCTGTGATATCTGTTTTTGTAGTCTTTTGGTTTTCTGATCTGCAAGATTGTAAAGACCTCTTCTGTTTAGCTGTTTTACGAGTATCAAGTTGGATTCCATTCTATCTTTCTTTATGGAATAATATACTAGCCATTCTTCTAGAAATAAGTAGAGCCTCGATATTATGTTCAATAGCGATTTTGTGCTTACGTTTTTGAAGTGCTTGTTTTTAATTACTTCTAGTTGAGGGAGATCTTGTAATGTGTTCTTTCTCTTTTGCAAATACGCAAAGACTTTATAGTTATCTGACTCTTCAGAGTTATACATCAAAAGATACTTTCGATACGATATCCACTCTTCTTTATTAAACGTAGATATGATTTGTATGAGCTTGTTACCGTTCATTATAGTAAAAAATATAAGGATATATTATCTAAATATATGACTTAAATAGTTGATATTAAGGCATTAAGATATATTTGTTTAGAATTAAATATTTGGAAAATTGTAAAAATTAGTATTTGTAAAACCTTCATTGGGTTATATGTTTACAATGAATTAAAACCAAATGTTTTATGAAACTTTCCCCTTTTACCAAAACTCAAAGATCTAAGAACTTGCTCATTCCTACATTCAGTACTGTAACTGTTATTGATCCATTTGACATCAATTATATTCAAGCTTTACAGAATTACTGTATGTTATATAAAAAAGATGGATCACATATTTTCGCCTCTATTTCTTTCGGAAGAGCTTTAGAATCGCTAGAACTATATGGATTTTTCCAATGCCACAAATCGTATGCAATCAATATGCAACACATCTTGAGATATCATAAAAAAGGCATTGTAGAATTGGATAACGATATTAAAGTGCCTGTTGCTCGAAGACGAAAAGAAGAATTTCTTTTAGAAATGAATGGCTTATCCATAGCCGTTCACCATTAATTATAACCGTTCATCAAGTTATTTTACCGTTCATCAAATATGTTTGGCGATTGTACGTACTTGTCGCATTTTTTTTACAACTTTCTACTCATATTTACCCCTTTTTACCTTGCTATACTTTCGTGCTTTTGATTTTTTAATTTCAATTGAAGTTGCTTCAGAAAGCTAACGTTTATGTATTTCTCGTAGGAGGCGTTGTGATATGAATGCAATGCCGATAAAATTGAATGAGCGAACTTAATTAGGTGTTGCGGTTAATGAAATTACCTCATGATGACTAAATCCCCTTTTATGAGTCAGCAGAATTTGAATAGCATTTTAGTGCCTACATTTAGGAGTGTTACCCTTATTGATACAGATAAGATTTTATATTTACGAGCCATGCAAAATTACTGTAGGCTATACAAAGATGATGGATCTCATGTATTGACATCTATGTCATTCGGTAAAACGATGGAATTGTTAAAACCATATGGATTTTTTCAATGTCATAAATCTTACTCATTAAAAGTTGATAAGGTAATGCGATATTTAATAAATGGCAAAGCTGAATTACGAGGTGGTATTTTAGTCCCTATTGCAAGGAGAAGAAAGAAAGAATTTTTAGACGCAATTACACCCTAGATATTTATACGTGCAAATTTAAAACTAGTCTTACTATAGAAGATCATTTATTGCCTCAGTAATTTTAGACGTAGTCTTCTCCATTTCTCATCATCGTTTCTATTTGTTTGAGCTCTAGATGTTCTTCTTCGCTCATATCTTGAAGGTCTGAGGATCTATATTTTCTGTATACTCTGGCTACTTCAGTTTCAATATCTTCCTCAGTGATATCGTTGTCAGCGATAAATGGAAGACCCAGTACAGCCGTATGAATTATACAATACACCAAGGCCAAAACTCCTATTGGAATAAGCATGAAAATCCTATCGCCTTCCGTCATTAAGTATCTTATGCTAAAAAGAAGCAAAGCCACTGATCCGAATATGACTCCTACAATCTGCATAGCCTTTACTTTTTTCTTTCTTTTTTCTAGGTTTGTTATTGCTCTATCTCTTAAGTCTTCGTACATGGTCCTTTGATTGGTAATTTAAATTAAGATAGTCAATTATCTCTGTTTTTAAAGTAGTGAGAAACTTTATTCGACTAACAACCCAGAGCTATGTTTCTTTTGTTTGGCATTTCTATACAAGTATCGCTGATATTTTCTCGTAACAACACCTCTCTTTTCTATATCTTAGCCGCCCAAACTTAATCAGGCACTAATGCTCAAATCTTTTATCAAGCGGATACACCCTAAATATCAGGCACTGATCAATGAATATCCTGTGGATATGAAACCTAGGTATGGTCACGGATTACCACCTCATAAGCAACTTTATGATATTATAAATGCTGAGAGGAGTACCTATATTGACTTGATCAATGCCGCGCTTACATACCAAAGTGAAATCGCTCAGATTCAGGATGGCGAAAAAGTTACAGATAGTACCTTACCAGGATGGAACAATGGGTTCTTACCTGGTCTAGATATAATAGCAATATATACAATGATCGCTCACTACAAACCAAAGCGATATGTAGAAGTAGGATCTGGTAATTCGACTAAAGTAGCATACAAAGCCAAGCAGGAGCAGCATGCAGAGTTGGAGATTACCTCAATAGATCCAATGCCTAGAGCTGAAATAGACAAATTGGCTGATGTTGTGATCCGAAAGCCATTTGAAGATATTGAATACCAAAAAGTACTAGACTTAGAAGCAGGTGATATATTATTCATAGATAATTCGCATAGAATACTACCTAATTCTGATAGTATGGTGTTCTATATGGAGATCATGCCGCAACTCAAAAAAGGAGTGATTGTGCATATTCACGATATATACTTGCCGTATGATTATCCGCAGTTTATGTGTGATAGATTTTATACTGAGCAGTATGGTCTTGCGATGTATGTCATGGCTAATCCTCAGCGTTATAAGACTATATTCCCTTGTTACTTTGTATCCGAAGATCAAAAACTAGCGAAGCAATTAGAACCCATGTGGAATCATGATAACCTCAAAGGTGTAGAAAGACATGGAGGATCTTATTGGTTACAAATAGGAGCGTAATTTCATTGAAACAAGCTTTTTCTCGCGGATTATTGTCACTCTACCGGATAATTGAAAAAAGAGACTTAATTTGTTTTCAGTTAGACAAACCATACCATGTTGACAAATAGTAAAGATGTTGTACAACCACAAAGGTTAGATTACCTAGATTCTGTTAGAGGGATCGCGGCTATGATGGTGGTTGTGTATCACTTTATTGGTTGGCATTGGGCAGATTATACTAAGTTTCATGTAGCAAGTATGGTTTTTAATGGAGCAGATGCAGTTTCGTTTTTTTTCGTTCTAAGCGGTTTTGTTCTTTCCTACAAATATTTCCATTCTGATAGAGAAATTAGAATGGGTAATTACATCTACAAGAGGATACTCCGACTTTATCCGGCATTCATATTTACGGTTTTAATTAACTATCTCTATTGGAACAAAGATGCCTTAATGGCGGGTGATTTTCTTCCAATTGTGAAAGACATTTTTTGGATTAATGGCCAACAACTATGGGAAGAATTGGCAATGGTAAGGCTCGCTCATAAATTCTATATTCCTGGCTGGACGATGGGTGTTGAGATGGCTTTATCGTTGATCGTTCCAGTTCTTGTTTATGCAGGTAGACAAAACATTAAAATGATCTGGTGGGTAATACCTATTGCTATTATTATGGGTAACTACCTATCACTATTTGCTGTTCATTTTGCCTTAGGGATGTTACTATCCTATTATTATCCACGGATAAAAGCGTATGATTTTTCTAAATCTAAATATTGGAAATATAGATATCTGATTGGTTTATTGGTATTCTCTCTCTATTCTATTAGACATATCAAAAGGATCATTCCTTTTGGTAGTACTTTCGACTATATCATGGGTTATCTCAAAGTCGATCTTTTCCATTTTACAGGGATTGCAAGTGCGGCGATTTTATTATTCATCATTAATAATGAAAGGACTCAGAAGTTTTTGACCAATGGATTATGGTTATTTCTAGGTAAGATCTCTTATAGCGTATATCTAGCACATTGGCTGATTGTCGTTCATGTGATGAAATATTGGGAACATTACATCTCATTATTCCCCAACTATTATTTTGGGTTTTCATGCTTACTGATTATAGTGATATTAACGACTATAATCTGTGCTACATTGATGTACTACTTTATCGAAAAGCCATTTATTTATCTGGCGAAGAAGTATCAATTATTTATCTAGATTTTTTCCTTCTATTAATAAACCTTAAGGCTATTCTGAATTATTATAAGTTCATAAAATCGCAACGCTGGAGTAAGCGTAGATGTGATTTGTAACACTATCTTTGAATCTATCATAAATAAGAACCTCTATTGCATATGAAATTCGGAACCAAAGTTATCCATGCCGGTATAGAGCCAGATCCATCTACAGGTGCAATCATGACACCTATATACCAGACATCTACCTATGTCCAATCTGCACCAGGAGATCATCAAGGCTATGCTTATGCTCGTTCGCAAAATCCAACACGTACAGCCCTCGAAAATAATTTAGCAGCCCTCGAAAATGGTGCTATGGCCGTATGCTACAGTAGTGGATTATCAGCCATGGATGCTGTACTTCGGTTACTGAACCCTGGGGAGGAAGTAGTATCTACTAATGACTTATACGGTGGGTCTTATCGTCTTATGAATCAAGTATTCGGTAAAAACGGTATTGGATTCAACTTTGTTGGTATGGATACGATCGATAAGATAGATGCTGCAGTAAACGAAAATACAAAGATGATTTGGATAGAAACACCAACTAATCCTATGCTGAGTATTATTGATATTAAAATGGTGTGTGATTATGCAAAGACCAAAGGGGTCAAGGTATGTGTAGACAATACTTTTGCCTCTCCATATCTTCAAAATCCAATTGACTTAGGCGCGGATATAATTATTCACTCCGCTACAAAGTATCTAGGAGGCCATTCGGATGTAGTACATGGAGCAGTAATCACTAAAGACATAGAGACAGGAGAGAAGCTAAAGTTTATTCAGAATGCAGTAGGAGCAGTTCCTGGACCTCAAGATTGTTTTCTCATTTTGAGAGGGATCAAAACACTGCATGTAAGAGTTCAAAGAGCTTGCGAAAACGCAAGGAAGATAGCTGAGTATCTTCTTACTAATGAGAAGGTTAATCGCGTCTACTACCCAGGGTTCGAATCTCATCCTAACCATGATGTGGCCAAAAGACAGATGAAGGATTTCGGTGGTATGGTTAGCTTCGACCTTAAGGATGATAGCTTTGACAGTGCCAAAAAACTGCTAAGTGCAACCAATCTATTCGCTTTAGCAGAGTCACTTGGTGGAGTAGAATCATTGATCGGACATCCAGCCACTATGACTCACGGATCTATTCCTAGAGCAGAAAGACTCAAAATAGGATTAACTGACTCGTTAATACGACTTAGTGTTGGTATCGAAGACATAGATGACCTTATTGAAGACCTTAGTAATGCTTTATCTAAAATGTAGGATATCAGGCAGTTAGCATAGCTATCTCGAAAGATTGGGTCTAAGGGCTGTTTTATTATTTATACATTTCAATTTTTATCTCGAAAAATCCACTCTTTCACAAGAAATAAATACGATATTTTCTTAATTTTACCCTGTATCCACTGGATACTTATTAGCCACAATCTAACGAGAATGAGAATGTGGTACTAGTAATTTGTTTTTTTGATAAACCCAACCGGAACAGCGATAGAACTGAAAAAAAATTGCTAAGCTGACGGAGAAGACGATATATAAGACTTGAAGAAGTTGAATCGTCTAATCTAGATCTAGATCTGTTATATAAACTAACAGAGACTCAAGTTGGTCATCGATAACACGATGCCTTACTGTATCTAGCTCTGAGAAATCAGAATTAGAGCCGTGTATAGAAAATTTGTAAAGAATAATCTATACGTGGAAAGACAAAGACAAAGAATTGACTGCTGTAAAGACAGTAGTAAGACCTGTCTGGCATCAGAGTGAAGAGCAGGATACTGTTCGACTATCTGATACAACCTGAGCTTAGCTAAATAATTTAGCAACCACACAGTGTTCTGCACTTTAAACATTTATAAAAAAATTAGCGCAAAGGCATATTGGATGAGACCAATATGCCTTTTTTTATGCCCCATTCTTACCTTTTTGTGTTTTGAGCTATTAATAACTTAATAGAAACCTTGGCGTAATATATGAAAGTCGAGTTTTAACTTTATCTCAATCACAATTTCTTTAAATTTTACTTCTATGTCTACACCATCTATAGATTCCATCAAATCATGGGCTGAAGAGGATCGACCTAGAGAGAAGATGTTACTTAAAGGAAGGTCTAGCTTAAGCGATGCTGAGCTGATAGCTATCATATTGGGCTCAGGATCTCGAGATGAATCTGCTGTGTCACTCGCCAAAAGAGTGTTGTCCATCGTAGATCACAACCTATATGAACTTGGTAAGCTTACACTATCAGATCTTATGCATTTTAAAGGGATAGGGGAGGCCAAGGCAATCTCTATAGCGGCAGCTCTTGAGATAGGGAGACGAAGGTCCATAACAGCTCCTCAGACTAAGCCTATCGTTACTTCCAGTAAAGAGGCATATGAATTAATCAAGTCTACGATAGAAGATATGGCACATGAAGAGATGTGGATCATATTACTTAATAAAGGTAATAAGCTGATCAAAAGGCAAAAAATGAGCTCTGGCGGTGCTACTGCAACCATAGTAGATGTCAAGATGATCCTCAAGGCAGTGATAGAGTCTCAAGCTCAAAGCATCATACTAGCACATAATCACCCATCTGGATCATTATCCCCAAGTAGAGCCGATATAGAGATCACCAACAAAATCAAAGAAGCAGTAAAGTTCTTTGATATTACTTTGATGGATCACCTTATTGTGGCTGAAGGCGGTTATTACAGCTTCGTAGATGACGGTAAGTTGTAGTTTTTATTAAGCTTCAAATTCTATAGTTACTTCCTGCGATACTGGCCTAGCTTGACAACTTAATATATAGCCATCTTTTACTTCATCATCATCAAGAGCAAAACATGCGTCCATTTTCACTTCTCCAGAAGTCACTTTGGCGATACATGTCGAGCAAGCTCCACTCGTACATGAGTATGGAGGTTCTTTACCAAGCTCTATTAGTTCGTCGAGTATTGTTTTGCTATCATCCATAGATAATGCAATTGTTTCGCCATTGAGTATAACAGTTACCGCCGATGCACCACTAGCTATAGCGCTTGCTCCATTTTTCTTAGCCTCGACGGCTCCACCAAACGATTCTTTCTTAATGAGATCTTTGCTTATACCTTGCTCAAGTAGAGCGGTTTCTACGTTAGATATCATTGTACCTGGGCCACAGATATAGTAAAGCTGTGCCTTGGTGTAAGACGGATTCTTTTCTATAAAGTCAGTCACTTTTACAGCATCAATACGACCAGTATCACCTTTCCATGCGGTTGATTTTTTGCCTAGCAGACCTCCAATACCTCCAGCTTTGACTTTGATAGGTTGACTGATAGTATGGGATACACTGAGTTGACCTTCATGTTTTTTGGTGAGTTCATCCAACATGTTTCGGAAGATGATACCTTTTTCGGATCTACTACCATATATAAGATGACATGAGCTTTTAGGTTCGTGCTCTAGTACATCTTGTATCATACTCATGACAGGTGTAATACCACTACCTGCAGCGAAGAAGTAATGATCTCTTGCTAATGCAGCATCTGGCAATATTGTAAATCTACCTTCAGGAGCCAATACATCAATTGATTGCCCCTCAGAAAGCTCATCATGTAGATAGTTAGACATACGACCACCTTCTACACGCTTGATAGATACGGCAGGTGAAGAGGCATGTGGTGCAGTGCAGATAGAGTATGACCTTCGGATCTCTTCTCCAGCTATATTAGCTTTTATAGTAAGGTATTGCCCAGCTTTGAAACTGTACTTTTCCTTTTGGTCACTAGGGATATCAAAGTAGATAGATATCGTATCTTCTGTCTCCTTTACTATTTTATCAATCTTCAGTGTATCGAACATGCTTTCTGATATAATTTTATAATGCGCTTTATTAGATGCTAAAATAGCCTACACGACGACTATGTTTTCAATTATATAAGATTATTTTCATTAAGAAAGACAATCTTTTAAGAATCCAGTAGAGACAACATTTCATTTTGGCCTAGATTTCAATAGAATACCCTATTTTAGCCCTCAACATTAGAACTAATTTTAATATGAAAAAGACTCTTTCTGTAATTATTCCGGCATATAATGAAGAAGCGACTATTGCCAATATTCTCACTAGAATAATGGAAGTGGAGCTTATTGGAGATATCCAAAAGGAACTGGTAGTTGTGAATGATAGCTCTAAAGATCGAACTGAGGAGATTGTATTACAGTATCAGAAGGATCATCCTAATGTCCCGCTAAAGTATTTCAAGCACGAAAAGAACAAAGGTAAAGGAGCTGCATTACATACTGGTATCAAGGAGGCAACAGGAGACTATATCATTATACAGGATGCAGATCTTGAGTATGACCCTCAAGAATTTAACCTATTACTGCAACCAATATTAGATGAATTTGCAGATGTTGTATACGGTTCTAGATTTATTGGCGGTAAGCCTCATAGGATATTGTTCTTTTGGCATTCTATAGGTAATAAATGGTTGACAAGTCTTTCCAATGTATTTACTAATCTAAATCTTACAGATATGGAGACATGCTATAAGATGTGGAAGTCTGAGCTTGTAAAGAGTGTAAACCTTAAAGAGAATAGATTTGGCTTTGAACCTGAGGTAACTGCTAAGGTTTCTCGTATACCAGGTGTGCGTATATATGAAGTAGGAATATCGTATTACGGACGGACTTATGAAGAAGGTAAGAAGATAAGCTGGAAAGATGGCTTTAGTGCTATATATTGTATATTGAAATATAACCTTTGGAGTCGTAAATAGACTCTATCATAAAACCACAATCACTTGCTAGCTATCTTTCTTGAAGGAGTAGTATTTGGGCTTATTCTGACAATTATGTTAGGCCCTATATTCGTAGCATTGACTCAGACAGGTATTGAGAAAGGTGCAAGGGCTGGTATTACAGTTGGCGCAGGAGTATGGACTAGCGACTTACTAGTTATTTTGTTTTCCTATCTATTTATAAGCCAAGTAGATGCTTTAGTCCAAGACGAAGTTTTCAAATATTGGATGGGCTTAGTGGGTGGATTTATTCTGATCACTTTTGGCATTGTTATTTTTTTAAAAAAAACAGAAGCGATTAAATCTGGCGGAAGTTATACTGCCAAAAATTACTTGGGATTTTGGATGAAAGGTTTTCTTGTAAATACAGTCAATCCTTTTACTTTCATTTTTTGGCTAGGTGTGATTTCTACTAAAGTGATTGGTATCAATATGAATGATACTCAAGCTTTTGTTTTTATCTCAGCTATAATGTTAACCATCATTATTACAGATACTATGAAAGTAATGGGTGCCAAAGCGATCCGAAGTAGATTAGAATCGAAACACATACAGTTGATAAGCCGCGTGGCTGGAGCCGCATTGGTTGTGTTTGGAGTAGTATTGCTTTATCAGACAGGTAATAGCAGTTTTCTGTAATCAATTAATTGAAAATCATCCTATGAGATTCTACTTTGTTCTGATATCTATATTACTTACTGTAGGAGTATTTGCGCAAGTAGATTCAGCTCCAGGTGAAGAAAATTTTCGCCCACGCACAGATAATTTTGTGAGTTTGACTAAAGTATTTAGCGATAAAAGTCAAGTATCTTTTTTAGGAGCTAACTATTACAATTACCTAGATAAAGATTCAGCAAGCCGTGATTCTTCTTTTAACCTAGATGCTCATATTACTCCTAATTATTACTTCGGTGATGAGATAGATGAAAATAATCGCAACGAACATAATTGGCTTATTGACATTAATGTAAAGATTGATATTAGAATATTTAAAACTCAATTTAGTGGACCTATTAGAACTGCTTCATTTAAACCAGGAGGAAGATTACATTATTCTCACCCATCATGGTCCAGAAGTAATGGCAATGATATAGGTGGATTTTTACATTCTATTTACGGAGGCTTCTATCATTTTTCTAATGGCCAAGATGGAAGTTCATCCGCAGATCAATCTATAGTAGCAGGAATTGATTCTCTTTCATATATCAATGAAGGGCATAAGCTCAATGTATATAATGGTAGCTTCTCGACTAACTATGTAGACATAGGATATAACCTATTTTACTGCCACCCAGATGGCCTTCAAAAGTTTCATTTTAATAATAATTTCGAATTACATTACCGAGGCAAAAATGAAGAGTACGATGGTTTCATTTCTAGATTTAATCACGCCATGGAATTCAACTACCTCAACATGCGTCTGTCCAGATCTAGAGGAAATTTAAGTGAAGGATGGAGGGCAAGTCTCAGAACTAATTTCCGTTACGGTAATTTAGATAATCTTGAAGGTGGCCTAGAAAGACGATTTGATGTGACTTTACTTTATAGTCATAAGCTCCCTTATACAACTACCGTATCGGGTTTTATTAGTTTAGGATACTATGGTTCTGATTTTTACAATATCTATTTAGAAGATAGATTTGTATTCGCAAAATTTGGTTTATCTATTGGTGATTTCATCAACTATTAATCACAGTATTTTAAAATGAAATTTTCTTTAGCGCTCTTTGCGTCTTTGCTGTTATAATTCGCTAGCAATAAAATAAGGTGCGATTAGCTTTAAACCAGATTGAGTTTGTGAGTTTTATTAAACCCTACTCCACAGTCTCGATCAACGAAAGCTTAAGTGAGTGTATGCCTTTTAATTGAGCATCTCTAGTATTCTGTACGAAAGAGATATTATAAGTACCTACATCTTTGAACTTTACATCGTCTCTAAGTAGAAGATGAAGCGTACATTCTTCGCTATCACAAGATGATAGCCAAGTGCCCATTTTGTTTGCGAGTTCTATAGATAATGGATCGGTAAATACTTCTTCCGTAGGAAATGTAGTTGTGATATTAGTATAGAAATTTTGATGAGAAAAATTTGGACTATGCACTACCGTCAATAACAGATCATATTCTATATTAGGATCTGTTATTTCAAATTCAAATTCCGCACTATCATCATAAGCCCATGATTCGCCCATGGTATGTTCTTGTTCATAGACCACATTAGGGCCACAAGATGATATCGTCAAGGCGAATATAAAAACAGCTATATACGAGTAGTACTTCATTGAATATTAATTAAACATGTCTTTCATTCGTTCAAAAAATCCTTTCTCTTCTTTTCCAGGATTAGGAGCGAAGTTAGGCATGTCGCGCATTTTTTCTAATAGCTCTTTCTCATCTTTATTGAGTTGCTTAGGAGTCCATATGTTTACATGGATCAATTGATCTCCAGTTCCATAGCCTTGTACAGATGGAAGCCCTTTTCCTCTCAATCTAAATATTTTTCCTGGTTGCGTACCAGAAGGTATTTTGATTTTTACTTTGCCTGTAAGCGTAGGTACTTCTACTGATGTACCGAGTGCGGCATCCGCAAAATTGATAAAGAGATCATGGATTATATTCTGTCCATCTCTACTGAAGTTGTCGCTTTCTTTTACTTCGATATTAATAAGTAGATCTCCGTTAGGTCCGCCATTTTTTCCAGCGTTACCTTTACTACGCATTGACAGTTGCATACCATCTTCTACTCCAGCTGGAATTGGAATAGATATAGTTTCAGATCCCATTTCTGTTCCATCACCTTTACAAGTACCACATTTTGCAGTGATCTGTTGTCCACTTCCTGAGCAGTTAGGACATACAGTAGTCGTCTGCATCTGACCTAAGAACGTTGATTTGATCTGACGTACATATCCAGATCCTCCACAAGTGCCACAGGTAGAAACTGAGCTTTTATCTTTAGCTCCACTACCTTCACAAGTACCACAGTTGACGGATTTTTTGACTTTTATATTTTTAGTTACCTCTGTTGCTACATCCTCTAAAGAGAGTTTTACTTTGATACGTATGTTAGATCCTTTCTGACCAGATCTAGTGCTACGGCCACGGCCACCTCCACCTCCAAAGAATGAATCGAATGGACTGCCTCCGTCACCAAAGACATCTCCAAATTGGCTAAAAATATCATCCATTGTCATACCGCCACGGAATCCACCACCACCTTGGTTTGGATCTACACCAGCATGCCCATATCTGTCATATCTGGCTTTCTTATCGTCATCACTTAGGATCTCGTAAGCTTCTGCCGCTTCTTTGAATTTAGTCTCCGCTTCTTTATTGTCAGGATTACGATCTGGGTGAAACTTCATCGCTGTTTTACGATAAGCTTTTTTGATGGTTGTAGCATCAGCACTTTTTTCCACACCCAGTACTTCGTAATAATCTCTCTTTGCCATAATATTATTTTCGAATGATAAATCTTCTATTTGCACATAGCACAAATGAAAATCACCAATGTTTCGATTGTTTTAGTCGATACTCTGCGACTGATTATAGATGTGCTATACCTCATAGGTACGACAATCTGTTTTTTGGATCTATAACTTTAAATCCAACGACTACTTTCCAACAACTACTCTCGCGTACTTGATGATCTTATCATTGAGATAGTATCCTTGTTCGATAGTGTCTATGATTTTACCTTGCATCTCTTCAGTAGGTGCTGGTATCTCTGTGATAGCTTCATGTAATTCTGGATCGAAAACCTCACCAGTAGATTCAATCGCTTTGATACCTTTCGCAGCAAGTACAGATTTAAGCTTCTGGTATACAAGCGTAACTCCTTCAGAGAATACTTCATCGTTACCATCAGCCTCAGCCACTTTCTTAGCTCTATCAAAATCATCCATTACAGGAAGAAATGCCTGTAATGTATCCATGCCAGCAGTAGCCCTAAAGTCTATACGCTCCTTTGCTGTACGCTTCTTGAAGTTGTCAAATTCTGCAAATAGTCTTAGGAACTTGTCCTTGCTTTCGCCTAGTTCTTGTTCAAGCTCTTCTATTCTATCCGCTTGCTTATCCTTCTTCGAAGATTTAGATTTTTTCTTGGCCTTTGTCTCTTTCTCGTCTTTTATGACTTCCTCTTCTTGGATTTCTTCTTGCTTCTTAGTCATTTTGTTTCTTAGTTTGTTAAACATATATATCTATAAGCAAACCCTTTGCCACTCCATTATTTAGGTCATTATGGCATAGGAATGCAGCTCATTCTGTCAAAAGCGCAAAGATAGATCTATATGTAGAGCTTCAACATTGAGGATAAGCCTATATCTGACAATACTAACCATGATCTCAGCATTGCTTTCTTCATAATCTATCTCTACCGATTAGCTAAAGGTTCTTTTCTACAATCTTTAGAATTTCCTTTTCCATTTTGTCTGACTTAGCTAGCCACTTATCAGCTTTAGTCACAGTCTTCTCCACATAAGTCTTATCATCAAAGTCCTTACAGTTTATCTTTACATTGAGGTAAGCGCCGTATACAGCTGCACGCGCACACAATGCTGCTACTCCAGCATCTGAGATGGAATTCGGGTTTCCCTTCTTCGCCATGTCTTTTATAAGGACATAAGACTTCATACAAGTATCCATGATTGTAAGAGGGACTTCAATTGCATTTTTTGTGGCATCGTTCATGGCTTGAGTGCGAGCGATCTTTTCTGCATCACTTCCTTTCGGTAGTCTTATAGCATCTATAATCTTGTTGAATGCATTAGTATCTTCATCGACCAATCTTAGCAACTGGTCCTTGAGTTCTTGAGCTTTCTCTGACTCATCTGAGAAGTAAGCGAGTTGATCTTCCCAACCACGCTTTCCTGCAGAGAGATTGGCCACCATTCCACAGAGAGAAACACCAAGTGCACCGACATATGCAGAAATAGATCCTCCTCCAGGAGCTGGGCTATCAGACGCAGTTTCATCTGCAAACTCTATGAGGTTTTTATGAACTAAAGGTCTTGTAGTCGCATCTTCTAACTGATATTCGATTACTTTTTTCTGTGGATCAAACTTTCCTAACTCATCCAAGCCCATAGACTTGATGGCTATATGTATCAATTCAGATTCGGATACTCCTGTAGATCGATCTTGTTGTTCTAAGAAGTATTTTCCAGCTTCGAGTAGTACTTTCTTAGGTACGAGACCTACCAATTCAGATCCAGTTACTCTTAAGCCTCTTTTATTAGCACTCTTTCTACACTCTTCGAATGCTTTATGGAGTGATGTTTTATTGATGTCAGTGATATTCATTGATATCTGAGCTACACCATATTCATCGATAAACCAACCGATGGCTTTTACACCTTTACACGTACCTTTAGTCCGTTTTGGGTTACCACTTTTGTCATTTACGATTTTACCTGTAATCGGATTTCCAGCTCTTTTTACTCTTCCTTTTTCTCTGATATCAAATGCTACCGAGTTTGCTCTTTTGACAGAAGTTGTATTAAGATTGACATTGTAAGCCACTAAGAAGTCTCTTGCTCCGATTGCAGTTGCACCAGCTTTTGGATTATGCTTTGCTGGTCCGTAATCAGGTTTCCATTTAGGATCTTGTAGTTTTTGCGCTAAGCCCTCATATTCTCCAGCTCTTACGGTTGCTAGATTTCTTCTAGCTGGTGAAGTAGCCGCTGATTCATACATGTAGAATGGGATATCGAGATCTTTACCCACCATTTTACCCAGTTCGTGTGCATATTTCACTACCTCATCCATCGAGATGCCTGAAATCGGAATCAATGGACATACATCTGTGGCACCCATACGCGGGTGTTCTCCAGAGTGCTGACTCATATCTATAAGTTCACTTGCTTTCTTGATAGCTAAGTATGCCGCTTGCAATACAGGCTTTGGCTCACCTACAAATGTTACCACTGTTCGGTTAGTTGCCTTTCCTGGATCAACATCTAGCAGTTTTACACCTTCTATACTTTCTATCTCATCAGTGATTTGCTTGATGATATTCATATCTCTTCCTTCAGAGAAATTAGGTACGCATTCTATTAGTTGTTGAGTCGCCATGATGTTTACAATTTTGAACTGCGAAATTAAGCAAGATGAGTGATATATCATATCAAACTTAGACATGCGTAAGCGGTATAAGTGGATCTAATCTAAATCAGTCCGATACATCTGCAAAGTTCATTCATTTTCTTGGTAAGTTGCATGCTCTTATATTTAAGTTATTATGAATTGGCAAAATTGTATATCCGACCATCGAACAGGATCATCTTCTTTAAAAGTAGATGATAGCTATAGGCATAACTATCAAAGAGATTTTGATAGACTTGTGTTTTCATCAGCTTTTAGAAGACTACAAGGCAAAACACAAGTGTTTCCGTTACCAGGAAATACATTCGTCCATAATAGGCTAACACACTCACTAGAGACCTCTTCTGTGGGTAGATCACTAGGAGAAATAGTAGGGAACCATATCTCAGATAATGTTTCTGATTTAGATGACCGAGACAAAGAATTTTATAAATATCAACTCAAAACTGTAATTGCTGCGGCTTGTTTGGCTCATGATGTTGGTAATCCAGCCTTTGGGCATAGTGGAGAGGCAGCGATATCCAATTATTTCGAAAAATTTGGAAATGAAATAGTTGAAGGAAAAAGGCTGAAAGACCATTGTACAGAAGAAGAGTGGCAAGATCTTATCAATTTTGAAGGTAATGCTAACGCTATTAGGATATTGAGCAGACAATATGCAGGTAAATCGGCTGGAGGCTTGAGACTTACATACACAACATTGGCTTCATTACTCAAATACCCTTGTGCTTCTAATGAAACCGATAAGAAATATAAGCATCGTAAAAAATATGGTTTCTTTAGGTCTGATCAGAAAATATACCAAGAGATCGTTGAGAATACGAACATGATTAAAGATGATAATGCAGACCATTGTTATTTCCGTCATCCATTTGTTTATTTGACGGAAGCAGCTGACGACATCTGCTATATGGTCATTGATATGGAAGATGCCCACAGGATCAATATATTGGATAGAGTGCAAGTAGAGAATTCTTTACTTTCTATTATCAGTGAGGTAAAAGGCGAGAAAGAAGGGGAGAATATTAGAGAGTATTGTACTAAAATCGAAGACGATAACGAAGCAGTATCATTTCTCCGAGCAATGACCATAAATACACTAGTCAATCGAGCATCTGAAATATTCATAACTAATATGGAAGACATTTTAGCAGGCAAATTCACCTCAACATTGATTGACGTAATATCCGACGATTGTCCATCTTTAGACCAAGTAATTCAACTATCGGTAGATAAGATATACAATCATGAATCTGTAGTCGAGATAGAGATTGCAGGGTATAACGTAATGAGTGAGCTGTTACAGATGTATATACCTACAGTGCTGAAGTCACAAAGAGGTACCTATGAAAAGAAGGTGTTAAGACTTATGCCAAATCAGTATAACACTGACAACACACAATCTAGCTACGAAAAGATAATGCTTGTGATAGATCACATATCAGGAATGACAGATGGCTATGCTACAGAATTATATCGTAAAGTAAAGGGAATAGAGATAAGCCAGCATTAAAACGCTAAAAGCATATCGTGACTATTTTCAGTTTGATGTGTCTAATCTGTATCTTTGATTTCGTAAATTATATTAATCGTGAACATTAGAAAAATCATAAGTTTAATATTGCTTCAGCTGCCTTTAGCATTACTATTAGCGCAATCTTATTACCAGCTCCCAGGCACTCGATCAGAGCACATTAGTGATAGGTGGTACGTACTTGGGTATGATCAGTCTAGGATGAGTTCAATCAGAAATATCGATCGAAGAGACTTTATGCAAGGAGCGCAGAATCTTGGAGATAGTCTAACTTTAGTAGATCAAAAAGATCTGCAGTTTGTCATTCAAAATAATACAGAATATTGGTCCAAGACGGAAGAAGGTCAAGCAGAGGTAATCGTTAGAGACGATAAGGTCTACGCAGACAGTACGGGGACCTTCTTTTATTACAATGAAGAAAGTAATGTTTTACAAGAAGACCTTTCTAGCGCCTCCAAAGGCCTATTTGGGATTTTATACAACAATAGAGCTAACTTTTACGAAGTCAACACCCCTAATTTTACCCTTAGAGCTAATCCAGTCATCAATATCCAATATGGTAAAGATGGAGACCAAACCGTCATACGTAACACTAGGGGAGCGGAGCTAAGAGGGACTATAGATGATAAGATTTACTATTACACTCGAGTGGTTGACAATCAGCGGAATTATGCAGGATATGCGGAATCCACAATAGAAAAATATAAAGCAGTCCCTGGTCATGGATTTTACAAGGACTTCCAAAGTACAGTAATAGAAGATTTTAATGGATATGATTTCTTTGATGCAGAAGGGTACGTGGGTTTAGATGTTAGTAAGCACGTGGCCTTAGAACTTGGGCATGGCAAACATATGATAGGAAATGGAATCAGATCACTATTACTATCTGATGATGGAGATAATTATTTCTATGTCAAACTTAATACACGTATCTGGAAGCTTCAATATCAGAATATATGGGCAGAACTTAATTCTTTAAGCTACCGTACTTTACCAGGTGATAGGCTGCTTACTAAGAAGTATATGGCGACTCACTATCTTTCTTATAAACCCACTAAAAAATTCGAAATTGGTTTGTTTGAGACTGTCATATTTGATAGACAAAACCAATTTGAATTTCAATATTTAAACCCTATTATATTATATAGAGTAATTGAATCTGGCCTTGGATCTCCAGATAATGTTTTAGTAGGATTGAATGCCAACTATACATTTGGAGGACACTTCCAGGCATATGGACAATTGGTGTTGGATGAATTTTATCTAAGCGAACTTAGAGCGGGGACAGGCTGGTGGGCCAATAAATTTGGCTATCAACTAGGACTGAAATATTATAATGCACTTAATGTAGATCACCTAGACTTGCAGGTAGAATATAATACAGTAAGACCCTATACTTATTCGCATAGTAGACCTTTGTCTGTATTGCCAGAGTATAGTAATGCAAGTTATTCTCATCATAGCCAGCCTTTAGCTCATCCATTAGGAGCTAACTTTAAGGAGGTGCTTGCAAGTATAAAATATCAAGTAAGCGATAAACTATATTTGCAAGGTCGTGCAATGTTTACAAGTTATGGAGAAGATGGTGCAACTGATACACTAGGTAACAATATCTTGCTAATCAGTGAAGGAAGAAATATGGATTTCGGCAACGAAACTGGCCAAGGACTACAAACGGATATTATGATGTTAAGTCTTAATGCAAGTTATCAATTGATGTATAACTATTACATTGACCTAGATCTAATGTATCGTAAATCAGACTCAGAACTAGCAAGTAAGACCTTTGATACCAAGTATATAGGGTTAGGCCTAAGAGTTAATATGGGAAGAGAGCATATAGATTATTAAGATAGGAGAATATGGGGGTAAGACAAGCGATCAAGGAGCGTATCCTAGTCCTAGACGGAGCTATGGGTACGATGATTCAAGAATATAATCTATCAGAAAATGATTATCGTGGAGATCGGTTTTCTGAATACCATATGGACATAAAAGGTAATAATGAACTTTTATCTATAACCCAACCACAGATTATAGCTGAGATTCATCAGCAGTACTTCGAGGCAGGAGCCGATATAGTTGAGACCAATACATTTTCTGCTAATAGCATATCGCAGGCAGATTATGATTTGACCGCTCTGGCCTATGAGATGAATGTAGAATCGGCCAAGATCGCCAAAGAAGTAGCCAATATATATACTCAAGCTAATCCTAATAAACCAAGATTTGTTGCGGGAGCATTAGGACCTACCAATCGAACGGCTTCACTTTCTCCAGATATTAATAATCCAGGCTATCGCGCAGTAAGTTTCGATGATCTTAAAGAAAGCTATTATGAGCAAGCTAAAGCCCTTGCAGATGGAGGAGTCGACATATTCTTAGTAGAAACGATCTTCGATACATTGAATGCCAAGGCAGCACTATACGCGATCCAAGAAGTATTGGAGGAGGTCGAAAGAGATATTCCAATTATGATTTCAGGGACTATTACCGATGCTAGTGGACGTACACTTAGTGGTCAGACTACAGAAGCCTTCTGGATCTCTGTAAAACATGCAAAGCCACTCACGATTGGGCTCAATTGTGCTCTTGGAGCCAAAGAATTAAGACCATATCTCAACGAACTGTCCAATATCGCAGATTGCTATGTTAGTGCTTACCCTAACGCTGGATTACCCAATGAACTAGGAGAGTATGACCAAGGTCCGGACGAGATGGCCGATCAAATCAGAGATTTTCTCGCCAATAATATGGTGAATCTTATAGGAGGGTGTTGCGGTACAACTCCAGATCACATTCAAGCAATGGCTACAGCTGCTAGAGAATATAAACCAAGACTTATACCAGCAATCAGACCCATATCCCAATATGCTGGATTAGAACCATTGAACGTAAGAGATGACCTCAATTTTATCAATATAGGTGAAAGAACGAATGTAACGGGGTCTAAAAAATTTGCCAGACTTATCAAGAATGGTCAATACTCAGAAGCATTGACAGTAGCGCAACAACAAGTCGACGGTGGGGCTCAGATCATTGATGTCAATATGGATGAAGGCCTTTTAGATTCCAAGGCAGTAATGAAGGAGTTTCTTAATCTAATGATGTCAGAGCCTGATATTGCTAAACTTCCAGTGATGATAGATTCATCAAAATTCGAAGTGATAGAAGAAGGATTGAAATGTGTTCAGGGAAAATGTATTGTGAACTCTATTTCTATGAAAGAGGGTGAAGAGCAATTTATCCGTCAAGCAAAGATTCTAAGAAAATATGGAGCGGCTACTGTAGTTATGGCATTTGATGAAGATGGGCAAGCAGATACCATAGAGCGTAAAGTAGATATCTGCAAGCGTGCTTATGATATACTAGTCAATGAAGTAAATTTTGATCCTACAGACATCATATTTGATCCTAATATATTTGCCGTTGCTACTGGTATAGAGGAGCATAATCCATATGCGATTAACTTCATAGAAGCGACACGTAAGATTAAAGCAGCTTGTCCAGGAGTTAAAATAAGTGGTGGAGTAAGTAATATTTCATTCTCATTTAGAGGGAATAATGCAGTAAGAGAGGCCATGCATTCAGCTTTCTTATATCATGCGATACATGCAGGTATGGACATGGGTATAGTGAATGCAGGAATGATGGAGATCTATGAGGATATACCTAAGGATCTACTTCAGCTCGTAGAGGATGTCTTATTCAATAGAAGAGCAGATGCAACTGAAAGGTTGACAGAGTATGCAGAGACTATTAAGAGTGGTGGTAAGAAGCTAGTAAAAGACTTGAAATGGAGAGAAGCTTCGGTTCAGGAGCGACTATCTCATTCTTTAGTAAGAGGAATCCAAGAATTTATCGATGAAGATACTGAGGAGGCACGTAAGCAATATCCTTCTGCGATCAATGTGATCGAAGGTCCACTCATGGATGGTATGAATGTAGTTGGAGATTTATTTGGTTCTGGTAAAATGTTCCTTCCACAAGTAGTGAAAAGTGCAAGGGTTATGAAAAAGTCCGTTGCTTACCTTACACCGTTTATCGAAGAAGAAAAAGCTGGAAAAATTGAAACCAACGGAAAGATATTGATGGCCACTGTCAAAGGTGATGTACACGATATCGGAAAAAATATAGTTGGAGTCGTATTATCATGTAATAACTATGAGATTATTGATCTCGGAGTGATGGTATCTGCTGATAAGATTATCAAGGCGGCACTAGAGCATAATGTAGATGTAATTGGTCTTAGTGGTCTTATAACACCTTCTCTAGATGAGATGGTCTATGTAGCGTTTGAGATGGAGAGACTTAATATGAAAATCCCTCTTCTTATAGGAGGCGCAACTACGTCTAAATTACATACTGCACTAAAGATTGATCCAGAGTACTCTGGTCCAGTAGTCTATGTATTAGATGCATCTAGGTCGGTTACAGTAGCAAGTAACTTGCTCAGTCAAGATAAAGGGGACTCTTATAAATCTGATATCAAGATAGAGTATGACGGAGTGCGAGAACAGCGCAAAAATAGATCTCATATCAAAGAATGTATTACACTAGAAGAAGCGCGTGATCAAAGAACACGGTTAAACTGGGATGATTATACTCCAGCAATACCAAATCAACTTGGAGTTACAGTTTTGGATGATATACATCTTGCAGATATAGTACCATATATTGATTGGACGCCATTTTTCTCTAGTTGGCAAATGAAGGGTAAATACCCTGCTATTTTGGAAGATGATGTGGTAGGAGTGGAGGCGCAAAAACTCTTTGAAGATGCCAATAGAATGCTCGATAACCTTATAACTGCCAAAGCGATTACTGCCAAAGCGATTTTCGGCATATTTTCTGCTAGTACTATAGGTGATGACGTTGCGATAGATGGAGGGAATGGTGTGCAAGAAGTTGCTTACTTTCTCAGACAACAACGAAAAAAGGCACCTGGAAAAGCTTACTCATCACTAAGTGACTTTATTGCTCCGGCTAGTCTTAATGACCACATAGGAATGTTTGCGGTTACTGCAGGCATAGGAATAGAGAAGATAGTAGCCGAGTTTGAAGAAGATCATGATGACTATAGCGCTATTATGTGTAAGGCTGTTTGTGATAGATTAGCAGAAGCGCTTGCTGAGAAGTTACATTATGATGTTCGTACTGATTATTGGGGCTATGAAATAAAAGATGCAATTGATTATGCAGACATGATAAAAGAGCGATATGCAGGTATAAGACCTGCACCAGGATATCCAGCATGTCCAGATCATACAGGAAAGGATACGATTTGGAAGTTGTTAGATGTAGAGAATAAAATAGGTATAAAGTTGACTGAGAGTAAAGCCATGTATCCAGCCGCATCAGTAAGTGGATTTTATTTTGGACATCCAGAATCAAAGTATTTTGGATTAGGTGTCATAGGTAAAGATCAAGTAATTGATTACGCATCAAGAAAGAAGATTACTACAGAAGAAGCTGAAAGAATATTAGCTCCTTCACTTAATTATAAATAATGAAGAATTTGAAGTATATATTATTCTTAGTTCTGGCACTGGCTATCGTTTCTCCAGTAATGAGTCAAAACATTTCAGAGCTGGCCGCTAAAGAAGAGTTAGCTCGAAGAGGACTTGCTGATGAAGAGGGCAGGATCAAAACGGAGTTACTAGCACAAGGAATTGATATTAATAATGTTGATGTAAATAATCCCGCTGAAGTTCAGCGTGTGCAAACAGCCCTAGATGAGATCATCTCAAAAATAGAGGCAGAAAAGAAAGCGTCGCTTTCTTCCGCTAGCTTGAGCCCAACCACTACAGTTAGCGATACCCCAAAGTTAGAAGATGTAAAAGTTGATGATAAAGAAGTAATAGATGCTGTAAAAGATGGGGCTACCATAGATGAAGCGATAGCTGACCAAGTCAGGGAAAAAGAAGAGCAAAAATTACCTACTGCTAGTACTTATGGTCAACATATCTTTAGATCACAGAGTGTAAAGTTTTATAACAAATCAAGTGATGCCAAAGCCCCTTCTTCATATGTATTAGGTCCTGATGATAAAATTTCAATTTCAATTTGGGGACTTTCTGTATATAACGAGTCATTTACTATATCTGAAGATGGCTATGTTTCGCCATTTCCAGATCTTCGTGTATATCTATCTGGGATAAAATTAGCAGATGCAAAAGTTTTACTTAAGTCAAAAATGGCCAAATATGTAAGGTTCCGTAAAGACGATTTCGACATGTCCGTCTTAGCATCAAGAACTATCAATGTCAATATTTCTGGGGATGTATTTAATTATGGAAATTTTAATGTATCTGCTTTAAACAATGCATTTAATGCACTGGTAGCAGCAGGAGGTCCGACAAATATAGGTAGTGTCAGGAAGATCCAATTGAAAAGATCTGGAGAGTCTCCGAAGACTCTCGATATATACCAATATATTCAAGATCCAATTATAGGAGACGATTTCTTCTTACAAGAAAACGACTACATATTCGTACCAATTGCTGAAAAATTAGTAAGTATTTCAGGAGCTGTAAATCGACCTTATAGATATGAATTACTGCCAAATGAAACTTTAGGAAGCCTCATAAATTTTGCTGGAGGGTTGAAATCGGATGCGCTGTCTAGGAATATTCAAATTGAAAGAAGAGTAGGTGATAAACTGGAAATTATCGATGTTAATTTTGATCAATCTTCAGCTAAGGATTTTAAGCTTCAAGATGGTGATAAGATAAATGTAGACGCGATCAACTCAGGAGTAGAGAACGCAGTAACTATTGCTGGAGCAGTAGAAGTGTCAGGAACTTTCGCTTTGACAGAAAACATGACTTTAGTTGACTTAGTAAAAAAAGCAAAATTAGTAGAGAACGCAATTACAAAAACAGTATACCTTCAAAGATTGAATCCAGATTTAGTGACTGTTCGATATGAAATTTTAGATCTTAAATCGGCTATCGAAAACCCAAAAGGAGCTGCAAATATAAAACTACAAAAAGGAGATAATTTGACTGTAAAGGCGTTGTCATCTTTTACAGAAAGCGCTTCTTTTGAAGTAGCTGGCGCAGTTCGTTTACAGGGTAAGTATCCTATTAATGATGATGGTGGTCTGAGAGTTAATGACGCCATATTCTTATCTGGAGGTCTGACTAGAGATGCATTAGATGAATATGCTTATATATATAGAAAAATAAGTCCAACCTCTTCTGAATTAGAGTATGTTCCAATAAAATTGAAAGAAGCTTTATTTAACCCTTCTTCTGCCGAAAATATTTTAATACAACCTAACGATAGGCTTGTTATTTACGATAAAAATCGCTTCAAGCAGGACTTTTTTGTAGAAGTAGGTGGCGAAGTTTTGAACCCAGTCACATTGAAGTTCGACCCTTCTCTAAAGCTGCAAGATGCACTTAGATTAGCCGGAGGTCTAAAGACAGAAAGTAATCCAGAACGAGTAAATGTATATAGAGTAGATTTTTCTGATGTGAATGAAACAAAAGTTTTAGCCGCTAATCTAAAAATAAATAAAGATCTTATTATTGAAGGTGCTGAAGGCTTTGAGTTACAGCCATTTGATCAGATTATCATAAGACGTGCACCGGATTTCGAACTTCTTAGAAATGTGAGCATAACGGGTGAAGTAAAATTTCCAGGAACTTACGTATTGACAAAGGACAATACCAAAATATTAGATATCATAAAAGATGCAGGAAATGTGACCGATGAAGCGTTTATTAAAGGGATTAAATTGTTTCGTGTCAAAGATGATGTTGGCTATATTATATTTGACCTAGAGGATGCGATGAGGAATCCTAATTCTTTTAATAATATCATTCTTCAAGCTGGAGATAGAATAGAATTACCGAAGTTAAATAGCCTAGTTTCAATCTCAGGCGCTACTAAAGCAGATGAGATTTATAGTGGGAGTATTGCCAGCACCGGTTTACAGACATTCCCCTTTGAACCAGGAAAAAACGCCAAGTATTATATTGACAAGTATGCTGGTGGAGTCAATGAAAAAGGAGATAAAAGTAAGATAACAGTAGTTTATGCAAATGGTGAAGTAAAAAGGGTAAAGAGATTTCTTTTCTTTAGAAACTATCCAGATGTAAAGCCTGGGTCAAAGATAACCATAGGTTATAAGGACATTAAGAAGGAGGACGGTCCTAATGGCGAGAAGAAAGATATAGATTGGAGTGGTGTGTTAGCGGACTCTATTGCCCAAGCTACGACTGTTTTGTCACTAATCTTACTGTTGCAAAGTGTTGATTAATAGATTATTTCACCTATCTTTGAGTAATTTTACTACTCATTTATGATTGAGACATTAATTTCATCTAAGACTAGAATCAAACTACTACTCAAGTTTTTCTTGAATAGCAGTACTAAGTCATATCTAAGAGGTTTGGAATCTGAATTTGGAGAATCGTCCAATGCCATCAGACTTGAGCTTAATCGTCTAGAGAAAGCAGGAATGCTAAGCTCATCTTCAGAAGGTAACAAGAAGATTTTTCAAGCCAACAAGAAACATCCTTTATTCAAAGAAGTACATAATATTGTATTAAAGCATTTAGGCTTTGATAAGATCATCGAAAATGTAGTAGAGAGATTAGGTGATGTGGAAAAAGTCTTCGTAAGTGGGGCTTTTGCTAAAGGGATGGATAGTTCTATCATTGATTTGGTCTTTATTGGTCAAGTGAATAAAATATATTTGATAGACTTAATAGAAAAAGTAGAAAAATTAATTAGTAGGAAAGTCCGATATGTTATCTTTGATAAGGAAGAGGAGCATCTTTTAGAATCAAATATGCATCCTTTATTGTTGTGGAGTAATGAAAATGTAGAGAGTTTATGACTTTTATAAAAAGAGAAGCTGTAAAGTCAGCTGAATGGTATGCAATTCATACCAAATATAAGTGTGAAAAATTTGTGGTTCACTCTCTTAGGAGTAAAAATGTTATGGCTTATACACCAGTATTAAGTATAACGAAAAAATATACTAGAAAGGTAGTAGTTAGAGAAATTCCATTGATTAATTGTTATGCTTTTGTAAAGGTAACTCCTGATCAATTTGTTAAGGTGCTTCAAACAGAGTTTGTATTTTCATTTCTTAAAGTGGGGAATGAAATGGGGACTGTGAAGCAAGAGGAAATAGACTTGTTGAAACGAATTACTGGTGAATATGAAAATGTCGAAGCAGAAGAAATAGAATATGCTGAAGGAACAGAAGTGGAGATCGTTTCTGGAAATTTGACTGGAGTCAAAGGGATTTTGATAGAGAAAAAGAGTAAACATAATTTTTTGGTAGAGTTGAGGTCACTCTCCTATCAACTGAAAATAAATGTTGATCCAAATCATCTTAGAGTTATCCGAAAGGTTAACCTAGCGATGTAAGAGGGTTAATAGAAATATTGAACGTTCGGAGGCTAAGTCGATGCGACTTATCAAAGGCGAAGCCTTATCTTCAATTTTTCGTAACTATCAAATTGTTAATTCCGAAATAAAAAAATATGAAAATAACAGTAGTAGGGACAGGATATGTTGGACTTGTATCAGGGACATGCTTTGCGGAAACAGGAAACCATGTTGTATGTGTGGACATAGATGAAAATAAAGTAAAACGCATGCAAAGCGGCGAAGTACCAATTTATGAACCTGGATTAGAAGTGTTATTTGAAAGAAATACCAAACAAGGTAGACTTTCTTTTACTACAGACCTTGCAGAAGGAGTGAAGGACGCGGAGATCATATTTCTGGCATTGCCAACTCCGCCAGGTGCGGACGGGTCTGCTGATCTAAAATATATACTTAAAGTAGCTGACGATTTATCTAAAATCATTACTGATTATAAAGTTATTGTAGATAAAAGTACTGTACCAGTTGGTACTGCAGATAAGGTGCATGCTATGCTAGCAACCAACTTAGATGAATCACTTTTTGATGTAGTATCTAACCCTGAATTCCTTAGAGAAGGGGTAGCAGTAGATGATTTTATGAAGCCAGAGAGAGTTGTTATAGGAACATCATCGGCCAAAGCGTCTAAAGTAATGGAGCGACTTTACAACCCTTTCGTTAGACAAGGAAACCCTTTAATATTCATGGATGAAAAATCTGCTGAGATGACTAAGTATGCGGCTAATTCTTTTCTTGCAACAAAGATTACTTTTATGAATGAGGTAGCTAACCTTTGTGAAGAAGTAGGAGCTAACGTAGATATGGTTCGTAATGGAATAGGTAGTGACAGTAGAATTGGTAAAAGGTTTTTATTTCCTGGAGTAGGTTATGGTGGAAGCTGTTTTCCGAAAGATGTACAGGCATTAGCTAAGACCGCTCAAGAAAACAATTATGATTTTAGAATACTCAAATCGGTTATGGATGTTAATGAGGATCAAAAATCTATTTTATCTACAAGAATCAAAAAATATTTTGGTGAATCTATTGCCAATAAAACGGTAGGAGTTTGGGGTTTGGCATTTAAGCCTAATACGGATGATATTAGAGAAGCACCTGCATTAACTATAATAAAAGAATTGCTTGAAGCGGGTGTAAAAATTAGAGCTTTTGATCCTGAAGCGATGAACAACGTAAAAGAACTACTTGGTGATAAGATCACTTTTTGTGAGAATCAGTATGATGCCATTGATGGGGCTGATGCATTAGCAATAATTACAGAGTGGAATGTTTTCCGAACTCCAGATTACGAACAAATAAAATCAAATTTAAAAGAACCAATTATTTTTGATGGTAGGAATGTATTCGACCCAGAAGACATGGTAAAAAGAGGATTTATCTATAGCAGTATAGGTAGACCTTAAAATCATCATATCAAGATATCTACTATTAATAAAGCTACTAACATTCATCCGGTTCATCACTTATCACTTAATCGTGGACAACGTGAACGACTATTAAATCAAAGTGCAAAGGTTCTATGGTTTACAGGTTTGTCGGGTTCAGGTAAAAGTACAATTGCAATAGAATTGGAAAAGCAATTGTACTCAAAAGGTTATCACTGCTATTTGCTAGATGGTGATAATGTTAGAGCAGGTCTCAATAGAAATCTTGGTTTTTCTGATGAAGATAGATCTGAAAATATTAGACGTATATCAGAAATGTCAAAATTATTTGTTGATGCTGGCGTTATATGTATTAATGCTTTTGTGAGTCCTACTAAAGAGATAAGGCAAATGGCTAAGGATATTATTGGTGAAAATGATTTTATAGAAATTTATGTCAACACCCCTTTAGAAGTTTGTGAAGCGAGGGATGTAAAAGGTTTATATCAAAAAGCAAGAGCAGGAGAAATTAAAAATTTCACAGGAATCGATGCTCCATATGAAGCACCAGATACACCTGAAATAGAACTTAAAACAGTAGATCAAAGTATTGAAAGTGCATGCAAATTAATTATTAAACATTTATTGAATTAATGAACATATTAATAACGGGAGGAGCAGGATTCATTGGGTCACATGTTGTAAGAAGATTCGTTACTCAATATCCAAATTATAATATTATCAATTTAGATAAGCTGACCTACGCGGGTAATCTTGAAAACATTAAGGATATTGACCAGTCTTCTAATTATTCTTTTGTTAAGGGAGACATCACAGATCTAGAGCAGATGAGATCTGTAATTAAGGAGCATAGTATATCTCGAATTATACATCTTGCTGCAGAGTCCCATGTAGATAGATCGATTACCGATCCTTTGATATTTGTAAGAACTAATCTTATTGGAACATCTAATTTGCTTCAAGCTTGTAAGGAAGCTTGGAAAAATGATTGGTCAGGTAAGCTATTTTATCATGTATCTACAGATGAAGTATACGGAAGTCTAGAGTTGGATAAAAGGATGTTTACAGAAAGTACAGCATATGATCCGAGAAGTCCTTATTCAGCAAGTAAGGCTGGTTCAGATCATATGGTCAGAGCATTTTATCATACCTATCATATGCCTGTGGTAATATCAAATTGTAGTAATAATTATGGTCCAAATCATTTCCCAGAAAAACTAATTCCGTTATTTATTAACAACATAATAAATAAGAAATCTTTACCTGTATATGGTTCAGGAGAAAATGTAAGAGATTGGTTATTTGTCGAAGATCATGCTCGAGCTATAGATGATATTTTTCACAAAGGAAGACACGGAGAGACGTATAATATAGGAGGGCATAATGAATGGTCCAATATAGATTTGATTAAAACGCTATGTAATGTCATGGACAAAAAATTAAATAGGGTAGAAGGGGAAAGTGAAAAGTTGATTACATACGTTACAGATAGGGCAGGACATGATATGAGGTATGCAATAGATGCTAGCAAATTACAAGATGAATTGGGCTGGACACCTTCATTACAGTTTGAAGAAGGTATTTCTAAAACCATCGACTGGTATCTAAGTAATCAAGATTGGTTAGATAATGTTACTAGTGGAGAATATCAGAAATATTATAATAATCAATACGGAGAATAATTGATCGTCAGAATTAACGATTAAATAAATGGCAAAAAATAAAAAGTACAATATTCTTATAACTGGAGCAGTGGGATTTATTTCTAGCTGCCTTGCCCAAAGATTATTTAGTGATGGGCATAGCCTTATTCTAGTTGATAATTTTCATTTTCCGATAAAAAATAAAAACCTTAAGGGTTTGTCTTCGTGTCAAAAAATTGAAAGGGATGATTTATTTAATTGGATAGAGGAGAATGAACCGACTATCGATTTTGTATTTCATTTAGGTGCACGTACGGATACTACAGAAACCAAAACTCATATTTTCGATAAGCTTAATGTAGAATACTCCCAGGATATATGGCGCTATTGTGCATTGGAAGATATTCCACTTATCTATGCATCTTCGGCGGCTACCTATGGATTAGGTGAAAATGGATTTGTAGATGATCATGATCTCGTTAAATCATTGAAGCCTTTGAATGCCTATGGAGATTCGAAAAATGATTTTGACAAGTGGGCTTTAGAAGAATTTATGAGTCCACCAGCGTGGTATGGCTTTAAGTTTTTTAATGTTTTTGGTCCTAACGAATATCATAAAGGAAGGATGGCTTCAGTGGTCTTTCATTTCTACCACCAGCTAATAAATAACGGTGAAGTGAACCTGTTTAAATCTCACAAAGAAAATTGTGAGCACGGAGAGCAGACTAGAGATTTTGTTTATATTGAAGATCTCATAAATGTCATGTTACATTTTCATAGTAATAATGAAAAAATTAGAAGTGGCTTGTATAATATTGGAACAGGAAAATCAAGGACTTATAATGATCTTGCTAAAGCCATATTTAAAGCTGTAGATAAAGCTCCCAAAATTAATTATATAGATACACCCGAAGATATTCGTGAGAAATATCAGTATTTCACAGAGGCAGAAATGACCAAAGTAAAATCCACGGGTTATGATAAAGAATTTATTTCTTTAGAAGAATCGGTTGATCACTATATAAAAGAGTATTTGGCAAAAGATAATAAAATTTATACCCCTGAATCGTACTAAGGATATATTAGTCATAGGAGATGTTATGTTGGATCAGTATTTATCTGGTTCTACAGATAGACTCTCTCCGGAAGCACCAGTGCCAGTTGTTAAAATTGATTCTCAGTTTTCAGTCTTAGGAGGTGCAGCTAATGTAGCTAACAATTTAGCTACTTTAGGTTCAAATGTTTCGCTATTAGGGGTAGTGGGAAGAGATGATAATGCACGAATTATTAATGAATTATTAGAAGCTAAGGGAATAGCGAATCAGTTATTAGATGCTGATTTATTTACTACAGTAAAGACACGTGTGATCTCTCGAAATCAGCAAATGATAAGAGTTGACAGAGAGGAGATGTTTTCGGATGAAGATGCTTTTGTAGATCATCTTTCTGGAGTTTTATCTTTCTTTAAAGGTAGCGCTATAATAGTATCTGACTATGCTAAAGGGGTTTGTTCTCCAGCAGCCATGAAGACAATTCTTACCTGGGCATCTAATAATGAGGTGAAGGTTCTAATAGATCCCAAAGGAACTGATTGGTCAAAATATGAAGGCGCATTTTTGATTAAGCCCAATGTAAAAGAACTAGAAGAGTTGTTTAATACTGCTATCGAAAATACGAATAGTGAGATTGCTCAATTTGGTAAAGAGATCAAAGCGAGATACAATATCGAGCATGTGCTAATCACTAGATCGGAAGAGGGTATGACACATATTCACGATGAGACACTTCATGTTAAAAGCAGAAAAGTAGATATTTATGATCTATCAGGAGCAGGCGATACAGTTATTGCAGTACTTGTTTATTTGATCCAACGTGGAGAGGATATATCTGTAGCAATAAATAAAGCTAATAAGGCAGGAAGCTATGTCATTACAAAACCAAATACATACGCTATTTCAAATTCAGAACTTAACTCACTCAATTAAATGAAAAGAATACTAATAACAGGAGCAGCAGGATTTTTAGGGTCACATCTGTCAGATAAATTTATTGATAAGGGGTACGAAGTGATAGGAATGGATAATCTCATTACCGGAGATATGGATAACATTGCTCACCTGATGCCACTAGAGAATTTCTCTTTTCATCATCATGATGTTAGTAATTATGTCCATGTAGCTGGTGACTTAGATTATATATTACATTTTGCTTCTCCTGCATCTCCTATAGACTATTTAAAGATGCCCATTCAGACCCTTAAAGTGGGTTCGTTAGGAACACATAATTTACTGGGATTAGCAAAAGCGAAAGGAGCTAGGATGTTAATTGCATCCACTTCAGAAGTATACGGAGATCCACTAGTAAATCCGCAACCAGAAGAATACTGGGGAAATGTAAATCCTATTGGTCCTAGAGGTGTATATGATGAAGCCAAAAGGTTTCAAGAAGCCATAACTATGGCCTATCATACATACCATGGATTAGAGACTCGAATCATTCGTATTTTTAATACCTATGGTCCACGTATGAGAGTAAATGATGGAAGGGCATTGCCTGCGTTTTTTTCTCAGGCGATAGAGAATAAGGATATCACAGTGTTTGGAGACGGTAGTCAAACAAGAGCATTTTGTTATGTAGATGATTTAGTCGAAGGTATTTATCGATTATTGCATAGCGACTATAGCCTTCCTGTAAATATTGGTAATCCAGATGAGATTACAATTTTGCAAGCGGCTCAAGAAGTCTTAGAAATAGTAGAAGGAACTACGTCTAAGATTATTCATCAAGGCTTGCCAAAAGATGATCCAAAAGTAAGGCGTCCAGATATCACGAAAGCAAAGAGTATATTAGGTTGGAACCCTACTGTGGATAGACACGATGGATTCCGTCGTACTTATGAATATTTTAAAACCAAGCTTAAGTAATTATGAGTAACATTCAGATGGTGGATGTCAGAGGTCAGTATCTTCATATCAAAAATGAAGTAGATGCTGCTATTCAAGAAGTAATAGATAGTTGTGCATTTATTAATGGTCCTAAGGTAAAGAGCTTCCAAGCTAACTTAGAATCTTACTTGGATGTCAATTGTGTAATCCCATGCGCCAATGGCACCGATGCATTACAGATTGCACTTATGGCTTTGGATCTGAATGTAGGTGATGAAGTAATAGTGCCAGCATTTACTTATGTAGCTACTGCCGAAGTAATTGCACTATTAGGTCTTACTCCAATTATGGTAGATGTAGATCCAGATACATTTAATGTAACGGCAGATATCGTTAGATCAGCACTTACTGAAAATACTAAAGTTGTAGTACCAGTTCATCTTTTTGGACAAGTGACCGGAGAAATGGATGAAATAATGGACTTGGCTAAAGCGCATAATTTTTATGTAATAGAAGATAATGCGCAAGCAATTGGAGCCAACTATAAACATAAAAATGGAAAGACTTTAAAATCGGGTACAATAGGCCATATAGGTTGTACTAGTTTTTATCCTTCTAAAAATTTGGGATGTTACGGAGATGGTGGTGCTATCTATACCAATGATGAGCAACTAGGAATCAATCTTAGAAAAATAGCTAATCACGGTCAAGCAAAAAAGTATCATCATGATGTAATTGGATGTAATTCTAGATTGGATGCTATTCAAGCCGCGGTGTTGGATGTAAAGCTGAAGAGACTGGATCAATATTGTGAAGCGAGAGAAAAGGCGGCAACATATTATGATCATAATTTATCAGGAATAGATGGGTTGTCGACACCTGTAAGAGAGAAGAAGTCATCCCATGTTTTCCATCAATATACCCTCAAAGAAAAGTCAGGAAAGAGAGATACTTTGAAAGAGTATCTAAAGGAAAAAGGAATACCGAGTATGGTATATTATCCAGTTCCTTTGTATAACCAAGAAGCATTTAGACATTATGCTCCAGGAATAGAATTGGTGGCAACCGAACAGTTATGCAAAGAAGTAATATCTCTACCAATTCATACTGAAATGAATTATGAAATGCAGGATATAATAATTGAAGCCGTGAAAAGTTTTTACTCGTAATGATCTTGATCAACGATGCTTCAAATTATATTGTGCTAACACTTGCATTAGGTAAGTTAATGAAGATAAATAAACACAAAATACAAAGATAGTGGAGCAGAATTATTTTGCACATGAGACTGCCGTTATTGATGATGGATGCACCATAGGAGAGGGCACAAAAATTTGGCATTTTTCTCACATTATGCCAAAGTGCGTATTGGGTAAAAAATGTAATATAGGACAGAATGTAGTTATCTCTCCAGAAGTGATACTAGGGAATAATGTGAAAGTGCAAAATAACGTATCTATCTATACAGGTGTAACTTGTGAAGATGACGTATTTCTGGGTCCGTCAATGGTATTTACAAATGTAATCAACCCAAGAAGCGCAGTAAATAGAAGAGGGGAATACTCTCTTACTACAGTTAGAAAAGGAGTATCTATTGGAGCCAATGCCACTATAGTATGTGGTAATGATATCGGAGAGTATGCATTTATAGGTGCAGGTACTGTGGTGACCAAGGAGGTACTACCTTATGCACTTATAGTGGGCAATCCTGGAAGACAAATAGGATGGATGAGTGAGTTTGGACACAGGTTGGAATTCAATGTTGAAGGAATTGCAAAATGTGAAGAGGGTGGAGATACTTATCAAATTAAAGAAGGGAAAGTTACTAAGCTAAAGTGAAAAAACTTCTTTGCGTTATAGGTACTAGACCTCAAGTGATTAAACATATGCCTTTTCAAAAGGAGATGGAAGATCATTACGATATAATTAATCTTCATACAGGTCAGCATTATGATCATGAGATGAAAGCAATATTCGTAAAGGATATAAAACTAGACAACGAATTAGAGTTGTCGTCTACTGATAGAAAAGGTAGAATACTGGAAATGGCAAATAGTATTTCAAAATATATAGATGATACATTACCTGATATGGTAATAGTATACGGTGATACGGATACTACCTTAGCAGCAGCACAAGCTACGACAGAAAGGGGTTTGGCACTTTGCCATATCGAAGCAGGTTTGCGAAGTCATAATCTAGATATGCCAGAAGAAATCAATCGAATAGAAACTGACAAACTTTCTCATTTACTACTTTGTCCATCAGTTGAAGCTGTGAATCAATTGCAAAGAGAGGGTATTACTGAAGGCGTTTTTATGGTTGGAGATATTATGAAGGATGCCATCCAGATGAATCAAAATGTAAAAGGCAAACTTAGAGATTATAATTACTATTATGCTACTCTTCATAGGCCTTACAATGTGGATATTGAATCTAGATTAAGGTATGTGTTGGGTCAATTAAGTGATCTAGATGATATGGTCATACTTCCTTTACATCCAAGGACAGAAGGAAATATGAAAAGATTCGGCATATCTAAAAGTGAATATAACGGGATAGAATTCGTGGCTCCACAATCTTATTTATCTAATCTTAATTATATGCTTCAAAGTCGAGCGGTGCTTACGGATAGTGGGGGTATGCAGAAGGAAGCATATTGGATTAGCAAAAAATGTATTACTCTTCGTTCGGAGACAGAATGGAAAGAAACATTACACAACGGATGTAATACTTTGATGTTTGCGGATCTGAGTGATTTGCAAAGTAATTTAAAAGAAGCATCTGGTCCTTGGAATACTGAGTTATATGGTGATGGAAATTCAGCAAAGAGAATCAAGGATATTATTGATCAATATTTTAATCAGATCAAATGAAAAAATTTGCACTGATAGGAGCCGCGGGATATATAGCACCCAGACATATGAGAGCGATAAAGGATACTGGTAATACCTTGTTGGCTGCTATGGATAAGAATGACAGTGTAGGTATAATGGATAGTTACTTTCCGAAGGCTGCATTTTTTACGGAGTTTGAGCGGTTTGATCGCCACATGGAAAAACTTAAAAGAACAGAAGATAAAGCCGACTTTTTAAGTATTTGTAGTCCTAATTATTTGCATGATTCTCATATAAGATTTGGATTGAGATATGGCTCAGATGTGATATGTGAAAAACCGATAGTTCTTAATCCGTGGAATATTGATGCGCTTGAAGAAATAGAAAAAGAAACAGGAAAGAATATTTATAATATCCTGCAACTGAGACTTCACAAGAGTATTGTAGAATTAAAACATAAAGTTGATAATGGACCTAAGGATAAGGTCTATGATTTTGATCTTACCTATCAGACCTCAAGAGGCAATTGGTATTATACTAGTTGGAAAGGTGATGCAGAAAAATCAGGAGGAATTGCAACTAACATAGGAGTTCATTTTTTCGATATGCTAGGTTGGATATTTGGGGAGGTTAAGCAAAATGTTGTTAATGTGCATACGCATGATAGAGCAGCCGGATATCTAGAGTTTGATAAAGCAAGAGTCAGATGGTTTTTGTCTATTGATTACGATACACTTCCGGAAGAAGTAAAAGCAACGGGAAAGAGAACATATAGATCTATCTCAATAGATGGGGAAGAAATTGAATTTTCGGAAGGTTTTACGGAACTGCACACTGATAGTTATCGTGATATACTTTCTGGTGGTGGATTTCGTATTGGTGAAGCGCGCAAAGCAATACAGACGGTGTACGATATCAGACATGCTGAGCCGATAGGTCTTAAAGGTGAGTATCATCCATTTTGCAAATTGCCATTGAGTAATCATCCATTTAAGCTCTAGCTAAATTGTCTTTGTCAAATAGAATCGTAATTACTATCCCTACGGTAAATGTTCCTGAGGTAGAATATGTTTTTCATTGCCTGATGACTGAATTTCTTGGACTTCAATATGATATCGTTGTTTCGGATGTAGTTTGTGATTTCAGTATTACTTGTAACTCAAAGAGTCTAAATATTACAAATGTTTTTTTCAGAGATGATAAGTTAGATCAACTATGTAGTGTAAGTAATATTCCTCCTCACGTGAGCTTAATTGAAGTTGAATGTGAAGAGACCATATTTCCTCAAGTAACAATTTTTGGTAAGCCAAATTTAACTATAAAGGAGGAAGGGTATATATGGGAAAACGATATCGTCGCAGCTTCGTTTTATATGCTTACAAGGTGGGAAGAGAAAGTTATTCTGGATAGAGATGATCATAATCGATTTCCAGCTAAAGAATCTTTGGCGTATAAGTATCAGTTTCTCAATAGACCTATTGTGAATGAATACGTTGAGATTATTTACCAGATACTCAAGTCTTTTGGTTTGGATCAAGAGCGTAAAAATAGGCAATATACAACTGTTGCAACACATGATGTTGATAGGCCATACCTCTGGAGTTCTGGATTAGGAAAGGCTAAATCTATGGCTGCATCCTTGTTGATCAGAAGAGATAAAGAAGAGATAAAATTACGTGCACGAAACATATCTGCTGGAACTGACCCATTTGACACATTTGATCGATTGATGGATATGTCAGAGTCTATTGGAGAAAAGGCTCATTTTTTCTTTATGGCTGGAGGAGATACGGAATTTGACAACTACTATCAATTAGCAGAAGAGGTAGTGATCAACCTAATTAAGAAAATAAAAGATAGGAATCACTTGATTGGGATTCATCCATCTTACAACACATATAGTGATTCAAAGATGCTGCTTTCCGAAATTGATACCCTTAAAGATTCAATTGGAACGGAAGTGATTTCAAGTAGACAGCATTATTTAAGGTTTGATGTATCTAATACATGGAATATTTTAGAGCAAAGTACTGTGAAATGGGATAGTACATTATGTTATGCAGATGCAGCTGGGTTTAGAAGTGGAATCTGCTATTCGTATCCAGTTTATGATCTCAATGAAAGAAAGCAACTGGCACTATTAGAGAAGCCACTGATCGTAATGGATACAACATTACTAATGTATGAAAAACTGGAAACTGAACAAGCACTAAATAGAGTTGAAAAGTTGCAAAATGAAGTGAATCGCTATAAAGGTGAGTTCGTATTTCTTTGGCACAATTCTTCTTTCAATTCTCAGGAATGGTTAGAGTATGGAGAGGTTTATAAAAGTATGTATAGACAATTTGAAGATCCACTTAATTAGTTACGATTGGGAGTAATAATTAGACAAGGATCCAAACAAGCGGCTGTTAAGATAGTAGGCGTACTTATAGGTCTACTAAGTATACTGTTAGTGTACCCATTGGATCTTGAGTCTTATGGTTACGCGTCATTTATATTAAGTGCTGCGATGTTACTTACGCCCTTATTGGCAATGGGTCTTTCGCAAAGTGCAATTAAGTTTTTTCCAGAGTTTAAAGAACAGTCATCTGATGGTAAAGGCTTTGTGTGGATATTACTTGTTTTACATTTAGCACCATTGGTGTTTTGCGGTATTTTATTCCTACTCTTCGGAAGCTATTTTTATAGCGTGATTGACTACATGGGTTTAGATGTTGCATTGTTTAAGGATAATAGTTTGGTCATTGGATTAGTGTCGTTGCTATTGATTTTATTTATGACTATGACGTCTTATGTAAGCAATTTCGGAAGGATAGTTATCCCTACGATTATACATGAGTTTAGTTACAAGTTGTTTCTACCAGTTTTGGTTTTAGGGGTGTTTTATGGATTTATTCAGAAGTACAATATTCCGTATTTGATGATCGGATTTTACTCAGTATCTCTTTTAGGATTGATAATCTACATGATGAGTCTAGGCGTAATCGGAGATAAAATTGATTTATCTTTTTTAACTCTAGAAAGGGTAAAACGAATTGCAAAGTTTAGCCTATTTAGCGCGCTAGGTACCCTCGGTGCATTACTCGCTTTTAGAGTGGATGTTGTTATGGTTACAGGATTGATAGGTGAAGTCAGTGCTGGTGTATATTTGACGGTGTTGGCTATGGCAGCAGTAATTGATATTCCAAGTCAAGCAATAGGAAAAATAGCAGGCCCAGTAATTTCTAAATCATTTAATGAAAATAATAAAGAGCAGGTAGAGTCTATTTATACTAAAGGATCAATAAATTCTTTAATAGTAGGAATACTACTTTTCTTAGGTATCTGGTTTAATTTGGAGTCCATAATTTCGCTTAGTTCTAATCCTGAAAAATTTGTTGGAGTCACTCAGATATTCCTCTTTTTAGGTATCGCTAAGCTCATTGATGGATTAACGGGCATCAATACGCACATTCTTTTATACTCCAAATACTACAAGTATAATCTTGTATTCCTTTTGCTTTTAGGAGGGTTAAATATATTTTTAAATTTACTTCTCATAGAAAAGTACGATGTTTTAGGAGCTGCTATGGCAACGTTGATTTCATTGTCGCTGTATAATTTTATTAAGTACTTGTTTATAAAAATAGTGTTGGGTATGTCACCATTTAATATAGATACTGTAAAAGTGCTTGGTATAGGAGCAGTTGTATTTGGATTGTTATTTGTATTGCCCATGCCTAGTTCTATTTTTCTGAGAATTGTCCTTAGATCAACAATCATTTCTGTATTGTTCATTGGAGCAATATATTTGAGTAAGGCTTCTGTAGATTTTAATGGTCTTGTTGATAAGTATACAAAAATGGCAATTAAGTAATATCTATTAATGTTGTTTACAATATGAAAAACAATTTACGGATAGGAATGATTCTCGACAATGAATTCTCAGGAGATATGAGAGTTGAAAATGAGGTGCAAGCTCTTGTCAAGGCAGGTCATGAAGTATTTGTGTTTTGCCTAACATATGGAACCAAGCCTGAAAGAGAAACTTATCGTGGTGCAAGTATAATTAGGATTCCGATTTCTAAATTTGCTAAGAACAAATTGAATGGTCTTAATAATACCATCTTTAATTTTTATCCTGGCTGGTGGAGTAAGCGTATTTTGAATTTAGTAAAGGAGTTTCCAATAAATGTATTACATGTCCATGACCTTTGGATGATGGAAGCTGGAATAAAAATAGCGACTAAGTTAGATGTCCCTATAGTTGCAGATCTACATGAAAACTATGTTCATGCTTTAGGTAATTATAAATGGTCAACGACATTTCCTGGCAATATTTTAGTTTCTCAAAGTAAGTGGAAAAGAAAAGAAAATGAATGGCTTGAAAAAGCAAATGATATAATAGTAGTAATAGAAGAAGCAAAGAGTCGAGTAGAAAAAATAGCACCTACGAAACCAATAGCTGTCGTTGCTAACTATGTGAATACAGGTGACTTTAAAGTTTCTAATCCTGCAGCAGTCAAAGAATTGAGAGCTCAATATGAAGGTTATTATATAGTCACATATACTGGAGGAATGGATTTGCATCGAGGACTTGAAAATGTAGTTAGGGCAATTCCAGCTATAGTACAGCACATTAGTAACTTCAGATTAGTACTCGTGGGTACAGGAAGTAATGTGGAAGACTTAAAAGTATTAGCAAGTGAATTAAATGTCTCAGAACATGTCATTTTTAAAGGTTGGCAAAACCCTGAAGATCTTCCAGCTTATATGTCTGCTTCAGATGCATGTATCATACCGCATATGAAAACAGCTCATACTAATAATACGATTCCTCATAAGTTGTTTCATTATATGCTAATGCAGCAACCCGTTTTGGCTTCTGATTGTGATCCACTCAAGAGAATCGTTAATGAGACAGAATGCGGATATACTTTTGAGCAAAGTAATGCAGAAGATATAGCGAAGAAGATAATAGCAATGTCTCAAATTGGTTCTGATTCAGATGCTATGGCAATAAGAGGTAGAGAGGCTGTATTGTCAAAATACAATTGGACTTCTACTGCAAAAAATTTAACTGATCTTTATCAAAAATATATCGACTAATGTCAAAGGGCACGCATACTTATTCATACGACTTAAAAAACAAAGCGTTGGCTCGTAGATATACCAATACCCTTAACTTTGTAAATAAGCAGCTTACTGTACCTAATAAAATACTGGATCTAGGTATAGATAATCCATTTTCTAATATGCTAAGAGATCAAGGTCATGATGTTGATAATACTGAGATGAATCAAGATTTAGACTTGGAGTATGGTCAGGTCATAAATGAGAAATACGATGTAGTAACGGCATTCGAAATCTTTGAGCATATGGTAGCTCCATTTAATCTATTAAGAGAAGTCAAAGCAAAAAAATTAATTGCTTCTATACCACTTAGACTTTGGTTTGCAAAAGCATATTGGAATGAGAAAGACGAATGGGATAGACACTATCATGAATTCGAACCTAGACAGTTTGACATGTTGTTGAACAAGTCAGGATGGAAAATCATGGATTCTGAAAAATGGGTAAGTAAAAGTAACAGGATAGGATTTAAGCCTTTTTTAAGAGGAATCACTCCTAGATATTATATTGTGTCTTGCGAACGAATATAGGGCATCATTAAAAAGATAAGAAACAGAACCTATTAATAAATGAGAATCGTAGACCATCTTTCTGAATTAGAATCAGAATCTATTTACATCATGCGCGAGGTTGCCTCGCAATTCGAAAACCCTGTGTTAATGTTTTCTGGTGGAAAGGATAGTATCCTAATGGTGTACTTAGCATACAAAGCTTTTTATCCAGCGAAGATACCTTTTCCATTATTGCACATTGATACTGGACATAATTTTCCTGAGACTCTTATGTATCGAGATCAACTAGTAGAGCGTTTTGGAGCTAAGCTGGTAATTGGGTCAGTACAAGAGGCAATTGACCAAGGTATGGTTTCGGAAGAAAAAGGATTTAATGCGAGTCGTAACGGATTACAAACAACGGCTTTGCTAGAGGCATTGGAAAAAGGAAAATACGATGCTGCATTAGGTGGGGCACGAAGAGACGAGGAAAAAGCTAGAGCAAAGGAAAGATTTTTTTCTCATAGAGATGAATTTGGACAGTGGGACCCTAAAAATCAAAGACCAGAACTTTGGAATTTATTTAATGGTCGTAAAAATATGGGAGAGCACTTTAGGGTGTTTCCAATATCAAATTGGACTGAGCTTGATGTATGGCAATATTTATCACAAGAAGAAATACCATTGCCATCTCTTTACTTCGCTCATGAGAGACAAGTGTTTGAGCGTGAAGGTACATTGCTTGCAGATTGTGATTATATCAATAAGAGACCAGATGAGAAAGTATTTAACGAGATGGTTCGATGTAGGACAATAGGAGATATGACTTGTACTGGAGTATGGCGTTCTGAGGCCAAGACTGTAGAAGATATCATTAAGGAAGTTTCCACTACTCGTATGACAGAAAGAGGAGGAAGAACAGATGATAAAAGAAGCGAATCCAGTATGGAGGATCGGAAAAAATTAGGATATTTTTAGATTATAAATATACAATGTCTAATAATCATGACGGTAATGGTCTTTTGAGATTTACAACTGCAGGATCTGTAGATGATGGAAAATCTACACTCATAGGGAGATTGTTATATGACTCTAAGTCAATCTATCAAGATCAATACGAAGCGATTGAAAGAGTTAGTGAAAGACGTGGTGAAGTAGGTGTAAATCTAGCGCTACTAACTGATGGACTAAAAGCGGAAAGAGAGCAAGGTATTACTATAGATGTCGCGTATAGATATTTTTCTACGCCTAAAAGAAAATTTATTATTGCTGATACGCCTGGCCATATTCAGTATACAAGGAATATGGTGACAGGAGCGAGTACTGCTAATGTTGCGCTAATTTTAATAGATGCACGCAACGGTGTCATAGAGCAGACTAAGAGGCATGCAATTATATCTTCGTTGTTGCAGATACCTCATTTAGTGGTTTGTATCAATAAGATGGACCTTGTAGATTATTCGAAAGAACAGTATGAAAAAATAAAAAGCGAATTCGAACAATTTGCCAGTAAGTTGGATGTAGTGGACGTTAGTTTTATTCCAATTTCGGCGCTCAAAGGTGACAATGTAGTAAGTAGATCGTCTAAAATGAGTTGGTATGAAGGAACCACTTTAATGTATTATCTAGAAAACGTACATATCGCAAGTGATCAAAATTTAATTGATAATAGATTTCCTGTACAGTATGTAATTAGGCCATATTCTGAAGAGCATCATGACTATAGGGGATATGCGGGTAGGGTAGCTGGAGGTACGTTCAAGGTTGGAGACAATGTAATAGCTTTGCCTTCTGGATTTGAAAGTAAGATTAAATCAATCCAAGGTCCGAAGGGTAATCAAATGGATACCATTCCGCCAGAATCAGTTACTATCCTGCTTGAAGATGATATAGACATTAGTAGAGGAGATATGATAGTTAGGCCTAATAATCAGCCTGAAGCTACACAAGACCTAGACTTGATGATATGCTGGTTTGATAATAATAAGTCTTTGGTATTGAATGGTAAATACGCCATTAGGCATAGCACCCAAGAAGCTCGTTGTATCGTAAAGGGAATTAAGTATAAGATGGATATCGAAACACTAAGTAGAGATGTAGATAATCCAGAAATAAAGGTTAATGATATCGCTAGAGTAATGCTTAGGACTACTAAGCCATTATTTGTAGATTCTTATAAGAGAAATAGAATTACAGGAAGTATTATCCTCATCGACGAATCCACAAACAATACGGTGGGGGTTGGGATGGTGATTTGAATTTAAGAAGTAGAGATGATAAGTAAAATAGAAAATCAGATTCAAGTAGGGCTTCCTACTCCGTATGGGGATTTAAATATTATTGCATACGCTAAGGATTCGAGTGAATTAATGCCTCATCTTGCACTCGTTCATCCGGATACTAATTTTGAAAAGGTGGTCAATGTTAGAGTCCATTCAGAGTGTATGACCGGTGATGTTTTTGGTAGCTATAGATGTGAGTGTGGAGAGCAGCTTTCTTTATCTCTAGAATATATTGGAGCCAATACTGGTGTGTTGATTTATCTAAGACAGGAGGGAAGAGGTATAGGTCTAATAAATAAATTACATGCTTACGCTAAGCAGGATGAAGGGTTTGACACGGCAGAGGCTAATAAAGTTTTGGGATTTGGGTACGATGATCGAACGTATGAAGATGCAATTTCGATACTTAAAGATTTGAAAATTTCGAAGATTAATTTAATTACAAATAACCCAGATAAGATTAATGTTTTTGATACAATTGATAGTATGGAAATTATCGAAAGAATAGAAATCTTGATAGAACCTCGAAAGGAAAATCTGAAATATTTAAAAACTAAGAAAGAAAAATTCAATCACTTTTTGGATTTATAGATATATCAACGGATGATATTTTCGCAATAGTCCCATACTCTTAAAACGAATTATTTTAACATGAATGAGAATAAAAACACTCGGAGCATAGATGATGAAATATCTTTAAAAGAACTAATTCTTAAATGTAAGGAGATTATAATATTCATATTCGCTAGATGGTATGTTATAGCTTTTTTTAGTCTTGTATTCTGTGGTTATCAATATTATTCATACTTGAAGATAAAGTCAGAGTATACAGCAGAAACAAGGTTTATCATAGAAGGACAGAGTGGATCGGGTGATGGAATTGGTGGTTTGTTAGGCGCAATAGGCATGGGTAAGTCAAATAAGACGAACCCATATAAAATTCTCGAAGTTGGTATGTCGACCAACACATTAGTCGAGTTGCTTAATGAAAAATTGGATAATGGCAAGGGTATTGGTAATCTACTAATTGAAGAATACTTTTCTACCAAAGAAGTAGAGGGTGAACAAATGGATGAGGATTATAGATTTAAAGATAATATGAATATTGAGTCATTAGATGAATATGGACTTTCATTGATACGTAAGTTAAAGAGCAAGGTTTGGGGAAATCCAAACCATGGTGTTGCAGGATTATTAACTTTTGAATTAGATAATGATTCTGGTATATATTCTATTTCCGCAAAGACAGAAACGGAGGACTTAAGTCTTGGCATGTCTAAAAAGATGTATTCTTATGTAAAAGGGTTTTTTGAAGAGGATGTTTTTTTAAAACAAAAGCAATTAGGAGATATACTTACTGCAAAATCAGATAGCCTTGAATTACTTAGAAACTCAACAGTCCGAAGATTAGCAAACTTTGAAAATACTAATCGAAGCGCAGTTTCTTTTTCTTTATTGTCGGAAAAGCAAATATTGATGGCAGAGATCCAAGCAATCAATAGTGCTTATATAGAGGTAATCAAAAATAGAGAGATGAATGATGTTAGAATTAAAGATATACAACCATTGTTTATGGCTATAGATACTCCTTACAAGCCATTATCAGTTTCTAATCCAAGTTTGTTTAAGTTTCTAATTACCGGATTGTTTCTAGGAGTCTTTCTATCTGTTTTCATTCTGGTAATACGTAAGGTTTATCTAGACATTATGAATAATTAATAAAAATATGTTTCAAGATTTATTAAGTAAGAAAAAAATTCTTAGCGTAACTGGTTTAGGTTATGTGGGATTACCATTAGCACTTGAGTTCGCTAAGTATTTCAAAGTCATAGGACTGGATATAAATGCTGAAAGAGTAGAGTTAATGAAGCAACATATCGATCCAAGTAAAGAATTGGACAGTTCAGCTTTTGAAGATTGTGATATCGAGTTCACTTCCAATCCAATGGAATTGAAGAGAGCTCACTTTCATATTGTAGGCGTTCCTACGGATATAGATGAGCATCGAGTACCAGATTTAAAACCTCTTTTAGGAGCCAGTCGGAATATTGGAAAAATAATCAAGAAAGGAGATTATGTAGTATTTGAAAGTACTGTATACCCTGGATGTACCGAAGATGATTGTGTTCCACTTATAGAAGTAGAATCTAATCTAAAGATGGGCATAGATTTTAAAGTAGGATACTCTCCAGAAAGGATTGTACCAGGCGATAAAATTAGAACTTTTACGAAGATACTAAAGATAGTTAGTGGTTCTGACGATGAGGCTTTAGATCAAATTGATAAAGTATATAACCAAGTTTTAGATAATGGCACTTATAGAGCTTCTTCGATTAAAGTGGCCGAGGCGGCAAAAGTAATTGAGAATACTCAAAGAGATATTAACATCTCTTTGATGAACGAACTGGCAATTATTTTTGATAAAATAGGAATAGATACCACTGAAGTTATTAATGCTGCTGGATCTAAATGGAATTTCCATAAGTACACACCTGGATTAGTTGGTGGGCATTGTATAGGTGTAGATCCATATTATCTAATGCATAAATCTAAGCAGTTGGGTCACGATCCACAAGTCATTGCAGCTGGACGAAGAGTGAATAATTATATACCTCATTTCATAGCCAAAAGATTAGTGCAATCCTTAATCGATATGGGAAAGAATCCAGGAGACTGTAAGGTTTTGGTGATGGGTGTTACATTCAAAGAGGATGTGTCTGATATACGAAATAGCAAGGTAGCTGATCTGATAAAAGAGATTAAAGATTATTCTATTCAAGTAGATGTAGTAGATCCACATGCAAATTCGGAGGAAGTACACGAGGAATATGGATTCCATTTGGCAGATCAGATTGGTTCAGATTATGATGCCATAGTTTTAGCAGTAGGTCATCAGGATTATAAGAAAATGAATCTTGTAGATTTTGAGAATATTTCTAATGGTGAACCATTACTATTTGATATTAAGGGTGTAAAGGATAAAAAGGATTTCGCCAACTATTGGAAATTATAATAACAGTTCAGAATATTTGATTCGTACAAAATGAGCAAAGGCATTCAAAAGAGATCAATAGCAATTATTCAAGCGAGAATGGGGAGTACCAGATTAAGAGCAAAGTCTCTGGGATCTATTGATGGTATTCCACTTATTAAACGCGTAGTGACTAATATTTCTCAGTTAGGTGTGGCCGATAAAATTATTGTGGCTACATCAGATCTTGAAGAAGATGACCCATTGGCAATCTATTGTAAAGAATATCTTGGATGCGTTGTCTTTAGAGGGTCGTCCAAAGATGTTTTTTCAAGATTTTTTCAATTAGCTAGATCTCTTAATGATGATGATACTATTTTGAGAATCACTGCCGACAACATGTTTTATCAACAAGAAGGATGCAAGGAAATTTTAAATATACATCATGCAAATAATAATGATTATACCGGAATCAAGGGTTTGAGCCATTTGGTTTTTGAGGTTTTATCAGTATCTGTTCTTCGTAATAATGACTTTTCAAAACTTACAGATTATGAAAGAGAACATGTTACGCCACATTTCATTACCAATCCTGAGACTTATAAGACTCAATTAGTCGAACCTGCAGAATTTAAATTGCAGCATAATTTTGATTCTAAATTGACCGTCGATACTGCAGAAGATAGAATACGTATGGAAAAAATAATACGTGATTTCAAAACAAAAGATATACCATTTACTAAGGACAATTTATACAATTGGCTGAAAAATTAAAACATTATGAAACTTGATTTAAATAACAAATCGATACTTATTACCGGAGGAACTGGTTCTTTTGGAAAAAAATTCATTGAAATAGTTCTTGAAAGATTTCCAGATGTAAAGAGACTAATTGTTTATTCTAGAGATGAATTGAAGCAATTTGAGATGTCCCAAAAATTTGATCCTAGAAAGATTCCAGCAATGAGATATTTTATAGGAAACGTTAGAGATAAAGATAGACTCAAAAGAGCCTGTGAAGGTGTAGATTATATCATCCATGCAGCTGCATTAAAACAAGTTCCAGCTGCGGAGTATAATCCTATGGAATGTATAAAAACTAATATTAATGGAGCGCAGAATATTATTGATGCAGCCTTAGATACGGGTGTAAAAAAGGTAGTTGCATTGTCTACGGATAAAGCGGCTGCACCATTAAATTTATACGGAGCTACAAAACTATGTTCTGATAAATTAATCATAGCTGCCAATAACATGAGAGGAGACAGAGATCTAAGTTTCTCTGTAGTTCGGTATGGTAATGTAATGGGTTCTCGTGGTTCTGTCATTCCTTTTTTCATCAACAAAAAGAAGACTGGTATATTACCGATTACAGACGAAAACATGACCAGATTTAATATCTCTCTGGAGGATAGTGTTGATATGGTTTTACATGCCTTAGATAATGCATGGGGTGGTGAAATATTTATTCCAAAGATTCCCTCATATCGAATTACAGACTTAGCAGAAGCAATAGGACCTGAATGTACTAAGCCAGTCTTAGGTATACGTCCAGGTGAGAAGATTCACGAGGAAATGATTACTTCATCTGATTCTTATAATACTGTTGACGTAGGAGGTTATTTTGTAATCTTGCCAGAAACTTTCAGATATACTAAGGCTGAATATATGGAAAAAACAGGTGCTGTCGAAGTACCAGATAGATTCGTATATAACTCTGGAACTAATACTGAGTGGGTTTCCGTTGAGGAAATCAGGGAGCTTATAGTTAAATTTGTAGATCCAACATTTAAAGTATAAAAATTGAAAAAAAACGTTTTAATATTAGGAATTTCTTCTTGGATAGGATCTCTGCTTGCAGATGTATATCGTGACAATGATTTTTCGGTTACTGGAACAGTTAATAGTTCTCAGATTAGTTTTAATAGAGCTATAAAAATTATTAAAATAAGTAATTCTGAATTGGATAGATATAGGAGTGTTATTACTTCTAGCGAACCTACTCTAATAATTAATTTGCTTAGAGGTGAGGACGTAGACGGATTCGAATTGCATAAATGTATTTTGAATCTTATAAATAAAAGCAATATACATTATATATATGCTTCGTCAGTTCTTGCTCTAGATGGATATAAAGGAGTGGATTTGGTAGAATCACTAGATCCTATGAGTATTTCAGATTATGGTTTGTTTAAGGCGCAATGCGAACTTGAGATAAAGAAATTTGATGTATCGCATACTATAATTAGATTTTCTTCTGTACAGGGTTGGGTGCCTCATAAGCCAACAAGAAATCAGTCATTCTTATCCAAGTTACAGAATAATGCTTTAGTCACAGTAGATACTGGCATCATTCAAAATAGATTTCTTGCTTCTAAATTGGTAGATGTAATATATAGATTGTCACAGGATCGAATTCAAGGAGTAGTGCATATAGGAACTTCAGATTCTTCCGAGGAATTATATTTCTTAAAAAAACAAGCAATTTTATTCGGCTATTCCGAAGAGTTAGTGGTTGCTGGAAAACAGAGGTCTGTTAATTTGGTAGCGATACCTGATCGAATATATACTCTTTATGATGATCAGTATAGATTTACAGAAGATCAAACACTTAGCGGGTTACTAAAAATTGAAGGATTAGAAAAATATAGAAATTAAGGTATGACAATTAAAATAAATGAAAGATTAGTAGGAGCGCAAGAGCCTGTATATTTTATAGCAGACATTGCCTCTAATCATGGTGGAGATCTTGTGAAGGCAAAGGAGCTAGTTCATGCATGTGCTGAGTCAAAGGTGAACGCAGTCAAAATGCAAAATTTTAATGCAGAAACAATTGTCTCTGATTTTGGATTTAAAAACCTTAATGAGGTCAAAACACATCAAAGTGAATGGAAGAATTCTGTTTATGATTCTTACAAAGCTGCGTCAATTCCTTTTGAATGGACCTTGGAGCTAAAGGAGCTCGCAGATAAGTTGGGAATGGATTACTTTACATCTCCTTATTCAATGGATATTGTGAAGGCAGTTGCTCCTTACGTATCTGCATTCAAATTGGGTTCTGGTGATATTACTTGGCATGAAGAAATTGCCGAGATGTCAAAATATAATAAACCTGTACTAATAGCAACTGGAGCATCGAATTTGGAAGAGGTAAGGTTGGCGGTTGAAGCTGCTTCGGCATTAAATTCAGAAATCTTATTGATGCAATGTAATACGAATTATACTGCGTCAAAAGGAGAAGATGAATCACTAACAAAAATGAGATTTTCAAACATAAATTTGAAGGTTTTAGAAACGTATAATAAATTATGGCCGTCTCTACCTTTAGGTTTGTCTGATCACACACATGGAGATTTGACTGTGTTGGCTGCTGTAGCATTATATAACTGTTGCGCAGTAGAAAAACACTTTACTCTTGATAGTACTCAAGTAGGGCAGGATCATTCATTCTCAATGATGCCAAAGGAATGGTTGTCGATGGTCGATAATACGGCAACGATTAAAAGTCAACTTAATGATCAAATGAATTTTGAGGAACGTTGCAGTTTGGTGACTGAACTAGCAGATGAATCTCAGTATCTAGATCTTATTATCGGAGACGGGAAAAAAATTGTTGGCGATAATGAAAAGAATACAATCATAGTACAAAGAAGATCAATCCGTATTAATAGACCAATGAAAGCTGGTGAAGTTATCGCAAAATCCGACCTCATAGTACTTAGGCCTTGTCCTGCAGATGCCCTTCCTCCTTACCGTATGGATGAGTTGATAGGTGGTGTTCTAAATCGTGATATTGCTCAAGGAGATCACCTTCGACTTCTTGATATCAAATAATGAGTACAAAACTACAATACATACCACCGAGTCATTACAATGATGATGAGTGCGGTATTTGGCAGATTTTAATTTATAATGATTTTGTCGCTTTTTGTAATCAAGATTGGAAGCTAATAGGTGATGATTTTATTGAAGATGGATTTTTCGGAATAGATGGTCACGGATCTAATAATAAGTTAGAATGGTCATTGATGTATCCTAACTTGGAATCCTATAAAAGTGCCTGGATCAATCAGAGTATTGAATTTAGTAAGAATAATTTTTTACTTAATCCACTAGATGTCTTATTTGAAACTACTGAATTAAGTAAGTTCGAATTGGTTGATGATTGTGCCTTGGTCCATAAGTCATTTTCCGGTAAGTTTGAACGAGAGGATGGCACATCTATTGTTTTGGATTGGTTAAGTATATTCCTTTTAAGAAAAGTAGAGGGAAATTGGAAAATAGCAAGTTTCACTGGTTACCTACCAAAATAAATTTTGACTAGTAAGTTATATTTTTTCGCAGAGGGCAATAGTACAATTGGAAGGGGACATATATCTAGATGCCTTGCGATTGCAAGTATGATAGATGATTTGGTTAGTATCCATTTTGTATGCTTGGAGAGTAATAAACTTTTCGTTAGTCAATTTGTGGAATTGTATAATATTATCAGTATCAAATCTTATGATGATATTGATAGTGTCGTTTCTAATAAGGATTTAGTTTGGATTGATAATTATGATATCGATATGACGATAAAGTCTCGATTCTCAGAATTAGCAAAAGTTGTGATAGAAACGAATGATATTCCATATGAAAACAATGAAGTAGATATAATAGTGAATCATACTCCGGGCATTGGAAGTACATCGTTATTCGAAGGAAGTAGTACCATGTTGCATTTAGGTTTAAAGTATTCTTTACTCAGACCGAGTTTCTTAGAATATGCTCGGCAAGACTCCACTCCAAATGTTGGTGAAGGTATCTTCGTTTGTTTTGGTGGAGCGGATACATATAATCTAGGTTATAATTACGTAACCGAACTTTTGAAATCGGAGTTTCAAAATTCTATATATTGGGTGAGAGGCGGTACAAATCGCAAAGAAGTAAACGATGAACGACTGAATATTTTAGAAAGGTTATCTGAAGTTAAGATGATTCATTATATGATGAATGCTAAGATATTATTGATTCCTTCTAGTGTGCTGAGTATTGAAGCAATAGCATTAAGAAAGCCTTTTTTTACAACTAATTTTGTGGCTAATCAAGATTTGATATTTAAAGGTTTATTGAGCCTGAATCTTGCAAGTGGTTTAGATTGTATAAATACAATTGAACAAGTAAAGGATTCAATACCGGCAATAGTTGAGTATTATAACAATGCTGAATTGCACGCCATTCAAAGGAAAAATCAAATTTTGAATCTTGATGGCCAATCAAAATTGAGGATTAGAGATTTAATTTTGAATTCAGCTAAAAGGGGATTGAATTAAAATATTTCCATTCAACAGTATATTGTATTAAACTAACTATAGTATTGGTTATAGACGCAGAATTGAATATTTAGAGGATAACAGTAATAATCCATGATGAATAAGGAAAATTTCAAATTAGCAGTCCTTCCAAGCATTGCTAAACTACTACATAAAATTGGTGTCAGTTGGAAAACACTGGGTTATTCTAAAATCAATCAGTATACTGTTTTTGCTCAATCTGAGGTTTTACACAATGATAAATGGAAATCTCAAATTGATCAAGCAGACAAAAAAATGAATATTGTATTTCTAACTATTTTAGGTGGGCACATTTACAATATGAATATTGATTTAGCTCTTGCAAATGTTCTTAGAGCTAGAGGACATAACGTTAAATTCATTTTAGACGATAGCAGATTCCCTATAAGTCAATTGCAAAACTCAAAGAACGAAGAATCTTGGGTTAAATTAAATTTGAAGAATTATCTATGGGGTAAAAAATTTATAGATATCTGGAATTTTCCAGTGAATTGGGTTTCGGAGTATAAGAAATCTTATTCCGGAGATTTAGCTTTTGATGAAGTTTTAGAAGCTTCATTATTAAGACATTACAAAGTCGGTGTATTGAATGATGATCTGCCAAGATTGGAAGAGGTGACAAATATGACTCATGAAAGTATTTCGATTAGTGCATCTTTGGGCCAAGAATTATCAGACTTGAAGCCAGATGCTGTTATTATGAGCCATGGTATCTATGCTATGTGGGGCCCTGCTTATCAAATTTTGAGACAGAATAATATCGATGTACTTACTTATGGTAGAGGAAAGAAAAAGGGAACAAGTAAATTTAATTGGAACTGTACAGCCGATTGGTGGGATGTTACCGAAGAATGGAAGAGTCTTAGTAAAAGAGAATTGACTGTTAGTGAGGAGTCTGAGATTGACAGTTATTTAGAATCTCGTATTGAGCAAAAGGAGGATGTTTTTATTTATAATTTTGGAGATTTAGAATCGAGACAAAAAACATTAAAGCGTTTCAATTTAGATGAAAATAAAACCACCTATACATTGTTTACTAATGTGTTGTGGGATGCGGCGAGTGCTCAGCGTGAAATAGTTTTCACTAATCCTGTAGAATGGGTTATAGATACTATCGAGTGGTTTAGAGATAATCCAGACAAACAACTTTTGATTAAGATTCATCCTGCGGAATTGGTAATAGGAACTAATATGAAATTTGTGGATATCATAAATAATAATATTAAGGATTTACCACCGAATGTAATTTTAATTGATCCTTCAGAAAAAGTAAATAGTTGGTCCATCTATAGCGTCACAGATCTTGGGATTGTGCATACTACAACAGTAGGTATGGAATTACCTTTAAGAGGAATTCCCTGTGTAGTAGTATCAAGGACACATTATAGAGGTAAGGGATTTACTGTAGATTTAGATTCGAAAAATGAATATTTCGACTACTTGCAGAAATTTAAAAAATCAATGAGTTTGGATCAACATATAATTAAGCAAGCTAAAAAGTACGCATATTTATTATTTGAGAGATATCAAATGCCATTGGATCTATTTGATGAAAAAGTAAGTACTGACGTAAGAGCTCTTAAATTTAATTCTATAGAGGAGCTGGCACAGAAACCTACAATAAGTAAAGTAGTAAAGGCTATCGAAAATAAGCAAATATCAATACTTAATTAGATGCAGGTTGAAGTTCGATTATTGAAATTGCTATTGGCTAGGCGGAGACTAGAAAGAAGTTTCTTTGTAAATGCTAAAGTTACATTCAAAGCATATTTGTATTCCAAGTTGGAATTATTCCGTGCATTAGGCCCGACAATCGCACTTGTTTACAGTAATAAAAGATTGTGGATATATCTAGATAATTACATACCGACTTTTGCAAGGAAAAATAATTTACTGCAATCCAAAACATCAATCGAGATTGCAAATGCAAAAAATAATGGCTTTTACCCTGATTGGTTTGACAAATTGGAAATAATCAGTACGAGATTGGAGACTATTGATGCTTTATTAATAGTTCAGGGTAGTTATGCTGATGGTATGATTACGAACTATTCTGATGTTGATCTAGTGATATTTTATAAAACCATTTCTCCTGAATTGATTGAATTGAAGGAAGAATTGGAAAGATTTATTTTAGATGTTGATCCAATACAACACCATGGCGTCTTTATGATAGGTAAACAGAAGCTATCGGCATATTGGCAGATGGATCTTCCTGTTGAAGTAATTAGTAGAGGTAAATGCTTCGGTAATACTACCAAATCGTTGAATTTTGATTCCATCATTAGTGAGAGTTTAGGACCGACAACTGCGGTACGTAGTACTCTTGTTGCTATGGAGGTATTTATTAATCGAAATTTTGAGGAGGTAGGTATTTATGCTTGGAAGTTGTTACTATCTCAAATTATGTTAATTCCAACCCTATTTCTAGCAACTAAGAATAAATCAATATATAAGCGTGAATCATTTGATCTTGTCAAGGATTACTATTCAAGTAAAGCGTGGGATGTAATCGTTATTGCATCTTCTATACGAAAGTCATGGATCGATTCATCTGATTTTAACCATTACATTTCTAAAAGAAATAATAGCTCACAATCAGTTAGGAATGATGATTTGAAGGTATTTACTATTCCGAGTATTTCGTTAGACGATAAGGAGAGTTTTTATTCAAGTCTTCGTTTATTTATTAAAGAAACTAGAGAACTCATCAATGATTAAATTGCCAAAATTAGTTGGAGAGATTCGAAAAGTTCCTATCAAGGCATACAAGGAAATAATTGATAATTATGTAGCTAAAGTTTCTGTATTGCCAGCAGTGAAATCCATTATCCAGATGGGTAGTTTTACAGCTCCTGGATTAAGCGATATAGACTTAATCGTAGTATTGAAAGAGGATCATGATGCTCCCATTTGGAAGGATATCAGTCTAATACAGTTGTCTGACCATTTTGAATACAAGGAGGTTATAGCTCATGATATATTTATAATTAATGAATCTATAGCAGATAATGCAGAGGCATATTTTTATATAGATGCGCAGGTTGTTCTTCACGGAACTAGATTAGGCGGTAATATTAAGGAAAGCACAAAGGGTATTTTACGCAACTTCTTGTCCATAGAGTATTCTGTGTTTACGCTTGAAAGTTTATTTAAAATACTTCTCAATGATGAGTTAAAGTTACGGAATGCGCTTTTATTATTAAGTACCTCAAGACATACAGCAACTACTGCGGCGAACCTCGATATAATTACAGAGAAAGAAAAATTAGAAATTGTGGATCAAGTGGAGGAACTTAGATTACAATTTTTAGAGGGATTAAGGCCGATAGATGATCTCAATAATCAGTACTTTTCTTTCCTTGAGTTATTGTTTAAAGTTATAGATAAGGATCCAATAATTAATAACTCATCAAGAAGTATATTAAAAAGTAGAACTAGGAGAGTTAGCAATAAAACTGAATTTTATTGGATGAGTAATCCCTTGAAATACGTGAGTAATTATATTAGATGTGTTAGTATTAGTAAAGAATTGTTCCTTAAAGGTAGATTTAGTATCGTGCCTATTCCGGAAGTGTTCAACACTCATTTGTTGGGGTATGGCAGTATGAAATCCAATGAATCTGAATCAAATGAAAAGGGATTAGGAAATCGGCAGGAACTCAATGTAGTTTATGATTTACGTAAGCAAGTGATTCTTGAACATTGGAATTTTATAGAGAAGCACAGTTTTATTAGATCTAGCGGTAAAGCTTACTGTGGGTTTGGTTATTCCCCTAAGCAGAATTTTCAAAGAAGAATCATTTTCGATATCCTTCGTTTGTATACAAAATTTTCAATTTTACCTGTTTTAAATAAGTCGAAATAATTTTGTATCGAACTCTTGGAAGCTTAACAGTACTAAAATTGGTTGGAGCATTTTTAGGAATATTTTATTCTATTCTTCAGGTTAAATATTTTGGAACGGATAGAGTTATAGAGACATTTTTCGCAGCACAGTCATTGGTATACCTTGTAACTTCTCTAACACAATCTGGTCAATTGGCCGAAGTATTTTTACCTGTTTACCTTGAGCTCAAAGAGAAATATGGCCTTACAGTGGCCTCTCTCTCCTTTAGCAGTATTATAAATAGGATAATATGTTTTGTGTCTATAATTTTGGTTTTAATGTTTTTGATAGCTCCATTTCTTATGAAGTTGTTTATTCCTGGCTTTGAATTTTCGGATCAATTGTTCGCGTCTAATATATTTAGAGCCTTTTTACCTTTAGTTCTGTTACAAATATTATCTTCTTTTATTAATACTGTTTTGAATGCGGAAAGGATATATGGTCGGGTTGAGATTGCAGGTATAATTAGCTATGTTGTTTCTATTGTACTCTTAGTATTGTTTTATGAAGCTTGGAGTATATGGACTCTAGTGTTTGCGTTATATGCAGGTAAATTAATAGATTTGAGTATAGGAGTTTATTATTTGAAACGGCAGCAAATCAGGTATTCTTTAAATTGGAATGTTGATAAATTCGATTCGAGAGAGTTATTTAGAACTTTGTTCTCAACGTTTAGATATACTGGATCAACTCAAGTTCTGAATTGGGCATATACTGCGAGTTTGTCTTTTTTACCTCAGGGTATTTTTGCAATTTTCAAATACGTAAATATTCTCTTTAGTAAAAGTGGAAGTATTATTATAGATCCTATTAAAACATTGCTTTTTACGGAGTTTTCAGCGAACAGAGAGTCTAATCAGGATAAAATCAATATTCTTTTACAACGCTCTATTTCTATTGCTGTATTGGTAGGGATTCTTGTGTTTTCTATTGCACTGTTCGCGGGTTATGAAGGTATGTCCTTTATTTGGGGCGGCGAAAAATTTGATATTGATAAATTGAATAAAGCTTATCCTATCTTGATAACATTCTTTTCTTTGTATATTTTTCAAATTGCATATGGGATATCTCGGAAATACACGGTTTCAATAGGAAGAGCAAAAGAATTATACAATTGGCAGGCTCTAACCCAGTTTATTTCGGCTTTTGTTGTTTACATACTAATTTATTATTTTGCTTACTGGGGTTTAATAGTAGCGTTGTTGATTAATAGAGTACTATTATTATCTGTACCATTTTTAATGAATACAAGTGTTTATAAAGAAGTGTTCAATTTAAAGTTTAATTCTAAATGTCTTTTTTTACTAGGTTTTATGTTGCTGTCATTTTGGGTAGTCCATGGCATATATTTGGAAGAAATAAATGCAATAATTGGTAAAGGAAGTGATTTGTTTTATGTGATAGTTTTATCTGGTTTAGCAGTATTTCTATTTTTATCTTTAGTTAAGATTCTTTCCTTTGATGAATTGAAGGCATTTCAAAATATTCTAAAATCTAAATTTAGTGATTAGAAGTTCTCGATTTAGACATTTTTTACGTTGGATAACTAATGCATTAGTTACGGATATTCCAAGTTCGAGTTTACGACTTTTTTGGTTTCGAAAATTCATTTCTATTGGAAAATCATCTAACATTATGATGGGTTTTAAAGTTAGAAAGCTAGCCAACATTAACATTGGAAGCACTACAAATATTAATCCCAATTGCATGTTTGATAGTCGCGGAGGTGAGATTTTAATTGGCGATAATGTTGATATAGCTCCGGAGGTGAATATATGGACATTAGAGCACAACCCTCAAGACCCTAATTTTGCAACCAAAGGAGGTCCAGTAATTATTTCAGATTTTGTCTGGATAGGAAATCGAGTTACCATTTTACCTAACGTTACTATCGGAGAAGGAGCCGTTGTGGCTACAGGAGCTGTAGTAACAAAGGATATTTCGTCATGGACAATTGTTGGTGGTATTCCTGCCAAAAAAATAGGTGAAAGAAATTCAGTACAAGAGTCTCGAAAACCGTATAAACCTTTTTTACTTTGATTCATATTTCATGTTTACCAAAAGCTGGTTTGGAGAACCCGTACCAGCTATTAATGATGGAAGGACTTAATTCTTCTACTCACCTAGACGTAAAGCATGGGATAGATGACAAGTTTTTAGGTATTCTTCGTACAGCGATGCGTGATAAGCCTGATTATATTCACTTCGACTGGATCCAACAATATTACTATCGTCGTAAGCATTGGATGACCACTTTATTATATCCACTATTTGTCATTCAGATTTGGTTAGTAGTACATGTTTTAGGTGTTAAATTAGTTTGGACTTTACATAATATTATGCCTCATGATTCGCCGGACGATGGTGTGTATCTGAAAGCAAGAAGATATTTCGCTAAGAAGGTAGATTGGATTAGAGTATTTAGTCCAACAACAGTAACAGATGCTGCGAGTATTTTAAGTATATCAGAGGACAAATTTATTATTGTACCCGAAGGATCTTATGTAAGTTATTATCCCAATACTACTAATAGGGAATCAGCAAGAAATAAGTTTAGTATTTCTACTGACTCTAAAGTTGTTTTATTTTTTGGATCGATAAGACCGTATAAGGGTATTGAAGATCTTATTATTGCATTTAAAAATATAAATGTTGGTCATCTAATAATAGCAGGAAACTGTACCAATAAGTCATATGCAAATTCATTATTGGATTTAATTGGTGAAAGTAAGAGCATTACATTTCATTCCAGAGGAGTTTCATTGACGGATATTCAATTTTATATGTCTTGCGCTAATGTGGTAGTGTTACCATTTAAAAAGATAGAAAATTCTGGAAGTGCTATTTTGGCTATGGGATTCTCTAAACCAATTGTAGCTCCTTTTAAAGGGGTATTACCTTATCGACTTAAGAAACAACAACACTTACTATTTAAAGATGATTTAGAATCCAAACTGAGTTCAGTATTGCAAATGTCAATTGAAGATCTAGATAAGATAGGAATAACAAACTTTCAAGAGGTTCAAAAATTTAAATGGGTCGATTATGAGGAATCTTTCAAATAGTTATTTATTAATTATTATGTTTTATCTGTTGGGTGCTTGCAAAACATCCGATGTAAAAGTCAGTAATGATGATGGTAAATTTAATGATGATTATAAATTTATCGTAACAGAAGAGTATAGTAGGGACTCAGAATTTCTCAATACTCTTTTAAGTAACCATGATAGTATAGAGTTGGAATTTATTGCGTCTGTAAAGTACTCCTATACTAATATTATAGCTGAAGGTAATAGTTCAATTGTAATACATGGAAATAATGCTTCTATAGAATTGAGGAATGATACAGAAAGTGAATCACTGTTTACTTTCAATGATATCAATTCACTATTGGTTAAGGATGTAAATTTGGATGGAAATTATGAACAATCATTTTGCAAAAACTACTTGGTAAGAGTTTATTCTGCATTTAATATGAATGATCAAATAGAATTTAGTAACGTAAATTTTTCTAATGCATCGAATGGCGGTGTTCTTTTCAAAAAACAATACCCTTCTAAGCAAATACGAAATAGAAGTATTGGGTATAATCAATTAATTGTCAATAGCTGTAATTTTTATAATACGGGTAGTAAAGGAGCTTGTAACATTAGGGGGTCACATAAGGATGTCAAGTTTATCAATTGTACAGCAACAGACCCATTGGGTCGAAACGATTTAGCGCATATTTTCGATTTTACTTCTGAAGTTACATTTGAAGAAGATTTCATCGATAATTTACTAATTAGGGATTGCGCAGTAGATTATGCAAGATATGAGGGTATTTTTATTCAAGGCGTGAGGAATGTGGTCTTAAATGGATTTACTGCAAATCATGTAGGTTTAGATTCCCTTGGAAACAAGTATGTTTCTAATGCTATTAAAATAGATGATTTAGGCAGAAATAGTGCCGCTAGATTAGTGAATGTTAAAGTATTCAATAGTTCTGATAAAGCCTATGCCTCTATTAGTATTGAAGAATCTAAAGGCAAGTCCGTTACCAAGGGTGTATTAATAGACAGCATCGATGTAGATCTATTAGTGAAGCTAGGAGCTTCAGGTGGTCATACTATTTCCAACTCGATAGCGAGGAATGCTCCCTTTCATTTGCTTTCTCCTAATAATCTAATTACTAATTGCAAATTTGTAAACAGTATAAAACAGAAATCAATTTATATTCATTCAGATAATAATGAAATTAGAAATTGTCAATTTAAGAATGGAGTGATAGATATAGGTCGACGATCACAACTCAACAGAATAGTGGATTGCAAATTAACCTCTAGTTTAGAAATGCATCACTTTGTTGGACTCTCTCAAAATGATCCATCTCGGCCTTATTCCTTATCAATTGAAAAATGTGATGTGCCAAGTGATGTTATAGGTGTATGGGCAGGAGGATATGCGGATAAATTGCAGAATATAAATCTAAGATTAGATAGTAATTCAAAGACATTTTCTGTGCATAAGGATTTGAAAAAAGCCGCAAAATTAAGGAATTGATGAGGATTTTATTTTGTACGACATTATTTGAAACTGTAGAGAATGGACCGGCAAAATTTGCTCAACTGTTGTACAATCACTTTCGATTAGATGAGAACGTAGAATTCGACGTGCTAACTCCAGATGTTAAGATAGAATCATTGGGTGTCTATAAGCTAACTAAAGAAGTACCAAGGTTATTTAAATCTGTTAGCTTCGTTTATTATGCATTTTTATTTGCGAATGATGTCAAGAGAATTAATCAGTTAAATAACTATGATGTAATATGGTTCAATAATGTAATAACTGGCTGGAAATCTGCAAAAACAAGCCAAGATTTAAAGCATGTTGGTATGATTAACGATGATAATTCTATGCGCTATGATGAAATATCAATGAAGTTATCTCAGAAGTATTTTCGTCATTTTGTATTTAACATTATAGAAAAAAGGTCTATAAATGTATTTGATAAAGTAGTAGTGAATTCTATGTACATGCAGCGTTTGGTTAACGAGTACTATAAGCCAAATAATAATATCGCTGTACTATATAAGGCAGTAAATAGTAACCTCGAGTCTAATAGTACTAGGTTAGACAAATCTGGATTAATTAAGGTTCTTTTTGTTAAATCTGATTTTTTGAGGGGTGGATTACTAGAGCTTATCGAAGCATTGAACAATTTACCATACAGATTTTTATTAACCATAATTGGCGTAGAGAAAAATCAAATAGAACTAGTATTTGATAAAAAAGATGATTTAAAGCTAAATTTTTTGGGCAAAGTAGAGCAGAGTGTGGTTTTTAAAGAGCTTTGTCAGAATAATATATTTTGTTGTCCATCGAAAAAGGAAGCCTTGGGTGTTGCTAATATGGAGGCTATGATTCATAGTACACCGGTTGTGACATCTGACGTGGGAGGTATTCCAGAGGTAATGAATCACGGAAAAAATGGTTTTATAGCTCATGGGCCAACCGTAGATTCAATTGCTATGGCTATGAAGAGTTGTATTGAGGATGATACAGAAAGGGAAATTAAGGTGTCAAATGCCAAAGAGTTTGTGGTTAGTAATTTTAGTCATAAGAGAATGATCTCAAGAATAATGAATATTTGTGATGAGATTGTTTCCTAGATTATCTATCAAAAAGAATTCAATAGTGTTGCCAAATCTTACGATGGTAATATTTTTGACATATGTTTTGCTAGTTTGTAATTTAATAAATTTGGGTAACTATTCTTTTTTATCTTTCTCATTTAGCGGGCAATCCAATTCAAATATCATTGGAGATCTAATAAAGTATTCAAGGTTACCCTTACTTATTGGTGCATCGCTTATATTGATGTTACGTCTTATTGATGATATTGACCTTAGAAAATTTTTCATATCCAATGTAGATGTGATTATCTTTGTCGGTAGTCTGTACTTGGGTCTTGCTAATGCTTTAGATGTTTTTAACGGAGTCAATTACTCGCTTTGGCATACATGTTCAATCTTTGTCTTACTTGGTTATCTCTACTATTTAAGAGAGACAATAGGTCAATCGGGTTCTATTAGATTTATTTTTCAATTTCTTTTCTGGTCGAATTTCATAATACTTCTTCTTTTGTTTACAAATTTGCCCACTTTGGGATCGTCATTTTCGTATTCTATGGCATTTTCAAGCAAGTCGTTTTATGCATATTCTTTATTGACTCTTGTAATCTGCATTTTGTCTTGTAGGGTGATCTCCAAGGAATCACTGTTTCGTTTTAGATACGGAGTTTTATTTGAGTGGGTTGTAGTTATTTCTTGTCTGTTCTTTTGTTTTATAAGTGCGCGAAGGACTCCTTTGTTCCTAATGTTTATTATTCTTTTGATTTATCAGAATCGAATTTTCGGCAATCAGCTGTATAAGCGTGTCTTCTTGATATGTACTTTGTTGTTTGCAATAATTGTAAGTACTCCAATTATATTAAAGAACATCAAAAAATATAATACGGAGTTGTCTGTTTTGTATAAAATTAATAACCTTATTAATTCTAATGGAAATTTAGAGAAAGATTCTTCTTATTCCGAAAGGTTGAAAGTTTGGAAAATCTACAGAAGTATATTTCAAACACATCCGATAGTTGGAGTCGGATCCTTTAATGGACCTTTGTATAGTAAAGCTAAATTTTCTCACTTATACGAATCTAAATATTCACCTCATAATCTATATCTAGGAATTCTAGTTGAACATGGGGTTTTGGGTATGTTTTTCTTTATAATTGTGGTTCTACGATCAGAGTTTATATTTTTCACTAAAATGGGGTTTATAAAATTTGCACAGTTCAATTTTTATTTTGTTGTACCTATTTTGGTGATTAATTGGAACGAATATAATCTTATTCCTGGTCAAGTTTTTTACTGGACGACAATGATAGTTTTTTTAATGCCTAGAGTTTTAACAAAGTGATCTATTAAAAGAATTTTTCGATAAAGATGATTTACTGTTAAATATGATATCTATTCACATCAAATATATTGGGTTAAAACATCCTAAAGAAGGGGTTATTGAGGAAATTGCTGCTTTGTCAGAAAGTAAAACCTATAAACTTACAGAATCTCCCAAAATGGCAGATATGATTTTGTTTGTAAAGCTTAGTGGTTACGGTCCTTTTGTGGATATATTGCTAGATCCACTATATCGATCATTTAAAAAAAAATGCTACGTCTTTTTTTCGGGTGATCAGCCTCTTTACTTTCTACCGGGCCTTTATGCATGTCTTGAAAAAAAATGGAGCAATAATAATTGGACGAGAGCTATGCACTATTTACATGGTCCTGATAATCTGTATATGACAAGGGATAGAATTCATTCTACTCCAAAGTATTTATTTTCCTTTATAGGAAATACAAATACTCACTCTTGTAGACAAGAAATATTAAAATTGCGAGGTGGAAGAGGATATATTGTAGATACTAGGAATGAAATAAAAAGAATGGGTATTCTGCAAAGTAAAGAGGAGAAGGAAAAAGAAAACGCTCGTTATAGAATAAAATATGCGGATAGTCTTTATAAGTCAAAATTTATTTTATGCCCAAGAGGTTTTGGTACCTCTTCCTTTCGAATTTTTGAAGCCATGAGATGTGGCCGTATTCCTGTTATTATATCTGATGAATGGGTAGAGCCCTACGGGTCGGAATGGAGTAAGTTCAGCTTTCGGATTGCGGAGTCAGAAATTAGTAAAATACCTGATTTTTTAGCACAAAACGAACATAGATTTGCGGATATGTCGAGCTATGCCAGAAAGGCATGGGAACAAGGATATAGCAAAAAAGCAGCATTTAATCAACTTATGAACGAATTGGCGAATTTGAACGAACACGCAGAAAGGCCTCGTCCAAAATATATATTTATCAACTTAATAAGAAGTTTGAAAATAAATTTCATAAAAGGTTTTGTGAAGGAGAAGATTATGAAACGTTTGTAATCAACTAATTTTTGGTTTGGTTAATTATATTTCATGGCTGCATGATTTTATATAGATCAAGAGTAGTTTATTATTGATCCATTTCAAAAGAAAAAGCTGTAGTTGTAATTCGTTCTTATATAAATACGGCCTTGAAGATTGTAAGTAACCTCAAGATTATTAAATATTGAAAATTTGAAGAAGCCCAAATTATTATATATATCTACCAATCCAGGTGATTGTCCTAGGACTACCAAAGAGATTCGCACGTTGTCAAATCATTTTCGAATTTTTTACCTTGGTATCGGTGTGGCAGAGGATCGATCTATATTTATAAAGCCATTTGTTGAAAATTATTTTGTTGCGAAGGGAGCAAGATATTCAATTCTGAATTTATTGAAATATTATTTCGGATTCTTAAAATTGAGGTTAAGTAATAAGTTTGATTCAATACATATTATTAATGAACAGCCGCTTATTATCTTTTATCCTTTTCTCCTATGGAGTAATAATGTTGTTTTAGATATTTTTGATTCCATGTTTCTCAAAGGGAAAACCAAATTGTCTTTTCTTAATAATTGGTTTAGGAGTTTTTTATATTTTCCTTTGGATCACATAATTGTAACTGATAATAATAGATTAAACCTGATGCCGAAAAAGTTTCATAAACGAATGTCGGTTTTAGAAAATTTTCCTAATATATATTCTAAGCCAATCAAAACACGAAAAGATAATTCTGTTTTGAAAATTATGTTTATCGGTGCTTTGTCGAAGTCTCGCGGAGCTGAAATTCTCCTCAATTTAATTCAACTAGGCGATGATGTAAAGATTGGTGTGGTCGGTTGGATAAGAGACGATATAGCTCAGAAATTGTCGGATCATGACAATTCTGAATATTATGGTGTATTACCCCAGGATGAAGTGTTTGGATTAAGCTATGATGCTGACTATATAATGTGTTGTTATGAGCCACTCAATGCGAATAATATAAACGCAAGTCCTAATAAAGTATATGATGCGATTCAAACAGAAACTCCAGTAATCATAAATAGTGAAGTTGTATTATCCAGTTTTGTTAAAGATAATTCTTTAGGTATAGTATTAAGCGATTTCTATACAGTTGATCCACAATCCTTAAAATCTGAACTGTTTGAAAAACGAGAATCTTTCTTTAAGAATAGTAATTTGAGTGAAAAGTATTGTTGGGAAAATCAAGAAAAAATTCTAATAAAAATACATAATAATGAATATGATTAAGAAAGCCCTATTTGTTTTCGGTACTAGACCAGAAGCTATAAAAATGGCACCAGTCATAGCCGCCTTTAAAGAAAGTCAATTTTATGATGTGATAGTTTGTGTATCTGGACAACATAAAGAAATGTTATATCAGGTTCTTGACTTTTTTGGTATTGTTCCAGATTATGATTTGGAGGTGATGAAACCCAATCAAGGCTTAACAGAATTAACATCTAATATACTTTTAAAATTGAACGAAGTATTGATTTCGGTTAAACCTGATGTTGTCTTTGTTCATGGTGATACGACAACGTCATTTGTGGGAGCTCTTGCCAGTTATTACAACCATATAGATGTGGTGCATGTAGAGGCGGGGTTAAGAACATTTAAGAGATATTCTCCATTTCCTGAAGAGTTGAACAGGACTTTAACTGCTAGTCTTGCTAAGTTGCATATGGCACCTACTGAAAACTCTCGATCTAATTTACTATCAGAAGGGATATCAGATGAAGATATAGAGGTTACCGGAAATACAGTTATAGATGCATTATTGAAAGGAGTAGAAATCGTAAATTCAGCTAATATCGAATCAATAGTGGCTATTTCAAATCAAATTAAGTTTGATTCTCTTGTCAAGAATAACAAGAAAATAGTTTTGGTGACTGCACATAGAAGGGAAAACCATGGTGAAGGTTTTGTAAATATTTGTAATGCACTTTTTAGAATAGCAAAAGAAGAGTCTGTTCATATAATATTTCCAGTTCATCTTAATCCAAATGTGCAAAAGGTGGTATATGAAAAGCTCTCGAATATTGGGAATATAACACTGCTGGACCCTTTGCCATACGAACAGTTTTTGTGGGTTATGGATAAGTCTTATTTAATCATTACAGACAGTGGAGGTATACAGGAAGAAGCGCCGTCTTTGGGAAAACCAGTTTTGGTATTGCGAAATACTACGGAAAGGCCTGAGGCGGTTGATGTCGGAACTGTTAAGTTAGTCGGTACAAACGAAGATGCAATTGTTACAGAGGCTTTAAGTCTTATATTAAATAAAGGCGTATACGATAATATGTGTAAACTCAACAATCCTTATGGTGATGGTAAGGCTTCTTTAAAGATACTTGAAAGTGTTAATAGACATTACGGCTTCTAGATAGGTCAATAAGATTTATGTAACCCTTATAAACAATAATGAATTTTAAAGCTCTATATGGCATTTTAAATAATCAAGGCCTGCGCTATGTAATCTTTCGTTCTGTCTATGAACTTAAAAGAAAATTAGGTTTGCTGAAGCGGAATTACCCTTCGTCGCCAGTACAAAGAACCTACCTTTCCCTAGAGAGTTGGAAGAAATTAAATATTCCCTTTTTTTTCCAAGATAGAAATGACATTAGGGTAGAACAAAACTCATCAAAGAAGCTTAAGAATAATTTCGATATGATCAAATCTGGTCATGTCAAATATTTTAATAAGGATTGGAAGAAAGTTGGAGATTGGACTACAAACCCGGATACTAATCACCAATACAATATTAATCAACATTGGACTGAGGTAGAAGATATTTCTAAAAAAGCAGGAGACATAAAATTTGTTTGGGAAAGATCTAGATTTTCATGGTTGTATACCATCATTAGATATGACTATCATTATGAACACGATAGTGCTGATTATGTCTTTAGTCAGATAGAAAGTTGGATGGATGCCAATCCAATAAATATGGGACCTAATTATAAATGTAGTCAGGAGATTTCTCTTAGGTGCCTTAATTGGATATTTGCACTATACTTTTATAAAGACTCAGGTGAGTTAACTGAAGCAAGATGGCAAAGGTTGATTCATTACATCTATTGGCAAATAAAACACGTATACGAGAATATCGATTTTTCTAAAATTTGTGTCAGGAATAATCATGCTATAACAGAGTGTATGATGATTTATTTGGGAGGCCTTTTATTCCCTACGTTTAGTGAATCTAAGAAATGGAGGTCACAAGGACTTAAGTGGTTGGAGGAAGAAATAGCCTATCAAGTATATGAAGATGGTACATATATACAACACTCTCATAATTATCAACGAGTATTAGTTCAGCTATTAACGTGGACTATTGTTTTATCAGAGAGGAATAATGTCAAACTGAATGACACTACTTATGATAGAGCCGCGTCGGTTGTAAATTACATGAACCGATGCTGTGTAGGTTCCGAAGGACAACTTCCAAATTATGGGAATAACGATGGTGCCTTATTTTTTCCTTTAGCAGATCAAGATTATACGGATCATAGACCACAAATAAATGCCTTGTATAGTAGTATTACTTTAGACTTATTGTACCCGGATCATATTTTGGCTGAAGAATCTTTATGGATGGTTGGTAACCTTACAAAGAATGTTAAGAGCTATATAGTTGCATCTAAGCAAGATTATGAAGAATTCAAAGTAGGAGGAATTCATACTGTAAAGTCTGAGGACAGTTCATTCACTTTTTTAAAATGTCAAGCATATAAGGATAGACCAGCGCATGCGGATAATATGCATCTAGATATCTGGGTGGCTGGAGAAAACTACTTTAGAGATAGTGGAACGTATAAGTATAATACAGATGATAAGTTGATAAATTATTTTGCTGGAACTGAAGGCCATAACACCGTTATGGTAGATAATTATAACCAAATGACGAAAGGCTCTAGATTTATTTGGTTTGACTGGACGAAAAAAATTGAATCAGTGGTAGTTGAAAATGAAGAAAGTGTTAGCATCTATACTAAGGCAAACATGTTTCCGAAAGTTAATAGTGGCCTTACGCATAAACGAACAGTAACTAAGGATAAGTCAAATCTAATTTGGCAAATAGAAGATAAAATCGAGGGTAAGAATAAAGAAAATACCGTAAGACAATTATGGCATCCTAATCCGGATTTATTGGATCGGATTGATATGAAAGTTATCGATGAAAACGGAATTACCATTCCCAAAAATCAGATAGAAGGATGGTGGTCGCCTTACTATGGTAAGAAAGAGAAGATACCTGTTTGGGTTTTTGAAACTCAAGGAAAGTCAATTACAACTACAATAGAAATAAAACTGTGAGAATATTATTACTACATCAATATTTTTTGGAACCGAACGATGGAGGAGGTTCTCGATTTAACGAAATGGCCAAGCAGTGGTCTGAAAGCGATCATGATATTACAGTGTTGGCAGGTATGATGCATGCTAATGGTAGTAAGAAAATACCTGAATACAAGGGGAAGTTTATTCTTAAGAAGAAGCATGATAAAGTTAATGTGATTCGTTGTCACGTTTCGGAGACTTACAACAGTGGATTTTTAGGTAGGCTTTGGGGATATTTTTCATTTGTATTTTCAAGTATATGGGCAGGATTGTTTTCTACTAAGGGGAAGTACGACGTAATTTTAGTTACTTCTCCGCCTCTATTTGTAGGTATTACAGCATATGTATTGTCCATATTTAAACGAACACCGTTTGTATTCGAAGTACGAGATTTATGGCCAGAATCAGCAATAGATACCGGCGTGGTGACCAATAAATTGATTATTAAATTCGCATTTTGGTTTGAAGCTTTTATTTATAAGAAGGCTAAATTGATAAATGTATTGACACCGGCATTTAGAGATACACTCATTCACAAAAAGGGTATCCCAAAGGATAAAGTAATATTTATTCCTAATGCAGCGGACTTTACTTTGGCGGATGAAGTAAGCAACAGTGATTTTAATCCTCAAGAGTTTAGAGATGAGTTGGGTTGGAGAGATAAGTTAGTAATTACTTACGTAGGCGCACATGGAGTTGCTAATCATCTGATCCAAGTGATAGAGACTGCCGAGCTTATTAAAGAGAAACTACCACATGTATTATTCGTACTAATAGGGGGCGGTATGCAGAAGGAGATGTTAATGAGAGAAGCGAAGAAGAGAAATTGTAGTAATGTTCAATTCTTTGATCCTGTGCCTAAGAAAGATGTTTTTAAATACATAATGGCTTCCGATTACGGTGCTTCCGTATTGAAGAAAGTAGATACCTTTAAAACTATCTATAGTAACAAGACATTCGATTATATGTCTTGCAAGAAGCCAATTATGTTAGTAATAGATGGAGTTTCGAGAGAGTTAGTAGAGGCAGCGAAATGTGGAATCTATATAGAACCTGAAGACCCTCAGGATTGGGCAAATAAAATCGAATCTTTGAAAAATATAAGTGCGGAGGAAACATCAGAAATGGGAGTGAATGGTTATAAATATGCGCAGCTTCATTTTGATAGAATGAAATTAGGAGAACAATATATAAACCACATAGAAAGTAAAATTCTAAATGTATAAAATTGTACTTATAGGATATTCTGGGCATGCATACGTAGTGTGTGATATTTTGAATTTGTCAGGGCATGATAACATAGGATACTGCGAATTACACGAGATGAATGAGAATCCTTTTAACCTACAATACCTAGGTACAGAATCTACTTATACATTTTCAAGTGAAGAGAAAGTTTTTATCGGAATTGGAAATAATGCAATAAGAGAAAAAATTGCATCTAATATAACTGCGGAGTTAATTAATGCAATCCATCCAAGTGCTTTAGTAGCTCAATCAAGTGAGTTGGATTCAGGAATTTTGATTGCAGCAAATGCTACCATTAATCCATTGGCGAAGATAGGGAAGGGAGCTATTATTAATACAGGAGCGATCGTAGAACATGAATGTACTATTGGAGACTTCGCACATGTTGCACCAGGTGCAGTTTTAGCAGGTAAGGTGATTGTAGGTAATCGCTCGTTTATAGGTGCTAATGCAGTAATAAAACAAGGTGTAAATATAGGGACTGATGTTGTTGTAGGAGCAGGAGCTGTTGTTTTAAAAGACGTTCCAAATTTCAGTACTATAGTGGGAAACCCCGGAAAAATATTAAAGAAAAAGTAAAATTATGATACCATTATCAATACCTCATTTGGGTGGCAATGAATTAAAATATGTTACAGAATGTATCGAAACAGGATGGGTAAGCTCTGCCGGATCTTATGTCTCTCAGTTTGAAAATATAGTAGCTGAATATGCCAATTGTAAACATGGAGTAGCGACAAGTAGCGGTACATCAGGTTTACATTTAGCTATGCATATGCTAGGGATAGGACAAGGAGATATAGTCCTAGTACCTAATATCACTTTCATAGCTTCTGCTAATGCGGTTGCGTATACTAATGCTACACCAGTGTTTATAGATATCGATCCAGATACTTGGCAGATGGATCTAGATCTAATGGAAGAATGGTTAAGTACTAATAATGGTGTTCATGTCAAAGCGGTAATGCCAGTACATGTATTGGGTAATATGTGTGACATGCCGAGATTGATGGATATTGCAAGTAGATACAATCTTCATGTGATAGAGGATAGTTCGGAGGCTTTAGGTTCATATTGGAATGGAAAATCTGCCGGATCTTATGGAGCAATGAATATATTTTCTTTTAATGGAAATAAAATAATTACAACAGGTGGAGGAGGTGTAATTGTAACCAATGATGAAGCTTATGCTAAACGTGCTAAGCACCTTTCAACACAGAGTAAGGTTGATCCAGAGACATATTTTCATGATGAGATTGGTTTCAATTATAGGATGGTTAATATACTTGCCGCAATTGGAGTGGCACAGATGGAGCAGTTGCCTTCATTTATCCAAAAAAAGAAAGAGATAGACGCTTACTATAGAAACCAACTTCAAGGGGTAGGTGATATTAAATTTCAAAAGGTAGCAAAAGAGGTTGATCCTAACTGTTGGCTATTTACATTCTACTCTAGCAAGCAAAACGAAATCCTACTTGCGTTGAAGGAGCACAAAGTAATTGCAAGGCCATTTTGGTTTCCAATGAACCAATTGCCTATGTTTACTCAAAATGAATATTACACTAAAAGCGATCATTCAAGAGATATTCATTTGAACTGTCTTAGTATTCCAAGTAGTGTAAATCTTTCTGAAGTTGAAATGCAAAAAGTAGTTGAAGTCATCAAAAGTGTATGGCAGTAGTTTGACGATCATTTTAACAACTAGACATGAAAATAGATTTTATTTGAAAGTTGAATCGAAATGAAATCAATTCAGCTAGTCCAGAGCAAAGCAAATAATTATAAAACCCTTGTTGGATTTAATAATGCAATAAGTAAATTGAATAAATGTTAAATTTTAGAATAGACGAATTTATTAAGAAATATATAACTAAGAGGCCGTCTTCTTATTTTTTAAATGATATTGAATCTAATAGAATTAAGCTTTCTTCCGAAATAAAAGGAAAAAAAATCCTTGTAATTGGGGGAGCGGGTACTATAGGTTCATCTTTCGTTAAAGCAGTACTTCCTTTTGAACCCAAAAGTCTAGTTGTTGTAGATTATAGTGAAAATGGACTTACAGAACTTACAAGAGATTTAAGAAGTCAGGATATTTTTATTCCTACAGAGTATATTACTTATCCATTTGATTTTGGAGGCGATGTATTTGCAAAAATGTTTCGAAAGAAAGATTTTGATATTGTGGCTTGTTTTGCAGCACATAAACATGTACGTAGTGAAAAAGATCATCTTGCAATAGAAGCAATGGTTAATAATAATGTTTTCAATACGAAGAGACTAATTGATCTTGCTTTAGAGTCGAAGCCAAAACACTTTTTCTCAGTATCTACTGATAAGGCAGCAAATCCTGTCAATGTCATGGGTGGAAGTAAAAAACTTATGGAGAAAGTATTAATGGCGTATAGTAATGATCTTAAAATATGTACTGCGAGATTTGCAAATGTGGCATTCAGTAATGGAAGTTTGTTAGCTGGATTTGTTGAGCGTATTATGAAGAGACAACCTTTATCATCTCCTAATGATGTTAAGAGGTATTTTGTTTCTCCAGAGGAAAGTGGACAGTTATGTATGTTAGCATGTTTGCTAGGAGATAGTTCAGATATTTTTTTTCCAAAGTTAGAGGAATCTCAAATGATGACTTTCTCTGATATAGCAGTAAGTTTTTTAGCAGAATTGGGATTAGAGGCGGAACAGTGTTCTAGTGAAAAAGAGGCCAAAGAGAAAGCGGCCAATTGGAACTCTAGTTCTAAAACTTATCCGGTTTATTTTTTTGCCACGGATACCAGTGGAGAAAAATCTTTTGAGGAATTTTACACTAAGAGTGATGTAGTTGACTTGTCTTCATATTCTGCATTGGGAGTAGTTAAGGATTCTGAAGTGCCATCTCATGATGATATTGAAGAAACATTGAAAGAATTCACAACGTTATTTGATTCTGAAAGTGTTGATAAAGCAAAAGTAGTTTCTTTGATTTCAAAGTATCTGCCTGATTTCAATCATATTGAGACTGGAAAGAGTTTAGACCAGAAAATGTAATTTATATATGTATCAATTTTTTAAAAGAGGATCAGATATAGTTTCTTCAGGTATAGCTTTACTGTTGTTGTCACCGATATTGATACCAATAGTAATAGGATTGAAGTTGACAGGCGAAGGGTATATTTTTTATTTTCAAGAGAGGGTAGGGCACCACAACAAGCTCTTCAAAATTTTTAAGTTTGCCACGATGCTTGTTGATAGTGTTAATATGAAGGGTGGATTGATAACGACTAAGGGTGATTCCAGAATTACACCCATGGGAGGATTTCTTCGAAAGAGTAAAATCAATGAGTTGCCTCAGTTGCTTAATATATTTTTTGGCCATATGAGTGTTGTAGGGCCAAGACCAGTGATGCAAAAAAGTTTTGAAGCTTATCCTGATGATGTGCAGAAAGTAATCTACAATGCCAAACCTGGATTAACAGGTATAGGATCACTTGTATTTAGAGATGAAGAAGAACTGATAACTGCAGTAAGAGATAAAGGTGAGGATACATGGGATTTTTATAAAAATACGATTTACCCTCACAAGGGAGAATTAGAAAAATGGTATCAAGTAAATCAATCTTTTTGGACGGATTTTAAAATAATATTCGCTACAGCTTGGGCCGTAGTGAGTCCAGAAACAAATATTGTAAACGACTGGTTTAAAGGTATACCCCAAAGAAATTTTTAGTACGAATTTATTATTGCTTTAATGAGAAAAATATAAAATGAGAAGAATTGATATAATCGCAGGAGCAAGGCCTAATTTTATGAAAATAGGCCCTATAGTACATGCTATTGAAAAGCACAATAAAAGTGCTGATGAGAAGATAGAATACCGATTAATACACACAGGTCAGCATTATGACAAGAAAATGAGTGAAGATTTCTTTACTCAGTTGAATATTCCTGAGCCTCAGTTAAATCTAGGTGTAGGATCGGGTACTGCTGCTACACAGACTGCTAATATCATGTTGAAGTATGAAGAAGCAGTAAAAGAATGGAAACCAGATTTGTGCATTGTAGTGGGGGATGTAACTAGTACGATGGCTTGTGCTATAGTAGCGAAAAAAGAATGGATAAAAGTGGCTCACGTAGAAGGAGGAATTAGATCTAATGACGAAAAAATGCCGGAAGAAATTAATCGAATGGTAACTGACAGTATTACTGATTATTTTTTTACAACTACAGTATTGGCTAATAGTAATTTAGCAGCATTGGGACATGGTTCAGAAAAAATATTTTTCGTAGGAAATACCATGATTGATAGTCTTTTGGGTAATCTGGAAAGATTAATCCAGCCGCCCTTATGGAAACAGAATAATTTGGAAGATAAGGGGTATTTAGTAATGACTCTGCACCGTCCGTCTAATGTGGATGGTTATGAAAATCTAAGGACATTACTCTCACTAATCAATGATAATGTAGGTGATAAAAAAGTAATATTCCCAATGCACCCGAGAACTAAAAAAATGTTCGATCAATTAGGAATATCTTTTGATAAACTGATCATCACTGGGCCTATGTCTTATCTTGAGTTTATTTACATGATAAAGCACAGTGCCGGTGTGGTTACAGATTCAGGTGGAATAACGGAAGAAACTACAGTACTTAATATACCATGTATGACATTGCGGAATAGTACTGAGCGACCAGAAACAGTTACAATGGGTACTAATGAGATTGTGGGTACAGATCCTAATAACATCGTTCCGTTCTTAGAGAAACTTATTGCTGGAGATTGGAAGTCTGGTTCTATTCCGGATCTATGGGATGGAAAAACAGCGGATAGAATTGTAGAAATAGTGGCTAAACTATAAGTGAGGTTAATACTAATATTTATCATACTTCATTTTCCTTTTGGCACAATTGCACAAGTGGACAAAAGTTTAGATAGTTACGAAGGGTATTTAAGTTTTGTCAAATCCGATGCTGAATTGTATGAAATGCATAAGTCGGCAAATAGATATATGGATAAAGCGCAAGGTTATAGTATCGCTTCAGGAATATTTTTGAGCTTAGCTACATTCGGTGCTATTACTGTTAATTCTAGTGGTAGATCAGATCCACAGCCTGGATCTTTAGTGCTTATGAGCGTTGGTGGTATTCTAGGTGGTCTTACTGGTCTTGTGGCAATTGGTAGTTATAGTAAAGGAAAGTCGAAAAGGAGAAAAATTAAAAAGATACTTGGTGAACGATATGGTGTGATTGATAATTATTCTTTATCGATTCGGAGTTCATCAAACGGTATTGGTTTAGTATGTTTTTTTTAGCAAAAGGATAGACAACTTCAACTCTTGATAAAATCATTTAAATATTCCTATTTGGACTATCAAGAAACGATAGAGTCATTAGTTTTTAATGGGATAAAAATCTGCGAAATAGGACCCTCAGGACAACCTACCATTAAGTCAAGCATTATTAAAGAAAGAGGATTAGATTATACCATCATTGATATTGAAACTTCTCATTGGAATGAATATAATCCAGAGGTAAAAAAATATAATATTGACCTTCAAAAGGATTTCGACTCTTCCCTTGATAATAAATTTGATTTAGTGATTAGTCAAATGGTTTTGGAACATATAGAATATCCAGAGAGTTTTCATAAAGCAATATATCGATTACTAAATAAAAGTGGATCTGCAGTTCATCTATATGCAAATCCATTTAGTGTATCAGCTGTTATGAATAGACTACTACCAGAAATGGTGGGAGAATTTATTCTAAAACTAATTAATAACAGAGATCTCAATAAAAATCATAAGTATCCAGCGTATTATAGATGGTGTTTTACGCCATCAAAGAAAGCCCGAGTTAGGTTGCAATCATTGGGGTATAGTTTAGAAAAGCATATTGGATACCCAGGACATAACTATTTGCAATCAGTACCAGTGCTTAATTTATTAGAAAAATTATACAGTAAGATATTGTCATTTCTAAGATTAAATTTACTATCAACATTAAGTTTACTACATGTCAAAAAATAAAAATAGATACATAACAATAATGGCTGGTGGTGTTGGTTCTCGATTTTGGCCAGCAAGTACAGAGGATACTCCAAAGCAATTTCTAGATATATTAGGAGTTGGAAAAAGTCTTTTGAGATTAACTTTTGAACGTTTTCTTAATTTGGTTCCAGCTGACAGAATCTTAATCGTTACCAATAAGAAATACAAAAAACTGACACAGCTTCATCTACCAGAGCTACCAGAGGATAATATCCTCTGCGAACCAAGTAGAAATAACACAGCTCCATGTGTTGCGTATACCGCTTTGAGATTAAAAACTGCAAATCCAGATGCTGTATTTGTGACAGCTCCTTCTGATCATGTAATACTTAAAGAGGAGGCCTTTTTGAAAAAGATTACAAAAGCTTTTGAATACGTAGAGAATAACAATGCTATAGTTACGCTTGGTATACAACCAACACGACCAGATACAGGTTATGGATATATTGAAATATCGAATGAAGAAAAAATTGAATCAAGGAAAATTCATAGAGTCACTTCATTTAAAGAGAAGCCAAATGAAGCTTTAGCACAGAGCTACTTAGATGCTAAAAACTATTTATGGAATGGAGGTATATTTATTTGGAAGGCTGTTGATCTCATCGAGTCATTTAAAATTAATGCGCCTGATATTATAAGTGTACTCACTGAAGATGAATCACAATTTGGTTCGACATCTGAGCAGGAATATATAGATAGGGTATATCCTAATACGCCTAGTATATCTGTAGATTATGCGATCTTAGAAAAAGCAGAAAATGTTTATACGATTCCTGCAGATATAGGATGGAGTGACTTGGGTACTTGGAATAGCCTTCATGCATTCCTTGATAAGGATCAAAATTTATCAGTAACCATTGGTGATAAAACTCACCTTATTAACACAACGAATTCAATCATAAGATCGGATAGTGCTAAAATAGTGGTCATTAAAGGCTTAGACGATTATATCATAGTAGATGAACCTGATGCGCTATTAATATATCCAAAAGGTGATGAGCAAGAGATTAAAAAAGTTGTAAAGGAAATAGTTAGTAACTCTTAATTAGACGTAATGAAAAGACGCCAAGCTATAAAGTCTACTGCTTACGGATCTGCTTATGCATTGTTTTTTGCACAACTTGTAGCTTGCAAATCAAACAGAGAAAGTGTTGAGTCAATAGTTAAGGAAGAGATTTTGAAAAGGAAAGTGATGCTTCCAGAAAATACTCCTTATACAATGGATTTTCTACAAGGAAATGTTGGTTTTTTCACTGAACGAGGGGGTACCATTGGTTGGATGATAGAGGATGGACATACTGCGATAGTGGACACTCAATTTCCAGATCAGTCACATCACCTTTTGGATCAGCTAAATTCTATGCAAGATGGACACATAGATCTATTGATTAATACACATCATCATGGTGACCATACAGCAGGAAATATAGTATACAAAAACCTTACGGATAGGATAGTGGCACATGAAAATAGTAAGACTAATCAGTTGGCAAATGCTAAGAAGAATGGAAATGAGGATAAGCAATTGTACCCTAATGAATTATTTAAAGATATTTGGACTACGAAAGTTGGAAGTGAAACGATTACGTTGGATTATTTTGGTGCGGCGCATACAGACGGAGACGCAATTACGCATTTCGAAAATGCCAATGTAGTGCATATGGGCGATTTGATTTTTAATAGAAGATTTCCGTATATAGATATGTCAGCAGGAGCAAGTATTTCTAATTGGATCAACGTATTAGATAAAGTATTGAACAAATTTGATGTAAAAACAAAGTTCATTTTTGGGCACTCTGATAATGGGTTTGATGTAACGGGTGGAAAAGAAGATATTAAGGCTTTTCAGAATTACCTATCAAGATTATTAATTTTTGGTGAACAGTCAATTAAATCAGGAATAACATTGGATGAATTGAGAATGAGTACAACAGAAATACCTGGAGCGCCGGAATGGAAAGGAAAGGGAATTGAAAGGAGTTTGGAAGCAGTTTATACTGAACTAGGATAGATACTTATTGATATTGTGGAGAATAAAATGAATCAAGAAAATACGGCTTTAAGCAAATATAAAACGATAGCGCTCGTAGCTAATTCAACGTGGAATATTCACAATTTTAGACTTAATCTATTAGATAAATTTGTGGCCGAAGGTCACGATGTAATCGTTATCGCACCTGTTGATCAATATATTGAGTACAAAGAAAATTACCCCAAAGTCAAGCATATAGCGTTAAGGGCTTTAGATCGTGATAGTACTAATCCGATTAAAGATTTGATTTTAATAGCGGAGCTTACTAGAAAGTATAAGAGATTAAAGCCAGATCTTATTATTCATTTTACTAATAAGCCTAATGTATTTGGAGCCATAGCTGCTAGAAGAGCTAAGATAGATTCGATAGCTATTGTTACTGGATTGGGGTACGCTTTTATTCATAATGGATTTATCAAACAGATCACTACTGCATTGTATAAGTACACGAGCAAGTATCACAAGAAATTTATTTTCGAAAATATAGAGGACAGAGAGTTATTTGAAAATGAAAATATAATTACTAAAGGCCAAGGAGTTTCGGTCAAGGGTTGTGGAGTAAATACAACTTACTTCCATCCTTATCCGAATGAAAAAATAAATCAAGAGACTATTTTTACTTTTGTAGGTCGTTTGCTTTATGATAAGGGAGTCAAAGAATTTGTAGAAGCTGCTAAACTTATAAAGCTTAGAAATCCTAGTACTAAATTTTGGTTAGTCGGTGAATTAGATCCTGATAATCCTGCAACCGTTGAGAAAGACGAATTGATAGAATGGGTGGATTCTGACATAGTGTACTATCATGGATTTCAACGAGACGTAAGACCTTTCATTTCAAAATCTGATTGTGTAGTACTTCCGTCGTATAGAGAAGCGATACCAAGAACGATTACAGAAGCTATGGCCATGGCTAAACCCGTAATTACCACAGACACAGCAGGATGTAGGGAAGCTGTAGATGTAGGTGTTAATGGCTATCTAGCTAAAGTTCGTGATGCTAAGGATCTCGCATCTTCAATGGAAAAAATAATATCGCTCTCATACGAAGAGCGCAAATCTATGGGCCAAGCCGGCCGCGATATCGTTATGAATCAATTTGACGATCGCCTGATCGCTAATCATATCTACGATATCATTTCCAAAATTCAATAATTTTTTAAAAAAAAGCGCAGCCGTCAAATAAGAGTCACCGATAGGATCCGATACAGCCTTCGGTAAAGTTACTTATAGACGTAACCGCTAATAATCTATTTCTGATAGATTACATTCTTATTAATCTACTAATTTAAAATTATTCACTTTTTGTAATAGAGTACGACTGCAACAATTGTAAAAAATGGGATCTAAATAAAGGTTTAAGTAACGTTTGTAGTCTAAGAAATTGATGGTTTTCTCAAATTGGAGAGTCAAAACAGTTTAAAATAGGAGCTTTGTGCATTTAAAATGATGAGATAAGGTGAGTTTGCGACATTTTACTTACCCAATTCTACCGATCACTCATTTTTATACGTAAAAACGGAAGATATTAGTTAGCTTTGGAAAATATAACTGGAATTATTTGAAATAGGCAATAAGTTGACATCATCATAAAAGAAAAATATATAATTATGAAGAAACTACTAACATTAATTCTATTCTCTGGAATGGCTTTGGGAGCGTCTGCTCAGTTGGTCAATCAAGGGGGTACGATCACAGTACAGGCAGGAGCTACGCTAGTAGTGGAGTCTGATATCACGAACAGTGGTACAGGTACTATTACGAACAATGGTATTATTGAAGTTAAAGGAGATATATCTAGTGCTTCATCTGCTACATTTGCTTCTGATGCGGCATCTAAATTGAAATTTTCGGGTACTACGCCTAGCATGGTTAACTTCATGGCAGGAACAATGTTAGCTGATGTAGAGATGGCAAAGACAGCAGAAGATGTAACATTATTATCAGATCTTGATATTAATGGAGATCTTACGTTTACTGAAAACGATAATCAAATCATACTTGGCGGGAACAACGTAGTCCTTAGCTCTACTTCAGCTGCTGATAATTCAACAGTAACTAATTCATTTATCGTTACTGATGGTGCAGGTGTAGTTACAAAAGAAGGTTTAGCTGCAGAATTTGAATTCCCAGTGGGAGCGGCCATAGATTCTCAAAACGATATCACGCTTACCGATAATGGTACAGCAGATAATATAAGCGTGAGAGTATTGGCAGATGCTTATGATACTCCAGCTACAGCGGCAGGTGTAATGACAGATGATGTAGTAAGTGCTACATGGGAAATCACAGAAGCAACAGTTGGTGGATCTAACATCACAGCAGAACCTTCATGGGTAGCGGCTGATGAGACTGCGACTTTTGACAATACAGAATCTTCAATCTACCAATTAGACGGTACTAATTATACAGCGCTTGCGGCAACTAGTGCCGCTATAACTGTTAGTGGAATAAGCTCAGTTTCTAATGCAGGTCTAGTTCTAGATGGAACGGATTATGTGATCGTTGGAGATGGCGGTTTATCTGCAGCATTCTTAGCGATTAAGTTTTTCTTAGAAGGTCCGTATTCGACGGCTAATAGTATGATGAATGATGCTTACCGAGCTGGTGGACACTTACCAGTAGCAGAACCATATACAGCCATGAGTACATTTACTCATGTGGGTGATGGTGGATCTGAAGCTGTGGCTGCTCAAGCAGATTTTGATTTTGTAGCAGATGGTGATGATATAGTAGATTGGGTATTTGTCGAAATTAGAGATAATGCTAATACGACGATCTCAACAAGATCCGCATTATTACAACGAGACGGAGACATTGTTGATTTAGATGGTGGAAACTTAAAGTTCTCTGCAGTACCTAATGGTAATTACGATGTTGTTGTAAGACATAGAAATCACTTAGGTAATAAATCGGCGACCAATGTATCTGTTACTAAAGGAGGGGTGACAACTTATGATTTTACTACATCGGCTGCACAATCAGAAGGAGTTGATGCTCCAGAATTAGAAGTTGGTGTCTTTGGCTCATATAGTTCTGACGCTAATGCTGATGGTCAAGTTAATGCGGTAGATAACACATTACATTGGAGACCCCAAAACGGTGAAGCGTTTGATTACTTTATAAGTACAGGTGATTTTAATATGGATACTGAGGTGAATGCTGTAGACATCACAATCTACTGGGAACCTAACAATTCATTCATTTCTAAAATTAATGATTAAGATGAAAAATTTAATTTTAACAATAGCATTTATATTTCTTACAGGAGTGTTGATTGGACAAACTACATATTGTGTTTCATTTGAAAATGCTAGTCTTACCCCAGACGGAACAAAACTAGAACTTGAAATATATGCATCTGGAAGCGCTAACTTTCTTTTAGGAAATAGTAATTTCCAGTTTTCTTTTGATGAATTAGCGTTGGCTGATCCAGAATTTGTCAGTTCGCCACAAGCAATACCATTTTATCAGGTACCAACAGTTTCTAATCCTGCTGTAGGAGTCGCTTCATTAAATATAATTCAAGCATTTGATGGATTAGGTACCGTTGTTACTACAGCTCCAGTACTAATGGGTAGAGTGTCATTTGATGTAATTGATCCAAGTCTTCTTGCAAATTTCAATTGGAATTATAGTGGATCTACAACTCAAACTGTTGTATTTGATGACAACACTCCAATTTTCGTTACTACGAATAACGATGCCTGTCTTATGCCTCTAGAAAACGTTGCTCTTCCGATTCGATTAAAATCATTCACAGCAGTACCATACCAAAATATAGATGCGAATCTTGATTGGATTACAGCTACAGAAGTAAATGCTAGTCATTTTGAGATAGAGCGTTCTGATGATGGAATCGACTTTACTAATATAGGTAGAGTAGAAGCTGTAGGAAGTAGCACAACTGACCAATCATATGAATTCTCTGATAGAGAAGTCAACATGGAAAGAAATGATGTTGTACACTATTACAGAATCAAAATGGTAGATCTTGATGGTGAATACAAATACTCAGGAGTTAGAGTAGTGAATTTCACTAGATCGGATATCGACTTTGCGATCAATGCATACCCTAATCCTACGGTCAACTATGTACAGCTGAACCTAACAGGAGTAGATAATACTAGCACTGAAAGACCAACTCTTAGTATCTACAGTAATACTGGAGAATTAATAAGATCAGAAGAGTTAAATTCTGATTTAGGAAGAGTAGATATGACAGATTTTCCAAGTAGCCTTTATCACTTTATCATAGACTACAAAGGACAGAGATATACAGAGAAGATTGCACTTATAAAGTAGCGTGGCTTTTTCATAGCAAAAAGCGCGGACAGTGTATTGCGAAAACGTTTTCTTAAAAACGCCTGCAATATGCAGAAATTGTAATCATTACATTTAGACATAAAAAATCTAAAACGTTATAAAAGATAGCCAAAATAAGGGTTAAGACCTCGTTTTTGTTAATCAATTTGCAAGGGATTCCCAGAGGTGGGAATCTCTTTTTTTTGTGCATGTTTTTAGAAAAATGATTGATCCCAGAGCAGCTTCTACAGAAAACGGCTACTGCCGTAAAGGCATTAATTTTTCCTAAAAATTAACTTTCTTTGTAGGCTGTTGTTGTGTAAGTCTAGCTTTCTTTGAACGGAAGCTTAATGAAATTTTTTACTAAAATAAGAGTAACAAGCCAATAGCAATTAATATACTCTAAAGACATCTATTAACATGACATTCAAACTCACTTCCAAATTTGAACCAACTGGTGATCAGCCAAACGCAATCAAACAATTAGTCGAAGGAGTAGAAAAGAATGAAGAGTTTCAAGTACTCTTAGGTGTGACTGGATCAGGTAAAACTTTTACTATGGCCAATGTCATAGAACAAGTACAAAGACCCACTCTGATCCTGACACATAACAAAACTCTTACAGCCCAGCTTTATGCGGAATTTATGGAGTTTTTCCCTGATAATGCAGTTGAGTTCTTTGTTTCGTATTACGACTATTACCAGCCAGAGGCCTATATGCATAGCTCAGATACGTATATCGAGAAAGATCTCTCGATTAATGAAGAGATAGATAAGCTAAGATTAAGAGCTACTTCATCATTACTATCAGGAAGGCGAGATGTGATCATAGTGTCTTCAGTTTCCTGTATATATGGTATGGGTAATCCGGAGGACTTTAAGAATAGTGTAATCAGAGTCAAAAAAGGGGAAGTCATTACTAGGAACGCTTTTCTTTATAAGCTTGTAGACAGCCTTTATTCTCGAACGGAGACAGATTTTAAGAGGGCAACTTTCAGAGTAAAGGGGGATACGGTAGATATCAATCTGCCATACGCAGATTACGGGTATAGAATAATATTCTTTGGTGATGAGATAGAGAAGATTGAGAGATTTGAGATTGAGACAGGAAAGCGAATTCATGATTTAGATCATTGTGCCATTTTTCCAGCTAATCTATATATAGCACCAAAAGATAGATTAAAGTATATAATTAAAGAAATTGAAGATGAGCTTTATGATCATGAAAAATTCTTTGAGGCAGAAGGTAGATTTATTGAAGCGAAGCGTGTCCGAGAGAGAGTAACTTTTGATCTTGAGATGATGAGAGAGTTGGGATATTGTAGCGGAATAGAAAATTATTCAAGATTTTTTGATGGAAGAAAACCAGGAACAAGACCATTCTGTTTGTTAGATTATTTTCCTGATGATTACCTTTTGATAGTCGATGAGAGCCACGTTACTTTACCGCAAGTTAGAGGTATGTGGGGTGGTGATAGAGCGCGTAAGCTCAATCTCGTAAATTTTGGTTTCCGTCTACCTTCAGCAATAGATAATCGACCTTTATCTTTCGACGAATTCGAATCGGTAACTAACCAAACTGTATACGTATCGGCGACGCCAGGTAATTATGAACTCGAGCAAACTGAAGGGGTAGTAGTGGAGCAAATTGTAAGACCTACAGGATTGTTAGATCCTCCCATTGAAGTGAGACCGAGTATTAATCAAATAGATGATTTATTAGAAGAGATCCATGGAAGAATTGAGATCGATGAAAGGATTTTGATCACTACTCTAACCAAAAGAATGGCTGAGGAATTGACTAAGTATCTTGAGAAGCTCAATGTCAAAGTGCAATATATTCACTCCGAAGTGGATACATTAGATAGGGTAGAGATAATTAAAAATTTGAGACTGGGTACATTTGATGTACTAGTAGGAGTCAATCTATTAAGGGAAGGATTAGATATGCCGGAAGTATCTTTGGTAGCGATTTTAGATGCAGACAAAGAAGGCTTTCTTCGAAACAATAGATCGCTCACTCAAACCTCCGGTAGAGCAGCGCGTAATTCAAATGGTTTGGTAATATTCTACGCAGATAAGATCACAGATAGTATGCAAATTACTATCGATGAGACTAACAGACGGAGAGCTACTCAGATGGCTTATAATGAGAAATGGGGAATTACTCCTACCACTGTGATGAAGAGTAAAGAAGATATCATGAATCAAAGATCTGTTCTTGATATTCGTGTTGCACAACCTAAAGCCTATATAGAACCAGATGAAATAAGTGTCGCGGCGGATCCTATTATAGCTTATATGTCTAAGGATAAGATAGAAGACATGATCAAGCAAACAGAGTTTAAAATGAAAAAAGCTGCAAAAGATCTAGACTTTATAAGTGCAGCACAATACAGAGATGAACTCTTCGCTTTGAAAAAGAAAATGAAAGCGTGATAGATAGCTTAAGTCAGAATGAAGCCTTCTTCTTTCAATTTCAACAATAAAAGCAGATAGAGCTATAAGAATAAAAAAAATGAAAGCGTGATAGATAGCCTGGGTTAGAATGAAACAAATTACTTTGAAATTCAACGATAAAAGCAGATTGGACTTTGAAGAAAAAGAAAATGAAAGCGTGATAAGATTAATTGAATTAAATGCCTTTTAGGTACTGTTATAAACAGTTATATATCATAAAACTATGCCCAAACTCAATTTCAAAACCTTCGGAACTGGAGATCCGCTCATAATACTACATGGCCTTTTCGGTATGTTGGACAATTGGCAAACTATTGCTAAGAAGCTGGCAGATGATTACATGGTCTATGTAGTAGATCTCAGAGATCATGGAAAATCGGAACATACGGATGATTTTAACTATCCATTATTAGCTCAAGATATTGCAGAATTCCTTGAATCAGAATGGATTCATGAAGCTTATATCTTAGGACATTCTATGGGCGGTAAAACTGCATTACAGCTTGTGAAAGACTATCCAGAACTCGTGGAAAAACTGATCGTTGTAGATATTGGCATTAAATCATATGAAGGTGGTCATGAAATGATCTTGGAAGCTCTTAATACTGTACCGATAGAAGAAGTCGAAAGTAGAAAAGATGTAGAAAAACACTTATCTCAATATATATCAGAGCCAGGAATAAGGCTTTTCTTAATGAAAAACTTGACACGTAATAAAGAAGGTGGCTATCGTTGGAAAATGAATCTGAAACTTTTGATTAAGCATTATCAAGAGATACTTGCAGGTATTATCTTTGAGGACGTTGTAGATACACCGACATTGTTTATTAGAGGTGGTCAATCAAAATACATTCTAGATGAGGATTTTGATGATTTATCTTCTCATTTTGAAAGTATAGAGCTGGCAACCGTTTTAAATGCGGGACATTGGGTACATGCGGAGCAACCAAATGAACTATTAGCAGCGATTAGATCGTTTTTAAAGTGAATCATTTCCGGCTTTTCGCAGAAAAACGGAAATAACGAAACGCGTAATTAAGAGTTTCGCGAAAAAGAATAAGTGGCTTTTCGCAGAAAAACGGAAATAACGAAACGCGTAATTAAGAGTTTCGCGAAAAAGAATAAGTGGCTTTTTGCAGAAAAACGGAAATAACGAAACGCGTAATTAAGCGTTCCGCGAAAAAGAATAAGTGCTTTTCGCGGAAAAACGGAAATAACGAAACGTGTATTTATAAATTTCGAGATAGTAAATTCGACGACTAAAGGCCAAAACGGCGGACATTATAAAGAACAAGGCCTTAGGAAGGCAGGAAATAGAAGACAATATATGAATATCAAACTACTATCAACTTTAGCAATAGGAACCATAATAGCAATTACAGCTCCGAAGCATGTCAATGCCCAAGATGATCGCTATTTTGAGATATCTAAAAATCTACAAGTTTTTGCTGAAGTCTACAAAGAGCTTAATGCTAACTATGTAGACGAGTTAGATCCAAATGAACTGATGCGTATTGGTATTGATGCTATGGTTAATTCATTGGATCCGTATACGACTTACATATCTGAGGCACAAATTGCCAGTTACAGGCTTAATGATCAAGAGACTTATAAAGGTATAGGAGCTCGAATGGAGGTTATAGATGATTTTATAACTATAGTTGAGCCTTATGATGGGGGTCCAGCATTGGAAGCGGGACTAAAAGCAGGAGATCAGATTCATAACGTAGGGAGGTACTCTACGAAGGGCAGATCATTAGAAGAAGTAAATGCAATAGTAAAAGGAGCTCCTGGTACAGAAGCACAACTACAAGTATATAGACCAAGCTCTGGGGAAACATTAGCCATTACGCTTGTGAGAGGAAGTGTTGAGCGTAAGAATGTACCACATTATGATATGGTGTCACCTGAAGTGGCGTATGTATCGTTAACTACGTTTACACAAGCGGCAGGTGCAAACATTGCTAAAGGCCTAAAAGAATTGCAAAAGGACAACCCTAATATGAAAGGTGTGATCTTAGATCTACGACATAATGGTGGTGGTTTATTAATGGAAGCGTTAAACGTCACTAATATCTTCGTACCCAAGGATATTGATCTTGTAACAACTAAAGGAAAAGTAAAAGATAGAGATAGGGCTTTTACAACACGTAACGTACCTGTAGATGTTGAAATACCATTAGTCGTACTAATAGATAATAAGTCCGCTTCTGCATCAGAAATTGTCTCAGGTTCTATTCAAGACCTAGATAGAGGTGTCATTATGGGCCAGAGATCGTATGGAAAAGGATTGGTACAGAATACTAAAGACCTTAATTATAACTCCAGAGTGAAGCTAACTACATCTAAATATTATATACCTAGTCGTAGGTGTATCCAAAGTGTAGCTTATGAAAACGGTGAACCAAAAGATATTCCGGACGATCAGAGATCAGCTTTCAAGACTAAGAATGGCAGAAAAGTCTTAGATGGCGGAGGGGTTACCCCTGATGTTAAATTAGAACCTAAGAAAGTATCCCCATTATTAAAAGCGCTACAAAAAGAATATATAATTTTTAAGTATGCTAATAACTATGTAGAAAAGCAAAGTGCAATTGAAGATCCTGTGAAATTTATTTTTACTGATTACGCTGGATTTAAAGCGTTTGCAGAAAAGTCAGGATTTGAGTACAAAACAGAAAGTAACAAAGTACTAGCAAATCTTGAAGAAAAGCTTGCAGAGGATGAGATAGATAAGGAATTGAAAAGTACTATAGATCAATTGAAGGCAGCAATTAACACTGCTAAGGCTGACGACTTTGAGCAGTATAAAGATGAGATTATATTTGAGCTTGAGCAAGAGTTGGTATCTAGATACTTTAATCAAAAAGGAAGAATCCAAAAGCAACTTCAAAATGATAGTGAAGTTAGTGCTGCAATAGAGCTACTTAATGATCGAACTAGATATGAAGGTATTCTGAAGTCACCGATGAAATAACGAAACGCGTATTCAACATTTTGATTGTAAAATTCAGATAGGGAAAGTAGAATAGAAATCCATGTCAAACCCCAACTTCATACTTCATATAAACTCTACGACAGGTATCTGTTCTGTGGCTCTTTCTGATGGAAATAAATTAATTACTCATAAAGAGACCACAGAAGCGAACAGCCACACTGAAGTTATTACAGTCTTTATACAAGAGATAATGGATTTCGCTAAAGTCGACTTTAAAGACTTAAGTGCAGTTTCATTGGCTTCTGGTCCAGGCTCCTATACTTCACTTAGGGTAGGTTGCTCTACGGCCAAGGGTATTTGTTTTGCACATGATATTCCACTTATCACTATACCTAGCTTAGACGTATTGGCATCATCTTGCATCACATTAGCTGAACCAGGGGATTATATAATACCTATGATAGATGCTAGACGTATGGAGGTCTACACCGCAGTATATGATCACAATGGTAATAAAATAGACAAGGATCATGCTCTTATAGTAGATGAGATGGCATACCAAAAGTATGTTGATAGTAGTATTACGCACCATCTAGCGGGTAATGGAGCCGAAAAAACTTTAGATCTATTACCACAGTCTACCATAAAACTCTACAAGAATTACAGTTCTGCCGTCCATATGGTTGATCTAGCCAATAAATCGCTGTTAGCTAAGGATTTCTCAGACTTAGGTTATTTCCAGCCCTACTACCTTAAAGCAGCTAACGTAACGAAATCAAAGAAAAAATACTTTTAGGCAAGTGTTTTACGAAGTAAAACACGCCGTCGGAGAGAGAATGTGGCTTGCGCAGCAAACACATGTGCTCCGACATGTGCTCCGACAAGTGCTCCGACAAGTGCTTCGACAAGTGCTCCGAACACATAGTTGAAATGCACTTTACCAATATCTGTTATTCTTTGAGGAAAAGATTTGAAATTTTTCTAATCAAGTAGTTTTTTTCCAAGTCTTCGTCTCATTGCTCATGCCCATATAGTTATAATACTAGTAGTTAATGGAAAAGTGATAACTAATTAGCTGCATTTTCAATTGATCTCGATAATAATCTATTAAACAATTACTTTATACGATTTCCTACCCACATTAAAACAATCTTCATGTGTAACTCATTATATAAGAGTGGTTATCGAATTCTTTCTAATTCATATATATAGTCTAATACACATAATTGATCTCTCATATATACCATATACAAACCATTTTGCGGACAATCGTATTTTCTGGCCCAATTTTAGCATACTGTTAACATAATAAGCTGATAATAAGGAAATTATAAGTCAGCAAAATTGTTAATTTATTGATGAGTTTCATGACTATAAAAGTACATATACTAAAAGTTGTCCACCTGTAATTAGGGTTTTACCTGATTGGCACAACGTTTGCATTATGACTAGCATATCCGTGAACATTAACTAATTTTTGTATGAGAAACAAGAAAAACGAAACAGTAACGCTTAAGAAAGGCTCGAAAGAAGTACAGTTAGATTACGTTGATCTAAGAAAAGCTGTATTAGTATTAAGAGCTGTTAACCACAAGCTCAGACAAAAAATTATTGATATCCTAGATGATAGTGATACAATGACAGTTACTGACATTTACATTAAGCTAAGATTAGAGCAATCTGTAGCATCTCAACACCTCGCTATACTGCGTAGAGCTGGAGTTGTACTTACAGAGAGACAAGGGAAGTTTATCTATTATTCTTTAGATAAAGATAGACTTGCTCAGATATCTAGATTAGTAGAAGAGCTTGCAGGCTAGACGACCTAATAGTATCTTTTTAAATTAATATATGTACATGAAGTAAGTATACCCTCCTTTCTTTGCTAAATTCCTTAGTAAGACTATTTAACGAATGTGATTTTTTTTTAATATAAAGTTTTTATATATTATAAAAAATCCTCATATTTGTTCCCAAGGTCGACAACTACACAAAATAAGGAACACAATGAGAGAAACTAAAGTTATTTTCAATAACGAAAAGTTGCACTATTCCTCGGAATTGATGCGTGCTCTTGCTCACCCGCTCAGGATGAAAATTCTTGAGTACATCGACAGATCGGGTAAGACTCAAGTAAATAAGATTTACAACAGTCTAGGCATAGAGCAATCAATTACGAGTCAACACCTTAAGATTTTAAGGCTATCAGGCGTGGTAAGTGCTAACAAGGAAGGTAAATTTATCCATTATACTATTAACTACGAGATAGTGGATAAAGCTGTAAAAGCTGTAAATAATTTCTTAGGAAAGAAAGTTACAGTTTAAAATCACCCCCTTTTTTTCGTTTACGAGAACAAAAAAAAACATAACAGGTCTTTGCTTTTGCAGAGTCCTGTTTTTGTGCGTCCAAGGATGGCTATTCGAGCCCAATTTCCCTGATGGTCAAAATTTTGATATGACCAGAAGTGGATCAGATCAGGAAACTTCTTGATGAGATAACGGTCATAGATTCCACGGTCTATTCCACTTCACAATCCACAAAAATCACCATATTTGCCTTATATAATTACATACCATGGCATCACCATCGATTACGTCGAAATCGGCAATTAAGTACAAGAAAGGAAAAGTCTCTAAAGCAGAGATGAAAAAACTCTATCTCAGTATGCTCTATCCTAGATTGATAGAGGAGAAAATGCTAATTCTATTGAGACAAGGACAGATATCAAAATGGTTTTCTGGTATTGGCCAAGAAGCTATCTCTGTAGGAGTCACTTCGGCACTTGACTCTGATGAAATCATATTCCCTATGCACCGTAATCTTGGTGTATTTACTACACGAGAGATTCCTCTTCAAAGACTTTTTTCACAATGGCAGGGAAAAGCTAATGGCTTTACAAAGGGAAGAGATAGATCTTTTCATTTCGGTACATTAGATCATGGTATCGTCGGTATGATATCACATCTAGGGCCACAGTTATCATTGTCTGCTGGTGTTGCATTAGCGCATAAGTTGGCTAAAGAAAAGAAAATCTCTGTAGCATTTACAGGAGAAGGAGGAACCTCAGAAGGTGAATTTCATGAAGCATTGAATGTAGCTGCGGTATGGAAAGTCCCTGCAATATTTATAATAGAGAATAATGGTTACGGACTATCCACCGAAACGAAAGAGCAGTACGCTTGCGAAAATCTAGCTGATAGGGGTATCGGTTATGGTATGAAGAGTAAAGTGATAGACGGAAATAATATACTTGAGGTATATCAAACTATAGCTCAAATCAAAAAGCAAATCACTAAGAATCCTGAGCCATGGCTTATAGAATGTAAGACCTTCCGTATGAGAGGGCACGAGGAGGCATCAGGAACTAAATATGTACCTAAGAAACTAATGCAACAATGGGCTCAGAAAGACCCAATCGCAAACTTTGAGCAGTACTTATTAACGGAAGGAATCATAGACGAAGATTATATCATCAATACGCGTGAAGAACTCAAACAAGAGATTCACAGAGATGTACAAGAGGTATTCGCCGAACCAGATATTAAAGTAGATTTCGATACTGAAATGGGAGATGTATATGCACCTCATAATCAACTAGTCACAGCTCCTGATTTTACTAATACAAGTGAAAAGAGATATGTAGATGCGATTGCGGATGCTATTTCGATTGCTATGGATAAGTATGATGATCTGGTACTTATGGGACAAGATATAGCAGATTACGGTGGTGTATTTAAGATCACTGATGGTCTTATGAAAAAGCATGGAAAGGGTAGAGTAAGAAATACGCCAATATGTGAAAGTGCAATCGTAGGTATTGGAATGGGATTATCTCTCAAAGGGATAAGATCTATGGTAGAAATGCAATTTTCAGATTTTGCTACCTGCGCTTTCAACCAGATAGTTAACAATCTAGCCAAAGCACATTATAGATGGGGGCATGCACCTAATACAGTAATTCGTATGCCTTCTGGAGGAGGAGTAGGAGCTGGGCCGTATCACTCACAAAGTACTGAGGCTTGGTTTACGCACGTACCAGGACTTAAAGTGGTATATCCATCTAATCCTGTTGACGCTAAAGGTCTTTTACTAGCCGCTTTCGAAGATCCAAATCCAGTTCTATACTTTGAGCATAAAGCTCTATATCGTAATACATCAGCAGATGTACCTAACGGATATTATACTACAGAAATAGGAAAAGCAGCGACTGTGTGTAGTGGTGATGCATTGAGTATCATTACTTATGGAGCAGCTGTAAATTGGGCTACAGAATTAGCTGACGCATCAGAGCACGAGATCGAAGTAATAGATCTTAGATCTTTATCTCCAATTGACTATGATGCTATAGAAGCCACAGTAAAGAAGACTAACCGAGTGATCGTACTACAAGAAGATAGTCGGTTTGGAGGTATAGCAGGAGATATATCTGCGTATATATCAGAGAACCTATTTGAGTATCTCGATGCGCCAGTGGTAAGAGTAGCTAGTCTTGACACACCGATTCCATTCAATAAAGCATTAGAGAACCAATATCTGCCGATAGATCGTCTTAAGGAAAAAGTGGAATACATCCTTAAGTACTAATTTTCTAGGGTATAAACGCAGATTATTGGATGATCCAGTTAAGTTAGAGAGCGAAAATCTTTTTATTCATAGTAAGATTCAATCTTTTTTTACATCAATGATATTTAACTCAATGTTTAGTTGATTGCTGAGTAGGGTCATACAAAATGGTCAAAAAGGTAATATGTTAAGAACCTTTGAGTAAGCTTTATAAGCATTGTCTTGGCAAGGTATTAGCCTATTGGTTAGTATAGATTATTAAGAAGAATACTTAAAAAATCGAATCAGAAGACTAGCATGAGGGAAAACAGGCTAGTCTTTTTTTATACCCCTATTTGTAGGATTTGTCTTTGTGCATGACTGGAGCCATCATCTTTTTGGCACTTTTTTTCTACATTACCATTAAAACAGATGATACCACTTAATGCCGCATAAAATACGAACCAGTTAACTTATCTCATCGTTAAAAAGCCTCGTTGTGGCTAAGGCTAGGTAGATATTTATTATTTGGCTTTGTAAGTGAGCGAAAGGAAATATTCGCTTGTTCTGTGTTTTTTGCCTTAGTCTAAATCAACTTGTTCTACATTTCTAATATGGTATTAAATAATCTAAACTGTATAAAACATGAGATCTCTATACTTGCTTCTAGTAGTACTTATTCTTTTATCGTGTCAGGAAGGTAAAGAGGTAAAGTCTACTAATAACCATTCTCGTGAACTGAAATTGGATCCGAACAGATATAACGTAGCTTTCTTAATTATGGATGGTGTTTATAATACGGAACTCACGGCTCCTTACGATATCTTTCAGCATACGATTTTCCGGAAGGGGATCAAAGCGATGAACACCTTTATGGTCGCGGACACTAAAGAACCTATAACTTCTTTTGAAGGTATTAGAATACTTCCAGACTTCGATTATCTCACTGATCAACTACCACACATAGATATATTAGTTGTGCCTAGCGCTGAGCATCATCTAGACTCTGATCTAGAGAACGAAGCCTTGATCAATTGGGTCCGTAGGATAGGGGAGAAAGCGACATATGTCACTTCACATTGTGATGGCGCTTTTGTGCTTGCTAAGGCAGGGTTATTAGATGATGCAGCTTCTACTACCTTTCCAAGCGATATAGACGCTTACAAGAAGATGTTCCCTCATCTAGAAGTAATCTCAGATGTACTATTTGTTCATGATGGTAAATTTATTTCTTCTGCAGGTGGTGCTAAGTCTTTTGAAGCTGCTCTATACTTGACTGAGCATATGTATGGCGACTCTATAGCGAGAAGTTTGGCAGGAGGTTTAGTGATAGATTGGGATTTGAATCAAGTGCCTCATTTGATCAAGTAGTGCCTTGAGACTCCTAAGCACGCAGTGATTGATAAGCACAAGTGATGAATAGTAATCCTGTAGACACTAAGAATGCTCAGGCAGATCGAATAGATTAAATTGAAACTCGAACTCGAACTCGGATTTATATATTTCAGCTTACCAATCGCTATCGCGCTTAGGAGTCTGAAATGTACACGTAAAAAAAGCGTCTCTCCAAAAGGAAAGACGCTTATATGATTTATTAGATGCTAACTAGTGAATATCACAAATTATCAACTATCCATTGTTCATTGTCAATTAATCTATTTCATAAGCTTAGCAGCCTCCGTGAGACCACATTCGAGATACTCAGTATAAGTATCTGCTCCACTGCGACTATTGAAATAATCATATCCTTGAGGTTGAGTAACTACTTGCTCGTCAGTAGTTATTAAAGTATACCAAGGTTGTGAATTCCTTTGAAAATTAACTACTTGGAAGTCGGCCCATTGGTTACCTACATTACGCTTCTTTTTATTGTCATATGCGGATACGAAAGGTTTTTCAAGCTTTTCTTTATCATCTACATAGAGAGATACAAGTACTACTTCTTCATTCAGTATCTGACGTACTTTGGGCTTTACCCAATATTGATCTTCTACACGTCTACAGTTTTGACAACCATGACCTGTGAAATCGACAAATACTGGCTTGTTTACCTCTTTGGCATACTCTAGCCCTTCGAAGTAATCTTTGAAACAATCAATATTGTTGGCACATTTGGTATATGATGGATATTTAGCTTTGATATCCTTATCAGCTAAATCTTTCGTAAGTAATATGTTATAGTTTACCGGAGGAGAGAATCCGCTCGTCAGCCATAATGAGTTATATATTCCTGTATCTGGATTAACTGTAAATCCTGTACATAGATAGATTGCTAAACCTGCAAAGGCTGTAGCTAATACTTTACGTACATTACTGAGTTTCTTGATTTTGCTATCATGAGGAAACTTGATAAATCCGAATAAGTAAAGAGCAATCGCAACAGATACTGCAATCATTATCGCCATGAAGATCTCGTATGGAAGTATACCCCAATGTTCAGTTAGATCCGCAGTAGATAGGAATTT
>CALLPN010000022.1 GCA_938015435.1 uncultured Saprospiraceae bacterium
GAGAAGAATTGTCTTTCTCAGAATTCTATATTACCTGTGATGACAATGAAACCAATATGATTTCTGAAGACGATTCTACAGTAGTGACTTTAAACATTGCTACTACTGGAGAAGGAGCGTCATTCGAAATGTATTTTGATGATGTTTTCATTGATAACTTTAGCTTTGATGAATTAGAAAAATTGCATTTTCCATTTGATGGCCTGACGCATACTTTTACTTTTGTAGATGTAGTTAGTGGATGTACACTGAGTATAGAATCAGATATATTTCCAACATGTTCACCTCCATGTATGACTCACCCTAGTTCTACAATATTAGTAGACCCAAGCTCTATTTTAAATTGCTTTGTACAATCTGTAGAAGTGAATTCAATGCAAGAGCCTGATGTGAATTACGAATGGTATGTACAAGGCCAAAGTGTCAATGCTATAGATATCTCAATTGAAGAGGCATCAGAAGTGATCTTAATTGCCATTGATACTATCACAGGATGCAGCTCAACGGATACAATAAATATTATCGATCTAGAGGCTTATCCATTTGTAGAATTACAAGTGGAAGACACAATTACATGTATTGATAATGAAGTACTCTTGGATGGATCCCTGTCTCAATCTGGTCCGCAGATCATCAATGTCTGGACCTATAATGACGAAGAATTGCCTTTGTTAGCTGATCAAAGTGTAACCACTGCAGTAAATGGCGGATGGTATTATTTAGAAGTAATAGACACAATTATTGGGTGCTCTAATATCGATTCTGTATTCGTGGAGAATATAATTTCATATCCACAATTAGACTTAGAAGATAGTTTTACTTCACTATGTGGTGTTGACACAGTTGAGGTTTTTGCTGATATAATAGTACCTATAGAATATAACTTACTCTGGAGTACCTCTAATGGAAGTATCATATCGGAACCCACCAATGATTTGATCACCACAGTCGGAAGTGGTAATTATCTTGTATCTGTCACTGATCCTAATAATGGATGTTCGATAATAGATTCTATCAATATAATAGCTTACCCATCACCAGTTTTTACTTCACTATTTGTAGAGGATGAAAGTTGTTTTGGAGAAAATGATGGAAGTATATTTATAGATCCGCTAGACTTAGGTAATCTACCTATGGCATATGTTATAAATGGAGAGACTTATGCTACTAATGAAATCATTGATCTTACCCCTGGAGCATATGAGATTATAGGTATAGATGCTAATGGTTGTGAATTAGATACCGTAATTAATGTTATTGAAGCTGAAGACTGGTCTGTTATGCTTCCTATCGAAATCTCTTTTGATTCTAGTATTGAAAATTGGCTACTGGCTCAAGTTAATATTGATTCTAGCTTAATTGAAAGCATCTCTTGGGATCCATCGAATAATTTGTCTTGTATGGATTGCTTGACGCCTGTATTGATGACTAAAGGTGAAGATACGTATACAATCGAAGTAGTAGATATCAATGGCTGTGCGTCCACAGCAAGTATATCAATATTGTACGATATCAACACTGACATTATCCCACCAAACATATTTTCGCCTAATGGAGATGGGATAAATGATTATTTCAAGATTACTATACCACAAGATTTGGAATTAGACGAATTGACAATGCATGTATTTGATAGATGGGGAGAACTTATTTATGCTAATAATCAATTACTTGATGCCGAAGAATCTGTGTTTTGGGATGGAACGTTCAACAGTGAAAAGGTGAGTCCTGGGGTTTTTGTTTATATAATGCAAGCGGTGGAGAAAGGTAATGGCAAAGTGACTAGGTTTGTGGGGGATATAACCGTAGTAAGGTAAGGCTGAATGGTAGTTGTAATCAGAAAATGAAATTACAATGGATATTGATTTTATGTCAAAAAGGGTGGTAAAAATGATAGAATCTTTTTTTTAATCCAAAGTATTGAAAAAAAATGACTCTGAGGCAACCATTTTCCTTCATCCACTTATATAGGTAAGTATAAAAGGACAAGTTTTTAAAGATTGAATACAGAAAAATCAAATATCAAGCTTATTGTCGCTGGATGCTTAGATCACAATCAAGCATCAGAGAAGCGACTATTTGAACTATATTATGGTTATGTAAGGTCCGTATGCGCTCGATATGCTAAAAATAGACAGGAGGCCGATGAGATGCTTAACGATACTTTCTTCACTGCATTTAGATATCTAGTTCGGTACGATAGCTCCTATGACTTCAAACCTTGGATTAGAAAGGTCTCTATCAATTGCTGCCTCCAATATCTCAAGAAGTATGAAATAAGGTTTAGCATGGTTGACGTGGAGAATATTGAATCTATTGATTTGTCAATAGCGCAGATAGATGAAGTAGAAGGATCGGTACTATTGGGATTGATCAAAGAACTGTCTCCGGCATATAGAATGGTCTTCAATCTATATGTATTCGAAGAGTACAAACATAGTGAGATAGCCGAAATGTTGAATATCAGTATCGGTTCATCTAAGAGTAATTTGAGTAAAGCAAAAGCCAAATTAGAAGGATTAATAACTAGATATAGAGTGGACAACAAAAAAAAAGATAAAGCCCATGGATGATTTTTATAACAAAATAAAGAGTTCTGTTGATGGCATTTCTGAATCGAAGCCAACTCAAAGTGATTGGAATTCATTCCAGTCATTCAGAGATGAGAAGGATTCTGCACCAGCTAAGTCTTTTCCTTGGTTGATGGCTTCTACTCTAGGGCTGATTGGATTACTATTAGGATCTAATATTTATTGGGCTACTAGATCTGTGGACCAGTCTTCTATCGTATCTTCTTCCGCCATTCATGATACTATATACATTACTAAAGTAATTGACAACACAAGCACAGAACTAAACAATACCATCGGAGCATTAGAAGTACAATTAGAAGAAAATGAAAAGGCATTAGCCAATCAGGCAAGTAAATATAGATCACTGCGATCTCAGTTCAATTCGCAAAATGGAATGCTAACTGATCTACGTGCAAAGTTTATCCAGCAGGATTCGCAATTATCATTTTATGCAAGTGCTGAGAAGAATAAGTTGAATAAATCTTTAGTCCAATCTAGGAACCCAATCCAAACTACACTTGATCCTCAATCTACGAATCGATCATTTTTATCACTTCTCAATTTGCCAAAATTATCTAGCGACTGGTTAGCTTACAATAGAGCCAAAGTATTGCACCCTAGTAGCTTTATATGGATCAAAAACGAAAAGCCATTTAATTTGCTAGACGCTATTACACCAAAATCGTTAAGCATAAATATAAATGCAGGTTTACAACGAAGCATAAAGGATAAATACGGAAATAGAAGTGGTAGTTTTTATGATATAAGAGCAACTACGATTTTCACTAGTAAGATAAGAGGTTATATCGGTGTGACACTATATAGAGGGAATAGCGAACTAGAAGATAATCTTAGTTATCCCAATGTGCCAGATATAATAGTTCCTGATGATGACAAACTAAAAGAAGTCAAAGTAGCTACATCTAGCATCGGACTGAATGTTGGACTGGAATACTTAATATATACAGGTACCAAGTTGAGACCACATTTAGGCTTAGGTTATGCACAGAGTCTTACTAATAAAGATAATTTCTCATTCGAATTAGAGTCTCCACTAGGAGAATATTACATAACACCTGAAGGTGGTATCAATCAATCTCAATTGAGACAAATGATACTGTCTTTGGGCACAGATTACAACTTGAGTGCTAACCTAGATTTAAGATCTGCAGTAACTTATTATCAAGGAATAACATCAAGTACTCCTTCATTTATCAACGTTACAGGAGGCGTTTATTATCACTTTTAAAACAAATTAAACATTAAATTATGAAACATATATTTCTATTACTACTAACAATTTCTATTATTTCATGTGGAGATGACGATGAATATGGAACTCCACTAGAATATACAATTTGTGGAAATGAATTGCTTTCAGAAGCTAACAGAATTGATCAAAGTGAGTTACTTGTTTCTGATTGGCCTTCTACTTTGAGATCTTATGTAACTACTGAGTTTACAGGTTTTGGTATCAGTACTATCCATTCTTATAAGGATGTAGAAGGATCTGAATTTTTATTAGCGACTATGGACAATCAAGGAGTTCTTCTGTTTGATGGTTCTAGTATTTTTATCTGTGGTGACGAGTCATTTAGTTTGGTTACTGGAGATGAAGATATCAAATATGAAGATTTACCACAAAACATAAGAGACTATATCGAAACGAACTATCCAAATACTACAGTATATGAAGCTGAGTTTGAAGAAGGCAAATACGAAATAGAATTGAAGGATGGAACAGAGATCTGTTTTGATCAAAATGGTAATTTTTTAGGAGAGTGTTAACCGTTTCTTTGTGTTACATTACGCTCCGTAATTAGAAAATAACCATACCCTTACTTTAACAGAATAATACATTCACCGAAACATGAAAATAAGATTTATTGCAATTACAATTGTATGCTTTATTTTAGCCAACAGTTGTACTAAGACGACTATTGAGGATACTTATACCGTATGTACTACAGGAGAAATTATTAACATTAACGATAGAAAGAATAATCAGATTCTTGAAGTTGTCGATTGGCCTTTGCCATTAAGAGCATACGTCAATGCTAATTTTCCTGGCTACTTTATAGAGTCCATGTCTAGATATAGTTTGCTTGATGCAGAATATTATATAGTGGAGATGAATAATGGTGGTTATGTTCTGTTTGATATCAATGGAATTTTTCGTTGTGCTGATGATACGTTTATTGGAGGACCTAGAATATTTATAGGTATACTAGATACTACAACAATGGAGATAGATACCACAGTAACTGATACTATGGTAGTGCCAATGGATACATTGATCGTTTTGATAGAGGAAGCATTGTGTGATCCAGATCGAATATCGTTTGAGAGACAAATACTTCCGATAATGGTATCAAGTTGTGCTTATGTCGGTTGTCATGATACAGAGTCACATGAAGATGGTGTAATACTAGATGATTATGGTGGGGTAAGAGATGAAGTGAAACCTTTTGACCTCAACGATAGTGAAATTATTGAAACCTTTAGGGCAAATGTCAATAGTGACAAATACATGCCACCTCTACCTGCAATTGCCATGACAGATGAACAAGTACAAATGGTAGAAGATTGGATCTTACAAGGAGCGACAAATACGACTTGTAACATTCCTTGTAACTCTTTGGAGACAAGTTGGAATGATAACATATATCCACTATTACAAAATTCATGTATTGGTTGTCATCAAACTACTAATGATTTGGGTGGAGTTAATTTGGATAGCTATGAACAAGTACAATTTTATGTATTAAGCGGTTCATTATTAGGCTCAATCAAACATACAACTGGTTATGATGCAATGCCGGAAGTAGCATTGAAATTAACTGATTGCCAGATCGCTATGGTAGAAAATTGGATCACAGAAGGAGCACTTAACAATTAGCGTTAGAAAATGCGGTACAGAAAGTAATTGATTAATTAATGCTATTTTCTGTAAGTATAATAAAGCGGTATGTTAATATCGTTAATGCAAAACATATAGGATTAATTTCCTTTTTGGAATAATTTAAAACAAATAAAATGAAGTATATTTTTTCAATGCTATTTACAATAAGCTGTCTATCTATCAATGCACAGACACAGCAAGAGGCTTGGTTTACTGACCAATCTGAAGCCACGGCTTACGCATCCGAACATGATGATGATATCTTAATGGTATTTGCAGGAAGCGATTGGTGTAGACCTTGTATCCAATTCAAAAAGGATATACTAGAAGCTACTGATTTCAAACAATTTGCAGATGGTAATATTGTAATCTTATATCTAGATTTTCCTTCGAAGAAAAAGAACAAGTTATCAAATGAGGCTACTAAACACAATGAAGGATTAGCTGATAAGTACAACAGATCTGGAACGTTTCCAAAGGTTGTTTTACTTGATAAGGCGATGAATAAAATTAAAGATCTCAATTATGAAGGACAGAGTTCTGAGGATTTTATTTCAATGATGAAATAAATTATGATCAAGTATATTTTGCATCTTTCTTTACTCATAACTTTGGCGAATTGCCAAGGTCAGAATACTTCTACGACAGATAGTCACAAAGAAGTATTGAAATTAATGGGCACAAGATTTGAAATTACAGCAACAGCAGTGGATAAAACTACAGCAAAGAAAGCAGTAGCTGATGGTATCAATGAAATCAAAAGAATAGAAGCAATTATCTCTTCTTGGCAATCTAGCTCTCAGACAAGCGAGATCAATAGAAATGCAGGAATCAAACCAGTGGTTGTAGATAGTGAGTTATATGATTTGATTTCAAGATCATTGAAGGTTTCAGAGCTTACTCAAGGAGCGTTCGATATTTCATTTGCAAGTATGGGAAGGCTTTATAAATTTGACAAAGAAGAACATGAAGTTCCTTCAGAATCAGATAGAATGAAATCGGTAGACCTGATAGATTATAAATCCATTGTTCTTGATCCTAACAAGAAATCTGTGTATCTGTCTAAGGTAGGTATGAAGATAGGATTTGGAGGAATAGGCAAAGGCTACGCTGCTAACAAGGCGAAAATTTTAATGCAATCAATGCAAGGTGTATTAGGAGGAGTAGTCAATGCTGCAGGTGATTTAGTAGTCTGGGGCGAGAATGGAAAAGAAGAAGGATGGACTATACAAATTTCTGATCCAAAGGATATTAATAAAAGTTTGGGTTGGCTTACTATTCAGAATGCATCAGTAGTGACATCTGGTGATTACGAAAAATACTTTACACATCAAGGTATTCGATACGCGCACATCATCAATCCTCAAACAGGCTTACCTACAACAGGAATAAAAAGTGCAACAGTAGTAAGCCCAGATGGTGAAGTGGGAGATGCATTAGCAACTGCAATATTTGTTTTAGGGCCTTCAAGAGGCTTAGAATTAATTAATAAATTAAAAAACATAGAGGCACTTATCATTACGGATAATGATGAGATACTAACCTCTACAAATTTAGCACTCAATAAATATTAAAATATGTTGAAGTCAATAATGAAGTATGCTTGTGCAGTGATTCTGGTTAGTACTTTTCTATCTAGCTGTGTATCTGTAAAAGCATACCAAAAGATGCATCTCAATGATAAAGAAATGGCTCTTGGTGACAAGAAATTAGAAACGTTCGAGATTAATTTTCAAGCCTATAGAGAAGGAGCGGCTGGAGCGAATGGTGGTAAAGTAGGTGGCGGCTGTGGCTGTAATTAATACATAGAAAAACGAACAAACAATATGTTATATATAAAATCAATACTCATCACTTGTATGTCTTTTGTAGTATTCTCATTGAGTGCTCAGGAAGGATATCAGATGAAACCGAATGAAAAGTATATTGAAGTAGACTTCTTATCTAGTTATTATAACCAAGATGGAAATAATGGGGCGGTAACAGGTGGAATAGGAACGGAACAGCTTACAGACTTTGCTAATATATTAGTGGTCAATGTTCCTCTAGATAGTACCAAGTCAATCAATATTTCTGCAGGGGTGGATTACTATACTTCAGCCTCTACAGACAATATAGATAACAATAGATCTTCTGCATCATCAAAAGACGTTAGGTCATATTTCAATGTAGGTTACAATCACAAATTTCTGAAAAGTGGATGGACTATAGGTGGTAAAGTTGGGGCATCTGTCGAATATGATTACTCATCAATAAGTGGAGGCATTAATTTAGCTAAGGAGCTTAATAATGGAAATACAGAATTTAGTTTTTCTGCACAAGCATTTGTAGATCAGTGGAAATTGTACTTGCCAAGAGAACTTAGGAGTATAGCAACTGTCCCAACCACATCAAGAAACTCATATAATGCACAATTGACGTGGTCGCAAGTGATCAATAAGAGAATACAAATGTCAATTTCTGCGGAAGCTATATATATGGACGGATTGTTATCTACACCATTCCATAGAGTGTATTTTGAAAACGAAGCATTATCAGACATTGAAAGACTGCCAGGGACTAGATTAAAAATTCCTTTGGCAGTAAGAATTAATTATAAGCCTACGGACAAACTAGCCATCAGAACTTATTATAGATTCTATACTGACGATTTTGGTATCGATGCTCATACAGCTAGTATTGAACTTCCATATCACATTAATGATTCATGGACAATAGCACCTTTTTACAGATTCCATACACAAACTGGTTCGGACTATTTTAATCCATTTGCTATAGCTAATTCGAGTGATGAATTCTATACCAGTGATTATGATCTTTCTGAACTTTCTAGTAGTAAATATGGAATTGGAATTGGGTATACACCGCTCTACGGTGTGGGAAGAGTAAATCTTCCATTCACAAAGAGACTACTTATGTTTAATTCTATCACTTTCAGAGCATCGCAGTATACAAGAGATACAGGCTTAGATGGATACGCTTTTGCTTTAGGGCTTAATTTTAGAATTTAGTACGAATAAAATTACATCTTAAATATGTACGCTTTCATACTTGAAAGCTTCTAAATGAAAGTGAAAATTACGGATTCATTATAGAATTCCAATACATTTTTGTTTTAAATAAAAAAAGTGGAATATGAGTATTAAATCTTTATTAATTTGTCTTGGCGTCATATCAACATTGTTTATCGCATCCTGCAGTAAAACAGAGATGGTGATGGATACAATTCCTGATATGGATCCTGACACTACTAGTGTTGAACAAATAATAAATTCATATACTATGACTCCAAATCTACTAGGGGCGTTACCTATTAGTGTTGATGAAAGTAGTGGAGTTGCTGTTTACACATCAGCATCATATTGGACGCATAATGATCGTGGTGATAAGGCGATTCTGTACTTAGTTGATGAAACTGGTACGAAGCTCAGAGAATTTGAAATAACAAATAGTGATAATGAGGATTGGGAAGACTTAGCAACTGACTCAGATGGTAATCTCTATGTAGCAGATACAGGGAATAATGATAATGATAGACAAGATCTAAGAATTTACATTATACCTAGTGTAGATCTAATTAATACGACAGGAGTGGCTAGTGTCATTAATGTAATCTATGAAGATCAAATTGCGTTTCCTCCTAGTAGTACTAATTTGAATTATGACGTAGAGGCAACCGTTTTCTTAAATGGTTTTATATACATGTTTACACGTGATCGAACCATGCCTTTTGTGGGTAAAACAAAACTATATAAAATAGAAGCTATTCCTGGTACACAGACAGCAACGTTAATTTCAGAGTTTAATACCGAGAATAACGAAAATGATGGAGCTATTACTGGTGCTGGAATGAGTCCTTCCGGAGAAGTATTGTCTATTGTGTCTAATACTAGAATGTGGGTTTTTAAGAATTATCAAGAAGATGAATTCTTTGAAGGGGACATAGACATTTATACTATAGATACTGATACTAAAATAGAAGCAGTTGGTTTTATTGATGAATGTACAGTTGTGTTTTCAGATGAAAAGAAAGGAAATCGAGGAGGAAATCTTTATAACTCGAATATTTGCAATTAGTATCTATTTTTTTTCTTCTTTAATTTTTTGTATCGCAGTAATTATAAATAATATGAGATTAAGCCATTTTTATATCTATTCTATCTTAATAACATTAATAGGGCTTAGCTCTTCAGTTTCTGGACAAGATATTTACAGTACTTCATGGAAATTGGAGGGAAGTATTCTAGGAACATCTGTTGGCTTATTTGGTGCTGGACTTATCATTGATAATAATCGAAGCCCTATTACGGTGGATAGAATTAACAATTTGAACTCTAATGACATTTGGGGCTTTGACCGATCTGCAACCTTCAATTTTTCTACAAGTGCCAAAGATGCAAGTGATGTTTTTCGTGATGGCATATATTTAGCACCATTGACATTATTTTTTTCAGGTAAAGCGCGATCTGAGTACAAGCCTATATTATTAATGTATTCTGAAGTAATAGCCTTTACTGGAGCTTTGACGCAGATTACAAAAGGAGGAGTGGGAAGATTGCGTCCTTATGCTTATAATCAAGACACTCCTCTTGATCTGAAATTAACCACTACAACAAGGAGATCATTTTTCTCAGGACATGTTTCCCATGTTGCGAGTCTTTCATTTTTTACAGCAAGTGTATTCTCAGATCTTCACCCTGACTCTAAGTATAAATATGCTGTTTGGGCTGGAGCAATTTCAGCACCAGCTATTACTGGATATCTGAGATACAAAGCAGGGCGTCATTTTCCTTCAGATGTAATCGTTGGATATGGTGTTGGAGCTTTCGTTGGTTATTTTATTCCTAAGTTACACAAGGGTAAAATTATGTCTGACTTATCTATCCATGGCACTAATAATGGTCTGGGATTATCATACATCATCAAGTAAAAGAATATTTGCATACTCGCTATGGTCGTATCTCTTTATTAGACACATACCTACCGCTTCCTACGTCAGACTTTGGTATGTGAGCTGTGATATGGTCTTCGACTGTCAGTTGCCGTCATCTATACCGCCATACCGTATGCACGGTAGCAGGAGCTACTCTTTTCGTTGCACTCCATTCGCAGCACCTTTGTCACTATAGCTGAGTGCTGCCTTCCGTTCTCAGTTGTGGTTGTTTTCATAGCATGAGCACTACTGCCACTATCCATCTATTCCGCTGCGCTCATATCTGTAGAGTGGTTCATTTGCATAGCCAAATCTCAGCTAGCTCTTCTCAAAAGCCTCCCAATTAGCTGAGAAAAGATCTATGCTGCATCAGTAGAGCTCCTGCTATACCACCACATATTTTTTGTGGGCAGCTCTGCCATCTGCACCTCACAGCCCACCAAGCCCTCTTTTATTATTTAGTACCTCTCGGTACTCGCTTTCAGCGGTAGGGCTTACTGGTCTGTTCGCTCCGCGCATCAGCTGATGCTAACCTCGAAACCTTCCCTCGAACAGCTGATCTTTAAGCTATACTCTAGGCGCTCCTCACGTTTCACCATGCCGTCGTTCCTCGTCATGGCTGCCACTCATCCACACCTAATTGCACCGTATGTCTATGACTGTCCAGGTACAAGCCTGTCCATTTTCATAGCCCAGTTAGATGGCGCCCACTTTCTGCCCACATAGCAGCACAGGCAGGCACGATGTCTCCGCTACGCTCCACC
>CALLPN010000023.1 GCA_938015435.1 uncultured Saprospiraceae bacterium
AAGAGTACGAATTTGTTCTTTCTGATGATTATTTAAATGTAATCTATGAAGGTGAATATCCGTATTTATTATCATTAGAAACTCACTTGACATCCGAAGTAGAAGATTCAGAGTATGGTGATGGTTTTACGTTATTAAATAATCCGTCATCACATTGTTTTATACGAAATGTGATGAGCGAAAGTGGCGAACTTACTATATCTGTAATGGATGCTATGGGAAGGGTAGTTAGCTCAAGTTTAAGTAATACAACGAACGCTATAATCGAGATAGGTGCACAGACATTTACGTCAAATGGGATTTACTATATTTCTATAGAACAAAATGGAGAAGTGGCCGTGCTTGAATATATTCATTTGAAGTAAGTCCAACTTAGTTTAAATACGTTTTCAATAACTTACCAATCTCTTCATGTTTTTTATAGATCATAAAATGATTTCCTCCTTTTATGATATGTGTCACATTCTTTATTTTCTGAATTGGAAACGTACGATCTTTATCTCCATGGATATGAATGATAGGTATTTTGATTACAAATGTTCTTTCCCAATTACTTATTGATTTTAAAGCCCAACTTAAATAAGAGTCACTGCATTTTTCGATCATACTTTTAAATACTTGTATTTCTTCTTTCGTCTCGTAACCATAATTTCGAGACCATAAAGGGAAAGTTTTAAGAATGATATTTTTCTTAATGAGCTTATTGATTTTAAGTGGAGAGAGTGACTTGAGGACTAATGAATTTTCAGCTCTCGATTTGCATGTCGATATGAGTATGATCTGATCCGCATCGACAATCCTACTTATCTCTTGTGCTAGGATTCCACCAAACGAATGACCTATTAAAGTGACTGGTCCAAAGTCGTTGTCGATCTCTTTACTCATTCTCATCGCATAGCTTGGAATGGTTTCTTTGGTGAGAGGTTCTATCCAATTAATAGTCTGTATGTCTAATCCAAGATCTATAATCGGTTGGATTACCTCTTCGTTAAATCCGAGTCCAGGAATGAAGTATGCTGGTTTCAAAGTGTATTGTGGTTTTTAGAATTCAGAACTAAGCATGTTAACATGATCGCTAAACCGAATATTCCACCATAAAGTTGAAATCCTGAATTGTATAGATAACCTGCATATGTCACACATATCTGAAATAATATCATAGCCAAAATTGGTAGCGCTGGTAGACTTCTTTCTTTAGGGACAATTTTTAGAATTGAAATATTCAATAATCCGATTACTATAAATGAAACTCCCATCATGAAGCTTACTATTCCCCAGGTATTCCAAATGGGTTGGTCTTGTCCCAAAACAGAAATCCCCTTTTGTAGATACTGATGAATTTCAGGCGTAACTAATTCTCTAAAGTGTGTAACCGAGTGTAGCGTACCGATAAATATCGGCATGATACATCCAACAATTAAAAAAAGCCTTTTTGCAAGTTTTGTCATTGACTTTGTTATTCGGGTTTGCGTTACGGTATTAAAGTTAATAAATCCTATGAGATATAAATTCGTTCTATGATATAGTGATAATCAATTAAGAAGTGCGATCATTGCATTGCGAACCACAAATTATTTAAATGCAAGTACAGCTTTGGTGCATAGGAAAAACAAGTGAAAAGTATTTACAGCAGGGGATAGACATCTACACTAAGAGGTTGTCTCATTATTGTAAGTTTAAGCTGGAGATCATCAAAGATGTGAAGCCACAGAAGAGTCCAGAGATGCTCAAGCAACTCGAAGCGGATCAAGTGATGAAGAATCTGCTGCCAACCGATTATCTTATGTTATTGGATGAAAAGGGTAGAGAATATTCGTCAGAGGACTTTGCAGTAGCTCTGGGGCAGATGCAGTTAAGATCAATCAAAAGGGTAGTGTTTGTTGTAGCTGGCGCTTACGGAGCACATGAGAGCCTCATCAAAAGAGCTGATCAAAAGCTATCATTGTCACAAATGACGTTTTCACATCAGATGATTAGACTGTTCTTTACTGAGCAACTCTTTCGAGCATATACTATATTGCGCAACGAAAAGTATCACAATAGCTAGACATGACATTATCAGTTACCCTTATTATCGTTATTATTACTTGTTTGGTTTCAATTCCTGCATTTACTAATAGACAACTATTTGATCAATTTAAACATCATCCTTACACTGAAAAAAGAGAAAAGCAATATTATAGATGGCTGACATCTGGCTTCCTCCATGGCAGTTGGATGCACTTAGGATTCAATATGTATGTTTTATATGGATTCGGAGGAAGTGTAGAGATGGAGTTTCAAAGTTCCTTTGGGAGTACTCTAGGGTCGGTACTTTTTCTGCTAATGTATTTGTTTACGATAATATTAGCGGCTACTCCGACGTATTTTAAACATCTAAATAATTCAAACTATTCTGCAATTGGTGCATCCGGCGGTGTATCAGGGGTGCTTTTTGCGTTTATACTTTTTGATCCTTGGAATTCGATAATCTTTATTTTTCTACCGATACCAATTCCGGCAATCGTTTTCGGAATCTTATATCTTGCATATGAGTCTTGGGCAGCCAAAAATTCAAGAGATAATATAGGTCATGATGCCCACTTTTGGGGTGCCATTGCAGGCTTTCTGATTACGATAGCTTTCAAGCCTACTATTTTTCTTGATTTTGTAAATGAGCTTGTAGAAGGATTTCCTCTTTAAATTATGATTGGACCCGATATATTCCAAATAGAAAGTCACTCTGGTTTTCTTTTAGATATTCATCTTCATAGTCAAATAATTTTTGAACCGTTTGAATAGCTTCAGGACTATCCTCTATAAAGTTGTGTGCGATATCTTTAAATACATTCATTAATATATTTCCTCCGTAAGGTTTTTCTTCGATGACTTCACAGTATTTGTGTAGAACTGGAAGTATCTTCTCGGCATCTACACATTCGCTCGGATCCGCTAGGATCATTCGGATCAATCCACTTCCGAAGAATTTAGTTTTGATCTTCTTGGATTTATATCTCGTCCTAAGAGAAATTGGAATAAGAGACAATGCTTGATTAACTGCTTTGATTTGATACTTAGGGAACTGCAACCTATTGACTCCTACATATTCATTGATTACGATGTGACCATTCGGTTTGAGTCGAGGGATTACGGTATTTTTTATAAAAGTATCGATATCATAAAAATGATGTAATGAAGCATGGAAAAACACGATGTCAAATTGTTCATCTGTGGGTATCGTTTCATTAATATCACCACAAATAAATTGTATATTGTCTAGGCCCTGATCCTTAGCATTGTCCGAAGCTTTATCTAGTAATGATTGTACCAAATCTGTACAGACTACTTTGCTCAATTGTGAGTGCTTAGCGAGTTTGATCTCATGGCTACTCACACCAGAACCAATAGATAGTAGTTTTAAATCATTAGAGTCAGCGAAAAAATTATCCATAAGGTAATCTTCGTAATCTTTCATCGCATCGCCTGAGATCATTTGGTTCCACCTATTCCGTACTGCTGGGATAATCCACCAGTTAGCGGCAGACATAGCAGTCTCATTAAAAGCACTCTTAGTACGATTAACTTTAGATGGGTTGAGCTTAGAGAAAAGGAAGCCTTTACCGCGTTGATTTAACTTAGACCATACATCGATGAAATCTCCACGAGTAATTAGCATAGTTAAGTTAAGTATTGATTGGTGAAGTGTAAATGTAAGAAACGACAATGATATAAATACAAGTAGGTACTACCATAAGGAAGCACCTACTTTTTAATTTGATCTTTGATAGTTGAAAGAAAAGCTCTAACTACTCGTTTTTCTTTTTCTTTCCAAAAGGATTCCAGCCTTTAATCTTATCCTTTATTTTATCAACTTCTTTATCTGCGCCGTTACCGAGTACATCTTTGACAGTATTTTTAAGTGAATCTAGACCTACTTGTGAAGCTAGACTATCTACCTGATTACTGATTATAGTCTTGACACTATCTTTGACTTCAATTACTTTAGTGTTGACTACGGTTTTGACACTATCGACTGCTTGAGTAACTACAGTTTCTACGGTGTCTCTAACCTTTACTTTAGTAGCTGCGATTACAGTTTTGACAGAATCTTTAACCGTTTCTATTTGATTGTTGATTTCATCATTTACGGCTTGTTTGATTCCTCCTGATTCGTATCCTACAGGTTTTATTGAGTATTTAGGTGACTTCATACTTCCTGTGATTCCAACCTCCAAATTGATGTAGTCTCCTGATCCTATCTTAACACCGTACTTTGCGGCTTCAGCTTCTATCTTACTCATGCCCTGATCGAGTAGGCCGGTTACAACATTTTGTTTTAACATTTCTCTAGGTACTTTCAGCTCTACAAAGTAATTCATATCCTTGCCATAACCATGCTTTCCGGTTACGGACATATCTATATCTTTTACTTTAAACTTCTTTGGTTTTAGTTCTACCATTCCGTCGACTACCTCAAACCAATTTTTAGTATTGTCAAGAACTACAGTTTTTAATTCGTCGATTTTTAATTTCTCACCTAGACCATTCAATAAATCAGAATCATTGATACTGCTATTAAATGTTTCGATAAATCCTGACGCATTAAGTGTAGCTAGATCAGGAAGCATATCTTCTCCCAGCGCACCTTTAAATGTCAATGTAGAGTTGAAAAAACCACTTATGTACTTAGCTAAAGGAGCCAACTTTTGCATGGTCTCCATTTTTTCAAAGGCCTTGACGAATTCAATTTTATTTAAATCTAACATCATGTCGAAGGCAGGATTGTTTGTGTCCTTGCTATTGTAAGCACCTCTCATTCCAATCTCACCACCCATCGTATTAGTGGTTAGTGATGTGATATTTGCTATTTGGTCATTGACTTTGATATTGGCCGAACTGTTGACCATTTTCATATTTGTATATGTGAGGTCCTTTACTTTTGCAGTGATGTCTACATCTACATTTTCTGGTACCAAAAAATTTGTTGTTTCTACTTCAGCATCAGCATCCGCTTCTGCTATGAAGTCATTGAAGTTGAGTTTGTTACTGTTGATGTCAATTTTTCCAGTCAAATTTTGAGTGCCATCTAAATAGGCCATAGGGTGATTTAATGTCCCTTTCATTTTGATGTCATTGTCTTTCATAGTCGCAGAAGCATCTGTGATATCTATTTTGTCACCATCTAGTTTACCTTGTAAGTTTACATTTTTCCATGTTTGGTCGGTATATATTATTTCTCGTGCGCTGGCATTAAGATTTACTCTGCTATCTGTAATGTTGAAGGCAGATCCTGCAGATGGTGTTTCAGTATTAGTTTTTGTAGCGGTGCTTGTGCCGAGCATTTCGTTAGCGTCTAGCGTTCCTGCTACAACGTCTATATCAGAGACCAATGGTTCATTAGTATTGATGGCAAGCATCAAAGGATCTTTGATCGTCGAAGACATTTTAAAATCTGATTTACCATACCTTACGCCATCCATTTCTATATCTAATACACTTGGAGATGCTTTGATATTACCTTTAGCGATCGCGATATCTAAATCATCCTCTCTCTTTATATTCATATCAACAATGGCCATCTCACCATCTAAAGAAAGGTTGCCATAATTCGAAGCTTCGATATCTGATGTTCTACCAGCAAATGTAATATCGGCTTTTACTTTTCCATCCATATCACTGATCATCTCTGCAGGTAATGCTGATTTCCAGTTTCTCAAATCTACATCCGCCTTAAATGCGCCTTCTACTTTTGGATCTCCAGATGAGTCACTGATGACAAGATTTGCTTCTATAGGATCTTCACCAACTCTTGCTTTGAGCGATGGAATATTTATAATCATATCATCATAATTGCCTTCTTTGGCATCTACTTGTATCGAAGCGAAAATTCCTTCAATCGCCTTAGGCATATTGTTGTATTTGACAAAAGCATCTGAGATATTAAGATCTATATCAATAGATGGAAAAGTGGATTTGATGCTATTGTAATTTCCTTTTACAATAGTCGTTAACGATCCTTTACCTTCAGTTGCAACATTGGCAAACTGATCGACATAAGCATGCGGTACTACAGATAAATAACTTCTAAAATTATTTTCTAAACCTTCGATCTTGGCATCAACAAAAATATTGTCACCTTTCATTTGTACGTAGCCGTCAGCATCCAAATTAAGTTCGTTGAGGATAAGTTTATTATCCTTAAGTGTATATTTCTCTTTAGGAAGATCTATATTGATAATCGCGACTAATTTTGCCTTGGCACTATTTATATAACTGACACCTTCGCTCGTCACGGTCATGCTTCCTACTTCGGTATATGTATCGAGGTCATATATGCTTTCAGTAAATCTTCCTTTACCGGAATGATTCATATCGGCCATAGTCACTTTCATATTGGTACTTCGATCTATATATGTGATTCGACTATCTCTTAATTCGTATTTGTCAAGGTCAAGCGTGTAACTAGAGGATTCTCCACCTGACTCTTTAGTGATACTGTAATTAGCTATGCCATCTGGTGCAAGCATCAAAGTAATATCGGCCTCTTCTATGATCACTTCTCTTAGCTGATAAGGAAGGTCATCATTGATAAGTGATGGAATACTTACATCAAACATCGTGTGCTTAGATTGGTATAAAGCGATATCCGAAAACTGATCGATACCTGTTACTGATAAATTTTCTATATCCAAACGAGCATTAGGGAAAGAAGAAAGGATTGACAAGCTAATATCATCAAAGTCTACTTCAGCATTGAGCTGATCATTAAGTGTGATTTTTAATTTCTCTACAATATCATCTTTGAATACGTACGGAATTGTTACGGCCGCTATTACTAACCCAATCAGCAGCATGATTAAGATCCACACTATTTTCTTTACTATTTTCATATATTTTCTTTTCTACTATAAGTAATAATCAAAATCAAGATTATACATTGGCAGGGGGCTATTAATTGGCAAATATACCTGTTACTTACTTATAGAATGGCTCATATGTTGATTCTACACATGGTTTTGACGTATTTAAGAATTATTTAATGTTTGAGTGTGCATATACAAGGTTTTAGAAACCTCATAGGTTTACTAGACACACATTAAAGATTTTTTTCACATATTTACAATACACTAAATCGATCACAACATATTGTCAATCTCTACCAACGAAAATGTATTAAGCGTCAAAGGTTTGCAGACGGTCTTTATCAATGATGGTAAGGAGTTCGAAGCGGTAAAAAAGATATCATTCGATATACCGAAAGGCAGTACAATAGGTATTGTTGGAGAATCAGGTAGTGGAAAATCAGTGACTTCGCTCTCTATTATGAGATTGATCCAATCTCCTCCTGGGTTTATCAAGAATGGCAGCGTAGATTATGTGAGCAAGAGCGGTGAGTCTAAAGATATCTTATCAATATCTGAGTCTGAGATGTGTACCCTTCGTGGTAATGTAATTTCTATGATCTTCCAAGAGCCGATGAGTTCACTTAATCCCACTCAGAGATGTGGCAAGCAGGTGTCTGAGGCAATTTTGATACATAATAAAGTATCCAAAGCGGAGGCTAAGGCTCAAGTAATTGCCTTGTTTGAAAAAGTACAACTTCCAGATCCTGAGCGTATATATAGGTCTTATCCACACGAGATGTCGGGTGGGCAGATCCAGCGAGTTATAATTGCTATGGCGGTATCTAATCATCCAGAAGTATTGATAGCCGATGAGCCTACTACAGCACTTGATGTAACAGTGCAGAAGGAAATCATCAAGTTACTAAGTGAGATCAGAGAAGAATTTAATACCTCAACGATATTTATAAGTCATGATCTAGGAGTAATCAAAGAGATAGCGGATTACGTGATCGTAATGTATAAAGGTCAAATCGTAGAGCAGGGAACTGCAAATGATCTTTTTCATAATCCTAAGCATGCTTATACCAAAGGTCTGATCGCTTGTCGACCACCGATGGATAAGCGAATGCATAGATTACCTACAATTTCTGATTTTATGGATCGAGTAGATGATGAACAAGCGCAGCATGAATTCGTGACGTCACTAATAGAACCAATCGAGGAATATAAATCTAGAATCATTGGATTAGAAAAAGAGCCAGAAATACTTAGAGTCGAAAATCTTAGTACCTATTATACATCGAAAAAGAACTTCTTTGGAAGGCCAACCGCCTATACTAAAGCAGTAGATGATATCAGTTTCACTATGAAAAAAGGTGAAACTTTGGGCTTGGTAGGAGAGTCTGGAAGTGGAAAGTCGACATTAGGTAAAACTATATTACGATTGATACCACAGACTGCCGGTAAAGTGTTCTTCGAAGATCAAGATGTATTTGGTTTGGATAAAGATCCGATGAGGAAACTTCGACGAGATTTTCAGATTATTTTTCAAGATCCATTTTCATCTCTTAATCCTCGTATGCGCATAGGAACTGCGATACAAGAACCGATGAAAGTCCATGGCTTACATCTCAATGATAACGTGAGAAAGGAAAAGGTAATCGATTTACTGGAGAAGGTAGGCTTAGAACCGGATTTCTACAATAGATATCCACATCAGTTTTCTGGTGGTCAACGGCAGCGTATCTGTATAGCACGTACGCTTAGTATGAACCCTAAGTTCATTATATGTGATGAGTCAGTTTCAGCCTTGGACGTAAGTGTACAGGCACAGATTCTCAATTTACTCAAAGACTTGAAGGACGAATTAAATCTCAGCTATATATTTATTTCACATGATTTGTCGGTAATAAAATTTATCAGTGACCGAGTCATGGTCATGCAATCGGGTAAGATCGTAGAGATGAACGATACTGAATCAATCCTCAACAATCCACAACAGCAGTATACTAGGGATTTGTTGGAAGCAGTTATGTAGTAATATTAATACTGTCCTAAATCTGATCCTGTATTAATTCTAATAAGTAATATTTCTTACCTTGTCATCTGATAGATTCATATATGCGTAACACCATTTTCATCTTCTTATTTTTCCATCTATTCTCTTCTTGTAAGCAAAAAGAGGAACAGTCGGTCATGGATATATCAGCAGATGGTATATCTGTAGAAGTAGTCTATGGTGCCGGAGATAGTTATGATGTCGAAGATGCAGTGAAGCCATACTTGCCGCTTCCTTTCAATGTAGCACATAAAATGATCGATGACAAGGCATCGTTAGACTTCATTATCTTATCAGATCGAATTTATAAAGGGCAAGATCTCAATGTGATTCCAATAGGTGCTATGCGTATATCGGATGATGGTATAAAGAAGGACTTCTTCATAGCGATACCGAGTTCAGAGAATTGGCAGACGTTTAAGGCCAATGAATTTTCTGATTTTGCAGTAGAGCACGCTTCAATCAAATGGATGATAGAACAATACTTTATGAATTATAAAGGTTTTGCTAAAGTGAAGCTTTTATCTTGGGAAGATGAGCAATACGCACTTCGAAAGATAAGTGTTGCTCATGGTCAAAAACCAAAAGGGTAGTATCGACTCTTTAAATTCTTAGGATTTTGTCTTTTGGTCTAGAATTAATAGCATTTAAACGCAATTGTCCATTCAATGAACAACATTCTATTTAACTTTGTCATTATTAGGTGAGCATGCTGTTCATCTATCATTTATAACTTTTTATGTCTTCCATTCCTCTTGGATCTTGTATTTCTGATGTATTGACTAGATCAACGATATCTAATGGAGATGTTGTTACTCATGATGGCAGAATCCCCCTACCTATAGATGATACAGTTTCTGTTCAGTTTTATACTTCTATAGACGCGGTTATAGATAGATGGCGTACCGTCGTACCTAGGGATGACACTTTTTTTGGTAAAGAATTTTTAAAAGCTTTAGAGTTAGCTCCACCGAGTGATGCTCAGTTTAGATATGCCTTATTCTCAACAGATGAGCAAGGTGATATTGGGATTGGTTACTACCAAATCAAGACGATTCGATTAGATGAAAGTATCAGATTTGACAAGGATATCAGTGGTTCTAGAGCAAGTAGAATTTTGGCAAGCGTTAAAAAATCTGTTGCATCAAGGTTTAGAGCTTACACCCTAGTAGTCGGAAACCTCACGCTTACTGGTAATTATGGGATGTACTTTAATGATGATATTACAGTAGAAAAGAAGTTTGCCTTAGTCGAACAATCTCTAGATATTCTCAAGCCAATACTCAAACAAGAAGGAATCAAAGTTCGAGGTGTATTCTACAAAGACTATCTGGATAATCACCAAATGCCAGCGAATTATGGCTACACTAAGTTTTCGGTGCAACCCACGATGACCGTTCATATCAAACCTGAATGGAAAACTACCGAAGATTACGTATCCGCGATGAAAAGTAAATATCGAGTTCGTATGCGAGCTGCTCGCAAAAAAGCAATCGATATCCAAAAAAGAGTATTGTCCGCTAGTGAGGTCAATTCATATGAAGAACAGATTTCAAAACTTTATCGATATGTATCAGATCAAGCCGCGTTTAACTTATTTCTGCTAAAGAATAACTATTTCTATCATCTCAAAGATCAATTGGGGGATAGGATGAAAGTAACAGGATACTTTTTAGAAGATAAGATGGTCGGATTCTATACTTCTATTTTGACTCATGGTGCATTAGACGCTCACTTCTTGGGTTATGATCATAAGTACAATGGATCACATCAACTCTATCTAAATATGCTTTATGATTTAGTGGAAGAAGGAATTGAACAAGGCGTTGCTCACGTCGATATGTCAAGAACGGCGCTTGAAATTAAATCTTCTGTGGGAGCCACTCCAACAGACTTGCATCTCTACCTCAAACTGTCAAGTAAGGCCATAGACAAATACACACCAAAGTTATTGGAGTTCTTATCGCCTAAAGAAGAGTGGAAAGCTAGGAATCCTTTTAAATAGCAATTTTTGATTTTGACAGTTCAATGATCTTTTGTCACTAGATGACTTAGAATCGAATTGTTTTACGTTTTTCTCCGTTCAAATAATTCCTTACAATTCCATTGGTTTCAGGATTATGTCTTTTGTAATCTATAGCTTCCTTTATTTCTTCTATTCCCAATTTAGCATCACGCTTATCTATATATCCGTAGCCTAAGTAGTGACCATTTTCGACTAAGATTACGGCGGATTCATCGTCAGTTCTCCCATCTTCGATGATGACTATATTCTCGTCAAATATTTTCTTGAGATAATGCATACTTTCTTCTGTACGCTCATTGTATTCATTACATCCTTCATGACCTGTGCAAGCACCATGGCATTTGCCTATACTTACGTAAAAGCAAGGGCCTTCATTTGCATTTAATCCAGCTT
>CALLPN010000024.1 GCA_938015435.1 uncultured Saprospiraceae bacterium
AAAAATCACGAAATGGATGGACTCAAATTAGAAATCAGTTGGCTATCTATTTTGAAAATCGTATCATTAACCTATAGAATTTTAATCCCTGCGAGTTTGATAACGACTTTCTCTTGAAACACAAAATTCAGCATAAACCCAGTCTAGATGTATATTCTATACTCAAAAGTGAATGGAAGTAGAATGTTAATTTCTACATTTTTCGCTGAATGCTGTCTACTCTAGATGATATTGAAAAAATCAATCTACAGTAAGCCTTTATTCTCGTTATATACAATAGTTAACTCTTGTATCAGTCGCTCACCAAAAGCAAGGAGCTTCTGAGTTTCATCTGTACGTGCCAATTTAATCTTGGAAAAAATAAGAAGATTTTTACCATTACTCTCTACATGGAAAATTGATTCTTCTTCAAAGAATGTGATCAGTCTCGGTGTAAAGAATGCTCTAATCAATTCTTCATTGTCTCCCATTAATAAGAATTCACTAGAGAACTTAGTGTACATTTTGAAGTTGATATCTTTGTATCCAGTGAAAGCCATGACTCTGTCAAACAGCTTCTCTACAAATCCTTCTTTCTCCATCATGAACTTAGGTATCTCATTATTGATCTTGATTGTCATGAGAGTAGAGTAAAAGATCTCTGAGGTAAATGATGCGCCTTCATTAAATATGACATCTGCGATCTCCCAATCGTTATCAGTACTTTCAAATCTTCCAGAGAGTACATTGGATTTTCTCTCTATAGGTCTAAGTTCAAAAAACTTGAATCGTCTGAGGTCTTGTGTATCCTGATCTGGAAGTGTGTCGAATGTATAGTTGTTTTCCTGTGCAAGTGTTTGTAATCTCGTTTGTCTCGGAGACAGCTGGACTTGCTTATTATCCAACGATATTTTTAATGCCTTACGGTGATTAGAAGAAGACACATGATTGTCTATACCACTGATACTAACTGTACCACCTTCTCCTCGATAATTATCTACATACTCGAATAGATTATCTTGATAGGTAAGTCCTACTAGTCGAGTATCAGACAGGTCGATATGAAGGTTTTTTCCAGATGGAATATCCTTTACCAATGACATAAATTTATGAATCGATAAGAAGTTCGCTACACCTTTGACTTTGAGGTTATGCGTGCCTTCCTTGTCTATCATCATACTCGTATCGGAATTGGCCGATAGAGAAAAGAACTTAGATATCGGAAGTCGTGCTAGTAGAATCTGCACTAATAAAGTGAATAATGTACCACCGACTATTCCCCAAAGGAGATTACTGTATAATGTGATAATAAGTGTTACCAGCATAAATAAAAGTTGCTCTAAACCTTCATTATATATTTTTTTGAATACGGATGGAGAAGCTAATCTAAATCCGATATATACCAATATCGCAGCTAATGCTGCATACGGTATCATTTGTATGACTGGCGTCAGTAGAAATAAGAAAATAATCAACAATATTCCATGATAAAAGTTAGACCATTTTGTCTTGGCGTGATTAGTGATATTGACAGTACTTCGCACGACTACTGTGATGATCGGAAGACCACCAATAGCTCCACATACCATAGTACCAATACCTATTCCGATAAGATCTTTATTGAGTTGTGTTTTTCTTTTGTATGGATCCAGTTTGTCTACCGCTTTTGCCATCGCTAAAGTCTGCATGGAAGCGATAAGAGAAATCGATATTACAGCGATCCAAAACTCTAAAGTATGCGCCATGCTAAAATCAGGATACATCAGCATATTAGATAGGTCGCTAGGCATTTCAATTAAGAATTTTGCACCGGAATCGAAAGATTTTCCAAATATGTTGAGGTCATGAGACTTCAAAAAATTGAAGAGATAAACCAAAGGAATAGAAACGATCAACACCCATAGTGACGCAGGAAGAAAGTGAAACAACCTCGATTGCAGCTTAGGCAGTATGATTAGTATTAATATTCCTATTATCGAAATGATAAGGGCATAAGGATTAAACATATCTAAGTGGGCAAAAATTCCAGTAAGTTTTTCTATTGTATTACCCTCTATAGATTGAATGCCTGTAGCGATGTATATCTGACTGGTGAATATAATGACGCCAATGGCTACCATAACTCCGGTAATCACAGAAGAAGGTATACTCTCGGCGATAAATCCCAATCTGAATATTCCCAATAGTACTTGGATTCCTCCAGCCACTACAGTAGCAGCGAGTACATAGTTAAATGCATTGCCACTACCATCGTCTAAACTTGCTATAGCTGACAATATTACAGCGATAAGCCCAGCCGCTGGCCCATTAATGGCTAGATGGCTACCTCTGTACAAGGTAACTACGACACCACCGATAATAGCGGAGATAAGGCCAGCTATAGGCTTTACACCTGACGCTACGGCGACTCCTAATGCTAGAGGAAGTGCAACTAGAGACACGCTAATAGCTGCCAATAGATCAGCTCTCCAGTTCTGTGTTAGGCCTTTAAGGCCAGTTGCCGGTGTCTCGTGTCCATTGGTTTGGTTGGTCATATATTCTCTTCTGTCTATCGGTTATTCTCTCTGTATGGACGTCGAATGTAACCTTACTTAAAGGAATTGACAAATGGTAATTGTGAAAATGACTTTCTGCTCAAGCTTTATAGACAATTAAGAACCCACTATTCTTCCATTCCCATCCGATCCAAATTCTTCATACTCACCTTCAGCGCTCGCATCACACTCTTCTTTTTAGAAGTATGACCTTCCATTTTCTCTAGGATTTTGCTCAGCATAGTTACCGCTTCGATGATATGTGGTCCACTATTAAGCATAACGCACTCTGCTCTAGCGCTCTTAGCCGCATCTGTGATTTCCGCTCTTGTCGCTGTTCCAGTGGAGGTTAAGTTTTCCAAAACTTGAGTAGCCCATATCACTGGTATGTGTGCCGCCTCGCAGATCCACATGATTTGATCCTGCACCTCTGCAATGCGATCAGCACCTATCTCTACGGCAAGATTTCCTCTTGCGATCATGATACCAATGCGTGGACGTTTCATCGCTTCTAGGAGCAATTTAGGTAGGTTTTCAAAGGCTTGTTCATTTTCTATTTTGATGATAATACCTATATCGTTGCGTTCATATTTATCGAGTTCGGTATAGAGTACTTTTATATCCTCTACAGTACGTACATAGGGATATCCGATGATATCGGCATGTTCCATGACTAGAGGCAATTGTATTTTATCTTGTTTGGTCAACGAGGCAACATGTAGTTTTGTGTCTGGTAGGTTGATCGTCGCTTCAGAAAGGAGTTTGACACCTTTGTCTGATTGAGTTATGATAATTACTTCTAATTCGTCCTTTCTTTTTTTGATGACTCGACTCTCGATGAGTCCATTGTCAAATAATATTATATCACCTATTTTAGTTTCTTCTATGATGGCTGTATTGGAAACACTCACTTTGGGGTTACGTAAAGTCTCGCCCTTATTTCCTTTTCTTATATCTTGAGTTGTAAATGACTTGGAGGACAGGACAAGATGATCTCCCTTCTTTAGCTTGATAAAATCTTTTATTTTTTTAGAGCCTTTTCGGATTTTTATCTTTCCAACTTTAAATTTGGGCCCGGACAAATCCATATAGATTTTACAATCGAGCCCTAGAATAACACTTTGTTCACGGATATGATCTATAAGCATGAGCCACTCTACAGGACTTCCTTGGCATAGATTAATCCTAGCTACTTCCATACCTTGGACGATCAACTGCCTAATTATATCTGGATCAAATGCTGCTTCTCTAGGAACCGTCACCATAATCTTCGTATCTCTATTTCGCTTCTTCGTCTCGAATAGTTGCTTCGTATGCCTTTTGAGCAACTTCTTACTGGCCTTGTATCCTATAGTCTCTACTTCTTCTTGTGGATTCCAAGATTCTCCATTGATCAATTTTACCAATCGGAGTACAGAGGTTACATTTTGCATCACATATCCTTCGCAGCTTCGAAGAGATGATATTCCGGCCTCCGAAAGATTATCGTGTACGTTTCTTAGATCTTGATTTCTCAATGTAATATATCGTACAAGATTCATAGCACTTAATCGGTACGACGGATCCGCCATTTCGGCTACTTGCTTTGCTATGAATTCTTTATTGAGTAGTGATCTGTATAAGTTGGTTATATCTTTTTCTAGCTTCTTCATTTCTTTCTGTTATTTACGTGTCTGAGATAGAGTAAGTATAACAGTATAAGAGAATTATTGATTATTCAATCGGTTGTTTTTTTATATTTTTTTTTCGAAGCCATTATTGATGGGTTGGCTTGGATATCTGCATTTAGTCAGTATATGTCTCGTTACAGCATTTGTAGGCGGCAACAGGTCTTATTTTACCAGTTGAAGTTTGTTGCTTCCATTGATAAGTTGAGTCAAAATTATATTGTGAGATGACTTAATATTGCTTATTTTTTGGAATTAATTTCTCTGCGAAACAAATATTTTTTCTTTAGCTAGTTTTGCATACTGTCCATTTGGAAATTTATTTATAAATTCTCTATGTCGGTCTATGTAGTATTGGTCAATTTCATAATATTCTAATCGAAGACAAAGTAGTTTCCAAGAAGCGGCTTCTATATACTGGCTGTTAGGGTAGTCAAGTATAAATTTTTCGATAGATTCAATAGGTAATGATAGATCACAGCCACCGCAACCTCCATGACAATTCCAAGGTGCGTAGCATAGTAATTCTTTTAGAAGTGCTTTTTGATAGTGTAGTTCATCTATTGGAATTTTTATAGCTTTAAGACTGTCATTTTTTTGACCATACTGAGTAATGCGATTGAGTGATTTCTGTATCGAAAAATCACCTGATTCTTTAGTTGGAAATAAGGTGAAGTATTCATCATTTAATGATCGTATTTTATCATATTCATGATGCACACCAAGTTGTATAATCAATTGATTTATACATTTTTGTCTTTCCGTTAGAGCTATGTTTTTATTTCTGTAACATTCAAGATGTGTTTCTTCTTTTTCAAATTTCACCTTCCTCATTATGTCATCGGAAAGAGTGGTTAATTTATTTTGAATTTCTTGGTTCGAGCTGTTTCTAAACCTATTGTTGATAGAGTCTATGACACATATAGCGTCGATAATAGTCAATTCTCTACTGTCGACTAAGTTTGCTTTAGTTTCATTATAGCTTTTTACTTCTTCAGAATGTGATACTACTTCGAATAATATTCCTTCATCTATAATATTCTTTAAAGGCTTGATTATTATTTGATCGTTCAAGATGATATAAGCCTCACAATTTTTGATTTCAAATCCTATTAAACGATTGTAGTCGAGGTTGGCCGAATATTTTTTCTTGTTTTCGGTATTAATGAAATAAACTTGATTGTTATTATGAATCCAAATGTGATCGTGACTGAGTGTATATCTATTTGTTATGTTGGTGATATTAGGGATTCCCAAATCAAAAGTATCACTAGTGACAGATCTTGGATTGTTTTTGATATATGTTAATTTGTTTGTGTGCCAGAAGCCATCTTTATTGGCTGTTGTAATTTCGCCTAATGTTTTGCGTTTTTTCTTTTTTTTGTTTGCTTCTAATGGGATCCATCTGTCCGTTTTTATGGCATAAACCCAATCATTGTCGAAGTACAATGTATCTTTTTCAAATGTTGGCTTATGTACACTAAAGTAATCGACAGGGCATTTTTTATCTTTTACTTTCTTATAAGTGTTTTTGTCTACTTTGTAGAATCCATCATAACCAAATAATAATATCTCATCTTCTTTTGGATAAATAGATGTTACTTTTCGTGTTTTCAAATTGTGGACAGAATCATCTTTTAGGTTAAAGACGTAGGCTCTTTTGTTTAATCCACCTGTGATTATTAATGAATCAACTCTATCGATTGTGTAGTATTTTGGAAACAGATGGTCCTGGTATTGTGAAACAAGGAGGGAATCATTAATAATCTCTATTTGCCTATGTATTCTTGATCCAATTATTGCGGTAAGGTTAGGTCTAATAGGAGAGATACGGATTTCTTGAAAATTATGTGTAGTTTCTTTGACAGAATATTCTCTTGAAGTTGAACATTTGTGTTCATCTTTACCAATAATGCAAGAAGCGTAGACTAAGATGATGAAGATTAAGTAAGAATGCCTCATTGTTTGTTTTTCAGCAATTTAGAGCTGATTTACTCAACTAAATTGGATGATCTATTATTCGTTACATGTACGATAGTATTCGTTAATTGTGCTTCTCATAAGACGTTCAATTTATTCCCATTTCAGATTCTGTGATATCGAATTTAGTGTCGTTAAGTTTGATAATAAAAAAAGCTTATCAATTTCTTGATAAGCTTAAGGAATAATCTATTTACTCTCGGACGAGACTTATTTGCAATTTGTCTATTTAAAACTAGTTGATGTAGCTCCGAATGTAAATCTGTAATGTGATCTGGCAATCGGCGATAAACCTAAACTCATTTTTCATGAATATAGCCTTGTTTGTATTCTGGGTTTTATCTTTTTGGTTTGTAAATGTCAATTAAAATCGCATTCCTATTCCGATATTGAAATTCCAAACTGAAGATGTTACTGAAACAGAATTGTCGCTGATGTGACTACCTTTAGAAAATTGATATTGGGGTGAGAAGGAGAGACTATAACTCTCATTAAATTTGTATCTAATTATAGGCCTCAATCTAAAGGCTACAGACGATTTCTTAAACGGAAGAGTAGAGGATTCCTCATTAAATTCAAATATTTCGCCTTGATTATTATATCCTTTTCCTGTTTGCTGGATTCGTAAACTATAGACTATGCCTAAATTAATACCTAGATCTAATTGTCTCATCTTATGATGAAAACCAAAAGACAATGGGAAAGAGATAGTCTTTACATTATTATGATGTATTAGTTCTCTTGTATAGAGCGCGTAGACTGTTACAGAATCTCTGAAGACATCTATCGTATCCTGAGTCTGAGGATCAATGATTACTTTTACAATTTCATCAATTAGAGCTTTTGAAGAATCTATTGATAGGTTGACTTCTGTCTTAGTCCAGAGATTATTGTATTCGATTCCTATAGTACCAAGTATGTTATTATAAATTGGTTTGCTGATTGCTAATCCAAAGGTATTTCCAGAGAAAGTGCTTTCCGATTCATTTTTCAATGCATCTACTTTCACATTACTTGAAGCGTAATTGTGGTTATTGTAATTGATTCCACTATAGAGATCTATCCTTATATTTTGTGAATTATCTTCGTCACATTCTTCATTGTTGTCTGTATTTGACTGTATCGCAATCGCAGTTGGGTTATGATCTATTTCAGTACGTCGATTATCCAATGAGCGATTTTTCAAAGTAGAAATAGGATCGATATTGATCTTCTCTATTTTCTTACTCGGAGTACTCGATACGAAAACCAATTGCTCTTCAATTTTCTGAACTGACTCCGGCTTATTTTGCTTTGTGGCTAATGCATCGAAGTTTTCATGGTACTGATCGACGTCAGTCGATAGAGGATGTCCAGTTGTATTTATGTGGCGAATGTTTTTATTAGGTACAGTTTTTTTAAGATTGTGAGTTATAATTTTATTCTTGATTTCTGAGGGTAGAGCTTGTGTATCGGATTGTATTACTGCTAGTGACGTTCTTTCAATTGTCGTTGCTATTGATGCTGTTGCCGAGTTGTATTTATCTATATCTTTTGATTCTTTGCTGTTTTCGATTTTAGTATGTACAATGTTGTTTTCTGGAAGGGTAGTAGCGTTTTGGATACTTGCGTTAGACGGATTATGATGAAGCCATATTAATGTTCCTGCACCGAGTATCAGTATACTTAGAGAAAACCATAATATATGTTTTCGGTCTTTTTTCTTTGGTTGTACTTCTGTTTGGATTGCACCCCACAGGCTTTCTGCATCAAAGTCAGTATTGCTTTCTTGTTTATCGGAAAATCTTTTTTGATATTCTTTTTCTACATTGCTCATAACGCTTGATTTATAGAGTTTTGGAGATATATAATGGTTTTCTCATCATTCCTAAAAGTAATTTGTAGCCACTTTCTAGCTCTAGATAATTTTTTTCTAGATGACAATACTGAAATGTTGAGTAAATCGGATATCTCTAGATGTGAATAGCCGTCTATGATATTGAGGTTAAATACATCAAGGAGATCAGAAGGCATTTTCTTGAGTATGAATAGTAAATCTTCATCACTCATATGAGATACCGCGTTACTTTCTCCTAAGTCATGGATTTTTATTTCGAACTGAGATTCTTGACGACGCGATATTTTTCTATTCTGATTGATGCTATTATTGATCACTATTGTTGAGCTCCATTTTCTAAGGTTTCCTTTGGTAGAATCGAAGCTATCAATCTTTGTAAATATCGAGATAAACGATTCTTGCAATACATCCTTAATACTAGATTTTTCGTACAGGTACCTAGAGCAAATTGCTCTGAGATACGGAAGCATCAGATCATAGAACTCACGCTGAGCCCTATGATCTTGCTTTAGTAATCCATCAAGTATTAGAGAGTTGATCTCCATCGGTATTATTTACTTATTTAGTTCTTGAATTCTTATTAATCGCAGACAACAGAAATCGGTACACAGAAAGAAGCTTCAAAGGGACTGATGTCGCCTATTTCATTTATAAATGTACCAGAAATGGATCCTCCAATAAATTCGCCATCTTCATCGCCGATTGCGGATAATATAAATGCATAGTCATTTTCTAATGCCTGATATGTACTGATACTGTCGAAGTGTATAAGAGATTCTGGACCGGCAAAACTGCGATACAAGAAAACCGTGTCACCAATTTCTGCATCTAGATCAGTTCCGAAGGCAAATCCAGGAATTCCGTCAGAAGATGCAAATATATTTGGAGCTCCTCCCCAATAGTCCCATTCGGCATCTACGACATGAAAATTGAGAGCAGAGTTGGAGCCTCCAGTTTCGCAGTTAGTACCCATTTTAAATAAGTGAGCTGTTCCTAAGCCTGAGAAATTGATTGCATCACTTGTGATATTTAAAAGGTTGTCACACGTTACGACACCAGTAGAATCTACTACTACATCTACAATTACATCATCAGGGTCTAGATTTTCATTATCTATGTTTTCCTTGCTACACGATGTCATCATTGCAGAGGTTAAGATTAAAAATATGGCTGTATACAGGATATTTGACTTATTCATAATTGTTATTATTTAAAAGAATCTCTTCTTTGATTATTTAAAGTGATTGTTAAACTTGTTACTGAATGGCTGCCATTTATTAGTACAAATACAACTTAGAATGTGTGACCAGAAAAGTAATTTATTTTGATTTATTTTTGATCCAGCCTTTACATCACCCTGTATAGAGTGCTTTCAATCAGGTATCGCTGCTAACTATTTTTTTGTTTGATATAGACTGTTAGTCTATCAAGAGAGTTCATTGGTACAAGAAGTGATACTATACGCGGTTTACACCTTATTTTCACCGAAAGAAGATAAAGTCAATTACCATGAAGGTATTATTAATACTAGTGTTATCGTTTGTATCCTCATTATCTCAGGCTCAGTCTTTATCTGGAATAGTCCAAGAGGGGAATAGTAAAGGCCTAGATCTAGCATTGGTTGGACTGATGTCTATTGCGGACTCTTCATTCGTCAAAGCGGAGTATACTGATGTTGATGGCTCTTATATCCTGGCTACTGTGGCAGAAGGCAATTATACCTTGAGCATAAGCTTATTGGGTTACCAAGATCATACTCAGGACATTAGAATGGGTGTAGAAGATATTGCACTAGATCCCATCGTACTCATCCAATCTTCGCAGATGATAGAAGAAGTGACTGTCACTGCCAAAATACCATTCATAGAGCGTAAACTAGATCGCACAATCATCAATCCAGAAGGGATGATCTCTACTGCAGGGAGTACAGCCTTGGAAGTGCTTGAGAGAGCTCCAGGATTATCACTCAATAGTGATGGCTCACTAATGCTTAAGGGAAGATCTGGTGTGTCCGTATATATCAATGACAAACCTTCTTATATATCTGGAAGTGAATTGGAAAATTACTTGAGTTCACTTCCTGCTGGATCGATCAAGCGAATAGAGATTATGACTAATCCTCCGGCCAGATATGAAGCCGCAGGAAACTCAGGTGTAATCAATATCATCACCAAACGAAATACACTTCAAGGGCTATATGGTAATACTGCTATCAGTGGCCGCAAAGGAAAATATTGGAGTAGCAACAATTACCTTAACCTTAATTACAATAATAATAAATTGAGCCTTTATAGTAATCTCGCTTCTGGGGTTTATGAAAATTTTCAAGATCTATTCATCAATAGATTTTACAAAACGGAAGCGGACGAATTGGAATCTGCCTTTGAGCAAAATTCATTTAACTACCGAAAAGGAAAATACCTAAATGCAAAGATAGGAGCAGACTATTATATTACTGAGCATACAACCTTTGGAATTTCGTACAAACGAGATAATAGCCCCACAGTAAAAGACACCGACAATACATCCAAAATAACAGATGCTGTCGGTGTACTATTACAGACAGTAGTTGCGGATAATGATCAAGATAATTCTTTTAATAATGAAGTGTACAATGCTTACGTTACTCGAACGCTAGACACTCTTGGTAGTTCTCTTTCTGTAGATGCAGATTATGTATCTTATACTACAGGAAGCGATCAGGTGTTTCAAAATTTTATCTACGATGAAGATGGAGTGCAATCATTTGCAGATCAGATCAATGGTGAGATCCCTTCCACGATCAAAATCTACGCAGCGAAAACAGATTATACCAAACGATTAACCAACGGAAGTAGATTCGAGGCAGGGCTAAAAACAGCAAGAACGGAAACCGATAATGAAGCTATATACTCTACAACTATAGATGGTGTTACTACGCCTGATTATAATCTGAGTAATCGGTTCTTGTATGATGAGAAAATTCATTCTGCATATCTCAACTTTACGACCAATTTGGGTCCTATAGATATACAAGCTGGACTCAGAGGAGAATCTACATCTCTAGAAGGTAATCAATTAGGTAATGTCCAAAAGTCAGATACTAGCTTTACTAGAAGTTACAAAAATCTATTTCCAACATTTTACGCAGGTTGGACGATGGATCAGAAAGCTAAAAATGTATTGACATTCTCCTACGGTAAAAGAATCAATAGACCATATTTTAGAAGTCTCAACCCTTTTATAAGCCCATTAGATAAATTTACTTTCTACTCAGGAAATCCAGATTTGCTACCGACATTTTCAGATAATTATTCTTTAGCTCATACATGGGATGGAAAGATTACAACGACTTTAAACTATTCCAAAACCTCAGATAATATCAATGAAACATTAGAAATTAGAGACGGCATATATTATAGTCGCCCTGGAAATATCTCTAGCAGCGAAAGCTACACACTATCAGTGAGCGGAGCATTTGATGTCTCCAAGTGGTATCGGTTTAATACTTATGCAGAATTGGGACATAATAGATTTGATAGTAAGCTATATACGGAGCAACTGGCATCGCGAGGTACATATTACGCATTGTCGGCCAATAATACATTTCAACTAAGCAAGGGATGGCAAGCAGAGCTTAACGGAAACTATAGAAGTGATCTAGTCTATGCTCAACTTATATTGAATAGCTACAGTCAAGTAGGCTTCGGAATCAAGAAATCATTTTGGGAAGGTAAAGGAAGTGCAAAGCTAAATGTCAGTGATATCTTTCTCGCCAATAGAGGCGCTGGAATCATCAATAACCTAAGACGAACTGATGCCGATTGGAATAGTACGAGAGACACAAGACGGGTGACATTGACGATGTCATTACGATTCGGTAAGTCTACGACCCAACGTAAAAAATACAATAGTTCAGGATCTGATACGGAACAAAGAAGATTGTGAACCTAGACTTTAAACGGTCATTTTTTAGGTTCAAAACCTTCTATTTTTAATAGGATAACTTAAAGTATGAATTTTGAGATAGTAATGAGGCAACCAAGTCGTTTGACTATCTGAGAGGGGCAGGAGTACAAGCAAGCGAAGCGATTGGGTCATTGAATGATTGTGATCTAGCGACAAGTAGTTAGAACAGCTTTATAGTGTTGTGAAAAGTAACTTTAAGTCATAGGTAATTTTAACCCACTTATTTCCAGTAGGTGGTAGGTGGTTTTTTCGAGACTCCCTGAATAACTTCCTGAAGGCTTATTCCATTGGTTTTGCTTTTTAGCCATGATATAATGTCTAGATAAACTAAAGCTCTTTTTTCATATGGATCTTTGGAGATTTTCCTAAATGCTTTCAAATGATTTTGAAGTACTAAATTATGATCAGATACACCTTTCGATTTTAAGGAATGAAACATATCAACCGCTTCTGTTAAAAATGGATTTATACTCTTTTTGCGACTGAAATATGAAGAATAGGTATTTAATAAATATTCAAGAATGTCGAAATTTTTCAATTCATAATGACACATCAGTTGAAGTATGCGGGCATAGTCTTGTAGATCTTCTCTCAGTTTACTGAGTTCGTTGTTTATTATTTTGTTGAGGTATTGAATTCCTTTTGATGGGTTTTTGTCTCCTAAGTATATCCATGCGAACTTAAAATAGAGTAACATTATTTTATGGTCATCCAATTTGAATTTGTATATGCGGATTCGGCTTAGAGTTCTAGGTATCACTTCGTTGCACAAATTGAAATTGCCGCTAAGCATAATGTTGTCAAGACGTCCAGTGTGTACGTACAAGAAAGATATAATCTGTGAGTTGGTATTGAACGTACCATAAGATTCCGAGCGAAAGGATTCTATTTTTTGGAGGTATTCTGAATGAGAAGAATAGTCTTTGGTGTGTACTGCAGTAGTGAGCACGTAATGTAATCCTCTCATATAAAGATCTTTGTCTCTATCGATCATCGTAGGGTTGTCGTCTATTAATGCTACCCATTTCTTTGCGTATTTCATACAGGCGCGAAAGTCAATCAATATATAATTGTACCATACCCTTGATTGCACGTAATATATATTTTCTATTAGCCCAAGTTTATCCAGATCTATAGGCTTGAGCTGTTGATGGTAATACACTTTTACCTCTTCCGCTTCAAGTTTATTTTTTACATGTCCATTTTGTAGATATTTTGCATGCATTTTGATTCTTAGATTGCTAAGCCTCACAAGGTGATTTGCATCTTCTTGTATAATTTCACTTTCTTCTACAAGTGTCTGAGCCGTCTTACTTCCACTGCGGGTAATATGCCTGGTTTCTATTTTTTTCTCGAACTCAATGATGGTCAGCTGCATATAATTTAAATGATGCTTTTTGGCTAAGGACCTTGCTTTTCTTAGAATTTTAAGAGCTTGAACATGTAGTCCTTTACCATATAGAATATAGGCGAAATCAATGTATTCTCGAACTTTAAAGTTGGCTCTTTTTTCTTTGTGAATCAGTCTGAGGCTACTGATTATTTGCGAGTATAAATGTCTTTTGAGGTTTGAAAACTGAGTCTTACTAATTCCTTCTAAGCCATCTATTACAGCCTTTTCATCAAATGTTTTTTGTTTTTCTAGAATGTCAAAAAGTCTCAAGAATAATAGACCACTATTGTCTTGGATTCTCTTAGCATATGACTTGAAGTTTCTCTTTTCAGCAATAGTAAGGGACTTGACGAGACTAAATACTTGTTTGGATTGTGATATAGGCATAACATTATATTAGATATCAAAACACTGATAATCAGTTATATAGTGTTTGTTTTTGCGGTCGCAATATAACAAAATGAAAATAAAATTCGAATTATTTAGCTATGTCTGTATGTACATTTGACATTATAATCGTCGAAACAGATACTAAAATGAAAAAAATCGAAGCAATCGTCAGGGCATCAAAATTTGATGACGTTAAAGATGCATTGGCTGCCAAGGAGGTTCACTTCTTCACTTTTTATGAGGTCAAGGGCCATGGTCATCAAAAAGGAGCTACTAGATCATATAGAGGTACTATTTACGATGTGGGCTACATCGCTAGAATCAAGTTGGAGATTTTGGTAAGCGAAAATTTTGTGGATGAAGCGATTAGCGCTATTGAATCTGCTGCTCACACAGGTCAGAAGGGTGACGGAATCATCTTCGTCAGTGATCTCAGTAGCGTAACGAATATCAGAACAGGTAATTCTGGTGTCGACGCGATTAATTCATAATACCTACTAGTAAAATTTTTAGAGAAATGGACGAATCACTAATTCTTGCTCAAAAAGCTTTGGAATCAGCAAACGAAGCTAAATTCATTGCCAATAACATTTGGATGTTGATGGCTACCGTACTGGTATTTATGATGCATCTCGGGTTTGCAACTCTAGAAGCTGGATTTGTACGTAGGAAAAATGTAGTAAATATTTTATTCAAAAATATTATGATCGTATCCGTAGGGTTATTGTCATACTATACTATCGGATTTGGTTTGATGTATCCTGGTGTCGAAGGAGGTTATTTTGAATTCGGAGGATTTGGATTGACTAATCCTGAAGGCGCAGCCGGAATGATAGATTATGCATCCGGCAATTATACATATTACACTGATTTTATTTTCCAAGCCATGTTTGCAGCTACATGTTGTACTATAGTATCAGGTGCTGTAGCCGAACGAGTAAAGTTACTTCCCTTCTTAGTATTCTGTTTGTTGTTTGTGACGATATCATATCCTATTACTGGATATTGGAAGTGGGGAGCTGGATGGTTAGACGCACTAGGATTCTATGATTTTGCGGGATCTACACTTGTACATTCTGTCGGAGGATGGGGAGCTTTAGCGGGGGCAATATTAGTAGGGCCAAGACTCGGAAAATATACCAAGAAAGGAATAAAGCCTATTCCTGGGCACAGTATGCCATTAGCTACAGTTGGAGTCTTTTTACTTTGGTTTGGATGGTTTGGATTCAATGGAGGTTCCGTCTTGTCGGCTGACCCAGGATTGGTGTCATTGGTATTTGTTACTACTGCTGTAGCTGCTGCTGCTGGCTGTATTGGAGCTTTCGTTATTTCGAAGTTAGTGTACAGAAGTTTTGATTTAGGTATTGCGTTGAACGGAATTTTAGGAGGGTTAGTTGGTATTACTGCTAGTGCTGACGGAGTGTCCGTAGTGAGTGCGATCATTATTGGATTGGTAGCAGGAGCTATTATACCATTGTCGATCAGCTTTTTCGATAAGATCAAAGTTGATGATCCTGTAGGAGCAACATCAGTTCATTTAGTCTGCGGTATCTGGGGAACTATTGCGGTAGCTATTTTCGGAAATTACGACGAAGGTGTAGGTACGCTTAGTGCTCAGTTGATTGGTATTGCTGCTATTGGTGTATTCACTTTTACATTCGCTTTTGTAGTTTTCTTTGTTTTAAAGAAAGTAGTAGGTGTACGTGTAGACAAAGAGGAAGAAACTATAGGATTGGATATTTGTGAGCATCAGGCTACGGCATATTCTTAAAAATTAAAAATTGAATAAAATTGTAGGTCTGTATTGCTGAGGATCAGTAGAGGCATATAATTATCTTATTGATTATAAATATTATAAACCTAATCGTAGTATAAATACTAAACCATGAAATTTACGTTTTGCATTTTATTACTTTTTATCCTCAGTAGTAACATTACTTTAGCCCAGACTGATACAACAACAGTGACGGATTCAACTTTAAAAATTAGTGGTTCTGTCGATGTTTATTATAGAGCAAGTTTAACTGAAGAATTCTATGAAGCGCCAGCGACTTCTTTCGCCAATTTGCCTGGCTTTTCTTTGGGTATGGCTAATGTTATCTTGGAGCAAGAAGGAACTAATTTCGGTTTTAAATCCGACCTAGTATTTGGCCCTAAGGGAGAAGATGCCACTGTTTTATCATCCGAATTTAGACCTAATGGAAGTTCCAATATAGTCAACCAACTCTATGTGTATTGGAAGCCTGCAGAAGCATTGACTGTTACGATAGGAAATTTTAATACCTTCTTAGGTTACGAAGTTATTTCGCCAACAGGGAATTTTAATTATTCTACAAGTTATATGTTCTCCTATGGACCCTTTTCTCATACAGGATTGAAAGTAGATTATGCATTGGATAATAGTTTTTCAATTATGGCTAGTGTAATGAATCCTACGGATGCGACCGAGTACAATCCTACGGATGATTATGTAGGCGGTTTACAATTAGGTTATGAAAAAGGTGGGCTAGCAGTTTGGGTAAATGGAATTTTTTCCGAAGATTTTACACAGTTTGATATTACAGCAGGGTACGATGCTACCGATGCAATATATATATAGGTTTTAATGCTACTACGGCTTCAGATAATTTTACTGGAGTAGCCGGTTATTTTCAAGTGGCTACTTCCGAATCTTTAAAGTTAGGAGTAAGAGCGGAAAGTTTTAGAGACAATGGATTAGGATTATTTGAAGAAGGCGAATCCGTCTTCGATATTACTTTATCTGCCAACTATAAAGTTGGCAATTTAACAATCATACCCGAATACAGGTTAGACGCTTTCTCTAAAGAGATAGTGGTGTCTAGTGAAAATTCAACAAAATCACTAAGTGCCTTTATGGTCGCCGCCGTTTACGGGTTTTAACGAAAAATAAATTATGGTAGAGCCAGGAGATCAAAGTGATCAACAAAGATTAGGATTATATACTCCAGAACTAGAGAAAGACTCTTGTGGGGTGGGACTCTTATGTGATCTCAAAGCAATACCAACCAGATATATAGTCGATTCGGCTCTTACTGTATTAGAAAATATGGAGCACAGAGGTGCTTACGGTGCAGAAAAAAATACTGGAGATGGCGCTGGTATATTGATACAATTACCGCATAGCTTTTTCATAGACCGAGCAGTGCAATGCGAGGTGAACATGCCAAATTCCGACGAGTATGGAGTTGGTATGTTTTTTTTACCAAAAGATCCAGTAAAAAAAGAATTTTGTAAAACTATTATTAAGAAATATGTACACATGTATGAGATGGTCACTTTTATGACCAGAGACGTACCTGTCGACAATTCTATGATTGGGTCGATGGCTTTGGAAGCAGAGCCAGATATGGAACAATGGTTCGTCAAATGTCAAGATGGGCATCCAAGTCAAAATTTGGAAAAGCAGTTGTTTTTTTTACGATCCTCAATATTGAATGATGCTTATCAGCAAGATACTGCCCTTATAGACGATTTTTATATATCCTCTTTCTCGTCGAAGACTATCGTTTACAAAGGGCAGTTATCTGCTGTTCAATTAAGATTGTATTTTTTAGATCTTCAAGATGAAAAATTTACAAGTGCAGTAGCTATTGTTCACAGTAGATTTAGTACGAACACAGTTCCCAAGTGGAGGCTGGCACAACCATTCAGATGTATATCTCATAATGGAGAAATAAATACTATTCAAGGAAATATCAATTGGTGGCAAGCTAGAGAACAGCGACTTAATATATCTGAAACTTTTGACTATAAATTAAAGAATGTTTTACCAATATGCGATCCATACACTTCGGACTCTGGAAACTTTGATAATGTAGCAGAGTTTTTATTGAGAGGTGGTCGCTCATTGCCTCATGTCTTGATGATGATGATTCCTGAAGCATGGCAAAATGATGATTCTTTACCGGCGTATAAAAAATCATTTTACCAATACCATGATGCAATCATGGAACCGTGGGATGGTCCTGCTTCTATCTGCTTTACAGATGGTGTAATAGTTGGTGCGGTGCTTGATAGAAATGGATTGCGACCTTCGAGATATGTAGTCACTGAGGATGATGTAATCATATTAGGCAGTGAGGCAGGATGCTTGTCTATAGATCCGTCTAAAATAATATTGAAGTCTAGATTGGAACCTGGTAGAATGTTAGTTGTAGATCTTGAGGAAAAAAGAATTATTTCTGATAATGAAGTTAAGTCAACTATTTGTAAACGGCAGCCATATCAAGATTGGATCGATGCCAGAACAATAGATGTCAATGATCTCAAATTAGAAGTCTCTTTGTCCACAACTGAAAAAATTGATAATTCAGTAATCAGAAATCAAATTGCTTTCGGTTTTTCGCAAGAAGACGAAGAACTCATTTTGGGGAGTATGGCATTGCAAGGAAAAGAAGCCATAGGATCTATGGGTGCTGATATTCCGTTGGCGATTTTATCTACGATAGCTCAACATCCATCAAATTATTTCAAGCAACAATTTGCTCAAGTTACCAATCCGCCGATAGATTCTCTGCGTGAGAAATTCTATATGTCTTTAAAAACTTTTCTTGGAGGAACCAAAAAATTTGTAAGAGTCGGCGAGAATGAGGCAGCTGTTCTTAGAATAAATTCTCCAATTTTATCTACTGAGACGTTTAAGAAAATAGAACAAATTGATTTACCTGACTTTTCATTCGCAAGAGTATCGTTATTGTTCAAAGCCAGTGAAGGTATAGAAGCAGCTTTGAATAGAGTAAATAATGAAGTGGAAATGGCTACTTATGATAGTAATATTATTTGTTTGTCAGATAGAGGTGTAGATAAAGAACATTTGGCTATTCCTACTTTATTGGCGATAGGATGCATTCATCACTTTATGATTTCGCGTGGTAAGAGAAAAACGATTTCCTTAATTGTAGAGGGTGGAGACGTCATAGAGACTCACCATTTTGCAACACTAATTTCGTATGGAGCAGATGCGATTTATCCTTACATGTCTTATCAAAGCTGTTGTGCTATTGCCGATAGAAGTGATAGTATGGATGAGTCTATATTAATAAATTCGTATATCAAAGCAGCCGAAAAAGGATTGCTTAAGATTATGTCTAAGTTGGGCGTGTCTACGATCAATTCCTATCGCGGCGCTCAAACATTCGAAGCCTTAGGCGTATCTCAAGATGTTGTAAACAAGTGTTTTAAAGGGACGATTAGTAGGATCGGAGGAATCGATTTTATAGGGTTTCAAAAGGAACTTGAAGCGAAGCACCGTTTGGCTTTTGGGGATGTAAATAATAGTATTTTACCAGACTTAGGATTGCAGCAGTGGAAGAAGAAAGGAGAATTTCATTTATTTAATCCACAATCTATTCATTTACTACAACATGCAACTAAACTGAATGATATTACTACGTACAACATGTTTGCAAAAGAGGTAGATAAAGTATCTCGCAATGCTAGTACACTAAGGTCGTTTTTGAAAATAAAGAAAGGAAGTACTCCAATATCATTAGAAGAGGTAGAGCCAGTTAAGAACATTTTAAAACGATTTGCTACTGGGGCAATGTCATTTGGATCTATAAGCCATGAAGCACATAGTACATTGGCGATAGCTATGAATAGGATAGGAGGAAAGAGTAATAGTGGAGAAGGTGGCGAAGATGAAGTGAGATTTGATAAGCTGGAGAATGGTGATAGTATGATGTCTGCAATCAAGCAGGTGGCTTCGGGTAGATTTGGAGTGACGATCAATTATCTAACCAATGCGATAGAGTTGCAGATCAAAATGGCTCAAGGTGCCAAGCCTGGAGAAGGAGGACAATTGCCAGGGCATAAAGTGGATAAAAATATAGCAAGGGTCAGAAATAGTACGCCTGGAGTAGGTTTGATTTCTCCACCACCACATCATGATATATATAGTATTGAAGATCTTGCTCAATTGATATTTGATCTCAAAAATGCAAATCGAAAAGCACGTATAAGTGTCAAGTTGGTATCTAAGATGGGAGTTGGAGTAATTGCTTCTGGAGTAGCCAAAGCGCACGCAGATCATATCTTGATAAGTGGTGCGGATGGAGGTACAGGAGCTTCGCCACTCAGTTCGATTAGGCATGCAGGATTGCCATGGGAATTGGGATTGTCAGAGACACATCAAACGCTAGTAAAAAATAAACTAAGGGACAGAGTAGTAATACAAGCAGACGGTCAGATGCGTACGGGTAGAGATATTGCGATAGCTACTATGCTCGGTGCCGAAGAGTGGGGAGTAGCTACCGCAGCTCTTGTCGTTGAAGGTTGTATACTAATGAGGAAATGCCATCTTAATACATGTCCAGTTGGGATTGCAACTCAGGATACTGAGCTTAGAAAGAAGTTTAATGGCAAAGTAGAGCACCTTGTTAATTATTTCCACTTCTTGGCAAACCATTTGAGAGAAATAATGGCTGCGGTCGGAGTAAAAACAGTGAACGAATTAGTAGGTAGAAGTGATCTACTCGAAATAGCACATACGGATAATCACTGGAAGAGGAAGCACCTAAATCTTGCCTCTTTATTGTATCAGTTCGATGCAGGAGAAGATCAAACATTGTATGCTAGTCAAGCACAAGATCATGAATTGGAAACAGTACTAGATCGACAACTCATCGAACAAACGAAAGAAGCAAGATCAAGTAATAGTCAGGTAAGCAAAGTATTTGAAATAGAAAGTACAGACAGAGCAGTAGGTGCAATGCTGTCCAATGAAATTGCCAAAGTTTATGGTTCTACTGGGATGAAAGGAGGAAGTCTTAATTTGTTATTTAGAGGAAGTGCAGGACAAAGTTTTGGAGCATTTGCTGCTCATGGTTTGAGCTTAGTGTTGGAGGGTGAGGCAAATGATTATTTTGCAAAAGGCCTTAGCGGTGCCGAGATCACTTTAGTGCCAGATAGAGAAAGCAAATTTGTGTCCAATGAAAATATTATCGTCGGAAATGTAAGTCTCTATGGTGCAACCTCTGGAGAAGTATATATCAATGGAATGGCAGGAGATAGGTTTGGTGTCAGAAATAGTGGCGCTCATGCAGTAGTAGAAGGAATAGGGCATAATGGTTGTGAATATATGACAGGCGGAAGTGTAGTAATCTTAGGCTCAATAGGAAAAAATTTTGCGGCAGGTATGAGCGGTGGTTTTGCTTATATATATTCTCAACAAAGCGATATTTCTCAGAATATTAACGAGGAGATGGTTTTTATTGAATCTATAACAATAAGTGATGAAATATTTTTGAAAGAAAAAATCAATAAATATTTGAAACAAACCAAGAGCCTAATTGCTTCGGATATATTAGAAGATTGGGAGGTTAGTAAATTTAAGTTCATTAAGATTTTTCCAAAGGAATTGAAAGCAATCCTACAATTGGAAGGTAAAGAAAAGGACCTTGTTTAATTTAATACTGCATTTTTAATTTACTTTAATACATAGTTTAGTTATGACAAATAAAAATGGATTTAGAGAATTCGATAGAGAACTTCCAACTAAAGAGGATGCTAACATTCGAGTGGATCATTGGAAAGAATTTTACGAGGAGAATAATTCTCAACTTGTAGATAAGCAGTCTGCAAGATGTATGGATTGCGGTGTTCCATTTTGTCATAGTGGATGTCCATTAGGTAATTTGATTCCAGATTTTAATCGTGCAGTACAAATTGGAGAATGGAAGTCAGCATTTGATATTTTATCTTCGACTAATAATTTTCCGGAATTCACAGGCAGGATCTGCCCTGCACCTTGCGAAGCATCATGTGTTTTAAATATTAATAGTGATCCAGTAACGATCGAGTATATTGAAAAATCTATAATAGAGAAAGCGTATAAAGAAGGTTGGGTTGTACCTAATAAGGACATTAAACGAAATGGAATCAAAGTTGCAGTCGTAGGGTCTGGTCCTGCAGGAATGGCAGCCGCAGATCAGCTAAATAATCTAGGTTACGAGATTGATCTTTACGAACGAAATGATAAGATAGGTGGACTACTTAGATATGGAATACCAGATTTTAAATTAGAGAAATCAGTAATAGATAGACGGGTAGAAGTAATGGGGTCATCAGGAGTAAATATGTTGACTTCAATGAATGTTGGCTACGATATTCTCGGTAGTGAAATGTTAGATAAGTATGATGCTTTAGTTCTTTCTGGAGGTGCTACAGTCGCTCGAGATCTTCCGATTAGAGGAAGGCAGCTCAAAGGAGTACACTATGCGATGGATTACTTAGAGGAGAACAATAGACTGGTCTCAGGTGAAGTGATAAGTCAAGATCGGATAGTTGAGGTTACAGGTAAAAATGTATTAGTCATTGGAGGAGGAGATACTGGTGCTGACTGCGTAGGAACCTCGAATAGACTCAAGGCGAAATCTGTAACCCAAATAGAATTACTAGCTAAGCCTCCAGCGAACAGAGACGAAGATGATCTTTGGCCTAATTGGCCAATGGTTATACGTACAAGCTCTTCGCATGAAGAAGGTTGTGATCGTCAATGGGCGATTTTGACCAAGAGATTTGTCTCAGAAGATGGAGTAAACTTGTCTGGGATAGAATTGGTAGATGTAGAATGGAAGCCAGGAGAAGATGGGAAAAATACAATGGTAGAAGTCTCTGGATCTAAGAGAGTCATCCCATGCGATGTTGCATTTTTGGCTATAGGTTTTTTGCACACTCAAAAAGAAGGCTTGGTAGAACAACTAGGCGTAAAACTAGATAAAAGAGGCAACGTGAAAGCACAAAATTACAAAACATCAGTACCTAATATATATGCCGCTGGTGATATGCGTAGAGGACAGTCTTTAGTGGTCTGGGCGATAGCCGAGGGTAGGAATGCAGCAGAATCATTGCATAATGATTTTAATGAAGTCGGGTATCTTCAAAAGACATCAGTCTTGACGGTCTAGAAGTAGCTTAGGTGTCTTGTACTTGATGACTTAATCGTTGAATATCGATGGATATACATAATTGAGACTCCGTACACTTTATCAGAAGCTTACAATAACGTTTAGGTAGTACGTAAATATTAGACAAAAATTTTAAATTAGAGATGGAGGTTGAATATTAAAATATATGGTTTACAACATCATTTGTTCGAAAAAAACAGATTGTCGTTTCTCAAATTTTTGCTGCGTAATCCGCTACTGGTTGCGAAAAACTGAATTCATAATCCGACGTTGTGCGTTTGATGCGCTATCCGCTTTTGTTTCATAGTGATTCTTTTCTTATTTGCACTAATATTATTATGAGTTTCTTCTAGATTTGATGCAATATTGGAAAATAACTATGAGAACTAAAAATGAGTAGGTAATGGACTTGTTTTTAATTTTTACGCCCCATGTTCCTTCGGTGTTTCACCATACTTGATCTTAAATGCCTGTGTGAAATTAGATAACGAAGTGTATCCAATTTCTTCATAGATGTCAGAGGGACGCCTTCTTTTTTGTTTCAATAAGTACGCAGCATTTTCGAGTCTCCGATCAGTAAACCATTTGATAGGTGATTCATTATAATGAACTTTGAAGGTTCGCTTAAAAGTAGAAGTACTCATATTAGACAAGAATGCTAATTCGCTAATGGTGAGCTTGTTGAGTTTGTTTTGGTTCACAACTTCCAAAAAATGGCTTTGCTCATCCGCAGATTCACTAGCAAATGTCTGTAGAAAATTATTTCCATGTGTCGATACTAAAAACAGCATCAATTCTTCAAATTTAATTTTCAATATTTTGTTTCGGACATCCATTTTTAGGTCTCGTAATTGTAGAAGACTATTGACGATATTACTAATGTAACTATCTGATGGGAATACATTTAATGAGGCAGCAGTATCTTGGTGGTCAATAGTAATTTTGTATTTATCAATGAAGTTTTGAATCATGTCGTTTGAAAATAAAAACAAAAGACTTCTAAATTTTCGACTACTGGAATTACAAGTTTCTGTCATGATACAATTTCCTTCCTTTATCATTACGAAGCTTCCGGCATTCACTTCTTTAAGCCCGCATTCAGCGATGATCTTCTTGTTTCCTTCAAGTATGAAACTGAGGACATTTTGGCTAAGGTCTACTTTTTGATTGGAGTTATCATTTTCTACTATATATTCAGAGAGTTGTGGGTCTCCAATGGCTCTAAGGTTGGGGTTGGTAGGAAAAGAAATGATATCCATATCGCTGAGTTTTTTCAATATTCTGAAGTTATGAAAATTAGACCAAGTTAATAGAATCAATATTCATTTCACTTGGCCTAAAATTTATAGTAATTAAACGTAATTGGTATCTAAAAGTTACTCTGCTTTTTCCCTTTTATAGTAAGAGACTATACTCGCTTTGGCAATCGTATTATTCCAAAGATAATATCCCACTATAGCAGGATTAGTATCAGCGGTAAGGCCTAATGATTCAGAACTGAGTGCATATACCGTGATGATGTATTGGTGCAGCCCATGACCTTCTGGAGGGCAAGGTCCACCATATCCACTTACACCATAGTTGGTTAGACTTTGTATGGCAGACTTAGGTAAAAGGTTTAGGGTAATATTACCAGCATCAGCGACTATACTACCAGTAGTGCTAGGAAGATCAAATACAACCCAGTGCCACCATCCACTCCCTGTAGGCGCGTCAGGATCGTACATAGTAATAGCAAAACTTTTAGTGTCAGCAGGAGCGTTCTCCCATGATAACTGTGGAGACTGATTTTTACCGGTACAACCAAAGCCATTAAACTCTTGCTGCGAAGTCGCTTCTCCACCTAGATCAATACTAGATAGTGTAAATATACCTTGACCAAATGATAGGGTAGTCAGCCCAATTAAGATTAATAATAGTAGATTGAATTTTAACATTTGTGATTTTTTTATTTGACCCAAAGGTACTTACAGACTCTATTCTCATCCAAAATCTAAAGGTCCAAAAAGTATTGGTAAAAGTCCAATTGTTGATTTGTTTACTTATTTTATTAATATGTAACGTTATATGACCTTCTGCAATCTTATTGTCTTTTATACAATCATTCTCATATCTTTATCCTGTCCATCCCTGAAATAGGTTTAGTTGCAAATGACTAAAAGATGAAAGAATATTCAAAACATTCAAGTCGAAGAAGGTTTTCAGAAGAGTTTAAGAAAAGAAGAGTTACGGAGTATGAGAAAGGAGAAGTTACGGTAACAGAGCTTAGTAGATTGTACAATGTAAGCCGAAGCGGAGTATATAAGTGGCTTAAGAAATATTCGTATTTTGAATCACAAAGTATATTAATTGTGGAGGAAAAAGAAAGTAATAGCAGTAAACTTAAAGAAGCTCAATCTCGGATAATAGCATTAGAAAGAGCCTTAGGTAAGAAACAAATTAAGGTAGATTATTTGGAAGAGCTAATTAAGGTAGCTGGAGAGCGGTATGATTCGGATCTAAAAAAAACTTTAAGTACGAAACACTCGAAAGATTTAGATTGAAAAGACATTTCTTATCATACGCTTTGCGTGATTTGTATAAAGTTGTTGGAATAAGCGAACAGGCAGTTTCACAATATAGAAAAAGGAGCAAATGCACTGGAATAGAAGTGGTTACATTGTTAAAAGAAATTGATTGCTACAGACGAAGGCACCCAGGCTGTGGATTGAAAAAGATGTATTACCAAATAAAGGTAACACAGATGGGTAGAGATAAATTTATAGCCTTCGCAAAAGAGCTTGGGTATCAGCTGAAAGCTGTAAGATCGAGTACAAAGACCACGTATTCAGGTCATTACGTTTGGCCGAATATAATCGAAGGAATGTTAGTTGCCGATGTAAATAAAGTGTGGCAAAGTGATATTACATACTTTAGAGTGAAAGAAAAGTTTTTCTATATCACCTTTATCCTTGATATCTATAGCAGAAAGATTGTAGGTTATGCGGTTTCGCAAACGTTAGAATCTAAAGCTAATATAGAAGCTTTAAAACGAGCTTTTGACACCAGAAGCGATGAAGATTTAAGTCAATTGATACATCATTCGGATCGAGGGTCACAATATACGTCCAAAGGGTATCTAGCCTTATTACATAAATATGGCTGCTTACCTAGTATGGGCAATAAAGGACAAGACAATGCTTATGCAGAGAGGATCAATGGAATTATAAAAAACGAATATTTGATTTATAGAACAATTGTAAATATTGTTGAATTAAAGAGGTGGGTAAGGCAAGCGGTAATCCAATATAATGACGAAAGAATTCACAATAGTTTACCAAATAGATATAGTCCAAATGAATTTGAACAAGAAGTGTTAACTTTAAACTATCAGAAAAGGCCAAAGATGGTTATTCATGCCGATGGTAAATGTTCTACACAGCATACAAATAGCATGGTGTGTAGTTTACCTGAAAAAGCACTGCAGGCTCATATTTGTCCGATATATTAAAAAGTATTAACTAAATAGACTAAACCTTATTTAGGGATTCACATCCAATCAACCGCCAACTGCCAACTGAAAACTGCCAATTGCGAACTGAACACTGAACACCATCAACTAATCTCATGTGGATCTGCCCAACTTGCGAAAGAAACTTTAAGCACAACAACCAATCCCATATGTGCTCGACGAAGAGTATCGACGATATCTTTGAAGGTAAGTCAGAGAATCTCATCCTAGCCTTCGATCAGGTACTTATAGGAGTTATTGACTGGGAACCTTGTACGGTTGGCGCGAGTACCAATACTGTCATATTTACCAAGGAGAAAGCATGGCTCATCATCAGGCCTATGAGTAAGCAGATAGATATCAAGTTTTATCATCCTACTAAGATCGATCATAGATTAGTGAAAAAGACCGCACATTATGGTAATAAGTTTGCACATCATATCCGTATATCTGATGAGAGTGAAGTGACTACCGAATTGTTGAACTTGTTGAGAATAGGATATGACGCCTATTGATGTATAAACCAAAGTAATAAATGAACCGCTAAACCGTTCTACTACCAACGCCCACTGCTAACTGTTCACTCCATGAAAAAACTAAAAGAAGCTATTCTAAAATTTCCAGAATTTCTCTTAATTCTTGCAGTCCTATTTTATTGGATGTCCTCTGCGGTGATAGCTAATCCTATTGCCATAGGATTATTGGTTTTATTAATTACGCAGCTTGTATTCCAAAATAAGATTATTGGTATCATTATTCCAGGGATACTTATATTAGGCTGCCTATTTATGCTCCTGGCTTTGATGTCTGAGTTTTCAGAATTCCTAACGTTTGATAAGGCAGCACAAAAACTTCTATTTGTTGGATTGTCATTTTTCTTATCTACAATATTGATATCTGGAATCATGATTTATAAATATGCGATAGTAAGTGACTTATGAAAAATGAGGTATTAATGCTGCTCCAATTACTTCTATTACTTCTTTGGCTATTCTAGAACTATATTTAAAGTCCAAAATCATATGATTTGCTATACAATTCCAATGCTTGACAATACTTTTTCTAATTCAAATCTAGAGCGGAGTAGGGTTGTCTTGTTGCCGAAAATTAGTCTATATTACTTTAAGTCATTTGTTAATTATCTACCAATACAACCAACCGATTCAATTTTTAATTGGTCTATAAGTGTATACTACTAAAATGTAAAAGGATGGATATTAGAATTAAGTACATGGGGATGCTAATGATCATGATGGGTTTCTTTGCGTCATGTGGTGAGGATGAAGTGCAAAGTGATTTAGATTGGGAATGCCGAAATAACAACCTAGAAACTATAGATGATAATGAAGATTGTGGGGATGTAGAATTTTTCTTGGTCTGCGAATCTGTAATAGTAGAAGAAATTAATTATCTAACAGCAGAAGATTTTGCTTGGATACCATCGCTGTGCAAAGACAAAGGAGAGTCGATTGAATTTAGAAATAGCTTAAATGAATCTTTCAGTATCACCATTGTTGATAAAGGTAACTATATAAATAAAAGGAGAGTTAATACTTTTTGTAACTTGAGTATGGAACATGGTTCGTATATCTGTCAAAGTAATGAATCCGCATTCATAGAATTTTCATCTTCTATTTTTGGAAATAATATTACAAGGTTTGAATTGTATAACGTAATGAGCGAAGTACAAGACGGTGTAGTGAGTGACCCACAATTACATTTCACCTTAGAGCAGCCAAGATTCAATACATTAGTTCATAATTTTTATTACCCAGTACCAATAGGTAATGAATCCGAAACTAGATCTAAAACATTTCATGATGAACTGACTCTCAACGGATTCGAATTTGAGTCTGTATATGAAATGAAAATTAGAGAAACATTCTGGGCGGAACCGCACATGAGTGTGTTTATCAATCATGGAGATGGAATACTCGGATTTAAAAAAGACAATAAATTTTGGGTAAAGGGTGATTAATCTTTCAAGTAATAAATGCTTGTTCAACTAACCGTTTTGCAAGTTTCAGTTATAGGGTTTGAATGCTATGCTTTTAGATAAGAATATAATTTTGATATCTATGCGTCAGTGAGTATTTTGAAAAGGATACCTCGGAAGATATTGAAAGATTGAACTAGAAATAATAATACAATGCAAAAAAAAACAGAAAGCACTATAGATAATAAAGCTTCCTGTTATTATAAATATTAGAATTGATAATATCGATTAAACGATAATAGGGACATTATTTTTTAATTTAATTACACATATACCAATAAATGGTATTGTTTTCATTTTCATATCCCAATTCAATACCTTTTTCCATATCATAGCATCCGTTTTGAGGTTGCTCTAATAGCATTTTTGATAAACCTCTGAAAAATAATGCTTCGGCATCTTCAGGCTCGCTATCGATGTATTTATCTAGGTCAGTAACGGCATTTTTGAAGTTTCCATACACAAAATGAATTCCCGCTCGAACATAATAATTACTAATTAAACTCGAGTTGTTTGAGATCGCCTTATCCATTTCTACAAGAGCATCTGTGTATAGTCCTATTGACTTTAGTATTCCTGCGTAGTTGGATACAGCCTCTGGGTAATAATCTGATCTTTTTAGTGCTTGATTGTAAAAGTATTTAGCACTTTTTTTGTCTCCTTTAAGATCCATCAAATTGCCTTTGCTGAAGTATATTTGGGCTATATTGCTATTGATTTTCAGTGCCGTCGCAAAATCCTTTTCCGCTTTATCATATTGGCCAATTTTCTTGTAGGCAACTGCACGATTGTGATAAGGTACTACGAACTCTGGATCCAATTTAATCGCCATGTCGAAATGCATAATAGCACTTTCGTAGTCAGATTCTTTCATTTCGAGTACGCCTAATAGATCATAATAAAGTTCGTTGTGGTAATAGCTGCTATCTAAACCTTCAAGTAGGTGTCTAGCTTCAAGATAGTCTCCCTTATCTATTAATGACACTATTGATTTGATCTCAAACTTGTCTAACATGTTTTCTTTCTCTAATTTTTCCTCGTATTGATTCATAAGTACAAACGATTTGAAGAATGGATCTTCGTATTTCAATTCCTTTGACTTGACATAGTTAAAATCTTTGATAGGGAATATACTTTTTCGCACAACTCTACTTGTATATATCTCCGCATAAGGATTTAGAGATAGTGCGGTTTGAAGATCTTGAATGGCTTCCATGTTCATATTCGCTGATCGATACATGTCAGATCTGAGCATTAGATATTTAACATTTGTTGGATTGCGCTCAAGGACATCTGTATAATGATCTATTGCGCTCAATTCCGTAGTAGATATTTTTATAACGTTCGCCAGAGATATGCCAGGATTTACATCTTGTAAGTATGCGTATTGTATAAAGCAGAATACTATTGCTATGGTCTGTAGGTTTCTCATAAGAAGTGTGTTTAAGTAGATTATGTTTAATGCTTTGATCAAATAAACGAATAAATGTATTTATAGTTTATTATGTATTAGTAAATATGCATTAATGTTTATTATGACCTACATGAGTTTAATTAATGTAATTGCGTAGGAGATCTATTCCTGTGATAAAAATTTGAAAATAGACTAAGCTGTTTCTTTATCTTGTAATTTTATCCATCTGATGCTAAAAAGAGCGAATTGGTATTGATTGTCAATGAAGGAGGTGAATTGGTCCTATATAACTTGAATAGTTTTATTGTTTTGATATTGATATAATGCTAGATTATATTACAAATGACATTATCTACTGGATCATTATCACTTTGAATCGATATTCAGCATAATACAGCATTAGTCCTTGAGGTAGCTCAAGTGTATGTGACTTTAAAGTGGGATTGGCCAAAGTACGATGTAATATTGCCAGTATAGGGTGGTTAATAGTTTCAGCAGTATTGAAACACCTCGCCAAAACATATTTCAGCACATAAACGTTTCTATATAACAATCCAATCACTTATGAGAAATTTACCTCCAGGCCAAAAAAAATCAGAGACTTTTCCAAGATTCGGACTTCCGCAATATGCCAAACGTTTCCCAACAGAACTAGATCAGATTAAAATAACAATAGGAGGGGACATAGATGAATTTGTGATATCTACACAATTGGAATCGCTTCCAAGAACCCAACAGAATTCTGATTTTCATTGTGTGACTACATGGAGTAAGTTGAATCTCGATTGGAGTGGATATGCTTTTAATGATCTATACAATACATTGATCCGACCTAAACTGTCTGATGACATAGTATTCGTAGTGCTCAAAGCGCAAGATGGATTCAAAACTAGTTTACCCTTAGTAGACTTATTACAGCAAAATGTATTACTCGCAGATCAACTGGATGGTGCGCCATTGACTATTGAGCATGGAGCACCGATTAGGATAGTAGCGCCGGATCATTACGGCTACAAAAATGTAAAGTATATCAATCGCATCGAATTTTATTCAGAGGTACAATCGATTAAAAAAGGACTAGCCAGTTTTATGGATCACCCAAGGGCTAGAGTCGCGCATGAGGAAAGAGCTTGTAAAGGACCGAAGTCATTTTTTCGCTGGCTTTATAAGTTTGGAATCAAAGGTACCATCAAAGATTTTGAAAAAGCCACTGCAGAATACAGAGCAAAGAAGTGAGTCGAAAAGGAGATTTGCAATGCTTGGAAATTGGGCTGAAATAACTTAACTTTATTAAATAAATTGAATTAGAATGAAATTGCCGATACTTATAATTCTCTGTATTATATTGAACACAGAAGATCTGATATCCCAAACCAACGATAGCTTAAATTGTGCGATTCATGAGTTGTACATTGGTCCCATTCCAAAGATATACGAAAATAAGACGGATACAGTTTTCAAGTTTCATTTCGAAGAATTTAATGTAGTACAAAATCTGTTGATTAACACAACTGCTATGGAGAGCTACATAAAGATAGATAGCGTATGGAGTCAAAACCCTTTTGATAAAATCATAACTAAAAATGATAAACCAATATCGTTAGATGATTTTGTTCCAATCAGATTAAGTAAACTGCAAGGTGATGCTCACGAAATATTATTCGAGTATCATATTGATTTCGTAGGAGATGAATTAGCAGATAAGATCCAGATCAAAGTCTCTGAACTAGTATCTAACCGTACGGGTAAAAGTCCCTTATATCTAGATTTATACGAAAACATAGATGGCAATTTTATAAATTATACTAGCTGTGGAAATAATTTTTGGGATAAGCCTTTGAAATTCTATGTCTCGGAAACCAAAAAGATGGGTATGTCTATGCTCATGTTTATAGTGGAAAGCGATATTCCTGAGGAATCTATGAAAATGCTTGCTATACATGCAGATGTATTTAGGTAAGACTAGTATCGGATATTAGTAACCAAAGATTATCATCGTAATCAAGGACTAATAGAGAATGAAGAAAGCGCCGTTTATTATGGAAAAGTGATGCGGAATTTTAGTTTGTGTTTGTTATATGAAAAGCGGTGTTAAATTTTACTTTTACAATCTTAATAATTATGAAGCATTATATAACTATTCTGATTCTAATCACTACAGCCACTCTTTTAGCTCAGACAAAGGATATACGAGCTGAATTGGAAATTTTCGGTGGAATCGATGAAATTTCGGTTACTCCAAACGAAAGTATTTGGCTCACGTCAACAACTGGACAAGTCTATTTTACTAATAATATTGATTCTAATTGGCATCATGCCAAAACGCTAATTGGGTCTGATGCCTCATTTAGTTTTAATAATTCTATCCTTAATAGGATCACCTTTTTCAATAATGATAAGGCTATAATTACAGGCTATATCTCCACCGATGATAATAGTGGTGAAAAGGGCGGATACTACATTACGAGTGATGGTGGTAAAATCTGGGAGATTCGAGATTATGGAGGAGATTCTTGGATCTATGATGTATACTCTATGCAAGATGGAAGAGTATGGATGGGAGGATCGTCTGGTGCAATCTTTTATTCTCAGGATTATGGTCTTAGCTGGAGTATCCTCAACTCACCTTATGATAGTTCGTCAAGGATGAATAGCATATTTATGAAAAATGAGTTAGAAGGAGTATCTGGAGCTCTAGATGATGAAATTTACCAAACCTTCAATAATTGGGAAACGTATAGTAGGATAAAGACTCCTTATGGACAGAAGAAATATCGAAACGATGAAGACACATACGCTAACAATCAGATCAAGAAAATTATTCTTTGGGGCGATTATATCGTAGTGAATCAAATGGGTCACATTTTTTATACCAATAAGAATATAATGGATTGGAAATCTTTTAGCACTTCAATTATGGATTTTGAATTAGATGAAAAGTCGAATAAATTATTTGCTATAACGGATGATAAAAAAGTAATTTTACTTTCTTCACCAACTGACTTTAGATTGGTTTCTAATCAAAATTTGGATTCAAATCCTATCGACTTAGAAGTAGTGAATAACTCATTGTTTGTCTTTGCTTCCGGACCAAAAGTGTCCAAAGTTAATGGTCAAGGGAGTACTCATAGAATTCCATTTACTACAGATACAAAAATCCCAACACCAATAGATATGAGGCTAGGTAAAAAATTGATGTGGGGTGTCACAGGTAATCACATTTATCTGTCCGAAGATGCAGGGAATGATTGGTATAGAGAGAATGTTGTAGATTTTCCTATTTCTAATATTCGATTGGTCAACGACAGTTTGGCTATTCTTTGGGATGGACATAAAAACAATTATTCTTATTCGTTGAAAGAGCATACATATACACTGTACAGCTATCAAAAACCATTAATTGAACTATTGGATGATCCTATCACAGAAATGAAAATTACTGCTAACAGCCAGGGTTGCTTTCATTCGGAAGCTAATGAAGTCAGGTACATACTCAAAGACGAGTCTACATTGAAGTCAGATTCAATATCTTCTACTAGCTATAAGCTAGGGGGTGCCAATGATTTTCAAAATGAAGTAAGTATCAAAGATCTTTTGGAATTGCTTCAGAAAATAAATGATTCTCCTTCTGCGCTTCCTTCTATTGTTGACTTTGATTTTACCGATGTAGATAAGAAGAATTATTTATTTTTGGTAGATGAGCGACTGGGAGGCGGTAATGCTTATAGGGCTCCACTAAAAGCCGAGGATAAAGATTTTTATTATAATATTCCCAATGTACTGGACACTTTGCAAGGTAGTATTATAGAGGATATTCTAAATGATTATGACGGCAACTGGAGTACAACAACTAATCGTTTTATCGTTCAAGTAATTAACCAGAACAGGGACACCCTAATCTTTTCTAGGAGCTATTCCATGAGTTCATTGTCTTGGCACCTACCGTGGAAAGTAAAATATAATGATCAACACTTTAATTGTTATGATGTAAATTTTTCAAAATTCATTAAGAATAATATTCCAAAGGATTTTATGGATTCCAAGATCTTGGATAATAAGTATATGATAATGAGTATTGCAGATTACTTGTATAGTAGATCTTCGAGACTTAGGTAGCTTAGAGTTGTAGCCTAGGATAATTGACGTTAGGAGTGCACCTTTTCAGGTTGTTTATCTCTAGAGTATATCTGATGGCTCACTTCGAGGCCTTGAAAGCCAGTAGTATTCCAAATTATCAAGTACTCGTTTATTGATATTCAGTTCATTTTGTAGTTTTAGCCTACTAGACAGTTTAAGGTGAATTGAATGCTATCTCTTCCCTTTATTACTCATGGCTACAAACGTTGTAATGACGGTTGTGGACGTTATATGCATCTATATGGCAATTCTTGGATTGTTAGTGTAGAGAAGTGTAAGGTGTAGATGAATCATACGTTAGTGGTAAGAAAGAATGAAAATGTGACTATGAAATATAATAAAGTACCCTATGAAATTATCGGAACATGGTAAAATATAAGAATATAATCACTAAGTTGAACTTTGATTTTAAATCAATCGGTTACTTCGTTTCATTTGGAATACTAATTTTATTCTACAGTTGTACGAACAAGGAATCATCTATTAATATTTTAAATAAGACGAAAGAAAAAATAAAAAAACATACTCTAGTCACTTATAATTACGAGTCATATTGGGACAATAAATTCAATGATTCAGAACTTCGTGACACGGCCTATCTTGAACTCGAAAGGACTGATAAAAATATACATGGGTTACTCTATTATTTTTCTAACTCTAAGTATATCGATTATTTCGATGGAGAGTCTCATAGGTCTATAGAACATAAAGAAGGTTTAATAATCAATGACGATAGAGAAGCAATTTCTGATGATTCAACTTATTTTTCGCAAATAATTTTTTTGATGGCTCAACCTAGTCACTTTTTGGACATCGATTCTACCTTTGCAAAAAGAGATTCAAAAATACATGGTAGAAATGCATTGATCTTCTCAAATTCTAAAGAATTAGATAGCGATTCGGATACGGTTAATGTCGTAACTGAATACGTGATCGACAAACAATCATACGAACCATGGTTTAATAAAACCATTCTAATTAGAAATAGAGATACATCGCAAGTTATAATCAATTATTTTCAAAACATTCAGTTTTCAAATAAATCTATAGACTTTAAGAATATAATAGATTTGTCGCTTGAATTGGGCTATTCTGAAATTAGTTCAGAACAGTTAATGGCTAGTAGAGAAGAAGGCCAAGTACAGAAGGGAACAAGACTTATGAAGTACAAATATGAAAATGTTTATGAAGAGCATACATCTATATTAGGAAGGAATGGTAAAAGAACAGTTCTAATGTTTTCTTTTATAGGATGTGGTGGATGTGAATATGCGATGAAAGAAATGAAAAAAAAGGAATTCGAATTTAAAGAAGATATAGATTTTTACTATTCAAGTCCTTTGGATAATAGCAAAGTACTTAAGACGTATCTTTCAAATAAGGGATATGACGGAATTGCCTTTGGGGAAGAATCAAAAATGAATGAAACCTTTAATGCTTTTAGGTATCCGACTTTTTTCATTATAGATTCAAGCGGAACTGTTACTGATGTTTATCATGGATATGGAAATGGATTTGAAAATGAAATATTCTAAAGATGTATAAATGCTAAGATATTAATCACACGATTACTAGTGCCATCTCTGGAAGGAATAATTGTTACGATATTAATTTAATAGATGAAGATGGTAATGTATGTTGTCATACAATGGTATGTGTAGAGTTAGACGCTATAGATTGTTGTGACTTTGTTGATTTAGGGGCAATGATAAATGTGTATTGTGCTCCAGATGGATCCATCACCGTTGGATTAGAAGGGGGCATTGCACCTTATACTGTCTTTGGTGCTAATTTAGCAGATACGGATATTTCAATTTTATTTGAAGAATCAGATCTTGATGTGGGAACCTATGATTTATCAAATACGCCTGTATGGATATTCACTAGTTTTGTGGATTTAATTCAATTGATATCCAAATTTGGATTGAATGCCATCTTGTACCTTTATTATTAATGATTAAATTCGTTATATTGGTAGTTGTGTATGGAGTCTTTCCGTAATGCAATTGATTGACTCCCAGTGTATTGATGTAAAGCCGTGTAGATGTAGAATTGTTAATGATAATTAGAAATGAATTGAATTCAGTCTAAGTATCGAAGAGGCGTAAGGCTAGACTACTAATCAATGAAAGTAGAATAGACAAGGTTAAGTTATAGTTTCCGTAGTTGTTAAGGACAATGTATTACCAAACTGTTATACTATATATTATGAAATGAATACGCTGACTCGCTTGATTGATAAAGCAATCAATAAGGAATGTGTATATTTAAATTAGAATAATCACTATGAATGTAAAAACGAAATTTATTTTTTTGATTGTAGCTACATTAACATTTTTGGAGATGAAGGGTCAAATTGGGTTCGAATCTTTCAACGTTGTAGATACTGACAATTTGCTTTTCGGATTAGAGCAAGTTGACTATGGAGACATGGATGGTGACGGTGATCTGGATGTTTTGGCAAGCTCGAATGATGACAGAAAAATAGTGTGGTTTGAAAATTTAGATAATCAAGACAATTATTCTCAAGCAAAAATTATAAACTCTAGTTCAGTGAATTCAGAAGAATTTTTTACATTATCCTCAATATTCTCCGATTTGGATGGAGATGGTGATTTGGATGTATTATCTACTTACAATAGTGAAAATCTTATTTGGTTTGAGAATGAATTTGGAACTGGAACATTTAAGATTGGAAAATTAATTCCCATTGAGGAAGGACGGGTAAATTATATATATGCAGAAGATCTTGATGGCGATGGATTGGATGATCTTATCGTTGTACAGAACAGCGGTTATAGTAAATGGTACAAGAATGGAAATAATGCATCATTCTTTGAATTTCAGCAAGCATTTAGAGGCCATTCGGGTGCCGTATTACTCAATACAGAATGTCAGTTTGGGGATTTAGATAATGATGGTGATTTGGATATTCTTTTTTCTATATCTAATAGTACTTTGTTAGCCTGGGCTAGAAATGACAATGGTTTTTTTGAAGAAGGAAATTTGGTAGGTAATTTTGGAGCATTCGGAAGAGGACATTCTATAATCGCGGATTTGGATAATGATGGAGATTTGGATATCGCTGCTATAGTTTATATTTCTTTCTCTAACAATAAAAGAGTGGCGTGGTTTGAGAATGTTAATGGGAATTTTGATTTGACGCATGAGATTGGAACTGGCTTTTTAACTAATTTCTTTCTGGCTGAGGACATTGATGGTGATGGGAATGTAGATCTTATATTTGATGATTTTCAATCAGAAATTAGTTGGTTTAAGAATGTAGATGGACTTGGGTCTTTTCAAAGAGAAGTCCTATGTGATATAGAATATCGCAATGCTATCGATCCTAGATTCTTAGATATTGATGAAGATGGAGATTTCGATTTGATCGCTGGTCATCCTGATGGTGATTTTATTTCGTGGCACGAAAATGAAGATGGACTATTTGGTGATACGATAATGCATCACTATATATCGCCAGTAAGACGGGCTATGAAATCGGGTGTATTTTCAGATCTTGATGGAGATGATGATCTCGATGGGCTTGTTTGTTATACGCATTCTATAGTGTCGCCGAGTAACTTGATATGGTACAAAAATATTAATGGCACTGGTGAAGAATTTGAAGAAATTATTATTGATCAACTTGAAGGACGTCAATTTTTAGGAGCGATTACAGCAGATTTTGATCAAGATGGAGATGATGATATTCTTTGCCATACTAGTTTTGTAAGTTTTTCCTCTCCAGAGCCAGGGAAACGAATCAGTTGGTATGAAAATTTGGATGGCAATGCTACTTTTGGATCAGAAAATATATTAGAAGTATTATCTGTATCATCGCCAAATATTTTGGATTTAAATGCTTTAGATGTAGATGGTGATTCTGATTTAGATATACTTGTGACTTTTTCTGGCAATGATTTTTTTGTGGAGAAGGTGGATTGGATGGAGAATGATGATGGATCCTTTGGAGCTTTAAATGAATTAGTGCCATTGGCGTCTAATTCGGCTGAATATAAATTTGCAGATCTTGATAATGATAATGATGTGGATATCCTTGTAGGAAGATCAAGTGGAGTTTATGTTTTAGATAATGTAAATGGTGAATCTTCGTTTCAAGCGACCAATATTGAACCTATTAGTTCTGGTGGATTTAGTTATTGCACTGAAGCTTCATTTGGCGATATTGATGATGATGGCTTATTTGATATACTATATGTTGTAGGTGAAAGACAAATGTTTTGGAAGAAAAATTTGAGTGATGGAAATTATGGAGAACCTATTTTAATTACGGATACTTTAGATATTCGTGAAGTAGTTACTGGAGATATAGATTTGGATGGTGATATTGATCTTGTTATTAGCGGTAATCAAGACGTGTATTGGATGAAGAATATTGATGGACTTGGAATTTTTGACGACCCAGAAATTATTTCATTTGTCAATGCTTCAATTGATCTCGACGATGTAGATAACAATGGATTCTTAGATGCAATTTCGTTTTCAAAGGCCCAGTCAAGTTTAATATGGCATAAGAATTCAGGTTACATTTCTAACGAAATTAGTGGATATTTGAAATTTGATTTCGCTTCACAACCTTGCCAACCAGATGGATTACCATTGGGAAATATTGTGGTGTCTTCTGAGCAGAACGGCCAAATAATTTCAACTCTTAGTCTTGCTAATGGATTTTATAGTTTGTATATCGAAGAAGGTGAATGTGTAACCACTATTAGTTCGGAGGTGCCTGAATACTTTGTGCCTTCGCCTGATCAATATATAAACAATTTTAGTGGCTTAGGCAATTTTGTCGAGCAAGATTTTTGTTTTGAAGCAATACAATCAGTTAAAGATATTTCGTTAGCTGTCTTCCCATTAGAGCCGGCTATGCCTGGTTTTGAAGTTGACTACCAAATTGTATACGAGAATAATGGTTCTGTGGTCTTGGATGGTTCGTTTGTGTTGGAGTTTCCAGGTCAAAAAATGTCATATTTAGGTTCTTCTCAGATCCCTAGTGATGAATTGAATGCTAGTTTGTCATTTGACTACGCTAGTCTTTTACCAGGAGAGAAAAGAGTAATTAATGTATCATTTCTAGTAGATGCTCCTCCCACTAATAGTATCGGAGATGTACTAATTTTATCAATTGAAGAGAATTCGATTGTGGATGATATTCAACCCGAAAACAACCAATTTATATTAGAACATATAGTTATCGGATCCTTTGATCCAAATGACATTTCGGTTTTAGAGGGAGATGAAGTTCTTATACAGAATAAATCTAATTATCTACACTATTTAATTAGATTTCAAAATACTGGAACCTCTGAAGCTATTAATGTCAATATTGAACAAGATTTAGATCTTTTATTGGACTGGAGAACGTTGAAAGTAGAAAGTACAAGTCATGATAATGTAATTAGTATTATTAATGGACAAGAATTGTTATTCTCATTTGATGATATTAATTTACCAGATAGTACGTCAAATTTGGAAGGTTCTAATGGGTATCTCATTTATAAAATTAAACCATTAGACTCTGTTGTGTTAGGTGACAACATAGAATCAAGTGCTAGAATATACTTTGATTTTAATATTCCGGTATTGACCAATGAAGTAAATACAGAATTTGTTATAGAAACTTCAGTAATGGATTTGGATGAGAATATAGTTCAACTTTGGCCAAATCCAGTTAGTGATCGCCTTTATATCGCACCTGCTATTGATGTAAAGAGTATTAATATTATAAATCAGTTGGGACAAATACTTTTAAGATCGAAATCAGTAAATGAAATTAGTGTTTCAGGATTAATGACAGGTACATACTATTGTGAGGTAACAGGCACTAACGGAAGAAAAAAGATCGCAAAATTTATCAAAATTTAGAGAATAAATAAACATTTTTATGTCCAATATGGAAATGAGATATATTAATAGTTAAAAAAAATAAAGAGGCGTATAATTATCTAATTTATAATGTGAATTCACCACTCTTAATGTTGCGTATACTATTTACGTTCGTTCAAAGTGCTTTCAATTTGTGGTTGGTAGTGAACCTACTTAAAATTAATTTTTCGATTACACACAGTATTTATTGTTTTTTAGCATGCTAAGAGATCAAACATATTTCCTTTTCTAGTCATGTGTATGATACTTTATGATCATTCTTCGTCAACAATTTTTAACTTCTATTTCCATGAGCAGATATCTAAATACTACCATCCTTTTATTTGTTTGTTTCAGTCTTTTTTCTTGTAGCAAAGAGGAGTGATTTCATTTATGATACACCACTTATTATTGGTGCATGGAGTGTTCTCAATGATAATTGTCATTCCGGAGCTCAATTAACTACATGTAACGAAGTGTTAGGCCCAACGGCAAGCGATCCGTTTAATAATCTAATTCCGAATTTTATATTAATTTTATAAGACGAACCATGTCGCATCGGATTTATCGGTGAGCAACATTTGCAAATGAACGCACAAGCATTAACCGATGGTCTAGCAATTTGTAATTACAATGATTATGAACAACATCTACATTAGTGTGTATTAGGGAAGTCAAGTGTAAAATATGGAAGCATCTTATTTTAATATTTCTACCTAGAAAAAATCATAAGATATCGTTCCAATTGATGGGTACATTGTAGTTGATATACGTGTGTCTAATATTTTGTTTCGCATGGCTAGGCATCGAAATCTAATAAAAAGTGATCCTTTAAGTAGGGTCTACATTTACTTTGCTAAATCTATCACTATGAATACCTATCTCAAATGTTTGCAACTCATTGTCATATGTGGAATAATGATTTTATCTCCGCAATTTATTGTAGCCCAAGATTGCCCTAATACAGTTATAGAGCTACTCACTCAGGAAGATGTAGATAATTTTGCTATCGATTATCCTAATTGTACAGAGCTTAAGAGAGATCTTTGTGTCGGCAATTGTAACGGAGCAGCATTACCTTATGCAGAGATATCAAACTTAGATGGACTCTCCCCAATCGTTGAAATAGGCGGGAGTTTAGAAGTCAAGTTTATAACTGGATTAGCAGACTTGACTGGATTGGAAAATCTGAAGAGGGTAGACCATAATGTACTGATCAAAACCAATGATAGCTTGATGTCATTAAGTGGTTTAGAAAATCTCAATTATATCGGATGTGATCTACAGTTGGAATATTCACCCATACAATCAGTGGAGGGCTTGGCAGGATTGGATTCTCTATTAGGTTATATTGAGATTAGAGGAAGCAGCAATCTTACGGATCTAGATGCATTTTCTAATGCAAGCCATCTAGGTTACGGAATAAAATTATCTAATAATGAATCTCTCGAAAGTATTGAAGGCTTGTCGGTTATTGACTCTATTCAAAATAGTATTCATATTACCAATTGTCCGAGTTTAACTTCACTCGTAGGTCTTCATAATATAGTATCTATAGGTCATCAGTTAGAGATTTCATCTAATGATGGATTGGTAAACTTACAAGGCTTGGAGAGCTTAGTGGAAGTAGAGACAAGCATCTATCTATCGACTAATGCTAATCTACTGAACTTGATGGGTATGGAGCAATTAAAGTCAACGGGTGGAATCACGATCACAAGTAATGCTTTGCTGCTTTCTTTAGAAGGTTTAGATCAGTTTGATACGGTAAACAGTGTAAATATCAATGACAATGAAAGTCTATTGGTTCTTGATGGATTCAATAATCTAACGAGTATTGTCAATCTTAACTTAAGCGCGGGTGCGTTTGAGACGATCTCAGGATTTAGTAATTTGACTTCAGTCTCATATCTCAACTTAACCAATAATGTGTTTACTGACTTATCGAATTTTCGGTTTTTAGAATCTATGAATACGCTAAGGATCACAGGAAACAGCCTATTGCAAAGTCTTGAGGGTCTTGATGAATCTGTAATTCTTTCACATTTATCTATCAAAGAAAATGAGGTCCTTTCTGGTCTTCAAGGGTTAGTGACGGATAGTCTTAGTACTCTGGACATCGAGGCTAATCCTAGTATGATCAATTTGGAAGGAGCTGAAATACGAGCCGTTCGAATTCTCAAACTAACAGATAATTCTAGTTTGCTTCGCTTGACGGGAATAGAAGATATAGAATCAGTGTCTTCCATAGGCATCTACGATAATCCAGTTCTTGAGAATCTAGAGTATATTAATATTAAAGAAGGTGGAGAACTACAGATCAGAAACAATAGCGCTTTAGTGGATCTTACAGGATTAGATTCATTGGTGGATTTGGGATCGATTAGGATTATAGATAATGAAAGTCTTCAAAATTTTGATGGACTAGAAAATCTTATAGAAATAGGATTTCTTGAGATCGCACGCAATGCAGTTTTGACCAATGTCGATGGATTGAGAAATGTTGAAATAGGCGATTTTTTGGAATTCGTAATATACAGTAACCCTTTATTATCTGATTGCAATATTGCTATGATTTGTGAAGGTGTTCTTCAGGCAGGTCAGTCTTCTATATGGGATAATGGACCTGGATGTAGCGGACCAGATGATCTGGACTGCAATAATTTTATTAGCGGAAAATTGATTTATGATTATAATGGAAATGGAAGTATTGATAATGATGATATCCGAGTAGAGGGTGTCCAAGTTTATCTTGATTATCGAGATCAGATAAAGTATTCGGCTGCAGATGGATCTTATAAGTATTTTCTAAATGATAACGAAGAAGTGAGTATCTCGTTTATAGATACTTCATTATGGACGGTGATCTCTGATTCGGACTCATACGAATTTGTATATGAGTCCCAAATAACTTCATGTTGCAATTATGATTTTTTGATTGATTATAAAAATAAAAATAGCGATGCACAGGTAGATGTAGTGCTACCAAATCTTAGATGTAATAGTGAAGTGAATCTTCAATTAGAATATAGTTTAGTGGGAGGATTGGCAGGTGAAGGTACCGCTGTTTTATATTTAGATCCCTTGACATCATTTGTCTCTTCTGATCCTATGCCAACAAGTCAAGTCGATAATAAATTGGAATGGGATTTTACAAGCCTATTGCCTTTTCAAAAACAAAGTGTCACGGTCACAGTTACCACTCCAGATGAAACTTTCGCAGGAGAAGAATTAGATTTCATAGGCGAAGTGTTCGTTACAGATTTTGGTACAGATCCTGCAATTGTATCTAATAGATCTGGCGTTGTATTGTGTTCATTTGACCCTAACGATAAGCAAGTGCAACCTTATAGCGAATCTGGATACACGAGTTTTGAAGATAGCACATTAGTATTTACGATTCGCTTTCAAAACACAGGAAATGCCGAAGCGATTCATGTAGTATTACGAGATACACTATCCGAATATTTAGACGCACAATCATTGCGTGTAATCTCAACAAGTCATGCAACTCACCTAGAAGTATCTCGTGATAATCCTAATTATGTAACCTTCGATTTTCGATACATCAATCTAATAGACAGTCTCACCAATCCAATCTTGTCTCAAGGATATGTGCAGTATAGTGTGGATATCAAAAGCGATCTATTTCCAGGAACTATAATCGAAAATACAGCACATATTTACTTCGATAATAACCCGAGTATCATCACTAATACGACTCGAAATGAATTCTATTTTGATACTGATCAAGATGGTTATCTGAGTATAGAAGATTGTAATGATGAAGATGCTTCCGTTAATCCTATGGCGACTGAGATCCCATACAATGGCATAGACGAAGACTGTGACGTATCAACCTTAGACGATGACTTAGATCAAGATGGATACGTACTAGCGGATGATTGTAATGACGAAGACGCAGGGATAAGTCCAATGGCGGTAGAGATCCCATACAATGGTATAGACGAAGACTGTGATGCATTGACCTTAGACGATGACTTAGATCAAGATGGATACGTACTAGCGGATGATTGTGATGATGAAGACGCAGGGATAAGTCCAATGGCGACCGAGATCCCATACAATGGAATAGACGAAGACTGTGATGCATCTACACTAGACGATGACTTAGATCAAGATGGATACGTACTAGCGGATGATTGTAACGACGATGACGCAGGGATAAGTCCTATGGCGATAGAGATCCCATACAATGGCATAGACGAAGATTGTGATGCATCGACCTTAGATGATGACTTAGATCAAGATGGATATGTACTAGCGGATGATTGTAACGACGATGACGCAGGGATAAGTCCTGATGCAATTGAGATTCCGGATAATGATGTAGATGAAAATTGCGATGGCGTAGCCGAAGTAAGTACTAATGTAGAAGAATTAGGAGCGCAAAAAATATTAATCTTTCCGGTCCCTGCAGATGATTACTTAACGATAACAGATGATGAAAACAGAGTCGCCAGAATCCAAATCTATAATACTGCGGGCGAAATGATACTGAATCAACAAACAGAAAAAACTGTTGGAATAGATCATTTAAATATTGGAGTCTATTTCATAAATATATACTCTAAAAATAATGATCTAATTAGTCAACAGAAGTTTTTAATTCTGAGGTAATGGGAAATAATTTTGCGCTATAAACGCTAGATTCGAAAAGGAAGATGACGACGGTCTCGTGGTGTGTATTAAGATCGACGCTTGATTATTTTAGAGGGCCGGTGAACAAATATACGGAACCAAACAAAAAAAGCCAATGCAATCTAATGCACTGGCTTTTCTTTTTTGAGTAAACGGGTGCTTTTACATCTTTACGAATCTCTGAGTGATCTCTTCTCCATCACTTTGAACTGTTAAGAAATATACGCCAGAAGCAATATCTGAAATGTCTATATTATTTGCAGATTCTAAGTTTCTGTTCATTATTTGTTTTCCCATACTATCAGTAATCACCAGCTTGATGTTTTTGGCATCTTCCATTCCTGTTAGGCTAATTACATTATAACTTGGGTTAGGAAATATTTTCACCTTAGTGATATCTCTACTTCTAGATAATGAGATACTCTTAGAATATTCATATCTACCATCGTTATCTATTTGCTTCAGTCTATAGTATGAAGTCAGAGCAGTGGATTGAGTATCAATAAAATTATAATTATTTATTTCTTGAGTATTCTGACCAGTAGCTTCGATACTTCCAATCACTTCAAAATCAATGTTATTTGTAGAACGCTCTAATTCAAATTCACTACTATTGATTTCGCTAGTTGTACTCCAAGAAATTTTATTGCCATCAGCTTCTACTTTACCAGTCAATGAAAGTAGATCTAAAGGAAGGACTACAGTCAATGAAAAATCAGCATTACTGACATCAAAGAAAGTTGAGGCAGATTTAAAATCTCCTATGACACTTCCTTGAATAATTATCCTTGCAGTATTAGTAACCATGTTGGGCATAGTTACAATATGGTTGCCGTCATTAATTACATTCAATGCTAATATCGAAGAAGTAGCACCACCATCGTTAGTGAATAATATATCTACTCTTCCATTGATATTATTTGTATTATTTACATCCCAAGTTATATTTTGTGCAGAGCTCGGAGCATATACTTCATTACCATTTGGTCGAGACACTACGAATGGTCCTGCGGATCCATTTACGGTTACAGTCATAGCATCTGTATGCGTACGACCCCAATTACTATTATTGTCTCTTACGGCAACTTTGAAGTTCATCGTTCTTGCAGTACATGGTAATTGTTCCCATGCAGAACCATTGTTGTTACCAGATAGTACTTGAGCCATCTCTGGGATTACTCTAGTATGATCTGCAGTAGGATCTATATACTTGACGAGAGGCGCAGTCAATGAGCTACAGTCAGGCGAACTAGATACTGCTATAGAAGATCCATCATGTTGTTCCCATACATAGGTAAGACCTGAGGTAGGATCATTTCCGTCGGTAGCTGATGCGACTAGTACGTAAGGTGTCTCTTTTGGGATCGTAATATTACTATTGGCATTGGCTACTGGATCACTTGCGTTCCCAGTACCAGAAGTAGTACCGCAAGTCGATCCTGCCGCTCCGATAAAAACATTCATTACATCTAATGATGCGCTATGGAAAAATGGATCACTTTGATTTTGATATCCTGATGAACATACTCCTGCGTATGACATGATACTGGAACCTTCTCCTGGTTCAAATCTAAGGTTGTCTGCTGAAGTCTGACATTCATCAGAAACGAAATTATGATCAGCATTAAATTGATGACCTAGCTCATGAGCTATATAATCAATAAACAATGAACTCATAGATGCATTACTTCCAGAAAAACCTGTCGCTTTGTGAGTATTAAAACATACAACACCAAGATTGGCAGCTCCGCCTATATTGGCCCATACCAAAAGGTGCCCCAAATCGTAATTCGAATTACCAAGGGCATTATCAGTTTCAACTTGATTTTGAGGGATACTTTGATTTGGATTATTTACTATAAAAGGATCAGTAGCTGGATCACAAAATACTAGTGCGTTATTAGTAACTAAAGTAAAGTTGATACCTAAATCTCTTTTATAGATAGGGTTAAGCATGTTTAATCCCGTAGCAAGACTATTAAGAACCATAGTTTTATTACAAGTTGCACCTCCAGTTCCACCAAATTGCTGACTATACTCTCCACTAGCGGTTAGCGCAAGTCTATAAGTTCTTAGAGCATTACCGCTTCGTGTCGTTGCGATATTCTCATCTATTCTCTTACTACTATGATCTATGCTGCAGGCTACTTTTTCTATATCCAGTGCATTTTTAGCATAAGCGATATGTATGTCGTTTCTATTATTGTAGAGAGGCTCTATGATAAACATATCGTGAGTATCATATATCATTGCATGGAATCCGCTTTCGCTTACATCACAACGAATCGTTACATTAGGTCTAGTTGTAGATCGACCTTCATATGTTTTGATAGTATATAGATGAGCGACACTCGGATGGACGACTTGATTTTCGAATATTTCAAATGTTTCAAATCCTTGCCCTAAAGCAGGTAAAGAGATTTGTTTTCCTCTTTCAGATCTATTGGCTACAGATGTAGCCTCGGATAGTGCCACCCTCATTTCATTATTATCTAATTGGAATGCTTGGTAGACGTCAGGCATTGATCTGACCATCAAATTGGAAGATGAAGTAACATCATTGCTACTTACCGATTTCCATGAGCGGTCTGAGATAGATTGAGCGTTGATATTACTGATGGCATAGATAAGTATGGCCGTAATCGTTGCAAATTGTTTCATAGCTAATATTCCTTGTTAAAATAATAATCTGCAAAGGTGATTAAATATTCTTTATATATTACAATATTTTGTGATATATGGTTTAAACGGTCGTTAATTCGACCGTGATTTGATAATAAAGTATAATTGAGATCATAATATCTTCGAATAAAAGAGCGTGTTTTCTAACAAATATATTTTGCAGATCCACCAAAGTATTCATCAAAGTCAGCAAGATGATGGCTCATAAAAAGGAAGAGAAGTCAAACAATAACATTTCCTTAGGAAGGATTTTAATAACCTTGTAGTCCAAGTAGATGTATAATTTTATAATTCAATAAATAAAAGGAAAATGAAATACGCAGCAATAATATTAGGACTGGCATTATGCACTATGATGTCATGTGGGTCATCTAAGGAAACTGTAGTTTCTGATAACTCTACAGAAACTCGTGGTGAAAAAGGTCATCGTAAAGGAGGCAAACTAGACATAGATAAGGTCTTTAAGGAAATGGATGCTAATGATGATGGTAGATTAGCTAAGATAGAAGTGAGAGGTCGATTGGCTGAGAGATTTGATAAAATAGATGCAGACGGTGATGGCTACATTACAAAGGAAGAAATGAAAAAAGCTCCTAGACCACAAAGAAGAAATAGAGGGAACAGAGGCCAAAAGTGAAATTAATTTGTAAATGAAAGCACTTCGGTTGAATTCTCAAGGCCCGATTAATATAGATATAGTCACAAGAATGAGGATTCATTGCATTCAGTCTAGTTGTCTATCTTCGCATAAAATATAGGCTTCCCTAAATGCAGATTTTAAAAACCCATTATCATCCTGAAGTGACTACTTTAGAGAATAGATCTATTTTCAAAAGATTAGCCACTAGAAGTATAGCCCTTCACAATAAGAATATACTATTACTCTATACCGAACGGTATGAAGATTATAGCCTTCCTGGTGGAGGCTTAGATCTCGGAGAAGATAAGATCGAAGGAATGATGCGAGAGCTGAGCGAAGAAACTGGAGCTCAGAATATTACCAATGTAAAACCCTTCGGAGCTTACGAAGAATATAGGCCATGGTATAAACCAGACTACGACATTCAACATATGATTTCTTATTGTTACACCTGCGACATCAGCAAAGAACTGGGTCACTCAAATATGGAATCGTATGAAATAAAGAATGGTATGAAAGCGAAATGGGTCAATATCCATAAAGCCATAAAACACAATATGAATACCATGGCCACAAGCGATAAAAAAGGAATGTCTATTGAACGAGAAACATTTTTATTAAAGCTTATTGTCAAAAGCATAGTCAATTAAAGGATCGTTGGCCGCAATACATATTTTCCGAAAATGAAAAGTCTATCATATAAGGATAGATTTATTTTAGCCTTTTTATAGGTACAGGAAAAATCAACAAGTCAAAAGGAAGTATTGCTATGTGAAGCCTTGTCTATCTAGTTCATATTTGTATTGTAAATAAATCGTCAGCGATAATGTTGACAAATACTAATTAACAAACAATACAAATAAATAGAAATTATGACACAATTTACGGTACCTACAAGAGACGAAGTGAGCGAAGGCAATCAAGCGATTTTTGACAATCTAAACAAAGCACTCGGATTTGTACCCAATCTATATGCTTACTATGCAAAAAACGAAACTGCCTTGGGAGATTATTTAGCGCTACAGAATAGAAAGACTACGCTCAAAGCTAAGGAGAGAGAAGTAATAAATCTAGTCACTAGTCAAATCAACGGATGCCACTATTGCCAATCGGCTCATACCGCATTAGGTAAAATGAATGGATTTTCTGAAGAGCAAATTCTCGAACTCAGAACAGGATCTGCCGCCTTTGATTCTAAGTTAGATGCATTAGTGAAATTTACAGCATCAGTGGTTAACCATAAAGGAAATGCGACTCAAGCCACGAAAGATGCATTCTTTGCAGCAGGATATACTGAGGCAAATATGATTGATGTAGTAATTGTGGTGGGTGATAAAGTCATCAGCAACTACATACATAACCTAACTGGTTTTGCGATTGACTTCCCATTAGCAAAAGTATTAGAAGAGGCAGCAATTTAATATTAATGCTACCTTAGAATAAATAATTGTGATTAACTTTATGGTTCACATTTGGCTTCAAATCTAAGTGTGAATTTTTTTGTCCAAGAAAACATTACTCAATTGAACACCCTAGAAATCGGAACGCCCCTTCCTTTATGGTCTTTGGATGCTATATTTGGTGATGAGGTACCTAGTATTAGGAGTTATCAAGGCAAACCATTGCTAATTATGTTTTTTAGTCTTGGATGCCCAGGATGTATAGGTAGGTCGATACCATATGCTAATAGGGTAGTCTTTGAAAAGGGAGACCAAATGAGCGTAATCGGAATACATACCGATTTTCATCAGACAGGATTTGAAACAGCACAATTCATCAAAGCAAAGGATGATTTTTTTATGAGGTACCCATTTTATCAAGATCAAAATTATGATAAAACATTTAAAGACTATGGTGCGGGTGGCACACCACATTGGATCTTGTTGGATGCTCATGGAGTAGTTCAATATTCACTCTTTGGATCAGATCCTAATAACGCCTTACTTAAATTAGATTATAAAATTGAAGAAGTATTATTTGAAAATAAATAAAATATAAGAATATGAAAATCGTAGAAAGTATCATCAAAATGTTGACAGGAAAAGAAGAAATTACGTTGGCAAGCGTGCAAGAGGTGCCTGAAGGTACTTGTCCTAATTGTTGGGGTAGAGATGAATATAGTGGTGCGTTTTACAATGCTGCAAAGGCACAAGGTCTAAATGGAAATAACATAGGAGCGCATGTAGGTTGGGTGCAAGAATATGCGAATAAGAATTTCAGTAAAATTGCGATAGTCTCAGATGGTGATAGTCTAGGTTGTAAAAACTGTAATATGAAAGGTTAATTTACTTAATGATAGATAGAGTAGTAGGGATGAATTGAAAAGATCTAAAATAAAAATTGTCTATGCATTTGGTAAAATGTATAGACAATTTTTTTGCTGAAAAGAGGTTCGTGTTTTTAGATAATGATATTGTTTAAAGTATCGAGATCTTCCGATTGATCTTGGATATATTTCCTTTCCTGAGTACAAAAAAAAGATCCTCATTTACGTAAATGAGGATCATGAGAACTAGTTTAATTTAATATCCATCCTGGGGATAGGGGAATTAAATTGATAATACGAGTTTCGCAATTGCGGTTGCTCACTCTGCACATATTATTGGTGGTTTATACCTTGTAATTGTTGATACACAAAGTCAAATGGAAAATTGTCATTTTGTAAATGTGTACTAGACCTTTAAATTTTATATTGCCCATATTATTTAAAAATCAAATTAAGGTAGATATTGTGTTCTTGCTCATGGGGGAGATAAGTATTGTTTTTAATTGGTTATTTTTTCTGGTTTTTACAAAGCAATTGAGATAGATGCTTCATACAATTCCAAGACACAGAGAAAGAAGATACACCCCCACCCATTCCACTTTATTTTAGGTGCATTTCAGTGGAATAGCACTTTTATCATGTGAATAGCAGTTTAGTTGTCATTCTATTAGTCGGCTACTTTACATTACCCTTTCGTTGGTTCATTTTTTGGTTATCACGGTTTTTTTGGAGAAATGAATTTTGAGTGTATCTCTTAAGTAACCTAGATCACAATAAATGAAGAGCGCAAAGTATAATATTGATTAAATTGGAGCTTATAATAATTAAATTATGGATTCCGAACAAAGTAGATCACGAAGGACATTTATTAAATCATCGTCCATTGCTTCATTGGCAATGATGCTGGGTACTCCAATAATATATGGCAGTAACCTCAGTAGCGGCGATAGTATCATTGGTGAAGCTATCACGGAATGGTTTGATCTTCCAGGTAAGAGTAGCGAACTTACTGTACTTAATGATCGCCCAATTAATGCTGAAACGCCAGCGCATTTATTAAATGATGACCTGACACCCAATGATCTGTTTTTTGTAAGGAATAATGGAATTCCACCGAATAAAGTAGATGTATCCATTTGGACGGTATCTATAGAAGGTGAATCAGCGAAGAACAAGAAGGCATATACCATTGCAGATCTCAAATCAAAATTTAAGACGCATACCCTTAATCTCACACTTGAGTGTGGAGGTAATGGACGTAGCGAATATAATCCTCCCGCTAAAGGCAATCAATGGAGTATCGGAGCGGTTGGATGCGCAGCATGGACAGGAGTATTACTCAAAGATGTATTGGCAGATGTAGGAATCAAATCCAATGCCGTCTATATCGGTTATTATGGAGAAGATACTCATCTATCAGGCGATCCAGATAAAGATCCTATTTCTAGAGGCGTACCGATCAGTAAGGCTTTGGAGCCAGAAAGTATGATCGCTTGGTCTATGAATGGTCAAGATCTACCTCAACTCAATGGATATCCTTTGCGGCTCGTGTTTGGAGGCTATCCTGCGTCCTGTTCTGGTAAGTGGCTCAGTAAGATAGTAATACGTGATCAAGTACATGATGGACAGAAGATGTCTGGTAAATCTTATCGCATTCCATGTGATCCAGTAGCACCAGGAGCCAAAGTGGTCGACGAAGATATGTGTATCATAGAACGAATGCCAGTGAAATCTTTGATCACCTATCCTAAGACAGGAGCATTGATTAAACAAGGTACACGACTACCGATACAAGGACATGCTTGGACATCTGCCGATCAGATTACCGCTGTAGACTATAGTATTGACTTTGGAGTCAATTGGATGGCTTGTAAAGTATCACCAGCAAAGAATAAATATCAGTGGCAGAGATTTGAGGCCGAAGTAGAAATTCCAAAAGTTGGCTATTATGAAGTCTGGGCAAAGGCCACAGATTCTGATGGAAATAGTCAGCCTATTATTCTTCCTGGATGGAATCCCAAAGGATATCTCAACAATGCTTGTCACCGAATCGCAGTAAAGGTAAAGTAGATGGCTAATAAAAAATCTAATCCACCTAAGATGATGGTACCTAACTGGAATTTGTTTATCGGTTTGGTCAAGTTTACGTTATGCGCAATTATAATGGCATTTGGATATCTCCTTTTGGAAGATGATATCAATGAATGGATCAATCGCAAGCCACTTCCTATCGGTGATATAAATAAACGAAGTAGTACATCAGATGAAGACGATTGGAATAAGACGGTCAATGGAATACACCTAAGATCTGGATTACACGCGGATCCTAATCTACAAGTGATTATAGGAGCTTGTACTTCTTGTCATTCCTCCAAACTGATTACTCAAAATAAAGCGACCAGAGAAGGGTGGAAGCAGATGATTAGATGGATGCAGAAAACTCAAAATCTCGGAGATCTAGGAAAAAGTGAACCTGTCATTTTAGATTACTTAGCTAAATATTATGCACCCAAAGAAGAAGGGCGCCGTCAAAATATTGACGTGGAAGCGATCGAGTGGTATGTACTTGATTTAGAAGAGTAAAGTTCATTTGATTTGTAATTACTTAAGTTAATACGACTTTAGTAATTTACCTTTACAGCTAGAGTATTTCTCTTTTAATTTGATCCACTTTTAACCTATACATTACAGTATGAATTTTATCCCATTTGATATAACTTGCTACAACCATCTGTATGAGAAATTTTCTTATCTCTTCGAAGATGAGTTGATTAATGAAATTTGTGCTAACGGTAAATTGCGAAATTTCAAAGAAGATGAAGTATTAGTAGATATTGGAGATGTGATTACTCATATGCCATTAGTCGTATCTGGATCGATTAAGATTATGACCGAAGATAAAGAGGGTGCAGAATTACTTTTATACTATTTGGAACTAGGTGACACCTGTGCAGTGACTCTCAATTGTTGTACCAGTGCAGCAAAGTCTACAGTAAGAGCTACCGCAGAAACCAATGCAGAAGTACTATTTGTACCAGTTGGATTGATGGAGCAGTGGATGGTCAAATATAAGTCATGGAGGAGTTTTGTTTTAGAAAGCTATAACTCTAGACTCAATGAAATGATATCGGCAATAGATAATATTGTATTCAATAGTCTAGAACAGAGATTGGAAAAATATCTGAGAGATAAAGCGTGGATTACGAAGTGTGCGACGCTCGATATTTCGCATCAAGAGATCGCCAATGATTTGCATTCGTCTAGGGTAGTGATATCAAGATTGATGAAAAAATTGGAGAAAAATAATCTCATCACACAATCACGACATAAAGTCAATTTTCTAGAATTTATGGAATCATAGCAAAGCAAACGCGCGAAGTCGGAGTGGCAATGTGGCCAAGCGTGGCTTGAATAGCAAACGCGCGAAGTCGGAGTGGGAATGTGGCTTTTTCGGAGAAAAAACACATGGACTCCGATCCACATGGACTCCGATCCACATGGACTCGGATAACATGGACTCCGATCCCCCATGAGCTCAAAAACAAATGTACTCCAATAGGGTATTTAATTTCATTCAAAATTACAAAACAAATGGTAACGTATATATTATTAGCATCTGGTGCAATACTCTTGATCTATAGAATGATAAAGAATCGAAATTCTAATATCAAAAAAATAACGGCTGCAGAAGCGTTAGCGGTCCATGCGAGTAATGAATCGACGTTTATAGATGTGCGAACACCTTCTGAGATTGCTAAGGGTAAACTAGATGGAGCCATCGAAGCGAATGTTACGTCTATTATGTTTAAAAAGGATATTGCAAGTCTCGATAAGTCAAAACCTTATATCGTCTATTGCCTGAGTGGAATGCGTAGTGCAAAAGCTTGTAAGATTATGAAAAAACAAGGATTTACAGATCTGACCAATGTCTCTGGAGGATATATGGGCATGAAGTAAAATTATTTATTTGCAAGCATCGCTGCGTGACTGCTTATCTTTTATCTTTATGGTTTATGAGTATCATACATCAGATAAAATCTTTTATTCAACGTCCATTTCCACAAACGGAAAAATGGAGGAATCGATTATTGGTCGCAATTATAGTCGCTTTGTTTGTCACATTTTTCCTTTATGTATTTGAGCCTTTTGGTCTATCCAATGTACGTGAAGGGAAATTTTTAATATCCCTAGGCTTTGGCGCTACGACTCTTGCGTCTTCTATAGTTTATGAAATAATGATGGTAAAGGTCTTTAAGTTGTACGATAATTTACAAACCTTTACTTTTTGGAAATGGGTATTACAGACTATTGGCCTTATTTTGACGATAAGCATCGCTAATTTTTTATTTGGTCGTTGGCTTCATGGTAATTTAGATTGGCGATTCTTACCCAATATGATCTATGCTACTTTTGCCATTGGAGTATTTCCTACTGTGGTCCTTGGATCTATTTCTATGCTTCGTCAAGAAAGAATATATCAGGAGATTGCTACCAATATCAATTCACATTCAGCGCAAAAAAATCAAAAAAATCAAGACCAACAAAGAGCTCTAGGAGATATTCCAGTTTACAGTATTGGCTATATCGAATCATATCAAAACTATATCAAAGTGGGATATATTGATGCTAGCGGAAATACGCAAGAATCTATGCAAAGAGCTACGTTGAAGTCCATGCAAACCGAGCTTGAAAATACCAGTGTAGTGAAGTGCCACAGATCCTTTTTGGTCAATCGAGATAATGTACTTTCTGTGAGTGGCAATGCACAAGGATTATTACTTGATTTGGAGGGTTTCGATAAGAAGATTCCTGTATCTAGGAGTTTTGTTTCTGTATTTAGATAAGTGTTTTATACAAGCGTGGCTTGCATAGCAAACGCGCGAAGTCGGAGTGGCAATGTGGCTTTTTCGCAGAAAAAACACATGTACTCCGAAACCCATGAGCAGAAAAAACACATGTACTCCGATCCCCAAGCACTCCAAAATGAAATTTTCTATTGTCCAACACCCGCTTTAACTAGTTGTTACTTCAATTAAACTATAATTCATCACCTTTTTATCCCCAATTCCATCATGTCATTCGTCCCAAGCCCTTGCGAGTAGTCACTTTCGGCTTGCCATTGATCCCATTATTGGATAGTCGTCACTTCGACTATTCTTACTTCTGTAAGGTATCTTATGTTTGAATTATCAGAATAACAATAAACCATTCAAACCATGTTCGAAACTATTCATAAAGTCCTACTGATGATTCATATTCCTGTTGGGACACTAAGTCTCATACTCTTCTGGATACCTGTAGGCGTAAAGAAAGGGAGTCCACTCCATCGCAAAGTAGGTCGATACTATTATTACTGTATGTGGATGGTGTTGGTGACTGCATTCTTATTATGTATTAACAACCTGATTATGGGCAATTGTGTAGCAGCTGCCTTTTTAGGTTATTTGACAGTCATTACGTCATATCCACTATGGTATTCGTATGAGATACTTAACCAAGATAAGGTTTGGACAGATACTTATTTCCGAGTTAGAAAGATATTTTCGATTCTGATATTCTTATCTTCTATAGCTATGTTTTTACTCGGAGCTATCAAATACAATTTTCGAGACATGGGAGGAGTGATGACTTTCTTTGGCCTCTTGGGCATCCCAGCAATACGAGATATAATGATGACTAAGGAGCAGGCGACCAATAAAGAAACCAAATTGAAAATGCATATTCAAGGTACAATTATTTCAGGTATAGCCGCCTATACAGCTTTTTTTGCTTTTGGAGGGAGTAGATTTTTGATGGGTGTACTGCATCTTGACGCCCAATGGATGATTCTGCCTTGGACTTTACCGACATTGATGGGTATAGTATATATGCGCTATATGAGCAAAAAGTATAAGGTAGTTAGGTAATTTACCGCCAATCTATTGCAATCGAATTTTGTATTGATGTGATTGCCTATAATATAACTGCCTTTGGTAGTTCTCATTTAGTTAACCTGTATATTGCTCCTGGCAGCGAAGATCTGATTGCTGCGCAACGGGGTTAACCTACCACCTTCAGGATCGTTGTTTAAGGAAGTTTCAGGGGTGCTAGGTGTACCTAGCACACAATTCAATCAGTAGTAACGGTTAATCTTAATATCTGCGGTTTCAATTGTGTAATTGATGAATACAACTACTATATTTAAGTGTTTTTAAATCAAGCTACTACACAATCTATTAGTCTATATTAATAAGGTTGAATAAAAATGCAAAATTTAGAACCTTTACTAAAGCGCAATATAATTATGAATATGAAATCAATACACAATATCATCGCAATACTATTTGTAGGAATCATCTTTATAGGCTGTGGAGACCAATCAGTAAAAAAGAACGGTCAGACCCCAGAACGTAAAGCGACAAGAGTGGCTTCGTCAGAAGTAGAGTCTCAAGAAGAAGGTCACGATAAGGAACAAATCGCAGTTGCGAAAAAATTAATTGCCTCTACTGACACGGATGCAGTAAAAGCCGTAGATGCAAAGAAGATGTTTAAAAACTATTGTGCAATCTGTCATGGACGTAAAGGAAATATGAAAATAAATGGGTCTAAAGATTTATCAAAATCTAAGACTTCATTGGAGCAAAGAGTGGCACAAATCTATTTTGGTAAAGGAACAATGACGCCCTTTAAAGGAACGATCAAAAATGAAGAGATTATAGCTGTAGCGAAGTACATAGATGAACTTAAGAAATAGCATATAATTAAAAGAGATTACTCTTAACCGATTCTAATCCTTGACTAATTTCATCACAAAGTATTCCATCATTGCCTCTAATTGACTAAGGTCACCCTTAGGTACTTTGATGTCCGTTAACCTAGGCAAATGTTGGGCAAAGTAGACCTGATTGTTAGCCATCTCCAAGATGTTACTTGCCAAACTGTGTGGATAAGGAAAATTAGAATTAAGTGCCAGTATTGCTTGAGCGATTACCTCGTTCAGTTCCTTGTAACTAGAAAATATGCCATGTTTGTTTTCTTCATCAACATCATGAGTGTGATAGGCTTTAGAACCTTCATTGATGATAATGTTATGCAACAAGTTCTCATTGATATATTCTGTAAGTGCGTTTTCAGAGGTCGCATTGATAATAGACTTTAAGATGATCTTTAATCTGTGCCCTGGATCTTCGATGTTGAGAGTATGAATACTGATAAGATACTCCACCCACTGCCAATACCAAGATGTCAGGAAAAGCAGTAATTGATGCTTATTTTCAAAGTATCGATACATCGAAGCTTCTGTAGACTCTATTTCGAGGGCTAATTTCTTGAATGTAAAGTTCTCTAATCCAATATCATCTATAAGTATAATACTGTGTTTTAGTATTCTTTGACCCAATTCTGTGTCCTGAGGATCACGACTATAAAGACTGTCGTTAAGAGAAAATTTGATGCCTGTTATCAATCTAAAGTTATTTTATGTTGCGAAAGTGATACAATTTAGTAATATTTTTAAACTTTTATCTGTGATAGTAAAACTATTATATCTAAAAGTTATTTATATTTGCATTGGAAACATTAAATACTATGCGATTATTATTTTTCTTCACGTTCTTGACAGCAATCCTCTTTAGTGAGGTGGTCACTCCTATAGTTACTTGGGAAGTAGGAATATCATCCGAATATGAGATGCCTAGTGATGAATCTAATGAAAGCGAAAATAGTGAAGAGAGTAATGAAGATAACGTAGAAGAGGATAAACTCTTTGAAGATATTGAAATACTTTCCATCGCCACATCATCGAAAGTTACGGAGCTACCATGTTCCTATAATACTCTGTTATCTCAGTCACGTAGAGAAATTCATTCTCCACCACCGGATATCGTTTAGTTCATTCAAGATCTGAGTTGAGTTTCATTTTCTATTTGAATCACGTCTTATTTGGTGTGTAGCGTAGAGGGTCTAGTTTCACTATACTGATGCATTTAGTTCTATGATAGTTATGGCTGATGAGTACTTCTAAGGAATTATTCATTGATCCTTTAGAGCCAATTTCAATAATTTATTCAAGTCAAGTCAACCTATCATTCTTGAGGGTTTGGTTTCATATATTATAATTAACAACAACATCATGTATAAGTACATACTCATACTCGCTTTTTTTATGCCGTTTACCACGTTCGCGCAAGATAGTAATCTTGGGAATTGGTTAATCTATATAGGTAATAAGAAAATGGATAGTCAATGGAATATTCATCATGAAATCCAGTATCGTAATTATGATGCTATTGGTGATCTCGAGCAGCTTCTTCTACGTACTGGGATAGGCAAAAATCTAACAGACGGTAATAATAATTTACTCTTTGGATATGGTTTTATCAGAAGTGAAAACTATGCGGCAGCAGAAGAAAAGGTAGTAGTCAATGAACATAGAATATTCCAACAATTTATTACTAAGCAAGTAATTGGAAAAGTTGGTGTTCAGCATAGATATAGATTTGAACAGCGCTTTGTTGAGGATGATTTTAAAATGAGATTCCGGTACTTTTTAGGCCTCTCTTATCCATTAACTGAATCAGTTTATTTATCGTCATACAATGAAATATTTATCAATACCAGACAAAATGCTTTTGATAGGCATAGATTATATGGTGGTCTGGGTTACAAATTATCTGATAAAATAAAAGTAGAACTAGGTTATATGAATCAGTTTTTATCAGCGAGCAACAGAGATCAAATTAATTTAATTGGCTTTGTTAATTTTTAGAATACTTTGAATACAATTAGAAATAAAAAAAATAAGATATGAGTACAAATAATAATTCTATTTTGGCAAATATAAAAAATGATGTTCCGTCGAGTATTGTTGTTTTCTTTGTGGCCCTACCACTTTGTTTGGGTATAGCTCTAGCAAGTGGAGCTCCTTTGTTTTCAGGATTGATAGCAGGTATTATTGGAGGAATAGTAGTAGGTGGTTTGAGTGGTTCTCAGATCGGTGTTAGTGGGCCAGCAGCGGGTCTTGCAGCTATAGTTTTGACTGCGATTGGAAGCCTTGGAGGCTTTGAAAATTTTCTTTTAGCAGTTGTTTTAGGCGGTGTAATTCAGATTGTTTTCGGTATACTCAAAGCGGGTGTGATAGGGTATTACTTTCCATCTTCTGTTATTAAAGGGATGCTTACTGGTATAGGTATAATCATTATACTTAAGCAAATACCCCATTTCTTTGGTTACGATGCGGATCCAGAGGGTGATTTTGCTTTTAATCAAGTAGATGGTCATAATACATTTTCTGAGTTAGGCTATATGTTTGATAACATTAATATGGGTTCGACTTTAATAGCTCTAGTAGGATTAGCGATATTATTACTTTGGGATAAGGTATTATCTAAAAAAGGAAAAATATTCAAGATTATTCAAGGGCCTTTAGTAGCTGTTGTATTAGGAATAGTATATTTCTTGACAATGGGCTCTTCAGAGACTTTAGGTATATCTGCTGATCATCTTGTTCAAGTGCCAGTACCTACAGATTTTAATTCTTTCTTAGGTCAATTTAGTTTCCCTAATTTCAGTGCAATAACAAATCCAGCGATTTGGGTTACTGCGTTCACTATAGCGCTTGTAGCAAGTTTGGAGACCTTATTATGTGTAGAAGCGACGGATAAGTTAGATCCGGACAAAAGAGTAACACCGACTAATAGAGAGTTGCTGGCGCAAGGTACAGGTAACATTTTATCAGGATTGATTGGAGGATTACCTATTACACAAGTGATCGTTCGTAGTTCGGCTAATATTCAGTCAGGAGGAAAGAGTAAAGCATCGGCAATCATTCATGGATTATTACTTCTGATCTCTGTGATCTTAATTCCAGGTATCCTTAATATGATCCCTTTATCTGTTCTAGCGGCCATACTACTTATTGTTGGTTTCAAATTAGCTAAACCGGGATTGTTCGCTACTATGTATAAGTTGGGTTGGAAGCAATTTTTGCCTTTTATAGTAACTGTATTAGGAATTATATTTACAGATCTATTGATCGGAATTGGACTTGGTTTGTTAGTAGGTATTGTGGTGATATTACTCAAGAGTTATCAAAATTCACATTTCCTTCATATCCAAGATCAAAGTAATGGTAAAATAAGATTCAAAATGACACTAGCGGAGGAAGTAACTTTTTTCAATAAAGGTGCAATACTCAAAGAATTAGATGCACTTCCAGAAAATAGCTATCTTGAACTCGACGTTAGAAAAACTAGGTATCTGGATTTCGATATCATAGAAATATTAGAAAATTTTTCTGAGAAAGCGCGCAACAAAAACATCGATATTCAACTTATATCCGAACGAGGAATAGTAGAAAACCCAGATAGTTACATTAATTTTTTCAATCTTAGACCTAAGATTAGCGACGTTGAATTGGCCATGCAAGAAAAATAAACTACTTAGATTAAATTATTAAAGAACAAAAGAATACTAAAGATGAAAGCACATACTAAAGAAACCCAAGCTTCTATGACTTTAAAGTCATCTGTAGAAGGGCTTATGGAAGGCAACCAAAGATTTTTAAATAAGCAACCGATCCAAAGAGATCTACTAGAACAAGTAACTGATACCGCTACTGGTCAATATCCTTTTGCTGCAGTTTTAAGTTGTATAGATAGTCGTATTCCTACTGAGGTCATTTTTGATCAAGGAATTGGGGATATATTCAATGCCCGTATTGCTGGTAATTTCATAAACGAAGACATACTAGGAAGTTTAGAGTTTGCATGTAAATTGGCAGGCTCTAAGGTGATAATGGTAATGGGGCATACATCATGTGGTGCAGTCAAAGGAGCGTGTGATCATGCTAAGCTGGGTAATCTTACTCAGATGTTAGATAAGATTATGCCTGCAGTAAACGCAATATCGACTCCAGAAGGAGAGGAAAGGAATTCTTCAAACAAAACATTTGTAAACGCTGTATCCGCAAAGAACGTTGAGATTGCAGTGGCTCAAATCAAAGAGAAAAGTGAAGTGCTTAAGGAGATGTTTGACAATGGTGAAATAGATATTGTCGGTTCTATGTATGATGTAAGTACGGGTAAAGTTTCACTTCTCTAAGTGATGAAAACAGTGAAATAAGTAGTTAATTTTTATAAAATTCGAAGCTGTGATGAGTTTTGAAAAAGAATTGAGCCAAGTTCCTTCAGTGGGACTTGGCTTCTTTTTGTAAAGCTAATTTAAAATCGAGTAGATAGAGCAGTTTTAAAGATGGATAGATTTACATTATATAGATTTAATTACTTGACGTCTTATAAGAATTGTGGGTCGTAGATTTTAGACCTATTGAAAGTAAAGAATATACAGTGAATCTTTATATCACTCATTTGCTACACTAAACAATACTATATATGACATAGTCAAGCGTAGGTAGCGAGCAATTAAATTTATAGGAGTATTTCATGAAGGATTAGGTAATGTAATCTGTATTATTTTCTTCGGCCTTTTTTGCTTCTTCTTGGTCCTTTTCTATTCAGTAAGCCTTTTATAAAATCATTCATAGCAGGAAGTTGCTCGGCAGTACATATTTTCCTCACTTCATCAAAGTGAGTATCATTCGCTTCATATATCTTCTGTGTAATAGACATGACATCGGAGTAAAGGCTGTCTTTATTTGTATTTTCAGATTCTTCATTATAGTAAGCTAGTGAAGCTTCTTTTAGTGTAGATGATAGATCTTTAGTAAGCTCCATATGTTTGGACTTACTGATTTCAAACATTTTTACTTGAGAATCATCAAAATCAAATCTTTCTTTAATATGGTTGCCATGTCTTTCTGGATTGTGTTTGTTGGGTCCAGGACCATTGTGCTTCTTTCCTATGAGTAAGAAGCTGAGTACTATTATATTTAGTAAAACGAGTAGTCCTACTAGAATACTGAGCATTTTAATTTTATTCATTGTATAGTGATTTTGTAGGAATGAGATCATAAGAAGATGAATGCATTTCACCAGATGATTGTGTATTAGAAGAAACAGTAGACTTTTTCATAATCATTACATTGACAATGAGTAATAATAAAAACGTTGCCGCTATACCCAATATAGCACGAAGCGATATTTTATCAACAACAGTAATGTAACGCAAAGCGAGTTGTTCCATTCTCAGTAGAAATTCTTCTGATGGCTCTGCTTTTCGACTATTGTCGAGACTGTTGATATATAGCTCTGGTTTATTATGATTTTCCATGTCTATTCGTTTTTTTTAAAACTATTATTCCTTCTGTTTCTAGATGCTTTCTAAGATTTGCTTTAGCCCTAGTAAGTAAGCTTTCTACGGCTTTTAGGGAAACAGCCATTATTTCTGCAATTTCTTTTTGTGGCATCTTATCCAACTTGGCCAAAACAAGAGCAGATTTTTGATTGTCTGGAAGCTGATTGATGGCATTAAATAAAATAGACATTTGCTCTTTGCTTTCTAGTTCGATACCAGGATGAATAAAGTTTGCAGGCTCATAATATTGCGCACGATCGGAATTACTATTTTTATTAATAGAAATAATTTTGCCGGACCTTTTTTTCCTAGACTTATACTTCAAGAAATCTTTCGATTTATTGAGAGCAATACTGTATACCCAGGTTTTTAGAGTGGCTTCATTCTTAAATCTATTGAGCCCGGATAATGCAGATATTAGAGTGTCTTGTACGATTTCTTCTGCGTCCTCTTTGTTTTGAACGTAACTAAAAGTTGCATTGTAGATCCATGAAGCCGCCAATCTAGCAAAAAGTTTAACTTCTGCAGGATCATTTTCAATAAGCTTTGATATATCTAATGGTACTATGATGCTGTTTCACATTGATGTATATAATGTTAGTAGGCATAAGAATAGATATCCTTTGCACTAACAAGAAAATATTTCAAATTCTTAAATTCTAATAGATGCTAAGAAATGATTTTTAGTAATTATTCAACGGACCAAATGAGATTCCTATTTAGAAGGAGTATGCTCTTTTACATAACGGAGGTCACCTTTTCGGCCCATATAAGTCAATACCAATTCTTTTTTGGAGATGCGTTTTATGAAATAGCACATATCGATATCAAGCATTGAAATAAATCTTGACCTTACTCTAACAATTTTTTCGTTTTTCACGGTAGCATTATTACATTGATCTGCAATCTGAAAATATCTCATTTTGCCAAGAGTATTCCCATCCCTTTTTTCTACTCTAGTATTATCTTTGAATGTAATAGAAACGTTTTTTTCATCTCGACTATTCCAGGTGCCTTGCAACAATTTCATTGTATTAATAACTAAAGGATCCTGTGATGTTGACCTACTTGCTTGTGTGGTTTCAGAATTCAAAGGATCGTTATCGGATTTACAGGAGATGGCAATGAATGTCACTAATGTTAGAATTATTAAGTTTTTCATGTTTTTCTTTTTGATGATATTGATATCTAATTGAGAATCATAGCAGCATGTGGGATGCCATCTTCATCATATCTTGCATCATCTAACTCTTCAAATCCCAATGACCTATAGAAAGGAAGTGCATAGACCTGAGCTGATATTTTAGTAGTCCCATTAGGATAAAGTTGCTTTATTCCGTCGATACTTACCTGCATCAGTTTTTTACCTTCTCCTTTACCTCTATAATCTTTGGATGTAATGACCCTTCCAATAGAATTGTATTTAGGGTAGGAGATTTCTTTAGGCACCAGTCGCGCATAAGATTGTATTCTCCCCTCAGAATCAGTACCCATTACATGATGGCTTTCTTGATCTTTACCATCAGCGTCTAAGTATGGGCAGTCTTGTTCCACTACAAATACTTCTTGCCTAAGTATCATGATACGGTAAAGTTGATCTAATGTAAGGTCATTAAAAGATTTAATGCTGTATTGTAACATGCCGAAAGATAGTAAACTGGATTAGTATTGCATCACTAATACAAACGTCATTCCTTGAAACTTAAACTCGATAGAGCAGTCGGTTGGCTTTCATTAGTGTTGTCTTCTGATTTAATTTGATATACACCAAGAATACCTATATGATTTTCTTGTAGATCATTGATGTTTTCAAATTTGGTACATTCCATATCAGTTGTAAAAAATATATGATCATAAGGAGGCTTAAGTCCATCCTCAGATACATCTCTACGACTATGAATCACTTGAGCCTTAGCTCGAAATCTAGAGATGGCATTGGCCCAGTAAACCATATTATAGTCACCCAAAGCAATCACTGGAGATTTCAAATCTCTAATGCGATAGCTTATCATATCAAGGTGTTCTCTAGTTTGAATGGTAGAGGTCTTCGTAATCTCAGGTTCAAGATAAGATCCAAATACAGATATGCTTTTGCCATCTATAAGCAGTTCGGCTTGTAAGTTGGGTTTATTATTATGCATGAATGTATCCATAGATGTAAAACTCTTCTTGCTATACATAGCCATACCATAAGGATCAATTCTTACTATTGACATATTGTAAGGATAGTTGGCCTTCAGATGATCTTGAAGTATATAGTTCCAATCCGGAGTTAATTCTTGAAATGAAAGTAAGTCTACATCTAATTCATCTAGTGTATTGGTTAGATGATCTAAATCCTGAATGTTACTCACGTTGAAATGTGCAACTGATAATCTTGCCTCCGTATTTGCAGAGGGCATTATCATTGTATCGTTCGATTCATTCTTGAGGAATATGCACATCACCATACAAGCAGCCAAGCTCGTAGTCATTAATTTAGAATAATTTAAGGCAAGGGCTCCAAAACCTAGTAGAAGCATTCCTACCATTATATGTACATTGTAATCCAGAATCTGTACACCTAAAATGTTTTCTGGGAAAAATACCGCTAGCACAGCTATGAGTACCACAGCTGCGGAGATGATGTATTGACCTGCTAGATGTTGTCCTTTACGCTTCATTCCTAAAATAGTTTTCTACCAAGAGTTAGTGCTGTGCGGAGGATCTTTAACTCTATAGTTGTAAAAATAACGTAATTTATTCAATGAAATCAGCCAAAACACATACTTTCTTAAAGTTTTTGACTTCACCATCAGGATGAAATAGCTCAGCTACTATAATATATAAGCCAATTTGCGATATGTTTCCATCCATTGAAGTACCATTCCAGGTGATTAATCCTTCGGTTGCAAGAAGACTATTAGATGCCACTTGAGTGATCTCAAATCCTTCATCATCAAATACTTTTATATTGGCCACAAAACCAGGTTTGTCTAGCTTATAACTAATAATCAAAAAGTCATTATCGCCATCGGCATTAGGCGAAAAAACCTTTTCTATAAGCTCAAATTCATCATCTGATATTATCGCTGGTAGTAGATTGGAATTAGCTATTCCGGGAGTGGCAGATCCTGCCGAAATAGATGCAGAATGCCAGTTATCGTTGGACTGCGTATCCGCTGAAAAGCTTATTCTCTCTAGGCTTACACCTTCAGTGTCATCTAGAAGTTGGAAATGTAGATCTTCATTATAATCAAATTGATCTATATAGTCTGTGCTTGCATTTGAGTGACTTATACTTACATTTCCAGAGTCATTATTGAATGATGGCAAATCAACTTCGATGACTTGATCGACATCATGTGAAGGGTAGATAGTGACTAAAAAATCCTTATCCTCGGTGAAGCAGAGATATTCACCTGGTAAAAGCTCTATATCTAGAGTTATAATCTTAGATTCTGCCTTGTCTATATTGGATATGATCAGGCCATTTAGATTGAGGAATTTATCAGAAGTATTAAAAATTTCGATAAAGTCCGAACCGCCACTAAAAGGGTCCGAAAGTATTTCACTAATTGCTAAATCGCCGACACTTGGAGACACCGTTACCACAAAAGGCTCCGCAATTGGTGTTATTATGTTACTGTTTTCATCCGATATGTTCATTATTGCTAGCTGATAAGGTGTACCGGATACAAATGAATCGTCAAAAGTTAGAAATACTTTTACACCGTCAGCTATCGCATTGCTTGGAGATCCAAATCCTTGATCCACTACATAGTTAGCTGTATTTTGAGCATTTGCGACGTCTAATATTTCATTGAATGAAAGAAGTATCGTTTTTTCTCCTGTTACAGATAGGTTGGATAGAATAGGTCCTTCTTTATCCTCTTCAAATTTCAGAATGCTTATATCGTCATAGAAGAAATTTTCCTTTCTAGTCTCTGTGTATTTGCAATAGAAACCAAAAGTGTTGAGCGAAGAAAAACTGTAGGTGTCATCCATTACTTCGAACTCCAATTCACTAACTCCTGTAAGTTCATAATCTGTGCTAAAGCTCCAGAGACCATCAGGATATATAGTGACTTCAATTCTAGCTTGAGCAGGATCGGAAGCAATAGCTCCATCACTGGCAGTTGCAAGTAAAGTCTCTGTACCGCTATCTAGTCTATAAAGTTTTATAGCATCATTACTTCCAGATTCACCAATTTGTAGATAGTAACCATTAGCTACTGTCGGATCTTCATTGTCTAATCCAAGATAAATCAATCCAAAATTACTTGAAGAAGGAGACATCTCTAATCTGAATGTCATGTCCAGTTGTATTGTATCAGGAAATGTCAACGTTGTAAAGAGTGATGATTCTCCAGCTTCTGGTGCCATAAGCTGCAATTCGCCATCTACATTCACTACAAAATCACCAGTATCACCAGTCCATGTAGGTCCATTAGTAAAGTCGCCGTCAGCGAAATCATCAATTAATTGAGCACTTATACTTTGAGTACAAGCGACGAATGATATCAAAAGAAAAAGACGAATAATTGTGGTTAGCGTACGCATGATAGCTTTATATATTCAAATGGTCGTTAAATCTACTATAATTACATTAATACAAAGTAAATTTGTATGAGCAAATGTCAATATAAATAGTCTATAAATATAATCCATGAAGATAGCAATAGTAGGAGCTACAGGGCTCGTCGGACAAGTAATGCAACAAGTGTTGACCGAGAGAAAAATCCATGCAGATGAATGGTTGTTAGTGGCATCACAAAGATCTGCAGGTAAAAAGTTGTCGTGGGAAGGGAAGGAATATACCCTCATTACTAATAAGGAGGCTGTAGAAGCGAAGCCAGATATTGCAATATTTTCGGCGGGAGGATCGGTATCATTGGAGTGGGCTCCAAAATTTGCTGAAATCGGTTGCTACGTTATCGACAATAGTTCTGCTTGGAGAATGGATCCGACCAAAAAACTAATAGTACCTGAGATTAATGGTGATCAGCTTACCAAAGAAGATAAAATTATTGCCAATCCTAATTGTTCTACGATTCAGATGGTACTAGCCTTGTCTGGTATTCATCGCAAATATGGTTTGAACAGATTAGTAATTTCGACTTATCAATCATACTCTGGAACAGGGTCTGTAGCAGTTCGTCAATACAATACCGAGCGTGATAATAAAGAAGCTAAGGGGGAAGATCGTGCGTATCCGCATCCGATTTTTGCCAATTGTATCCCTCACTGTGATGTGTTTTTAGATAATGATTACACCAAAGAAGAAATGAAATTGGTAAACGAAACGCAAAAAATATTATCTGATGAACATATTAAGATTACAGCTACAGCTGTGAGAGTTCCTGTAAATGGAGGCCATTCAGAATCTGTAAATGTAGAACTCAATACCACTTTTGAGATCAATGATATTAGGACTTTATTAGCCGCGACACCAGGAGTAGTAGTAATGGATGATTTAGCCAACAATTATTATCCTACACCATTGCATGCCCATCATAAAGATGACGTATTTGTAGGTAGGATCCGTAGAGATGATTCGGTAGAGAATGGTCTCAATCTTTGGATCGTTTCTGATAATCTACGTAAAGGAGCGGCCACTAATGCAGTACAGATTGCTGAAAAAATTATATCACGATTCTTCTAGTTTGCTTGGTATGAAGTTATCGGAGACAAAAAACGATAATCCACTATTAAGAAATAATATAATTGTATATATAGCATTAGGCATGGTATTGTCTTTAGCTTTTGGCGTGGAGTATGATTGTGTTGGGTCGGAATTATTTTCACAATATTATGGAAGTCCATTTGTTTTTATGAGACAATCTTTAGCTTCTTCATTAGAATTCAATTATTCTATTTTGGGATTGATATTGAATGTTCTACTTTGGAGTGTTCTGATTTTCTTTATCAGGAATCAAGCGTTCAGAATTCTATCTAAGTCAAAAGTGAAATCAAAAAACATTATTGTCCTGTATAATCTGCTTGGTGTTTTTCTAATTGGATTTTCTTCTGTCATAATAACTAGCCATTTAATCTTCTTGGAAAATTCTTTCTCTGAAAATTCTAATTATTGGTATTTCGGCTTGGATGCAGCGGCCGAAAAATGGGGTTTGGAATGCGATTGTAAACCTATATTGTTCAAAATGTAGCATTCTGAATTTCTGAATTCCGAAGATTGATTAATTGGAGAAAGTGAATACACCATCAAGTGCATACATAGTTCTGTAATTAATTGTTATTTCCCTAGTATTGAAATAATGTTCTGTTGCTTTTTTCTTTAGGATTGAATTTTTAAACTTCCTTGTTATTGCAATTCAAAAGGTTATTTTTGAATTCAAGATAATACACCAATTTTATATGAAAGTAGGGATTCCAAGTGAAATTGCCGCAGGAGAGCAAAGGGTAGGTGCAACACCAAAAACCGTAATCAGACTAATCAAAAAGCAAGGCTTTGAAGTATATATTCAAAGCGGAGCTGGTATTAAAGCTAATTACGCTGATGCTGAGTACAGCTCTAGCGGAGCGACGATATTAGAGAGCGCTCAAGCTGTGTATGATCAAGCAGATATTATACTCAAAGTACAAGCTGTCAGCGATCATGAAATTGAAATGATGCATTCTGGCCAAGTAAGCCTAAGTTACCTTGCTCCAGGACAAAATCCTGAGCTCTTACAAAAACTAGCAACTAAAGGTGTAAATGCGATAGCGATGGACGCTATACCTCGAATATCTCGAGCCCAAAAAATGGATGTGTTGTCTTCTATGGCCAATATTGCAGGATATAGGTCTGTCATCGAAAGTGCGAATCATTTTGGAAGGTTTTTCAATGGCCAGATCACAGCTGCAGGTAAAGTGGAACCAGCAAAAGTATTGGTGATCGGAGCGGGAGTCGCAGGCTTAGCAGCTATAGGTACTGCCAAATCTCTAGGGGCGATTGTCAGAGCGTTCGATACGAGGATGGAAGTAGAAGAGCAGATACAGAGTATGGGAGCTAAGTTTCTCACGGTAAATATAATTGAGGATGGATCTACATCATCTGGATATAGTAAAGTGATGAGTCAAGCATTTATTGATGCAGAGATGAAATTGTTTAGCGAGCAGGCTAGTGAAGTAGATATCGTAATTACGACGGCCCAGATTCCCGGTAGGAATGCTCCGAAGTTATGGCTTGAGTATCACGTAGCGGCTATGAAATCTGGATCAGTCATAGTAGATCTAGCGGCATCTAGCGGAGGAAATTGCACAGAGACCAAAGACGGAGAAACATATACAACTGAAAACGGAGTAACTATTATTGGTAAACTGGATCAATTGCCTTCTCAAGCTAGCCAATTATATGGGAATAATCTATGTCATTTATTAGATGACATGGGTAAGTCCGACGATTGGAAGATCGATATGGATGATGATGTGATCAAGCGCGCTATGGTCACCTATAATGGTGATGTAAATTGGCCACCAGAGCCTCTTCCTGTGAGTCCGCAAAAAGTTAAATCAACAACTTCAGAAAGCAATACGAATGCGACCAAAGTGGATAAATCAAATTCGAGATCCTATAGTACAGTGATTTCTTTAGTTTTTATGGGGGCACTGTTATACTTTTTAGGACTTTATGCTCCCAAAGAGTTTATGGGCCATTTCACAGTTTTTGTTTTATCAGTATTTATAGGATGGCAGGTGATATGGAATGTGTCGCACTCTTTGCATACGCCACTGATGGCAGTAACTAATGCAATAAGCGGAATCATCATCATAGGTGGATTATTGCTAACTGAACATGATTTGACATCGCCTATGACTATTGTTGCTTTAATAGCGATTCTGGTAGCAATGATCAATATTGCAGGTGGCTTTTTTGTCACTAATCGAATGCTCAAGATGTTTCGAAAAAAGTAAAATCTTAATTTCTAAACAGTCGCAAGGTTTCTCATTACCATCCATCAATTAATAATTAATATCAACTAATGATATCATCACAATTACAATTAGCGTCATACCTTTTAGCTAGTATTCTTTTTATACTAAGTCTAGGTGGACTATCATCTCAGGAATCAGCCAGAAGAGGGGTATGGTTTGGTATCATTGGTATGATCATAGCTGTGCTTTCGACGATCTTTGGCGAAGGAATAGAAGGTCATGCCTATATTATAGCGGCTATTGTGGTGGGAGCCTTGGTGGGCATCTTGGTAGCACGCAAGGTAGAGATGACTTCTATGCCTCAGTTGGTTGCCATACTTCACAGCTTTGTTGGATTGGCGGCAGTTCTAGTTGGGTATGGATCTTATTTGGACCCTGAGACCCAATCCTTGATAGGTGCAGATCGTACGATTCACTTGATCGAAATTTTTATAGGTGTTTTTATTGGAGCAATTACATTTACTGGATCCATAGTGGCCTGGGGTAAGCTCGATGGTAAAATTGGAAGTAAACCGTTGCTCTATCCTGGGCGGCATTTAGTGAATATATCATTAGTAATTGGGGCTATAGTTTTGTGTTATTTTTTCGTTCAAGGGATTGGGAATGAAGGAATGTATGCATTATATCTCATGACCGCTATAGCGTTATTTATAGGTGTTATGCTAGTCATGGCAATAGGAGGTGCAGATATGCCGGTGGTTGTGTCTATGCTCAATTCTTATTCTGGATGGGCAGCTGCAGCAGCAGGGTTCATGTTAGGAAATGATTTACTCATAGTCACGGGTGCTCTTGTTGGGAGTTCTGGAGCCATATTATCCATTATTATGTGTGAGGCAATGAATAGATCATTTTGGTCTGTAATTTTTGGTGGTTTTGGAGCAGCTCCGACTGGTGAGGCGATGGAAGTGACGGGCGACGTAACTGCTGCGGATCATGCTGAAGTAGCTCAGATGCTAAAGGATGCCGAAAGTGTGGTGATCGTGCCTGGATATGGTATGGCAGTTGCCAAAGCGCAGTATCCTATACATGCAATGGTAGATCATTTGCTGGCAGAGGGTAAGCTAGTCAGGTTTGCTATACACCCTGTAGCAGGAAGGTTGCCTGGGCATATGAATGTTTTGTTAGCAGAAGCGAATGTCTCTTATGACATAGTACAAGAGATGGATGAAATTAATGAAGACCTGCCAGATACAGACATAGTCCTAGTGATCGGTGCCAATGATATAGTAAATCCATCCGCACAAGACGATCCTAATAGTCCGATTGCAGGAATGCCAGTGATAGAGGCTTGGCAAGCGAAACAAGTAGTGGTTATGAAAAGATCGATGGCCACAGGATATGCTGGAGTGCAGAATCCGCTTTTCTTTAAAGAGAATACCGATATGTTATACGGAGATGCAAGAGATAGTGTACTGAAAATTAATGATGAATTGCTACGAGTGTAATTTATATTGCCATCTAATCGACCTTCTAATAACCGCAATAGAATAACATAATACTCTTTCGGGTAAAGTACCAGTCTTGTGAATAAATTGATACACAACGAAATACTAATGCATAAAAAAACCAAGTATAATTTCTCTTGGAGGAGAATTATACTTGGTGTAATTATTCATCTTATGATGAGTAAACTGTCAAACATAAATTAATTGCCCAATCAACTTTATGTTTTCAACTGAATACATCAAAAAAATAAAAATTAGTTAGAAGAGAAAGTTCGAAAATATATACAAACACCTACGAATGTTATTTTACGGCTTTCGCTTTCTATATTCAAATTTCCACTGGTCCCTTTGGAGTTTACAGGGTTCATCAAAAAACTTTCCAATGATACTAAAATATATCTATTTAGTAACGTAGATTTCCATAAAATAACGCTGATATGCTATATAATGACATGGAATTACAAGTAATTATGTTTAATGTTATTAATTGATATATGTTAAAAGAAGATTATTATTCAATCAAATTTCGACTTGAAACCGACTTGTTTTGTTTTGTAGTCCAATTCCTGCCAAAAACGTAAATTTCATGAAAATTAAACTCCTAATAGTTTTAACAGCCTTTTCGGCACCATTTTTTGCTCAATCTGGCCCAGAGGAGGTAGTACAAGAGTTCTTTCAGGCGATGGCGGATATTGATACTCTTTACCTCGAACAAGTACTTATGGACGACTTAACTTTGTCTAGCTCATTTCTAGTTGATGAAGTTAATACTATCGGAAAAGGTACTAAAGAACAGTTTATTCAATCTATAGCAAGATCTGAAGTAGGGGAGCTCGACGAGCAAATATCTAATTTGAAGGTAGAACGCGATCAAGGGCTTGCAAATGTTTGGATGGATTATACTTTTTACTATCGAGGAAAGCTAAGTCACTGTGGTGTAAATAATTTTAGTTTGGTGTTAGAAAACAAGAGTTGGAAGATAGTCTCTTTAGCAGATAGCAGGCGTAAGACTGATTGTAGATCTCATGAGGCTAAATTATTGATTAATGATATGCTAGACAATTGGCATCTTGGTGCAACTAACGCTGATAGCACATTGTATTTTGATCTGATGGCAAATAACTCAATATATGTAGGTACGGATAAAAGTGAGGTATGGAGTAAACGAGATTTTCTAAATTTTGCTGCACCATATTTCGCTAAAGGTAAGGCGTGGGCATTTACTAAAATAGATCGAAATATATACTCAAAGGATTATGTCAATGTAGCTTGGTTTGATGAAGTGTTGGATACTTGGATGGGCCCTTGTAGAGGTTCAGGTGTAGTTACCAAAGATGAAAATGGACAATGGAAAGTACAGCATTATATTTTATCTGTGGCAGTCGACAATGAGGATATCAATGACTATATTGAAATCATAAATAAGAAAAAGTAATACTGTCATTTTTGATTGATAAAAATTCATGTCTTTTTCTTTTTTTCATGAAAAAAAATCCCGCTCAATGTTAAGTTGAGCGGGATTCGTTTGTTTTGGCTTTTCGTTAGAATTATTTAATTACAATATCTACTTTTCCAGCTGCCGCTTTTGCAGCATCTTCGTTTCCTTTACCTACGGCTGAAATTTGATCTTTATTTACACCGAGCGTAACTAGCATATCTCTAATGACATTAGCTCTTTTGTCTGCAAAGTCAGCGTTTTCTTTTCCATCTTTTCCATCCGCAGTATGTACGTGGACTTCTATTTTTCCAGTCGCATTTGACTTGAGTGCAGCGGCTAGACCTTGAACTTCTGCTTTAGAGAATCCTTCAATTCTATGACCTTCCTTTTTAAATTTGATGTCAGATAAAGCATACGTTTTTTCTGCTCCAGCTTTCTTGACAATCATATTGCTGAACATCATTTTCATTCTAGCTAATTTGATTCGATCAAACATGCTAGTAATTTTAGTTCTCAATGTAACTGGCAGCGAAGCCGCTGATATTAAGACTTTTCCAGAGCCATCAAGTATATTGTTTTCAGAATCAACATCATATGATCCAGAACTGTGAACAACGGCACCCGATCCTGATACGATATCTAGATTATCGTTTACATCATAGTCGGTGTAATTTGCAGTAGTTGCTGCCTTTAATGTCATGCTTTTAGTGTCTGTGGTTTTTCCTTCTTCAGCGTTCATTTCTACTGCCTGCGCAATTCTAGTTGGTGCTTCTTTCACTTCTACTTTACTGGTTTCGGTGGTGGGAGCGGTTGTTTCGGTAACCTTCTTGTCGCCATTTTGCATAAAATACCATATAGCACATGCAGCTAAAGCTAAGGGGAGTAACCACTTTAGAAAGCCCATACCTCCACCTTCAGAAGTAGAGTCACTTGTATTTGCTGAAGCGCTCATTTTTGTAGATGCTCCACCTCCTAGTAAGCTTCCAAGCCCAGGAACAAGATTCATAACTTCGGACTTCTGATCATTTAAATAAGAGCTAAGTCCTCCTGCATCCAAGTTGTTGCCTTTTACAACTCCAGCTAGCTTGTTAATTACTAAAGGAGCTAAAAACTTTAATAGCATTCCTCCGACACCTTTGCCTAGGCCAGTTTTGCTTAATAGCATGTCTAATACTCCAGACTGGCTATTGCCAAAGATATTACCTAATAAATCAGCTCCGGTGTCTAACCAGCCACTTCTTTTATTATCATTGCCTAATACTCCCATGATATCGCCCAGGTTGTCATCGCCATACCCTCCATTTTTAAATAAATCTAGAAGTCCACCCGCTCCGCTAGTACTACTTCCTTTATTGATGACTCCACCAATGATAGCAGGGAGAAACATCTTTACAGCAGATTTAACCATCCCATTTTCGATGCCTAATACACCTGATACTTTGTCGACAACTGCATTTGTCATCATGCCTTTTACACCGTCTAATAAGCCCATAATAATTGTTTTTTTGTTTTGTGAATAAGACGATCCTTTAGTAATGGGACCTTCTTGTGAAATATTATTCTGTTTGAGATCAGTTATTGGAATGGTAAAGTAGACTTTTTATACAAGAGTACCCAGTAATTATGGTATCCATTACTTTTATTTCAATACGTTAAAGCCTAGAAATTAAATTTTTAGATGCCTAATCTTCTTCAAGTACTTCGATTCTTGTCTGTTGATTATTAGAAAGGTTATCGTAAAGCTCATATATTACTCCATCCTTAAGTCCAACTTGCGGCACCATAATATGGTCGCTTTGTGCAAAGAACATAGTTTTTATATATATCTCCGAGGCGGGAATTATGACATCAGCTCTATCAGGGTTCATTTTTAATAGTAAAATTCTCTCATTTAAAGTGTACTCGTCTACATATGCACGTAAAGCTCTTAGTTGGGCAAAGGGTAATTGGTTTCCTTTCTCAATATTAGCGATCTTGAACAGTTTATTGATGTTCCCACCGGTTCCTATCGCAATAGTATTACTCTTTTTCATGAGATCAGTTTTGTCTAACCAAGATTTTATATTTTTAAATATTTCTATTCTTTTTTCATTCGGTAGTTTTCTTACCGATCCAATTCGAAAAGATTTACTTTTCTTTAATTCTTTGCCTTCAAATACATTAAGTTCGGTACTTCCTCCACCAACATCAATATGTATATAGGTATTGTTCTTTTTAAGAAATGGGATAATCGCCTTGCAAAGGATATTGGCCTCTTTACGACCTGAAATAATCTCTATAGCGAGACCAGTTTGATTTTCGATGTAATCTCGTATTGCCTTTCCATTCTTTGCTTCTCTCATAGCTGAAGTAGCAACCGCTGTATGTCCGTCTACCTCATATAAATCTATTAAGTTTTTGAATGTGGCCATCAGTTTTGTAAATTTTTGACGAGTCACCTTAGATATTTTTCCGTCTTTAAAGACATCATGACCTAGTCTCAATGGAAAGCGTAAAAACTGTAAACGTTTATAGCTCACTATTTTTTTTGTGGTATAGACCTTAACAATTTGCAATCGGATGGCGTTGGACCCAATATCTATAGCGGCTAATTTCATATTGTAGGAAAGACTTGAATGTACTGATTAGAAATAAGGGTCAAGGTAAAGAAATTGATGTAACAGTAATGATTCACAATTATTTATTTGTAGAAATGAACTTTTTTATTGAAGTAATAATCAGAAGTATTAATATGTAATTTTAATTATAGTTATATAAAATTTTGAATATTTCAGTTATTTTTATTTTATATATTGAAATTTAGTTTTTTATATGGTTGGTAGGAAAGGTGGTTTATTACATATCCAATAAAATTTTGTGACCAATCAGGGGAGTGGCTGTCTAAAAGTCATTGAATCATATCGCAAGAAGGTTTTAATCTCTTATTCTCAAAAAAATGAAAGAAAAGCGAGAGGCAAGCGTTTTTGAATGTGTAATATCTTAACTAACTAAAAAAAACAAACTATGGATTTATCATCAATAGATTTATCGTCTCTTTGGAATACTGTTTTAGCGTGGTCTCCGAAAATTATCGGTGGGATCGTTGTTCTTATTATTGGATTTTGGATCGTAAATATAATTACGAAGTTCATTGGAAAATCAATGAAGAAATCTGGAATCGATGCAGATCTTATTCCTTTTCTTCAATCGCTAGTTAGTGTATTGCTTAAAGTAATGGTCGTAATCACTGCTGCAGGTGTAGTGGGAATAGAAATTACTGCTTTTGCTGCCTTAATTGCTGGTGCGGGTCTTGCGATAGGTGCTGCTATGTCAGGTACACTAAGCCATTTTGCTGCCGGTGTAATGGTACTTATATTCAAGCCTTATAAAGTAGGTGATTTAGTAGATATCCAAGGTGTAGTAGGACATGTTGATGAAATACAAGTGTTTAATACTGTAATTAATACTCTTGAAAATAAAAAGGTAATCATGCCTAATGGTATTGCTACTAGTGGTATTATGACGAACCTAACAGCCAATGGTAAGTTAAGAGTTGATCTTAATGTTGCTATGCCGTACGAAGAGGATTTTGATAAGGTAAAAGGAATAATTAAAGGAGCACTTGCAAAAGTATCTATGAGTCTTCCGGATGAGCCAACAATAGAAATAGAAAAATTTGATGAGAATAATGTTCTTCTCGCGGTAAGACCGTATGCTACAGATGAGACGTATTGGGATGTTTATTTCAATTCGTACAGAGAGATCAAGAAGGCTTTTGGAGAAGCTGGTATCGATGTTGCATACCCAACGAGAAAGATCAAAAATATATAATTGCCCTCATTTATTAAAACCTAATTTTTCAACTGGTCCCTGTTTACATACCTATTGAAGTTAGTAAATTTGTTAAGCCACCTTTGCGGAGAGGTGGCTTTTTTTATGTCCCTATTTGTAGAATACAATGCATTCAATCACTTAAGTTAGTTGAATGCATTGTCATTTTCTATAAGTTAGATTATAGACTTGATTATATTTTTTGGTGCCAGCGGGAAGGGTACAATACTTTTCTCATGTTATCCATCGAATGGATTTTAGTGAATACATCTATTTCAGTATTCTTGACTCTATATAGTAATTCCCTTGTTGATCCCTTCGTGCAATGATATGAATGTCTCCGTCCTTGTTATGCCATCGATACTTTGCACATGCTCGCTAAGTACTTCCATTAGGTGCAGATTATCCTTTGCGTATATTTTAGCAAAAATAGAATAGGTGCCCGTTGTGAAATGAGCTTCGCTGATCAGGTCTACTTTGTTGAGTTGTTTAATCACATCTTGGTAGTTCTTGGCCTTTTCAAGAAAGATACCGAGATAGGCAACGGTCTTATAACCTAATTGGTGATAGTCAAGCCTAGCGGTATAGCCATTGATGATGTCTGCATTTTCTAATTTGGTAATCCGCTGTTGCGTAGCCACATTTGAAATAGAGATGCTCTTGGCGATTTGAGTAGTCGATATTCGGCTATTATCCAGTAATTGGTTAAGAATGTTAACATCTGTCTTGTCTAGCATTTATTTTCTTAATTTTTATGCAATTTACGATTAAATAGTTTAACATTGCATTGTCTTGCAGTTCATAAAGTGAATTTTGTAGGCGCAATTCATTTAAATAGTGAATTAAATGACTGTTTTTACAGCGAAAAGTGAAGTAAATATCCAATTTGGAGCTATTGGTCTTTAATATAAAATAACGCTCAGTCAAACAATTAATAAATTAGTAGACAATTAAAAAAGGAAGTTATGTGTGGAATCGTCGCATTATTCGAACTCAAATCAAAGCCAGAAGTATTGAAATCCAAGGTATTAGATCTTGCGAAGCAACTCAGACATAGAGGTCCGGACTGGTCAGGAATATATTTAGATGACAAAGCAATACTCGCTCACGAAAGGTTAGCGATCGTAGATCCTCAATCTGGAGGTCAGCCTATCATTAGTGCGGATGGACAACTTGTATTAGCCGCTAATGGTGAGATATACAATCATATGGAATTGCGTGCAGAATTAGAAGGAGAGTATGAATTCCAGACTTTATCTGATTGTGAAGTGATATTAGCTTTATATAGAAAGCATGGACCTGACTTTGTAGATAAACTCAATGGAATATTTGCATTTGCCTTATATGATCAATCTACGGGTACATATATGATCGCAAGAGATCATATGGGTATTATACCTCTTTACCAAGGATGGGATGCTCAAGGTCAATACTATGTAGCTTCAGAGCTCAAAGCATTGGAAGGTGTATGCGGTAAGATCGAATCATTTTTACCAGGGCACTATCGAATTGATCAAACTGATCCGATACAATGGTATAGCCGCGAATGGGAATCATTCGATAAAGTAAAGGATAACAGTTCTAGTAAATCGGAACTCAAGGATGCACTCGAAGGAGCAGTGAAAAGGCAATTGATGTCTGATGTGCCATATGGCGTATTATTATCAGGAGGACTCGACTCGTCAGTAGTATCAGCTATCGCCAAAGAGCATGCAGCGATGCGAGTAGAGAGTGATAGTAAGCAGCCTGCTTGGTATCCGCAGCTACATTCATTTGCCATAGGATTAGAAGGATCACCTGATCTAGCTGCAGCACAGATAGTTGCTGATCATATTGGTACTGTACACCATGAAGTGCACTTTACGGTAGAAGAAGGTCTCAATTCGATCAGAGATGTAATTTATCATCTAGAAACATATGATATCACAACAGTAAGGGCCTCTACACCAATGTATCTATTGGCTAGAGTAATCAAGTCTATGGGGATCAAGATGGTGTTGTCTGGTGAAGGAGCCGATGAGATATTTGGAGGTTATTTATACTTCCATAAAGCACCAAGTGCGAAGGCATTTCACGAAGAGACAGTTCGTAAGCTATCTAAGCTTCATTTATATGATTGTAATCGAGCCAACAAATCCCTTGCTGCATTTGGAGTAGAAGGAAGAGTGCCATTTTTAGATAAAGAATTTATGGATGTAGCGATGAGGCTCAATCCTGCAGACAAGATGTGCGGCAATGGTAAAATCGAAAAACATATCCTTCGTGAGACATTCGCGCATATGCTTCCTGACGAAGTAGCTTGGAGACAGAAGGAACAATTTTCGGATGGAGTAGGGTATAGCTGGATTGATTCTCTCAAAGAATTGGTAGATAAAGAGGTGTCTGATCAAGATCTTGCCGATGCTAAATTTAGATTCCCTATCCAGACTCCGACCACTAAAGAAGAATATCATTATCGAACGATCTTCCAAGAGCACTTCCCATCTGATACTGCAGCATTGACTGTACCATCTGTCCCATCGATAGCATGTAGTACGCCTACCGCACTGGAATGGGACGAATCATTCCGCAATCAAAACGAGCCGAGCGGTAGAGCAATCAAGATGATTCACTCCGAAAGTTATTAAACAAGACTATTATGACATTCGCTACAATGCGAATCAAACGAAAAGTCAATTGTCATAATCGTCAATGATAAATCTGATTCTGAGAAAAAACAAGACTATTATGACATTCGCTAAAATGCGAATCAAACAAAAAGTCAATTATCATAATCGTCAATGATAAATCCTATGCAAAGAAAATCAAGACGAATATGACGGTGAATAAATACTATCCAAACAAGAAAGAAAATGTCTTAATCGGCCATGATAAACTAGCGGACCATTAACTGGATTTCGGTTTTTGGAATCATATTGTGAGTGAAAATGTTATTGTTTTGTAGCTTCATTTGATTTGTAAAAAATACAAAGTGTATGAAGGTACTTTCAATTTCATAATACGCGAAGAATCCTTGAACATGGACATAGAAAATATTTTAGAAAATTGGTTGCCGACTGTATTTACAATACTAGTCGTTTGCTTAATTTATTATGTTGCCAAACTCATACTAAGTAGACAGTCGAAAGGGAAAGCAGATAAGTCTCTTATCAAGAGTATTACACTGTTTGTAATTGCACTGTCAGGAATCGTGGCCATACTCTTAGCTATTCCAATGCCAGAGAGCGTTAAAGGTCAAATCACTGGATTGATTGGAATTGTAATATCTGCTGTTCTTGCTTTGAGTTCTGCTACATTTATTGGAAATGCTTTGGCAGGGATTATGTTAAGGGCGATCAATAATTTTAAGACTGGCGATTTCATTCGTGTAAATGATGTTTTTGGAAGGGTGACAGAAAGAGGATTGTTTCATACAGAGGTCCAAACTGAAACAAGAGATCTACTTACCCTGCCCAATATGTTTTTGGCGACCAATCCTATTAGAGTGACTAGAGCTTCAGGTACTTATGTGGAGGGTGTTGTATCTCTCGGTTATGATGTCAATCAAAATAAGATAAAAGAAGCGCTTATTAATGCGGCAAAAAATGCAGGTCTTGAAGATTCCTTTGTTCGTGTTACAGAGCTGGGGGATTTTTCTGTGGTGTATAAAGTTTATGGTTTGTTGAAAGATGCAAAAACTATTATTTCTGCTCAATCAAGATTGAACAGTTCCTTGTTAGATTCTTTACATGAAGCAGGAATCGAAATTGTTTCACCAAAATTTGTAAATCAAAATCAAGTTACGGGTACTACATTTATTCCTAAGAAAATTCGTATTAAAGAAGAGGTGAAAGAAGACAATGCAGTGGAAAGTAAGATTTTTGATAAAGCGGAACAGGCTGAATCAATAGAGAAAAGAAAAGAAACACTGGCAGAAATAGATGAAAAAATAAAAGAAGTAGAAGTCGAAATAAAAGCTAACTCGGAAGAAAGTGACTTGGATGCATTGAAAGTGAAGAGCGAAAAATTAAAATCTATTAAAGAAAAGATGATCGTAAATATTGATAAAAAGGTCGAAGAAATTAGTCAATGCTAATAATCTTTTGTAACCCCCCCCAAAAGCGAAGCCCATATTTAACTATTGTTGAATATAGGCTTCGTATAATATCTCATTGCTACAGTCTATTGTACAATCGAAATCGATGCTTTAGCATTATCTCCAGATCTACTAAATTTAACTTGACTTTTTCTGTTGAGCTTATGTCCGTAGATCTCACTAAAAAAATCAAGACATTCATTGTGAATATGGTCGTCTACATTTTGACCATTGACTTTAAGGAATGCTTCCTTAAGTTCAACATTGTACTTAGTTACTGAATTAATGATGTCTTCGTCTCGTAAGTATTCTAAGATTATTGCCTTTAATTTAGAACCTTCATCTTCATTTTCGAGAGTTTCATTTGACTCTGGTGGTTTAGGGCTTGGAGGCGAAAAACTGTCGATTATACTCTGATAGTCATCATATTTTTCTTTGTCTACAGGAGTTTCATTCACAATGAATTCTGTGATGACTCCATTTTTAAATGAGATAGATAGATCTCCATTATCATTATTGATTTCTATAGTTCTAGCTTGGTGGGAAGATTCTGAATTCGTTTGAGCTTGGGAGCTAGTGAAGACGAAAGCGAGTAAAATCGTTATTGTATTAATTGTTCTCATGATTATGATGTTTTGTATTAGTATGATTATATACTCAATAGGTTCAATCAGAGTGCCAACTAATTAAATGTTGATTTTCAATTATTTATATATATATTATAATTTAATATTATCCGTTATCGCACAGCGGTGTGCGGTATTGGATATTGCCAAGTGTTTATTGGGAATTGAATTGCTGGAATGATTCAAGTTTGAAATTATAAGAGTTAAGTCTCAATTAATATGAAAAATGTTTCTTTGTCGAGAGTGAAAAGAAATAGAATCTCGATTTTAAAGAGCTAATGAAGTGTCACTTTTGGAAACTCTTGTAGAGAGAAATACGAATTATAATTTTTTCAAGTCAAAGAGTTTGTAGCCAAAAATAAATTACGTTTAAAGTATTTTAATCTTTAATAAATCGTTTAAACCCTACTCCTTTATGGGTGTTCACTTGTAGTATATAATGTCCGCTTGGTATTCCTGTGAGATTCAGACTTTTGGTGTGATACGTTCTAATTATTTTTCCGGATGTAGACAAAATAGCAACGAATTTGAGTTCATCCTCGGTAGTAATTGTTAATTGCTCAGAGACAGGATTAGGAAAGAATTGAAAGTTATTATTTTCAGTATCGATATGGTCTATATTAGTTAATAAGTCGTAAGTCATCACAGTTAGATTTCCTTCATCTTCGTCAGTTTCATCTAGAAAAGCAACATATATCTTATTGTCATGAGTTACTATTTCTGGAGTAACGGCCCTTTCTGGCGAAACTCCGAAATCACCTAGTGGAAGCCAGTTAATACCATTGAAATACATTACTGTAAGCTTTCGACCAACGGAAAAGTCATCAAACGCAACGTAAGGTATACCGTTGTGGATGTGAATTTCAGGACCGTTTCCTATATCTTCTGTGAATCCGGGTATTCCTACATTGACCCATTCAGTTCCATTATATTTCTTTGTACTTATTGCGAATGCATCAAAATCTAAAAACGCGAAATATGGTTCTCCATCGTGGAAGTCTAGAGATTGCCTTGCTACACCAGCATTTGGAAATCCGACATTTCCTAATGCAATCCAATTGTTGTCAGTGGTGTTGTATTTCATGACACGTGTATCTGCAGAAATACCTGTTTGGCTAGGCGAATTGAAAATCATGTAGAGCTCTCCTTGATCAAACGAAATTTCGTTATACACCGATTGGCCATCAGAGGTTCCGACGCTGCAGCCTGGAATTCCTACATAGATCCAGTTGCTTCCGTCGAACTTCATAACACTAGTTTCAAATGAGTGGGCTTGATCTTCATAAGCAACATAAGGTTCTCCATTTTGGATCGCAATGGATTGAAATCTTGCTTTTCCTTCACTAAAGCCTTTTTGTCCAACATAGGACCAAGACGTGCCATCATATTTTATGACTGATGTTTTTTCATTAACTGTAAAATCTCTAAACGCAAGATAAATTTCATCTCCATCAAAAGCTATACTAGGTGTTCTGATTTCCCCAGTTGGGATTGTTTCTGATCCTACTTCATCCCAATTAGTACCATTGAATTTGATAAGTTTGACATTGTAATTGTCTAATCTGTCTGAATAGACTATGAAGGGTGTTCCATTAGAAATGGTGAAATGAAATCCATCTTTGAATGTTTCGGTTGACAAGAATTTTCGTTCTCCGAGAATTTCCCATTGAGCAAAAGTGTTTGTTGAAATTAATAGAAGTGAAACACAAAATAGTAAACTAAGTATTCGCGTGGTATGTGTAGACTGCATATGCTAATTATTTATTTAATTAAAGATATAAAATGTCTAAGTAATCAAACCCAGACTGGGGTAGGAGTAGACTGAGATGTCATGGTGATATATGATTCTTTAGACTACATTCCTTTCATTCATTTGACCAAAATGATTATCGTTACTTCAGTTGATAATATTGAGATCGTCTATATTGAACGTAAAATTATTGCATATCAATATAAGGAATAGTAAAAAAAGAGCCTTTCTCAATGAGAAAAGCTCTTTTTTATATAATTTAGAAGAGTATTAATTCTTCTTCTTCGCTTTTTTAGGCGAGATCATTACGATCATTCGTCTTCCTTCCATTTTTGGTAGTGCTTCCGCAACTCCTACTTCTTCTAGCTCCTTGAGAAACTTCAATAAAAGTAACTCACCTCTATCTTTAAAGACAATGGCACGACCACGGAATTGTACATAAGCCTTCACTTTAGCACCTTCTTCTAAGAATTTATATGCGTGACGGCATTTAAATTCGAAATCGTGATCATCAGTGTTAGGACCGAAACGGATCTCTTTGATTACAGTTTTAGCAGACTTAGCCTTAAGCTCCTTCTCCTTCTTCTTCTTATCATAGAGGAATTTCTTGTAATCAATAATCTTACAAACGGGAGGATCTGCATTG
>CALLPN010000025.1 GCA_938015435.1 uncultured Saprospiraceae bacterium
CCGCTGTATAGTGCGGGCTGCATTCCCCATAGGATATAGTCGTCTCTTGTCTCAGAAAAATGAGCCATCGAGTCTCCTTATCCTATTGGGGCTGCATACCCCACTATGCCGCTTCTACCTCTCACGCAAGAAAGGAGAAGATTTAAAGCGTTTTTCGATACTCTCATTAAATGAGAATCAAAAAGGCTCTTTATCTATTTATATCATTCTGGATTGATCGCCTACACCTAAGATGTCAACAGTCTCTCTTGCTCTTGTAATCACTACATAGATTAAGGACCTTTCTTTATGCAGATATGTATCCTTTTGCGATCTGTCCCAGTTGTCAAATTCATAGGGCAGATATGGGCAAGTCCGATCGTTTACTCCTGATAAAATAATATGCTTGTATTCTAGGCCTTTTAGTGAATGGAAGGTAGACAAATGAACTCCCGACTTATTGCCTGATTTATCTTTAATGTCATAGTAGGCAACTGAATTCCTGTGCAATATTTTCTTGACAACTTTAAGATCATCCTTGACTCTACAAGCAATACATATTGCAGATGATTTTACTTCAGATTCTCCTTTTACTTCTGTGTACTTTTCTATAAGCTCATTAATATAAATCAATTCCTTGTCCTTTGATTCAAACATATTAATTGACGGAGGCGTACCATGAAAAAGAGATATATATTCTGATTGGGGTTCTATTGTTCCATCGAAATCATCGAAAGTAATATCATTTATGACTGATATCGCTTTCCTTCTGATTTCTTCAGAGGTTCTATAATTAACTCTTAATCTACGACTCCTTTTGCCTCGGATATGAATATTAGCCTTTGAAAAGTTTAGCCTTCTGTCATAGATGTTTTGAAGTGGGTCGCCAACTAAGAATAAGTCATTTTCATTTTCTTTTATAAGAGCTCTAATAAATCGCAGATGTACATTAGATAAATCTTGCAACTCATCAACAATGCAATGACGGTATTCGTTATTGGGATTATTTTTTAGATGGGCCGAGACTAAATTATATAGGGCAAAACTATGGATGTAGTTCTGTTGATCTAATAGTTTTTCAAATGCTGTAATTATGTCCCAGATCTCACTTCGTTGCCTTCTAGAAAGTGATTTCCCCATACCAACTCGGCTGATACGCAGGTAATTTGACATTTCATCTATTCCGTGGTATAGAATAACGTCTTCATATTCCTTCATTACTTGATCTAAATCATAGGAGTATACATTAGCTTCAAATAACTCCTCCCACAGCTCTTTAACTTTTTTTACGCCTGGTCTATCAGCAATTTTTATTGATTTACTGATTAACTTATATTTAAGCGCCAACTTGTATAGAAAAGAATCGATGGCGCTTAACTCATACCTTGTTGAATTCAATGAAAAATCAGCAAGTGTCTTATTAAGATTTTCTGTCAATGCGTTAGTGTAAGTCAAGAAGATTACTTTACCGCTATTATTTACCTCGGTAAGTTTTTTTAGTCTATGTATCGCTGCAACAGTTTTACCTGTTCCAGCTCCTCCACTAACCTTTACAGGGCCTTTACTATTATATTCTACAATTTTGCGTTGAGATGGATGAAGATAAAATTTCCATTTCGTCCATTCTCCATCTATTATGTCTTGAAAAATAGCATCGTCTTCGTCTAGCTCTATAAAGCTTCTTTGATTATTTATACTCTTGGCTTGTGAATCTTGATCCACACTTGATGTTTTTCCTTCTTCTACCTCTGTAATAAGTGTTTTTATGTCAGCTCCATCAGTAAGAAAGAATAGGTTTTCAAAAAGCGCTGGTGGTATAAAGTCAGATAGTGCATCTAATCCGTCAAGATCATTTATTTGTTTTATTGAAGGCAGAAGAACCGATGGGATTCCTATTTTCAATAAGTCCTTTTCTTTGTATTGATTGAAAATTCCTTCCTTGCTAGGGGCAGTAACTCTAACTTCTTTTGCCTTAAGTGAAATCTCCTTTGTGGAGAATATTTGGATTGTCTGTGTTTCTTCGTTCCAGTCAGCCGTTTTATTTTCCGCCCATCTATATGCTTCATCATGATTGTCAATCCATAGCATATAGTAAACATCTCCAGATTCAGGGACTCGAATGATAGCTCTATATTTTAAATCAATTCTGGCTGATCTGAGTCTTTGATCTTTAAAACTTGATATAGGTTCTAAATGTATAGCCGCTGATTTACTATCAGCTTTAAACTTCTTTGCAAAATTCAGTGCCTTCTGCTGTATATGCTTAGGCATTGTAATCATTTGATCTAAATATTGGTCGTAGTATAGTAGTTTCATCTTCTATTTCTTTGAAAAATCTTTAATGTTAAAATTTTCAATTTCTTTTATTTCATATCCGTTCTCTACAAATGCTTTGGCGCTCTTAGCATCATATGGTCCATATACGATATTGTAATCTGTAAGAATAAGTTCTGCGTCAGCAATTACATTTCCTAAGAGGTCTGTGAGCTCATTCAGTCGCGCTTCATTCTCCTCGTTTATCATTATGAGGCCATTTGCAAGTAATTGCTTTAGGGCCTCCCTATAGCTCTCTGAGAACAAGCCTAATAGTTCGTCGGTATCTGTATGTTTACTTTTTTGCTGATACTTGCTTTTTAATTGTAGCAGATTCATTAGTTGCCAGAAGAACTGCCAATCCTGTTTTTCAAGATCTTGATTAACTATAGATGTTAAATAGTTATAGTGAACTTCTTTGTCGTTAATGTCAACAAAAATTCTATTATTTATAAATGTTGTTTCTGTGCTTGCTTCTGAAAATACGATTCCATTCTTTAATGTTTCTGTATCTTTTATATATTTCTCTATTTTGGAAACGTCGAGCTCTAGACTCATCAAGGCCTCTAATTCAATTTTGTCGAATGAAGGTGTAAATGATTCATTCTGCATCATAGCAAGACTTATGGCGATTGTCTCTTTGCAGTGCTTTATTTTGTCATAATTTGACAATAAAACTAATAATCTTTCTAGACTATTCTTCGCCGTTTGTAATGGTTTTATAAACTTCTCCTTTTCTTTCTCTACTGATTCTTTGAGTGGGCTTACATACTTTTCATGTGTTATCTTATCATATAGATAATCTCCTGGTTTATCTGTGTTGTTATCCAAATCAAAATCAGACCAAGTTAATGTCCAAGGAATATATCTATTACTTGCAGTTAAAGCTTCTCTTTTTTTAAGGTCGTCATAAAATCTTAAATTTTCTTTCGATGCGTGATATATGTAGCCATCCAAGTAAATAGCAATTTGTTGTAAATGACTTACCTCTACAGGCCGTTCGACTTCGCCTTTCATTTGGATAGATTCACAAGTGAGTAGCACATCAGGCCGAGTTCTATATTCTACCCCATTATTTGGACCTAAGGCAACTTGCTGCCTACAAGAAAATAAGAGTTTCTTCCTATCATTCTCAAAACATAGCATCCAAATTTTGTGATCGTATTCCCGATCTATATCTATGGTGCACTTGTATCCATTTACTTCAATATTATTTAGACTTTCTAGCCAATATGTAAACCTTTCCTCGAGCTCAGACTCTTCAAGTCCTCCATTATTTGCAACGCTACCTAAGCTATCTATCTCTTTCCAATCGTCTTTCTTTTCTATATATTTAGCTAGGAGATTGACCGCCTTAGATCTACTTAGAGTCTCTTGAAAATATTGATTTTCATAAGAATAGATGCATTTGTAACACCCATCTAGGTCTTCATGTTGGCAACTACAATCTCGGAGTATCTCATATGAAAGTTTAAGTATCTCATTGAAGTTTGTAATACTAAAGATGTTTTTCAAGTAGCTAGAGCCTCCAGGTATATTATCAATTAAAACAATATACTGTTCGAATCGCTCTACGACTTTATTATATTCGCTATACATTCGGATTTGTATGTGTGAAGGACTGCCTCTGAAAAATTCTCTTAATCCAAGTTGGATGGCCGAGGATAATTCATGAATGTCAACGTTGCCATCTACATCTGTTCTAGGGATTTTGATCTTTAGAGCTTCTGTTATAAACTCTCTGTAGAGGAAAATATGTTCAAAGACTTTATCCTCAGTAGCATCATAAAGATGATCCTTATGCTTACAATATCCGTAATGCATACGTTCATTTATTGCTCTATATAATCCAGGCTTTGACGTAGAGAATCCGCAATACCTACAGGTCACAAAACCATGTGCTGGTACTTCGTGATCATTTAGATTAGTTTTGTCAGAGCTTACAGAATCAGTATGACCTAGGTTAATATCTTGTAGTTTGAGATTAGATACATATTCAATTCCGATACCTTCACTTTCAATTACGAACGCTTTTCCCGCAACAGCAGAAGAAAAATGGAGATGTTGTGATAAATGATAGATTTCGTGATCTCTTTCATCATTTTTGTCCGTTAGTCTAGATTTGCTTTTATTAACTACAGACTTTACTCCTGTTAACCTTACAAATGTATGTACGTTATTGATAGATCCAAATGATTCATGACTACATTTCGGACAGGTATCAGTATTGTGACCATCTGGTTCTACATAATCACATTTACTGCAGAACCGCATTGTTGATTTTATTAATGGGTCAGTCCAATCTACAATATTGAGACCAGTTATTGGTAATCTGTTCCCTTGAGTATAGAAGTTGTTATCTGGTACTAGTTCCTTTATGGCTTGACTAGCACCTCTTGTAATACTTATCTCGTCTCTTCTTTCTTGTAGTATAACTCCGTCTGAGTACGCAGGTGTAATGAGTGCATCAAGATTGACACCAGATTCAGGAAATGCATAATTAGGAAGTAAACCTACGTTTGTTAGATGAGCAAGTACCATTATGTTCATTTTTGATTTCCATAGCCTAGCAAGGTTGATTTTTTCAGATTTTAGTTCTAAGAACATTGGATCTTCTTTCCCCAGTTTTTGTTCTTTTATTCTCTTTTCAATATCTAACCTTCTTTCATTGTTTATACTTTCTTCAATTTTAAGCTTTTCAAATACTCTCTTCATTACTTCGCGAGCACTGCCATCATCGAAGTCTGCGGTTACTTTGTCAATAATTTCCGATGCTAGCTGATCTAAATAGGCACTGGAAAATTTTGATTTTAATTGATCTGAATTGCGGTCAAAAAAATCAAATAAGTGATTCATGAAAAAACTAGAGCTATCTATATCAAGATTTCTAATTTTGAGCTCTCTTATAAATAGAGGAATCTTGTTATTACCTGCTCCTTCAGTAGTCCATTGATCGATAAGGTATGCAAGAAAGTGTCGGTGAAGAATTTCCTTTGCTTCTAAAAAGCAACCGGGAGTACCTATTTCGCCTTCCATCATTTTTGATGGTTCGTCATAGTAATACAGATCATGATTCTGAGTCTTGACAAAGTTGAGAATAAGTGCGGCTCCTGAGGATCTTCCTGCACGCCCTATCCTTTGTAAATAATTAGCAGGCAGGGGAGGTATAGTGTTATTTATTGCAGTATTTAATGTTCCTATATCAATTCCCATTTCCAATGTACTTGTAGCTACTAGTACATTTAGCGAATTGAATTTTGGTCTTTGCTTAAAATCAGTTTCAATGTTTTCTCTTTTCCTTCTTTCTAGAAGGCCAGTATGCTCTGATGCATAGATTCTAGGTGTTTTATCCCTATTGTAGACTTGTTTATAATATCCAAGCTCATTTGTGGCTTCTTTATTTTCGATATATGATCCACTTTTACAGCGATAATTGAGACATTTTGTTCCTTCGATATTAGCAGAGCCTTTACCAGTTGTTACTTTACTATTACATTTGCTGCATTTGTACTGTATACATTTTTTACTTATTTCTATAGCGGAGGGTAATATGGCATAAGATACAGAGTCGCTTCCATGTACTTTATTCATAATGCCAACCTTACACATCTCTTCAAATAGCTGCACGTAAAATTCGTTGACTAGCTCGTTTGTTGTAGGTGCTAATGGAAAAGATTTAGTAAAATATTGATGAAACCAATTTATTGATTTTGAATAAGTGTCATCAGCTAACGCTTTTCTCGTAGAATCTGTACTTACTAGTTTGGGGTATCTTGATCTATTCTCTGAGTACTTTGGATTTAGATAATGTCTATCATCTTTTGTCCAGTTAAGCTCCCACAGGATCATTTTGCCTTTTCTTGCTTTGTGTAAGTACCGATGATTGATGCCTCCTCTTATTCTTATTCTGTGTAATATGCCGGATAAAAATTTAGTAAATTCAATCTGATCAAGATTTAGGTTGTTATCCTTTGTCCAAGGTGAAAGGCTTTTATGAACCTGAAGTATTTTTCCCTCAGATATAGTTGCAGCGGACGATTGACTTTTTTCTAGGGTTCGTCCTATCGTCGCTCTATGTCCGAATTCCTCGTACACTTGCCATTTCATTCTAGTTTCAAATTCCGCCTTAAAGTCTGAATCAAATCTCCCATTCTCCTTGAAGTTATTTGGGCTTATCTTACCTAAGTAGTCAGTAGGGAAGAACCTCCAATAGAATTCATTTTGATCTTTGCCCCATTCAGAAATAAATGTATCAGCAAGAGCTTCCAAAGTAATAGGGGAGTCTACCTGGTTTATAATCTTTTGCAAAGAAGCTCTAAAGGTAAATCGGTAATTCCTCGCTTCCACAAACCCGGCCTGATGTGCCGCATCTTGAACACTATTTGTAAATGCAAGTACTTTTCTATCGACATCAGCTGTTGGATCGAGATCGGTAGATAGATTTTGACTTATAGCTATTGAGCTTAGCGTAGCTACACGAGTACCGATTATGGATAGGGTGTTTTTACTATTGCATTCAGGACAGTATTGTTCTGTTTTATTCCTCTTTATTTTTCTGTAGGCAACTATACCAATATCAGTTTTTGTATTGCTACCATCAGTAAACTCTAGTGTTTCTATGTTAATATCTTGCTCTAAATATTCCGTAGGTTTATATTCTTCTACGGCTTTAACATCCTTTTCATTAAGTAGCCAGATGTTTTTGTGATTATCTATGAACTCTGTAGATATTCGTACTCTGTCCTTTGAAAACTTATTGTGGTTGTCTGGCTTCATCCCTAGCCATCCTGAACCACCGCACTCTCTACAAAAATAAGGTGGTAGTCCAGTCTTGTCTTCTTGTCTATGCTGGATATCATCCCATGTAAATTCTGGCTCGCTACCGACTACTCTCAACAGTTTCGATAACTCTCTTATCCACAATTGGACTTGGGTGTTGATGAATGGGAATTTCCCGCCTGGACCAGATTTTGCCATAGAGATCAAGGTCAGTAGGGATTCGATCATCGTAACTCTGGGATGGAATTGTCCCTCTTCATCCCATTCTGGTATGTTTCTGAAGTCCTTACTTACCTCTTGAAGTTTATTGATAAGCTGATCTATAGAGACTACCCCACACTGACAAATTTCCAACACATAGTAGAAGAATTGATTTTTTAAGAGATTAGTACTTATCTCTAAGCCATCAGCCTCATCTGGAATATTCCAGCTTTGCCTAATGACAGTATGATATTTCGCTACGGATGATTGTAGCGCGTTATTGCATTCCTCTAAAGCTGAAAGTGAAGGATAGACGGGTCGTAATTCTTTCACAGAATTTACTCCAAAGAACTCTAGTATATTGACTCTATTCTCTGTAACAATACATTCTTCGTTTACCTGTTCTCCAAAAAGTTTTGTGGCATAATCCGCTAGCTTTTTTTTTGAGTCAGCTCCAGATCCAATGGTAGCGGACGTTCCTATTGGACATAGTTGTCCTATGGTTATATTGAGCTTCAGCTTGAGTCTTCTTATCAAGTTGGCAACATCCGTTCCTTTAGCGCCATCGTAGGTATGCAATTCATCAAGGACTAAAAATCGAAGTGTATTTGGATCTTCGATATTATGTTTCCATAACTTTTGATACTTTGCTCTCATCAAACCATAATCCAGCATTTTGAAATTGGTAAGGAGAATATCAGGAGGGGAGTCCAAGATTTCATCCCTGTTTTCTATAATCCGATCAGGACTCATTGTACTTGGGAAATTCTTTTTATTGTCTTTTCCTAAGCCGATAAAAAGACCCGCTCTGAGCCCATGCAATCTACTATCTTCGTGAATTGCTTCTGCCAACCTTTTAGACTGATCAGTTGCCAGTGCATTCATCGGATACAGGATGATAGCTTTTATTCCCTTTTTATCTTTGTTTTTGTAGCAGTGGTCTAGTAGTGGGTATAGAAACGATTCTGTCTTACCAGATCCTGTACCAGTTGTTATGATGGTAGGTTTTGGCGATTCAGATACATCTAGTCTGTTCCATGATTTGATTTGATGATCGTAAGGCGGCCAACTAGGCTTTATAGTAAGTGGACACTTTTCTACTTCGGGATCCTCTGCTTTTACATAAGGTAGCCTCAGCGAAAGATATGGACCTTTAAATAGACCTTTTTTTTCATCTCGCATTAGCTTATCGAATGCCACTTCAAGCCTTTCATCGTTAAAGGAGAAAGTTGCTTTTAGATAGGAGATTATAGATTCTTGTATTTCATATGCTTGATGTAGTGGGAGCATGTATATTATTCTTTTTCGTATTTGAAGTAATGGACCCACTCTTTTAGTTCTTTAACAAGTGAAACCACATTTGTAATAGGATTGCTTGCAAGAACGTCACGATCCTTATGATAGCTGATTAATTCTAGAGCGCTTTCTATCGCTAAATTTTCATCGCCATATTGTTTCGTGAGACTCAATATATCAGTCTCTCCATGCACATATTTGAAATCTGCATTATGCTTTTTTGCAGCATCATTAAGCATATCATAGATGCTTGCTCTCGGGTAAGCCACTGTATGGTCAATTTTATCAAAGTGCAATAGTAGCCACAATTCAAAAACTTCATTGCTAATAGCTAGGTTTATATGATCAGCTTTGGCTACAGTTTCTGCTTCTTTGAAGTTTGCGGTCACCTTACCTCCTGCATCATGATCATCTACATCGAATACGGCCCATACATGATCTATATCTTTTCCAAACTCGAAGCTTTTTGCAGCTCTAAGTTCTATTGCTTTTGTTACTATGCCTAATGGAGATAGTCCTGTACCCACAGCGACTAGAAACAGTGATTGAGAGGGGAAGTATTCTTTAAATCCTTTAAAGTAATCAGGTTCTGTTTTTTCATCTTCACAAACTATTAAGTAAAACTCTTGATAGAATCTTACTTTTTCAGGTATGCCATCAGAGAGCGGGTGGTGGTGTCTTCCTTTCGTTTTACCCCTCTTTGCCATAGCTCTCTATTATATCGTTAACAAACGATGTTTCCAATTCTGGAATTCCGCCATATCTACCTTCGAGGTATCTTTTCTCTTTATCCGTATCATGCCTTTCTGATTTCTTGTTCTTATAACGAATATCAGAAAGGGCGTAGATACTAGTTGATTCCCATTTGTTCTTCTCTACAAAGTATATTTGATCCCTCCTTAAGTTTAAGCTTGATAATAGGTTGGTGTCATGAGTAGCAAAGATTAATTGAGCTCCTTTCGTGTTGATTTTTTTATCTAAAAATAAACTGATGATCCTTTTGGTCAATAAGGGGTGCATTTTAGCTTCTATTTCATCAATAATCAGAATACCGCCTTTTCGCAATGTAAATAGAATGGGACCACTAAGATGAAATGCTTTCTTTGATCCTTCGGACTCTCGTTCTTCAAGCATCCATGATATTTTCGACTTGGTCTTATTGCCTTCATTGTCATACATACTGTGTACAGCCCAGGCAGATTTATTAACCTTACCAGAGAGATCTTTAGATATGCTTTGTTTTATATGGTCTGGCATATCATCAGGCAGTTCATTGGCATCAAATTCTTTTTCTTCGATAAATACATCTTCGAACCCAAGCTTTAGACCAGTTAAATAAGACTTGATACTATTGGCAAAGACATCTTCCTCCAAAAGACTAAAGGTGGCAATCTGTTCCCTTGAAGTATCTAGACCATCTGCATAGTTTAGGAGACCAAACCACTCAAAAATTTCTTTAGCTTCTGCAATATTAAACGAATCACACATAGCAAGAAATAATGCATTGTGTCTTGTAGCTTCTATAGCAACATCAATAATTTTAGCCGATGCTTTTAAGCTTGAAGTCACCTCGATTGTTTCGCCTTCTCTAGAAAACACTTGAACCTCTCTTCCTACTTTTTTTCGAAACAGCCACTCTTCAATGATATCTGTTTGATTGTATGTAAACCCGTACCTATACCTAGACTCATGATGAACAAAGACTATCTCAAAGGAGGTAGGCTTCCTTTGATAGTCTTCCCTCAATAGAAAAGGGTCATAAGGCAGCTTAGAAGTACTATTTGTAGACCTGGACATATAAATCATCCTGTCAAATACCGCTATAGCTTTTAGCAAATTGCTCTTTCCGCTACTATTAGGCCCATAGAAAGCAATTGTGTTTAGTGCGTGTATCCCATTTCTCTGCAGGATATTTTCAGCTCCTGTACTTTGCTTAGGAGCTAACTCTAAACTAACGGTAAGTGGAGCGCCAATTGATCTAAAGTTCGAAGCATTAAATGATATCAACATTGCTTATTGTGTTATTTCGTCGTAATATAGTACAAGTTCATCATAAAAACAATGATGGTGTGCCATTTTAGTGCTTTTATGTGTGGTACATATTTAGCTAGTACTAAAAGATCTTAACTATGGTACCCACCTAAAAAAGGAAAGACTACATCTCCACCTTTAAATGTAACATCTCGTAATATCAGACTAAACCAGACTTATCTCCCTCAGCGAACATTTTGGAGAAAAATGCCCAAGCCACCCGATAATCCTTCACTCTATCACACTTGTCAAAGGGAGCATAGTAGGTCCGCTCTTCTCCGTAGTATAGTTCACTCTTAGTGATCGTATATGTGATCTCTCCAGGAGTATCGCATCGCATGTTCTCATAGCGGCTACAGTCTATTGTATGGTCTGTCTCCAGCTCTCTTATATGATCCCACTCTATACGATCCATGCCGACGCCAGTCAGACCCTTGCTACAGGTGAAGACGATTTTCCCTTTGGTATCATACCAAGTATCATTCTCATTTTGCTGAAGGACAGGAAATTGCACATTATAGATCAAGGTCAGCTCATCTAGTGTAAGGCTAAGAGCCATGGCGGTAATTACATCAATCTCTACTAAAGCCCAACGTCGTTCATAAAAGTTTCGCAGTGGTATATCCCATGTCCATTCTCTTTTAAGTGTTGAAAATGACTTAAGTCTTGGATCTAATTTACTCCATTGGTCTTTTTTGAAGACATCTTCAAATTGGTCTTGCCATAAATCAGCATAATATTTATTGAGACAGTTGAGCTGAAATGATCTGGCTATTAGTTTTTCTTTAAAGTTTGAGGCTATACCTAAGGGGAAACCTTTTATAGTTTCCTCATACAGATTTGATTTTCCAATCGTTTTAATGAAAAAGTCGAACACCACTGACGACGTTAGGCCAATAAATTCTGAAAGAATAGAATTTTCTTTAAATAATACGCTTATAACCCCATTAACATGAGCGGTGTTTGGTGGTAATATTGCTCCGGTCAACGTTCGTTCTCCAGCTTGACTGAGCATTTTTCTGAATCCAATTTTATAGTATTTCAACCAACTATTATCTTCAAATTTTCCTAACTGCCTTTTATAGTTATCGAGATCTGCGGCGGGAACATAGTTAGTTCTTGCCACATAATCTTCTGCTATTTGAGTATGATCTATAATGTCATAGTGGGAATTCAGAGTGCAAGATTCTCTAGGTGTCTTATACATTGGATTAGAGCCAAAGAAATGAGGTCCACTATAGATCATTTCTAGCTGATTTATTTTCGGAAATTGAGTTTGTCTTTTTATATAGCCATTGCTATAATCGTTAGTTTCGTGCCATCCTTCTGAAATTTTAGTTTCATAATCATTTACAGATTTCTGAAATTGACCAATTTTTGCAATTACCTCGATAATCTCTTTAGCATGTATACTTACCAATTTTGCACCTTCCCATTGATCTGTTCCTTCGAAGGTTTGCGCTATGATTTTTAGTTCTTTTTCTGTGACCTCAACAATTCTCGATTTATGAGGTTCTACATTCCAGGCCATTTTACCAGTTTGTTCATCCCTTACTTTATAGCCTCCAGCTAACCCGTGACCACTATGAAGGAAGCTTCCTTCAATTGTAGAAGGGTGAAATAGATTATTTATAGAGAAGAATTTTGGGATGTCTTTTCCACCAGAATAAATATTCGCACCATAAACAACTTCATGATGAACTTCTGCGAATAGAATTAATTCATTTTTAAACTGAAAGTGGTACTTTAATCTTTGATAAACTTCCTCTCTTAAAGGGATGCCTTTTGGGTCATCATAGATTCCTTCAGGGTGTAGTAAGCCTAGATATCCATCTTTATTGACCCACTTAAATCCATTTTCAAGCACACACTTGTACAGATTCGTTTGCTGTCCTTTAAGTAGTGGGTAGTTCTGAAACCCATTCATAAATGTCGCTGCGGATTCGATTTCTACATATTCATTAAAATAGGAAGCGGCCTGTTCTTCTATAGATAAGAAAGCTTTCTGGAGTTTTCTTACTTGTGGTGCAGGCACTTTTCTGATTTGCAATTCAGGGAAGACTTCACTCATCAGTCCTTTCTCTTCAAACTGAAGCTTAAGCCACGGAGGATTTCCCACTGCTATATCAAAGCCACTTCGCTCTCGGAATACTTCTATAAACTCTAACTGATAGTGAAAGTACTTATATCGATCTGCCATCTCTTTGACGAGTCTCAATCGATTATTTGTAAATAAAGCTGCGGAATGCTTATCCCCGTATGCAACGATGGTATCGGCCCATGCATTTGTATTATCCTCGTCAGACCTATAGTCTAATGTCAGTTGATTTTCTTTATTAGTTAGATTCGCTTGTTTTACGAGCTGCTTATCAATGGACTCTGGCTTAGATTTCACTTCTTTTTCCTTCTTAATATCATTCAGATCTATCTGTAGTATATTGGCTATATCGTGATACCAATCCCTACGGGTAGGCAGCTCTTCCGCATTTCTCACATCCCAGTACCATAGGCTACACCAGTAGTCCATTACCATCTTTAATTTGAAGAAAGGAGATTCAGTATGAGAGCGGTTTTCTGCCATCTTTGCTTTCTCGTCATATGATAGGTAGTCAAGCTTGAATTGTTTGCCATCCATTCCATATATCTCTACAGGAATCATCGTTTCTAAATCAACTTTTTTCTGAAATAGATAGTGCTCTTCTATCAATTCATCAATTACTTTACACAGTCCTCTGAGTATACTTACTTCCTCACTGTCGAGAGGCTGGCATATTTGTTTTCTCCATTCGCTCACCGCTTTGGCATGTTCTGGATATGCTGCTTTCAGTAGTTTTATGCTTGCACTCGGCACCATACCCTTGTCTGGGAGTAGGAAGTGGTAGATGAGTTCATTACCACCCGTGCCTGGCCGTTTGATTTTCTTGCCATCAAAGGCGAGCATATCGGGTGCTAAGGTCCACCATTCTTTCTTATTGGATTTTACTTTTGATTTACCTTTCGATCCAATTGTTACATCTTTGACTTTATATCCCTTGAGCCAACATCCGACTACTGCATTTCCGACACCTAGTCGATAACCAAAAAATGGGGTTTCCATATCTTTGTGGATCACATTCAGCCAAAGGCTTAGTTTACCAAGTTCCACTGCTGTTGGGTTGAGATCGACACCATAGACGTTGTTGAGAGCGATATAGGCTTTTACTTTTTGGAGTTCTTCTTGATATTTATCAGGACTTACTCTATTTTCTTTTCTCTCTTCTTCTTGTCTGTAAGAAAGATAGGCCTCTGCTAGTTGATTGATCACTTCATTGTGAAAAGCTGCTGCTCCCATAGCAGGTTCGAGTATCTTGAGATCTAATAAGTCGAGGGCTTTCATTTTCCCATGATCCAGACGCGCCAGTATAGGCTTTAGTGTGTATTTTACGGTACACTTAGTCAATACTTCAGGGGTATAGTACGAAGCTGATTTTTGCCTGTCCCGACCACTCAGCCTGTAGGTAAATGTACCTTTCGGTATCACTCTGAGCTTATCCTCACCATTTTCTGCGGACTCATAGTAAATCTCTCCTCCTTCAAACTCATCATATCTGGATCTCGCAACAAGGTAGGATCCATCTGATGCTGCTTTCGTGGAGGTTTCTTTTGCTTTTCGCTTTCGGTGTACTACTATCTGATCTTCTTCAGCGAATACGCCTCTGTAGGCTAGTAGGCTTTCGTAGACGCTTCCTAGTTGATTGATACCGAGATTGGCATAAGATATCCGACCGCGTTTTTTCTTCTTTTGTTGCTTACTCAAGGAAAGTTGGCAGATGATATCTTGCCAGATATGATTGCGTATTTTGATCTTCGATAAATAGGGCATTTTGTCATTATCAAACATCGGACTGTCTATCCTCCGTATACTGAAGCTTTTGTTGTCTTTATCCTTGACTCTATAGCCTTCATGCAATAATTTAAATAGTCCATTGATGGACTCATGAAAGAAATAACCATCTCGACTACTCTCTGTATGGAGGGGCACTTGCTCTAGATCTCGCAGCATCTCCATAGAGTAGCCATGCTGATATACGCTATCATTACTCGGTAGTATATCTAGATCCTCACGAGATTCTGCATAGAACACAAACAGAAGTCGATAAACATAAGTCAAGCATTCATTTTTGAGCTGATCCGCATCTAGCCCCATAGTTTCATCGCCCATATAGAATACCGCCTCATTGGCTATGGACTCTACGGCATGGACAACAGCTCCTTTTAGATCTTTTGTTACTTCATAGGCCTTCTTATGGGATTCCTCTTCTAGCTGATCCATTAGCACAATATCGGCTAAAGGGGAGAGTTTCTCTTTGCCGATCATGAGATAGAATAGGGATAAGTAATTCTTTTCCACTACAGAGTCATTAAAGAGTTTCTCTAGATCAAACATCAGATACTGGCCCTTAAACCATTTTTTTTGCTCCAGAAGAAATACCACATTCCCAGCTAGCAATAATATGTATTTGGGTCTACGAGCTTCATCCAACAGAAAGATTTCTCCAACGGCCTTGTTGATGATCATAGGCGATATAGATACTCCCTCTGGCACGGTGAAGACATTAGACCATTGAGATCTATGATATTTCTGTGCAGGACTAGCTTCCTCCTCTGTGTCCCATTGTTGTGTGAACAATCCATCTAGGGCTTCTCCTTGATAAGAGATCATGGGCTGCATTTCCATGATGAATAAGTGTGGTTTATTATCGCCTCTATATAGCTTATTGCGCACAGGAATGGCTTCTTTCTCACTTAGATAGACAAAGTCACTATACTCTGTCTTGTTTCCTTCATAGCCCAAAGTGTTGAGTAGCTTTTTATGAAAGTTGTGAGCTCGTGTTACTCTATCTTTTATTGGGAGGTTACTTTCTATCATCTCCTTTTTGAAAGCATAATATTTTTCCTTTAGTCCATTGACCTTTTTATTGAAGGATTTAATATCATCGTTGCCATATCCGCTTTTGGCGATGACTTCTTTGTGGAAGTCTTCATTAAAGTAGTTGAGTGGATAAAACTCCGCAATATTTTTGATAAAATTGATCATGCTGCGATAGGTAGTTTTTGTTCAACCCTTTCAGGGTTGAGGATTTGTTCTTTTGTGACTCCGAAGCTTCGCATCGGCTTACTTACTTTTAACCCTTTCAGGGTTTCTTTAGCAGGTGATGAATAGATAAAGCCGAACAATAAAAATAGACATCCATACTGAGAAAGCATTTCTTTAGAAAACTTCATATAAATTAGCGCAGCTTCAAGCGAATGCGTGTCTGGATCACTTTCAATCAAAGATCTATTAAATGTTTTCAAAAGAAAGCCATCCAAAAACCCATAGCGAAACTTATCAAATGATAGCTTATTAACCGTAGAGCCTGAAAGGGTCAAACAGTCTATTAACCGAGGGTGAAGCTCTCGCCGATTAAATAAACTATCATCACAACCTTTAAAAGGGTTGAAGATTGCACCACTCCTAACTGTGAATATAGCCTCCATTATATAATATACTTTTCATCAAAATCAACACCGTGCTCTCTTAAGAGGCGCATATACTCATCACGAGAACTTTCCTTTTTATGATGTTCGTTCTGATTTTTGACATAAGCTATCAGTGTAGGTCTAGCTTCTTTACTATAAGTAAATGCACCATAACCATCTTGCCAGCCTGGCCAATTTGCAAACAGAGTCTCTTTTTTTATCATTAATGACGAAGCTACCTTAAGATCTTTCACTAGATCGGCAAGCGCTGTACTTGGGTGAAGATCCGTTAGGATATCCAGGTGGTTTTCTGTGCCATTTATTTGATACACATGACACTTTTTTTCTTTTAATATACCATATAAATATCTATATAACGCTTGCTGCCCCTTTTCAACCATTGCAGGTAGTCGACGCTTAGTACTGAATATAATTTGATATGTTATTTGGGTAAATGGCATACTATTTATTGTAAAATACGGATAGCAATTTTAAAAAAGGATCCTGATCCAATCCTTTCAGGTCTTTTATGTATTGCGAGCTATCATTTGTGATAGCCTCGATCCTCTTTTCTTCCTTTTCTTTTTTTGATTTAATAAATCCAGTTATACGTTCTTCTCCAAATGTAAGTTGGAGTTGTCCCCTAGCTGCATCAGCCCAAAGCATAAGCTTTTCCTCGTAAGATTCGAGCTTCTTTTCCATTTTGATTCCCATTTTTTGTTGTTTTTGGAGCATGTGAAATTCCTTAGCGCCTTCTACAGATGCAGCGATTAATTCAGTAAGAATCTGAATATCTTGCTCTTTGACTTGCTCTGTGTACATACTTTCGTCAATAGAATATTTTTCCACAAATTCTTCTATTGGTATAGGCTGTCCTCCGAAACCTCCATCCATAAGCATCGGGAATGCAAAGAAATCAGCAATGATACTTTGCCCTAGATTATTAGCAACCTCTCCATAAAATACAAACCAAGCTTTACCGCTTTCAATTTTTTTACTCTTTACTACTGTAGCCTCCCCCTTATTTACCGTAGCTTCCAGCTGAGTCATGAAATACTGAGGGACTGGATGCAAATCATACAACATTTGAAATTGTGACCACTCTCCATTTTTCTTTCTTGCCTCTGCTATCTTTTTCTGCACCTGGTCTTTATGGGTTGTCAATCGATAATGCTTATCTACAGCAGGTCTTGCTTCTGGTGGGATATCATACAAAATACGACTGAGATCTTTGGTGTTAAGAACCTCCATATAACCATTATCAATAGTCACATTTTTATCCTTTATTTTGTCATTTGATTTTAATTCCTCTATGAGCGATTTGTAATAGTCCCCATCATTCTTGTATAAGCTAAAATTCGCTTGTATAGGATTTTCACTATATATATCTTCTGTTTTATCTCCCGCATCACCAAAGATTGAGTCAAGGTCTAACCAGCTATCTTCATCTTCGGTTTCATCTACTTGCTCAAATAGGCCTTCATTAGAGGCTGCCATGGCCTGTTCTACGACTGTAATTTCCTTATTGCTGTCGTAGAGTTTCATGACAGATCCCGCATCACCCAGACTTCTATAGACTTCCTCTTCTTTGAGGGTAAGATTTTTGATAATATGAAGATCCGTTTTTAGTCCTTCTATATCGCTCTCCGAGATTAAATAATATATGTAAGGCGTCCGACTTTGACCATATCTATCTATTCTTCCATTTCTTTGTTCTAGCGTAATGAGTGACCAAGGGATATCGTAGTTAATCATTTTACTACAGTAGTAATGCAAGTTTACACCTTGAGACCCTGCATCAGAAGCTAATAGAATTCTGACTTTTGAATCCTCTTTTCCGAAGTCTTCAATCATTTCTTGTTGTTCCACATCAGACAAACTTCCACTAAATGACTTTATTACTTCATCCTTCAATTCAAAATCCAATGTAAGTTTCTTTGCTAGATATTTGAGCGTATCTATCCGTTCAGCAAAGACAACAATACGTTCGTCTTTCTTTTTTCCACTCCATTTGAGAGCTACAAGCTTTTGCTTGAATGCATTATACTTGCTGTCCCTTTCTTTTTCAATGATTTCATGTAGGGATTTTCTCATTAGTCCAAGATCGTTTAAGCTTTCTGCATCAGGATCCTTTACGATAACTTTTGCGATTCTCTTTTCTATAGATGACAGAGCAGCTGCTGGCGATGACATATAGGCTTTAAATAGTCCAATGGCGAACAAAAGATCATGCGTCATTTTTCCTTTATTTTCTATATCATCTAAGGATGCCAAGGATCCGTATTTTGCCTTTTGTTGCAGCTCTAAAAAAAACTCTTCCTCAGCATACAGCTTAGTATGAATGCCACTTACAACTCTTTCTTGAAAATTAGCTCTTGCGTCATCATCTTGAATATCATTTTTAAATCTTCTTACATAATAAGGCAAAACATCATCCTTAGTATAATCTCCACTTCTAGGTATGGCTATCGGCTCAATCATCCTGATGAGATTGGCGAGTGACTCCTTTTTGCCATTATGCGGAGTGGCAGTGGTAAGCACTAGGGACTCGCATTTGGTAGCTAAGAACTGAGCGAGTTCACCTCTTTGGCTGTTATCGTTGGATACAGTGTGGCACTCGTCTATCACGATTATGTCCCATTTCGATTTTTCTATATAGTGTCTAAATTTTGAATTGTTTTTCAAGGTATCAATTGAAATGATAGTCTTGTCATAGTAGTCAAACGGATTTTTATTAGCTGGCAATTCTGATCCCAATTTTGCAATCCCATAGGAGTCTAATCTGATCAGTGGAATAGCAAATCGATCCCATATTTCTTGTTGAAATTGCCTTAAGATTGATTTCAAAGCCAATACCATGATTCTTTTACCTCGACCTCTTTTCATCATTTCCGCCAAGAATATCCCAGCCTCGACAGTTTTACCAAGACCAACACCATCAGCAATAAGAATGCGAGGCCTTATATTTTGGAAAGATTTAAGAGTGGGCTCTAATTGATAGTTGGCAACATTAAAAGCTGCTTTATGAGCTATTTGAATTTTATTCTTCTGATCAGTAGAATTTCTGATTTTAGTCTCTAGGTACAATTTTGTCAACCTGTATCCTGTACTGACATCAGCAACCAATTTAGTATTCAAAGGATCTAAGACTTGAATATCTTTATCAATTTGAGAATCGAAAACAAAGTCTTGACCCATGACAAGATCACTAATGCCTTGACATTCTATAATATAGCTATCATCATAGTTCTTTTGGATATTAGATATGAGGAAGTCCTCACCTCTAACTGATATTCGTTGCCCTCTAGAAAATTGCATTTTTAACAGGTTAAATGAACATAAAAATAGGGAAAAACAGAGAGATGAAGTGTTATAATTTCATACTACTTTGAAACAGAATTAGCTTTTACCTACTATCCTCATAGTTATATTTTATTGGTTATGAGCCTTGTCGACGCTGAAACTGCGAAAAAGCCTCTTTCAGTAAGCTGCCGCGCCTATCCACTACTACACTAAGGCTTACCCTATGGCCTACAGTTTCCATAGTATACCAATGCGATCTCTTTACTTTAAAGAGCTATAGTTAACTACATCGTCTTCCTCTTCTTAGGCGCACATTGCTCTTCATTTATCATTTATCTATTGATAATTGTTAATTGAGTCCGCTTGCTTATCTTGCACACATGAAAATCCTACACACTGCCGACTGGCATATCGGCAAAATGCTGCACAAACAAAGCCTTGCTCAGGAGATGAATAGCTTTTTGGATTGGTTGCTAGAGACCATCCATAAAGAAGAGGTAGACCTACTCCTCATCTCGGGAGATATATTTGATGTTGCAAATCCTGCCTCCAAAGATAGAGAAGTGTATTTCAAATTTGTGAGTCGATTAATCCAACAGGGGATACGCACCATCATTACCGGCGGAAACCATGATTCTATTGCGGTATTGAATGCTCCTTCCGTTTTGCTAGATCATATGGGCGTTACGGTTATCGGAGGAGCCAAGGAAAATATTATTGAAGAAGTAGTCGAGATAACAGACAGCAAGGGAGTTTTGCAGACTGTTGTTGCAGCAGTGCCCTTTTTACGGGACAAAGACCTTCGGCGTATAGACCCCAATCAAAAACAAGATAGGAGAGAAGCCATTCGTGAAGGGATGAAGCAGCACTACCAAATACTCTCAGATCATTGCAAAATGTATGAGCAGAAAGTACCTGTCATTGCCATGGGCCATTTGTACGCAAAGGGCGCATCTATCAGTGAAAGTGAAAGGGATATTGGTAACCAATCCGCTATTAATGCAGACATATTTACAGAGGTATTT
>CALLPN010000026.1 GCA_938015435.1 uncultured Saprospiraceae bacterium
TGATCTGTAGGTAATGCAGGTGAGTAAAAAACGTTACCTGCTGCTGGCCACTCAATTATATTATCTGAAGGTTCTTCGTCTATCGTTCCATCCACGAAATCTAAAATATGAGCTTCGATATCTTCCTTAGTTACTTTCCATACCTGATCAGAGTTGGTACCTAAGATGTCTTGATTAATAGGGCCTGGAGTATACTCTTCTGGGTTCGCTCCAGAATAAGAGACATAGGCAGCTTTTATATTTCCAGATAGATTTATACCACTTATCCATACACCACTACCGAATATTGTCGAGGCAGGATTTAGCCCTGAATCGACAATTTGGAAGTTTCCAGAGTTGAAGCCTTCATCAAAAAAAAGATTGCCGTTGGAATGCATTCCTGTTTTGATGTTATTAACATTGATCTCGTTGAAGCTTTGAGATTGAACCTGAGCAAGAGAAAAGGATAAGAATATACTAAGGAGTAAAATTTGCTTTTTCATAATTATAACTTTTTTGTTGGTACTTGAGAGTCTAGGAGAAGAGACTCTTTGTTTATAACTCAATATAAGTCTTTAGATTTACTTAGAGTGATTTTTTCCTTTTAATTGGTGTCTAGATTTAGATAACAATAAGAAGTTCTATAGGCTGATTAGCACAGAATCATAAGACTGACTGCAAGTAAAATAGTAGGAAATATAGGAGTTTGTTTATAATACGAACAAATGGACTCTGATATCCTTTGGAGTATGGAGAAGCTTAAGAGATCATACGTGCATTCCTTTTAGTCAGTTTAATTCGTGGGTAACTAAATTTATATAAGTAAGTGATAAGGCTAATTGAAGCGTTTCTTACTCGCGCACTGGACTTGCAGAAAATGGATCTATTGAAAAACGATAAACCGTATGTTCTGAAGGGGCACTATCTAAGGTAAACCCTTTATCATCGATTTTTGATCCTACAAAAGAGGTGTCCGACGGTGATGAGGAGTCGCCTAACAAAGCGTAGCCATAAGTAAATGAAATCGGAGAAAACGAGGTCACATTAAACACGCCAGAAAATGGGCCTCTAGAAAATGCATCTTTTGGATTATTAATGTTGTTGGGCCCCATATGTAGTTCTATAGAACCATTGCGTTCATGTAGCCATATCTGATAATTTATCGTCGAACTCAGATCGCTTTTATAAGTAGCGTTATTGATTTCTATTTTTAAAATTTGATCACCCTTGTCGCCTGACAGTAAATAGGATAGAGGAGACAATGAAGTCAACACGCCTTTGTCTTGCATGCCTAAGACGACAAACATATCTGCATAGTAATAATGGTCGTCATCAAAGATTAATCTTCCTGTTGCTTCGAGAGATACACATGTATAACTATTACCCATATAGCTGAATGGAAAGCCAATAGGAATAGCATATGCTTGGAAAGCACTCCAGATACTATCCTTGTTGATGCTTGTACCTTCTTCTAGGGGGATGTATTGTTCCTGAAATTGTGAAAAGGAATAGGATTGTGAATAAGATTGAGTCATGCTTATCAAGAATACTATGAGAAGTGCCATTTGTTTCATAGGTATTATTTTATTAGAACTGCCTGAATGTCTAAGCACAGGTAGACAAATATGCGCAGCGTTAGGGTCTTTGAATGGTTGTAATGTGGCTTTTGCAGAAAATACATGGACTTGGTAGCGACATATAGTTGGTAAAAGCTAACTGAAGTATTTGTTTTATATGAATACAAAATTCACCATCTATATTATGTGAGTCTCCATTTTTTTAATGCAATTGCCCTTTCAACTATTTTCCAACAAATAACTTGACCGTCTTTACGCTCTCTCCAGAAGTAATAGTCAAAATGTACATACCATTTGGAAGTGATAATTCTATTTCAGAATCACGAGCGATCGTATACGAACGAAGCTCTTGTCCTTGTGCAGAATGTACTGTTACATTAGCAAAATTAGAAAGCCTTTTAATGAAGATTTTGTCTGTCGTCGGATTCGGAAATACATCTACGTCTAGAAGATCTATTTCTTGCGAAGATGAAGGTAAATTCCATTGGTTACCAACTTCGTTTCCCCAGATATATTCTACGAGGTTAGGGTAGTCGATCAATGGATTTCTATTTTTTTGCCATTCATAGATGACATTATTACGGTTCATTTCGAAGTCGTCTGGTGGATCGTTTCTATGCCAATCGAGTAGGGTAGCTAGATCACCTAATTGTCCATCTACATCTCCAAAACCATTTGCGATTTCCAATCCGTTGTATCTGATCTCCATGAATAACACACCACGAGCCACATCACCTCTGAAGCTACCTAGCGTGCTTTCTGGACCTACATATTCTCCATAATGTTGATTGTTCCTTGAGCTGTTTTCGTTTCCGTCAGCAGCACGTAGTGCGTGCGCATCAGAATTGCCATGACGAATTGAATCTGCGGAGGTTACCCAGAAGGTATTGATACCATCTCTTTCATCATCCTCTGGTATACTAAAATATCCAGCACGAGACCTTGGAAAAGTATGTTCGCGATTCCATTTGCCATTGTTATCTGCTGTCGTTTGGAAATCTAACTTCGCACGTCCTTCCTCGCTGTAGACCAACCATACTTGATTGCTATTTGCAGGGTTTTGATCTGCTACATTTAGGATGTCGATGATATCAGAATAGGTCTGTGCCCTCACTATACTTGGATCAGCAATAATGTCTTGCATCGCTTGTCTGAGTGCTGCATCGGATTTGCTATCTAGATTGTCGTAGTAGCCTGCAGGTTGTGTACTCGCTACGATTCCGAAAGTAGGATTAGTAGGTATACCAAACGGCGCTACTATAAAATCATTATCTACGATACGGAGTTGTATATTATTATTAAGAGCGAGATACTCTTGTGGTAAATCAATGAAACTGACCTTTGCTACTTCATCTCCTTCATCTAATGCATCGTCCACTAAGGTGATCGTAGTACTTGTACTATTTTGTCCAGCTTCGATCGTCAATGAGGTATTTCCAGTATAGTCCGTAGTATTAAATGAAAAATTATTGAGATCAATATCAAAATCTAAATTCTGAGATACATTCGCTTCAGTAGTAAACGTGATGTTAAAGGCTTCTCCTTCATTGTATTGGGCTTGTGCAATATCTATCTGGACACCGTTTAGATTGGTACCACTTCCATCATTGAGTTGTCTAGGTGTAGGTGTCGTAGAGGTATAAGTACCATCATTATTACGTTGAATAGAATTGGTATTGTTACCAGATCCTTCATTGATCTGTTGGATATCTGCAAAGTCAGGATGTGCTCTAAATATATCGATCATATCCTGATCATCAGAATCTGTAGTATCATAGATAAGAACATCAATCAGATTATCTATAGTCGCTAATGTCTCATCTGGAAAGTCGAAAAAACTACCTTGATATATCGCAACAGCATCCGCTCCATTTTGAATAGTGTTTTCTGGAATGAGATACTGAGGCACCGGACTTACCGAATTACTACCAATCAATAGTAGTCCGTTGACATCCGTGACATAACCATCTAGATCTACATTGAAATAGCTTGAGTTGCCACCATTTTCTGATCCATTAAAAAATACCACTACATATCCATCTAAAGGGAAGTTAGGGGTATCAGATAATAGCTCCAAAAACTCCATATCGTCAACGCCTGGTGTATCACAGTCCAATTCATTGATGACCACTTGGCCTAGTACTGGGATACTCATCATCACTGCAATTATCGATATCAATATATATTTTATACTCATCATTTTGCAAAGATAGCGAATAAGGGCCTATATAGATTAGTATGTATACAACAAACTTATTCTATTGAAATTCGGTAAATGTAAATTGATCAATAAGGTCTTTACATAGTTATTAGAACTCATAAATTGAGTGATTCATTTGCAAAGAACTCTAAATCGGTAAACATTTAGATAACCTCTAATCTCGATGAATCATCATTAGAAGTGTAGGAAGTTCAACGGTAAATTAATGTTGTTGATAAGAGCCTCTAATCTGGACCTACGATACAACAGTTGTTGGAAAAAACAGTATTACTTACATCTCCTTTGAAATTGTATACACTCATTCTAATAACGATACAATAAGTTTGGTATTCAAAGGCATCTCTTTGGCTTATACTAAACTCGACACAGTCAGGATAACATCTATAGGTCTCATAAGTTCAAAGTACAGAATTGTCAAAGGTGTTGTAGATTTCATAAACTATGTGATAAGAATAGAGTGATTTTGTTCATAGTTGATGCAGAATTCAAACAAACCAAATACTTCAGGAGTAGTCGAGAAAAATGGAACATTTGTACATGTTGAAATATTAAAACTTATGCATTAAATAATCTAAGCTGTATTAAAAAAGGCTTTCAAAGTGAAAGAAACATAGTAAAAAGGGAGTAAGTACCCGCTTTTATGTCAGCTTAAGTCATATATCATTGATTTATGTCATATAACATTAATAAAGGTCGTAAATTTAAGTCAGTAGATATAAGCCTATTGATGTAGATTTTTTTTAATAAGAAATCATCAACAATACAAATTCTTCTTTATGATGAATAAAATAATAACTGCATTTTTTTTATTTCTGTCCTATTCTTCATTTAGTCAAATTTATGAAGATTACCTTGGCGCGGGTCAGCAGATTGGCATAAACGTAAGGAGCTCACCACATGAGATTCCTGATACGAATAGATACGCCATTTCTGGAACAACTCTAATTCCAGATTTGGTAGGTGCAGCAAGATTCCTTTCGCAAGCTACCTTAGGAACTAACTATGAAGAAATAGAACATGTCAGCACCATTGGAATCGATGCATGGTTGGATGAGCAGTTTGCTTTGCCTCAGAGTTCCTATATGGATAGATATGATTCTCTTTATCAGGAGATTCAATTGTTAGTGACAGCAAATACGATACATAGGCCATCTTATCACAGCATTACTTTTTATGATTGTATCTTCAATGACCCTGATTTTTTAAGACAGAAAATTGGTTTTGCGTTGTCGCAAATACTTGTGATCAGTAAAATTGGTGATCTCTCAGATCAACCTGAACGATTATTTGGGGTCCATGATGCATTGTACCAAGGTTCTTTTGGTAATTTTAGAGACATGCTAGGAAATGTAACCTACTCATATGGCATGGCCTCATACTTAAGTTACTTCAATAATCGTAGAGCAGATGTGGTAGGGAACACGCTACCTGATGAAAATTATGCCAGAGAAATAATGCAGTTGTTTTCTATAGGTTTAATAAAATTAAACATAGATGGCACTCCGCTCAAAGATTCGAATGGAGATAATATACCCACTTACGATATTGAAAATATAGAAGCGCTTGCCAAGGTATTTACAGGGCTGACTTTAAATGGAGATGAGCGATTGCCTCTCATTGTCAATGATGACTTTCATTCGATAGGGAGCAAACATATTATAGATGATGAAATTATTCCTAGTGGACAAACTGGTGCAGAAGACGTAGAGCAAGCATTGGATGTCTTATTTAATCACCCCAACGTTGGTCCTTTTATTGGTATGAGATTGATTCAGCAATTGGTGAAATCCAATCCAACACCAGCCTATATAAAGAGAGTCGCTATGGTGTTTAATGATAATGGCCTAGGTGAAAGAGGAGATCTGAAATCAGTGATCAAGGCGATACTTTTGGACCCGGAAGCAAGGAATTGTGATTGGATAGACGATCCGGAAAACGGAAAACTAATCCAACCTGTAGAAAGGTTTGTGACTTTATATAAGGCATTTGATATCTCTAGTCCTACGGGTGTGCTTTGGATGGATGATGTAGGGTCTTTTGGATCTAATTTATTTCAAGCTTTCCAGCGTGCGCCTACCGTTTTTAATTTCTTTAGCCCATTTCATGCAGAAGACAAAATTATAGCTCCTTTAGGATTACGTTCGCCAGAGTTTCAAATACTGGATAACATCACTTCTATAAATTATCTAAATATATTGGAAAATAGGCTGAAAGGTGAAGAAGCTTTTTTAAATCTGACAAAGTCGAATACTGGAAATAATTTGAATCGAGATACTGATAATAAACCATTTTTAGATTTTACAGATGAGATAAGTGTCTATCAAAATGAAGGAATTGAAGCATTACTGGATAGACTGGATATACTTATTTGCCGAGGGCAACTCTCTCAAGGAGTGAAAGATATTATTGTCGATACGATAAATGAAAACGTTCTTAATGTTAATGGATACGACGAGACTAACATCATGCATGATGTGTTGTATTATATCTTTTTGTCACCCAACTATATCATTCAGAAGTGATCTTAAAAAATAAGAAAAATGGCAAAGAAAGTAAGTAGAAGAGCATTTCTAAATAGGTTGGGATTGGGCTGTGCAGAAGTAGGTGCAGTATCATTATTGTCTGGTATGACCAATATGGGATTACTACAAGCTGCGGCATCAGCCAACAGATCGTGGGTCACTTCGGTACCAGCGAATGGAAATTATAAAGCGATGGTATGTATCTTATTGTCAGGTGGAAACGACAGCTTTAATATGCTGATGCCCAAAGACAATGATTCTTATAATGACTATTTGAATACAAGAAGTGATATAGCTATTCCTCAAGCAGATCTATTAGGAATAAATCCTTTGAATGTAGTTGGTGGCAAAGAGTTTGGTTTGCATCCAAGTATGCCTAAAATTCAAAATTTATTTGAATCAGAAAAACTATCTTTTGTAGCTAATATTGGTGCATTAGATAGGCCTACGACTTTGGCGGATTATAATGCGCAGTTAAATCTTCCTTTTGGGCTTTATTCTCATTCTGACCAGGTTACGCATTGGCAGACGTCGGTGCCTAGAGATAATATGGCCGTAGGATGGGGAGGTCGATTAGCCGACTTGCTTCAATCGAATAATAGTAATCAAAATATTTCCATGAACATATCCTTCAATGGATTAAATATGTTTCAAAGAGGAAATAATATACTCCCATATACTGCATCGACATCATTGAATGGAAGCGTACTGCTTAACAACTCAACCAATACAGGGTTTTATGAAACCTTGAAAAGAGAAACCATTGATAATATATTAGAACAAAATTACGCCAATTCACTAGAACAGGCTTATGCTGGTGTAGTGATGGATGCCAATTCAGTATCCGCTGAATTTGATGCAGCAGTTGCAGGTGGTACTCCTTTTACGACTGCTTTTGACGAGGGAGATAGTTTTCAAAAGCAGCTAAAGATGGCAGTTAGGGTAATGGCCGCTAGAAATGATTTAAATGTTTCTAATCAGACTTTCTTTATTAATTTGGGAGGATTTGACGTACATGATAATCATGCTGCAAGACAAAGTGATTTATTGACAAAATTAGATAATGGCTTGGATAATCTGCGACTGGCGCTGGAGGAGTTGGGGTTAGACGATTGTGTGTCGACTTTTACAATGTCTGATTTCGGAAGAAAATTAGTAAGTAATGGTTTGGGATCTGATCATGCGTGGGGAGGTAATTCTTTGGTAATGGGTCCAGCTATGCCAGGGAAAAATATCATTGGACAATATCCTGAACTCTATTTGGGAAGTCCACTTGATACAGGTGCAGGAAGATTTATACCCACTACCTCTACTGATGAATTGTATGCCGAGTTAGCACTTTGGTTTGGGGCTTCAGATGCTGACCTTTCGTATATATTACCTAATCTTTCAAACTTTTGGATGCCAGGTCAAGGCAGTACACCACTTGGATTCTAATCTAGTAAAGATACATCATGAGAAAATTCAAAAAATATACTTTACTTCTATTTCTACTAAGTTTGTTTTGCTTAGAGGCGAAAGCTCAATGTGTGGATGAGAGTAATTACTGGATAGAAAGTTGGACCTCTTGTGAAGTTTCTGCTAATCCAAATACACTGCGAGGCAATACGGTTTGGATGGAAATTGAATTTGCGGAACCTCAAGCAATAGCTACAACGCAAATTTGGAATGCCAACAAAATAGGGGAAAGTAGCAAAGGAGCGAAAAACGTATTTGTGGATATATCTACAGACGGAATTTCTTGGGTAGCTTTAGATACAGCTCCTTTAATATGGCCTCAAGCGACAGAGTTAGAAACGTATGAAGGCTTTGCGGGTCCTGACCTAAGTGATTTTGGATTTATAGAAAAGATACTATTTACTTTCGTAGATAACTACGAATCGACGACTTGTATAAGCGTTGGTGAACTTCGTTTTGACATTGATACTCTGGCCTGTTATGGTGCCATAGATGTATGTGGAATTTGTAATGGTTCTGGTTTACAAATCTATTATGAAGATGCTGATAGTGATGGTCTTGGGAATCCAAACGTTACAGTAGAAGCATGTGATCTACCTATTGGATATGTTGATAATGGCGATGATAATTGTGATAATGGATTAATAGGTTGGGACACAGTAGGGCCTCTTTTTTCAGATAATGGATGTACTGGTTGTCACAATGGTCCTCAAGGATTGGGTGGCCTAGACTTAACTACATATACTGGAATTATTGATGGAGGAAGTTTATGTGGTGTTAGTATATTATCAGGAACAGTGTTGGTAGATATTATGACTATTACAGAATATGACGGTTGTACTTCGCCGATTCCATTTCCTTCAATGAACGATAGAGTAGGAAGTGCTATGGATGCTTCTGAGATTCAGTTGATACAAACTTGGATAGACAATGGAGCATTAGAAAATTGTAATTGTCCAGTTGGGTCTCCTGACAGCGATGGAGATGGCGTCTGCGATGACTCAGATATATGTAATGGCCTTAATGATGCACTTATAGGAACATCTTGTGATGATGGAAATCCATGCACGATTCAAGATATGATCACTAGTGATTGTGAATGTGTCGGTATATTAGGACCTGACGCTGATTTTGATGGAGTATGTGATTTATTGGACCTTGCGCCTAACGATCCATGTACAGCTGATGGTGTTTTTGGAATGCCTGAGCCAATAAGTTGGTTGGCGAATCCATCCAATGATTGTGACTTAGATGGAACAACTGTAGTGGTAGGAGATCTTAATGATTTTGATGAATGTATCAATCATCAAGGAAGTTCATTGCGACCAGAATGTGCCTGTAGTGAAAGTTTTGAAATTGGAGGAGGAGAGATTGTCACTTCTGTAGGTTTTAGTAATTCCTTCAGAGCTGAAGGAATGCCTAACGGTGTTTTTACTGGAAATATTAGCGCTAATGATTATATAATTATGTCTTTTCCTTACATGGAAATTGGAACGGAGATTTGTTTTACGGTAGGCTTTAATTCGATCAGTGGCGCACAATTCGAAGTGAATGATCTGGGCATTTATAAATTTCTAAATCCTGATCCTTCATTAATTAATTATGAATCGCAAGTAGTTTGTTTTTCCACTTTTATGTCAGGAATTCAAAAAGTCAAAATCTCACGATTTACAACGGGAGCTTTTCGCATAGATGGATCGACATTTAGTTATTGTCCTTGTACGGAAGGTGATCCTAATAAAGACTTTATTTCATGCGAATGTCCCAGTGACTTTACGGAAGACGTAGGGACTTATTCCGATGCATTTGGTATCTCTAATCCTGAGTTATCAGATGGCGCACCTGATGGTCAATTTACAGGAGCTATTTCAGGAGTTGATTCCTTGATTCTTACTTATCCAAGTCTTTCTGAGAATTATCAAATATGTCTAGATGTGGAATTTTCTTCAATAGATGGAAGGATTTCCTTGGACATAAATGGCGAAAATTTAATCATTGTAAATCCTACTAGCAGTACACAAGTACAACCCATTTGCTTTTTTACAAATTCGAATGTAAGTCATACAGTAGTCGTCAAAGATGGTGGTACAGGTAACCTCAAAATAGATGGCTCAACTAGTGGGTATTGTAATCCATGTTTGGATGATATCGATCTCGATGGCGTTTGTGACGATATTGATATTTGCTTGCTAGGAGATGATTCATTAGATCAAGATGGTGATGGAGTTCCTGATGCTTGCGATGACTGTGATGGCAATTTACTCGGACTTGGTTGTGATGATGAAGATAACTGTACATACAATGATATCTATGATGCGAATTGCAATTGTATGGGTACTACCTTACTTTATGAATTGGTAGATAGTCTTCAAGGGCCATTGTCACTTTATGCGGTGGATTCTATTACTCTTACAGGTAACTTTGACATATTATCCAATGGGTACTTTCAGGCTGGTAAATCTATTACAATCACGCCTGGGTTTGAAACTAGTACATTGACAAAATTAGATATACAAATAGGGGACTGTGAATCTGAGGATTGATTTCAAACGTCTACCGAAAACGCTTTAATAAAAAATACACGAAAAATTTACAAATATTATTATTCATTAATCTGCAACTATGAAAAATTTATTATTCTCACTATTCTTCTTAGCTATTTCTTTAACAGTAACAGCTCAGCAAGAAATACTATTACTCAAAACATCTGGCAAGGTAGTAATAGGTGATACTGCGATTATATCGACACCAGGAAATTATAATTTATATGTTCAAAATGGGATACTTACTGAACGCGTAAAAGTGGCGCTTAAGTCTGAATCTGATTGGTCTGATGATGCATTTGAAGAAACACCTACAATCGCCGAGGTAAAAATGTCAATAGCCAAGAATGATCATCTTGTAGATATGCCTTCTGCCACTAGTCTGACTAAAACAGGGTATGATGTCACAAAAATGGATGGTAAATTATTAGCTCAGATCGAATGGTTGTGGCAGCATACGATTACACTCAAAGAAGAAAACGAACTTCTCAAAAAAGAGTTAGAGGAGATTAAATTATTATTAGTAAAGAAATAGTTGTTTTAGAGTCTATTGATAAAGTAAATGGATGTTTTCGTTTCGGAACGAGTTAAGGTGTTTCCATTTAGCGCTTAAATCTTACAGTTTTTTGTGAAGTTGTATTTTTACAAATAATGTTTTAATTAAATAATGAATAAATATTTTCTCTTCATATTGACAATTTTCATTTTCTCTTGCAAGGGTGAAAAGCTTGAATTAATAGTAGCATATAATGAATTACAAAGTGTTATTGACGAGTTCGATGCAATAAAGATATATAGCCGATTAGATACAAAGTCAAAAGAATATGTAGATTTCCTTTTGGATAGTACAAATAATGATTATTCAAAGATGAAAATATATGGAGAAAGTGTAGGGTATCCATTATTTACCACAATTTACCATAAATCCTTTTCCGATACATTAAAGTCTGATGGAGTGATTCTGGATAAATTTATGTTGCACTTGAGATTGAATAGAGTGCCTATGTTTAGCGCGTTCCAAGAAACTAAACTCTTAGAAGATCAAATAAGTGTAGGAGAAAAAAAATATGTAACAGTCGCACTTAAAGTAGGTGAGAATATTTTTATTACTAGTAAGGTGTTTTTTACTAAAGAAAACGATGAGTATAAGTTCAACTTATTAAGTTTGTTACAGACAAGTGAAAGATTATACAAGCAACAATTTCAAAAGTATGTTAAAAATCATCAACGAAACTTAAACGGAAATTCTTCTAATGAATATGAGAGTTCATTGGAGAATAATTATCCAGATGATTTGTTGAAGAGCTTCCTAGCTGAAATGGATGAATCAGAAAATAGGATGAGTTCATTTAGTTATAGAAAATAATTGTAAAATAGATCCTAGATTTATATTTCTTGAATATCTAAGATGTACAAACTCTTTATTGTTATCCACTTTTAATAATCTGGCGGAGATGATATTCTTCTCTTGATTTTGGTAGTCAATAATACTATTGACAACAATATTGTTAGTAAATCAGTTCTTGGTTACTTTTTACAAGATATTTCAATTTTTGAAAGCCTATGCAGGTGGTTGCAAGCAGCGTAAACGCAATTAAATCAACGAATAGGTCAATTTTATTTTTGATAGTAATCGATGATTTTTGCTTCGTTATTTTCACGTATTTTCTTGTAGCTTCGTATTATTATCGTAAGTTGCCATCTCATAAGAAAAGGTAGTAGATTGGCAGTACTCAAAAATATGGAAAAAGAAATTAAGAAAATACTCTTCAATAGAAACAATCATTTGGATGTAGAGGTCATTGATTTTGCCCAATTATCAAGAAGGTTGAATCAGTCAAATATCCATAACCCTTTTGTTTCACATAGGATAGATTTCTACTGTATATTAATAGTGACAAGTCAATCTTATTCTCATTTTGTCGATTTTAAATCTTATGAACTTTCAAAAGGAAGCGCTATTTTTGTAGCTAAGAATCAAGTTCATAATTTTACGAAAAGTATAGATGATTCCGGTGGCTATTGTATTGTTTTTAGTAGCTTATTTATGGATAAAAGATATTCTTTATCCGTTAGTGTTAAGTTTAATAGGTTGTTTAATTATCACATTGAATCACCTGCAATTCATCAGGATGAGATTGGGGAAGACGACTTTATTGAAATAGCTAATCAAATATATGAAGAATATAGCTTTCCAAATGAAGTCGGTAAAGTAGAGATTCTACAAACGTTACTTCATTTGTTATTACTGAAGGCAGAGCGTGCAAAAGAAGTTAGTGCTATAAGTAGTGTTCAAATAAAATGGTTAGAAACGTTTTCTTCATTTAAGGATCTACTTGAGAAGGAATATGTAAATACACGAAGTTCAAGAGCTTATGCTAATAGGCTATTTGTTTCATATAAGCTTCTTAATGATGTTGTAAAAAAAATGACAGGAAAGACAGTTAAAGTGTTTATAGATGATTTTATAATTATCGAAATCAAACGCTATTTAGTTTCTACTTCGCTGTCCGTAAAAGAGATAGGTTATAAGTCAGGATTCAAAGATCCAGCAAATATGATTAAGTTTTTTAAGAAAAATACAAGTGTCACACCTCTTAAATATAGGCAGTCTCTACAGTAGTCATTTGGTTACACTTTCACCATTTTTATCATCATTTTGATATCTACAGATTCTCCGTGGAGATGTACTTTTGATTTTTAAGCAAAAGGATATTTAATTCTAAAGACATAAGTAACGATAGATGTTTTGGAGTAAAAGTTCATTTTCAAGGTAGGCTAAGAATCAATTTTCAAGTATGATTAATCAAATAAGAATCCCTATGTGGATTAATCTATTCGGTGGACTGTTGGCTATTTTTGGTTTGTTTTTGGGGGTAATGGGATATTTGCAAGCAGATATGGTGATTCCTAATTTTACAAGTGATACCAATGCGCACAATATGGCAATATGGATGACCTCAGCCCGTAATATTGCAATGGGAGTTGTTATGATTTATGCATTAATAGCAAAGAACCCAGCTTTAATAGAATTGGCCTTTATAATGAGACTTGTAACTGAATTTTTTGACATGTTTGGTACTGCTACGTCAGGTGTTATGGAGATGCCGTCTGTAGCTATTTATGTAGTTTATCTATTGTTCTTTATTACGCCTGAAATTTTTGCGATAATCAAAATGAAATCTTTGCATAAGGAGCAATAAGTATTAATAAATTTTTACTTTTAAAAATATATATCTAAATGAAATACACATTTATTTTAAGTTGTATTGCCTTTATGTTAGGCAGTTGTACAACTAACAAGAATAATATTGAATCATCTATTAAATCAAAATCAATGAATGATATGACAATAATGGAAGTGACGAGCTTCAGTATCAACTCAAATGTAAAGTCTTCAGACTTTAAAAATAGGGACGTGCAAGTAGGTAACGACTTCACGAATAAGCAACCTGGATTCATCAAGCGCCAAAGTGGGGTGAACGATAAAGGTGAATATGTTGTAATCGTTTTTTGGGAAAAGATGAGTGACGCAAAAGCTTCAATGAGTAAATTTATGACTGATGCTTCAGTAGCTGATTATGCTCAAATGATAGATGGGCCTACTATGAAAATGGCGAGATATGCGATGGATAAGCCTTTTGATGCAGATAAAAGCCAGTTTGTGGAAGTTATGTCTTTTGATCTGAAATCTGGAACGGATATCACAAAATTCAATTCGTTAAATCAAAAAGTAGAGACTGACTTTACAAGTAAGAGAGACGGATTTTTGCAACGTTTGACGGGTGTAAGTGAAGACGGTAAACAAGCTGTGGCTGTATACTGGGAAAGTAAATCTAGTTCGGATGCTGCATTAAAACCTTTCATGGCAAGTCCTATAGCTGGAGAGTTTATGGGAGAAATGGATCAATCAACTATAATGATGGGTCGATATAATTTTTTAAACGCTAAACCTTCGAAAAAGGATCAAGTTGTATCATTACTTAACAGTTTTAATACAGGAGATCAAACACCAATATCATATATAAATCCAAATAAATACATACAGCATAACCTTGGTGTAGCTGATGGTTTAGCTGGATTTGGTGCAGTTATGCAACATGCACCTCCAAGTGGATTTAAGGCTAATGTAATCAGAGCATTCGAAGATGGTGAATTTGTATTTACTCATACAGAATACGATTTCTTTGGACCTAAAGCAGGATTCGATGTATTTCGATTTGAAAATGGACAAATTGTAGAACATTGGGATAATTTATTAGAAGTCCAAAAGCCAAACCCAAGTGGAAGAACTCAGTTTGACGGTACTACTGAGATTACAGACTTACATAAAACAGAAGCGAATAAAAAAGTCGCTGAAGATTTTATTACAAATGTTTTATTAAATCATGAAATGGATAAAGTTGCAAGTTATATTAATCCAACAAATTACATTCAGCACAATCCAGCTGTTGCTGATGGATTAGATGGGTTTGGTGCAGCTATGAAATATTTTGCTGAGAATGGGTTGGTAATGGAATATACCAAGCTTCATAAGGTATTAGGTCAAGGGAATTTCGTTTTGACCATGAGTGAAGGGAAATTCGGAAAAGGTGATCATACGGCATTTTATGATCTGTTTAGGATTGAAGATGGACTTATAGTAGAGCATTGGGATGTTATAGCACCAATACCTGCAAAATCAGAATGGAAAAATCAGAATGGAAAATTCTAATTAACTTATAATATTTATTTTTTTGAGGGTTACATTATTTTGTGAGATAAATAATGTAACCTTTTTTATAATTTGTAAAATCTATTAGCATATCTTTTTTTGAAATATAAAAGTCAAATTTTCAATAACAGATTATGTTTGAAATTGAAATCTCGCTCTAGAGAATTATCTAATTTGTTATAAACTTATTTGACATAAGAAGAAATCGAAACTGCTTAAATAGTTCTTACATCGCCATATATTCCCAAGCACTTTGATACAATCCATTCGCTTCTATATGCTCTAGTAGTTCTAAGAAAGTTTTATCAGAAGATAGAGTAGCTACATCACCGATAATTACCAGCTTCTTCTTGGCTCGGGTAATAGCTACATTAAGCCTTCGCAGATCTTTAAGGAATCCAAGTTCTCCTTTATCATTGGATCTTACTAAGCTGATATATATGATATCTTTTTCTTGACCTTGGAATCCATCTATACTATTAATAGTGACATCATGTGCTCGGATCACTTCATCTTCTGCGACTTGTGATTTGATGTATCTGATTTGCTGTGCATAAGGTGCTATAATACCAATGCTACAATCTTCGTAATTTTCTATCTGCTGCATGAAATGTTCACGTAAGATAAAGTACTCACCTTCGTTCCATTTACTTCGGTGCTCAGTACTCGTTTGTTCTTCGAATCCGCAGCCACTTGTATCTATCCAAATAAGTGGTTGATCACGATCATGTATCAGGTGATTAGCATTACTATTGTGCGATAGTAATTTCCCGCCATAGAATTTCTTATTAGGGAATGAAAGTATTTTTTCATTCATTCGATACTGAATTCCCAATGTATAACTTTCTTTGATGCATGGTGTCATGCGATCTAAGATAGTTTCTTCCAATCCCATTTCAATCGCTTTTTGACTTTTGATCGTTGGAGGTAGTTGCATGTGATCTCCAGCCATAATCACTCTTTTCGCTTTGAGCATAGCAGCCCAACATTCTGCCTCTAGCGCTTGAGATGCTTCATCGATAATCAATGTATCAAATTCCATATCAGAGATCATGCGATGCTGAGTACCTATCAATGTAGTAGCCACAACTTGACTATTGTATAAGATACTTTCTACGAGCTTGTTTTCTAAATCTCTGGCCCACTTTTGTAGATCCCTTGCTTCCTTATACATTGCGTTGCGATCTTCTCTTTCTTTGGACCCAAACTTCCTCTTAAAGTTACCCGCCATCTTTCGAGCTTTGGTCGCTTCTATTTTTACCTTTTTGATATGTTGCCAATCGTCGTGATTGCGTAGTTGCTCCACAACAGTAACATGTGCTAAGTCATCTGCTATACGCGTTACATTTCCTACTCGAGATACTTTTACTCCAGCGGCATCTAGTTTCGAAGCTAGTAAGTCTACCGCATTATTACTAGGAGCGCAAACCAGTATTCGCTTTTCGTTATTGAGTAATGTTTTGATAAGTGTAACTAGGGTAGTTGTCTTTCCAGTGCCTGGAGGGCCATGTATGATTCCGATGTGTCCAGTGTTCATCACACCTTTGATCGCCGTCTCTTGAGAAGGGTTGACGTTGCCAGCGATATAATCTGTATTATAAGATCGAGTAGAATAAGCAAACTCATCTTGATTACTAATGCCATCTCTCAATTCCATAAGGTGACGCTCTTGGGTATTCATTACAGTATGGATAGAGTCTTTCATCACCTTGTAAGGTCTTTCATCATAGACTAACTCAACACCAGTTAATCCCTTCTCTGAAAGTTGTCCCTTCTCTAGAACATCACTATGCAGTATGATGCCCATTTTATTTCTCTTGACAAACGATATTGTCCCTTTGTATTCTTGACGTTCATCTAATTGCTTGAATACAGTACAGCCAACTCCAGTTTTGAGCTTATGACTTTTGTCAAGGTTCTTAGTACGCTCTACTTCGATCTCTACAAACTCACCAATAGTATATCGTTGCTTTACGATATCCACAGGATACCAAAGTATTCCTGACTCGATTTTATCTTTTGGTGTAGCAGATTTGGACAACTCACGGTAATATGCCTCTTCATTTTTTCTTTCTTCTTCTATTGCCTTTAATAGGTTGTGGTACCGCTGATGTTTCATATATGTTATAGGATAATTTTGATAGTATGGATTGATCCTTTTTCGTCTTGTAATCTTACAAAATATAGTCCATGAGAACTGTGATCATTCTTAATCAATATTTGATCGCTATATATATTGTTAGTTTGAATAACTCGTCCATTGAGATCTATTAATGAATAGTTTTTGAACGAAGAAACTCCTTTCAAATTTATACCATTATTCTGTGGTGTCCAGATGATACTATCAAGAAAAAGATCATCTATGGCATTAGGGCCACAATCTAGGATTCCAAAATCAAATATACCAATACAGCTTTCAATATCAAATATTGAAATGGTGAATGTGTAATCTGTAATTCCGTCACCTTCATATGGACCTACTTCAAGAGGTAGATCATCCAATGCATAAGTGCCGTCTATCATTTCATTTACAATTAAAGAAAATGAATCATTGCCTTCTGTATGATCAAAGTTTAGTGAAGCTGTAAACATTCCTTCGGAGCAATTGAGGGTGTCCATTTGTATGTTTTCTACCATACACTCTTCATCACAATTGAATGGGAAGGTATCCTCGATACTACATAAAGTGAATTCAATACTATAAGGATAATCGCCTGCAGAGATTGATGATATGGATATGTTAAGTGGTATTTGTGAATAAGTAAAAGTGCCATATAGGTCACCTAAAATATATAAATCAAAAATGTCGGTGGTATCTCCATCATATTCAAAGTCAATGAATAATGATCCACTCATATCATCAAAACATGTACTTATGATTTCAACGTCAGATATATCACATGGACTACAACAATTTATATTCGGCATGGAAAATTCAGCCGTACAGATTACATCGTCGATTGGAGCTAAAGTGAAGCTATTGAAATCCAATTCACAATCTATATCAACAAATGGAGCGAAATATTCTGTGCTATCTTCCACTATGTAATTGCCAATATTATTTCCATTGTAACTGAGTGCAAGCGTATCGTTACTAAGGTTTTCATAATCAAATGTAAATGATAGATTAGCTATACCTAATTCTTCACAAGACATAAGTTCTACTTCAAAATTAGTGATTGAACAATTCAAGATACATTCGATTTCCTCTGTGTACATCATTAAACAAAAAGGATTTAATGCATCACTAATTTCAAGGGAAATATTTTCTGAGGGCAATCCACTTATTGTGACTGGTAATTCATTATAGGAAAATCGCTGCGTATTGATCACCGAGGTAATATCAAACGAGTCATTAAATTCGCCAATGGGGTTGAAATCCAATTGTATTTGGGTAAGGCTGTCTGAATCGCAAAATTGAGTGAGTACTATATCATCGAAACTGCAAACGCATGAAGCAATTTGTATAGTGGTATCAATGGAACAACTATTGTCCCCTTGATCAATGATCTGTACTATTAACTGTGATTCTCCTGTATTGGGAATAGATCCTACGTTGTAAGAATTTAGACCATATTGATAAGGCCCATAAACGTTATTGCCGATTTGGATTTGAAATCCATCAGATTCTAATGAAGTATTAAATTCTATATCGAATGAAATTTCACCATCGTTTTCACAGTCTACGGTAGCAGTGGCTTTGAGATCTGTTAACTCACAAGAAATGGCTTCACAGCTATCAAGTGTAATGTGTGGAACGAAACCAAAGCAAAGCGCATCTACTTGATCAACAATGAAGATATCATGATCCCCTTCATCAAACGAAATTGGACCTACACGAATTGGTAAATCGGCATAAGAATGTGTCCCCAGTAGATTACTCGTACGACCAATGGTGAAACTATCAGAACTAGGCTTGGTAAAGTCGAAATCTACTCTAAGAAAATAAGAATTCATAATAGGATCGCAAGATGTAACTGCCGTATGGATGTTAAAGATGTTACAATCGCAAGGACTAACAATATCTAAAGTATCACAGCACGTGGTACCTTGCGCACATACCACTAGATTTTGCACCGGTCCAAGTTCAGGAATTAGAAACGGTGAATCATCAAATTCCGAAATACTAGAAATGTAAGTATCATTAGTAAAGATATCAAGAGAATCTTCCTCGGTACCCGAGATAATGACATCCATTGACACTAGAATGCCTTCATCATCTACACATTGAAGATCTTGAATATTTAGTTGGACACCACACATTATATCGCAGCAGATTACACCTACGGTTTGTGATTCTTCGCAGTTTTCTATGGATAGATCTTTTACAGTAAGGGTATAATCAGTAATACAGTTTCCAGAAACTATGAGAGTATAGGGTAGTTCATTGTATTGAAATACCTCAAAGCCTAGTTGAGTTGATACTTGATAACCTATAGTACTGGGGTTGTCAGATTGGAAATCTAACACTAATCCAGCATTATTATCAGTAACGCAATCAAGAATAGTAACTGATAGATTTTCTATTGAACATTGACTGATGGCTAATTGATGTAAGCCAACAATCAGAATAATACTCAGGGCTTTGGATAATTTTTTATAAGTCATAATAGTAATTCATTGTAATACACAAAGATGATATATATTGGTAATTCCAATATGATAATTGCAGTTATTATTAAGTAGAGTGCAATGTTATGTAATACGATGCAGATATAATGCAAACATATTGCAAGAATTCATATAAGTATTTTTAACTTTGGACAACTATTAATACCTGTAGATATGAAAAATGTATTCCTGATAATTGTCCTTTCGATGTCTGCTGCTGCCAGTTTTGCAGGATTTCATTGCCCAGAAGATGTTACGATTAATTGTGATATGGATGTGCACAACACTGATATGACTGGTTATCCGAATACGACGGGTTTTAATGTTGGACTACCTATAACGTATATTGATCTGGATAGTACCAACGGATGCGGTGTTGGCGACATCACTAGAATGTGGTATCAGGATCTAAATGGGAATCAAATCATTGATGATGGAGAACCTTCTTGTCCTCAGAAGATCACAATTGCCTATTTAGAAAGCAATATTTTTGATATTAATTGGCCACCCAATAGAGATTTGAGTTGTATATCAGAAGTGGCATTTGAAGCACCAGTAATAGTACACGGTCCATGTGATTTAGTTGGATATGTATATGAAGACCAAATCTTTGAGCTGACTAACGAAGCATGCTACAAAGTATTGAGGACATTTAGAGTCATCAATTGGTGTATTTATGATGAAGGTAATCCTGCTGCTGGTGGAATATTTACTTATACTCAGGTTATTAAAGTAACTGAAAAGGAGCTGCCAATCTTTACCGATTGTGAAGATATTACAATTGGTATGGATGAAGGGTGTCAAGCAACTGTTACGATTGCTTCAACGGCTATGGATACTGGAGATTGTCCATCTGAAGAGCTTTATTGGACGGTAGAGATTGATTTAGGTTGGGATTTAATAGTGGACTATGAATATAGCTACTTATTCAATGATGAATTTTATCTAGCACCAACTGCTAATGGAGATGAGCTAGAGATCACATTACCAGACTTGATAAATGAAGGTACTCATGGCGCATTATATACAGTCAAAGATGGTTGTGGAAACGTAAAGTCTTGTCAGCAAAAGGTATTTGTTGCAGACCAGAAAGCTCCAACACCATATTGTCATTCTTTTTTGACTGCAGCTTTTGATGCAGACGCTATGCCGGCAATGGTGCCTGCTGAGTTGTTTAATATTGGAGCCGTTGACAATTGTACCGAATCAGAGAATATTAAGATATCTTTTTCTTCTGATACTGAGGACACTATAAAAGAGATTACATGTGGTACTCAAGGGTTTCAGTTTTTCAACATTTGGGCAACGGATGAAGCTGGTAATGCTGATTTCTGTCAAGTGTATATGTTGATTTTTGATAATGATGGCTGTAGTTTTCGATATGCTCCTAGCGGAACAGTTGTAGATGTGAGAGGTGAAGCCGTAGCAGATGTCAATGTATACCTGACCGATGGTAACGAGACGATGTATCAAGCAATGAGCGAAGAGCAGGGACAATTCCAATTCGATGAAGCGGAACTTTTGTCAGATTATTATGTAATGACTGACGTTTCAGATGAAGAGATTTTGGAGCCTACTATCCTAGATCTTAAGAGATTGCAAGATTATATGTTAGGTGTTTCTTCTTTCGATGCATCATATCAATACGTGGCCGCAGATATAAATAGAGATAGATCAATCAATCCATTTGATGTAGTGGCTCTCAGAGATCATTTAATAGGAGTGAATATCCTTGATAATACGGCGTTTAGTGCATATGTGGATGTAGAATCAATCACTGAATCATGGAGAGCATATCAAACTGAATTAAGTTACCTTAATTACGATGGTAGTTTTGACTTACTTCATATTGGTTTGGATGATTTGAATATCAATACAGAAGAATCTGTCCAAGCATTGCAAATAGAAAATTCTTTTGTTGACAATAATACGGTAATCTCTTTAGCTAATGAAAGTACGATTAGTACTGAAGGAATGGAGGTAAGTATTAGATTGCCTATAGGGTTATTAAAGGAGCAAATCACATTATCTAGTGACGTGTTAGATATTAGAAGCAATCAATATCATTACAATAATCAGACTGGAATATTAAATTATGTTTCACTCTCTAATGTAGAGATTGTTGCTGATGAAACATGGATGACGATCTCTGTGAATGCTGAAATCGATCCAATGGCTCAGATTAGAGTTAACTTAATAAATGATGATGTACTCGTAAGAAGTGAGGTGCTTTCTCCGTTATCTGCTGTTGGAGTAAACGGATTGGATACTAATGAGGCCTTGTTGAAATCCAATATTGTGTCTGATCGTATTATAATGAACGATAATATCACAATAGGTACTATAAAAGTATACGATATGCACGGTTTACTCGTTTATACAGCGATAAACAATAATAATCACATTGACGCCACGTCATTTTCTCAAGGTATGTATATCCTACAGTGGACAGACGGCCAGAAAACGAAAGAAGCAAAATTCGTAAAGAAGTAGAGTTAATCGACTGAAAGATTAATAGAATATTATCCCAAGACTTAAGATTATTTATGGTCATTACTGCTTGAGTAATGAGTTTCCTGCCATTTGTGGTATCGTGGTAATAGGTATGGTTATTGTTATATTATAAAAGAACCTAATATATAAGTATGAAAGTTATTTCGAAATTGACTCTATTGATGATTATTATTGCTGGCATGAGTTCATGTGTAAGTAAAAAGAAGTTTAAAAACCTACAAGAGCAGTATGGTTCGATGCAGTCAGAATTAAATAAGTGTCAGGAAGCAGAGACGGTATTTGCAAAACGACTAGACGCTTGTAAAAGAGAGCGTGATGGTATGAAGACATCATTAGCTACATCTAATACGAGTCTAACACTAAGACAAGAACAATTAGATGATATGAGAGCTCAATTAGCTGATATGAAGCAATTAAGAGACAAGCAGGTGAATCAGGTTGGTGACTTGACAGTACTTTCGCAGAAAGCCAATGATAATATTGGTGAAACACTTGCTCAGCTTGAGACTAAAGAGAAATACGTAAGATTACTTCAAGCGGCTAAAACTAAAACAGATTCTATTAATCTAGCTTTAGCAGTAAATCTTAAAACAGTACTCAAGGATGGTATTGATGATAGTGATGTAGAAGTAAAGGTTGATAAAACAGTAGTGTTTATTAATCTGTCAGATAAAATGCTATACCAAGCAGGTAGTTCTAACCTTACACCAAGATCAAAAGAGGTATTGGGTAAGATTGCAAAGATCATAGAATCTAGACCAAATCTAGAAGTCATGGTTGAGGGGTATACTGATACTGATCCGATACGTAATTCTTGTATAGAGGATAACTGGGATCTATCTGTGAAACGTGCGACATCAGTAGTAAGAGTATTACAGAAGGAATATGGAGTAGATCCGAATAAATTAATTGCTGCAGGACGTGGACAATATAACGCATTAGCTCCTAATGATTCAGCATCAAATAAGTCGATAAACAGAAGGACTCGTATTATCATACTACCTAAGTTAGGTGAGTTTTATGATTTACTAAATCCAGATATGGCTCCAAAATAAAGAGCAATAAAGAATTGATTATAAATTGACGTTATGAGCTGCTTGGTTTCCAAGTGGCTCATTTTGTTTTATCAATTTATGGTGAATAAGAAGCTTTTGCTGTCAGTTTCTACTTTTCTGTTAATCTTCTGAGTGCGACTAAATGACTAAAGAATACAAATGGTACTATGAATGATGGCAACCAAAAGAAAGGGAATGTCAGCATTCCAACATTGGGCTGATCAAAGGCATATTGTTGGATTACAGATGGAAATGAAAATACAGAAAGTAAAATTATTGTTGTTAATAGTATCAAACTTATGACGTTCCAAAGTATAAGTAAACTCTTGCTTAATGTTTGTTTTTTGAAACCGAGATAAGCGATTAATGGAGCAGTGATTCCTGCTAGAATGTCGAAGTTGAAACCATGGAAAGTCATGGAATCTGGAATCAATTTCTCTAAAAATAACCAATACAAGACTATTTCGACAGGTATTCTAACAATGCTTAGTAATGATAGTTCGACTAATGGTAAACTGTCAATAAATGCTCTTCCTCTAGACGTGGAAAATAGAAAAAATATCGCTATGAAGGTAGGTACAAAGCCAATAAAAGTAAACGGAGGTGGTAGATCACCTACTGTATCTAAGTAGAAAGAATTATAGCTCAGTATCCCTTGAAGTGTTAGCCAAACCAATAAGAAAAAAATGACGATTGTTTTTTTAGATCCTATGTTGGATAGAGATATGATTCTACAAAAAAATATAAAAGTTAAAAGAACAGTAAGAAGGAATAATACTGGAATATGTAAAGGTAAATCTGGAGTCATTAGGATTACATCTAGGTATAAACGAATAGTGTAATATAACGAAAAATGATTATCTAGACTCTAATGTGTAAGGTGATATTGACATTAGAGTAGGAAGTATTGCTATATATTTTCATAGATGATTGCTGCATATTTGTGATATCAAAATATACACTAGCAACCAAATTACTAATAGCTACGTATAGGTTAGTATCAAACAAATCAAATGACTGTCGCATGAAAAATATAAATTACTTCCTGATTTTTACATTATTTGCAACCCTATTAACCTCTTGTGTAGGTGATGATATTGTCGAAGATAGAGTCGATGAAGAGTTAAGAATAACCAATGCAATAGATACGATTGGTATGAACTCTACTTATCAATTTGAAACTCTCTATTTAGATAATGTTGGTGTTAGGCAAGAAGCGAATATAGAATGGTCTAGTTCTGATAATACATTGGTGAGTATTAATAATAATGGATTGGCCGAAGGCTTAGGAAATGGAAGCGTTACTCTCACTGCAGAATATCAAGGCTTGGATACATACTTATTACAGTCGATAGAAGTCGTGGTTGGAGAAAGTACAACAGAAGTGGAGAATGAAGAATCAATCAAGGAGGGAGTTATAATAACTACCAGTTCCTATGTGCTTGAAGGAAGTTTTGAATTACAAGAATTAGATGGTAATCTTATAATACAAATAGCAGATAACTATAAAGCTTCGACAGCATTGCCTGGACTGTTTGTGTATTTATCTAATAATGCAAATTCGATTGGTGGAGCTCATGAAATTGCAGCGGTCTCTACATTTAATGGAGCACATACTTATACGATCCCTAATGTAGGTATCGACGATTATAAGTTTCTCTTATATTTTTGTAAGCCTTTTAATATTAAAGTTGGAGATGGTAGTTATTAGAAATAAGTGTCTAAAACAAATTGGAATTTTAGTTTCGATTTAGAAAATCAAAAGAAATGAAAAACATACTCATTTATACAATCGCAATATTATTAATTTCTACATCCGTATTTGCTGGAGGACCATGGCCTCAGTCCAAAGGGGTAGGATATTTCAAACTTTCAGAATGCTGGACTAATTTTGATCAACACTTTACGGATGAGGGTTCAATTGATCCTAATAATACCACAGGAATATATAATACCGCCTTTTATGGTGAGTATGGTTTGACAAATAGATTTACTTTGATTGCTAATGCGAATATATTTAGCCGAAATGTGGTAAACAATCAGGTATCTGGTACCAATGGAAGTGTTATTGTGGCTGGGGATGCTTACAATGGGTTAGGAGATATAGATTTGTCAATTAAGTATGGATTAACTGGAGTTGGATCTAAGTATCCTATTGCTATTACTGCTACGTTTGGATTACCAACTGGAGCTACCAATAAAGGTGATTTTGGCAATTTGGCCACAGGAGATGGGGAGTTTAATCAGATCTTGCAGATAGATGCAGGAACCGGATTTAAACTAGGCAAGCATAATGCATATGCTAGTGCATATGGTGGATTCAACAATAGAACTAATGGCTTTTCAAATGAACTTAGATTTGGAGCGGAAATAGGTGTAGGATTGTTGAATTCTAAACTTTGGCTAGCTACTAAGTTTAATGTGGTAGAATCTAGGAAGAATGGTGAGACGGCGGAGACGATTACTAATACAAGTATCTTTGCTAACAATACTGAGTTTGCAAGTTTTTCGATTGAGGTTAATTATTACTTTTCCAAAAGGGTAGGTATGTCTGCCAATTTTGCAGGTGCTTTTAGAGGTGAAATCATAGCCGCAGCACCTAGTTATAGTGTAGGTGTATTTTATGATATGAGTAAATAACAATCCTTTTTATAAAACTAATTGTTGTAATACTTAAGATAGATGGTCACAACTGATTTTTCTTTCTAGTTTTGTGGTATGAAAGATCCCAAAGAGCTTAATAGACTTTCAAGACTAACAGCGATTCTTACCTTTCTACAGACGAAGACGATGGTGACTTCCACAGAATTGGCAAGTAGATTCGATGTTAATAAACGGACGATTTATAGAGATATCAAGTCTTTAATTGATTCTGGAGTACCTATCTATGCAGAAGAAGGAAAAGGGTATAAGTTAGTAGATGGTTATAATCTGCCACCAGTAATGTTTTCGGATGAAGAAGCTCATGCCTTGATCACGGCGGAGAAAATAATAGCGAAGAATAAAGATCAATCACTAGTAGAGGCACACCATAAGGCAGTAGAGAAAATTAAGGCAGTTCTTAGAATGAAGGATAAAGATTCGGTTAATCAGCTATCTGATAGGATCACAAATTTGACGAATCTCAGAAAAGAAACTACAAGTAACAATCTACTCGATATCCAGTCAGCAATTACACGCAGTATATGTATTAAGATATCTTACCGTACAGCATCTGTTGAGAGTGTTACTGAAAGATTCATTGAGCCAATGGCTATTTATCATACCAGAGATAATTGGGTAGTCATAGCTTGGTGTCGCTTACGTAATGCATTCAGAGAATTTAGATTAGATCGTATAGTAGATTTTAAACTTACTATAGAAGTGTATTCAGAGCGAAAATTTGACCTATTGCAGTACTTTATGGAACAGAGAAACAATGATTATTAATTAATTCTTTAGTTCGACTAATCGCCAAATAATTATAATATATAAATAACTTTCACTCCTCGTTTAGACCCTTGACATACCTTTGTCATACCCAGCTTCTACATTTGTTATTATTAATAAAACAATAAAACATTTGATGATGAAAAAAGTAAAATTAGATTCTTTACACGTAATAGGAGTATTCACAAAGACAAGTAACCAAGATCAACAAGCAGCTAAAGATATCCCCGCTTTATGGCAACGATTTATGCAAGAGGAGACTGGTGTGAAAGTTAGTAATCGAATAGGTGATGAAATCGTATGTGCTTATCTTGAGTACGAAGGTGATCATATGGCTCCTTATACATGTCTAGTTGGGTATAAAGTACCTAACTTGGATGTAATCCCTGAAGGGATGAAGGGAATCACGATTCCAGGTGGAAATTACAGTAAGTTCTTAGCAAAAGGTGATCTTACTGGATCTGCATTGTGGGAAGTTTGGACTGGAATATGGAAAACAGATATTGATCGTACGTTTGATATAGATTTTGAATTGTATGGTGAGAAATCATACCCAATTAATGATGGTGAAGCTGATGTATATATTGGTGTGAAATAATTATTAAGAAAATAAATGCATATTATATTGGATATTACCTGTCAGGGTAGTGTCCATTTTTTTTCAAGGAGATAGCTATATTTACTTTATGTATTCTTGATCTATACGATACTGACTTTTTTCTAAGTTGGCGTCCAAAAAGGTCATCAGTTTATCAACACGTTGAACAGTAAAAATAGATATACAATTAACTATAGGTTTTTGTATGTATTTAGCGTCATTTGGATGTCTAGTATCCAATGAGATAGTTTCTTTGAATCCTATTCTTGATTTATCGGTTTTCAGTACTAGGTTGGCAATTACTTTGTTACTTCTCGCAGAATCTTTTCTTTCCATATCTGAAACATACTCTAACGATCCGGTATAGAAATTATAACTCCACCAATATTCATAGATTAATGGATATTTTACTTTTTGAGTGTCAAAATTGCTCCAGATCTTTATCTCTTTGTTTTGATGATCAATGTAGATATAGCCAATGCTAGCAAATAGTAGACATGCTGTTATAATAGAAGGAATTGCTATAGCATACAAAAGGCTAGTTGAAGAGAGTACAAGTATGAATGTTAGAATAATAACAACATAGATATAGATTCTGAAAATTATAAACAGATCTAAGCTTAAGAAGTAGTATTTATTTTTAATAGTCAAAGGGTTATACTTTATTGGAATCAATAGTTTAATGTCACTAAGTTAGAGATAGTATCTTTGTTTAAAGATAGTTATGCCATAAAAAAACAGCTTAACCATCAATGACGGTTAAGCTGCTATAATTCCTATTCGTAATTAGAACTATTCTACTTTCATCATACTTCTTACACCTTCAAAATCTCCAGCTTCTAACTTGTAGTATAAAATACCAGTAGGAGGAAGACCTTCAGATTTGATGAGTACGGTATGTTCACCAGTACTATATAAGTTAGTAATCGTTTTGTATACTTTTCCTGTTGCATCGTAGATTGTAATGGTAACATCACTTTCTTTTGCAATACTAAATTCAATGCTCGTTTCTGTTATAAATGGGTTTGGCTCGTTTTGATATAGCTTGTATTCACTTATATCTGATCTATCTATCCATTGTATAGTAAGATCTCGAATTTCGATAGTTTCGCCTGTGTATATTTCAGGTCTCATCTGAGTGGTAATGAATTGAATGTCTCTATCAGATACTTCTGATGCATCCACATCTAAAGTGAAAAGAATTTCGTTTTTGGTTACATAGCTACCAATTAAATGATTCCATGCGATCCGCACTTCTTCATTTTCTGGTTGATACATAGTACCTTCATTAAGTTCTATACTTCCACTTGCGAAAGACGATATCGATGCGCTAGAAGATATTTGAGTTTGGAGTCCTTTTATAACTCCAGTCTCTGATGCTCTAAACTCAAGTCTCACTTGCTCATTTTCTATTGGCAACTGAGAGATGTTAATTACGTAATCATTTTCTGACCTTGCATCGGCAGTGCCTATTCCTGTAAATCCTGGATTGAATGATTGATTAACATCACCAATCTTGACGGCCACAAAATCCGCGTGATCTATCGTTTCCATTAATTCATCATACTCTAACATTTCTGGGAATGGGAAAGGTTCTTGGATGTCGAAGAATTCATGATTACTATCTACAAATCTCCATGAAGAGTTAGGTATACTATCTATGACTCCTAATACTAACTTACGAAGCTGAACAATATCTCCAGAACTTACTTTGTCATCATTATTTATATCCGCTGCTATGACTTTATATGGTGAAGTGAATGGATTGAAAAATAGAATATGATCTTGAATCAAAATAAGGTCAAGTGTACTTACACCTTCTAAGTAACTAGTGTTTCTTTTAGCTGTCAATTCAAAATTGTAGTTAGCTGGATTAGTTGGGAAAGAGTATTCCCCTAATACATCTGTACTATCTACGTGTGGATATTCAGCATAGAAGGTTTCAATTAGTACTTCTACGTCCTTCATTGTCTTTTCATCTTCAGTAGCGATTCTACCTTCTACACCAACGATACCATTTACACTATCGACACAAAGGTTAAGATTATCTTGAACCTCAATTTGAACCATACAGAATGCTTGATTTCCGCTTTCATCCATAACCCACATTTCTAAGTCGAATACTTGAGCGACACCGTTTTCAATATCTGCACATGTGTATGTAATCGAAGGAACAAAACTATCACCTGAGAATGAATAAACAAGATCTTCTGGTGCAGTACAATTATCTGTACTAGCGACATTGAAGTCCGTAGCCCAGATTCCAGTTGATCCAGAACCATCCATAAGTACGATTGCTAAATCAGCATAACAATAAGGGGCTGGAGCTTTTCCATCTCTAATTGTAATTTCTTGAGTACATGAGGATTCGTTTCCACAACCATCTGTTACATCCCAAACGATATTGTAAGTTGCGGTGATTAGGTTTTCTAAAGTAACAGAAATACTATCTCCATAAACGGACCCTTGAATATCAAAATCGCCATCCCAGTCAGTATCTACTTGATACGTCCAAAATAGTGGTTCATTGATACCACAAGCCATGTCAGTAGCTGACATAGATACCTCTACATCTCCAAGACAACCGTTAGCTAATAGATCTACATTTATTGATTCACAGTTATCAATTATTGGTGCTGTAGTGTCCGAAATTTTGATAGTCTGAGTATGAGTCCATATTCCTCCATTAGAAGGATTGTTTGGATCGTATGTACACCAATCTATCACTCTGTAATTGCGTAATATCTTATAGCAAACACCATCGGTAAAGTTGAACGTATCTACAATAACGTTCCATCCTAATAAGTCACAGAAACCACTATCGATTATAGGTGACATTAAGTCAACATTGTCAAGGCAGTCTCCTTCAAAATCACTTGGCCAAACGATGTTACCATCGAAAGGTGAATAACCTTCAACATTGATTCGTTGATCACAGGTTACATTGGTACCATCTACCGACCAAACTCTAATAATGAATCCAATACCACAATCGTTAAGATTAGTAGTTATATCATCATAACTCATGGTACGATTAGAACAGCTAGATTCTACAGATGCCGTACCCGTGATTGCTAAATCATCTTTATCATCATCACAATTGATAGTTATTTCCATTGGACAATTAATGGTTGGCAGTATTTTTTCCTGAACGAAAACTTGTACGTCACATTCACTATACTGATCACCGTCAGATCCAAAAATACCATCTCCATCAGCATCATCCCAAACTCTAAGTGTTACCATATGGAAAGTATCTATAAGATCTTCACAACAGAATTCTACGAAGTCTCCAGGAATAAGATTTTCTGGTCTGTCGCAATTGTCAGTATCTCTATAGACTTGCATAAAGATATTACTACATCCATCGTACGAACCGTTATCTACACTCTCTGGGTAAAGTGTTGCTTCTCCCGGAGAAGTAAGTCCAACTACTATTTGTTGTAGACAAATTACTTGTGGCGCGGCGAGATCCTTAACTGTAATTGTAAAGCTGCACTCAGCATAATTACTACAGTAATCCTTAGCCCTAATACGAACTAAGTGATCTCCAGCGGTCATGTTTGTCAGCTCAAATGTTCCATCGTCATTTTTGATTACAGTACCAAGAGATACCGTTACGGTAACTTCTTTAAGACCACCGCAATTGTCTTCGATAAATCCATTGAAGTCTGGAATAGTATAACTCGCACTGCATGTCCAAGGATCAGAACTTACAACTACATCTTCTGGGCATTCTGTAAAGACAGGAGGAGTGGTGTCTAGTATTTTTATAACTTGATAATGCTCAATTGGGTTGACTAGGTTTTCTACCGGTGCGCACATATCAAAGACAAACCATTTACGGAGTATCAAGTAACTACCATCACAAACGAAAAGTATCTGATCGTCCCAATTCCAAGATGCCATACATAGACCATCTGATTCTAATTGAATTTCTTGTCCATTGATCAGTGGATAGCCTGTATTATCTGGGTGCAACAATGTAGGATCGTTAGAAACATCATTACAATCTAAAGCTGTTTCTATAGTTTGATCTTCTGGGAATTCTACATTGTCAAGATCAAACGAACCGATAGTAATAGTTTGTGTTCCTTGGAGCACGTGATTGCTTTCGTCAGTTATAGTCCAAGTTCGGATTATTTCTGCTCTTGGGTTATTACATAATCCGAAGTCTTCAAAATTATCACTATAAGTAATATTAATGTCTTGTTCGCATGTAAGTATTTCTGGATAACCTAGAGAATCAGGTGTGATATCATTGTTGCAAAATATCAAAGTATCCGCTGGATATTCTACCTCAGGTATTAATTTTAGCTCTACGAGAATCTGAGTAGAACAACAATTAGTGATCGATCCGGTGGAGCATACCGTAGCTGTTACAGATTGCCCAACATGATCTAAACCAACAAAATTGGTTCCTTCTTGAGATGTACCAATGAGTGTACCTGCATCATCGGTTAAGGTGACATCATAATCATCAAAACATGCATAGTCACTTCCTTCCAGTAACATACTTGAAGTGATTTCTGCAGTACAGTTTTGATCTAGTGATAGATTGATATTGCCGTTACATATTAATGCCGCTCCGTCTTCTACTTGAAACTCAGTTACATTTACATTGAAACTACAAGTTGTGCTGTTTCCAGAGGCATCAAAAATAGTTACTGTTACAAGAGTATTTCCTGCAGAGAAACTAAAGCCTGGAGCTGGGTCAAACAATAAGCTTTCCATTGCACAATTGTCAGTAACTTGAGGTGAAACTGCATTTCCATCATCATCAAGATTATCAAGTCCTAGTAAATTTGGATAAGTTATTTGAGTTGCACATTGCCCACCTTCAAGAGCTATATTGATATCTTGACATCCATCAGTTAAGCCGTCTCCATTGCCGATGAAAACTGGATCTTCATCATCAATAACGGTGACTTGATAACTACAAGTAGATATATTACCAGATCCATCAGTCAATGTGTAGATCACTTCTGTAATACCGACTGCGAAATTGTAAGTCACTTCTTCGCCACCTATAACTGGGCCCCCACCTGGAAGCGTAATAGGTTCTACTAATGATACTGAAGCAGATCCAGATGGTGCATTTACATCTTCAAAATTGACTACTATACTTCCTTGTCCGCAAGCATCTGCTGCGATTGGATGGATAGATGTAAATTCTGCAGAACATAGTCCTGGATCATTAGAAAGTAAAGTATCTGTTTGTGAATAAGTTTGTAACTCTCCAAGTTGTAATGTCCAATTGTTAAGTTTTCCAAGTACTAGGTCATCCCCAAACATTTGTAAAGTCCAATCTCCTTGTGCATTTTCACCATAGAAATTATACAATGGATTCAACGGTTGCGAAGTATCAGAAGCTCCTAGTGGAGAACAAGCTAATGCTGTAATTACATTATTAGATTCATCATCTAAACTAATGTCAAAATCGGCTTCTCCTGGACATTGTCCATCGAGTAACATAACAATAGTACCTCGAGGGGAAGTCAAGCTGATTGAAAGATCTCCCATGTCAGGGTAGGCACCTTCTAAGTCGATTATGTTTACATCGGATAATGTGAAGTTGTCATTTATAGTAATAATAGATTCAGTACAAGCTCCTTCGAGGATAAGTAAAGGTGTATCTGTTGATGGATACTCTTTTTCACTTAGCTCTGCACAGAATGCAGGTTCCCTGTCAATTACAGTTACTGCGAATTCGCACATTTCCATGCTTGGACCTTCGCTCTGTAAACTTGTTGTCGTTCCGTTGTCTGGACTGATTTGTAAATCAGGATTCAATATACCAAAGCTCTCTCCTGCACAAGATGATATTGCATTCCAATCCGCATTACTATCCGTGTCACAAGTAAATGGTCGATATATATTGGCAGATGAAATATCACCGGTAAATGTAAAGTTAGTAGGTGTATAAGCGAACAATGCTACTCCATCTATTTGGTAGTTCATGAAGTATGCATAGTATCCAACAGGAGCATTAGCATCTACAATTCCCATGTTTTGAGTATAGACTTCACCTGGAGACAATATCGTTATTTCTGGAACGGTAAATTCTATATCACTTTCTCCTTCTCTTGCGAAAACGAGACCAGAGATATTTACTGAAGCTGCACCGAAGTTAGTAAGTTCTATACTTGCTTCTAGGCCATCATGTTGTACTTCTGTAATAAGTAATAATGGTTGATCCTGTACTTTGTATTTGACAATATTTGTTCCTGAAGGGAATTCTACTCCACTTGCATCATCCAGTCCACAATGAATTATAGTACCACTTTCGTCAGTGACCATATAACTTACATTCAGATTGTCAGGACAGTTGTCTAAGACATCAAATGGCTCTATACCATTTACTCGTGCTCCACATTTTCCAGCATCAGAATTGACGGTAGCATCTACTGGACAAGAAATTGATGGAGGCGTATGGAAGTCATTTACAATTACATCTATGATACACGTGTCTGATGCATTACCAAATATATCGTATGCCACAAACGTTTGTCTTGTACGTCCCACAGGAAATAAACTACCAGAACTAAATCCGGTAAGGTCTAGTTGTCTAATTGTATCCAAACCACATTGTGCTTCAGCTTGAGGAGCGGAGTAGTTTACAAATGAGCTACACCATCCTTCTGGAGCATCTACGATTACCGGTGGTCTTGGACAATTAGTAAATTGAGGTACGGCACAATTCAATTGGAAAGGAGTAGGCTCAGTATCATTATTTGGATTTCCGTCGTTATCAAAATCAGGATTAGAGCCATCATGAGATTCATCCATTAATGGAGTTCCATCAGGTGCTGTACCTGTTGTGATTACCGAGTTAAAATATGAAGCCGTCAATCCATCAGGACAAACATTGATAGTTAAATAAATCGCTCCTTCATTACCTTCAGCGGTAGAAGTCAATACATCGTTACCGATTAGGAGGTTATTAATTCCCATACCATCGAAGGCCGTATTTACAGCGAATTCTTCTGACTCTATGCTTGTCACATTCCAGATGTCTCCTGCACCAAATACTGCAGCAAGATCTTCCGCTACTTGAATGTTAGCGGCATCTACAGTACCATAATTCTGTACTCTTATTTCGAATGTAATATCGTAACATCCAGTAGTAGATAGGGTAGGTCCAGAGCTTACTCGCTTACTGACACCTATCAGTGATTCATTAGCAAATTCAACTGGGGTCGTTTCCATTTCGTCAGGAGTATTATTTCCATCAGGATCAGGATCACTTCCATTAGTAGATATATCAAATACGTAAGATCCATCAGTAGCTAGACCTTCTATTATGGCTTGATTATTAAATGGCCCTGTTGCTGTTCCACAACCATCAATATTTACAGTAAGGAGAATTGAGCCTTCATCTCCTGGCTCGATATCGTCGCTTCCTGTAAGCATATTGACAAATGCTTCACCATCATAATTTGCATCTATAGTAAAGTCATCAGATGTCAATGCCGTAATACTAATATCAACACATGGATCAAATGTCGTTACTAAATCATCAATGACTTGTAATGAGTCAATCGTAATATCTCCAAGGTTTTCGATATTGAATTCGTAAGTTACGTTTGCAGAACCATCTGCATTATTTATCACATTAACTACTCTTTTAGCTAGTCCAATTATTGGGTCAATATCAAGACCTGTAATCGTTGGTGATGCTTCATCTGGATCTTGGTTATTGTCAGGATCAGGATCAGAACCATCCACAGAATCATCAATGACTTCTATGCCAGTTGGTGATTCGCCTGTTATGATTGCAGTATTGGAAATAGTCGTTCCGCCAGGGCAACCACAAGCTTCTACAGTAAGTAGTATTGCTCCGGATTCCGCAATCGGTAGATCGTCTAGTCCATTGAGTAATTCATTATTACCCATGCCATTGTAACCTATATTAACTGTAAAGTCATCACTTGTTAGATTCGTTGTAAACGACGTGCAACTTGCAAATCCTGCAGCTTCTAAATCATCTATGACTTGTATAGAGTCGATAATTAAATCTCCATAGTTTTCGATATTGAACTCGTAAACCACTTCAGTACAACCATTGTCCATAAGTTCTACAGACACTTCTCTTTTAGCGATTCCAATTACTGGATTTGCTTCAAAAGAAACTGGAGTAGGAGATTGCTCTACAGGATCAGTATCGCCATTTGGATCAGGATTAGATCCATCTACGGAATTATCTTCTATAGGAGTACCTGATGGCGACAATGCAGTTACTGTTGCTTCATTGAGGAACGGTCCATTATTAGTGCCACAGTCATCTACATTTACAGTAATGAGAATTGACCCTTTGTCACCGAGATCAAGAGTTACATTTCCTTCTAATAATTCTACCTCATCAATTCCATTATAATCAGCATTGATAATAAAGTCGTCAGAAGTAATTAAAGTTACAGTCGGTGTACAAGGCGCAGGGAATGTTGCGCTAAGGTCATCGATCACTTGTATGCTATCTAATACTACATCACCATAATTCTGAATATTGAATTCATAAATAATGTCTTTCGATCCATCTGCATTATTAATTACGCTTACCGCACGTTTGGCAATCCCGATTACTGGTTCTTCTGTAACGGTTACGATCACTTCACAAGTATTACTGTTTCCGCATGCGTCAGTTACTGTTAATGTTACTGTGTTAGGTCCTAAGTGTACATCAGTAAATAATGTTTGAGAAATAGATCTTGTCAAATCGTTATCTACAGAGCAGGCATCATTACTACCACAGTCAATATCATCTACATCTATAATTGCTGTTCCACTTGCATCCAATGAAATATCAAATGCTGGACAACAAATCATTACTGGTGGCGTCGAATCTTCTATAGTAAAGATCGAAACGCTGGTGCTAGTATTTCCACAATTGTCAGTCACTGTAAATAGATAAGTGTTATCTCCTGTGATTCCACAAAGATCATTTTCACTCATTATATCATAGTTCCAAGTCAAGACAGGATTACAAATATCTGTTGCCGTAGCTCCACCGTTATTATTTAACCAAACTTGTAGCTCAGTTGTGTTTCCTGATCCATCACATTCTACAGTCATTGGCATTGCCTCTACATTGATCATTGGGTTAGTAGTGTCAATCGTAATGAATGAAGCTTGAGTAGCTACAGATATATTATCACAATCATCTTTCGCAGTAAATTGGTAAATCATTTCTGTAGTTGTACCACAGTTTTCGATTGTATTTACCAATTCGTTGGCCCAAGTCAAATCAATTATCTCAGTACAACTATCTACTGCCATAGCTCTACCATTAAGGTTTAACCATTCTGTAAGAGCAGCAGTATTTCCTGCTCCATCACATTCTACGATTGAGTCTCTAGCCATCAATGTGATGATCGGAGATTGTGTATCTAATAATGTTACAGTTGCATCTTCGCTCACCGTATTGCCACAATCATCAGTAGCCGTGAACGTAATTGTATATACTCCAGTACCAGAACAGTCAGGTACAATTGCACCTAGTCCAGTATTTATCAAAGTTACATCAGGATCACAAATGTCAATTGCATTTGCCAATGATAACCAGTTATTGATTAGACTTTGGTTAGATACATTACTACATTCTAATACAAGATCATTAGGTACATTAAGAGTAGGAACTCCAGTATCTTCAATGATGAAGTTGAGTTCGATCATATTAGATGTGTTGGCACATTCATCTTCTACCCAGAACATTACTTTATACATTCCGATATCATCGGCGCAAGTTGCGTTAGCCGCAAACGCTACTGCGTTATAGTTGTTTTTCCAATTGAATATCCCACACTCTTCAGTTACGTCAGTATTAGCGATTCCTCCATTATTGGCTAGCCAAGTAAGCAGTTCGTCTACATTTCCATTTCCATCACATTCTACTGTGAGATCGATTGCTGCTGTCGCAATTATTGGATCAGTTGTATCTTCTATAATTACGTTAGTTCTACATACAGAAGTATTTCCTGCAGTGTCCGTCGCTGTAAATTCATAAATCGTTGTATTTGTTCCTCCACATTGTTCGAGTGTTGCTATGATTTTATTTGTCACAGTTACTGAGGTACTAGCAACAGGACAATTATCAGTTGCTGTAGTTGTGGCAATCCAAGCTGAGATCAATGTTGCATTATTAGGATCTGCACATTCGAGAGTAAGATCAGCTGCACAAACTAATACTGGTTCTTCACAATCATTTACGACTACATTAAAGCTACACGTACTAATGTTACCGGTACCATCTTCCATAGTATAGGTAACTATAGATGTTCCTAATTCGAATATTTCAGTCGCTGCATCATCTGTTCCATTCATGACTGTTGTAGCCCCTGATATCGTGTAAGTAATCATCGCATCTGGACAGTTATCTACTCCAACCGGAGAGACTGAAGCGTCAGATATCCACATACAAGTCAAAGGATCAGTACATACCACTACATCGTTGGATGGACAGTCTATACTCGGCGTATCGGTATCTATTACTATGATATCGAAATCACAAGTAGTTTCGTTTCCACAATTGTCTATCGCTGTAAATTGTATTGTTGTCGTTCCTAGAGGGAATGTCGATCCAGAAGCTATTCCTGCGGTTTGAGTCACTGACATAATACCATTGCAATCATCCGCGATTGGTGTTGAGTATATTACGTTAGAGGCACACAGATCGATATCAACATTTACCGTAAGGTCTGTCGGACAATTAGTAAATGTCGGTGGGGTTGTATCTGGAATAACAGTAATGTCTGCTATATCAGAAGTTGTAGCTCCACATGCATCCGTTACAGTAAATGTAACTGTATACGCATCTCCGTCGCAAAGATTTGGAACACTTGCAGAATCAAAATTATTCGTCACTATAATATCTTGACAAGCCTCGACTACAGTATAGCTTTCTAGCCATTGTCCTATTAGCAATGAAACATCATCTCCACATTCTAGGACTAGATTTTCTGGTGCAGTTATTACTGGCGGGGTAGTATCTTCAATAATGAAGTCTGCTTGTCCCGTAGATTTATTTCCGCATTCATCTGTTGCGATAAATTGATAAGTGCTAGTTATTTCAGTGTTTGTGGAGTTGCAAGATTCTACTTCGAAAAGTAAAGCAGTAGTAATACTAATTGTACCACCACAATCATCTGTTGCAGATGCAGATGCAATCCAATCTGTTAATCCATTTCCAACCGCATCACATTCAAATGTATTAGTCGCTGTGGGTAATGTCAAGTTAGGTGGAGTCTCATCGATAACTATTAAGTTAGCGAAAGTTGTCACTGAGTTGCCACAATAATCAGCGGCTACAAAAGTATATTGTGTTGTACTTGTTCCTCCACACATTGGATCTACAGTGCCAGCTGTGAATGTTAGAGTTACAGGATCTGCACAATTGTCTACTGCGGTTCCATTACCAAATACGGCTTCCCAATTTGCTATGTCTGCTTCCATAGTTACAGAAGTACATTCTACAATTAAATCTGTTGGCGGAGACATAATTACGGGCTTTTCATTATCTACGATAGTAATGGTAGCCGCGGCCATTGCAGTATTAGTACAATCATCTGACACTGTAAATGTTACTGTGATTGTATTCATTCCATCTACACAAGTCGTTGGTAAGATTAGTGATGCAAAATCATTTACTACAGTAATATTGCTGCACCCATCCGCTGCATTGTATTGTTGTAACCATTGGTTGATAATACTTCCATTAGCATCATCTCCACAATTAATTATAAGATCTGCTGGTGCGGCTATAGTTGGAATGGTTGTATCTTCTATAATAAAGTCCAACTCGATCATGTTAGATATATTTCCACATTCGTCCACTACCCAGAACATTACTGTATACATTCCGATGTCATCAGCACAAATTGTATTTTGTGTAAATGATACAGAGCTGTAGTTATTCATCCAACTGAATGACGCACATTCTTCAGTAATATCTGTGTCGGCTATTCCACCATTATTTTCTAACCATGTTAATAATTGATCAACATTTCCGTTACCATCACACTCAACAATAAGATCCATTGCCGTTGTTACTATTATCGGATCAGTTGTATCCTCTATGATTACATTCGCTCTACATGTACTTTTATTTCCTGCACTATCGGTAGCTGTAAATTCGTATATCGTTGTAGATGTATTTCCACATTGTTCGAGGGTAGCAATGATTTCATTCGTTACGGCAATTGGACTGCTGTTCATCGGACAGTTGTCAGTCGCTGTCGTTAATGCGACCCAAGCCGCAATGTCAGCTACTATATCTGAATCGGCACATTCTAAAGTGAGATTGTCCGCACAAGTAATCTCAGGTGCTTGACAATCTTCTACAATAACTGCGTAACTACAGACACTTATGTTTCCTGTTTCATCAGTCATAGTATAAGTAACAATAGAAGTACCTAAATTGAATATCTCTCCAGTGGCATCCTCCTCACCATTCATTATAGTGGTTGCACCAGTTACTTCGAAAGTGATGGTAGCATTAGGACAGTTGTCTAGTCCGATGGGTGCCACAGAATCATCACTTGTCCAGACACATGTATTAGCATCTGCACATTGTACTACATCATTAGATGGACAGTCTATGCTTGGTGTATCTGTATCGACTACGATGATATTGAAATCACAAGTAGTTTCGTTTCCACAATTGTCTATCGCTGTAAATTGTATTGTTGTCGTTCCTAGAGGGAATGTCGATCCAGAAGCTATTCCTGCGGTCTGAGTCACCGACATAATACCATTACAATCATTCGCAATTGGTGTTGAGTATATTACGTTAGAGGCACAAAGATCGATATCAACATTTACCGTAAGGTCTGTAGGACAATTGGTAAACGTTGGTGGGGTAGTATCTGGAATGACAGTAATGTCTGCCGTATCAAAAGTTGTAGCTCCACACGCATCAGTCACAGTAAATGTAACTGTATACGCCGCTCCATCACAAAGATTTGGAACATTTGCAGAATCAAAATTATTGGTCACAATAACATCTTGACAAGCTTCAACTACAATATAGTTTTCTAACCATTGTCCAATTAATAATGAAACATCATCTCCACATTCTAGTACTAAATCTGCGGGTGCAGTTATCGCAGGTGGTGTTGTATCTTCTATGATGAAGTCTGCTTGACCAGTAGATATATTTCCACATTCATCAGTTGCTATGAATTGGTAGGTACTTGTAATATTAGTATGCAGGTCAGTATCACATGATGATGTTTCGGAAATCAATGCAGTAGTAATTAAAACACTACCACCACAATCGTCAATTGAAGATGCTGAAGCGATCCAATCTTCTAAACCAGTTCCGACGGCATCACATTCAAATGTGTTAATCGCTATAGGTAATGTTAGTATTGGTGCTGTTTCATCAATCACTATTAAGTTAGCGAATGTTGTAACTGAATTACCACAATCATCAGAGGCAACAAAAGTATATTGTGTTGTACTTGTACCTCCGCACATCTCATCTATTATACCCTCGGAAAATGATAGAGTTACAGGATCTGCACAATTGTCTACAGCGGTTCCATTTCCAAATACAGCTTCCCAAGCTGCAATGTCAGCAGACCTAGTTGCGGAAGTACATTCAACAACTAAGTCAGTAGGAGGAGCCATAATTACTGGCTGCTCATTATCTACAACGGTAATAGTAGCCATGTCGGTAGCCGTATTAGTACAATCATCCGTTACAGTAAATGTAACCGTAATCATATTCATTCCGATTACACATGTTGTAGGAATAGTAAGGGTTGTATAATCATTGATCACATTGAAATCACTACAGCCATCTGCAGCATTGTATTGTTGTAACCATTGGTTGATGATACTTTCGTTAGCGTCATCACCACAATTGATTACTAAATCTGCTGGTGCAATAATCGTTGGCTCCGTAGTATCTTCGATAATATAATTAAGCTCAATCAAATTAGAGATCGCAGCACATTCATCTTCGACCCAGAAGTTGACTGTGTACATTCCTAAGTCATCTGAACAAGTTGCAGCTGCTTCAAATGATGCTTGTGAGTAATCGTTGTGCCAAGTAAATGTTCCACATTCTTCTGTGACATTAGCATCAGGAATATTTCCATTGTCTGCCAACCAACCAAGTAGTCCATCTACATTTCCATTTCCATCACATTCTACAGTTACGTCGCTAGAGAATGCTGTAATTATTGGATCAGTATTGTCTTCTATAATCACATTAGATCTACAAGTCGAGGTGTTTCCTGCAGCATCAGTTGCTGTGAATTCATATATCGTTGTACTTGTCAAACCACATTGGTCGAGAGTTGCTATTATTTCATTGGTTACTGTAACTGATGTCATGGCCGCAGGACAATTATCTATTGCTGTAGTACTTGCAATCCAAGCTGTAATCGCAGTTGAATTACCTGCATCTGAACATTCCAAAGTAAGGTCAGGAGCACAAGTTAATTCTGGTGCTTCACAATCTTCAACTATAACATTGAAAGAACAAGTAGATGAATTTCCGGCTCCGTCAACTATAGTATAAGTTACTATGGATACTCCAAGATTAAATGTAGTTCCGGTAACAGAACCCATTGCTCCAGCAGCAACAGTAGTTACACCGCTCACTTCATGAGTAATCGCTGCAGAAGGACAATCATCTAATCCAATTGGTGCGACAGACTCGTTTGATACCCAAGTACATGTTCCTATATCGTTACATTGAATAACTTCATTAGATGGACATTCGATACTTGGTTCATCACTATCAATAACAGTAATTACAAATTCACAAGTAGAAGTATTTCCACATCCATCAGTAGCAGTAAATACAATTGGCGTATCTCCAAGTGGGAACGTTTGTCCAGAGATAATTCCAGAAGTAAATGCTACAGTCGCAACATTACAGTCATCTGCAGTTGGAGTAGAATAAATTACATTGGCATCACATTGTCCAGCATCAACATTTACAGTAAGATTAGTTGGGCAATTGATAAATGTTGGATCTGTTGTGTCAGGGGTAATGATGATATCTGCATCATCAGAAGTAGTCGCACCACAGGCATCTGTTACTGTCCAAGTTACTGTATATGGATCCCCATCACAAAGATTAGGGACATCATCCAAATTAAAATCTGTAGTAATTGTTACGTCTTGACACGCTTCTACAACAGTATAGTTTTCTAACCAGGCTGTAACTGCTAAAGCCACATTGTCTCCACATTCAAGTGTGAGATTTGTAGGTGCAGTAATTACTGGTGGAGTAGTATCTTCTATGATAAAGTCTGCAGTAGAAATTAAACTTTCATTGTTACAATCATCAGTTGCAGTAAATGCATAAGTTCTTGTAATGAAAGTATTTGTTCCACTACAACTTTCTATTTCATTTATTAGACTGCTATTTACAAAAGTGAACCCTCCACATCCATCTAAAGCACTAGCGCTTGCGATCCAAGCATTAAGTGAGGCAGTTACATTAGCATTACAATCGACATTATTATTAGCCGTTGGTAATGTTAGGATTGGTGGGGTAGTATCTTGAATATGTACATAAGCAATTTCACTTACACTGTTACCACAATCGTCAAGAGCCGTAAATGTGTAAGCAATAACACTTGTACTTCCACATCCATCAATTATAGATCCAGGGACTCCAGTAATTGTGACGTCCGAATCACAATTGTCATCTACTACCATGCCTGCTTTAATGCCAACCCAAGTATTTATTCTTGCAACATTACCTAAGCCATCACACTCTATAAATAAATCTGTCGGTACACTCATGATGGTAGGAGCATCATTATCTACCATACTAATATTTGCAAAGTCGGTACTTGTATTTCCGCAATTGTCGGTAGCTGTAAATATTACAGTTATGACTTGATTACATGTAGTAGGAGTTGTGAGAGTCGCATAATTATTAGTAACTATTAGATCTCCACAATTATCGGCTGATTGGTAGTTCATCAGCCATTGGTTGATGATACTCGTATTGTCATCTGCACCACAGCTAATCAATAAATTAGCAGGCGCAGAAATTGTTGGGTCAGTTGTATCTTCTATGATATAATCTAATTCAATCAAATTCGAAATCATACCACAATCATCTTCTACCCAGAAGTTGACAGTGTACATTCCGATGTCATCGGCACAAACACCATTTTGAATAAATGAAGATTGTGAGTAATCATTATGCCAAACGTAAGATCCACAAGTTTCAGTAATGTTAGCATCAGGAATATTACCATTGTCTGCTAACCATCCCAATAGACCATCTACATTTCCATTGCCATCACATTCTACGATTACATCTGTTGAGAAGGCTGCGATAATTGGATCAGTCGTATCTTCTATAATCACATTCGATCTACAAGTCGAGGTATTTCCAGCAGCATCAGTTGCAGTGAATTCATATATCGTTGTACTTGTTCCTCCACATTGATCAAGTGTTGCAATTATTTCGTTTGTCACGTTAACTGAAGTCATTGCCGCAGGACAATTATCTATTGCTGTAGTACTTGCAATCCAAGCTGTAATCGCAGTTGAATTACCTGCATCTGCACATTCCAAAGTAAGGTCAGGAGCACAAGTTAATTCTGGTGCTTCACAATCTTCAACTATTACATTGAAAGAACAAGTAGATGAATTTCCTGCTCCGTCAACTATAGTATAAGTTACTATGGATACTCCAAGATTAAATGT
>CALLPN010000027.1 GCA_938015435.1 uncultured Saprospiraceae bacterium
CTAAATAATAAGAGCCCTATAGAATTTGCTGATCGGCGCCAGCCCTCTTTTGGGCTTTATAAAGCCCAAAAGAGGGCTGTTATTCTTTGATTAAAACATTATATTTAAATTATAAACTGTCTAAGTTTTAGTAAGTCTACACTAGCAGACGCAAAGGTGATGCACCAGTTCAGGAGTTTTTATCGAGAAAAATCAGCCATTAGACTTCAATCATCAGTTTTCAGGCTTCAGTTCCCAGTCTTTGAATCCCTAAAAGAAAATAAAACACGTTTTAAATTTTTGATTCAGTAGCATTTGTTCCATTATATAAAGACCGTTTTGAGTAACTAAATAACAATGAAATAGAGCTATTGCTTTTTTGTTTAAGGTTTCAGATGAAGTATGGAATTAGAAATGTATGATAGCTGCAAGGAATAGATGATTATTGTATATCTATTTTCGTGCCTGTCGATAGGTAACTCGCTAAATTTTCCAATAAGCAACTTAAGCTACGCCAAAAAAAACCACTGAACAATAGCTCAGTGGTTTTAGATATTCTCCGCCAATTTTTTTTATTCTTTGATCAATACCGTTCCATTTTCAATAATGACATCTCCATCACTTGTAAAAGATTTCGCAGTAGTACCTTCAAAGTTATTTTCTATTATGACGTCACTTAGCTTCATCTCACCTAAATTATAGAATGCTCCACCATTGGTTGTAGAAAATCCATTTTGAAGTGATAAATCAGAAAGTGTTAGTGTGAGACCGGAAGGCACTTGGAAAATTCTATTCGTAGCTCCTCCAGAAATTGTAATTCCATTAACGGCACTACCATCTACAGAAACTGTTCTATTGGCAAGGATTTCCGATGTGAGAGTAATTACGGTATTCGATGGTATGCTACTACTAAAAACGATATTATCTCCAGCACAAGCGTCTGTCATAAGCATCCGAAGTGTGCCCGTTCCACTATTGCTTGTATTGGTTACTGTCTTTGTTCCTGGTGTACATCCATTGACTAAGACTGGTTTAGTGTTAGAAGTAAAGTCACCACAAACTGTACCGTCTAGTACGTCTGATTCAAATGCTGAAAATGGGCCATTTATATAACTAGAGAGGTCTGTACTACTTATATAGGATAAACCATGTACCGTATAATTACCACCAACATATATATTGTCATCTGTCATATCAGGACTGGTGTCTATTCCCATGATATTATTGCTATTGTCTACTACAACATAACTGCTTGTATAACCGGCTGGAGCAACTGGCTCTACCTCATATAGTTTACCACCTACACTGTTGCTGAATGAAACAGTGTATGCTCCAGTAACCCCATTGCTAAACGCTGAAAACTTTACTATGTAAGTACTGCCAGCTGTCAAAGGAGCCATTACAGAGCTACCAAGACTGATGCTATTTCCAGTGGCGGCTCCGCTGCTGGCTATCCAGTTGAGACACACATTGTTATTGTCATAACTTATTTCGTATATATTGATAACACTGTTGTAAGAGAAAGATCTAGAGAAAGTATAGATTCCAGTAATGTCTGGAACTAATGCTTGAGTCTCATGAAAGGGTGTATTTCCAAAAAACGTACAACTATTATCACTTGTATTCATACAGGTTAGAAGTGCAGTTTGATCAGTATTGTCAAGACTACTTGACATTTGAGTAACTTCAATTCCAGATTGTAACATGAGATCTAATGCAGGATCTCCTGCATCTTCTGTCACTAGATTTGTATTGATTATTACTCCAGCATCTATCGTGCAACTTGATATTATAGTAATGTCTTCATTATTGACATCAAAAAAGTAGTTGCCAATGGCTTTTATTTTTATTCTTCCTTGAGTGGTTCCATTTATCGGCATGGTCACTGGGTGACTGCCATCATTAGCTGTAGATGCCGCTAAGGTAATTGGATAGGTTAAGCCTCCATCTATTGAGAATAGTATCTCTACATTAGTACAGTTAATAGGTGACGAATCAGTGTTGTTGACATTCCATGTAACAGTAACGTTTTCTGCCGATTGGTACGCTGTACCTACAGAGTTAGCTATTGTCACTTCAAATGGTCCAGAATTACCATCTACGGTTAGAGTCACATCTTCACAATTTACACCACCAGCGGTGGCATTGAAATCTCTAGCCATTAATCTCAATTTAATATCCCTTGCTACGGTAGGTAATATTTCTCCTTTAGTTTGAACGTTACCTACGATATCTGATAACTTTGGAAAAGATCTATAATTACCGTCTGAAGTAGGGTCCATGCTTCTAAATAGTGGGGCAGTAGTACTAGTTGCTGCATCATTAGGATTGCCATCAGGGCAACTGAGTACAAGCGCATCAGTATCGTATTCTTCCCAATTATATACGAGTGGATCTCCATTAGCATCTGTTCCGGAGCCTGTAATTTCAAAAGGGGTACTTTTCGGTATAGTTTTATTACTAGGAACGGTAACTATAGGAGGCGTATTACCAGTTGCAGTGGGAGTTACACAGCCAAAGGTACCTACATGAGTTAGCATTTGCTCTAAGCTATTTGCATGGAAATAGACAGAATTAGATACTGGAGTAATGTCGTGAGACTCTGTACATGGCGATGTTTGCCAACAAATACCTTCATAACTCATCAATGAGTTACCTGATCCTGGTTCATATCCCGCACCTGCAGATCTATTAGCACAATTGGCTGAAGTACCGTAGTATGAATGCGTTGCACCAAACTGGTGACCTACTTCGTGTGCGAATACACCCATGAAAAAACTTACACTATAACTTCCTTTTGCACCCGTCCATCCTCTGGCTTTAAACACATCTCGGCATGTTACACCTAGACCTGCAACTCCAGATCCGCTGGTGCCTGTTCCAGGCATTTCGTAGAACACATGACCAATATCATAATCGGCGGCAGGTATCACACCACTGATGACCGTATGAGCCGACCCAGTCCGGTTAGATGTTTCAAAACCATCAGTTACTGGATTGAAAAATATGAGGTCGTCATTATCAGCAATAAGCGTAAATGTGGTTGCTAGTTCTCTTTCAAAAATAGCATTCAATGCAGTGAGATAAGTGTTGATATCATCATTGATTATCGTGAGATTATCTCCTCTATGATTGGACCACTCACCACTGCTGGCTAAGGCAATTTTGTAATCTCGTAATTGATCACCGATTCCTGCGCTAGTTCTTGTGCTGATTACTTCGTCACGTACAAGATTATGCATTTCGGAATCACATGAGAAACTTTCACCTTTGGTATATATGTAAGATACATGCAGGTCATTATCTAAAGATTCTATAAATACAGTTTGACTTTCAGTATAAATAAGGCCACGAACACCTCTTGGTGAAATCGCTAACCTTCCAGAGATGAGTGTATCATCACCACCGGTAATCTTGTAGGTTTTGTTATCAGGATATTTTAGGTAATGATCTGGATGACTCACTGGAGCTTCATGCAGCTGTACTACAATTGGTTTCCCATTAGGGAGGGTAAGATCCAAGTCAATACCTCTTAGTTCTTTTTGTGTGTTGAAATTAGGTGCATTGCTTAGTGTATTTCTAACGACGTCTAATGAGATATCAAAAGTAAAAGCATCATTAGGTAGGATGCCTCTTTCAATAAGTTTAGATTGATTCTCGATAGATGGAGTAATAATTTGGCCCCATAACGGACATAGGTACATTCCCACGATTAACGTGAGAATGGCGTTGCGGATAATCATATAATTCCTTGTTTTATTAAATTAGGTTATACTCTTTCAACTTTTCAGTATAAAGAGTACTTCACAAAGTACCACGAAAGAACCATTAAAACAAGTCTGATGTGGTTTTCTAATATGTGTATTATTGCGAATACTAGAGTTTTGTAGTTCGAGTTTGGAGTTTGTCCAAACAATCAAATCCAAAAGCCACTAAAACGAGAAGCTATAAAATCAATGACTCCTGTTGTGGTCTTATATCAATTCTTATAAGAATGTCATACTAAATTTATAGATGACCTGTTGAATTTAGAAGCAGAAAAATGGAAGTTTAGCCTTAGTTAAGAATCGTATAGCAAAAATTAAAATTGGACTGATTTACAAAAAAATATAGCCCACCTAGATTAACTTCATGACAGATGAGAATCTAGATTGAAAAGGCAATAAACCTTGACTTTCCGGCCTAAGCAATCTCCAATTCTGTTAAAGTAAACCAATCCTTTATGATGGTATCTTCCACATTGATTCCAGATTTGTGGTAATATTCATTCTTATACTTATTGTAATTATAGTCTTTTACCCACTCTTGATGGTATTGACATAAATTTTCGATTGCTTGGATTAAGTACTCGACTTCAGAGTCAGTCATAGTAGGGTGCAAAGACATACGTATCCAACCTGGTTTATTGGAATTGTCGCCTAGGTTGATTAGATCAGTTATGCTTTTCGACTTTTCATTGGTCACCTGTAGTAAATAATGGCCATAAGTTCCAGCACATGAGCATCCTCCTCTTACTTGTATTCCATACTTGTCATTAAGTAATTTTACGGCAAGATTGAAATGACAGTCTTGTATATAGAAACTAAAAACGGCCAATCTATCTTGAACATTTTCAGCTAGAATATGGAGATTTTTAACCTTAGTAAGTCGATCCCATATGGGCTGCATCATTTCATGCTCTCTATGTAATATATTACTCACACCCATTTCTTCTTTGAGCTGAATGCATAAAGCGACCCTCATTGTTTGGATGAAGGAAGGCGTACCACCATCTTCTCTAGCTTCGATCGAGTCGTAATATTTGTGTTCGCCCCATGGATTGGTCCAATCCACAGTGCCTCCTCCTGGATTATCAGGAATCTTGTTATCGTACAATGATTGACAGAATAGTAATATCCCAGAGCTCGACGGTCCACCTAAAAATTTATGCGGGGAGAAGTATATCGCATCTAATTTCTCTTCAGGATCCATTGGGTGCATATCTATATCAATATAAGGTCCAGAGCAAGCAAAGTCTACAAAACAATAACCTCCAGCCTTATGGATTAATTTTGCGATTTGGTGATAGGGTGTTTGTATACCAGTCACGTTAGAGCAAGAGGTGACCGCGGCTATTTTCGTTGGCCTGTCTGCATACTTGTCTAATAACTCCTGAAAGTGGCCAAGATCTACACAACCTTCACTGCAGGCTTGTATTACATCGACATCACAAATCGTTTCTAGCCAAGAAGTTTGATTAGAATGATGTTCCATATGAGTTACAAATACGATAGGTCTTTCGGATTGAGCGATGTCTAATTTTTTACGCATCTTCTCATGTACCTTGAGTCCAAGCATACGTTGCAACTTGTTGACAACACCAGTCATTCCAGAGTTGGATGATATCAAAATGTCGGTCTCCGCAGCATTGACATGTTTTTTGATAATGTCTTTAGCGCGATGATAGGCCTTGGTCATACTCGACCCAGTTACTGTAGTTTCTGTATGTGTATTGCCTACAAAGGGTGCTATATCGTTTGTGATTCGAGATTCTATTGGCCCATACATACGACCACTAGCAGTCCAATCTGCATAGACGATCTTTTTTGTGCCATATGGACCAGTAAAAGTTTGATCAATACCGATAATATTTTTTCTGAATCTTTCGAAATATTGCTCTGTCATGATTTACGGTTATAATAACAGTGAGGATTTAAACTTCCTCTAAATATAGATCGAAATCATGAAATTATAACAACTCTAGAACTGTATTTTTTACGCTTAATCCGAGTGCTGTCGCGGTCGCAGAATCTTTGGCTTCACTATAGATTCTAATGATTGGTTCTGTGTTAGATTTTCTGAGATGAACCCAACCATCGGCGAAGTCTATTTTTACGCCGTCGATAGTATTAACACGTTCATCTTTAAATTTATTTTCTACAGCCTTGAGGATTGCATCTACATCCATTTCTTTGGTTAGTTGTAGCCTATCCTTTACAATTTCGTATGGTGGATAGCTGGCTTTTAGCTCAGACATTGATCTTCCATCATTTGCTAAGTGTGTAAGCATAATTGCAATACCTACCAGCGAATCTCTTCCATAATGGAGTTCTGGAAGTATGATTCCTCCGTTTCCTTCTCCGCCTATTACGGCATTGGTGGCTTTCATCATGTTGACCACATTGACTTCACCTACAGCAGATGCTGAATAGCTTGCACCATGCTTAGTCGTCACATCCGCTAGAGCTCTGGTCGAAGATAAGTTGGATACAGTATTACCTTTCTTGATTGACAAGATATAATCTGCTACAGCGACAAGAGTATACTCTTCACCAAACATACTACCATCTTCATTGACAAATGCCAATCTATCTACATCAGGATCCACTGAGATACCAAGATGAGCTTTTTCTTTTTTAATAGTTTCTGATAATTCTATCAAGTGGGCTGGCAGTGGCTCAGGGTTATGGGCAAATTGGCCATTTACTTCTTCATTGATAAGTGTGTATGTTACTCCTAACTTATCTAATAATGGTGGGATTGATATTGCCCCTGTACTATTGATACAGTCTACCACTACATGGAATTTTTTGCTTTTAACTAGATCTACGCTTACATAAGGGAGTTCTAACAATATATCGATATGCTTTTCTATATAGCCCTCCATCTTTCTATAGCTACCTAGGCTATCTACATCAGCGAAGTGTAATTTTCCACTGTCGATAGTATCTATGATTTCTTGACCGACTGCCGCCGAAATAAATTCTCCTGTTTGAGTAAGGAACTTGAGTGCATTCCATTGTTTAGGATTATGACTCGCTGTAAATATGATTCCAGCACCTGCACCTTCTAGAGGTACAGCCATCTCCACGGTAGGAGTAGTCGAAAGGCCAAGATCAATTACTTCCATTCCCATGCTAATCAAGGTCTGCACGGCCAATTGACTAACCATCTCTCCACTGATTCGACCATCTCTACCTACTACTACTTTGTGAGGTGCTCCGCTTTTGATAATCCACTGAGCAAATCCAGCAGTACATTCTACGATGTCTATAGGAGTGAGATTATCTCCGGGTTGCGCTCCTATAGTTCCACGGATTCCTGATATTGATTTTATTAAAGCCACTTTTATGTTTTTAATGTCTAATTCTTAATTCAGTTCAAAGCTAAAAATTTAACTTTGGACGTCAACGTTAAATATACGTCACTTACTCATATATATAATAAATCTTGTCAGCACTATTAGATATAGATAAAGCCTTGTTTCAATTCGTCAATGCGGATATGACTAACGGATTATTTGATGCTGTAATTCCATGGCTAAGAGAACCTGAGTTTTGGGCGCCGGTGTATTTATTTATTATCGGATTTTGTTTGTTTAATTTTGGAAAGAAAGGCTATTTTATTATTGTCTTTCTTGCACTTACTGCGGGTACGGCAGACTTTATAAGTAATACTGTTTTTAAGAAAAATGTGGAACGACTAAGACCTTGCAGAGCTTTAAATGCTGATGAAGTTGTGATAAGAGTGCATTGTGGCAGTGGTTATAGCTTTACTAGTAATCATGCGGCCAATCATTTCTCGATATCATGGTTTCTCATTTTTATGTTGCCTTTAGGATATAGGAAACTTAAAATCACTTTAGGAATATGGGCTTTCACTGTTGCATTTGCTCAAGTGTACGTAGGCGTGCATTACCCATTGGATGTAATCAGTGGAGGGCTATTAGGGGTTTGTATAGCTTATTTGTGGAGTGAGATGTTTCATAGGTTTTGGAAAGGCTAAGTAAAGTTTCGGTTATTATCTTTTATACAATTTTTCGATTAGCTATATTTATTTTGTGTTCCTTCTTTGATGACATCTCTCTAAGTACATTCAAGGCTTTGTGGTTATCTTTTTTATCGATAAAGATGTGATCATGATAGTATCCTGCAATCACATTACAGCTTATCCCGTTATCACCTAATTCTTTTGAAAATGCTGCGGTTAGTCCTACAGCGGCTAAGGAAGAATGAATATTAAGAGTAATCCAAGACGCTATATACTCATAAGTTAATCCAAGTCTGTCAGCATCCATTTTTGAAAGAATTAATGTAATTCCTTCTTTTTCTTTTATCTCACAAATAGTAGTTTCTCTTGGAATCGCCATAGTGTTATGAACGGTTGTAAAAACGTAATCACCTTCATTAAGTACAGGTTCCATGTTAGCGATTAATTGTGCTAAATCTGTTTCTCCAGTCTTATTTTCCATTTTTTTAATATTTGATTTACGCGATGAATAAATAATTGTCCACGTTCTCTCTAGTAAAACGAATGAATAGAATTCCAGTTGATTGCTCGTATAAATATTGCTAATGTAGAATCATTATTTTGATTCCGAGATGTATAAGTCATACATTTTTCAAGAATGATGTTTAGAATATATTCTCCTAATAAGCATAAAAAAAAGAGCCCATCAAATGATGAGCTCTTTAAAATTGCTTTATATTAAAACCTTATGGCTTTATTACCTTCGTAACAGAGCTGTATCTATCTTCTGATCTGAGTTGAACCAGATACATACCTGAGTTCCACGCTTTAGTATTGATAGATTCGGAAGAGGTATATCTTTGATTGATTAATACTCTTCCCAATAGATCTGTAATGATAAGTTGCGACTCTTCATTATCAATAGCTTCGATAATTAATTGATCTTCGAAAGGATTTGGTGCTGCCGTAAATATCCAATTAGGATCTATTTCTATTGTGTTTTCTACAATATCAGTTATAGCTTTAAATTTATCTATGCCAGCTTCAACTATATTACCTTCTCTTTCATCACTTGCACGTACTCTCATATACATGTTCTCAGTAAATGTGATATCCGTTTCATTTATGTTAAATGATTGAGGCGTCCATTCTGGGCTTCTTTCTGTTTCAGTATGGATTAATATTTCATCTGTTCCATTGCCGATAAATACAAATAATGAATCGTCTAAAGGAGTATTAGGATTACCTCCAATATAAAACCAAGAATCAAAGGTGATAGTATAAATGGAAGCATTGGTCCAATTCATATCTGGTGATTGTATAGTTGTAAATCCATTGTCGATATCATCTTGAGTCCAAGTTACTCCTGGTGCATTACCTGTCACGAATGCAAATTCACCAATATCATCTGATGAATCATTTCCTGGATTAATAGTCTGACCAGATACTGTAGTGGCATTAGGTATACCTCTAAACCATACACCTGCAGATGCATCACCATCAATATTCCAACCTAAGTTTGCAAAAAAGTCATCTTCATATCCTTCTGTAAGAGTAAGTGTAACCACGTCAGTACCACCATCAAAAAAGTAATCTACCAATTCTGTTCCCTGGTATCCCCATTTTGCAGATTGGAATATATAAGTTTCATTTGCTCTAACACCTAACGTAGCATTACCACTAGCATCTGTTGAAACCTCATTCATAAGATTATTGGTATCACTAGATATATATACCTTAGCATCCTCTATTGGTGATCCATTTACATCTACGACATTTACGTTGAGTATACTTTGATTTAGTTCTACATCGAGTATTGTTACTTCACCGCTTACTAAAGTCGCCATAGCCATAGCTATCTCATAGTTAGGGTGTTCTATTCTTACTGGAAACGTACCTTGCTCTGCTTGTCCAGTTTTATAGTTTCCTGCAGGATTACTTGTTTTTCTATTGAGAGCACTTTCCAAAATCGTTATAGTCGAATTTACAATAGGAAGTCCTGTGGCCGCATTTGTAATTTTTCCTTCTAGGTAACTTGCTCTTATGAATTCTATATCCAAGACATATAATCCACTGTTAATATCACTAGCTAGCATTTTACCACTTGGAAAAAATGGATAAGCCCCCCAACATCCAAAGAAATCTCCATCTTGGCCTGACCAAGTATCATACTTTGCAACTTCTACCAAATTATCTGGCTTATTAGCATCTATCACTTTTAATCCATCGGTATACCAGCTCGTAACTAGGTAGCCATTGAGATAATGAGTATTGTGTGGTATTACTCCTCTTCCTTCGGTATCCAGTGGGCGATAGCTATCTATCTTTTGGATATCTTGAGGGTCAGATATATCGAAGGCATCTACATAGGCATTAGCTCTTTCGTCCGTCGTAAATAGATAATTACCATCATCAGATAACCATGCATTATGAGTAAAATCAAATGATGTCGCAGCTCCATTAATAAATTCAGGATTAGATCTATCTCGAATGTCATACATGGAAAAAATGCCATTAAATACATCGGAAGTATACATAATTGAATCTTTGACATATACATCGTGACTATATCTGTCGTTTGTCGCTCCCACATATGCAGGATTATCTTTGTCTGCAAGATCAAGAATGATTACACCTCCTTCACCTAAGTTACATCCAGCTAAGTAAGCATATCCATCTTCGTCTATGTAGATGTTATGGCAGCTTCCTAGTTGCTCATTTCCTTGTCCTACATTATAAGTTTCTCTTTCAAATTCAAAAGTAATATTGTCAGGAGCCTCACTCATATCTATGATCAATAGACCATCAAAATTATTGTTTTGTTGGGTATTGTCAGCAGTTACATATATGTGGTCTTCCCAGACTTTCATATCTCTCCAGATCGTAGTCGTGCCTTCTATCGCTGCTCTTTGAATTGGGTTTTCATAATCTTCCAAGGACCAAATGTAGGTATGTGAAGCTCCTCCCATGATTGCATATTCTAATCCATTTTCATCAGTATATCCCCAAACGTCATTTCCATCCTCTCCACCTGGCAGTTCGATATGTGCCAAAAGGGTAGTGTTAATCGGATTGGGATCAGGCTGTGCTTGAATACAAACTGAAATTATGGATAGCATTGCGAGTAATAATATTCTCATATTTATTTAGTTGTTGCTGTTTACTTGTAAGTATTTATTCTTAGATCCTTTGGTTGTACAGGACCTCTGATTTTTTCTGCTTTCATTTCAAAGGTAACTATCTCATCAGATAAGACCCATAAATTCAATTGATGATGTTGCTAATAACTTAGTGAAGACAATTTTTAGTATTCTGCCTTCGGTTCTAAATTCAATTTCAGAAATTATCAATTATCCATTACAGGTCCACTATCATTGTCGTCAGACGGCTCGTACAGATCAATTTACCTTCATCATCATGAATCTCGGTATTCCAGACTTGGAGTCTCCGTCCGATTTTGATAGGCTTAGTAGTGGCATAGACATAGCCACTTTTTGCCGATCTTAGATGATTGGCATTGATTTCGATTCCAACGATACTTTGTTTGGACATGTCTTCGATGATCAAGACTCCAGCTACACTACCCATCGTCTCAGATAATGCTGCAGATGCACCACCATGAAGCAGGCCCATGGGTTGTTTAGTTCGTTGATCTACAGGCATTTTAGCTTTGATATAATCAGATCCTACTTCGGTAAATTCTATTCCAAGATGTTCGGGTAGGCTTCCTTTGCCGATGTCATTGAGTGCTTCTAGCGTAGGATTAGTTTTCCAAATTGACATAGTTGTTATTTTTGAATAATAGATTGATCAACGAATGCTACAATATCTTCTTGATGATCAGGGTGGAAACTGTTCCAATCGCCATACTTCCTAAACCATGTCATCTGTCTCTTAGCATATCTGCGAGTATGACGTTGGATTAACTCCACTGCGGCGACTATATCTATATCACCAGAGATATGTCTCATAAGCTCATTATAACCTACCGTTTGGAGTGATTTGAGGTCTCTGTGGTCATACAGACTTCGAGCTTCAGCTAGCAAACCACTTCTCATCATAGTATGCACACGGTCATTTATACGTTCATATAATTCTTCTCTCTCTCGATTGAGTAATATCGGAATCATATTATAAGGTAGGCCATGTTTCTCTTGCTGTTGGAAACTTGTAAATGTTTCTCCAGTTTCATGGATTACAGATAGCGCTCTCACAAGACGTGCAGGATTATGTATATCTACTTTGGCGTAATACTCAGGATCGGTTTCTTCCAATTCATGCTGAAGCATCTCGATGCCTCCGATACGTAATGTTTCTTCCAGATCGGTAACAATCTCTTCACTCACAGAAGGATAACTGTTGAGTCCAGCTCGGATGGCGTGTATATACATACCCGTGCCACCTGTAAGTACAGCTACATCATGACTCTCAAAGTATGTAGCCAGTGCTTCGGTGATCTCATTGTGATAGTCTCCGACACTATAACCATCGTGTATAGACCGATTATCGATGAAGTGGTGCTTAATCTTAGTAAGTTCCTCTTTATTAGGCTTTGCAGTACCAACACTCATCTCTCTATATATCTGCCGACTGTCTGCCGAAAATATCTCTGCATTATACTTGGTTGCCAGCTCAAATGAGAGTGCAGTCTTGCCTACAGCAGTAGGTCCTGCTATGATGATTATATATTTTTCTTTGTCTTGACTCAAAAGTGATACATTTGGAGGGTAAAGATATATTGGATTATATAGTTCTTGGCGAATATTCCGATCTATATCTCATTTCGTGATAAAGAGCATAGAATATGATATACGCTTTCTTGAAAGTGTGGACAAATTGGGTTGTCAGAATCTTCTTTAGAAAGATCAACACTAAAGGCATCGAGAATGTGCCTAAGGATAGAGCTTTATTGATTGCATCCAATCACCCTAATGGTTTCGTTGAGCCTATAACTATGGCATGTTTATTCCCAAGGCCCTTGCACTTTTTGGTACGTGGAGATGTATTCGAAAAGAAAGGCGCTAGATTTTGGATGGAACAAACCAATCAAATTCCAATTTTTAGATTTAAAGATGGATTTGAAAACCTCAGAAAGAATAATAAGAGTATTGAGATTTCTCTTAAGAAGCTTCAGGATGGACAATCAATATTGATATTTGTAGAAGGTGGCACTAAAGCACAGAAAAGGTTAAGGCCACTTCAAAAAGGATTGTCAAGAATCGCTTTCCAAGTATTAGAGAAAGATGCTAGCCTTAAATTAGATATACTTCCAGTAGGGCTCAATTATTTCGATAATAGAAAATTTAGATCAGAGTCGATCCTAAGTGTAGGTGAACCGATGTCAGCCAATGTTTATTTCGAAAAATATAAGGATGATGTAAATCTTGGGATACGTACTTTGACCACAGATATCACTGGAGAGATAAAGAAAAATGTGATTCATCTAAATGATCTTAAAGATACAGATTTACTTAATAATCTATTGCTGCTCCGAAAAGTAGTGCAGGATCATAGTACTATACCTACAGTAAGCGTAGACCTTCACAGTCTGTCTGCGGATATGGCGATAGCTAATGAAATCAATTTAAAACAGGAAAAGGAGAAAAAAGATTGGTTCGCTAAATCTAAATCTATAATAGATAGATATGGACATAAAGCATTGGTTAATAGATATCATAGTAGCAATTCCAAATTGGTAAATTTGTTACTAATCATTGCATTGGCTATTCCTGCTTTGGTAGGTTTAGTGATTAATGCGATTCCATTCTTTGGAGCTTACTTTCTTGCCAATGCCACAGCTAAAAAATCTATTTTCTATATGTCTATTTGGCTTTCTGGATTTTCAGTATTCAGCACAGTGTTTTATTTTATTGCTATAGTAGTGTCTTGTTTAATATTTGGATTGCCAGGACTGTTAATCTTACTAGGCGTTCCATTATTTAAGATGACAATGATTTGGTTAGATAGATGGAATGAATTTGGATCTCAGATGAGATTGGGAAGCAAGGAAAAAAATGCTTTTTCGGATATACAAGAACTATTCAAAGAATTAAACTTGAAGTTATGATTCGCATGTATCTATGTATTACAGTTTGCCTATTGATTTTTTCTTGTAAGCGTACTGTTGACCAGGTACAACCTACTCAGGAATCCGATCTAAATACTCCAGAGTATGCTATCGTAATCCACGGTGGCGCAGGTACAATCGTCAGAGAAAACATGACTGCCGAAAAAGATTCTAGCTATCGAGCAATATTGAATTTAGCTTTGGATACCGGAGAAAAAATATTAGAATCAGGTGGATCCTCTTTAGACGCAGTAGAGGCTACAATTCATATTATGGAAGATAGTCCATTGTTTAATGCTGGAAAAGGAGCAGTATTTACTCATGATGGAAAGAATGCACACGACGCATCTATCATGGTAGGATCTAATCAGATGGCAGGAGCATCTACAGGTACTAGTAATGTAAAGCATCCGATTTCCCTCGCCAGAGCAATCATGGAAAAAAGTAAGCATGTGATGATGGCTGGTATAGGTGCAGAATCATTCGCAGCAGAAGTCGGATTAGAGCAAGTAGATCCAAAATATTTTTATACGGAAAGAAGATGGAATAGCTTACAGCGAATCCTCCAAAAAGAAGAGGCTGATATCAAATTTTCGGCCGATGATGTGGATAAAAAGCATGGAACAGTAGGTTGTGTAGCATTGGATAAGTCAGGTACAATTACAGCAGGAACTTCTACAGGTGGTATGACCAATAAGAGATACGATAGGATAGGAGACAGCCCAGTAATCGGAGCGGGTACTTTTGCAGATAATGCTACTTGCGGTGTGTCAGCAACTGGGCATGGAGAATACTTTATAAGGTATACCGTAGCAAGAGACATTGCGGCTATGATGGAGTATGGCGACTATACCTTAGAAGAAGCGTCCCAAATAATCATCAACAAAAAGCTACTTGAAAAAGGAGGTACTGGTGGTGTTGTAGCCTTAGATAAAAATGGAAACATCTCTATGCCATTCAACACTGCAGGAATGTATCGAGGTTGGAGAAAACCAGGTGAAAGCTATGTTGGGATTTATAAAGAAGAGTAAGGACAAATTGAATCTTAATTTGTAATACTTTCTCAGGATACACATCAAAAGATCTTTCGTGATATAAGAAGAGATCGAATCAATTATTCAATAGGACAAAAAAAAGCCACTAACCTTTCGGTTAGCAGCAAGTCTTCAATTGGGTATTTGACACAAAAGTAAGGTTTTGATCATAAACCGCAATAGTTTAATTTGATTATTTCTCGTAATATCAATAGTATAGAAGCGTAAGTTTCCTAAACCTCCTTACAATATCAATATTACTTCTCTCCTAAGAAAGGATATTTGTAATCTCTCGCAGGTACGAAGTTCTCCTTCGTTGTACGTGCAGATACCCAACGGAATAGGTTGAGGATAGATCCTGCCTTATCGTTGGTTCCTGATGCTCTAGCTCCACCAAACGGCTGCTGACCTACAACTGCGCCTGTTGGCTTATCATTGATATAGTAGTTTCCTGCTGCATTTCGAAGTGCGTAGTTAGCTTCTAGTACCGCTGCTCTGTCATTAGAGAATATCGCTCCGGTAAGTGCATATGGTGATGTTTCATCCACTAACTTAAGCATCTTAGACCAATCTTTGTCTTCGTACACATATACAGTAAGTACAGGGCCAAACAGCTCTGTATGCATGGTAGTATACTTAGGATCGCTTGCTTCTATGACAGTAGGCTCGATAAAGTATCCTTTTGACTTAGAGAATTTACCTCCCATGATCACTTTGGCTCCTTTATCTTTTTTTACTGCTTTGATGTATCCAGTAATTTTGTCGAAAGCCTTCTCATCGATAACTGCATTCACATAGTTAGTGAAGTCTTCTACCGTTCCAGTTTTGATCGTCTTAAGATCTGCAGCCATTTTTTTCTTTATGCCTGACCATAGAGACTTAGGTACATATGCTCTAGATGATGCACTACATTTTTGACCTTGGAATTCGAATGATCCTCTGACCATTGCGGTAGCTACTTCGATAGCATCAGCAGATGGGTGAGCTACGATGAAATCTTTACCTCCAGTTTCTCCAACTACACGTGGATAACTCTTATACTTCGGTAGGTTGTTACCAATAGTCTTCCATAGATGATTGAATACTCCAGAACTTCCTGTAAAGTGAAGCCCTGCGAATTCGTGGTGATTGAAGATCACATCTCCAGCTGTAGGTCCATCGACATATACGATGTTGATTACTCCCGGTGGAAGACCTGCTTCTTCAAACATTTCCATGATTACCTCTGCAGAATAGATCTGAGTCTCACTTGGCTTCCAAACGATTACATTACCTAACATAGCTGGTGCCGCACAAAGGTTGGCAGCTATAGATGTAAAATTGAATGGTGTCAATGCGAAGATAAATCCTTCTAAAGGTCTGTATTCTAAAGTGTTCCATATGCCATCAACGCTTTCTGGTTGCATCGCATACATGTCAGTCATGTACTGTACATTATAACGGAAAAAATCTGCCATTTCACATACTGCATCGATCTCCGCTTGGAAGATATTCTTAGATTGACCCAACATAGTTGCGGCATTCATACGCGCACGGTATGGTCCACAAAGCAGATCGGCAGCTCTTAAGAATATTGCAGCTCTATCTTGCCATGGCGTGTTAGCCCAAGCCTCTTTCGCTGATAATGCTGCTTTGATCGCATCATTGACATGCTTCTTAGTCCCTTTATTATAATGGCCAAGTGTATGCTTGATCTCATGAGGAGGATGTATTGCTACTTTAGTTTTAGTAGTAATTCTCTTTCCACCGATGAACATTGGGATGTCTCTCTTCTCTTTTTTGAGTTTTTTGAGCATCGCCTTTACTTCCTTCTTTTCCGCAGATTTGGGAGCATAGCTTTTTACTGGCTCGTTCTTAGGAACAGGAGGAGTTAGAAATGAATTTGACATATTGATATTTGTATCTGATTAGTAAGTGTATTGTTATATTCTAACTGTAAAGACAAATGTAAACAGGAATTGTTGGATGTTTAAGGAATATGTGGCCATTGTCAGTTTAGTACCATTTTTTATTTAAGGACACCTAAACGAAGGTTTTGATATCTGCGATCGAAGCCAACAAAATAGATTTCTTCGCCTATCGCCTTTATTCCTTCAATTCCTATATGAATTTCACCTTTAGGCGTAAGCCTATTTGATTTTACCACACCATTTTGATCAAATGATATTCCAACGATAATATTGTTTTTGGTTGGAAATTTGACTCCTTTAGGTTTTTTCTTAAATGTCTCTGTTGCGTTGTCCTTATGTCTATTCATAAACATGATAGCACCATCGGAGCTATAAAAAGTATGCACTCCTTCTAAAAGGCTGAAGTTACTTATAGTCACATTTCTACTAATTCGTTCTGACCAAAGATATATACCTTGAGAGTTAAACGCATCAACGACAACATCTTTAAATTTCATTTCGGTACTACCAAATACGACACCTTTAGATTTAGTATCTGTTAAATGAGATACACTGAGTATTAAGTCCTCAGAGCAATGGACAAGCGCTGTTGAATATGTATACTTATTAAGTTTGTCTTTTCCATTAAGAAGTGCTTTTGAAGAGTGTAATTCATCTACGGTTATTTTTCCTGTGGAGTCTATTTTTTTAAAAACAATTTTTTCTGCTCCCTTATCGTGCTTTTGCTCGATCAATGCAGAAAAATAGATGTTTCCCATTTTGTCTTGAGTGATTACAGTAGATTTATAAAAACCTTCGGATGCTAGTATTTCGGTATCCACGCTTGTACCATCCTCATAATAATGTTGAAGGATGAATTTATAATTAGGTTTGTCATCCTTTTTTTCTTTGTCTTTCTTTCCGTTATATTGTTTGATTACAACGACTGCACTTCCATCATCTTTTACAATTATATCTTCAACTATTTTAAGTTGCTTACTGTTGTCTAACCTAAACTGAAAAGAATGGATTGTTGAATAATTGTCTTTTGGATCGAGTATGTTTACATTATAAGATTCCTTCTTTTTTTTCTTTTTTTCAATCTTCGCTAATGCTCTAAGATCATTATTCGAAGAACTATAAAGTTGTAAAGAGTTGTCGTCTTTAAATAAAGGCGTATTCTCAAAGCCTGGAATCTTAATAGAATATACGCCACTAAAATTGTCTAAATCAGTAATTAATTCCACTTTCGAATCTTTTATCTGATGAACTTGCAGGATTGTCTTTTTTTTCTTCTCGTAGTTAACCGAAAGTATTTTCATTGAACCGTCAGAATGCATGTCCAAAGCAACATTCTTTCTACCGAACGTCTTTTTAATATCAATTTCTTCTACAATCTTTTTGTATTTCTTGTCAAACCCAAGAAGTTTTTGTTCGTAACTAGCTCCCATCTTCGTCTGTTTCGTGCAGGAAACATATATAAGATCATCAGATTCTCCAACTAATGTAAATATCCCACCTTCATCCTGTGTTGGTCCCCAAGCTATTTTTGTTTGTGAAAATCCAAATACTGCTGTTAGTAATATGATTGCTACTGCTAATACACTTGTCTTTTTCATTCTAATTTATTTTGTTACTTGATTTAATATTTCTATTGGAATAAAGGACTCGACTTTCCCCTTACCTTTGATAATTTCACGCACTATCGTTGAGCTGATATGCGAGTATTCCGGTTTACTGATCAGAAAGACTGTCTCTAATTCATCACCAATAATATGGTTGAGCTGTGAAATCGTTTTTTCATAATCGAAGTCTGAAGCATTACGCAGTCCTCTGAGTAGATATCTAGCGCCTTGTTCTTTGCAGTAATTAACAGTCAATCCTTCGAACTGTCCTACATGAACCGTATCATCATTTGCAAATACATTTTCTAGCATCTCAAGGCGCTGCTCCAGAGAAAACAAGTATTTCTTCTGAGAATTGACACCTACTGCGACAATGATCTTATCAAACAATGGTATAGCTCTATTCACTAGATCTACATGTCCTTTAGTAATGGGGTCAAAGGAACCAGGAAAAACTGCTATTTTCATGCTGAATAATAATATGATGAGTAACAAATATACAATAGATGTTGGAGAGCATAAAATACTTCAAATTTCATCCAGAGTTAAATACTCCTTAGGTCAGCTTGAGGTTCAAATAGGAGAGTATTACAGTTTTCAAGTGGATATGAATGGCCCTAGATGGTGGGATATGGTGATACCAACAAGAGGTGAAGGTTGGGACATATTCTTGTCACCTAATAAAGGAAGAAGACTACCTTCCGAACGATTACTATATCTATGTGGATGTATCAATGAGAACGATTCATTGGCTTTTGGTATCGGTAATCACTTTGAGAATTGGAAAGTGGAGCAAGCAGGTGAGCTTTCATTTTTTGCCAATGACTATCCAGCTATGTATTTTAATAATTGGGGAGCCATAAATCTCACAGTTACAAGAATTAAGTAGTTAGATGGAAAGGAATCACGTGTTTTCACTATTTAAGTAAGTTTAGAATTACAATTGGATACTCACAATACGCAATCAGTTAAAGCTGGAAAAATTGTTTATTTGAACATCAAATATTTTCGGTACTTCAGCAGTGCTAAAAGTCCCAATTAGCAGGGATAAACAAGAAACGCTGCTAAAGTTGCGAAACCGACCTGCGACGACCGTTATATATACACCGAATAAATTAACTTTGTCTTATTACCATTTACTAATATCTACACAACTCATATACCTTGGACATAGAATTCAATAAGAACGAAGATCAGATGAATCTCCATATCGGAGAGCTATATCATAAACTAGAAAAAATATATCTTGGAGGAGGTCAGAAGAAGATAGATAAGCAGCATAAGAAAGGTAAGATGACCGCTAGAGAGCGTGTTGACTTCTTAAAGGATAAGGATGCTACATTCTTTGAAATTGCTGCATTTGCGGGCTATGGCATGTATGCTGAGCATGGCGGATGTCCAGCTGGTGGCACCGTTATGGGAATCTCTAAAGTAGAAGGTCGTGATGTCATGATCGTGGCTAACGATGCTACGGTGAAGGCTGGAGCTTGGTTTCCGATCACAGGAAAGAAGAATCTGAGAGCTCAAGAGATCGCAATGGAAAACCGTATTCCGATCATCTATCTCGTAGATAGTGCAGGAGTATATCTTCCGATGCAAGACGAGATATTCCCTGATAAAGAGCACTTTGGGAGAATCTTTCGTAACAATGCGAAGATGAGTAGCATGGGGATCCCTCAGATCGCTGCTATCATGGGGAGCTGTGTAGCTGGAGGAGCATACCTACCGATCATGTCTGATGAATCATTGATAGTAGATGGCACTGGATCTATATTCCTAGCCGGTCCATATCTAGTTAAGGCGGCGATAGGAGAGACTGTAGATAATGAGACTTTGGGTGGAGCTCTCACGCAAACAGAAATCTCAGGAGTAGTAGATTACAAGATGCCAGATGATAAGACTTGCTTGACTACGATTAGAGATTTGGTATCTAAGCTAGGTCATGAACCAAAATCAGGGATAGATCGTATCAAAGCGGTAGCACCAGAGTTAGATCCAAAGGAAATCATAGGACATTATCCATCAGCTAGTGCTAAGCCTTACGATATGAGAGAGATACTCAAGCGTGTAGTAGATGGATCAGAGATCACAGAATACAAAGAAGGTTACGGAAAATCAATCATAACCGCTTATGCACGTATAGATGGATGGTCCGTAGGGATCGTTGCGAATGATAGACAAGTTGTCAAAAACGCAAAAGGAGAAATGCAGTTTGGTGGAGTGATCTATTCCGACTCTGCAGATAAAGCGGCTCGGTTCATTATGAACTGTAATCAGAAGAAGATACCATTAGTATTTTTCCATGATGTATCAGGCTTCATGGTCGGTAAGCGATCAGAGCATGGTGGTATCATCAAAGATGGCGCTAAGATGGTTAACGCTGTATCGAATAGTACGGTACCGAAGTTTAGTGTGATAGTAGGTAATTCATATGGAGCAGGTAATTATGCGATGTGTGGTAAAGCCTACGATCCAAGGTTTATTATTGGATGGCCGACGGCTAAGATTGCGGTAATGGGTGGTGCACAAGCCGCCAAAGTATTGACACAGATCCAAGTATCTTCTATGAAAGCCAAAGGCGAAGTAGATGAAGCGGCCGAGACAGAATTATATAATAAAATCAAAGATAGATACGACGAGCAGACCAGTCCATATTATGCTGCGAGTAGAATATGGTTGGATGCGATCATAGATCCTAGAGAGACAAGAGAGTGGTTAGCAATGGGATTACGTGTAGCCGATAGCGCTCAGATCGAGAAGTTTAATGTAGGAGTGATACAGACATAGAATGGAAACGAATTTGGCTCTGAAATTCATTCGTGACTCACTTCGAGAATCGGCAGACTACGCCATGAAGCCCATTGTATTGATCGGTAAGTTTTACTGAAAGGAAAAATTGATGAGCAATCAGAGAATTAGTGTATTGTACTACACCTTTTTAATGGCAAATATTCAGAAGCGATGGGTGTTACTCAGCTGAAAAAATAATTCGTATTGGCTTCGAAAAATGCGATACAAGCAACTATATCTTAATAACCATGAACCCAATAGAATCCGTAGACTATTCCAAGCTTATAGAAGAGATAAAGTACAAAACTGCAAGGTCAGGAGGCTCTGGTGGTCAGCATGTCAATAAGGTAGAGACTAAAGTCACAGCCAAACTCAATATCAAAGAATCACGTGTACTGACATTTGATCAAAAAAGTATTCTTCTGGAGAAGCTAAAAAACCAAATCAATAGGAAGTTTAATCTCGTTCTACATCACGAAACAGATCGTTCTCAACTCAAGAATAAAGGGAAGGTAACCAAGAAGCTCATCGCTTTGCTCAAGAAATCACTCAAGCAACCCAAGAAGAGAAAGAAAACGAAACCTTCTAAATCAGCGATGGCTGAAAGAAAGAAGGATAAGAAAGTACGATCTGATGTGAAATCAACTCGGAAGAAAATCAGACCTAGTGATTTGTGATCATTATATGCATATTAGCTAAGCCCTACAGCCATAGAGGAGTATTGCTTTTGCTATGTGCCACGTCATATTACTTTTTTTGTAACCTCAGAAATGGTTTTACTTATTTCTAATCTTAAATTTAGGTACGAAGTAATTTAGATATAATATCATCCCAACATAAGTCAATATCAATGTAGGAACATTAGAATTAAATCCTAAATCGAATTCTGGTATACTTAGAAGTTCTCTAAAAGAAGTAGTGGCTATGGATAACATAAATACAATACCAAAAATAAATAAACCAATTATAGAAGCTTTATTTTTAAAGGTACGTTGAACTCCATTTTTGCTTTCTTGAGTAAAGAAATACCAAAGAATACCAACAGTCGCTACTGCTTCAATTCCGATAGCTAGAAAAACATTAGATGCATAAAGTCCTAGACCGATGTTACCTGTATCCAATCCAAAAATATGATGTGGATGACCAGAAAAGAAATCTAAAATAAAGTGGCCAAGTACTAATGCGACACCGACTAATCCAATTTTTGTTTCTTTAAATAAAAGTTTGCCACACAAAAAAACTATAATCAACCAAGCAGTTAATGGAATTAGGTCATGACTGTAAAGCATGTTAACAGCCATATTGCTCAGTGTTGTATCAAATACATCGCTAGGTCCAGTCTGTTCTAATCCTAGATAATGAAATGTAAACCATAATAAATCTTGTAATTGAGATGCTATGAGAAAATACAATAAGGAACTTTTCGGATACTTTTGATAGGCTACCAAAGCTGTTGCATAATGTCCTGCTAACATAATTATTACATTTTGAATGATTTAAGATAGTATCTTTACTACTTAGCTCAAAAGTACATATTACTTTACTTTTTAAAGCAATAATTTCTGTCTAATGGATAAAAAGTTTCGATCTTCTTGTATAATTGCTTCTGCTCTAGATATAATTGGAGATAAGTGGTCATTACTCATTATTAGAGACATGTTAATGCATAAGAAAAAGGGATTTGTTGAGTTTGTTAATTCTGACGAAGGAGTTGCAACCAATCTTTTATCAGCAAGATTGAAAATGTTAGAATCATTGAATATCATTAGTAAAAGGAAATTGCCGAGTAATAAAAAAGAAAATATCTACTTGCTTACTGAAATGGGCATTGATATGGCTCCCATTATTATGGAACTCGTTGTTTGGAGTGATAAGTATGTAAGACCTTACAATCCTCGTATGAATAGCCACGATATTGGTGACATTCATAAAAATACCATTGTAGAAAATACTCAGAAAGAATACAGGGAATTTGTTCGTCAAGTTATTGCGGAGTAGGATAATTAATATGATAACTAACTCCGAAGTGGATAATTATTTTCGATTTTTAATATCCATCACACTCTCAATCTAAATACCTTTCGATTTCCTTCATCACAAGGATCAAAAACAGTAATTGTTATCATACCATTTTGGATTGATGAATTGTGTATAGTAGTAGTATTTCCGTAATGGATTTTTTTTAACTCCCCCTCTATTTCGACATCCAAATGATATTCTATATGATCGGTATTGATCAAGGCAGTATTACAATATCCTTTCGAGCCATCATCCAAAATTTTTATGGATGGTTTATGTAAATACATGCCTTGTGGTCCAATAAGCATCCAAGATTTTACTTCCTGAAATTCTCTTATAACTTGTTGGTCAATATTGTAGTTGTAAGCCCTTTGCGAGACGTGGAAACAGCGGACAGTTGATATGCCAACATTTCTTGATTGACCCATAGATATACCTTCAACATAATACTCATAACTGTTTTTTAGACTTTGATAATCTTTAATATTAGGAATATAATTTTTTAATAATGAAACATTAGACCTACGATTGTACAGACACTGGAACGTATTGATATCTGTATCACCGTTAATGATGGACATTGAATATTCTTGGAATATATCTATATAATCTTGTACTTTATTATCCAGTATATAGTGGTAACAATATAGTGAAACGTTAAGCAGTATCAGAAGGGCTATAAAAAGTCGACTTGTTCTCATGGGTATCTCACTCTTTTTCTATCGCCAGTAACATTATCTACCATGTAGGCCACTAGACTGTCATATTTCTCTGGAAGGCATTGATCTGAATTGTATAGTGTTTTTATACCTTTATTATAGATGTACCCTTCAGTGATTTTTTGAAAGCAACCAAAATCCAGTTCAAAACTAGTTGTGCTATCACCCCTGATTACATTAGAAATAAAAGGACGGAATTCTAATTCTGATTTTCTCTCCATATAAGTTTTGAGCTCCAGTTTCATGGCTTCATCTATTTCCAAGAATTCTGGGCCCACACTTTCTAAAGAATCTATTGCCGAATAATAGTTTTTAAGAAAAGAGTAATCCCCTTTCGGTTGACAATTATAGCATCCAACACGAGTCATGCAATCTATTTCTTTATGTACGGTTTGTATTCGTGTTACTTGCCATATTGATCCCATGACCAGCAGTAGAATAATAAAGTACTTGAGCATATTGATTTATATTAAGTTCTCTAGCATAGAAATGTCAGAGTAATAGTCTGCATTATTTCGCATTCACTTTAATAAAAGGCATTTTTACAGTCTTATATTGTACAGATACATCCAAACACATGAAGATAACTGCGGTAACCATCAAAGGCCTAGAAGAAGTACTTGCTCAAGAACTAAGGGACTTAGGTGCTAAGGATATAGAGATCATGCATAGAGCGGTTGGTTTTCACGGAGACCAAGAGTTACTTTACAAAGCGAACTTTTGGCTACGTACTGCGATTAGAGTATTGGTGCCGATACATGGGTTTAAGGTAAGAGATGAAGAAGATCTTTATGATAAAGTGTTTGATTTGCCTTGGGATGATTATATGACTATCAATCAGACATTCTCGATAGATGCGGTCGTGTCTTCTCATCAATTTACTCATTCAAAATACATAGCGCTCAAGACTAAAGATGCATTAGTGGATAAGTGGCGTAAGCTAGAGGGAAGAAGACCAGATGTAAATACATTGACTCCGGATGTCAAGATCCATGTAAGAATATACAATAGTGAAGTAACGATATCTCTTGATAGTTCATCAGATTCATTACATAGAAGAGGGTATAGGACACATTCTGTCCCAGCTCCAATCAATGAAGTCTTAGCAGCAGGTTTGATCTTGCTTTCTGGTTGGGATAAGAAAACCACTTTCCTCGATCCGATGTGTGGGTCAGGAACCATCGCTATGGAAGCTCTAACATTAGCTGCGGGTCGACCACCACAAGATAAGGATCGCAGGTTTGGATTTAAGCAATGGAGAGATTTTGATAACGATCTATGGGATAAGGTAACAGATGTAGAAGTAGATTATAGTGATCTACCCACGATCATCGCCAGGGATAGAGGCTTGAGACCTCTAAAGGCTACTGAGATGAATCTTGCACATCTGGAATGGTTAGATTATATCACTGTGGAGAAGAGTGACTTCTTTAAATCTCAACAGAGCGAAGAAAAATTTCATATCGTAATGAACCCTCCATATGATGAAAGATTAAGGGAAAGAGATATCATTGAATTTTATCAATTTATCGGAGATACGCTTAAGTCTGCCTATAAAGGATCTGAAGCTTGGGTGATCGCTGGAAACGAAGATGGAATCAAGAGTATAGGTTTGCGTGCATCACGACGTATATCTCTGATGAATGGACCTATCCCTTCAAAATTCTGTAAATTTGAAATGTATGCAGGTACAAGGAAAATTAAAGACAAGAATAAAGAAGGTGAAGAAAATCGCGATAGCCGTGATAGCAGAGAAAGCCGTGAAAATCGCGATAGTCGCAAAAGCCGCGATCGAGGAGATAGAAGCAGTAATAAAAGGAATCGAAACAACGACCGTAATAACGACGGTAACAAGGATCGCAACACCGATAGTAGTAATCATAGTAGCAAGGAGAAAAAAAATGAAAGAAAAAGCAGGGATTGGAGCAGCTCTAAGAGAAGGGACGACAACAATGATAATGCTTTTGATATTCCTTGGTAGCAGTCTTGATACTATGGCTAACCAACTTTCTGGAGGGCCATTGTTTGACATATTCAAGACCGATATGGATCGAAGTTTTAATGTTACGGACCATATTACTGCTAACGTAGACTATGATGGATCTATAGAGTTATTCTTGTCAGCGTATGATTTTAGCATTGATTCAGAAGAAAAGTCAGGTAATCTGCAGCAGATCACTGTCTATCCTGATCTTAATAATAATAACTGGACTAAGGAATGGAAATCTGCTGATTTGCCGATTTTTTGCAGAGCAGAGCATTTAATTCAGAAGCAATCCGGTATTGCTTTTAGGTTTAGATTAGGCTCTTTAGACTATGTAAACTCATTAGAAGGTAAATAGCTGCTGATTTTCACATAGTTGATATTAAGTTCGTTTACAATTTATATCTATCTTTGAATCAAATCACAATACATAAATACTTATGAAATCAATATTAAATTTAAAATGTCTACTAGCATTGGCTGTAGTAGCGACTATATTTTCATCTTGCGGTGACGATGATCCAGTAAGAGGTTGTACTGATGCGGCTTCAGATAATTACAATGCTGACGCATCAGAGAGTGATGGTAGTTGTTTGTACTCTAGAGATAAGTTTATAGGTGTATACTTAGGAAGTATTATTTTTGATAATCTCACCCAGCTTAATCAAATGGATGTTGAGTTTACTATTACTCCAGGAATCGCTACTAAGAATGAAGTCTTGGTTAATTTAACAATACAAAGTGCTCCGCTGACGATCAATGGAGAAGCTTCTGGGAATGACATCGTTATCGATTATGAAAATACACTTCCTGATGGTGGTGTCTTCAATCCTGGATTAGCAGGACAACCAGTGGATTTAACATTCGACGGTACAGTTTCTACCAGTGATGACGGTTTAAATATCTTAGGAGATCTTAACGTAAGCGTAACTGGAGAATTTGCCGGTATGCCGATTACCGTTGAAGATGTAGGTACTCTTACAGGAGTAAGACAATAGCAAAAAAAACATACGAAATTATATAAGCTCTCAAGTATTTACTTGGGAGCTTTTTTTGTTTGTAGGGTTTCACTAACTTGAGGTTAAAGAAATGTTATGATGAGTAGAGATTGACATTTAGAATTATAAATCTACCCCAACATGAATATCCGTACGTTATTAATTATTTTGACTATGCTTACTCCAATGATGATGGAAGCCCAATCTGACTTAGGTTACCAATTACCTCACGATGATATCCGAGTTCTAGCAGATGCAGCTTTGGCGCCATCAATAAGGATCAACGCTGATGCGACAACAGCAGTACTGCTATACAGAAATAAGTATAAAACGATCAATGTACTATCAGAAAAAGAGATGAGGCTTGCCGGACTTAGAATCAATCCGGTGACCAATATCTCCAGCAGAGCCTCTTATTATTATGATATGAAGGTGTTAGATATTAATTCTGGTAAAGAGTCTTTAGTATCTGGATTGCCATCGGAGGCTCGTATCTCTAATATTACTTGGTCGCCTGATCAAAACTATATAGCCTACACAAACACTACATCTACAGGAGTAGAGCTTTGGATGTTAGACGTAGCCAAGAAGTCTACCCGTAAACTCACGAAGGCTAGAGTAAATGCCAATATGCGTGAAGCGATCAACTGGTTACGTGACGAATCGGGTGTACTCGTAACGATGCTTCCGGAAAATCGTGAGCCATTAATTGATACAAATGATGCCATACCAAATGGACCGACGATATCAGTCAATGATGGTGGGAAAAAAGCGCAGAATCGTACCTATCAAGATCTTTTGAAAAATCCAACAGACGAAGCCAATTTCAAATTGTTGGCCAATTCTGAAATATGGAAAGTAGACCTTGATGGTAATGCAGATTTATGGATGAAAGCTGATATGTATACAGACATATCCTTTTCACCTGATGGTCTATATTCGATGGTACAGACGATACATGAGCCTTTTAGTTATTTGGTGCCTTATAGTAAATTTCCAAGCACTACAGTAATCTATGATCGCAATGCTAAGAAAGTAAAGACAATACTAGAAGTACCGCTCATCGAAGATTTGCCTCAAGGATTTATGGCAGTCCGTACAGGTATGCGTAAATTAAGATGGAGATCGGATAAAGCGGCAACAATCTATTGGGCAGAAGCGCTAGATGGAGGAGATCCAGAAAAAGAGGTAGGTTATCGAGATGCTGTATATCAGCAAGCCGCTCCTTTTACGGATGAAAAACAATTGCTGCTAAAAACGAAATATAGATACAGTGGAATTATATGGGGTAGTGACGATGTAGCCGTTTCATATGACTATTGGTGGAATTCTCGTCAGATCCGTACCGTGTTGTTCAATCCTTCGGATTCATCTTCAGAACAAGTACTATTTGATGAGCGTAACTATCAAGATCAATACAGCGATCCAGGGGATTTTGTGACGAAGCGAAATCAATACGATAGAGCGACTTTAGATCTTAATGGTGATCAATTGTACCTATTGGGTGAGGGCTTTTCTGAAAAGGGAAAATTTCCATATGTAGATGTTTATAATTATAAAACACAAAAGAAAGATCGTATCTATCAAACAACGGCTGTAGATGAATTAGAATCATTCGTAGTAGCTGTGGATATGAGTACAGGGAAAGTATTAACTAGGATTGAGTCTAAGAATGAATATCCTAATTATTTTTTCAGAGATATCAATAATGGAAAATTGACTCCTGTTACAGATTTCAAAAATCCATTTAAGGCAATCCAAAACGTACATAAAGAAGTGATCACCTACAAGAGAGCAGATGGAGTAGAGCTGAGTGCTACTTTATATCTTCCTGTAGGTTATGACATGGAGAAAAAAGAAAAAATGCCGATGATCATGTGGGCATACCCCCGTGAGTTTAAAGATAAGTCCAGTGCAGGTCAAGTAACTTCTTCGTCAAACGAATTTACATACCCTTGGTATGGATCTCCAATATTTTGGGTTAATCGTGGTTACGTCGTCTTAGATGATGCCGCATTCCCTATTATCGGAGAAGGAGATGAACAACCTAACGATAGCTTCCGAAAGCAACTCGTTGATAATGCTAAAGCAGCTATAGATGCAGTGGATGCAATGGGATATATAGATCGTAAGAGGGTAGGAGTTGGTGGACATTCATACGGTGCATTCATGACGGCTAATCTATTGAGTCATTCTAATTTATTCGCTGCGGGTATCGCTAGATCTGGAGCATACAATCGAACCTTGACGCCTTTTGGATTCCAATCAGAAGAACGTAACTATTGGGAATCTCCTGAAGTGTATTATAATATGTCACCATTTATGCATGCAGATAAAATGAAAACACCATTGCTACTTGTGCATGGGCAAGCGGATAATAATAGCGGTACATATCCTATGCAAAGTGAAAGATATTTCAATGCGCTTAAAGGATTAGGAGCAACGGTAAGGTTAGTAATGTTGCCAAAAGAAAGCCACGGTTATGCAGCTAAAGAGTCTATTATGCATATGCTATGGGAACAAGACCAATGGCTAGAAAAATATGTAAAAAACGTTTCAGACAGTGCGAAACCATAAAATGTCGGAGATAAAGTAAGATGTTTTAAACGTTAACGACGGATGAATATGTTGGGGAAAATAAAAACGTTTCAGACAGTGTGAAACCATAAGATATCGGAGATGAAGTAAGATGTCTTAAACGTTAACGATGGATGAATATGTTGGGGAAAATCAAAACGTTTCAGACAGTGTGAAACCATAAGATGTCGGAGATAAAGTAAGATGTCTGAAACGTTAACGACGGATAAGATAAGGATTAAGAATCAAAACGTTTCAGACAGTGTGAAACCATAAGATGTCGGAGATGAAGTAAGATGTTTGAAACGTTAACGACGGATTAATATGTTGGAAAAAATCAAAACGTTTCAGACAGTGTGAAACCGTAAAATGCCGGAGATGAAGTAAGATGTCTTAAACGTTAACATTAAATATAAAAATTAATTGTTATGAGAATATTGCTAACCCTCTTTTCCATTATTGTTTTCAATAAAGCATTTGCACAAAATGTAAACCCAAATTTTATTGATGGTGAATTATATATAAAATTTAATGAAAACAATTTTCAAGAGATCACAGATGAAATTGCAACTATTGATCTAAATTCTATTCCAATTCCTCGGAACATTCAAAACAAATACCAAATAAGAGAATTAGAAAACTCCTTTTATTTCCTTGAAAATAAAAGCTCTACCTTAAATTTTATTTTTAGATTAAAGTTTGATCGAATAAATGAGATTGAAGAATTGTTAAATGAGCTTGATCAATTAGATGCTATTCAATTAGTCGAGAAAATACCGGCATATAGAACAGCTTGTACCCCAAATGATCCTAATTATTCAGCCCAGTTTTCGTTAGAATTGATCAATGCTGAACAAGCTTGGTGTATTCCAAATCAAGACACATCTGAAGTTATTATTGGAGTTGTTGACGGTGTTTTTAACGCAGATCATGAAGACCTTAGTGAAAACATACTAGGTACCTGGGATTTATGGGGAAATGACAATAATGTCGGTACTGATTTTGTTAATTTTAGCGGCGACGATCACGGCACTTCAGTTGCTTCAATTTGTTCCGCTGTTACAAATAACAATATAGGAATTTCAAGCCTCGGCAACAATTTGAAATTCATTGCAATTAAAGCTGGGAGTGATGATCCTTTTACAATTATTTCAAGAGGACCAGAAGGAGTTTTAAAGGCAGCACAAGAAGGTGCAGATATAATAAACTTAAGTTTCGGAGGGCCTTCGTCCAATTTTACAATGCAGATGGCTATTAATGAAGCAGTAGATAGTTTTGGTTGTATAATTGTTGCGTCGGCAGGAAATTCAAATTCAAATGAATTACATTACCCAGCGGCTTTTGATAATGTGATCTCAGTTGCAGCAAGTGACTCAGAAGATAATAAATGGGAAGAATTTAGTACTTATGGTTCAAATTTTGGTGACTGGGTAGATGTAACTGCCCCAGGTGCTAATGTTCTTGCTTGCAAAAAAAGCAATCAATACGCATCAATAAGTGGAACATCTTTTTCAAGCCCGATGGTCGCTGCTCTCTTAGGGTTAGTATTGAAGGCAAACCCATCATTAACAAGGGATGAAGTAATAAATTGTGTTTTAAGCACTACCATACCACTTAATTGGACAGGTGGTGGAACAGGGAGAATAGATGCTTTTGCGGCAGTTAATTGTGCTATTAATTCGTCCACTGCATCAATCAACTTACCAAACCTTTTGGAAGAAATTAATATTTACCCGAATCCTACTTCTGATGTTATTAGCATTGAGGATGTTCCTGATTTAAATATTACTGAGATTTTGATATATGATATTAATGGAAAACTTGTCCGCAAACATAAAGACTTTAGTAAATCGTGGATTGATATTAGCAATCTGCCTTCAGGTATGTTCTTTATGAAAATCAATGACGATAGAAATCGAAGTAAAACAATGAAATTTATCAAGGTAGAGTAAAGAGTAACTCTACCAAATCAACAACGAACAGCAGCTGGTAACACATGATGATGGTTGCATATCTTACGGGATACGACACATATTACTATACCGTTGGAGTACATTATAATAAAATGGAAGAAAAAATAAAAGAGGCAATTGAGCTACTAAGTAATTCGAAATCCAAAAAACGTGAAAGTGGAGCTAAGAGGCTTAGAAAATTTGAATCGATTGATGCAGGACCTGCATTAATTCAAGCGCTTGAAAAGGAAATTCAAGATAAAAGAACATGGTCTACTCAATATCACTTAATTCTTGCAATTGGTCATTCAGGATTCAAGGAAGCTCTTCCAAACCTTATGAAACTTGCTAAGCAAGAATTTGAAGCGACTATTATTTACATGGGTTTAGGTGACTCGATCCTTAGACTTTCGGTTCTTTCACAATCATATAATGATACGCTTAATGCCATCTACTCTTTTGACAATTTTAGGATAACTTACGGTGCATTTAGAGCATTGGCATTATTGAAATTGGTTCCAGATGATAATGTAATTAAAAGAATAATTCAAATTGGAAGTGATCCAAAAGGCGCTGAGATTGTCAAGGGTTATCCAAATGATGAAACTGGTCTAAGGAAATGGGTAGCCTCAGCCAGCGCTGGATGGAAAGAAGAGTTGAAAAATGAATTTTTAGCTGATTGTGAAAATATTAAAGATCAACATTTGTTGATGGCTGTTGAGAATTCAAGAAAAAATAAATATGTTAAATGGAATCCATATTAAGTGAATGAAACGTGCACTTACACTATGTACGCTGTCAGACTTGCTATCGCAGCGTCCGCCGCGTAGATTTGAGCGTGGGATACAATTCAGAGCAATCGAGATATATCAAGATTAGAATAAATACACCTGTAAAATTAAAATCCTTCTTGGGAATTTATAGTTCACCAGAAAAAGTTGACGAATCTGAAGATTTTTGGAAACTGATTGGTCATAGCGGAACGGTTATAGAAGATATTCTTGTCGATTCTAATAGAGTATTAGTGAGATTTGATAAGAAATTAGCTGACTTACATCTGGCGAATCATAATCCCATAAATAATTCTTTAATGATTCAAAAGTCAGACTTGGAGTTAGATAGACTCAAAATTCATCAATTAAGACTGGATAAAGAAATTTCAATACGAACCAGCTATATGAATAATACGAAGTGGTTCAAATTATTCAATGAAATTAAAAGAGAAGATATCTTATTTAGATTTTCTAAGATCAAGTTCCTTCTTTCCGAAATCACATTTGAATTTAGTTTTGATAATTCGGATGTAGATAAATTTGACAATTTTGGTTTCATGGACAAAGGAGGAGGGCCATTTAAATTTAAAGAGATTGAATGGATTTCGATACCTGTAGAATTTGAAATGAAAAGATTGAATCGATCTGAGAAACTTAGTCCTAAGATAATTACTCAGCCTATTGAAGAGATTGAAAAATTAATGAATCGATTAGGACAGTTTGAATATTTGAAAAATCATATTGAACTAAAGATATATGGATATAAATGATGTACTGTTGCTAAAGCCATATGTTACGTCATGTACTCTTAGTCTCAATCCGTTCTATTAGTAATAGTGGTATTTATTGCATAACTTAGTTTAATAGAGATTATGCACGTGAGATATACGAGGTAAGTTTACATCAGCAGAAAAATGATGTAGATATTATTAGTCATTTGCATTAAACAAGCATGCTTAGGTCAATCGAATTTAAGATTAAGGATTATGTAAATAACTTTGATCAAATATTTCTTATTGAAGCAGATGAAATTGAAACTAAATATTTTGCTGATTTGGACAAGGGTGTTTGTGTATTACGTCGAATATCTTTTCAAAAATTACGGATACTAATCTGTGATATGAGATTAGACTCGCTATAGCTGCGTCAGCTCTATATCACAGAACCTTACGACTACCTTTTTTCAAATAGAAAAAGATAATATTGTGAATACTTGTCAAAACTGTAACAGCGAAATATCAAGTAATTTCTGCCAGAACTGTGGTTACCCAAGAGAACCTAAACGAATTAATAGGCAATACATTATTGAAGAAGTCAGAAGTGTCTTAAATTTTGAGAAAGGTTTTTTTTATACAATTAAGGAATTATTCCTAAGACCTGGCGATACGATTAGAAATTATATTCTTGGAGACAGAAGAAAGATTGTAAAGCCAATAGTTTTCTTAATAGTAACATCCTTAGTATACACAATAACACAGCGACTATTAAACTTTGAAGCCGGCCTTATTCAATATAATGTCGAAAATTCAGGAGAGATTCCGCTTGTCATCAGATCATATGAATGGTTTTCTGCAAACTATGGATACGCAAATATTCTAATTGTAATCTTCATTGCTTTTTGGATTAAAATGCTCTATCGGAAACATAGTTATAACTACTATGAAATTTACATTCTACTTTGCTTTATTATGGGAAATTCAATTCTCTTGTATACTTTGTTAGGAACTATTGAAAGTTTAACAAATTATCCAATATTTCAAATTGGAATAATTCTTAGTCTTTTATATACTACCTGGGCAATTGGACAGTTTTTTGGCAAAAGAAATAAGATGAATTATGTAAAAGGTCTTTTGAGTTATATATTGGGAATACTATCCTGTCTCGCAGTTTTTGTTGCGATTATAATTGGTGTAGAAATGTTGTTGTAATAGCTACCGCTAATACTTGTATTGTATCTACGCACAAAGACTTTGATAATTACTTATTTTTTGTAATTAATAAATAGATATTCGATTTTTCTGAAATATACATATACGATTTACATTTCTTTCGGATGTATTTGTAATTCATAGAAAGACAATCAATTAACGATTAACTTGTACATTATTTGCTCTGTTCCTTGGTTGATTAAAATGCAATATAGTCCAGACTTTCCAAAATGAACCCTTTCATAAATAATCGAATTACTACCCTTCGTTAATGATATGTGCTTTTGTGAAATCAATCTTCCAGATACATCAATGATTTTTATTGTTGCCATATCATCTGATTTAGAATCGATGATGAGTTGAGATGCGTTTGTCATTGGATTGGGATAGAGCGTTGCACTTAGTGATGACAAATAATCAGAATTTGTTCGAGCAGATAACTCTATTTTCTTCTCTTTTAGTTCTTTTCCGACATACACTTCACTGTTAAATGATGATTGCGAAAGTGCTATAGAAGATAGCTGATTTGCACTAATTTTTCCAGCGATGGTAAATAATGGTTCTGTCGATGTCGACAAAGGGTTAATGTCACTCCAACTGATAACTAGTTGATCATTAGCAAAATGGTAATTTTTTTCTGAAATATCTATCAATTTCGAAGTGAGTTCTTCGATTACGATTCCATTTAGATCTATTGATAGTTGAAATCCATATATATTCTCCATGTCTTGTGTATAGAAGTCTAATTCACTATATAGATTGAAGGCTTTTTGATGATTAGATGGGATAGCTTCGATATGGATGGATTTGTCTGATCTTGTATCTAACAATTCATCACTTGTAGTGCTATTTGTAACCTCTGAGACATCACCAATTTTTAAAGCAATTAAATTGTTTTCAATGCTGTTGTTTGATCCTTTAGATACATTGAGCTGCTCGGATATCGTCCAAGGCGGATTATCTGCTTCACTCGGCTCAACAAAAGTCCAACTAGTATTGTTTGGATATTCTTCGGTAACACCCAATATTAGCTTTCTCAATACAACAACGTCAATACTAGATATATGGTTACTATTATTGAGGTCCGCTGCTATATATTGGTAGGCATGTTCAAATTGAGAAAAACCTAATATATGATTTTGTATTAGTATTAAATCTTTCGTAGATACGCCTTTCATTCTTTGATCGTCCTTACTCGCACTTATTGTGTAATCAGTATCTATGTCAGAGTCAAAAGCGTATTGACCATTTGTATCCACATTCTGATAAGTCGAATTTTCGATTTTTTTTCTTGTTACACGTATATTCTGAATAACATCACCGTTTGGAGTATTGATAATACCAGCGATAGTTCTAGAGCTAGTAATAGGTGAACAAGTAGCCGAAAGATTGATTTCGTCAATATCCCATGCAGTGACATTGGACACAAATCCATCTGTACAGTATGCAGTTAATTCGATCGCCATCTCCGAGTTACTTGTAATTCGTGCCGATGATAATTCGGATAAATTAAATTCGGCGAGACTCCAATCAGAAGTTGTATTTATACTTTCTTGGTTATAGATTAATTGCCCATCCAGTAGTATTCTAATTCCGTATAAAGTAGGGAAGTAGTTAGGTCCACTACCACCATCGATCCAAGAAAAAATTTCTGGTGATTTTTCATAGAAACTAAGTTGATTGAGTTCTACTATGGATCCTTCATCAACAGAAATATCTATTTCAAATTTCACAGACAATTCAGATGCAGATTCATATTCACATGAAACTTGAGATGACACACACATAGCTATACTTTCATTTACGCCTTCTGTACATGAGTGTCCATTTACAGTTGGGTTATCTCGGTAGATATTAGTTGCTTGAACTGTACCACAGTTTAGCGGGTCCGGATATGAAGCTGTAAATTCCGTATAGATTGTATTTTCACCCTCATTGTTTGAGAGACAGTTTTCAAAGTCATAGTGAACTATATCTAAGTTTACTGAGACTATTACATTGATTAGACTATCACATCCTGCCACAGTGGATAGATTTTGAGTATAGACTCCACTATCATAATAAACTTCATTATTGAGTTCTAAAGAATCTCCTGAGTTTATAGTATAGGACTGTGTACTTTCATAGATTTGACCTGCATTTATAGTTATGATAAGTGTAGTATCACAACTATTGTTTCCAGGTAAAGTTGATTCGTAACTCCCTTCTGAGTCATATGTTTCGCCATAAAGTTCTATTGATTCACCTTCACAGATTTCAAACATTTCAGTTATAGAAACGGGTTCGGCTATGAGTATCGTAATGGTAAGACTAGTATCACAAGCGTTGTTTCCAGGTAGAGTTGATTCGAAAGTACCTCCAGAATTATATATCTCACCATATACTTCTATTGATTCGCCAGCGCAGATTTCAAACATTTCAGTTATAGAAATTGGCTCTGCTGCCACTATCGTAATGGTAAGACTAGTATCACAAGCATTGTTTCCTGCTAGAGTTACTTCGTAGATACCCTCAGAATTGTATGTTTCTCCATATAGTACTACTGATTCTCCGTCACATAATTCTAGTTCTTCTGTGATCACCGTTGGGTCACCAAAAGTGATTGTGATCATATCTGATATTACATTATCACAAAGATCAATTACTTCAACGGAGTATGTTCCTTCATCAGTTATGGTCAAACTACTTTCTGAGGTACCATCTGACCATAAATAACTAATAAATTCTCCTTCGGCGTTTATGGTAACGCTTTCTCCAGGACAAATAACTTGATCTTCTCCGATATCTAATGTTTGAGTTGTAATACAACAGCAATCTTCAGCAAGATCAGGATCATCGCAATCTACTAATCCATCACCATCGTCATCAATATCGTTGTCACAGATTTCTGCTGGCATGGAAGTCAATGCACAAATAGCATCTACATCCGCTCCGGAAGAACCTATACAACCGGCATTATTAATGACATCAGTAAGTATTACCGCATCGAATTTTAGAATTCCAAAAGATTGCCCTGGTATCAAGGCATCTAAATCTAATGAAGAAGTCGCTCCTGCAATCGTCGATATCTCAAAATAACCATCTAAATCAGAATCACTAAATCCATTCGCAATTAGTATATCAATCGTTGTGCTATTTATTGGCCTCAAGTCTACCATCATTGATTCTATATCTGTTCCAACTTCGAACACATAGAGGTCTGATTCACTATCTCCGGAGTTCACTAATATGTTATCTACAAATCCTAATTCAATACTTCCACCTTCACCTAAGCTAACGAATCCAGATCCGAAATTTTCACCAGGTCCAGGAAGTTCATAGTTCGGTGAGCCGATTGCATTTTGAGGGTTGGTGACTATAGGGTCGTGTTGTTCAGGACAAACAGGATTATAGCTGAGTACTACATCAGCAAAGGTTTGACTACTGCCAAGACAACTAATGCATTCATCACTATTATTGAGATAGCAATCGTCATCTTCGCAATCAATTAATCCATCTCCATCATTATCAATTCCATCATTACATATTTCAACAGTACAAAAACTAATACTGCAATTTTCTACCCAGATTGGGTCTACTAACTGCGCAACCGGCGAGCCTCCAAATAAACCAACCTCCCCATTGGACTGGTCGATTACTTCCTGTCCAGCACCTTCATCCAATGGCCAGAATGCAACTAAGCCTTCTGCGTTTACTAATTCATCGTCGCATGAGTACAGGTTTATTTCCTCTGGCGATAATGCTTTATCCCAAATTGAAATACCTGATAGGTTACCGTCAAAAGTATTATTGGTAGGATCATCTTGTCCTATCCATATTTCATGAAATGTCTGCGCAGTGGGATCTTGTTGCACAAAGCGAGTGCCAATCAAGATTCCATCACCGTAATATTGAATTAGTCCGTCACCTTTCGTAACTACCACATGATGATATTCACCATCTAAGAAATTTACATCAGCTTCATCGGTCTGAACAAAGTAGTTGTAATTGTCAAGTTGTAAGGTAAGCAGTTTGTTTTGAGAGCCTTCAAAGTTATCATGAAAGAAGAATAGACAACCAGGTCCTTCCGTTTCTCTATTGGATATAATCATTGGATGTGTAGGCTGATCTTCATCTAGTCCTTTTACCCGAGCCATAATGGTGAAGTCACCATTATCTATGTCGTCAAGAGCACTACTACTTGTGGAGATATAGTTATTAACACCGTCAAATTCTATACAAGAGGATTGACTAAATAAACTACTGCTGACTAACAAAAGGTATACTATGACTACATTCTTCATATTTGGTATTTTATAATTTTCTCAATTGATACAAGTAATACCAACCAAGATACATTATATTTTTACAAATATTAATTATTTTCATATAAAAAGTACCCTATACGATAAGATTCAATCGCATATCTCAATTGAAAAAGTTATTTCAATTTTTGGAAAACCTGTATTATGAAGTCACAGCTAATTGTTTTGGAGAAAGTACTAAGTATTTCATCTCGATTATCTTTAGATACACTCCAGTAATACGGTGTCATCATGAGAAGCGCATACATATCATCACGAGTTGTTAAATCAATTTGGAAAGTTAGATTATGATAACTGATTTCTTTGAAATCATCCTTTAATTTGTGAATGGGATTATAATCATGCGGGATAAAAGTCTCATATATTTCTTCGGCAATTTCTCGCATATGATTAGGTCCAGCAGATACTATTATTACTTGTCCATCAGCGGTGAGTAATCGATTGATTTCCCCAGCTTCTAATGGAGCAAAGATAGTTAAGTAAGTATCTATGGAAGCATCTGTTAAGGGAATCTCATTCACACCAGCGATAAAGAATGATTGATCCTTATATTTCTTAGCCGCCTTTTTGATGGCTTCTTTTGAAATGTCAAAACCAATAATGGTTGTACTTTTTATTTTGTCAGCAATTTGACCACCATAGTATCCTTCACCGCATCCAGCGTCCAGTAATAGACTGTTTTCTTTTGGATCTATACATTCAATGATCTTATCTATCAATGGAATATAATGCCCATTCTCAAGGAATGATCTTCTAGCAATAATCATCTCTTTACTATCTCCAGGGTTTTTGCTGTTCTTCTTTTGTACAGGTAGTAAATTGACGTAACCTTCTTTGGCAATATCATAGCTATGGTTATGTTCGCACTTATACATCTTATTAGATAGTGTCAACGGAGATTTACATATTGGGCAGATCAATTGCATAATACTATAACTAGATGATTAGAGATGATGTTATTATTACTTGACTTTACTAAATAGACCTATTTGCCAGATTTTCTTCCAGTTTTCAATAAGGGAAAAATGCTGTTTTGACTTCATAGATTTATTGAAAAATAAAAAGCCAGAACTATAAATATCTATGGAATACGTCACAGTTGGATGTTGCATTAATTGTTTCCATGCATCAAGCATACCATCTGACCAATAGATGTCATCTAAGACGATTACACTATTTTCATGAAGGTAAGGAAGTATCTTGTCAAAGTATTCTATGGTAGCATCGTAACTGTGATTACCATCTAGATAAGCTAAATCTACTTGTTTCATCTTGTTCAACGTAGGCATAAGAGTGTCAGCAAAGCTTCCTGTGATGATTTCTATATTTGACAACTCTAACTGTTTAGCATTGTGTTTCGCTATGTCAGCCGAAGAAGGGTTTCCTTCCAATGAGATCACTTTAATATCATCATCTACAGCACCAAGATATGCTGTAGATATTCCTAGAGAACTACCAAGCTCAAGTACATTCTTACAATTGTAAAACTTAACTGTATTAAAAAGGATCCTACAGGTTTTTACCGGACTTAAGGAAGTCTTGGCAATCTGAGCGATTGGACGAGTGTTACCCGACAATTTTTTAGAACCGGCACCAAGCTCAATAAACGGGATACTATCTTTTGAATTAAGATATAGCTCTCGTAGAAACTCTATTTCACCAAATTTATAATATTCTCTTTTTTGATCCATTACTTCAATGATGAAGTCATAGACAGCTGGCGAATGCACCTGATACGCAGTGATCGCTTTGCCATAATATGAGAGATATCGACCTATTGCAGACATGTATTTATTAGAATCTTTTTACAAATGCGAATGTACTCAAAAGTGCGATATATGACTGTGTAAAATGTCTCTTCACATTAATTGCGAATATCTAATCACGAAATAGCCTTGTCTGTAAACGGACACATATTAAATTAATATATCTATCATGGCAACCCTTTTAAAATTTATGCCGTACTGGTTTGAAACGATCATTTATTCCAATATTAAATTAAAACCTACTAGTTATGAATCAAAAAATCACGAACTATTTACATCTATGTTGTTCAATATTTTTTTTGGCCTTTTCTTTTGCCGTAGAAGCTAATGGTATACCAAATGAATCAACTGCATATTTTTCATTAGATGAATGTCATTCTAATTCATCGGACAATTCATTTATGGATTATTCCGAGTTTACGGCTGATATCAATGAAAGTCCAAATGGTCCGTCGATATCTGTAGTTGGAGGTAACCTATACAGATCTAATGCTTCTTTCAATCACCATTCTTGTACACCAGGTGTCGGAGGTACTCCAGGTATGTGCTTTTCAGCAGACGACGATTGTAGTTTTAATCCAATTTCTACCAAGTCAGTAAGGATAGATATATTAGTGACACCCGGCTCAAATGGTGTAGGGATGCTAAGTAATCTTTCTTTCTATGAGCAATCTATCGCAGAATTTGAGTGGATCGGAGGCGATTCAGGGGAAAATAACTATCCAACATTATTTGCAGTTCAAGTACTTAGAGATGGAGCAGTAGTATTCAGTCAAGAAGATTTAGCTACTAATGGGACTTGGTCAGAAGTGAATATAGACTTTAGTGGAAACGAAGACTTAGTAGTGAATGAAGCTACTGAGTTTCAAATTAGACTTACTGGATATTGTCTAGTAGGTAACGGAGCACCTATTGCCGTTTGGGATATTGATGAAGTAACCGTAACTGCATCAGATTCTGGAGTGAGTAGTGGAGTAATTGAAGGAGGCCCGTTTGAATTTTGTGTAGGAGATGGAGTAGCCGATAATATCGAAGCCGGTGCAATCACGCTTACAGGAAACTCTGGTACGAATAGTCAATGGGTAGTAACAGATGATCAAGGAAATATATTAGGCTTACCACCTATGCCATCAGTCGTAGATTTTGATGGAGCAGGAGCAGGGACATGTTTGATCTGGCACTTAAGTTATGATGGAGCGATCACAGGATTAGAAGCAGGAATGAATGCTTCAGATATTGGAGGATGTTTCTCATTATCCAACAGCATATCAGTAGTAAGAAACCAACCAGAATCAGGCGCATTAGCAGGAGGCCCATTTGAATTTTGTGTAGGAGATGGAATAGCTGATAATATTGAAGCTGGAGCGATCACGCTTACAGGAAACTCTGGTACGAATAGTCAATGGATAGTAACAGATGATCAAGGAAATATATTGGGTTTACCTCCAATGCCATCTGTAGTAGATTTTGATGGAGCAGGAACAGGTACATGTTTAATCTGGCACTTAAGTTATGATGGAGCAATCACAGGATTAGAAGCAGGAATGAATGCATCTAACTTAGAAGGGTGTTTTTCATTATCTAACAGTATTTCAGTAATAAGAAATCAGCCGCAATCAGGAACCTTAGCAGGAGGCCCATTTGAGTTTTGTGTAGGAGATGGAGTAGCCAATAATATCGAAGCCGGTGCAATCACACTTGCTGGAAACTCTGGTACGAATAGTCAATGGATAGTAACAGATGATCAAGGAAATATATTAGGCTTGCCGCCAATGCCATCAGCAGTAGATTTTGATGGAGCAGGAGCGGGTACATGTTTGATATGGCACTTAAGTTATGATGGCGCGATCACAGGCTTAGAAGCAGGAATGAACGCATCAGATCTTGCAGGATGTTTCGCATTATCTAACAGCATCGCAGTTACAAGAAACCAACCGGCATCAGGAACCTTAGCAGGAGGCCCATTTGAGTTTTGCGTAGGTGATGGAATGGCAGATAACATTATGGCTGGTGACATTACATTAACAGGATCCGTAGGAGAAAATACTCAATGGATAGTTACAGATGATCAAGGAAATATCTTAGGCCTTCCACCGATGCCATCAGCAGTAGATTTTGATGGAGCAGGAGTAGGCACATGCTTAGTATGGCATCTAAGTTATTATGGAGACATAGTAGGATTAGAGGCCGGAGCTAGTGCCAATGATCTTGAAGGATGTTTTTCACTTTCTAACTCTATATCAGTCAATAGAATAGATTGTAGTGTTCCGGATATTTCTGGAGGTACAATCGAAGGTGGGCCATTCACATTCTGTGTAGATGGCGAAGCGGATAATGTATCTGGAATCACACTTGATGGCAATACAGGAATGAATAATCAATGGATAGTAACTGATGAATCGGGTACGATCTTAGGACTTCCACCAATGCCAGGCGCAGTTAATTTTGATGAGGCAGGAGCAGGAGTTTGTTTGATCTGGAATGTAAGTTATGATGGAGTAATCACAGGCTTAGAAGCAGGTATGAATGCTAATGATCTCATGGGAGACTTTGGATTATCTAATTCAATCACAGTTACAAGAAACGGTGCAGAAGGAGGAACCTTAGCAGGTGGTCCATTTGAATTCTGTGTAGGAGATGGAATGGCAGATAACCTTATGGCTGGAGACATTACATTATCAGGATCAGTCGGAGAAAATACACAATGGATCGTAACAGATGATCAAGGAAATATATTAGGTCTTCCACCAATGCCATCTGCAGTAGATTTTGATGGAGCAGGAGTAGGTACATGTTTGATATGGCACTTAAGTTATCATGGAGATATAGTAGGATTAGAAGCCGGAGCTAGTGCCAATGATCTAGAAGGATGCTTCTCACTTTCTAACTCTATACCAGTGAATAGAATTGATTGCGGTACAGCAGGAATTTCTGGAGGTACAATCGAAGGTGGGCCATTCACATTCTGTGTAGATGGCGAAGCGGATAATGTATCTGGAATTACACTTGATGGCAATACAGGAATGAATAACCAATGGATAGTGACTGACGAATCAGGAACAATATTAGGACTCCCACCAATGCCAGGAGTAGTTAATTTTGATGATGCAGGAGCAGGAGTTTGTTTGATCTGGAATGTAAGTTATGATGGAGCGATTACAGGCTTAGAAGCAGGTATGAATGCTAATGACCTCATGGGAGACTTTGGATTATCTAATTCAATCGCAGTTACAAGAAACGGTGCAGAAGGAGGAACCTTAGCAGGTGGTCCATTTGAGTTTTGCGTAGGTGATGGAATGGCAGATAACCTTATGGCTGGAGACATTACATTATCAGGATCAGTAGGAGAAAATACACAATGGATCGTGACAGATGATCAAGGAATGATCTTAGGGCTTCCACCAATGCCATCAGCAGTAGATTTTGATGGCGCCGGAGTA
>CALLPN010000028.1 GCA_938015435.1 uncultured Saprospiraceae bacterium
ATTTGATCCATCTCAACCCAATGAAATCTGGAGTGCGGATTACAAAGGAAAATTCAAAATAGGAAACAAAAGATATTGTTGGCCTTTAACTATTTGCGACTCAAATAGTAGAATGATACTGGGAATCTATTGTCACTATAGACCTGACTTTAAGTCCATAAAGCATGCCTACATAACGTAAAGCATGCTTACATAAAGGTTTTCAAGAAATACAGCTTAACAAAATTCATACATACAGACAAAGGAACTCCAATTGAAAGTATGCGTTAGCCTAGAAGATTCCCTAAGCTCTGTTACCGGCTAATTGACTTGGATATTACGTAAGTATTCTCAGATCCTGCCTCTCCGCTACAAAACGGAAGACATGAGCGCATGCATAAGGACTTAAAGGCTTACTGTCGAAACAGAATCCAAAAAACCTTAAGTAAGTAAACAGCAAGTTGTAATGGATGACTTTCTTCACGAATACAATAATGTAAGACCTCATGAATCTTTAGAAATGAATAAACCCGCAAGAGTTCATGTCGTGTCAGATAGAAATAATACTGAAAAGAGAATTCCTTTCGTATATCCTCTTAATTATAAAGTAATCAAGGTAACATCTAATGGTGACGCTAGATGGGGAGCTTACAATTGGGTGCTCATTTCTCGTGCCGCTATTGGTCGATTTCTAGGAACTGAAGAAAAAGGTAATGGGATTTGGAATGTCTATTATCGCGATGTACTTTTAGGATGGATAGATAAAAAGCAGTTAAAACCAAAGAATCATATTTACATATTCATAGAATAAAAGTGTAATCCATGTGGGTTTATAAGTGTAAACTATGTGCCTTACTATACAGATAATAAATATTTTAGAATCACCACATCAGTTTCAATAACGCTATAGTTTGAACAAAGAAATCGTGCCAAATAGATGAATCTACAAGAAATGAAATTAGATCAAATTATTGATAATATATATAGACTAAATAAAAAATCGAAAATAGCATTCGAAGAATGTATTATTGTGGCGGAGTATCCTAAAGGTCATATTTTATTTAAATCAGGTGAAATCGAAACGAGTATATACTTTATAAAAAAAGGAATCGTGAGAGCTTATTCCTATGTTAAACATAATCAAATTACTTTTTGGTTTGGCAAAGAAGGTGACCCTGTTGTCTCCATGAAAAATTATGTCAGTAATCAGAGGGGATATGAGGATGTAGAATTGCTAGAGGATTGTGAACTCTATCAAATAAAAAGAGAAAGACTTCAAAAACTCTTTTCAGAAGACATTCATATTGCTAATTGGGGTCGAAAGTTTGCAGAATTAGAACTTATTAAATCTGAAGAACGTCTTATTTCCTTACAATTTGGTACGGCTACAGAAAGATATTCAGCACTTCTTAATAATCACCCTTCACTTATCCAGCGCGTACCATTAGGATACATTGCATCTTATTTAGGGATCACTCAAGTAAGCTTAAGCAGAATTAGGGCTAAAATTGGATAAGGTTTACTTTTTATCATTTGTAAAATAGATCTACGATTATATTGTTGAACTTTGTCCTGCAATGATGATCAATTCTATTATAACATCGAAAACCATATTGGCAGCAAGAAACGAACACGAACACGAACAACTTACTTTCTTCTTGCCAAAAAATAAAGTATTTTAAAAATTTGTAAATATAATTACCATGTTAGATATTATAAAAACTGGAGCATTATTTATGCTTATCACATTCGCCTTCATTTACTCAAGCTGTAAGGATCAAAGCAATTCAAGTGAGCCAATTACAAAAACAGAAATAACTGAAAGTCAAGAATTAAAAAAGATTTTATTTGTTGTGACGAGTCATGACGAGAAAGGAGATACTGGTGTAAAAACTGGATATTATTTAGGAGAAGTATCTCATCCTTGGGATGTGTTACATTCTGCAGGTTATGAGATAGATTTTGTTAGTCCAAAAGGTGGCAAAGCACCTGTAGATGCTTTTGATATGAGTGATCCTATAAATAAGAAATTTTGGGATAATGATATCTACCGGAACAAAATCGAAAACACGAAAAAACCAAACGAATTGAATCCTAATGATTATATCGCCATTCATTATGCTGGAGGACATGGAGCTATGTGGGATTTTGCTGATAATACACAAATTACCACAATAGCCAGCCAAATATATGAGAATAATGGTTTGGTAAGTGCCGTATGTCATGGGCCTGCTGGTCTTGTCAATATAAAATTAAGTGATGGCAGCTATCTTGTCGATGGCAAAAAGATAAGCTCTTTTACAAACGAAGAAGAAGTAAAAGTAAAGCTCGAAAATGTTGTTCCTTTTATGTTAGAGAATAAATTAATTGAGCGTGGAGCTATATTTACAAAGGCTGCAGCTTTCCATGAACATGTAATTGTGGACCAAAGATTAATCACAGGTCAGAATCCTCAATCTGCGAAAAAAGTAGGTGAAGCTACTTTATTAGAATTACAAAGATTAAAAGCTATTTAATAAATGAGTGCTGCAGACTGCAATGGTTTTGTCGGAGTATTTCAAATAATGTTAGCTTACATACTTAATGTAATAGGTAGAGTAAAAAAACAATAGTTTTACTTCTATTTTACTGAATTTAATAGGTACTAGAATGACTTGTTATGATTCACCACTTATGGAATGTATGCCTTAAGTATTACTTGAAGATGTTTGGACTATTGAATCTTTAGTATCACTTATTAAATATAAAAGGAAATAATAGAAGACTGGAGAAAGTAATTTTTTCTTATTACAAGGAATAACTCCAAAATTAAACGATAGGTATTATGTCTTTGCGACTATCAATGATCTTAGTTCAATTAATCAAAAATCCACAATCTATGAATTTAAAGAAGAGGAAGGACAACTATCGTTATAGAGAAAAACAAAGCAGATGCGCTATATTTGAGCTATAAATATGTGGCCTCTTGGATTATCCTTACAATTCATTCATCTCTTGATGCGGTAGGTTTGATGGCAGTATTTTCTACAAAATTAGCAAAAAACAATATTAGTTGTTATGTAATCGCAGGATAATATCACGATCATATTTTTGTTGATAGAAAAGATTCTAATCAATCAATTTAGGTTATAATTAAATTATCTATGAGCCAATAAAAATCCTGTTGCTAACAATAGATAGTTTACACTTATAAAGGCATATAGTATAGGCTTATAAAACTCGATATTTGCTGTAAAAAGCAATAATGGGTTGGAAAACAAAAAGTGTTATGGAACAAAAATTATTATTTATTAAAATGTGGCAGAGCAACAATTATACAATGACAGCTCTGTGCGATAGATTCAGCATCTCATGAAATACAGGCCATAAGCTAGTAAAAAGATTTGTAGAGGAAGGAGGAAACTGTCTAGTCACTAACTCAAAATCTCCTCTCTCAAATCCTCAAAAAACTAATAAGAAAATAGAATCATACATATTGAAAATTAGGAAAAAGTATCCTGATTGGAGCGCCAGAAAATTGAAGGTCTTACTTGAAGAGAGATACCCCAAGAAAAAATTTCCGTCTGAAACAACAATCAACGCTATTCTTAAGCGCAATAATCTGATCAAACCAAAACGGCGCAAAAACTCAAAAGAAGGTAAGCTAAATCTCAAATTTGATCCTTCGCAGCCTAAAGAAATTTGGAGTGCTGATTACAAAGGAAAATTCAAAATTGAAAACAAAAGGTAGTGCTGGCCACTTACTATTTGCGATTCGAACAGTAAAATCATTCTAGGTATATTCTGTCACTACAGTCCGAACTTTAAATCCGTAAAGCAAGCGTACAAAAAAAATTTCAAGAAATATGATTTACCAAAATTAATTCATAATGATAACGGTACTCCATTTGGACGCCTGCGATCGCCAAGAAGATTCTCTAAGCTCTGTTACTGGCTAATCGACTTAGGTATAATGCCAACATTCTCAGATCCTGCCTCTCCGCAACAAAACGGAAGACATGAGCGCATGCACAAGGGCTTAAAGGCTTACTGTCGAAACAGGATCCCAAAAAACCTTAAGCAAACAGCAAGTTGCAAAGGATGACTTTCTTCACGAATATAATAATGTAAGACCTCATAAAGCTTTGGAAATGAATAAACCTGCAAAAGTCCATGTTATGTCAGATAGAAAATATACTGAAAAGAGAATTCCTTTCGGGTACCCCATTCATTATAAAGTAATCAAGGTAACTTCTAATGGAGCCGCTAGATGGGGAGCTTACAATTGGGTGCCCATTTCTCGTGCCTCTATTGGTCGTTCCATAGGAACTGAAGAAAAAGGTATTGGGATTTGGAATGTCAATTATCGCGATGTACTTTTAGGATGGATAGATAAAAAGCAGTTAGAATCAAAGAAACACATTTACATATTCATAGAATAAACGTGTAAAATATATGTCTTACTATACATTAAAAAAATAGAAACTCTACTAGAAATAAAGAAAATAAACTCATTTACAAATGAAGAATAAATAAAAGTAAAACTAGAAAATGAAGTTCCTTTTACGCTAGAAGGCAAATTATTTGAGCGTGAAGGAAAAATTTTAAAGACTACATCTATTACTAAATACGTAGTATAGATCAATGATTAGTATCAGGTCAAAATCAACAACCAGCAAAACAAGTTGGAATAGCTACTTTTAAAAAAATACAAAAGTTAGAAAAAACTAAATAACTATCTGAAGAAACAAATTTATATGAATTAATACAAGGAATGACATCAATAATAAACAATGAGAATATTTGTTTTTAACAATAGAAAACATTAGTATAGTTGACCGAAAAAATACTATTTTCGAATTTGAAGAAACAGAAGACATAACTATTGTGATTGAAAAAACAAAAGGAGACACACTAAACTATAAATATGAATATATAGCTTCTTGGATTAGACTCAGAGTTCAATCCTCCCTTGACTTTGTTGGTCTGATAGTAAAAAATTTTGGAAAATTAGCAAAGCATGACATTAGCTGAAATCTCATTATTACATCTTAATAAGGCCATATTTTCGTTGATAAGAATGAAGCGAATAAGCCCTTGAGGAATTGATCAAATAATCGCAAAAAACACACAATATAGAATTGTAACATACATAGAAATTATTAAACTAAGAAAAATGAAAGAAAAAGAAGTAATAAGAAACGGAGAAGGTCAAAACTACAATTATTCTCAAGATCATTGTTTTGTTAAGCTATCCTCTCATCACACAAATGGTGAGTTAAGTTTTGTTGAAGACACACTAAAACCAAACTTCTATCTAGCAAGGCATCACCATAAAATAATGACTGAAGTATTTTATATTTTGGAAGGTGAAGTAGAATTAATCTTTGATAACGAAACTATAATTTCGAAACCAGGAGACACTATTACAGTTCCTCCTAACGTATGGCATGCTGCAAGATGTGTAAAAGGCGGAAAAATGCTTTCAATATTCAAAAACGGACAATTTGATTTCTACTTAGAGAAGCTATCGAAAATGACTGATTCTGATTTTGAAGACTCAGAATTAATGGCAGCTGTAAATGCGGAGTTTGATATTTATGTGGCAGAATTATCTACGCCAACATAAGTAACCTCAAACTTATAAGTATAATGTTTTTAAAGAGAAATAATGTTGGATAATAGTAGCAATTTTAGCAGCACTTCTGATCATTCCCCTATTTAGTATGATGTAAAAAGGAGGGATAGAAAATATAGATAGACTCTATCATATTACAGGTGAATTTGCTATTAGATGGATGACAGCTGTATTAACCTTAACACCTTTCTATATTGTTTTTGGTGTATGTAACCTTTTTGTGCGACAAGCAATGGGAATTGCTACTGCAGTTTGGAGTTTTATACATTTCATTATATTTATGTGGGCCAAAGGGTTTGTAGAAACATTTGCAAAAGTGAATTATATGGCTGACTTTATAGCAACACTTATTCTTATTCCTTTATTTTTTACCCCTAACCGAAAATCAATGGAATGGTTATAGTCGAAATGGAAAAAAATCAGAGATTCTCCTATTTGGCTTTATTCTTAAGCTTATTGCATATCGTTCTACTTGATAAACTGTGGTTGGTATATACGATAGAAGTTGGTCTTGGTTATGTTATCAGAGTTCCCGCGGTAAAAGAAAGAAGTACTGGCTTCCGAAACAATAGAAAAATAGCAAAAAATTAATGATGAATATCTCTAAGAAGTACACTGATATAAGAAAACAAACTGTTGATTTTTGCAATCATTTACAGCCTGAAGACTTTGCGATTCAAGTAGTTCCATTTGCTAGTCCTGCCAAATGGCATTTAGCACATACTACTTGGTTTTTCGAAACATTTATCTTGCTGCCTAACGTAAAAGATTATACTGTTTTCAATCCAAATTTCAACTTTCTTTTTAATAGTTATTATAATAATGCTGGCGATAGAATTTTGCAGAATAACAGAGGCAATATGTCTCGTCCTAGCACGGATGAAATTTTCACCTATAGAATCTATGTGGATGAAAAAATACAAATTTTATTACATAACGAACAAGAAAAAAAGATTTTGGATTTGGTTGTTTTGGGGCTGAATCACGAGCAGCAACATCAAGAATTATTAGTAACCGATGTCAAATATATGTTGGGCCACAACCCTCTCTTTCCTGTTTTTCATGATAAATACAATTTGGTACATGATTCAAATTTGATAGAAAAAAGTGTAAAAACAACTGAAGGAGTTTACGAAATTGGATATCAAGGAAATGATTTTTGCTATGATAATGAGTTAGGTATTCACAAAGTCTATTTGCCAGATTTCGAAATAAATAAACATCTAGTTACCAATGGAGAATTCCTTGAATTTATGGAAGCGGGCGGTTATTTTAATTTTAATCTCTGGTTGGACGATGGTTGGTCATGGGTAAATAAAAACCAAATAAATGCTCCAATGTACTGGCACAAAATTGAAGACGAATGGCATTACTACACCCTCGCTGGTTTACAAAAAGTAGATAAAAAGGCTATACTCAGCCATGTCAACTATTATGAAGCCAATGCCTTTGCCGAATGGAAAGGAATGCGCTTACCAACCGAATTTGAATGGGAAATAGCGTCACAACAATTTAGTTGGGGTAAACGCTGGGAATGGACTAATAGTGCCTATCTCGCCTATCCAAATTTTGAAAAAGAAAATGGAGCTGTTGGTGAGTACAATGGAAAATTCATGAGCAACAGAATTGTGCTTCGTGGAGCCTCAGTAGCTACATCTAAAAATCATAGTAGAAATACTTATCGCAATTTTTTCACTCCCACTGAAAGATGGCAATTCGCCGGAATCCGATTAGCAAAATAACATGAATAAAACTTTTAAAAACGAAGTTCACGAAGGATTGTCTTCAAACCCAAAAACGCTTTCTTCAAAATATTTTTACGATAAAAAAGGAGATGCTATTTTTGTGGAAATAATGAATTTGCCTGAATATTATTTAACGCGAAGTGAGTTAGATATTTTCCAAAATAAGACTCATAAATTAATTGAAGCCTTTGGTGTACATCCCGATTCCTATTTTGAAATAATAGAATTAGGGGCTGGCGATGGAACTAAGACCAAAGAATTATTAAAAGTATTAGATCAAGAAAATTATAATTTCGATTACTTTCCTATCGACATTTCTTCTAATGCCTTGGAGCTCCTAAAACAAGACCTAAAGGTCGAAATACCAAACCTAAATGTTGAAATTCAACAAGGCGATTATTTTGAAGTATTGACTTCGCTTAGTGACAGCAAGAAACCAAAAGTAGTTTTATTTTTAGGGTCTAATATTGGAAACATGTATGACGAAATGGCTTCCAAATTTATATACAGCCTCGGTGCAAACTTACAAGCTGGTGACCAAATTCTTTTGGGTGTGGATTTAATAAAACCAAAGGAGATTGTATTGCCTGCCTATAACGACAGTCAAGGAATAACTGCCAAGTTCAATATGAATTTGTTAGATAGAATAAATAATGAATTGGGGGGAGATTTTAACCTCAATCATTTTGAACACCAACCTGAATACACAGAGAAAGAAGGCATTGCTAGAAGCTTCATTGTAAGCATGACTAATCAGACTGTAAAAATTGAAGCTTTAGGGCAATCTTATACCTTTTCCAAAGGGGAAAAAATTCAAATGGAAATTTCAAGAAAGTATAATGATCAATTAATTGGAAAGATAATTGAAAATACGGATTTCATCTTGCACGAAAAGGTATTAGACAGTAAAGAATACTTTGCAAATTACATTCTAAAGAGAAACTAGATAGTGGCAATAACCACGCTTGGCATATTAGAGCTTGGAAGTCAAACAACTACATTTTACTTAAAAGAAATGAATCGAGTTTTCAATAGGAATAGAGGTGGTTATAACATCTATCTATTTCTATTATTCAACACCAATGTTGATACAATTAATTCGTTTTCACCAAATCCTTCTGAGGAGTTAGAGGATATTATTCAAGCTTATATTTCTGAGGTTGAAAACAGAGATATAGAGCACCTTGTAATTCCTAATATCACACTTCAAAAAACCTTAGACCGTATAAAAAACACAAACATCATTCTTCATCCAATAGATATTTGTCTCTCAAAATTATTGAAAACAATTGGTCACAAGTTGTACTGTTTGGGTTATTACATACCATGCAATCGAATTATATCCGAAGTAAATTTGCTCAACGCGACATAGAAGTATTGCTTTCTACAGAAGAAGACAAGCTGTTTATTGACAAGGTTAGTATAGCTATTTATACAGATACACAAACAGAAGAAATACTAAATAAATATAATTTAAAAATAGAAGAATATGCAGCCAGTCATCCAGTAATACTACCTTGTTCCAAATTGTCTATTTTTAAACCAATAAATATAAACTTGTTAGATATGGCGCAATTACAAATTGAAGAAGCCGTAAATAGAGTTTTAGAAACTAATAATATAATACCATGAAAGTAGCAGTAACATCAGCAAGCGGAAAATTAGGTTCAGCCATAGTCCAGTATTTAATTCAAGAAATAGGGAAAGAAAATGTAATAGGCATAGCACGAACTACAGAAAGAGCCGAGCATCTAGGAGTAGAAATTAGAAAAGGCGACTATAATAGTCTAGAAGATTTTGATCTAGCATTGCAAGGTGTAGACAAAGTACTGCTCGTTTCTGGTATGGACGAGCCACAAAAAAGGATTCAACAACATCGTAATGTTATAGAGGCAGCTAAGGCAAATGGTGTTCGAAAGATTGTCTATACTAGCATTGTCGGTGCTGAAGAAAACACTGCGTTTAGTCCAATAGTAGAAACGAATAGACAAACTGAAAAAGACATTATTAAATCGAGTTTGGATTATGTAATTGGTAGAAATGGGATTTACATTGAGCCAGATTTAGAATACCTGGATACTTATAAAAAAGAAGGGGAAATAAGAAATTGTGCAGGAGAAGGAAAATGTGCTTATACCTGCCGCCAAGAATTGGGTTATGCCTACACCAAAATGTTAGTAGAAGAAAAGCACAAGGGGCAAACATATAACTTAGTTGGTGATGCAATTACTCAAGCTCAATTGGCTGATTTCATCAACCAAGTTTATGGTACCAAATTAAAGTTCAACTCAGTATCTGAAGAAGATTATTTAGCTGAAAGAAAAGACGAGCTAGGAGATTTTATGGGAACTGTCATTGCAGGAATATACCAAGGAATTAAAAACGGAGCAAATGATATTTTATCTGACTTCGATAAAGCTGCAGGAAGAGCTCATAAGTCAATTCTTGAAATAGTAAGCGAATTCAAAAATAAAAACTAAGCTCAATCGATTGGACGGATTCGACAAGAGTTACTAGCCGAGGTGCGCCTCTCACACCACCTAGCATACGGGCCTCGTACTAGGCGGTTCATTAAAATCAATACTTTAAATTTTGAGCAATAGTCCATCATGATAATTTACTAACATTCAGTAGCAATGCATGCCAGGCACACACATTGCGTAGGATGTCATTCTAGCCTGAAACAGCTCAAAACGACACCTACACAGTAACGTTAACCGTAATAAGGTACGGACAACCCACATAGTTTACACTTTTAAAAACTCGATTTTTGCTATAAAAAGCAATAATGGGTTGGAAAGCAAAAAATGCTATGGAACAAAAATTACTATTTATTAAGATGTGGTAGAGCGACAAATATACAATGACGGCTCTGTGTGATAGATTTAACATCTCAAGAACTACAGGCCATAAGCTTGTAAAAAGGTTTGTAGAGAAAGGAGGAAACTGTCTAGTCACTAACTCAAAATCTCCTCTCTCAAATCCTCAAAAAACTAATAAGAAAATAGAATCTTACATACTGAAAATTAGGAGAAAGTATCCTGATTGGGGCGCCAGAAAATTGAAGGTCTTACTTGAAGAGAGATATCCCAGGAAAAAAATTCCATTCATCCATACTGATAACGGTACTCCATTTGGATGCATGCGTTCGCTAAGACGATTCTCTAAGCTCTGTTACTGGCTAATTGACTTGGTTATTACGCCAATATTCTCAGATCCTGCCTCTCCGCAACAAAACGGAAGACATGACCGCATGCATAAGGACTTGAAGGCTTACTGTCGCAATAAAATTCAAAAAGCCTTAAGTAAACAGCAAGTTGTAATGGATGACTTTCTTCACGAATACAATAATGTAAGACCTCATGAATCTTTGGAAATGAATAAACCTGCAAATGACTATGTGGTGTCAGATAGAAAATATACTGAAAAGAGAATTCCTTTCGTGTACCCTCTTCATTATAAAATAATCAAGGAACTTCTAATGGAGCCGCTAGATGAGGAGCTTACAATTGGGCTCTCATTTTTCGTGCCGCTATTGGTCGATAAATAGAAACTGAAGAAAAAGTTAATAGGATTTGGAATGTATATTATCACGATGTACTTTTAGGATGAATAGATGAAAAAGCAGTTAGAAACAAGGAAACATATTTACATATTTATAGAATAAAAGTGTAAACCATGTGGGTTTATAAGTGTAAACTATATGCCTTACTATACAATCAAAAAACAAATAATCTATCTTACTCAAAATAATTCGTTAGAAAGAGAATGAAAAGACGACTACTTTATACTATTATCTTACTATTTCTATCAAACATTCAATTAGGAGCTCAAACCGATTCATTACTTTCAAAATTCTCATATGAATTAGATTATAGATTTAGAACTGAACAAGATTGGGACTCTAAAAAGTCTGATGGAACATTCAGAGAAGATCGAACAAGATTAAGATATAGATTAAGAACTGGTGTGACTTTTAAAAATGAATGGTATTCCTTAGGGTTTAGAATTAGAACAGGAGATCAAAACAAGCAACAAGATCCTCAATTAACATTAGGGAAAGGATTTGAAGAGTTTGGCACATTACCAATTGGATTTGAAAAAATATACTTTCAAGGTTTACATTCTGATTTTAAGTATTGGTTAGGAAAAAACTCGTATTCATTTGAAAAGAACAACGAACTATTTTGGAGTGACAATGTATTTCCTGAAGGTGTTTTCATAGAACATAAGTTCAAACCAACGAATCAATTAATCGAAAATATTACACTGAGAGGAAGTCATTATATACTGTCCTCAAATGGCAAGTCAATTTTAAAAGATGCCTACTTTCAAGGAATTCAATCCACGATTCAATTTAAGAATGAAAGATTCAAATTATTTCCTGCTTTCTATGTTTTAAAGAATATCCCAAACATACCAGATGGAAATCATTCATTTGATATAGATTACTCAATAATCCATTTAGGTGCAAAACTTAAAGCAATTAAATCTAAATATTTATTTATTGATTTCGACATTTATCAAAACATTGAAGACTACAGAACAAACGAAAATATTTCTGATACATTTTCAGAGGAGCAAACTGGTTACTCAATTGGAGTTCAATATGGAGCTTTAAAACAGACCAAAGATTTTAAGTTTAAAATAACTTACACAGTATTGCAGAAATATGCAGCCTTAGATTACATGGCTCAAAATGATTGGGCAAGATGGGACTATTCTTCGTTCAACTCACCAGATGGTAGATTAACTAATTTCAAAGGAATAGAGTTTGTCTTCGGCTACAATATTACTAAGAATATGAATATTACGGCTAAATATTATAACGTAGAGCAAATTATACGAACTGGAGAATTTGAAGAAACAGGGCAAAGAATTAGATTTGACCTAAATGTAAAAATGTAACTACTGACAATCGAGTAGACGGCTCCACCAGCGATAACTGATGGAGTGCGCCTCTCACACCACCGTACATACGGGTCTCGTTTACGGCGGTTCATTAAATCGAAAATTTGAATTTTGAGTAATAGTCGATCATGGATACATAGCCTTTGCGCTTAAGTAATAATTCTTTGATAGTAGTGCCAAGTATTCGACTTTGTGCTACTGCCCATCCTCTCATTCTTGTCCTACTGCAAGCATACGCTAGCCCTTTTTCTACTCCTAGTCTAATGAGGTTCTTGCGCTTCCGTTGAGGCTTCTTCCAATCATGTCAGATACAATATCGCAAACGATCTCTTAGCCATTCATCTACCTTCTTTAGCTTTGTATAGATACTTGCTAATCGGTAATTATTAATCCATCCTTGATAGATTAATTTAATCGCTTTCACTCGATCCACAAAACAGTAACCTAACGTCTTCTTGGTCGATCGCTTGAGCTTCCTCTTAAATCCTAACCAACTACTCTTACTTACTATCAATTGATATTGGCCTTTGCTACCCTTCTTATATATCGAAGTAAAACATTGTCCTAATTCCTTGAAATTTGATGGTCGTCTTATTCCACTTTTTGATCTATTAATCTGTAAGTCTAGCTTATCTCTGAGAAATAGATACACTTCATTACCAATAGATCTAGCTTCTGATTTTGATCTTGTGTAGATACTAAAATCGTCTGCGTAGCGAATGAAATTACATCCCATATTTTCTAGGCATTGATCTAATGCAGACGGTCTTGATATAGTAAAATAAACTATTATTACAAGAACATTTTTTTCAAGAACGTTCACGAAACTATCTGTTTGTAATACGAAATCAATATTAGATAGTAATGGACCCAGAGGGCTTCCTTGTGATAGTCCTCTTCGCTGTTTTCGTAGCTTGCCATTTATGAGTATCGGTGCACGTAGCCACTTACGTATTAAGCGCAGTGTGGTTTCGCATTTTACCTTATCATAAATCAGCTGTAGTATCTTGTAATGTGCTACTTCATCAAAGAAATTACTAAGTTCGATATCTACAATATCGCTATATCCTTTGTTGATATACCAAAGTGATTGTTTCAATGCCTGATCTGCTAGAAGAGCCTTTTGCTATTCTTAGGGCTTAACAATGATGTGTTTGCTCACCACAACTCTAATAGCCTCAGTATCAAGTTCCCTATTCGTTAGAACCGACTATTGTAGTCTAGCTTCCTTCAGATCTAAGGTCTCCCTTAACACCCTTGCGAATTACTAGTACTTCGAGTGATCACACTCGCGTACAAGCGACTTACACCCCTAGAATAATTTGATACCTTTCAGTAGCGATGCATGCCAAGACCACGCACCGTATATGATCATGGCATGCGTTATGATGACAGACTTAGCTTTTGTCGATAGTTGAGATGTAATGCATGACTGAACATTATCGCAGTAATGCACGCCGATATACTTGATACGTTTTATATCCCCTATTGTCAAAGAATAAGCCAGTATTTAATATGAAGCTTTTTGAAAAATTCCGCTTTTGGAGATAACCATTCATGTAATTGCATTTCATTTTGTTCTCAGGTTTTCTTAAATTGAGACTAAAACAAAAAACAAACGAGAATTAAAGTTCGAGATTTTCCAACGAGTAACGAAAAGTTCTTGAGAATAAAAAACCTTATTATGATACACAAAGACCATTTTTTAAAACGTAAAACGTTCTTTTTGACGTTATTTTTATTCTTTATTTTTTTTCAATTTTCTTTTTCACAAACTACAGAATTTAATTGTGGAGTAGAAAATACTTCAAGGAGCATAACAGATAAGTTATGGAGCTCCAGGATGACTAACAGCACAACAAACGAACTAAAGCCAAATAACGAGTATGTTATTCCTGTAGTAGTTCATATATTTCATTTAGGCGAAGATATTGGTGTAGGAACAAATGTGTCATACGCTGATATTAATACCAAAATCGAAGAACTAAATGCAATATTTAGAAAGGATGTAGGAGATGAAGATGGCGTTGACCTTGAAATTTCCTTCTGTTTGGCTGTAAGAGACCCTGACGGTAATTCAACTGATGGTGTTGTTAGGATTGATGCTTCTGATGTACCAGGATATGCTCAGTATGGCTCTGGTCTAAGTCCTGCAGCAAGTACTGTGAATATGCGATCAGATAGTAATTGGCCCAATACAGATTACATGAATATTTGGATCATGCATAAGGTCAGCTATCCTACTGCCATGAATCCAGAAGCTGCGGGTACATCAAGTGTACCAACACCAGCAGGTATTACGGTTGCATTTGATAATCCTAGTGGTATCTACGCACATGAAGCAGCACATTGGCTGATGATAAGGCATACATTTGCTGGTGACAAAATTAATGGTGTAATTATATGCCCTCCGAACGACAATCCTTATACAGATGGAGATGCCGTATGTGATACTCAACCTCACAAGAGAAATCATAATAGTGCAACTCATTGTAGTTATAATAACCTAAATGATTGCAATTATCCTGTAATATGGGAAAATTCTTATCGTAATTACATGAGTTATTTTGGAACTTATGGACGATTTACCCAAGGTCAAAAAGAAAGAATGCATTTTTCGTTAGAAGAAAATCCATATCTCAATCCAATATTATCTTCATTAGGATGTACCCCAGTAGTAGAAGATTGTCTTGAAGTAGAAATACATGATCTTTATTGCATCAATCAGGGTACTAGTAATCCAGCTGATGATTATTGGCACTTTACCATGACCGTCACTGATAATTCTGGTGAGGGAGTATATTGGACTACAAGTGGTGAAGTTCTTGAAAATGGTCCATACGGAACTGTAAAATGGGCATGGCCAGCTGGTGGAAATATTATTGATAATCCGTGTTATACTTTTACAGTATTTGATGCGTATAATCAGGCATGTAGAACAGAAGTAACCGTATGTGCTCCCTCTGATTGTTCAGGTAGTGCAATTCTTTATCCCAATCCTGTGCATGATGTTCTGAGTGTCAAGGGGTCGAACGGTATTGTTAAAATCACGGTATTGGATGCCTTTGGTGAATTTCAGTTTGCTAGCAAACCAGGCTTTCAAGAAGATACCATCTATAGATTACCTATACATCAACTTCAAGCAGGATTTTACTTTATCAAATTGCATTTAGAAAACGGTATAGTATTCACAGAACGTATTTTAAAACTGAAATAGTTTTACTGTTTCAAAAAGACAAATACTGATACTCAAAACGGTAGTTATTACCATTAACTATGTGATGTAATTTTGATTAATTGGTTAAAGAATTGTTTAACTACCGTAACAAGATGTAATTGTGATAGAAAAAGGCGGAGATATAACACCGGATGATCATGTCATGCACTATTTAGTCCCAATCTGCTCAGTTAGCAAAGTGGTATTTATTGGATAACTTAGCATGAAGTTGAAAACCCTAATATCCTGCTTATTATTAATTGCACTAGTAGTGTCTGGTTGTAAAAACTGCATAGAAATTCCTACGCATGATATGGGATATGAATTTGACTATAAACATATAGATTATGAGAATTATGATAATTGTGTCGATCGAAATTTATTACTTCAAATTCAAGATTTAGACGGAATAATTAACCCTGAACTAATTTGCTCATTTAATTCAGCTTTTGGCAAGGATGTATTCAGAGTCTATTATGTGGAATCTAATACAGCGAAAAATAGTATTAATTCTTTAGTGGTTACAGATTATATTTCTGATCGCATTATTGATTACTACAACTTTATTTCCGATAGCGTTTTTCTAGATGTGCTGTATGATAAATCAGAGCCATTAAAGGATAAAGGCATAGTGTTTAATTTTATTAAGAAAGAGGTAAATGGCCGTGGCATTATTTCTGGTTTCAATAAAACGATAAATCAGAATGGTCAATTTGGAGAAAGTGAAATATGGGACAGTAACAAATTTACCTTTCAATTACTAACAACCTTAATGAAGCACTCAGGAGAATATATACATAAGGCAGATAGTTTTGATATTATACTAGAATTGAAAGATGGGATTGAAAGAAATAATTATGCATATAAACTAAGTTTACAAACCCCAAAACAATGCAAAATAACTTATATGAACCTGAAAGGTGTTGTGGAGGATAGAATGTATATACTTGACTCAATTGATTCAAAATCCATTCTAATTACAAATGATACTCTTGAATTGGTACTAGAACTTAACAATGAGGAGTGTGGTGATATAGATTATCAAACTATTGAAATGATGAAAAAGTAACGCAAGAGAACACCGTATGATCATGTCATGCACTCTTTAATGTCAATCTGCTTAGTAGGCGATGAAAAAAATGATAGATAAAGAATTCAAACAAAATATATCTGATTACAGTATAGCAGCCGCATATTACTCTCAGCGGAATACTAATTTGGAAATGGCAAAAAGACTTCAGGAGTTAGTCATTGATCTAAAAGAGAAACCAAGTGCTTGGACATACCATGAGTATGGAATAACTCTTCAGAAGATGGGAGAAATAAACAACGCAATAAACGCGATTGAATATTCTTTGAAGCTTTCGAACGAAAGTAATATTGAGTATTTAATTAAAGAGAACAATACGATTCTTAAAAACCTAAAGGGCAAGTAACGATTGGCAACATTAGAGATGCGAGATCGCCAATAAAACTTAAAAACCAAATTAAACCCTTTACTTTCTAAGTAGTCTAATCATTGTAATAAAATAGAAATTAATGAAATGTATTAAGTCATTGCAAATTACAATTTTAACATTATTATTAATCTCATTCTTTATAAGTAGTTGTGATGAGATGGTAAATAATCAAGATCCCTCAGATACTGAGTCAACGCACTTAACAAATTTGCCATTTGGTGGGGAGAGTCCTACTAATATATTAATTAGGAACCAAGGAGAGTCAGAGCCAGATTTTCTATCATTATGGCTGTGTGGACTTCCTGCAGACGGAGCTGGAAACTCTGATGCAAGTGATTGGACAAATTCAGATGGCTCATGGGATTACACAAGAAAACCACAGGTAGACGGTGATGTTATGTGGATCAGTGAATTCAACATATCTATTGATGATAATGGCAAAAGAATAATAACAGGTAACGCACTTCCTAATCATCCGACTGGTGTTTTTCCCATTGATCCCAATAGTGAAGCATACCAATATGATAGGAACCCAAACATAATTACGGAGCATGAAATTGTCTATACTTTTGATGCTGTTCCGCAGATAGCGGCTGAACCGAGTTGTGTGCCATTTGGACCATCAGGTATATCCCTTAGTGGCAGTGCTATCTACCATGGAGCATCTACTCTTGGTAATGATGCCGCGGCCCATGAAATACTGGATAGGTTTGGTGGTCATACAGATGGTACCGAAAGATATCATTATCATTTTCCTTCACAAGATTTACAAGATCACATTCATCCTCATGAATCAGGTCATTCAGCGATTATGGGTTACATGTTAGATGGATTTGGTATTTATGGTCCACATGGTGAAGGTGGGGAGATTCTCACATCAAAAGATTTGGATGAGTGTCATGGTCATACGCATTCCGTCCTTTGGGATGGTGCAATGATTGATCTATATCATTATCATTGGACTTATGATTTTCCATATAATATTGGATGCTTTAAAGGAACACCGCAATAGATTTTAACCCATTTCCTCCAAGACCTCTCTAAATCATATTAATGAAGATATCATTTTTCGTTTTAATCAGTTTTATTTCACTTCTTCTAAGTGTAGCCAATTCAACCTCAAACAATATAGATCCTGTACTACCCAATACTCCTTATAACTATAGCACTCTAAATCTACCTGCACATTTCACAACGAATGCACCAAACTCGCCTCTACCTACCTCGATAAATGGTACGGATAATATACCTATGGATAATGCGATTACAGATCATGGTGCTACTCTAGGCAGAGTGTTATTTTACGATAAAAAATTGAGTGCAAATGGGACTATTGCTTGTGCTTCTTGTCATCAAGCAGAAAATGGATTTAGTGACCCCAACACGCTGAGCGTTGGTTTTGATGGAGGTGAGACTGGGAGACATTCTATGACACTTATTAATACTAGATGGTATCAAAGAGGACGTTTTTTCTGGGATGAAAGATCATTAACTCTTGAAGATCAAGTATTGGACCCTTTTCAAGATTCTGTAGAAATGGGCCTAACATTGTTCGAATTAGATAGTATCGTTACAGCCCAAGACTACTATCCAAATCTATTTTTTAATGCTTTCGCAGATAGTACAATTACGACTGATCGGATATCCAAATCCTTAGCACAGTTTGTCAGAAGCATCGTAAGTTATAGTAGTAAATATGATACAGGTAGAGCCCAAGTATCAGGACCTGGACCAAATTTCCCAAATTTTACAGCGGAAGAAAATATAGGCAAACAGTTGTTTTTAAAGACCATTCCAAACGGTGGAGGTGCTTGTTTTGGTTGCCATACTACAGAAGCATTTATCAGTGCTAATCCTGGACCACAAAACAATGGACTTGATCTTGTGACTACTGATTCTGGAGCAGGAACTACATTCCCCAATAATCCTATTTTCGATGCTCGCTTCAAAACTTCTTCTCTCCGCAATATAGAATTAACCGCACCATATATGCACGATGGTAGGTTTGCAACACTAGAAGAAGTGATAGAACATTACGACAATGGAATTCAAGCACATCCCACTCTTTCTGCAGCATTGAAAGATGATAATGGAGATCCTGTTCAATTAAATTTCACAGCCTCCGAAAAGTCAGCATTGGTAGCCTTCTTGAAGACACTAACAGATGCTAGTATAGCTACAGATATAAGATATAGTGATCCTTTCATTACTGATTTTGTCTTTCAAGGTAGTATTGATGATGATTATTTTTTGTACGAAAATTGGGATGTAGGAATCTCACCACCAATAGGTCATACTGGTAGCGTAACTATAGAAGCGGATTGTATTATTGACACAATATCTTTTGAGTTTCCTGTCTGTGGCGAACTTACCATCTCTAATAATTCTACCCTTACAATTAAATAATTGTATCTTTCTGAGTAACTAATATTTACCATATGTGGAATACAAACTGGGCGATTTACATTTTTATGACTGCTATCTTAGTGTCTTCTTGTTCTGAGGATAATAATATAGAAAATCCACAGACTGATCCTCCAAATATCTTGCTTATAATAGCGGACGATTTAGGTAAAGACGCCATTAGTGGCTATTCAGAAGGAGGGATAAAACCTAACACCCCAAATATCGATGCTATTCGAAACGCTGGTATTACATTTAACAACTTTTGGGTCAATCCTACATGTACACCCACCAGAGCATCCATCATAACTGGAAAATATGGATATAGAACAGGAATCAAATGGGCAGGCGATGAACTAGATCCATCGGAAGTAACCTTACAAAAGTATATTAGTGATGAAACGAATAATAGGTATTCATCAGCAATTATAGGAAAGTGGCATCTGTCAGGTAGTAATTCAAATTTCAATCCTGAAACTTTTGGGATCGACTATTACTCTGGTCTCATTCGAGGTGCAGTAAATGATTATTATCAGTGGCAGCTTACAGAAGATGGATCGACATCAATGCAATCTAGTTATATTACAGAGGCATTTACGGACTTATCTATCAATTGGATAAATCAACAATCAAAGCCTTGGTTCTTATGGCTTGCTTATAATGCACCTCATACTCCGTTTCATGCTCCACCCGACAATATGCATAGTCAAGGTAGTCTTGTAGAATATCAAGATAGTCAAGAGCCACTACCATATTATATGGCAGCAATAGAAGCTATGGATTTTCAACTTGGTAGATTACTGGAGAGTATACCAGACGAAAAGAGAGATAACACAATAGTGCTCTTCTTAGGTGATAATGGCACACCTAATGAAGCAGCACAATCACCTTATGCTTCTAATACAGTAAAAGGAACACTTTATCAAGGTGGAATCAATGTACCCATGTTTATCTCAGGTAAAGGAGTGGAGCGAATCGGAACAGACAATAATTTAATATCATGTATAGATTTATTTGCTACAATAGCTGAAATTACTGGAGTAGGTCCATCAGAAATTAATGATAGCAAAAGTTTTAAATCAGTACTCTCTCAATCAACTACTACCCGCAATTATCAATACTCTGAGATGGATAACGGTACCAATAATTCATGGACTATCAGGGATAACAGATATAAGTTAATTATAAATGCAACTGGTAATGAAGAAATGTATGATTTAGAAGTGGACCCTTATGAACAAAATAATTTGGTGAATGGATCTTTCACTCCTGAAGAATCGATTGCGAATCTTGAATTAAAAAACGAACTTGATGTAATTAGGAATTAAGCTAACTGGCTGTAACAATAGAAATTAAGAACGGCGCATTTTACAACTTGTAAAATGTGCCATTCTAATATAAGTCTTTCGTAAAATAAAAACTCTATCCTTTATCACAAACTTCATTGATAAGAATACGCTATTTGCAAATTCAATTAATTAGCGCTACTCAACGACAGTAATTTTTCGAATGGATCTTCCAATAGATATACCATCTTTTAATTCTAGCAAATAACTTCCTGATCTAAAATTTGAAACATCAATAAAATCTGGAGAATTATAAGTATTTATTTTTATTCCATGTAAGGTAAATATTGTTATCTCGAACTGCTCTACATCTTCCCATTGTATATAGATCAAATCAGAAGCAGGATTAGGAAATATTTTTAATCTTAAGTCTACCTCTTGAATACCTGTCGACATTAAGGCTACACCGTCACAATCTTCATCAATATCATTATCCAAAATTTCTACGCCCTCAGGATTAATATCAGAATTTTGATCATTACAATCATCCACTAGATCATAACCATCTTGATCGAGATCATCATCTAGAGTATCAGCATTGCAATCTTCGTCTACCCCATTATATGGAATCTCTACCTTCCCTGGATTGATCTGTGAATCAGTGTCGTCACAATCATCTATAAGAAAATATCCGTCTTGATCTAGATCATCATCTAAAGTATCAGCATTACAATCTTCATCTATACCATTATAAGGAACTTCGACTTGCCCTGGATTAATCTGCGAATCAGTGTCGTCACAATCATCTATAAGAAAATATCCGTCTTGATCTAGATCATCATCTAAAGTATCTGTATCACAATCATCATCCTTCCCATTATATGGAATCTCTACTTCATTTGGATTAATCTCAGAATTTTGATCATCGCAATCCCCTCCGCTTGTCGCATAATTAGGCGGTAATCCACAAGATTCTACAGTCTGACTATCGACACCAAATCCATCTCCATCTTCGTCAAGATAGTAGGTTTCCATCTCTAAATTATCATCTATATAACCATTACAATCATTATCCGCATTATCACAAATTTCTAGAGAAGATGGATTGATAGATGGATCGAGATCATTACAATCTTCATAAGAATAATAGCCATCCTCATCCTCATCTATGCCACAGAAAAATATATAATTACTTATCGACCCAGGAGCTGTTGTGCCTATGCAATTGTCTGCCTCAGTTACTACAAGAAGTACATCAGGAAAATTAGGGTCGAACGGAAAGTTGAATGCTATGTCACAATCAGTGACCGCATCAATGAGAGCGCCTTCTGTCCCCAACTCAGAATTATATTGAATCAAAGTAATGAAAGGTGTCCATGATTCAAAATCGAAATCCTTACAAAAGCTAAACACATAATCTGTAGCAGGAACAAGATTATTGATTTGATATGCATTCTGCGCATATGCCTTATAGCCACTATCATGAGGTCCATCTTCACAATAGTCCTCTATCATATCAAAATCAGCATAGGGCCCAAAAAAGTAATTATTACAACCCATCACTTCATAATCTACTCCATCACAATCTTCGTCGATCCCATTATTAGGAATGTCAACAGCTGAAGGATTTATAGATGCATCTGCATCATCACAGTCAATATCACTTGAGAACCCATCAGCATCGGCGTCTAATTCATCAACAATCCCGTTACAGTTATCATCGATCATATTACCTGCGATCTCAATCACGCCTGGATTTATATTAGGATTAGTATCGTCACAGTCTTCCGGAGTCTCATAACCATCACCATCCGCATCTAATTCGTCGATGGTGCCATTACAGTTATCATCTACTCCGTTTGCAGGGATTTCTGAGAGCCCTGGATTAACTAATGGATTATTATCATCACAATCTTCTGTAACGATATATCCATCTTGATCAGCATCATTATCCAAAGTCGCTGGATTACAATCATCGTCTATCATATTAAATGGAATCTCATCTACTCCAGCATTGATCGCTGAGTCTGTATCATCACAATCCTCAAAATCTGCGTAGCCGTCACCATCTTGATCTCTATTATTACATCCAAATGTCGGAATCCCATTCTTAAAGAAGTTCATAGATTCACAATTATCCGCATCCTGTATAATTAGTAAAAGAGAATGATTATTACTTAACACTTCTGTTAATTCAATAATTACACGACAATCATATACTTGATTTTCAATAGAAACTATTTCGTCCGTAAAATCGTCAAAAACAACGACGCTAATTTTACTCTTCCACAGGGTCTCGTCATACGACTCGCAATGATCATAATAATATTCTATTCCGACATCAATAGAATTCAATAAATATACTTGCCCTGGAATGACTTCAATATCAGTTGCTTGAAGAGGCTCATCAAAACAATTAATCGATTGATTAAAAATATTAATTGTTGCAGTATTCACATCCAAACAAATCTCTGGTATCGCATCTTCGCCATCGCAGTCTTCATCTATTCCATTACTCGCAATATCTGTAGCTCCTGGATATATCGCAGGGTTATTATCATCGCAATCAATATTATCCAAAAATCCATCTCCATCAACATCCAAAATGTCTACTAAGCCATCACAGTTTTCATCTATATTATTATTAGGAATTTCTGCTGCTCCTGGATTGATAGTAGGATCATTATCATCGCAATCCACATCACTGGTATAAGTATCACCATCAACATCTAACAGCTCCACCGTGACAGATGCCTGAAGACCATTACCATAGTTGAAAAAACTACAGCTCGCGGAACTGTCCAAGCGGACCGTTCTGATCATATATTTATTAAGACCATCATTAGGAGATAAATCAGTGTAAGTATCACCATCAATGTAATCCTCAGTAACCTTGACAAAAGTGTCAGCATCTTCTCCTCCAGCTCTATATACTTGGACTCCTAATATGTCTTCTTCTGGATTTACCCAATCCATTTTCACGGTACCATTTTGTACTGCTAACTCTAGCTCAGATACAGGCTCAACTATATGTAAAGTCAAAGTAGGATCACCCCATAAAGTCAATGAAACCTCATTAGATCTATTAAATGAAAAGCTAACATAGTTACCCACTGCACCTTCAGCATTAGCTCCTCTCCGATGACAATAACCGAATGTCTCGCCAGATTGCAAATATTGAGTGGGCATATTATATACGCCCCATGTAGAGCCCAAGGTAGGGCTCTTAGAAGCGAGTGATGCATTCATCAGTTGACTCGCATAAGTCCAATTGCCTATATTACTCGCTGCCAGACTTACAAAAGCAACCTGCATAGAATCATTTTTAAAGTTGGCAGAAGAAATTCTACCATTGATCGATTGACCTCCTGGCGCACCAAACCCATTGATACTTGCGTATAAATATGAATCTAGGCCAAGATCAACATCCGGCTGGGTATTGGTAGTTTGTGTTAAGCGTTTTGAATTATGTGCATTCTCAGATAACAAAAATAGATTCCGATGCATACTACTTGGAAAAGCCGCACTATTCCAATGAAGGAAATAATCATTATTAAACGTAATCTGATGCTTTCTAAAACGTATATTCTTCTCTAGATATCTTTGGTACAGTTCGTAGGGTTCTTCTTCAAAAATAGGAAGATGCTCAAAATATATCCTGCCTACTTCTAACTCTGCATCAGAAGGTAATGTCGTATGATCATACCTACCATCGCCTATTCTATTTTCATGTATTTGATATGTATTGTTTGTATCTACCGCAGAATGATCTGTCCATTCATAATTCATATCTGCATAATATCCATCAGCGATCCACGCACCCGTATGATAGCCATGACCATCTGGTGCACTCACTACACCACTCAGTGGTCTAGCTACATCACCTATAATAAATAAAGATCTCAAATTTTGATTTTGGAAATAGACTTGACGTATCTTGTTTTTGACTTCAAAGTCTCTTTCTTCTGGACTCACTAATAATAGATAAACCGTCCAACCATCAGAGATTAGCGCTTGTTTGTAATCTTCATAGGTTGACGCTATCAATGGATGTAAGTCACTATCCATTACGACTAATACACCTCCTTTGCTTTCATCATGATTCAGTTCTATACCTGCAATTATGACCGTACCAGGATCTCCTTGAGTGATCTGTCCTTTACCAAAACTGTAATGATGCGGTACTCCCTTCTCATAGTTATCAATAGTGAATACGTTACTATTAACATATTCATAGCTGTTATTACTTCTGCCCTCTTTATCCGTTTTGAGGTATCTAAAATCTGTAGAAGGATTCTCTACCAATGGCATTACTAATGTCAATCTATTATTAGAATCATCATAAATAAACTCTTCCAGGCCACCAAAATAATCACCATACCATGCATCCAAGGTACTTTGTGACTGAGCTAAAAATGAAATCGTTGACAATAGACAAATTAAAAGGATTCTCATCTGAAATTAGGTTTAGAGTGATTGATAAGATTAAATAGAAACATCTGATCAAGAGATATGTACTTAATAGAACAAAAGGTAAACAACAATCCAAAAAATTATATAATCCATGAATAAAATATATCTACCCATTGCCTTCGATTCACAAACTATAGCATACAACAGGCATATATAGACTCGATACTATCAAGTCAATATCTTTTTTATTACCTTGTGATACTATCATATACAGGAAAGACTAATGATATAAAACATCTCATCGAAACTGCATATGAAGGCCGAGTAATTGTCGATCACACCCCAAATACAAACACACAATGCGCCCTAGCTTATTGCGACTTTTTATATTCAGTGCAATCTGCTTTTACAATTTCAGTATAGCTCATTGTCAAGATAAAGAACTTCAAGACCTAACAGATCAATACAGTGCATCAGTTAATCTAACACAAAAAGAGCATCTTTCCAATTTATTGAATGCTGAGAAAAACTATTATTCTCAAGATAGTTTTGAGAATTATTTAAAGGTCAAATATTCAATTTTTGAACTATTAGCCAATGACGAAAAAATAGAAGCAGCTTATCAACATGCTAACTTCAAAGAAGATATTTTAACGAATCTACAGCAAGTAGCTAGTGAAGAATTGATCTCATATTACGACAGGATTCTTAGATATTCAATTAAGAATCAACATTTTGAGGCGATGAAATATCTCGCACAGCATTCGTTAAATGGCATACAATCTAATACAAGAACTGATAGCATTTATATGTATACTTATTACAGTCGTATTGGGCTCACCTGTAGATATTTGGGAGAATATGAAACTTCATTTGAAAATTTACAAAATTCGCTAAAGGTAGGAACATTGATATATGGAGAAGATCACTTAACCATAGCGAGTACCTATTACAATATTGGTGTCAACTATTCTATCATAGGTAACTATCATGAAGGCTTGAAATATTTACTCCAAGCAAAAGATACTAAACTCAAACATTATACTGAAGATAGTTTGGCACTTAAAAGTGAATTCAATGCTCTTGGCATGGTATACGAAGGCCTTGGTGAATATGATTTAGCTATGGAATACCATGAGAAAACAATCCATTTAAAGTCGAAAAACACAAAACAATTTAATCTAGGATTAGGTCGAAGTTATCTCAATCTAGGTACCTTATTGCTCTCTATGGGCAAACCACAATTGGCTTATCAAAAAAGCAAATTCGCTTTAAACCAATTAAAAGATATAGGTAAAGACGATGCTGAAATGAATATTTGGCTATTAAATAATATTGGCCGTAGTCTAATAGCTATGGATCGACCAGAAGAAGCTCGTAAATATCTCAATATTGGTTTACTAAAAAACAAGAATAAATTTGACCTTAGCATAGATGCAAGTTTAGAAGAAAATCTGGGTATGGCAACAATGAAAATGAAATTCTATGATGACGCGATCAAATATCTATCCAGTTCTCAAGAAAAATTTATTAAAGATTCTCCAATTCACCAAAGGATCGCTCAATTGGATATTGGACTTTCTAAATGTTATTTTCATAAAGAAAATTATAAACGATCAGAAGCATATGCGCTTCAATCACTTGGGAGAGTACAAAACAAAATCGATAAGAAACACCCTTTACTTTTCCAACCCTACTTCCAATTAGGAAAGGTCTATAACAAATTAAAAGATGAAAGAAGAGCTATAGAATATATTAATAAAATCGATTCTCTTTCAAATATACCAAGCCTACAACTACTTCAAACACTAAATCTAAAACTAGAGATACTTGAAAAATTAGATAGACATAAATTTATTATTGAAAAAAATAAAGGTAATAAACTGATAGCTCAAACACTAAAAAAATACATTCCTACAGAGGAAAAATATCTTCTTTCTAAGGAAATAAAAAAATACTATAATTTATGCCTAAGAAATTGGGAAGCCAACAGGAATCCAGAAAGTGAACTCCTCAGCATATTCTCAAATAGTAAAAACAGTATTCTAAAAGCCAGTGTTTTATCTAATCAATTAGCGACATATGCCGATATACCTTCTAAAATAACAGATAGAGAATATGCATTGGCTAAGAAAATTAGAAACTTGGAGAAACTGATTGTGTATAACTATGAGCCTTCTAGTCAAGATACTAGTCGATTAAATATGGAAATACTAGAAAATACACACAGACAATACAAATCACTTCTAGATACTATTGAACAGTATTACCCAAGATACTTTGACTTGAAGTACAATAGTAATCAATCTGCAATGAATAACTTAGCAACATCACTAAATGAAAATACAGCAGTATTAGATTACTTTATTGGTAAAGAATATATTTGGACTTTGAGATTATACAAAGGAAAATATAATCTTTACAAGAAAAGCATCGATGATGAATGGAGTGAAACTTTATTAAGCTACAAAAATTCATTGATTGATCATACTACGATACTAGATGAAAGTAATACGAATTCTGTATATAATAATTTTGTATCCCAGTCGCCAAAAATTTACACTTATTTATTAGCTGAGTCTTTGGAAAACTTGCCAGACACAGTGAATTATCTAGTAATTATTCCTGACGGAATCTTAAATTTAATTCCGTTTGAAACCTTGCTCCAAAGTGATAAAAACATCATTTCTAAGGACTACAAAAACCTCGACTACTTGATTAATTCCTACAGTATCGGTTACGCTTATTCTATATCCTTAATAAATAATCACATTGGGAAATCGGAAAATTCTAAAGTTAACTATTCTGGTTTTGCTCCACAATACTTGACTCTAGAATATAATACTGATCTAACAATACCTCTAACAGATCTTCCTTCCGCAAGAGAGTCTGTGGTAAAATCGTCTCAATTATTCGAGGGTCGAAGTTACGTTTCAGATCATGCGACTAAAGTAAGTTTTGTAAACTCTGCAGATGAAGCGTCTGTACTTCATCTAGCTATGCACTGCGTCATAGACAACGATAGTCCCATGGACACCAAATTGATTTTTGACTCCAACAGTAACGATAATGCTAATTATCTCAAAGCTTCAGATCTATATAACCTGCAATTAGATAATCAACTAAGCGTATTGACTGCGTGTAATACGGGTGTAGGCAATATAAGGGAAGGAGAAGGAGTCATTAGCCTATCTAGAGCATTTACTTATGCCGGTAGCGAAAGTCTGATGATGAGCTTGTGGAATGTCCCTGATACTCAAACTGCTGATATTGTCGAATCATTTTTCGCCAATTTAAAAGAAGGCCGTCGCAAAGATGAATCTCTTAGAAATGCAAAATTAGATTATCTCGCAAGAACTACTAAAAGTACCTCTCACCCTATGTTTTGGGCGGGCTTTATAATTACTGGAAATACGGCACCCATCAATCTTTCAGCAGGATCTAGTCCTCTTTTCTACATTATTCCATTAATCGGTTTTCTGCTATTCTTGTTGTATCGAGTTCGACAATAATGTTCAACGTCGAAACAATGTTATTACCTAAGAATCTATTCAATAATTAATCATCCAAACATCCTCAAATAATTGACTGTTAACGAATTAGAGTACTACTAATTTGTAGCATTTATAGTTATATCCTCACCACACTTTGTGGCTCGATCAAATCTAATTACATTTTTTTCCGCCACGATCTTTACCTTTTGCTTGTTCGAATACATAGATAAGTGTAAGTCATTAATTTAAAAAGAACAATCAGTTTGTATGATCTATTTTAGATTTAATCTATCAATTCTACTCGTTTTCATATTATCTGCGTATGCAAATCTAAATGCTCAAGTTCCTATAAACGACAACCTATCAACGTTAAGAGCTGAGCAAACAGATGGCAATAAAATTAAATTGATTTGGGACTCCAATGATCTCAATAACGAACCGTTATTAATTGAACGAAGCGAAGTAAGAAATCAATTTACTATAATAACTGAGAGTGCCATTGACGGTGAATTTATTGATCAGAATACAGAATTAGGTAAGATATATACTTATAAATTAACCAATAGCCTTAAAAAGTGGGAAATCAATGTTGGCTTCGAAATACCTAGAGTAGATTATCGAGGACGTGTACTATTACTTGTAGAGCAGAGCTTAACCTCTACCCTACAGGACAAATTAGATCAATGGAAATTGAATGCTGAAGGTGATGGATGGTCGGTAGTACAGCGAAACGTTTCAAAATCATCAACTGTTGTGGAGGTCAAGGATATCATAAAGCAAGAATATTCTTCACAAGATGGATTGAAGTCACTATTCATTTTTGGTGACATTGCTGTTCCGTATAGTGGATCTACAGCATATGATGGGCATGCAGATCATGGACCAGCTTGGCCGACAGATGTTTTTTATACGGACATGGATGAATCCTGGACAGATCACTTAGTCAACATACCCTTTGGAAACCAAAGACTGAGTAATATACCTGGAGATGGTAAATATGATAACAATTCACTAAGTGAGTCAGAATTGGAACTTGGACGTGTAGATTTATCCAATATGATACTTTTTCCAAAATCAGAATTAGAATTACTTGAAACATATCTGGATAAGAACAATGATTTCAAGATGAGAAAAATAATGCCAAAAATACAAGCGTTTGCTCGAGATAATTTTGGGACAACTGACTCTGGAATTGGTCCAGCTAAATATTATCCAAACCTAGTAGGCGTTGACAATTTTAAAACCGGATCATATAGAGATGAATTAAATAATGATAGCTACTTATTCGCTCATGGTAGTGGCGGTGGAACCTATGTTTCTGCACAAGGTATTTCTACTACAGAGTTAATGGTGACAGATTCATTGCAAGCAATATTCGCAAGTTCCTTTGGTAGTTACTTTGGAGATTGGGATGTCAACAATAGTTACTTAAGAGCACAACTCTGTACAGGCACAGTATTGACAAGTACTTGGAGTATGTCTAAATATAACAATATGGCCTTGGGTAATACAATAGGATCCGATGTTAGAAATAAGCATGCCGAAATAAACACGTGGAACAAAAGAGTGGTCAGTATCCAAGGAGATCCAACACTAAGAATGGAAATGGGTAATCCAATAGACGAGTTGTCTATGGAAATGGAAGGCGCTAATGTCAAAATAACTTGGGAATATGAATATGCCGATATTGATCAAATTACACATTTCAATATTTACCGTAAATCAAATTCCAAAAATAGATTTGAACTGATTGCCCACTTGAATAGCGACATCGTAACTTATACCGATACTGGACTGACAGAAAGTGGAACTACTCAATATATGGTACGCGCTGAATATCTAGAATCAACCCCAAGTGGATCATATTACAATCAAGGAATCGGAGTACCTAAAGAGATAGAAGTACCTACTATAGATCTAGATAATGATGGCTATGATAGCTATATGGATTGCAACGATCAAGTGGCCTCCATAAATCCTGATATGGAAGAAAACCCGAATAATCAAGTAGATGACAACTGCAATGGAATAATAGATGAAGAAGATATTGATCAAGATGGATACTATAATGATATAGATTGTAATGACGAAGATGCTGCTATCAATCCACTAGCTGAAGAAATCATAAACAATGGTATCGACGAAAATTGTGATGGTATTGATGATCTTCAAAATGAATGTTATGAATATAGCGGTCTTCCGCAAAAAACTTTTTTCAGTCCATTCAGCTTCGATTTTAATGTAACCATTTGTGATGAACTAGATGGTATGCCTATCGACCAACAAGTCAAACCTAATGATGCTTTTGCATTTGATGGTGAGAACGGTAGAAGTTACACTTTTAGCTTTTGCCAAGGTTATGATGAAAATGTCTGGAAAGCATTTATTCTAGTTTTTCCATATAATGAAATTACTGGACAAATAGGCCCACTGCTTGATTATAAGGAAGATTGTGAATATACATTTACTATTGATTCGGCTTCAACTACACCAGATATTCTCATTGTCATCAAAGACAAAAACAAATGTCACCTAAACATAAATGATCTCACTCCAAACGGGTTTTTAAGTTTGAGCTGCGCATACATTGATTTAGATGAAGACGGATACTACGATTATGAAGAATGCGACGATTTCAATGCAAACGTAAATCCAGATCAAGTAGAAATACCATTTAATGGACTGGATGACGACTGTGATGAAAGCACCCTAGATGATGATGGTGATCAAGATGGATATGGGATCAACGATGACTGTGATGATACCGATCCTGCTATAAATCCAAGTGCGTTAGAGATATCTGGAAATATGATCGATGACAATTGTAATGGCATTATTGATGAAGATGATGCAGATGGAGATGGATATTCTTCTGATGTTGACTGTGATGATACCAACCCATTAGTCAATCCTGATTCATACGACTACCCCAATAATGGTCTCGATGATGATTGTAATGGAGTAGCTGCTGAAGTAGATAGTTGTACATACTACTTTTGGGGTCCCTATGACGATCTTGCAGGTATTACTGATTACTGTACTGACGAACCTATAAATAGTGGATATAAAGCCTTTGCTGCAAACTCTTACGAAATCAAAAATTTAACACCTGAAGTAAGATATGTTTATAGTTTCTGTGAAAATTTTGATTTTTCAATTTGGTCACCACTAATTACAATTGTTCAGTACAATTCGACCCTTGAGCAAGAGGGCCTAATAATCAATGGACTCGCTGATTGTGAGATAAGCTTTGACTTTCCTTATGACCCAAATTATCCTGATATTCTTGTAATTGTTTCTGAGGAAGGCCAATGCATTCCTGAAACTTCCAGCGGGTCGCTAACAAATTATACATTCTATTGTGAAAAAATAGATGAAGATAATGACGGATTTTATGCCTATGAAGATTGTAACGATCTCGATCCATTTATTAATCCTGCGGCAGAAGAAATTTGCGATGGTCTTGACAACAATTGTGATGGAAATGTAGACGAAAATTTTGAATTGATTACATATTATCTAGATGAAGACTCAGATGGATTTGGTGACAATAATAAAACTATCGATGATTGTCAATTACCTGAAAACTACGCCGTACAGGCTGGAGATTGCGATGACAGCAATCCAGAAATAAATCCAGATCAAACGGAAATACCATACAATGGCATCGATGATGATTGTAATCCTGAGACAAGGGATGATGACATAGACGAAGATGGATTCCTTTTAGCCGATGACTGCGACGACAATGATGACGCTATCAATCCTAATCAAACCGAAGTGGCTTACAACGGCATCGACGATGATTGCAATCCATTAACTCTTGATGATGATCTTGATCAGGATGGATTCCTGTTAGCCGATGATTGTAATGATAATGATGACGCTATCAATCCTAATCAAACAGAAGTGGCTTACAATGGTAAAGATGATGATTGTAACCCAATGACATTAGATGACGATCTTGATCAAGATGGATTCCTATTAGCCGATGATTGTAATGATAATGATTCTTCCATCAATCCAGATGCTGAAGAAATAGCAAACAATGATATAGACGAAAATTGCGATGGAAATGATTTGATGACTTCAGCTAAAGAAATAGGAGGCAGATCAATTTCTATCTTTCCCAATCCAGCAAACCACCAAATATTTGTTGATTTTGAAGGGATTGAAAATTTCTCAATTGCACTTTACGACCTTTTAGGAAACCTCATTATTACCCAAGATAACATCAAGGAAATTCAAGTATCAGATTTACCTCAAGGTCAATATTTATTTGTCTTAATAGATACAAATACAAGAGAAAAAATAATTGACAAAATTGTAATCGCACATTAAAACATACTTCCGTAAAGTAACATATTTTGATTCACCGATGGGTTGAAAAAATCTCTAACATTATTAATATTTTGAAAAGTCAAAATATTATAACTCCGTATATTTGATATTTTTAAATCATTATAATCAGCTTCTAAATTAATTACTATTCCAAAATAAACATCGTGTATACCTACCGTATTGAGATTATTTAAAAAAAAGTATCTTAATGGTTCAATTGCGTTAAACCTTTCGAAGTCCGATAGGTCTAACAATAATGCACTACCCTATGGTTGTATAAAATAGGTGGTGCAAATAACCTAATAGAAACACCACCATGGATCGGAGATCATTACTTACCAGTGCCTTTGGAAAGAATAAAGTAAAATCAGCACCTAGTAAACAAGAAACCCTTGTTATGTCTTTAGCTCCTTATATAGGTGATTGGACAGCAGATACAGCAGCTCATCTTTTGAGAAGGACTACATTTGGCCCTTCCTTACAAGATATCAACCAATCCCTATCGAATGGACTAGATCAGACCGTATCTACTTTATTGGCTGACACACCCCTACCGTCCTTACCGATCAATTACTCTTTCCAAAATGATCCTACTACTCCAGTCGGTGATACATGGGTAAATAAACCGCATGACGCCTCCATCATGAATCTCAATACTTCCAGAAATGTCTCACTCAATGGATGGCAAATGGGATTATTTAATGAAGGTGAGATGTCGATCAGAGAAAAACTAGTCCTCTTTTGGCATAATCATTTTGTAACTTCTGATATCACTTTGGCAGGATATAACTTCCACTATCTCGATACAATAAGAAAAAATGCATTAGGGAATTTCAGAACATTAGCTGAAGAGATTACAGTATCTCCATCTATGCTACTCTATCTAAACGGTAATGAAAACACAAGAGAAGCTCCCAATGAAAATTATTCCAGAGAACTACTCGAACTATTCACTATAGGAAAAGGAGATGCTGCAGGTCCTGGAGACTATACTCACTATACAGAAGATGATGTAGTCGCATTAGCAAAGTCCCTTACAGGATGGCGATCAATAAATGTCGATGGTATCGTGGGCAGTGTATTTAGACCTAATAGACACGACGAAAGTGACAAACAGTTATCTCCAAGGTTCAATGATGCGATCATAGAAAATGGAGGCGAGAATGAATACAAAACAGTAATAGATATCATCCTTCAACAAAGTGAAACCGCACGTTTCATTAGTAGAAGATTATATATTTGGTTCGTAGGTTCTTATATAGATAGTAATATTGAAGCAAATATCATAGAGCCAATGGCTGCCTTGATAAGAGAAAATAATTATGAGATAAAGCCCGCTCTTGACGCATTACTCAGAAGCGAGCACTTCTATAGTAGTTCGGTTAGAGGATGCATGGTAAATCATCCTATTGATTTCATATTCAAAATGTTCAATTCATTTGAAGTAGTAATACCGGATACGGTTTCCACTAAGTATAGAACGTGGGTATTAATATACAGAGCATTATTACCACTAGATATGGTAATCCTCAAACATCCAAGCGTAGCTGGATGGAAAGCTTTCTATCAAGGTCCACAATATTATGAGACTTGGGCCAATTCTGCTTCTCTCCCACTTCGAGAAAAAGTAGTAAATACATTATTGGAAGGATTCACTGTAAGTCAGCAAGTAATCAGAATAGAGACCCTTACTATGATTACCAAACTAAATGACTCTCTGAATCCAACCTCCCTAATCGTAGAATTAACGAACCTACTTTTCCCTTACCCTATATCAGAAGATCAGATAACATATTTGAAAGACATATTGATTCCTGGGTTACCAGATTTCGAATGGACTGTAGAATACTCAGAATATTTAGATGATCCTACTGATAATGATAAGCGGATAGCAATAGAGAATAAACTTAAAGCACTATTTGGGGCAATCCTCAAAATGCCAGAGAATTATTTAATCTAATATTTTCGACAACTTAAGTTTATTGCTCACAACATTCAAAGCGAATTTTCAAAATTATTGATATGAAAAGAAGGTCCTTTATAAAAGCAAGTTCTATTGCCAGTACTCCTTTGGTACTTGGAGGTGTCTCAGTGGCTCCATTAGTTAATAATACATTCTCAAATTTTGTGAATCTAGACTCGGATAGAGTCTTAGTACTTATCCAATTGAGTGGTGGAAACGATGGATTAAACACACTTATTCCATTAGATCAATATGAAAATTTAGTAGGCGTAAGACCTCAAATAGTATTGCCAGAAAGTGAAATTATCACTCTCAAAGATAATTTAGGTCTCCACCCTAGCATGACCGCTATGAAGAGTGTGTTCGATGATGGACACATCGGAATTATACAAGGAGTAGGATACCCAAATCAAAATAGATCACACTTCCGATCTACAGATATATGGCATACCGCCTCTTCGGCAGACACTTACTTAAGCACAGGTTGGTTAGGTCGTTACTTTGATCACTTCCACCCTGATTATCCAGAAGCGTTCCCTAATGAAGATTGCCCTGATCCCTTTGCATTGACAATTGGCTCATCAGTCTCCGAAACTTGCCAAGGTATGTCAGGAAACTTTAGTCTCGCATTAGTAGACCCTGATAATCTTGATCAACTAGCCACTCCTGTCAATAATGAAATTAGTGAAGGATGTTATGCTAATAAACTAGATTTTTTGACTAAGACTATAGAGCAAACAAATGCTTATGGATCTGTCATTAAAGATGCCAATGATCTGGGAACTAACATTTCTACTCTATACAATGAAAATGACCAACTTGCTCAAAAATTAAAATTAGTAGCCAAGCTTATCAAAGGTGGATTGCGTACAAAAGTTTATGTCGTAAGTCTTGGAGGATTTGATACACATGCTGGACAAGTAGTAGAAGGAGAAACATCAACAGGAGCACACGCAGAGCTACTTAGAGAGCTCTCAGAAGGGATCTACGCATTCCATGAAGATCTTAAAGCCCTCGACCTATTTGATCGAGTAGCAGGGATGACATACTCGGAATTTGGTCGTAGAATAAGATCAAACTTCAGTAATGGTACAGACCATGGTACTGCAGCTCCGCTAATGGTATTTGGCTCTTGTGTCCTACCTAATGTACATGGAGAAAATGCTGAAATATCAATGGATGTAGATGACCAAGAAGGTGTACCGATGCAATACGATTTTAGATCTGTATACGGCTCAGTACTTTCAGATTGGCTAGAAGTAGATGAGGATGTGATCAATGATGTTCTAGAAGGAGAATTTCAAAAGATCGACTTATTTGCAGATTGTTCAACGGTATCTACCATAGAAAATGATAGCCAATCTATTGCGATGCGTATCTTCCCTAACCCTACTGATCAAAAAATAACTCTAGAATTTGAATCCAAAGGTGAGCTTATAAAAATCAGTATGTTTGACACTCTAGGGCACGAAGTTAAAGTCATAACTAATCAATTTAGGAGTAGTGGATTACATACCTTACAGATCGACATTAGCGAATTTCCACTAGGTCCATACTTCGTAAGGATACAAACCAAGAAAGCTCAGAAGACAGTGCGGATTGTTAAAATATAAGTTTTGTTTTTTTCTGATCGTCAAGCGTGACGAACGTAGAGATTAATGAACAGAATTATTTATAATAACTCTAAGCTTAGAATCATGCTTCAAAACTTCTGCTCATCAATCTCTGCGAGCATAATGATTACTACGTTTCCTATCTTCTAGTTTAAATCAACAAATTAGACAAAAAAAGAAATATTTAACCCTCTGAAATAATAAGATGGCTCCATCTTATTAATGGTGTTATCTCTAATAAAAAATCTACTATTAACTTCTAGAAACACAACAATTTCACTCGATCCAATTACTATTACATTTTCACAAAACGCTTAATATCTAAATGCGTATTCTGATCATTGTAAATATTTAAATAGTAAATTCCTTCGGTCAAATCATTTACATCAATAAGATCTCCAGATTGATATATTACATTTCGCAATACTCTCCCAGTGCCATCTACAAGCTGAATAGTCAATGACTCATAACCTGACTCCACCTGAATCATGTCTGACGTAGGATTAGGATATACTATTAGATCCACTTTTTTAATCGAGACATCTACCGCTACCACTTTTGAGTATGCGAACCTTCCATCAAAGTCAAATTGTTTTAACCTATAGTAATTAGAACCTTGCGTTGGAGATTGATCTATATATTCGTATGTCAATTCTTCAGAAGATTGCCCTTCACCGTCTACAAAGTCTAATGTTGTCCAAGACAAACCGTCATCACTTCTTTCGATATCCCAACCACTGTTATCAATTTCTGTAAGAGTCTCCCATGACAATAGTACATTTTCGTCATCGAGCTCAGCTACAAAGTTGTTATATTCGATCGGTAATACTACACCATTGAGGATCGTTATATCCCCATTAGCATCAAACGGATCTGACCACTTAGTATTGGTATATATATCGCTACCCGTCAAGGTCAATAGAAATGCTTCCAAATTGTCTTTTTCAGTATTAGACAAATTAAGATTACCTCCACCACCATTGAGGCGATTATCTAGATTGTTATTCCCTCCCACATTAGGTATATCATCATAGTGTTCGATCACATCTTGAAGCGTAATTAAACTACCATCATGCATAAACGGTCCATTTAATACACCACTTGGATTCACCATATCTCTTAATGAAGGCGAACGAGTATTCGATACATCCAAACCAGATGGATCTCCAGCTACACCAACGACTCCATTGTTATTACTATTAGGATCAATGTCAAATTCAGGTGCTCGGTGACAAGAATTACACCCTGCCCCATTATTGTTAGCATTGCTCATAAACAAATCTTTACCTGCATTTTCAGCAGCTGTAAAATTTGGAAAATTTGCATTATTGTTTCCTACTTGAGCTCTACCTACATCATACTTAGAATCAAAAGATTGTATACTTCGGACAAACTGCGCTAAAGCATTTTGGAGTTTCGCTTCCGTAATAGTAGCATCTCCATAAATAGATGTAAATAGATTTTGGTAATCCGCCATTCCTTCCAACTCCGAAATCAAATCATTGATACTTGGGTCACCATTCGCTCCGCTGTAACCCATTTCTATATGATCTTGTATCGGCATAGTAGTTTGTATTTCTAAACTACCCGCTCGTTCGTCCCAGAAAAACTTCTGCTCTTCGCCAAATCGCGTATTGACTAATCTCGTTGAATGACGGCCTGTCACACCATTAACACCAACACTCTGAACGACATTATCGCCAAATGCAAATTCCTGTTTATGGCAACTGGCACATGAAACTTCATCATTGACAGAAAGACGTTTATCATAGAAAAGAATCCTTCCTAAGGTCGCTTCCTCATTTGTAATGTTATTACTATTAGGGGTATTATCTCTATTGATATAACTAGGTACCGATTGACTTTCGTAATTGGGCAGTAAGTTTAAATCAATTGTTCCAGCAGTCATGACCATCACGATTATAATCAAAAGTGGAGTAAAGTAATTTTTATTCATAGCTTTATTTTTTTGATATTAAATAAATATTTGGGATCAACTCAATATTGTATTTAATCAATTAAAGATGGGATGGGAATTATGGCTTTCTTCTTAAATATTTTGTACTCAAAAGAGTATGCCTATTCCAAAAAAAACAGCACCGTCCCACCGACGATGCCATCTTTAATCAATACTTCCGACGTTATTTATTGAGGCTGACGTTTCAACCTAAATTCATTAATACCATCAGAAATTTCGTATCCTAGCCTCAATCCTTCAGCACAATCCATTCTTATATGTACTCCCAAAGGAAGTCTTGAGAAGGCATTTTCTTCCGCCATATCGCTAAACTTCTTAAAATTACGCGGCGTTCCTTGAAACTCAGTAGCACCTTGGTGCGTACGATCCGTAAAGTTGGTTTGGTCGCCGAAGTAATTAATAAATATTCCTCCAGCAGCCGAAGCGAAACATGAATGGCCGGATGGATATCCAGGAAAACTTGGATTAGCCCAATAGATCAATCTATATAGATTAGTCTGATAATCAGGATCAATAAAATCATGGATATAATTACTTGGTCTCATTACCATATGTTCGTATTTATACTTCCACGTAGATACTGCAGCATCGTTCATAGAGAATCCTAATTTCACTAATAGAGTCAGTGATTCTGCAAGATTGAGATCATATTTTTTGATCAATTGATTCGCTATAGAAAATTGTCTTGCGGGTGGACTCACCATTAGATTTTCCACGTCATCACTCCAAAATTCTGCGATCCATAGTTGTTCAGCATCTGTAGTCTTCGCTGCATTATTGACAGTGTATGCTTCGAGCATCTCATCATGATAAGCCGTCCCTGCCACATTACTATATTGGATCGGTGCTAATGTAGTCGTCTCATCTGTAGACACAACAAACGTACGTACTGACTCCCAATATGGAAACAATGCTCTTTCTGGGTCCGCAGAGTATGTCCAATACCCATCTCCAGTTGGTGGCTCATATGACAATGGCTGAGGCTCTTGTATCTGCTCTTCTGCTTCTGCATCAGTTTGACTATAAGCAATCACCTGCCCTGCTACATAAGCTCCCCATCTCTTAGAATCTTCACGAACTTGACTCGTTAGATTATTAGAATTAAAGATCGCCTCTTGTAGATTTTCAAACTGTCCAATAGACTCTCTTTTATCCTGTGGTAGATTGATCATAAAATGATCTAACACATCAGCATAAGCTGCATTAAGTGCGATCTCATAATTGATACGACTAGGACGTTGGTTATCACTAATTTCCAAGCCTTGTAGTTTGTCAGTGGTCGAGATATTATCTCTCATTCCTGACACTGCAGTTTCGTATGCAGCTAGATTCATATAAGCCAGTGCACGTGCTGAAGCATTAGGTCTCATTCCTGTAGAGTATTGCTCTACTGCTAGCATTTGATCCGTCCAATTGTGGATCAGCTGATTACTTAGACGGTCTACAACACCTTGATTATTATTGTTGCCTGCACCGTTTCCTCCTTGACCTCCTTTAGGTCTTCCCCTTAATTCTTCAATTGTCGCTCCGTTGGCAAGATCTTCATCTTTTGAACATGACTGAAATATAAGTCCAGTAATGAGCAATAGGAAAATTGTTTTTACATAACTTGTTTTCATAACTCAAAAATTTAATAGTGAACAATAAGCTACCAGCTCTACGACATGCATCGTAGTGTAATAGCATTAAAAAAGATGAAACTCGATTGGGATCAAAAACAGGTATGATCTGAACTGTACAATACATAGCTCTGAATTAATTGAAAGCTCAAAAAGTCGCTTTCAACATTTCAGTCCGGTACAGAATACATTGTACAATTGAGGTACTTATTATTATTAATGGACTTATATTATTCTTCGTCTCTACAAGCTTGCTTAAGAGCAGCGAGAGCTTCTTGGCTTTCTGCAATCACTTCAGATTCGTCATCATACTGTACAGTTACCGGAAATACTAATGTTGGTTTCACAGCATCATCCCCAGCAGTTTCCTTGTATGCTTTGACTGCCGTCTTTAGGCTTTGTCTATCATCGAATGTAGCGTCTACTCCATCGATAGTTAGCGCCACAGGATATACTAATGAAAAGCATTTAAATCCTTTCCCATTCTTCCCTTTACATCCTTTACTTCCTGGACAATCGTTGCGTAATGTTTTAAGAGCGTCTTTAGATTCTACATCTGCTACTTCTCCATCTTCTGTCAACACTTGGATTGGAAAAAGCAATTGAGGCTTATTAGCTCTTGATTTTTCTACTCCATTTTCTTCGAACCATGCAGATACTAATGTGTGAAGTGCTTCATAACTTTCTGCAGATGCGGTAGTCGCATCCACAAATTGAATGCTTATTGGGAATACGAATTCAAGACACGCATTTTTCCCAATAGCTCCTTGCTGCATACTTTCAACTGTTCTATCAACGAGGCTTTCGATATCTGATATTTCCGGTTCGTCTTTACTGCACGAACTCATCATAATAATAAAGGCCGCTAGAAGAAAGAAACTTGCTTTTCTAAATATTTTAATTTGATCTGTCATAAGGTATATATTTTATAATGTGATAATGAAATAGTATGATTGGTTCAACCATACAGTTTTGATCTACGCTGACTAATTGTTTTAATTTTTTATTGCTAACATTTGTTCTGACTCTAAGTATTTTCTAAGATTCTTTTTAGCTCTTGTCAGCAAACTCTCTACAGCTTTGACAGTCAGGTCCATCATATCTGCTATTTCTTTTTGCGGTGTTTTATCCAATTTAGCGAGGATAAGAACTGATTTTTGTTTTTCTGGTAATCGTTGGATAGCGTCAAACATAATATTCATTTGCTCCTTACTTTCAAGTATTGTCCCAGGGTGCATAAAATTTGTAGGCTCGTAATATTGCGCTCTTTCATCATTATCAATTCTATGGATTGATACCATTTTACCTGATCTCTTTTTCCTAGACTTATACTTAAGGAAGTCTTTAGATTTGTTTAAAGCTATTCTGTACACCCATGTTCTTAGTTTCGATTCATTTTTAAATCGCCTTAACCCTGACAAGGCCGATAACAATGTATCCTGTACTATCTCTTCCGTGTCTTCTTTATTTTGAACATAACTAAAGGTTGTATTGTATATCCATGAAGTCGCATCTCTGGCAAAAATTTTAACCTCAGACGGATCATTATTGATAAGTTTTGTGATATCTAAAGAGTTTATTATTTGCTGTTTCATTGTTCTATTATTGGTGTTAATAAAGCGCTAAATATTTTTACTAATCTCATCGCTACAATTGCGCCTTTGATGAGATAAGGGAGGAATCTTGATTTTGTACTCACTTTATTTTCAATAAAATTAAAACTGGACCAATTAATAAAATACCTTTGAAGCAGAGTTCCTTATATACTAGGACCTCAGAGCGAAGAATATGGAAGAGAAAATATTATGGAATAAATTAAGATCAGGTGATTCTCAAGCTCTGGAGAGGATCTATCGTACTTATTTTGATGAGTTATATCGGTATGGTAGGAGCTATACCAAAGATCTCAATACCATAGAAGACTGTATCCAAGAAATGTTTATCGATCTATGGAATAGCAGAGAGCGACTATCAGAGACTGACGCTATAAAGCCTTATCTCTATGTAACTCTTAAGCGCAGACTGTTCCATTCTAACAAGAAAAGCAAAAAGACATCAGAACAAGAAGTAGGTGAGATGCACTTCGAAGCGGAACTGGCTATAGATCAGATCTTAATCAACAATGAACTCAAATCGGAACAGAGCGAATCCTTGAAGAACGCGTTTACCAAGCTAAGTGCAAGGCAAAAAGAAATACTATATCTCAAATACTACTCCGACATGAGTTACGAAGAGATATCAGAAATCATGGATCTCAATTATCAATCCGCAAGAAATTTAGTGTCGAGAGCATTAATAAAACTATCAAAACACATCCTTTTGATAGTACTTATGATAATAATTGCTTTGAAGTGAGTACAAAACAATGACTTCGCTCTTATATAAGAAAAGAGTGACCATGAAAAGATATATACCTAACCTGTTATTGGCCTTAAGTTGCCTACTGATGGGAAGCTGCTCAAAGGATGCAGAACCTAGAATAGTCGAAGCTGAATTGCAAGTTTACTTTGATGCGTTTGTATCAGAGGCTGCACAACATCAACTAGAGATCGATCTATCTACTCTAGATATCGGTGGATATGTACAGACTATCGAAACTACTGGAACTATAGGACAATGTATATCTTATACCAATGGATCCAAAGATGTAGTAGTAGATGAAAGTAACTGGAATAGACTAGATGCCTTAGAAAAAGAATATGTAATATTCCATGAATTAGGTCATTGCATATTACGTAGATCTCACAATGACACCGAAAATGCGAGCGGAGTATGTGAGAGTATCATGCAAAGTGGAGAAGGATTATGTCGGAGCGATTATACGATCAGTAATAGATCCAATTTATTAAAAGAGTTATTTACTAAATAAGCAATCATTTTAAAATGAATAAATATCTAGAATACGATTCTGTTGATTTTGCCCAAGAGGAATCTTTTTTAAGATGGGTGCGCAGGAGCGATACTCAAGACATCACTTTTTGGGAAGAATGGATTTCAAAGCATCCTGAGAAAAAAGATGATATAGACAAAGCCATTGCACTAGTAAATCAAATTACATTTAAAGAAGCTAATGTAGAGCAAGGTGCCAAAGAGAAAGTATGGTCTCATATACAAGACGGCATATCAAAAGACAATCAATCAGAGAAGTCTACCGTCAAATCAATACCTAAGAAAAAATCAAACGCTAAAGTAATTGGACTATTGAGGTTGGCGGCAGTAGCCGTAATGGCCATTGCCTTTATGATGGTTACCATGAATAATAAATTTGATACTACCATACAAACCCAGTATGCAGATGTGCAAACCATCACTTTACCGGACGGATCTACAGTTCAGCTCAATTCTGATAGTAAACTAAGTTACGATACCGAGTCCTGGGCTACGGACCGTACTCTAGAGCTCGATGGCGAAGCATTTTTTGAAGTTAAGAAGGGATCATCTTTCGTAGTAGAAACTAACAATGGGAATGTAACAGTACTCGGTACTAGCTTCAATGTATATACAAGAGAACTGGCATTCGATGTCTACTGTAAGACTGGTAAGGTATCGGTAAACACTAAAGATCAGAAAACCGTATTGACACCCAATCAATCTGTAACTGTAAAAGATCGAAAGCATCTATTACAAGATACTGTAGAAGTAAATAACAATAGAGCATTATGGAAAGATGGAATCTATACCTATGATAATGTTCCTGTGGCTATTGTAGTGAATGAATTAGAAAGACAACTAGATATTAAAATTAAAATATCGAAATCATTGATTAACAAGCAATACACAGGAAGTTTCACTACTACAGATAAAATGACTGCATTATCAGAAGTACTCTGGCCTTTAAATTTAAAGTTTACAATAGATGGCAACAATGTCATCGTAACTGAATAAGCACATTTTATGAAGTATATCTTTAGCCTATTCTTTTTATTATTGTTCACTACCCTAGTGGCACAAAGCGACATGGATAACATCAAGGTCAATTATCAAGCTTCTGGATTGAGTCTATCGGAGGTATTTTCAGAACTAGAAGCAGAGTACGGAATTCGATTTTCATACGCTACATCCGCAATCTTGGAAGAACCCATAGAAGTAACATTCAAAGATGAATCCATCGATGACGTTCTCGACTATCTATTGAGCAATCAGCAGATGGAATACAAGATCATGTCCAATAATATCCTTGTCCGTAAAGCGGATGCTTACCAAGAAACCAATACTGAAAATTACAACAAAAGCCTTCACCTAAGAGGTCGCGTAACGCAACCTGGGCAAAGCAATAATGGTCTTGAGCTAGCCACTATAGCGATTAGCAATACATCCTTAGGAACATATACCGATGATCAAGGTAGATTTGACATCGAGATTCCTGCTCAGCACATTTCCGAGAACTTAATTTTCCATGCCTTAGGATATGAAGATATCATCTATAAGATCGACGAACTCCAAGATAGCTATGTAATGGTAGCCATGAAATCTGGCGGATTTTCTATCGATGAAGTAACCATAGTCAATCGACAAAAACCTATTAAGGTGAATCAGATCAACAACAGTATTGGACTCAATCAAAATCAGCTAAACGATAAAACATCTGGAGTCGTCGGAAGTGATCTTTCGAGACAACTACAATTGCTTCCTGGCATATCTGCACATGATGATGCTTCAGCTAAAATTAAAATCAGAGGAAGTAATAGTGATGAGACCATGATCATAATCGATGGATTACCTATCTACCATTCGAGTCATTATTACGGAATTTTTAGCGGTGTAAATACTTCATTCATAGATTCTATCAATATTTATAAAAACAACTATCCATTACAATACGATGGAAAGACTGGTGGCGTAGTAGAATTATATAGTAGTGATCGTCAAGCGCAAAAAGCCAAAGGAAATATAGAAGTCAATCTATTGACAGTCTCTGCTGATGCTACGATTCCCTTGTCAAAGAAGACTATGATTGTTGTGGCTGGAAGATCTACAATCGGTAACGTAAGTAATTCGCAATTCAATACGTTTGCACCCGAATCTGCAGAACCTGAAACTGTGGATAATTTTCGTGATCCTAAGATGAATCAATCTACAGATCCGCAATTTAGTTTTTACGACATCAATGCCAAATTGCAAACTAGATTTAGACAAAAAGACGTATTGAGCATACAGTTTTACAAGAGTACAGACCGACTTTCTAATATCTATGACCGGAAATTAGAAGACAGTCAAAAAGATCGTATCGAGTTAATGGCCAATGAACAAGCTTATTGGGATAATACTGCTATGGGCATAGATTACAAAATGAAAATATCTGCATCTACTCACTGGAACACTGGGTTATATTATTCACGATACGACAATGAAATAACTAACGACTATCGCATAGATGCTATGCCCAAAGGAAACATGCAAGGTCCACCTCCAATGAGTAACATTAGTGAAGTAAGGTCTAAACAAAACAATAACCTTACTGAAACTGGCGTGGATAGTCATCTTTCTCATACGATAGGGTCGCAAACATTCCAAATAGGATTATCTGCCACACAGCATGATCTTCACTATAAAATCGAAGAGAATAGAAATATTCAATTCCAAGGCGCAAAGGTATTTTATGAGTCTGCAATATATACCGGATACAAAGGGCAATTGACAGATAAGTTATTCCTTAATACTGGATTGCGTGCAAGTTATTTCGATCTCAATCGAGGGAGTTACTTTTCACCAAGAGCATTACTTAACTACTCTATCACTGATCGTATTTCTACTAAAGTATCCTATGGATATTATCAGCAACTTGTAAGACAATTTCACTATGAATATAGAGGCGAACCCATGGAGATTTGGGTAAGTGCAGGACAAAACGATATTCCAGTACTCAAGTCTCACAATATGATGATAGGTGGTACAGCAAGGTTTGGTGGGTTCACCATAGATGTAGAGGCTTATCACAAACAAATGGAAGGTAAGGTAGAGTATGCCGTACTTAATCCCGGCAATGGATCGGCTAATACCAATCAAGCGAGAGACTATCAATTATTCAAAGGAGATGGCATCTCTCTTGGTATAGATGTGTTACTCAGCACAGGTTATAAAAAGTATGATACTTATCTAAGTTACTCGCTTAGTAAAAGCACACAAAGATTCGATGAGATCGCGAGGAATAAGTACTTCCCTACTGAAGACGATCGTCGTCATCAATTGAAATGGATCAATACTTTTAAAACTGGAAACATAACATGGGGAGCTAATACAGTCTACATCAGCGGAAGAAGATACACAGATATCCAGACATTGGGTGAGCAAGGTAATATCACTCAATCTAATCCAGATCAACGATTCACCAGATTACCTGCAAATCAAAGAATAGATCTGAGCGCTACTTTTGATTTCAATGTTTCTAAATTGAACTCTAGTATTTCGATTGCTCTTTTCAATGCGCTCAACAATCAGAATGTAAAGTATGTACAATCTGTAACTACTACCATCGAACAAAATCAAGCTCCTCTCAACACTGTAATTGGAAGCGATAGCAGTTTATTAGGAAGGACCATTAATCTAAGTTGGAGAATCGGATTTTAAGAAAGGCGCTTTCATTCACTATATTTGCGTAGACCATAGAGCGGATGATGAGAACAGATTCCATAACATTAACCAGTAAGTAGATCAGAATACACTACTGCAGCGCCAGAGGCGCCACCTAAGAGCGCTTTCGGCTACATTCTTATCAGTTTACTAAGGAGAGATGGGTTTTGCCGCCTATTGCCTCTATAGGAAATCATAAAACAACGAAGCACTTTACGTGAGATTATTAATATTCCTCATATCGATTATTCTGGTAGGCTGCAATAGCTCAGAAATTGAAGTTATTACACTTCCCATTGATCTAGCTACTATACCAGAAGGTATTGCAGTGCACCCAAAGACTAATGATATTTACATCAGTAGTCTGCACTTTGATCAATTAGTGAAATATGATGTATTCAATAATAGCTTAGACGTGATCTTCAATATATCAAAGCATGGCTATTCTCAAGGAGTAGGTATCGACATTTACGGTAACCAGTTATATGCATTAGGTAATTACGATAGAGATTCGTTCTCCATGCTCTACATCAAAAACATGGACACCGATCGAGATTTATCCTTCCGGGCAGATAGTCTCGGTAAGACTTTCTTTAATGATCTTGCCATAGACAAAGACGGAAACTGCTATATCACAGATACAGATCATCACCGAATATACTTCTACGATCATGATACACATACTATCAATACATTCTTGGTAGACGAACAAATAGAAAACCCTAACGGCATCGCAATCTCAGATGACCAATCAAAACTCTTTGTGGATTCCTATTCTCATGGTATTCGCATCGTTGATATCAAGCAAAAGAGAATACTAAACACCTTACACTCCCCTACTGCAGAGCGAGGAATAGACGGCATCAAATATCATAATGAAAAAGTATACTTCATCGTAAATGGAATCAAAGACAAAAGCCAACATGGATTATACAGTCTAGATCTGATCGATGACGCAACTGAATTTGGCAATATGGACCCTGTTATAGTTTTCCATGAGAAGATGAAAATCCCAACTACTTTCTCGATCGTAGGAAATGATTTCTACATTCTTGCAAATAGTCAAATGGATCTATTGGACCAAGAGAAAAATGAAATTATAGATACTTCTAAGTTGACAAAGACATATATTTTGAAGAAGAAAATCCTAATCAATAAATAAGTGCGTTTCTAAAACATGCGTACACTTTCTATCATTATTACCTTCCTACCCTCAATATGTTTCGATCTCCAGAGTCAATCAAATAAATTCACGGCTGGAACAAAAAAAAGACCCTGACAATCCTAAGATCATCAGAGTCAATTATATTCTAGCTTCTTAAAATCATCATTCCTAAATCATGACAATTTTATGAAAACTTAAATTCAATTTTATAAATTGAAAGCTAATTTCAAGAATGCATATCTTCCAGTAAATCCAAATTGAGATGTTCTTCTTGAATATGGGAAAGATGCATTAGATTGTCCACCTGCTCTATTTTCTGTAGGATAAACATCTAAAAGATTGTTAGCACCTAGAGTCACTCTAAACCCATCAGTTACAGGATAACTTAAAGATAAATCAGTAATAAGCTTTGCGTCATACAATGCATCTTCTGATACTTCAGTACCATCTACTCTAGCGTCACCAGAGAAATCATCTGGATCAGTTACTGAACCGTACCAAACATTTCTAAGAGATATATCTAGACCGTTTGTTAATGATAAAGTGTTAGATAGTGTCAACTTACTTCTCGGTTGAGCAAGCGTAAGGAACGCTTCTTCTTGGCCATCAAAGAAATCACCTGATATTCCCGCATTTGCTATTTTTTCAGGAACCATGATATTCTCTACTTCATTTTTAGAAAATGTAGCTGCAAGACTATTGTTTAATAAAAGTCCACTCTCAGTTGTAAATCTATAACCTAATACGATATCTACTCCTTGTGTTCTTGTGTCAATTGCATTGGCTAAAAATCTTGCTCTACCCGCACCAGCAGCTTTAAACAAACCTGCTAATTCTTCATTTCCACCATCTGAAAATGCTCCAGATAAAATGATTCTATCATCGATACTAATTTGGTATGCATCGATAGTCAGACTTAATCCACCGTGCTTCGCTGTAGCTCCTATACTGATACTTTGAGAAGTTTCTTCTTTCAACTTATCTATTCCGATAAGCTGTGCTGCTCTACTATCATTAGTAAATAATCCTTCTTCTTGTGCCACACCGTTGGCATCAAAAATAGTACTACTACGACTAAAGAACTGTTGGTGTAACGATGGTGCTCTAAATCCTGTAGAGTACGCTCCACGTATTGAAATATTATCCGTTGCTTTTACTCTTGAAGCTAATTTGTAATTGAAAGTATTTCCGAAATCAGAGAAATCTTCATATCTAGTAGCTAAGGCAACCAATATTCTATCTGTAACATCCAATTCAAAGTCTGCATAACCTGCTATACTATTCCTTGACTTACTAAGTGCATTATTTGGAGTAAATCCACCAAATACTTGAGCAGCTCCATCAAGTGATTCTCCTTGAGCATTTGTAGCGCCTCCTACACCACCTACAGTGGGTATACCATTATTATCATACGTTGCGTAAGAGTTTTCTGCTCCTGCATCGATACTAAATCCTTCAACTCTATATTCAGCTCCATAAGAAGTTCTCAATCCAGACATGATACCATCATACTTTCTTGAAAAATCTAAATTGGAAGTGTTTTGTTGAAATCCGAATGCCCCAGCATCAAAAGTCGACGGAGATGCTGCACCTAAACTAGCATTAGTAGAATTCACTACCGTCATACTCATGTCATTAGAACCATATGTATTTGAGAAATCAACATCCCAACCATTATAAGTACCCTTAATACCAAAAGCTAAAGACTTATCAGTAATATTTGATTGGATACCAGGAAGGAATCCGTTTACATTTGCTGCAGTGTTAGCTTTCGGTCTGTGAGCTTCTCTCAAAAAACCAAATGCGAGACCTTCTCTTGATCCGATTCCACCAAATGCATATACTTCAGCGGTTTCGCTTAATGGAATAGACATATTTAAAAATGCCTTTCCTTCACGAAGCTTAGCTGTTCCTACTTTAAATCTGTAATCGCTTCTTGTCTGACCTCTTGCTGCTAACTCTAAATCATCAAGAGCATTGTAATCTTCATTTGCCGCAGCATCAATGAAGTTTTGTGGTAGACTTGCAATAATTCCAGCATAGTCATTCGACGTCATATCTGCCACCGTACTTGTTGGATTATTTTCTAGATAAACTCTTTCTGCAGTATTATCTATATCAAATAACTTTTCTAAGTTAGTTGCATTTCTTAAGGCTGGATTTCTTGTTCCTAGAGATCCTGTAAGATTGATATATCCTCCCTTGTCACCTAATGGAAGTCCATAACTTGCATCCACTTGGACTTTTTCACCGTCCATTCCACCTTCTTGATGATTACCTAGACTACTGATATTACTACCTGTTGTAATTCCTAGTTCTAGTCCGTCTGTCTTTTCTTTAAGTACAATATTGATAACCCCTGCAATTGCATCAGATCCATACTGAGCAGCTGCACCATCTCTTAGAACTTCTATTCTTTTGATTGCCGCGGCTGGAATAGCATTCATATCCGTACCTACAGAACCCGCGCCTACAGTACCATTAATATTAAGTAATGAAGTATTGTGACGTCTCTTGCCATTGATCAATACCAGTACTTGATCCGGTCCTAGGCCTCTAAGACTGGCTGGATCGATGTGATCCGTACCATCTGCTACCGTTTGACTTTGCGATGTAAATGAAGGCGCTGCAACGTTTAATATTTCGTTGACTGATACTTGTCCTCCTCTAGATATGATTTTTGATACGTCTATAACATCTACAGGAACTGGAGAATCTGTATTCGTTCTACCAAATGCTCTTGTACCTGTTACTACGATCTCATCCACTAATACACCATTTTCCATCTGGAAATTGGCTGAAGTTTTTTGACCTGCAGCTACAGTCACTGTTTGAGTTGAATTTACGTACCCAACATAACTTGCTGTAATTTCATATGTTCCTGGATCTAGACTAAACATGTAATTCCCGTCTATATCTGTGATCGTTCCATTTCCTGAGTCACCAATACTAATTGATACTCCGATCAATGCCTCTGTTCCATCTACGACAGTACCCGTTACAGTACCTTGTTGTCCATACATGAATACGAAGCATAGACTCGCAACAATTGTAAATAAAGTTTTTTTCATAATAATTTGGTTTCTTAATAGGCCATTATCGATCATACTTTGCATTGCGTATTAAGGATAATTCAATACTGTCCTTTTGTTAATTAAATAGTTTGTTTCCATTCTTCTCGTAAAGTAGTCAATAAAATAACCAATGCATTATAATTTTAACAATATATACTCTAAGTATAAAATTAAAAATACCTCCCAAAGCACCGAATAAGAGATCCTAAATCGACAATAAACCCATTTTTTTTGTTTCATATTATTGACCTCACGCCATAGTTCTTATGCAAAAGAGCCTAGACTATTGCTCGTCTAAGCTCTTCATTCAATTAAATCTATTTTCTGAAAACGTCCACATTCCTATTTTAAATTCCTACGCGATATCTAAAATATTTCACATTTTATTTCGCTCTTTACTGTCAGGATTTACAATTACTACTATAAACCATATCACTCTTAACCGTCTTCGCAATATCCGCCTTTCCAGTAAGCGAATATTCTATACCATTAAATTTATCTGCTACAAACTCCACGTTGATTGAATACCCTTTCAAAAATTTAGAATTTTTAATTCTTAATTCACCTGATTTTCTATTTAATATATAATCCTCGCCTTCCGTCAACGCTTCACCATTTACTGTTACCAAAATTTGATCCTTTACATTAGCGCCCAATTTAATAACATCTTTTTCACCCATTGATTTATCTATTCCAAAAAGATCTCCCTTCGTTTTCAAAAGATTAATATTCTCTTGCACTTTTCTTTCAAAAGCATCTGTTTCATCTCGACTATTTAAAATCTCTAACTTAGGAGCATCATCTATAATCTCTTGATTTGTAATTTGTACAAAACCCTTAGATGCGGTATAATTGTAATCTACTCCTTGGATGAGTTTTGTTCCATCTTCTAATCCAACATAAAGTTTTTCAGGGTTCGTCACCGATATTCCCAACCTTATTATATTTCCTCCATTACCATACTCCCAATCTCGAGTTTTCCTCCTCCACATCGATGGTGTATTATACATATTGCATCCTACCACAACTTTATCTTTATCGTAATCTTTCAATAGCTCAATCAGTTCATCCCTCTCTACATCTACGACATAATCGACATATTCTGTAAGTGGCCGATCATTGTATGTAACTGATATATCCATCCCTTCATCGTATGAGTCCTTAGGGAAACCAAGCATCGGAATAAAACTCCAAAACTCTTCTTCCGGATTTACCACACCAAACTTATTGGCATAAGTTTCAACAGATTTTTGTTTTTCGTTTGACTCTTCAAATTGAAGAATTTCTTTAAGACCGAACATTTTTTTGGCACCCTCTATAATCTTCTGCTTATCTACTTTTTTTATCATACCAGATTCGTCTTTCTTAGGAAGTGAACCCTCTTTGGCATTATCAAAAGCTATAGCTCCATAATTTTCTGGATCGACTGCCTTATCATCTAATCTAACTTCGTAATGTAAATGCGGACTACTAGAGGCTCCTGTACTCCCCACAGATCCAATTTTTTGGCCCAACTCTACTTTATCATTTACCCTTATATTGAATGAGTTCAAATGAGCATAAAGCGTAGTATAACCATTACCATGATCTATGACTATATGCTTGCCATAACCACCTTTGTTAGATTGTACTTGAGTAACAGTTCCGTCGGCAGTTACAAACACCGGAGTGCCAAGATGTGCTACCAGATCGATTCCCTTATGAAATTTGTCTACTTTATGAATGGGATGCATTCGTATTCCATATCCGGTATTTTGCCCTTTCTTATTAAGTACCGTTTTTGGTGCTAGTGGAGATATAGAAGGAATATTTTCATTCTTATCTTTTTTACGATCATTAGTCTTTTGATTTTGCGCATTTTGTACACTAGACTTATTTTTCGTTTCGTACACGGCATGCATACAATAGCTTCTACCATAAGGACTTGTATATTTTGGATTGGTAATCACTACTTTTTTTCTTATTCTATCTATAGTATAATCAACTCCAGATTCCAAATAGTCACTATCCACAAATAAATCTATGTTATACGAATCTAGCAAATAATCCAATTCATATTTATCTTCTTTGATTACGAATGCCATAAAAACGATAGCCAATGCAGGCAATAAAAATTTCAAATAGCTCCTCCACGATGAATTCTTTCGATACATCATATCTATTCTTTTTTTGATGTACGTTTGAAAAAAAGGATGTCCTATACCTAGATTGATTCCTGGCATATTAGACTGTAGAAGTAGTGCACAATATTCCTTTCTTGACCCTTGCTTAATAGCTGCGTGATCGGCAGCATATTCATGATTTTCGGTGATTGCTTTCTTGTATAAATACACCAATGGATTCCACCAAAAAAATACTTTAATCGCTTCTACAAAAAGTACATCCCAAGTATGCTTCGCTCTAACATGATGAATCTCATGATTGAGTATAGTAAGTCTATCTTCTTCCTTTAATTTGACCGTGCTGAAAAATATATATCGAAAAAATGAGAAAGGCAAGTGATCTTTTTTAGTTCTAACCTCTGTAAATTCTACATGTCGATATTTTTCAGACCCTAGATAAAGTGACCTAATTTTAAATCCTGCAATAACATTTCTAATAAACATTAAGGTCATTCCCAAGCTGATCAATACAAACAGTATCGATGTCCAGTTAATAGAAGTTGACTCGGTAGTAACCGTAGACACCGATGTAGTCAATTGTGAAATGTAATCAACTTGCTGATGATACAACGAAGATATTTCAGGTATCATTTGATCAGTGGAGAAATTAATAAATTGCACTAATGGCAAGAGTAGACCTAGTGCTAAAGAAAAGAGCAAGTATCCTCTATTAAGTACAAAATATTTTTCTTTGCTCAATAATACTTTATAAGTAATATAGAGCACCGCCCAGATGGAAGAAGTATGAATCAAATAGGTTATCATTTTCTAATTATTTTGTGGTGAGATTTTTAAAGCATATAATCATCTAGAGATTATTGTTCTATTCTTTATCATCCTTAATCTTATCGATGAGTGATTGCATTTCTTTAATACTCATTTTATTCTCCTTCACTATAAATGAAACTAACTCATTCATAGATCCCTCAAAGTAATCAGATACCAGACTTCCTAATCTTCCTTTAGAATAGTCTGACTTTTCCAATATTGGAAAGTACTCATAGGTGCGTCCATAAGCTTTGTGATCTACAAAGCCTTTTTTCTCCAGAATACGTACAAACGACGATACCGTTGTTTGCGCTGGTTTAGGATCTTTCATATCTGACATCAGATCGCTAATAGTGCACGCTCCCCTATTCCAGATCATGATCATGATCTCTTCTTCTGCTTTGGTTAATTTTTCCATCTAATTCTAATTTAATGGCTGACTAAATGTGAAACTATGAATACAAGTATATAACTAAATTTTTAGTTATGCAACTACTTTTATAGAATATCATGAATAAACCCATGTGTAATCCTATAAAATACCGCGTTTGTAGGATAGATTATATGCGACAAAAAAATTGAACAATCAGCATCAAACAAAAAAAGCCTTCTCACATTGCTGTGAGAAGGCTTCTAATCATTGGGATGATTATTATATCCTAGCTTGCTGTGCTATCAGAAGCTGCAGCAGCTGCAGATCTTCCGAAGCTACTTCCTCCGCTCTTCTTTGATGAAGACGATCCAGAGTTAGCTCTTCTATTTGTTCTTAAGTTATCAGCAAGATCACTTACGATTGGTGTCGCGACGAATACTGATGAATATGTACCTACTACGATACCGATGATTAATGCAAATGCAAATCCTTTAATCGCACTTCCACCGAATATGAATAAGATAAGTACTACTAGTAAAGTAGTGAAAGAAGTAATCAACGTTCTTGAGAATGTTGAATTTACCGCCATATTAATTACCTCATTTTTAGGCTTGTTAGTATAGATACCCATATACTCTCTAATTCTATCGAATACAACTACCGTATCATTTATCGAGTAACCAATTACTGTTAAGATGGCAGCTACAAAGTTTTGATCTACAGATAATGCGAAAGGTAAAACTCCGTTTAAGAGTGAGAAGATTCCTAATACAACTAATGCATCGTGAGCCAAGGCTGCAACTGCACCAAGTGAATATTGCCACTTGTTAAATCTCAAGAATATATATAAGAAGATCAGAATTAATGCAATTACACCTGCATATTTAGAACTCTTCTTAATATCATCTGCAATTGTAGGCTGTACCTTATTACTCTGAGTAATATGAGTTACGTCATCACCCGAGCTAGAACTTACAAATTGGTCATAAGTAGTACTTGCTCCAGTCACGTTATTAAGACCCTCTAAGATCTTCTCCATTACTCTTTTATCCACACCTTCAGAATTATCATCTATCAGGTAAGCAGTTAATATCCTAAGTGTATTGTCAGAGTCTACAGATTTCACTTCTGGAGTTGCACCTAATACTTCTCCTAAGCCAACCTTGATCGCTTCTGAATCTACATTAGACCCTTCAGCGAATTGGATATTATAAGCATATCCTCCTTTAAAATCTACACCAAGATCAAATCCTCTAGTGAAGATAGAAGCTAAACCAGCTACTATAAATATTCCTGATATAACATAAGCAATCTTACGCTTACCCATCCAATCTATATTAAGATTAGCAAATTTATCTTTACTAAATCCAGTCCAGAAAGAAAGCTCATTTCCTTTATCCTTAGTATACCAATCAATAATCATTTTACCTACAAGTACTGCAGTAAATAATGAACAGATCACACCGATAATCAATACGATGGCGAAACCCTTGATAGGTCCTAATCCAAAGTATGCTAATACTCCAGCTACTAAGATCGTAGTTACATTGGCATCGATAATCGCAGAATAAGAATTAGAAAATCCATCTTGGATAGCTGCTAAATTAGATTTACCAGCTCTCAGTTCTTCCTTGATTCTTTCATATATGATTACAGATGCATCCACGGCCATACCAATAGTAAGTACAACCCCAGCAATACCCGCAAGTGTCAATACTGTACCAAATGATGATAAAGATCCGAAGATGAAAAATAAGTTAAGTAACAATGCTCCAATCGCGATCAATCCACCGCCTGCATAATATAATACCATGAATAAAAGTAAAAGTCCAAATCCAATCAATAATGACCAGATTGATCTACTAATGTTTTCAGCTCCCAATGAAGGTCCTACAGTATTATTCTGAACGATCGTCAGATTGGCAGGTAACTTACCTACTTCTAATACGTTAGCAAATTGTACTGCTTCGTCAATCGTATAACTTCCTGTTATAGATGAATTACCTCCTGTAATAGGAACATTTACTCTAGGTGCAGAAACTACCATACTATCTAATACGATAGCGATACATCTATTTCCTTGCTGAGCGGCTTTCGTTGTCATCTCACCCCACTTCTTTGCTCCTTTAGGATTCATAGAAAGTGCTACTCCGATTTCTCCAGTAGTTGGGTCAGTATCGGATGATGCTTTTACAACCACATCTCCTTCTAGAGGCGCTTTATCACTACCTGGTACCGTTTTTAGTAGAGATAACTCATACTTCTTCGTTACTAGACCATCTATGTTTTCATGTGGTTTATATGACCATGCAAATCTTGAATCTTTAGGAAATAAAGCTCTAATTTCTGTCTTTGCTAGTAATTTATTGATTTTCTTCTTATCGAACTGATCAGCGATTCCCATAACAGTCGGTGAATAGTTACCAGCGTTAAGAGATAACATTGATAATAAAGGCCCCTGGTTCAATAACTCACTTCCAGCCTTAGGCGTAAAAGTAGTATCTACTACTCCAGTTTCATTTCCTTCGCCATCATACTGCTTAGTAAAAGTAGTATCCATTTCGATTACAGCCTCCTCCTTGATAGTCGATCCATCGTCTAATCTTCGATCCGCTTCTCTGAATGTAGCAACAATACCTTGATCATTAGTCTGATATACTTCCCAGAACTCAAGTGCCGCACTGGCTTGTAAGTATTTCTTTGCTTGCTCAGGGTTATCTATTCCTGGTAACTCTACTAAGATAAGATCTCTACCTGCATCTAATGATAGATTAGGTTGAGCAACTCCTAATCTGTCAACTCTCTCTTTCAATCTATTGAAAGTAAGGCTTACAGTTTCGTTCGCTTTTTCTCTTAATGCTTTGATAACTTCACCATCAGTAGTTTCTGAATTGAAATCACCCAATACAGTCGCTCTTCGAAACACCTTAGATAACGATGGCTTATCTGCACCTGGTTGAGCCATATATGCATCAGCAAATAATGTTATGAAGTCAGATTGAGCATTTAACTGAGCCGCTTTGGCATCTACTATAGCCTGCTTAAAAGCTACATTGCCATTATTACCACCCGCCAGTGCATTTAGAAACTCACTAAGATCTACCTCAAGAACAGTACTCATACCTCCTTTAAGATCCAAACCTAAAGCAAGCTGTTGTCTTTTCAGTTCACTATAAGTATAGTCCTTTAAAAATGGTATCGACAACACAGTTTCGTCTGATACTTTATTTAAATAATCAGCTTTTGCAATCTTATATTGCGGTGTGTTAAGATCTCCAGCCAATAACCCAGCCTCTTCTGCAGCACTTTCAACGTTACCTGTCGGTATAAAATAAAACAGTTGAATTGCACAAACAATTGCTACTAGTATTAGGAGCCACTTAATCATTCCTTTCCCTTCCATATTATTATTTATTATTATATCTCTTCGAAAATCTGCGCAAATATAATGATTTTCCTGCAGTTTAAGACCCTATATCAACATCAAGAATAGCACATACTAAAGTGTGCTCTATCCTAGGAAACATATCTCTCAATCTACAGATTATCAGCGTTTTTTACATAAGTAATATATCATATATAACTATTCCTCACACAATAAATTCGACGAGTATCGCGCAGTTAAGGGTAATCCAACGTCTAACTATGGAATATTATAGCACAAAATCGCACTTTGTTAAGTTGTCTTTCATTTTACTTTGCTTCCACTTATTCACCGGATAAGTATCTATATCACTATCTTTCCAATCTCATAACTTGATAGATAAAAATCACAAATAAGTCTAAAATGAATAAGCCACTCAAACTCAATAGCTACTGTGTAAAAGGAGGAAAACGAAACGAGTCTACAAAGCCTCATCAACTACCCCTTTACTTAAGTTCGTCATTCGTAATGGAAGATTCTCAAGAAGCAGTAGATATATTTACCGGTAAGAAAAAAGGTCATGTCTATGGTAGGTATGGCAATCCAACAATAGATACCGTAGCTAATAAGATTGCTCAAATGGAAGGCTACGACCTAGACAATGAGGCTTATGGATTTTTGACAAGCTCTGGAATGTCAGCAATCACCACATTGATGATGTCTACTCTAGAGGCAGGAGATGCAGTACTTACACAAGGTAATCTATACGGTGGGAGCACTGAACTTCTCAAAAAATTACTTTCAAGAATGGGAGTCAATGCGATATTCACTAATCTACAAGACCTAGATAATGTAGAAATCATACTCAAGGACAATAGTAATATTCGAATGCTTTATTTTGAGACACCCGCTAATCCTACAATGGCGTGCATAGATATAAAAGCAATTAATTCTATTGCGTCTAAGTATGGTGTACCGACTGCTATTGACAATACTTTTTGTACTCCATACCTCCAACGTCCGCTTAGCATGGGAACCGATTATGTGATACACTCTACTACAAAATATCTCAATGGTCATGGTAATTCTATAGCAGGCGCGATAATCGCAGCTGACTATGATTCTAGTCGAAAAATATGGGAGACACTCAAACTAAACGGCAGTACTTGTAATCCTTTCGATGCATGGTTATTATCGAATGGCCTTAAGACTCTAGCCCTTAGAATGGATAAACACAGTAGTAATGCTCAGACTATAGCCGAATACCTATCTCAGCATGATAAGGTTACTCATGTTAACTATAATGGATTATCAGATCATCCAGATCATGATATAGCCAAAAAGCAAATGTCACAATTTGGTGGAATGCTAAGCTTCATTGTTATCGGTGGACAAGAAGCTGCACTTGCCACTATTGATAGACTCAAATGTTGTACTCACGCTCCTACCCTAGGCGATGTAGATACATTAGTCCTTCATCCAGCTACCAGTTCTCACCTCAATGTAGACAAAGCCGTAAGGGAAGAAAACGGAATCACCGGCGGAATGATTAGAGTATCGGTAGGTATAGAGGATGTTGAGGATTTGATTGCTGACTTTAAGCAGGCACTTGAGCAATTATAGATACTTTTAAAATTATTAAGCCTATAAACACATTGCGATTAATTGTAATATGTTAAAATTAGGGATTAATACCCTCCGCTACTAGCGACCTTCGATATTTTTTTATATTTTAGAAAGTGCAATATACATCGTAGCTAATTAAGTTAATTTCCATATTAATCAACTTAATAGTTGAATATCGCAGACGTTCTACAATATTTCCTCACTAATACTAATGACATTTTATATTTCACGTATAGAATCTTAATTAGTACAAAACCTAACCGTGTATGAATATTACATTTTCAGAATTGAGACGAATCAAGCACCAACTTCCAACAGGTAGTGTCTCAAGAATAGCTAACGAGCTCAATATCACCGAGCAAACAGTAAGAAATTACTTTGGTGCTAAAAAGTACGATGAAGGTCAAATCGTAGACAAGCATGTAAGGCCAGGCCCTAATGGTGGCTTTGTCAACCTTTCGGACACAGCAATTTTAGATTCAGCCACAAAAATACTTAACGAAGTACACGCGGCATCGATAGTCTAGAACTATACATTTTCTCGTCATGGAAGTAGCTAGACTCTATAATCATGATGACTATCGTAAGACTCACAGAAATACATCAAGAGCTACAATGAAAGTTGTGGCTCTTTTTTATTATTAAAAAGGGCTCGATCAATCATGATTAGAGCTCTCGTTCAATGGACTACACCGCAGCAATCCAAGCAGTGAAGAGCATCATCAGGTTCTTAACCTTTTTTTCTTGTCCCTTCATCTCCCATAAAAACAAAAGAGGCTCCTTCCAAGTAGAAAAGAACCTCCTAAGTATTATTTTAAACCTTATTATCCGCTATGGGAATACACCTAATGTAGTATAGTCATTTGCCACTTTATTAAGCGCACATACAAATGCTGCTGTTCTCAAGTCAGTGATATTCTTTCTTCTTTTATAAATCTGGATAAACTGTTGGTAAGAGTTGATCATCGTCTCCTCTAATCCTGATCTTACTAAATCCACCTCATCAGCACCTTTGATAAGCATAGCTCTATCTCTTGCACTTACTGACTTACCCGTCAATTCCTCAACAGAGTTAAGTAGTTTATTGTAAGTATTTTGATTAAACCTCTTCTCCATACGTCCAAATCTCATGTGAGATAAGTTCTTTAACCATTCAAAGTAAGAAACAGTTACACCTCCAGCATTAAGATACATATCCGGTAGGATACATACTCCTTTTTTATTGAGGATATCCTCAGCTTCAGAGGTTACAGGACCATTTGCAGCTTCTGCTACGATCTTAGCTTTGACCTGCTTTGCATTCCCTTTATGTATCTGTGACTCAAGCGCTGCTGGCACAAGAATATCACATTCTAAACCTACCCAATCCTCTCTTACTTTGAGGGCTTTCGATTTTCCAAAACCAATGATAGTACCATTTTTCTTTCTGTACTTAATCAGCTTATCCATATCTAATCCGTTAGGGTCGTGGATTGTTCCTTCTATCTCTGATACCGCTATTACCTTTACATCACCTTCGTTTTGAGATATAGATCCGGCATAAGACCCTACGTTACCCATACCTTGGATTACCATAGTCTTACCAGCGATTCCCATATCCATGCCCAACTCCTTCATCATATCCTTATCATCACAGATCTCTTTCAATCCGTAGAATACTCCTCTACCTGTAGCCTCAGTACGACCTTGGATACCACTCTGATTCACTGGCTTACCAGTAACACATCCAGCAGCATCTATTTCACTACCGTTTTTAAATGTAGCGTATGTATCTAGGATCCAAGCCATCTCACGTTCACCTGTTCCATAATCAGGTGCAGGTACATCATTACTAGGTCCTATAAAGTTCTTTCTAATTAACTCTACAGTATATCTACGAGTTATCTTTTCTAATGCTTCTACTGAGTATTCTCTTGGACTAATCTTTACTCCACCCTTAGCGCCACCAAATGGTACATCTACAATAGCACACTTGTATGTCATAAGTGCAGCGAGTGCCATTACTTCATCTTGATTTACGTGATGGCTAAATCTGATACCTCCTTTTGTTGGTAATCTATGGTGACTGTGTTGTACACGATACGCTTCGATAACCTCTATTTTGTTACCGACCTTTACAGGAAAACGCATCTGATATACAGCATTACATTCTTTGATCTGCTCAAGAATACCTTTTGGGTATGTTAGATGAGCAGCAGCCTTATCGAAGTTACGCTGAACGTTTTCGTAAAAACTGAGATTATCTTTTTTCTTCATTGTAAATTTCTTTTTCCAGTTTCGTTAATTTGTTATCCAATCTAAATAGATACCAAACTAAACCTATGAAGATTACCGCAATAACGGCAACTACACTATATATCTTACCTGTACTACGTAGAAAATCTATCGAACCTGACTCGGCTGATAAAAGATTGATAGAAAGTATCACAAAAAGGATACTAAATAGGAATTGTTTGTTTTTCATCGTTATGATTGATTCGGCTAAAATCGCCTCTTTTTTTTGACTACCAAAGTATTTTTTAATAAAAATTACATAACTGTCTGTTCTATAGATAACGTATTTTATACACTATCTCCGACTCATATAGTTATCTTTCAATAATCTTAATCTAGACACTAGTGTCGATATCCACACTGACAATAGAGTGAGTGCAATGATTGCAGGATAAAAAACCATTCTGAGCGTATTGTCTAAATCTTCACCTCCTAAAGCAGGATTACCTCCATTACCAGGATGAAGACTATCCGTTAGCCTAGGTATGATTATAATCAATGGTACCATTGTCGCAAACGCAAAAATGTTATATGCCGCCGATACCTTTGCTCTACGATCTTGATCTGGCATGGAAGCGCGCAATACTAGATATGCAGAGTATATTAATATGAACGACGCTGCAGTATTGAGTTTGACATCAGGTGTCCAGAATGCACCCCATGTAAATCTCGCCCAAACACTACCAGTAAATATTCCCATAAAGCCTAGTAAGACTCCCACTTCAGTAAAAGAACTAGCAATGATATCATTACGCATATTAGGCTTGACCAAATACTTTATACTATATATAAGACCAACAATAAGTACTGTATACATAGCAAACCATATAGCGACATGGAAGAATGTATTTCTTACCGTCTCATGCAATGTAGATCTAAATGGAAATGCAAATCCATCGTACTTTGGAAAATCAATATTGGAAATATTATTATAGCTCTTTACTGAAGGATCAATAGTCGACTGCGTAATAAATAGAGCACCTGGAAGTATCGCGGTGCCATCCAAACTATTTGAAACTAACAAAGTTGCATCTATCGTACTATCTATTGTAGGTAAATTGTTCGGTAATTGTACACTAAAAACAGCGTCGACGTCAGATTTGGCATTAATTACTTGAATCTCTATAACAGAACTAGAATCTAACTTGAGCCAAGCCTTGGTATCAGGCTGCGTAAAGTGTGTATTGTATCCAGTAACCGAAAACTTAGCTTGAGTACCAGCTTTGTGCAGAAAAGGAACTACGTCTCCAGTAAACCCTGGTTTCATAGGAGTACACATACCCACTATAATGACATAGAGAAAGATAATAGCTCCTAATATTTTCCACCAATGTGATCTCATATTTTATGTACTTAACTTGTTACTAACGATCCCTTTTAGAAGTTTCTTTATTGAACTCAGCTTCAGATATTGCGTCATCGGCTTTAAGCATTGTTAATATTTTCTCTGGCTTTACTTTGCCTTCATCATAGGTGATAAGCCAGTAATTTTGATTTGGAGTAAGTCTCTTAAGTACTCGTAATCCATACTCTTCATATGATTTAAACCATTTTGGTAACATTGTACCTGGGCTAGGCAAGATTATGATTTCTGATAAAATGTAGGTTGGCTTTTCCTCTTCTACTTTTACATCTGGCCTTGTATATTCTTCAATCAAATCCCACCCTTCAGATTGAGCCAACTTCTCCAACTTGTATTGCAATTGCATGAGTGAAGAAGGTCTCTCTTCTTTACCACGGACAAGTGCTAAGGTGTCTTCAACCACATATCCTATCGTCACCAAAGGTAAATCAGGTATATTGGACTTATAATCCGCAGGGAATTGAGTAAAATTTGATTCTTTAAATGTTTTGAGAAGATCATTGTATGCGTTCTTATCTAATTTTTTTCGGTAAAGACCTTTTTTACCTTGGACATGCTTTTGAGCAGATATCTCGGCCATTCCACCTTTCATTACTTTTAAATTATATACAGGACACTTACCAAAGCACATTCCTTTTTTGAGAGACATCTCTACCTCTCCATCTTTGGCCTTGGTGGCATACTTCCCTGATCCACAGCTTGTCATTAATAAGGTAAATGAAAATATGGCTAATATGTATGTAATCTTCATGCTTATATTATATCTAATTCACTAAAAATATGCCTCAACTAAGAGTCAACCGTATTAAGACGCAAACCTATGAGAATTTATTATCAAAATACAGGACTAACTAGCTTATATTACAATATTAAGGTAATCATTTCAACTTTGCCCCAACCCTTAAGAATAATGTATAGTCTTTAGATATACAATACCAATACTAAATAGTTATTATGAAAAATTTGATCTTCTTAATTATCGTTTTTGTCATTTCGTCTTGTAGTCCACCAGAAACGGAGACTGATGTATGTATAGACAATATGATTCAAATGCTAGAAATGGAACATTACAATGGTGTAATCGAGAGCGAATGTCAAGATTATCTTCTTTGGTTTATACACGAAGGCAGCGATTACTTTATGTATGATAATCCTTGTGCTGACATAGCGCTACATCTTTGGGATTGCGAGAAAGTCGATATCTGCGCAGATAACTCAAATCAATGTCAAACAATCATGAGCAACATGACCCATCAAGGAGTAATAGGTCGAGATAAGTAGATAACGCGCAAAATAAATAGTCGATATATAAATAAATTAAGATAAGGGGTTGTTGCCAAAGCGAACTATGCCATCTAACACATATGGAATAGTTAAGTTGTTATAATGTTATATCCACTTTTATCAATTCTTATACTTCATCGATGGCAAATGAGAACTTAGGTTGACCCTAATTCTTCAATACTTCAAGCCTATCGTATACTACTCAGATAGGTCAATACCGATCATCCCCCATACATTCACCTCTGGAATTATAACCACTCCAAATTTGGCATTCACATCTGCTTGTATATCCATAGCGAGTTGCCAGATATCTCCACCGTTCTTCGTACCATCATTGACGAGTACGAGTGCATGGTTTTTATAGACTGCAGCTCCATTTTGACTATGGCCTTTCCAGCCGGCTCTATCTATCAGCCATCCGGCCGACAACTTCATTTGCTCTCCAAATGGAAATGCTACTATTTCTGGATATTTCTCAAGCAATGATTCGTATATCTCTACGGTAACAATTGGGTTTTTAAAAAAACTACCTGCATTACCTACTACCAATGGATCAGGCAACTTAGATACTCTAATGTCGCAGATCACATCACTAATTTGCTTAAGAGTTGGAGTCTCTATCTTCCTATTTGTGAGCTCGGTACTTATTGCTCCATAACTTACATTGATATCAACTTTCTTACTGAGCATATAGGATACATGAGTAATAATATACTTCCCTGCATCTTCTTTTTTGAATATACTATCGCGATATCCAAATTTACAGTCTTCCTTGTAATAAACTTTGGTAATACCTGTAGTCAAAGAGATCGCTCTCAAGCTATGAAAACAGGCAGATTGCTCAACGCCATAAGCTCCAATATTTTGAATAGGTGCAGCTCCAATGGAGCCAGGAATAAGCGATAAATTTTGTAAACCCGACAACTTGTGATTGATAGACCAAAGTACCAAATTGTGCCAATTTTCTCCTCCTCCAACAGTTACAAGAACGTGATTTTCATCTTCATCAACAACTTGTATGCCTTTGATTTGATTTAGCATTACAGTCGCTTCGACATCTCCTGCGAGCAAAATGTTACTCCCACCTCCTATGACTTTGTATGGTGCACTATAAGTAAGTAAAGTATCATAGATATCTTGCTCACTGTAAATCTTTATCAGATTCCTGCATTGTGCATCTACTCCAAAAGTATTGAAGGATTGTAACGAAGCTATAGACATACTTTGGTATTAAAAATCAGTCCTTGAAATTGGTTTGCACTATGATAAAAACCAGTACTACAATTCACTTTCCGGATTAGATATTTTCTTCAGATTAGGAATATTGAAATCGTATTGTAGGGCCAAATTAAAAGAACGTGCCTTTGTGTCCGGATCATAACCTACTCTCAATACTCCATGAATAGTAAATCCACTCAGACCGAAACCATAGCCCACTTGACCTACATAAGTTCTAAAGTAATTTCTGTCTACTCCTCTTTCTGTATAGTCATTGAGAGTGTTATATATTTCTGTTTTATTCCATTGTAAACCACCACCTATAGACCAACCAAACTTTCCTTCTCTATCCAATCCTGACAAGCCACCAAAATTAAATCTTCCAATCACAGGAATTGCATGATTCCCTAATCCTTTATAGTCCTTTACGGCTAATCCTAGAAAACCGATTTTGGCCTGAGTCTCTAGTGAAAAAGAAAAATTAGGCGCACCAATCCATATTTTTGGGCCGATACCAAGATTAAGTAATAAAGAGCCATTTCCTTCATGTATGTCTAAAGGTTGGTCATTCGGTCCTATGCTTACTGGATTTTGGTACCAATTGTAGATATCATTGGTAATTGTAAATCCATAACCAAATTGAGCATTAAGCATGGAAGTAGTACAAACCATAGCTATCACGAGGAGTATTTGCTTCATAAAATGATAAAGTTTTATTTGTTATCTTTTTCGCATTTGCACTAATTTAACTTAGTTAAAATGCTATTCTCTAAATATCAATCGATATTACATATCCATCCCCTCAACTAGAGGGCCATTAATAATGACGCATTGGAAATCAATAACTTTCAAATCAATAATTAATACATAATAAATCATTTCTATATGTATAAAGGTAATACTTAGTACTTATCTACTTCATGATTGATAGATATTTTGACTTTATTAACCTCTATATTGTCTATATACCTATAGTATAACTGTAGTTTAGATACAAATGTTACTGATAATAGTGGGCAAATGTGACTACATCTGAAAGTTAAGACTACAGGTTCAAGTATAATTTAGCATTGACCATCATTCAACAATGATCTACGCAGTCATATTTGCTTTCAACGGAACACAACTAGCTTTTCGATCAATTGCTACTTAACATTAGCAAACCAAAAAACTATTTATCAAACTGCAACTTAGCCAACTGCTGATAGGCGCCTTCTTCTTTAGCATATAGCTCGTCGTGCGTTCCTTGCTCTACGATCTTACCTTGATCTAATACATAGATACGATCCACATCACGTATCGTAGATAATCTATGAGCTATGATAATAGATGTACGACCTTGCATCAGCCTATCGAGAGCTTCTTGTACGACCCTTTCAGATTCAGCATCTAATGAACTGGTAGCTTCATCCAATAATAATACTTTCGGATCTTTGAGGATAGCTCTTGCAATGGCTATCCTTTGGCGCTGACCTCCTGAAAGCTTTATACCACGCTCACCAACTATAGTTTCTAGACCTTCAGGAAACCTATCTATGAATTCTTGACTATTAGACTGCCTCGTAGCTTCGATAACTTGTTCATCTGTAGCATTAGGATTACCATATAGGATATTCTCCTTAATCGTACCACCAAATAGAATTACCTCTTGCGGCACTACCCCCACTCCACGTCGATAAGCAGTCAATGGGAATGTATCTAAAGGTTTACCACCGACAATTATTTCTCCGCTATCAACATCATAAAACTTCATAAGCAACTGGATAATCGTGCTTTTCCCAGATCCTGACTGACCTACTAACGCTACTTTTTCACCAGCTTTAATATGAAGATTAATCCCTTTTAGGACTTCCATATCCTTACGAGTAGGGTAAGAGAAATGTACATTCTTGTATTCAATATCAACATTAAGGTCTATTGCAATCTCATTTTTGTAATCGTCTATATCGATCTCTCCTTCACTATCTAAAATAGCCTGCACTCTTTCCGTTGCTCCAACAGCACTCGCCAATGACGTGAATAGACTACCAAAACTAGCAATTGCTCCGCCAATGAATGTAGTATAAAGTATGAATGAAAATAGGTCTCCTACTTCCATATCGATGTTAGGATCTTGCACCATAAGTGCTCCCTTCCACAGAATAAAGAATATTGCTCCAAATAATACTGTAAGGATGAACACAAAAAATAGTCCTTTGACCTTTGCAAAATTCAATGAAATCTTAACTATCTCTTCTACAGATTTGGCATATCGCATAGACTCGTACCATTCGTTGGCAAATGACTTAACTACAGTAAACGACTGAAAAGTCTCTTCGACTATAGTGTTAGTCTCGGCTAATTGATCTTGTCTCTCTTTTGAAAGCTTACGAATATATCTGCCAAACACCATGGCAATGACCACAACTACCGGCAACGTCAAGAACATCACCAAACTAAGTGTCGGTGTGAGATATATCAATATACTGATACCTACTACCAGAGTAATAATCTGTCTAACAAACTCTGCCAAAGTTACCGAGAAAGCGCTTTGTAATTGCTCTACATCAGCAGTGATCCGAGAGGTCAACTCTCCTACTCTTCGCTCTTCAAAAAATGAAACCCGCTGAGTAATAATCTTAGCATATAGATCATTCCGAAGATCAGCCATTCCTCGCTCAGACACTACAGCAAATAAAACAGTACGGAAATATGAAAAAACACCTTGACCAACGACCACAATTAAAAAGATCCAGCCATAATCGGAAACGGTGAAATCAAAATTTTGCTTAGGTGTACCATTAGCTACATTAGCCATCTCACCAGCTGCGCCAGGAAAAACCATAAACATCAGTGACCCTAACACCAAAAATATCATACCACCTATGAAGTAACCCATGTACGGCTTTATGTACTTAAATACTTTTAAAGCGTCACCGATATTCTTCTTAGTCAGTTTGACTTTATCGTCGTATACTTTTCTTTTTGCCATAGAAGTGCAAAATTAATTTTTTCGCGGTAATCAATATCAAGTAACAAGTCAGTATTTAGTCATAGTATGGATCTAATAGATGAATAATTGGGAGATCCGATAATCACAATTATTGGTAAGGTCGAAATACTACCAAAAGAACTGTCTTTCAATATCCCAAGGCAGCCTGTGCTCCTTTGTATCGACGATACCATTCGCACCGCCATATCAATTCAGTATTAACCAACAAAGGCTCTACTTCTTTAAGCAGAGCCTTCGCATTGTTCCCAATTAATATTCGTAAACTATTGACCTTCTAAGTTTGTCAAGAAAACCTAAATGTTGAATTACATATAGAATCTTGAAAACCACGTCTAACCGTATATTCGTGTGACTAATTTGCAACTGCCACTAAATGATCAATTCATGGGAAATCGCCGCCTATCTTTTAGAATCCTAACCAACGGATCTAGTATTAAGGTAGCATGGAAAAAATAATCAACAACTTTTTTATTATGTTCTTAGATGTCTCTTTTGGTATTTAATTTAATAATTTTTTTTTAGTCAATTCTACAAGTAAATACTTCCACCTATAGAAAGGTAATTCATACTACTTTCCAACTTAGTTCTCTTCCCATTAAAATAATGAAGGTTACCTACATCTGCGAAGGCCTTTTCATATCGAGCAAACAGTGTAAAATGTTTTCCAATATTGTAACCTAGATCAAAATGAAACCCAGTCGATAGTTTCCTTTCCATATCTCTAATGTCTGTGCCTTCAGCCACAGGTGCATCACTGTCCAATGCATAATTAAAATATGGACCTAACGCTACCGTCAAAGAATTAAATTTGAAGCCAGCACTTACTGGAATATGGTAACCACTAGTAGTTTCTGTAAATCGACTTCCTCCTCGTGGCATGATTGTCCCTTCTACAAAATCCTCTACTAACATCTGATACTTAGTCTCTCTATAAGTTACCTCTACAGCTGCGAAGATATTATTGAAAGTTGCTCTTGCTGCCACACCAACAGTCCTGGTATTAGAGTGTCCTTCAAACCTGATTTTATAAGCATACTGTCTATTTAGTGGTGCTAGATATTCTGCAGAGCTTGATACCGCCACATTATATGATGAAGTCACCCCAAATTGAAACTGAGCTTGAGCAAAAATGGGAAAAAGAATTGCGAGTGTGATAAATATGTTCTTCATGATATAGGCGTTTTAGATTGATAAAAAAAGTTTAAAAATTCTGTCCTTTTGACATTTAATGATTCTGCCTCTACCCTAAATCAATAAGCAATTTTGATTTCTTAAAGACATAAATAAATACCACAGGGAACAAAAAGGTAACTGTCAATTTATAGGCATTTTTTTTGGTCAGATACAGCTATCGCTAGTGATCAATTTAACAGATCACCAAATTCACGTATTAACAATATCAATTTTGTTAAAATATTATTTCCAGAGGCACGCAAACACATTCGTATTTCCTCTCATTCTAATCATCATACAAACAGTACGACTTATGCATTAAAATTACTTTTCAATAAATTCCAATTTCAAAAGACATTCGTTTTAAATACTTCAAAAAAATGTCTTTCTATCAAAATCAAAACTCTAAATCGAAGGATAAAATTGTATTCGTCGACAAACAAAATTTTACCTTCTTTAATTATTATCGTTGTTAGATTTTTACTCTTTCAACTTGTATATCTATTAGACACAATTAAAACGAACTGTGCTGCAAACACCCCTACTTATTTTTAAATTATTTTCAACATTAATCCAAAATAACATTACCTCATTGACACAAATCCAAATAGGAGAAACTACAATATATATTTTACCTCTTATTATTTTTGCTAACTATTAGTACTTGAGAACATTTTTTACTTGATACATTAAAGATGAGCCAAAGCATGTCATTGGTAACAAACAATATTATTGAATTGTAACACTACCTACATCCAATGTAATTCACAAAAACCCTACAATCAATCACTTACATAGAATATTTGTAAGAATTTAGGGGGTATACAATCTAGGTTTTCACTAATTTATCGTTGAAATATCTTTGAAAGCATTGATATCACCTCAAAAAAGCAAGAAAGGAAGGCATCCATTAGAGCCTGGTCAATGATTAATATGTTAAGTTGCTATTAATGTATTTCAAAGCTATTAAACCATTTACTACATTTAGAGTATAATATATACAGACATATTACAACACTATGAAGAATTACAATCAATATCTAGGCATAATCGTTATGATCATTATGCTATGCAGTAGCTCATTCCTTACCGCTCAGAACACTAGTGGCACCATCTTATACACCCAAAAAATCAATATCCACAAGAATCTCCCCATAGAAATGGAAGCAATGAAGGATAGGATTCCTGAGTTTCGCGAATCTAATCACAAACTTACTTTCGCAGACAGCAAAGTCATGTACGAAAGCATAAAAAATAAAAAAGAAGAAGGTAACAAAGCGAAGCGAGGTGGCAAGAGAGGCGGCAAAAGAGGTGGTCGAGGTATGAGAGGCGGAAGGAATAAAGGAAAAAGATTTGCCGATCTCAGTACTAATACTGTTATCGCAACTAGAGATCTTATGGGTAAAAAATTCCTCGTGACTGGAACTTCAGAAAAGTACAAATGGAAAATGACCGGCAAGAGTAAACAAGTAGGTTCATACTTATGTCAAGAAGCAACATGGCAAGATAGTACTACACAAATCATCGCATGGTTTACTCCTATGATACCCGTACAAGTAGGTCCAGAAGACTATACTGGACTTCCTGGTGCCATATTACATATGAACATAAATGATGGAGAAAGAGAAATCACTGCTACCGATGTAAAACTCGGTGAGATAGACACTAACTTACTGGTCGCACCTACTGAAGGAGAGAAAGTAAGCCAAGAGGAATGGGCCGTAATACGTGAGGAAAAAATGAAAGAGATGGAAAAGGAATATGGTGGAAAAGGCAACGGTGGTCGAATGTTTCATATCAGACACTAATTATACTCTTAGCAACTTTCATTTTCAATTAACAAAAGTCAACCCGAAAGAATGAAAATCCTATATTCAGTTCTATTAACTTTCGCTTCAGTTACATTATTAGGTCAATCCTATTCTTTAGAAGGATATGTAACTGACCAAAAAAAAGAGCCGTTACCTAGTGCAACTATAGTGGTACTTTCCCAAGTGGATAGCACTATGGCTGGATTTGCATTATCTACCAATGAGGGCAGATTTATAGTAAGAGACTTGAAAAAAGGAGAATATCTTCTTCAGATAAGTTATCTGGGATACGAACAATACAGCGAAAAAAAATCTATTACTGGCAGCGAGGAAGAAGTAAATTTAAATACGATCCAACTCAGCCTATCATCCAATCGGATAGAGGAGATTGTAGTTAAAGGAGAAACTACACCGATCGAAGTTAAAAAAGATACTATCGTTTATAATGCTAATGCTTTTAAAACTCAACCTAATGATGTCGTAGAAGATCTTCTAAGACAGATGCCTGGCGTAGAAATAGAAGATGACGGAACGATAGTTGCTCAAGGCGAAGAGGTTCAAAAAGTCACAGTAGATGGTAAAGATTTCTTTGGAAACGACCCTAGTATAGCTACCAAAAACTTGCCTGCCAAAGCTATTGATAAAGTTGAATTCTTTGACCAAAAGTCCGATAGAGCGGAATTTACTGGTGTAGATGATGGCGAACGTACTAAGACGATGAATTTGGAATTGAAAGAAGATTACAAAAAAGGCTTTTTTGGAAATACTGAGATAGGAGGGGGTTATGAAAACGGTACTGAAGAAAGCAGATATAAATTACGTGGAAGCCTCAATAGATTCTCTAAAAAATCGCAATTATCTTTTATTGGAAATCTAAACAATATCAACGAACAAGGATTTTCTACTGGTGACTACTTTAGCTTTATGAGTAGTATGGGAGCAATTGGGCGAAGAGGAGGTGGACGCCAAGGCAATAGCGGCATTAGTATCAATCAGGGTTTGAGTGATGGATACGTAAATACTGGCGCAGGTGGGATCAATTTCAATTATGATCTCACACCAAAAACAGAAATCAACCTCAGTTATTTTGTCAATGATATAGAAAGCGACATAGTCAGCCAGACCTTACGAGAGACATTTATCAATGATAGTAGAAGCTTCTTTTCAGATGATGATTTAGATCAGATTAGTAAGAATAAAAGTCACACCGTCAATTTACGAATCGAACAAGTAATAGACTCTACACAAGATATCAGATTAAAATCCTCATTAAAAATCAATGAGGGACTATTAAACAGTGATGAGCTCAGCTCAACTACTGATCAACTAGGCGAAATCGCCAACACTGGAATTACAAATTATGATAGCAATGCAGACCAAATCACTCCATCTGGTTCTCTTTTATATCGTAAAAGAATAGGATCTAATGCTCCTTGGGTATTCACAGTAGAAGGTACACTTAATCAAACTGACAATGATTCTAATGGCAACCTTAGCTCAGACAATGACTTCGCGCCTAATGATAATACAATAGATCTCAGACAAATATTGCTCCAGAGACAACTTGAGTCCGATGATGAAAACTCATATCGTGTTGATGCTACTCTCACCCAACCTCTTGGCAATGGACAATATCTTGATTACAACTACCGCAGAAGTAATACAAGTAATGATGTCATAACAGATATCTATGATATTGATAATGATACTGATATTAATGTGCTTAACACAGCATTATCCACAAAGTACACGAGAGATTTTTCTTACAATAGATATGGTTTAGCTTGGCAGAAGGAAGGTGACAATGCCTCTCTATCTTTTGGTGCCTACTTACAACAATCGCAATTAGATGGTGAACTATCAGACATCAATCCTGCGATAAACATAAGCAATCTTGCCATCCTGCCTACAGCAAGATACAGATACGAAATAGACAGAGGCCACAACTTCAGCTTGAGATATAGTACCAGTGTAAATCAACCAACTATTGAGCAACTACAACCTGTGCTCGACCTTACTGATCCACTAAACCTATATCAAGGCAATCCAAATCTTGAAGTAGAATACCAACATAATCTAAGGATGAATTATATCAAGTGGGATCAATTCAACTTCTCTAGTTTCTTTGCATTTATGACGGTAAATTACTCTCGTAATAACATCATCAATCAGACAAGTATTGACGAAAACTTTGTTCAGACCACATCACCTATCAATGTATCAGATGACCTGAGTGTCAGAACAAATCTTAGTTACTCTAGGCCTCTAAGATCTTTCGGAGCAAAAATCAAATTATTCACTAATAGTACTTATCAAAATTCTATTCAATTTATCAATACCACTCAGAACGATGTAAATAGATACAATACTTCTGTAGGAATAACATTAGAAAATAGAAACAAGGACAACTTCTCTATCAGCGGCACCGCGAGACTTACGCAAAACACTAATACCTATTCGGAAAATACAGACCAAAATCTAAGCTTCCTCAATCAATCTTATCAAATAGGAACGAGATTAGATGCTATCAAAACATGGTCATTTGCCACGGACATGAATATTCGTCATTTCTCTGAACAGAACTTTTCTCCCTCAGAAACTATACCGATTTGGACTGCAAGTATTAGCAAATATTTTTTGGAAGGAAACAAAGGAGAATTTAAAATATCTGCTTATGATCTACTCAATCAAAATCAAAGCATCAATCGTGTAAGCAATGCTAACTATGTACAAAATGAATCTATTAATACTCTTGGTAGATATATCATGGCAAGCTTTCTCTATAGCTTTTCTAGTACTGGTGGAGAAGCTAGCGGAGGTACCCCAAAGAAAATGTTTAGGATGCATGGATAATAGACAATTAATATTTTCAATTAGATGTGACCATATATAGAACATTATGAGTTTAAGATAGGATAGTTTATTTACTTTCCAATTCTTTGAAACATTCAGCAACATTGGAATTATTTATAATAGTCGCTTGAATACTACGCGCAATACACGACTCTTTGACTGAAGCTATATCTAATTGATAACAAGTTAAAGTTACCGCGATCGTCTGCGCCTCTGTGATATACCAGTCTTTAAAGCAATCCGAATCATTTGATGTCTCGTTAGCACTTTCTAAAAAAATGGATGCCAGATTAAGAGTTGTAATACCACTTTTATTTTGATAGTCGACTAAGTAGTCATAATATTCGAAAGATTTCACCCTGATCCTAACCATAGCTAGACTGTCTTGACCTTGAAGTTTAAAGTCTTCAATTTCAGCTGGTACTAAGTTGATAGGAAGCTTTTCATTGAGGGTGAGTCCTTGACTCATTACGTATTCAGTAAACTCATTAGACTTGAGTTGTAATTTATCTAGGCCAAAAAGATCTTGAGCCATTGTATTGGTCGCTAAAACCAATAGTATTACTAGTATTTTTAAGTAATTCATTTTTAAGTAATTCTAAATGGTAATTTTAAAATACATCGAACCTATTAACTGTAGTAAGCTTTAACATATGCATCTAGTTTATCACCATATTGTAAGAGTTCTTTTTCGAAGGTCTTGAATGTTTGATCTCGTTCTCTTTCCCCTTGACCACTGATTAGAATAGATTGATTAGTAACTTTCTCTAACCATCCTTCCATGTGATCACACACTCTCGGATCGTCTGATCTGATATAATTAGGTGTATCGTATGCATGATAGACGATTCTATAGTCATCCTTAGTGACATATATTATTTCCGAACTGATTACCACCTCATTGAGGTATATCTTCATATCACTCTTTTGCTGTCCACTTGAAAAGGATATTTTCTTACCCTTCTCAGCTACATCCTGCAGGTGGCGTAAAAGCTTCTTAATATCATTAAATACCGCATATATCTCCTCCTCACTCCGAAAGACTCCTGCTTTGATATAATAACTCAATTGCTGCAGCGTATTGGTAAATATCTGCTTGTTCCAAATATCAACGCTATCGTAGCTGTCATAATGATCTTGTAGTTTACGTACAACCCTTGTTAATTCTACATCATCGAAATAATGTGATTGATTATAATCTCGGCCATATTTTTTAATCTTCCAATTGGTACGATTCCATGCAAACAATTTGAAGTATAGCAAAAATGGAAACTGCAAATAATGCATCATCGGTACTTCATTGACGAATGTGCTGACTTGATAGTTTTCTCTCGTCCGATCCAACATCTGAGAGCTTTCCAAAAATCCAGCTAAAAACTCATGATAAGATCTCGGCTCATACTTTATAGTATCTGAATAGAAAAAATAAGGCGACAATGATTTATCCGCATCACTTGTAAAGCTATCGAATGAAACTCCGTACTGTTTACACAGTAGTATTACTTCTTCAAAACTTAGTTTTGAAATATTCGTGATCTTTTTATATGCTCCAGACTCACTCATATTGAGCGTTTTAGCTACACTAGTCACTAGAGACGACCCCGTAGGCAATTGCCTTTTAATAATTTGAAAAAAATCTTTTTGTGGTGACAGTTCCATAATTAGGAGATTCAGATTATCAATGTCCTAATATAGCCAAAAAAACTGTGCTTGATGCACAGAATAGGAAAGTCAAGTGAGCCATATCTCATTGACACTGCTTGCATAGAGTTTCGCTCGATCAATGAACACAATATTTCTACAATATATGGTCCGCTAGTATAGCACTCTAAACTTAATTGTATTCTCAATCTTTCTTAGTGCCATAATGACGTCTTTGTTGTATTCTTTATCCAAATCCGTGATCACGTAGCCCACTTCATTATCTGTCGAAAGAAATTGACCAGAAATATTCATTTCATAAGTTGCCAACACTTCATTGATTTTAGCCATTATACCTGGGACATTTTTATGAATATGTAAGAATCTATGCGCCTTATTTTGCCTCGGCAACCGAATATTGGGAAAATTTACAGCATCCACCGTACTACCAGAATTTATATATTCCATGATTTTATTAGGAACAAAATCAGCAATATTTCTTTGTGCCTCTTCAGTGCTACCGCCAACATGCGGTGTTAATATCACATTATTCAAGCCTTGTAATTGTGTAATAAAATTACCATTACTTCTAGGCTCTTCAGGATAGACATCTATGGCTGCTCCACCAAGTTTACCAGATTTCAAGGCACTAGCTAATGCTTCGATATCAACTACTGATCCACGTGCTAGATTAATAAACATTGCACCATCCTTCATTTGGCTAATCTCGCGTTCACCGATAAAATTCTTGTTGGCTTTGTTATCATCAATATGCAGTGTTACCACATCTGAAATACTTAGCAACTTATCTAATGAGTCACATTTAACCGCGTTACCCAAAGCTAATTTATCATCGACATCATAATAATATACACGCATACCGATAGCTTCTGCCAATACTGACAATTGCTTACCTATGTTTCCGTAACCAATTATTCCTAACTTCTTACCACGAACTTCTCTGGATCCTGCAGCGGTTTTTTGCCATTGACCTTCATGAATTTCCGTACTTCTAGGAAAAACACTACGCATTAACATAATAATCTCACCTATTGCCAATTCAACTACTGACCGCGTATTACTATAAGGTGCGTTAAAAACTGCTACACCATTTATTCTACAGTTATCTAAATCTATCTGATCGGTACCAATGCAAAAAGCACCCACTACTAATAATTTGTCAGCCGCCGCTAAAACTTTTTTAGTTACCTGAGTTTTTGAACGAATACCCAATACATGCACTCCTTTGATTTTTTCTATCAAATCATCTTCAGAAAGACTGTGCTTTACCAACTCAACAGAAAAACCATCTTCTGTTAAGTTCTCAAAAGCATCTGTATGAACATTTTCTAACAACAATATTTTGATTCTATTCTTGGGATATGATATGTTTCGTGGCAAATCATTGACGAAAAGAAATTCGTCCATATTTGGAGTGACATGATCTGCATTACTAGTTGCTTTCTCTCTATGAACATTCTCCGTATAAGCAAAAAATTTATCCGCAATACCTGCCTCTCGCATTACATAATCACTATAGCCATCTCCTATCACTTGAACTTCGCCTTCTAAGTTCATTTGCTTCAAGCATTGAATTTTTCCATTGTGTTGCGACAATGGGTTGTTTTCATCAAATCCTATTATAGATCCGTCTTCAGCAAACCTAAATGTGTTGGCATAAACTCTATCCGAAGGAATATTGTATTCATAAACTATGGGATCAATAAACTCTTTAAATCCACAAGAAATCACATAAATATCATCCGCGTATTTTTCAAAAAACTCTTTATTCTCTTCAATTGATTTTGATATTTTTTGACGTAACTCAGCTACTAGAGCTTCTAGGTCACTTTTATTGGCGCACAATAATTTGATACGTCTTTCTAAAGACTCCGTAAAAGAGATATCCCCATCAATACCTAAGTTCGTTATTTTCTGAATCTCCGCGATTACCTCGTCTTTATTTGATTTTCCTGATAGAGTAATCTCTGCCAAAACGTCAAGAGCCTCTACCCTAGTTAAGGTACTATCAAAATCAAAAACGTATTTTCTACTTACTCCTACCATTTTTCAACAATTATTTGCTTAAACCAAGCGCCAAAATAAAGATTTATTTGAATGCGTATCAATGAATCTTATTAAAAATTATTTTTATTAAATCCACTTTATTTAGCCGATATTTTCAAGAATATTTTATTGAATTATAAGAACATGGTATTTACAGCATAACTACAGCGAAAAAGAAGTAGACCTATTGACCAAAACCTTAAACGCAGCCTAGGCTAAGCCATTAAGATGTATAATTTTACTTTTTCCTGAACTTATGCATCTTGGTTTGCTGCGAATCAATTTCAACCTTTACGAAATATAGGCCTGAGCTTAATTTAGAGACATCAATAGGAAAAGCAGGAGATTCTATATGATATTGAATTTGTCCAATGCTGTTATATATGAATAATTGCTCAACTCTTCGTGGTGTATCTATCCAGAAGAGGCCATCATTGGGATTTGGGAACAAATTCAACTCCGAAATATAGGTTCCATCGATGACAACAAGAGGTACATTATTATTTGAATTAAAAGTATGATTTTGTATCACAAAGTCGCCGTTGCCATTAGGCACACGAGCATAACCTTGATTTAATTGTTGCTCAGAATAGTTTACATGATCAATAATCGTTAAATCTTCATATACCATAAACAGGTCGCCTCCCTTCTTACTTATTTTGAAATTGGAATGAATTCCTTGCTGATGAACATCTCTATCTGACCAAACGATCAAATATCCATTGGCGGGAATAATTGAAGCTTCTGGGAAATACCATTTTTTAAGAAAATCTTTATCATCACTCAAATAGAATTTTTCGTCCAATTCGATATCATCATTTGTATTATTATATAACTCTATCCAATCTGGTGATCCGCCATCAGGCTCTTGTACCCCACCTTGCTCATCATTAGATGCTACAAATTCATTAATCACAATATCTCCTATTTGAAAAGGATAAGCAAATGATTCGCATACAACGCCTTCCTCCAAAAGCATCGTTCTAAAATTTTCTTTTCTTTCCTGAATGAATTCTTTTAGTGAAGCAGGATCTTCTATATCTACATCAAAACTATTAGTATTTAAGATGTCATAATTATGATCAATTTGATCATTGACATAAGTTTCATCCAATAGATAATCTAATAATTCGCATAATGTTTGATGATAATATTCAATATTTGATTCATCTCTTACAATATCAACATCTCTTGCTGGATAGATACTTTCGGAGGACGAACCATAAAAAGCAAAGTTGTGATCCCAAGGAATAAAATTTAATAGACTGCTTTTGGGTTCATGATAAATGTAGTAATTGTGTCTATCATAAGGATATGAATCCCAATCTCCAATTAAAATCTGAACCGCCATGTATTTCAAATAATTACGAAAATGTACGTACTCGTCAATATTTTCGGCGGTAGCTAAAGCTTTATACTCAAGATAATTATCTATAGTTCCTTCCTTTACATCTACTTCAAATTGTTCTGGCACAAGTGATCCTTTATAGAGATCTCCTTCATCATCAGCAAAATACTGAGACAAGAATGTTTTGTCTACTTGCTGTACGATTCCATAAATACCAACGAACTCATTATTGTAATTTACTTCAGCATATGATGTTCTTGATCCTGGATATCCCGCCCTCCTGTCTAGTAAGTAAGCAATATTTTCACGTTGTAGCTGTACATCATCTAAGTTATTATTGAGATTAAATTTTTTAATTCCGTCGTATTCTATATCCTCAATAAATTTATTCAAATCGACTCTCAACGGTTTTTGATCACTGACCAATATAGATAAAAAACCTTTCGGCTTGATAGCTACACTATCTAATACAATACCATCTATCTCAATAGACGCCATAAAATAATCTCCTCCAAATTCCAAAGATTCGAAAGACGTCGATGCAGTAATATTTATTTGATGCAAATACGAATTGTCAAAAATATTGTCCCCTGCATTCTGAGATTCTAATTGATAAGGTACAGCTATAAAGCCTAATGAGAGGAGGACCGTTATAGTAAAATAAGCGAAAGTTCTATTCATAATATTTACATTACCCGTTATTGATTACTGGCAATTAATCTACAACTAAATTTAATTCATTCGGTAAATTCCCAATATGATTTAAGTTTATAGTTTCACTGCATCACAATTCCTTTAAAGGCGGAACACTCAAAATTTCCAAATTGAAATAAATATCGGATTCAATTCGTAGCGCGTATATATACCAAAAAATATCGTTAGATTCCTCCTTTTCTATAATGACAAGGCAGGCTCACATGAAGATGGTCCGCGGTACCCCCATGCCTCAAAGTATTGAAGCCCATCCAATCGAAATAGTATTTAGTCAGTTGGTTCCTGACCTCACTTTTTCCTCTTACTCTCAGATCTATAGCATAAGCATATCCATCTTTTTGCTCATAATGCAATGATGACTTATTGGTCTTGAGGCCCATTTTTCGATAATCTTCAGGCGTACGATTAGTATCTGTGATTACGGCTTTCCTATCTACCATTACTAAAGTTCCGACAGCCAATCTCAATATCGGATTGAGTGACCTGATTTCAGATTTAAGTTCTGGATTCTTAAAGTTAGAGCCCGAAATAAAATACATACTGTGGATTGCAAATCCAACGACTAATAATAGTGACACTACAGCTTTACTTTTGATAGACTTGGAGCCACTTACTTTTCCTGAAACTTTACTGTGTAATACAATAATGTATATGAATAAAAGCAATGCAGTGATAATTACACCTCCGATGATAGACAGTCTAGCACCTGGATCGTAATGCTCATGTATGTACACAGAACCTCTCACTAGCACAATAAATGGAAGTGTAAATATTAATATCAATTTGACTATGTGGTATAAAATCCATTTCATATGAGGATGGAAAGGTAAGTGTTTAGTTGATAAATAAAAAAGCCAAATTCGACCGCGAAGCGTCCAAATTCGGCTAATTAATCTTTGTTGGTTAAGTAGTGTTAGCTACTTCAAAGTTTTGTTTGATCCTCAACTGAGGCCGCAGAGCAGCCACAGTCGCCTATCCAAATGCATATAGTTAAGAGCGTAATGCATTTATTGGGTTTCTGATGTTGATGTTCGATCTTGACTACTGAGTCTCCAAAATCGCCAATCATGCTTGCATTTTTAGATTTCCATTATCGGCGACATAATCTCCGATTGCAGCAATCTCATTTGATCTTTTACGATCTTCGCTCAGGCAGCTGAGCCACCTGTAACGATTATCATTTGCTTTCAATTGATATTACTAATATAGGGCAAAACCGCGACAGCTACTAGGTTTCTCTACGAATGAAGAGAAATAATCGATGAAAAGATGTGACTTCAATTTAGAGATCTAGATTTAGAATCTCGAGAGTTCTTACGTCCCTTAGGCATTAAATTTATTATGAACTATCAATTCTGACTAACGTTCGCTAAGTCGTTGATTATTAATGCCTATTTTTCTAGGTGTTTTGCTTTGATAATCATAAATATACTCAATCGTTAGCTTGGGAAATAAATTTGCCGAGGAAAAACTGACAATTTTGAGCTCAATTTTGGTCGATCTAATTTGGGGAATTACACACAACGTATCAAGTATATCTGGCGTGCATTACTGCGATAAAGCTAAGATATGCAAGAAATATCATATTACTAACAGAGCAGATTGGGACTAAATGGTGAATGATACGATTATGCATTGTTATATGCTGTGCTAATTATCTAGTATTTTTTTGCTCCACAGCTATTTGTAAAATATAAAAGTCTGACAAAAATATAATTGTCAGACCTATTGTTTTTTTCTAGAGACAGGAGATGTCTTTTAAATATAAATTATGATACGTGCAAGCACATTTGAATTTAACACAAAGTAGTAATGTCAATGAAGTCGTAGCGTTGGACTACATAAACCATTGGATAAATTAGGATTATTCATTTCTATACATCCAACTAGGTTGGTGCTTAATTACTCCATTATCTTTTTCATATGATTTTTTGGGTTTCATTAAACGCCCTACGCTCGTAATTGAATTTTCTATGTGCTTAATTAAATTAGGTAAACCGATTTTTTTCTTCATTTTCGATAGGTTTTGAAAGCTTGTAATTTATTATAATACGAAAACATGATTTAACAGCGAAACTTCTAAAATCAAATATATACGCTGATTTTATACGTAATTGGCTTAAGAAGTATGTGCCCAATAAATTGATTTTTATAGCCAAGTATAAAATATAAACATGATTAATCGCTTAAATAGATGTATTCAAAATAATCTAATTCGTTTCTTTTGATACTGATCTCTTTACTTTTTTTAGTAATACGATTTATACAGTTAGAGCTTTTTATCTTAAAGATTCCTTTTATTATCTGAAGGAAGGTAGATTCCAAGGAATGTTTCCGAATTGAATTTCCCATAGCTGTTGGATTTATTTATTGTTATATGAAATCAACTTATGCGTGATTTACGATTTAAATATCTACCTTTTATACCATATATTAAAGTATATAATATTTATGATTACTATAAAATAATTTTATAGTTGTATTTTTCTTTATATCTTGTTCATTGTCTATATCAAGTTTTAATTAATACTAAAAGAGCATGAATTTTACTTTTCATCAATTAAAAATATTCTTAGAAGTAATACGACATCAGAATATCACAAGAGCTGCAGAAGAAATGTACATGACTCAGCCAGCACTTTCTATACAATTAAAAAATTTCCAAAAACAATTCGATATTCCATTAATAGAAAAAATAGGAAAAAAAATACAACTTACAGATTTTGGAAAATCAATTGCGGAGATAGCAGAAAATGTATTAAGTGCAGCGGAAGAGCTTAAATATAAAACCAAAGAATATAAGGGACTGCTAACAGGTAAACTTAGAATATCTTCTGCCTCAACAGGTAAGTATGTCATTCCCTATTATCTAAGTGAGTTTGTTCATAAATATCCTGGCATAGACCTTACGCTAGATGTTTCTAACAAAACTACTGTAATAAAACAACTCCAAAACAATGAGATCGATTTTGCACTGGTATCTGTGCTTCCAAAAAAAATAGATACGAATGAAGAGATATTGTTAGAAAATAAATTATATCTGATTGGTGATACCGAAAAAGTGGTAAAATCTCGACCATTAATTTATCGAGAGCAGGGTTCAGCTACAAGAAATGCTATGAGTAATTATTTTCATAATAATACTAAGCGAAAAAGTATAGAGCTAACTTCCAATGAAACCGTAAAACAAGCAGTTGTTGCTGGGCTCGGTTATTCTATTATTCCTTTGATAGGTATGAGTAATGAGCTGCAAAATAGAGACATATATATCATACCTTCAAAAGGTCTTCCCATCTTAACTTATTGGCGATTAATATGGTTGAAGAATAAGAAACTTTCACCGGTAGCATCGGCCTACTTAGATTTTATTAGAAAAGAAAAAGAAGCCATAATTAAAAAGCATTTTGGGTGGTATGTGGATTTTTAATTTTTTTTTTTAATAGCATACAACAAAGATTAATCCTTCGAAAAAGTCTTTTATCGAATGACTCATATCCACCGAAGAAAGTTTGGGTAGTAAGAAAGTGAGAATCAACGATAATCCTAAATTTAAATACTAAAGTGACCGTAATCCCAAAAATGAAATCATAATCTCGCGTAGAGGAAAGCACAAAAAAGCCGAATTTAAATTGTTTCCAATCTAGATTCGGCATCTTTATTGAGTACTAATCAATTAAAAAAATATTTTGCGTTGACTAATCTCTACCCTCTCTCAACTCCAACCTATCCTTTTTCTTCTGTCCGACTTTCATTGCTTCGCCCATTTGTTGTGATGCGGTAAACGATGTCACCATCTCAGTCAACATATCTGATCCAGCAGTTGGACTATTAGGTAATAGTATCAAATTACTATTTACATTTTCACCCATACTCTGTAAGGTATCATAATGTTGTGTAACTACGATTAATGCGGATGCCTCTTGCGAATTGATTCCTACTTTATTAAGCATATCTACAGAATCTTCTAGACCTTTGGCAATCTCACGACGCTGATCTGCAATACCTTGACCTTGGAGTCTCTTGCTTTCCGCTTCGGCCTTTGCTTTGGCTACGATACGGATTCTTTCCGCCTCACCATCATACTCTGCAGCTGTCTTTTCACGCTCTGCGGCATTAATTCTGTTCATGGCGTTCTTTACAGCGATGTCAGGATCTATATCTGTTACAAGTGCTTTTACGATTCCATAACCATAATTATTCATTGCTTCTGCTAACTCTCTTTTGATTGCAACGGCGATATCATCTTTTCTTACGAAGACATCATCGAGTTTCATCTTCGGTACTTCTGCTCGGACCACATCAAAGACATAAGATGTAATCTGATCATATGGACTCTGTAACTTGTAGAATGCATCGTAGATTGTATCCCTTTGTATCTTAAATTGTACAGACACTTTAGTTTTGACAAATACGTCATCAAAAGTTTTGGTTTCTACCATAACATCCAGTTGTTGGATCTTCATATTGACCCTTCCTGCTATCCTATCTAAAATTGGTAACTTGAAATGTAATCCTGGTCCTTTTATAGAGCGAAATTTTCCAAAACGCTCGACTATGGCAAAAGTCTCTTGTTTAACTGTAAACGCACAAGTGTAAATAAGTAATAAAATTGGTATTAAAATAGGTAAATACATTAAATATTGATCCATGATTGCTTGTTTTTGATGATTGCTTAAAAAAATCAAATCTAATCAACCTGCGACTAGACTTGTACTAATAATACAATTAAGATATAAGAAAAGTCCCACTCTACATGGCTTTCTATACTAATAAGGATGAAAACTCGATAAACGACAAGTGAAAGGCAGAATGCTCCGATTTAGAGTAGTACAGTACATTCTATAATTTTAACCCTTCTATAATACACCAACTGTAGTCTATCAACGTTACCAAAATATGTACTTTTACATTAGTAATCTACTAGAGATACATAGTAGAATAAATATTTTCAATTTTTCATTAAACGGATAAGCTTCATCTTGCACATCAATCGCTCTCTAAGCCTAGTAATATATATCTGCATACTTAGTACAGTATGCACTGAAGTGATGGCCCAACGTGATATTTTATCAACGAACGATGATTTAGGTATTCCTCGCAAAGACGATTTCAAAGGCTTTGATAGCCTACAGATCGGTAAGGATCCCAATACCGTAGATAGTACAATCTTCAAATACTTTACGTTAGATGACATCAGCGATCTATATGAATTTGGAGATACTACCCTAGATCAAAACTTATATTACTCAGATCCGGCAAGAGACCCTTCTCAGCCGATGGCTAATCTTGGTACTGTAGCTTCTGCTAGCCACCCTTTATTATATACTCCATCAAAAGTGACCGCATTTCATAGTGGGTTTCATGAGTACGATGCTTATAATTTTACCTTAAATGGATTTAAGTACTTCAAAACTAATAGGGCTATATCTGACCTATATTTTTCTAGTATAGCCAATCAGCAAAATCTAACTATCAAGACCGATTTTACCCGTAATTTTGAAGATGGTATTCAACTTAGTATCAATTACCAACGATTCTCTAATCAAGGGTTCTACTCAAGCCAAAGAGCCAGGACAACGAACTTTGGTACTGGATTATGGTATCAATCATCAAAAAATAAATACAATTTATTTTTGACATTTGTTTCTAATGTCAATACCGAAGAGCAAAATGGTGGTATCACTACAGATACATTGTACGGTACTGAGTTTGCGGATTTCCGGACTGCTATTCCGACCAACTTGACAGATGCCAATACACGTTACCAACAAAGAGGAATAAGGGCATCAAACTATTATAAACTTACATCGTCAGATAGCACTAACTGGAATCTTCAACTTCAGTATGATCTAGAATATAACTGGAACTACTGGAACTATGACGATGTACTTACTAGTAGTACAACAGACACCTTTCTCTATCAAGAGTATCTAACAGATCCAAGAGGAGCACGTACCTATATCACGGATAACAATCTATCTCAAGGCGCATATATTCATGGTATAGGTCCAAGAGGATACCAAGGTAAGGTAGGAATTAAGTATGATCGACATCGCGTTAAGCATGCGAATAGAGATAGCTCAATCAATGATCTTAGTCTAAAGTATGATGTCAAAATTCCTTTTGTCAAATCGCTACAACTCATTAGCAAAGGCGATATAGGATTAGGGGCCAATGCTGGATCGTTTGATGTAGATGGATATGTTAATCTGAATGTAAAGGAATGGGCAACGTTAAAAGGTGGAGCTAATTTCTTTAGAAGATCAATTGAATTAGTAGAAGATGAATTTTGGGTAACTGACATCAAAATATTTGATAACGATTTTAGCAAGCCCTTTGGATCTACGCTCTACGGTACGCTCAATATACCAAAGCTGAATACTAATATTTCAATTAAGCAAACTTTAGAAAATAATCCTATCCTATGGGGAAGTAATGCATTACCATACCAATTGGACGGATTGTTATCAAATACTCAATTCAATGCACAAATACATTTATCTTGGAGAGGATGGCATATAGACAATTATATACTATATCAAATATTAAGTGAAGACGTCATCGACTTACCTAATTATATGAGTACTCACAAAATATATTGGGATGGGGATGTATTCAAAAAAAATATGAATCTGCGAATAGGTGCACAAGTAAGATTAGTACCTGAGTATACTGCACAAAAATTTATTCCTGTAGTCGGTAGGTTTCATAACGGAGGAGATCCATTACAGTTCTATCAAGATATCGATTTATTCATTTCATTCAAAGTACAATCGTTTAGAATGTTTTTCCAAGTTCAAAATGTATCTGATTTCTGGAATGGAGAAAAAGGAATAGACTACCAAGTTGAAAATCATCCTCAATATGATGCTAAGTTAAGATATGGAATCAGGTGGGTATTGTTTGACTAGAGTATTTTCATTATTACCAAGAGCCAAATCAGGAAAGACAGATCTTTATCCAATCTCAATAATATAAATTAGTATTGCTACATTTAGGTATAAATCTAGATTATGAAATACTCAATATTCTTATTATCACTTCTGTTTCTATTCGTTCAATGTGGTGATAAGCAAACTCCTAAATCGAAAGAAACTAACTTGGGAGATATCGAGTTTATAGTGACCGGGTCGGAAGAAGCTAAGCCATATTTCCATGAAGGACTATTACTCTTACATAGTTTTGAATTTGACGATGCCGCCGAAAAATTTTTAAAAGCACAACAAATAGATTCTACTTTTGTAATGGCTTACTGGGGAGAAGCGATGTCCTATAATCACCCACTCTGGAAAGAACGTTACAGTGAAAAAGGCACTGGAGCATTGGAAAAGCTAGCAACTACTCAAGAAGAAAGATTAGCGATGGCAAAGACTCCTATAGAACATGACCTACTCTCGGCCGTCGAAATATTATATAGCAGCGGTGATAAAAAAGAGCTAGATATAGCCTACAAAGATCATATGGCAACCCTTCATAAAAAGTACCCAGAACACCATGAGGTTGCCTCGTTCTATGCACTTTCACTTTTAGGATCTTCCAAAAACAGAAAAGAAGATAACCATTATGAAATCGGTGCGAAAATCGTCCAAGGCATTATCAACGAAAACCCTCATCATCCTGGGGCGTTACATTATTTGATCCATTCGTATGATGATCCTGATCATGCTACATTGGCCTTAGATGCCGCTAACCGATATTCAAAGATAGCTCCAGATGCCGAGCATGCTTTACATATGCCCTCTCATATATTCGTCGCATTGGGCATGTGGGACGAAGTGATTAAGTCTAATATAGCCAGCTACGAAGCGAGTGTCTCTAGAATGAACAAAAAAAGATTAGACAATGATGCTAGAGGCTACCATGCTTTTAAATGGCTTATGTATGGATACTTGCAGAAAGGAAATTTTGATAAAGCGAGAGAAATGGTTTATGACATGAAACAATATTGTGACGAAAAGCCATCTAGTAAAGCTCGAGCACACTTCATCATGATGAAAGCAGATTACCTCGCCGAATCTGGTAACTGGTCGGATACTATTGTCAATAAAAATGTAGACTTGGACAAATTAAATCTAATGGTCAAAGGAGTCCAAGTATATACACAAGGTATGTCAGGATATGCAGATGCAGACAAAGATCTCTTGGGTACTGCGATCAATGAATTAAATACAATGAAGTCTAATGCAGAAACTCAAATGGTCCTCGGAACGCCTAAAATGTGTAGTGGTGTATCTAGATATTTACAGCCTCCATCTGTCAATGAAGTGAACAGTATCAAAGTCTTAGAATACGAGCTAAAAGCATCTCTCGCTTTGATGGAAAATGATGAAAAGTCTGCTGAAGAGTGGATGAAAAAAGCAACTGAAGTAGAAGAATCTACCACTTACAATTATGGGCCACCTAATATTGTAAAACCATCTTTTGAATTCTATGGAGAATGGCTAGCTAGTAAGAACAGAAATGAAGAAGCTAAGCTACAATTTGAAAAAGTACTCGACCGTGCACCGAAACGAAGATTAGCAATCTTAGGACTTGAGAACTTAGAGTCTTAAAAACTGAGAACAGTTTAAATTTTCTGCGGTGTCAAAATGAGTGATCCTTAATTGAAAAGAAGGTTTACTCTAACAAAAAAAAGCGAGAGCCTAAATAATTAGACTCTCGCTATAAAAATATATCTATTGATTATTACTTTGCTAACTGAACTTTACGATTGTAGATCTCTTTACCCTGTTGGATAGAGAAGATATACGTTCCGTCAATTTGATTATCAAGATTGTAATCTAATCTCAAATCACCATCAAAATTAGTAATCACTTGTTTGTGGATTAGTTTTCCTGCAATATCAGTTACACTAAATGTAAGCGCTTCGTCTGATGCAGATCTAAAATTAATATGAGATAAAGCATTGGTTGGATTAGGATAAGAATCTAAATAAACCTCTTCCAAGCTACCATTACGATCTTCTACAATCTCAATTGGCTTTTCCTCACAATATTTATAATTTATCGTCTTTAATCCTCTACTACCAACAACTACTTCTTTAGAGTACTGATTGGATTCATTCGCTAATGTCAGTGTTACTCTTTCGCCAATCTTGCTAGACAATACGGCTTTTTTTAATTCCGGAAAGTTATTGATCACCATACCGTCAAACTCAGTAATATTATCAATTGCTGTCATTCCTGCGATTGAAGCAGCAGTTTTAGGTATAATCCTTCTAACATCGACACCTTTAGAGCCACCCGCACTAGTTCCCCATACTCCTAAAAAGGGCGTAAGTTTTGAGGTTTCTTCTTTACATACATAATTCCCATCTTCATTTTGTTCATTATTTGAATCAAATTTGATGGTCGTTGTTGTCAATGCATTTCTTATCGAACCGTTTATTACGATACGTTGTAAATGATCATTTTCAGTAATGTAAGCTGGGATGTCAAAAGAAAGAGCTTCATTGCCTTTTAGCTGAAACTGTTCTACTTGTCCATTCGTATCATAAGCTTGCACTGAGATTCGCTCTACGTTGACACTAGCTTGCCCAAAGCTAAAATTCATAAATCCAAAAACCACGAGGGTACACAAAATCATTTTTCTCATAATAAACTTTTAAAACTTTTAATTAAAAAAAAGAAGCGCTAGTAAATGGAAGCTCTCCTATAAAGGGTACTCTAAAAATATCACTGGTTTTTTGGACAGTTATACACTTATGACGGCAGTATAGCAGATACGATTCTAAATAAAATGTTAAATTCCTAAATAAGCTAAAACTATCATATGACTAATTATCCTAAAGCGTAATATACACTTTTACAACTAATTAAAGAATATATGCTTCCTTGATAACATAAAATTAGTACTACCCGACTAACTACAAAACAGCCCAAACGAAATCAATCGATTGGGCTGTTTTTGTACTAGTTAAAAAGTGCTTCTTTCGTAATACTGTCCTTGTTACATATCGTAGTTAGGTTCGATAGTATGCTTACCTTTTCCATAGAAGTCTTCAATAATCTGAACTACTTCATCCACGTCATCAGTAATAGGAATCATATCCATATCCTTGGCACTAATGTTACTATACTTATCTAGCATAGTGGTTTTGACCCAATCTACTAGACCTTGCCAAAAATCTTTACCTACTAAGATTACAGGCACATTTGTTATTTTCTTTGTCTGGATAAGAGTCAACACTTCGAAGAGTTCGTCTAATGTTCCGAATCCTCCTGGCATAGCTACAAAAGCTTGTGCGTACTTGACAAACATTACTTTACGTACAAAGAAGTATCTGTGATCTATATTCTTATCAGGATCGATATATGGGTTGTGCGATTGTTCGAATGGAAGGTTAATATTCAAACCAACTGAAAGTCCATCATTCATATAAGCGCCTTTGTTGGCTGCCTCCATGATACCAGGACCACCACCTGTAATTACTCCAAATCCTGCGTCGACTAACCTCTTGGCCACATCTACAGCTAGCTGATAATGAGGCTCTTCTGGCTTAGTCCTAGCACTACCAAAGACTGATATACAAGGTTCTAATTTGTTTAATGTTTCAAAGCCATCTACAAACTCTGCTAACACTTTGAACATCGTCCAACTGTTCTCTCCTTCCAGCTTTGTCCATTGCTTTCTATGTACTCCAGTTTCGTCTTTTTTGATTTCGTTTATATCACTCATAATTTTATGATTTTTACTTTTTTAATTAATTGTCAGTTCACATAGTGATTGACAGAACAAGACCCAAACAATGAATTTCTAATCACTATTTAGGTCTTTATATTTATAAAAGAAATGTGCGTGATTATGCAAGCATTCCTTTATACTTTTCGAATTGTTCCCTAGCAAAGGCGATGAACTTCTCTTCATTATCAAACTGATCCATTAGAGATTGTAACTTCGATCTATTGTCAGCATTATTGACTACATAGTTTTGAACGTCTTTTTTGCCTATCTGATCACCGCTTAGGATGATGAGCCTTTCTACAACGTTTCTTAGCTCTCTAATATTTCCTGTCCAGTTATTCTCTTTGAGGAGCTTCATGGCAGCATTATCTACTTTCTTTGTAGCCATACCGTATTCAGCACAGATATTCTTGACAAAATGCTCTACTAGCTGTGGTATATCTTCGCGTCTATCATTGAGCGCCGGTACATCTATTAGTATTACTGCCAATCTATGATATAGATCTTCTCTGAATCTCCCTTTACTAATTTCGGCTCTTAGATCTTTATTTGTTGCGGCTACTACTCGTACATCGACTTTTATTTCTTTCTCACCACCGACTCTTGTGATTCTACTTTCTTGTAAAGCTCTCAATACTTTTGCTTGAGCGGAAAGCGACATATCTCCTATCTCATCGAGAAAGAGAGTTCCTCCACTAGCTAACTCAAACTTTCCTATACGTTGTTTATGTGCTGAGGTAAAAGAGCCTTTTTCGTGACCAAATAACTCAGATTCAATGAGCTCTGACGGTATTGCGGCACAATTGACTTCCACTATTGGACTTTCGTTACGATTACTCTTTTGATGTAACCATCTTGCAACTAGCTCTTTTCCTGCTCCATTAGATCCAGTAACTAGTACTCTTGCGTCTGTTGGCGCTACGGTATCTATAGTTTCTTTGATGAACTTTATTGGGCCAGACGTACCAATGATCTCTTGTACTGCTGACTTCTTAGTCACTTTACGTTGCAGCGTTTTTTTCTCAGTAATGAGACTTGACTTATCCATAGCATTACGGATGGTAATGAAAAGCCTGTTAAGATCTGGCGGCTTTTGGATAAAATCAAATGCCCCTTTTTTCACAGAATCAACAGCTGTGTCTATATTACCATGACCAGAGATCATGATGACAGGCACATCAGGCTTAAGAATCTGAATTCGCTCTAAAGCCTCCATTCCGTCCATCTTAGGCATCTTGATATCCATGATAATTACATCATAATCATTTTGCTTAAGCTTGACAATCGCATCTAAACCATCAGGTGAATCATCGACCTTGTATTTTTCCAGTTCGAGTATATCCCTGAGTGTGTTACGGATACCTTTGTCATCATCCACGATTAATATCTTCGCCATAACATTGTTGTTTGTCTGTTACTATAACCGTCTGATTATTAATCTATTGTAATTATAGTATTAGTAGTTACTTATTGAATGAAACAGAAAACATGTTTCTATTACGCAGTAAATATACATTAAATATTAATTTAATAGGTAATTCACTGAAAAATAAGGGATTACACCAACATTGTGTCATGCAGCTTACTCTAATAACTACCACAAGCTTAATTGATCCATAAACACTAGCTACATTCACAGTATAATATCTATGAGCAATTCCGTTATTCTTACGAGATACATTATATTTGGAATATATGAGTGAGACAGCCATGAGCATTAAAAGACCACCTTTTATTTGGGGATTGACTGAAGGATATAGGGCATTAGTTGAATTGACTGCTTATTTCCCCTATCGTCTAATATCGAGATTACCCAAAGATGGAGATGACCACCCTGTCTTAATACTTCCGGGTTTTCTATCTACCGATAAGTCTACCATTCCTTTACGTAGTTTTATACATAATCTTGGGTACTCCGTATATGGCTGGGGATCTGGCAGGAATCTAGGTGAACTAGAAATGCTCGATGAGATGATCAAGAAAGTAGAATATCTATACCAACACCATAACGCTAAGGTGAGTCTAATTGGCTGGAGCCTCGGTGGTATCTTCGCAAGGCAGATCGCTAAAGCAAGACCAAACATGGTCAGGCAAATGATTACATTGGGATCTCCATTCAAAGGAGTAACCCAAGCGAATAATGCCAAATGGATTTTTAATCTTATAGAAAAGGCGAAAGGAACACTAATCGATGAGGATTTCCTTAATGATATACCCCACCCTGCGCCTGTACCTACTACCGCCATATATTCCAAAGAAGATGGTGTGGTTCCTTGGAATCTATGTCTGGAACAATCGGAAAACAACATCCATCAAAACATACAAGTAAGAGGCAGTCATCTTGGCCTTGGAGTCAATCCAAGTGTCTTGATCATTATCGCCGATCGACTCAAACTCAAAGAAGAGAATTGGTACCACTTCAAACCTAAGGGATATATTGAGAAAAAATTCTACCCTTCGTTGGTGGCACCTGAGGACAACGACAACAATCTAAAAGTTATAAAATAAGCTATATATGCTCAATCAAATACTGTCTCAAATAAAAGTACCTAACGTAAAAAAAGTATCTGGAATGGATGCTACATTTCTTTATGGTGAAACTGAGAATAGTCCAATGCATATTGGTAGTGTGGTCATCATAAAAGGTGCATTGCAGTTTTCAGATTTCAAAAAATTGATATTATCTAAACTGCATGTGTGGCCAAAATTTAGACAGCGGTTAATGTTTGCACCATTAAGTATTGATCATCCGTTTTGGGTGGATGATCCTGACTTCAATATAAATATTCATCTCAATCATGTGGCGCTACCACAAGATAGAGATTGGAAACAGCTCAGGAAGATGGCCTCCAAAATATTTAGCAAGCCGCTAGATCAAAATAAACCTCTCTGGGAATTTACATTTGTCGAAGACTTAGATAATCTCTCGCAAGTAGAGTCAGGCTCTGTAGCAGTGATATCTAAGATACACCATGTGGCAATAGATGGCATGGCAGGGGCGGGAATAATGGCTAGTTTATTTGATCTTAGCCCAGATCCAAGTCCGATCAAAGAGCCTAAGCCATGGAAACCAAAGCCGCTACCCAACGAACTAAGTCTGGTACTCAAAACAGGATTGGGATTTGCTAAGAACCCTCTTAGGTTACCTAAGTTGATTAAGGAATCTCTGGAAGCTACAGTTAAAGCTGGATTTGTTACCCGTGTACAACATTTGGATCTTCCGACTGCACCGTTTACTGCACCGCATACTCCACTCAATGGAATCATAGCGGCAGAAAGAAAATGGAACACAAGTATCATATCTCTAGATCGCGTGAAGGCTCTTAAAAATAAAATGGGTACGACACTGAATGATATACTCTTAACTATTTGTGCTGGAGCGCTTAGAAGATATCTGATGGAGAAAAAAATGCTACCCAAAAAACCATTAGTGGCTATGGTTCCGGTATCCACCAGATCTGCAAATGATGATAAAAGTAGTAATCAACTCAATGCGATGCTAATCCAATTGGCTACTCATGTAGAAGATCCAATAGAACGATTAGAAAAGATATATTCCAACACTATACAAGGTAAAACTTACCAAGGCGCAGTAGGTGCAAAAACCCTCAGTAATCTTGCAGAAGCAGTACCCTTTGGCATCGCAAATAATGCCGCAAGGATGTATACTAGATTTAACCTAGCCAAAATGCATAAGCCGGTATTCAATGTAGTGATCACCAATGTACCTGGACCACAGATACCAATCTACATGCATGGCCATAGGGTATTGAATGTAATGGGAATGGCTCCGATTATCGATGGTATGGGTCTGATCATAACTATACTCAGTATGGATGGAAAAATCAGCATTAGCCCTACGTCAGACATCAAGTCAATGCCTGATTTAGATCGTTTCTCTGATTACATACTTGACGCTGCAAATGAACTAGAAGAACATATACTTAAGTATGATCCAACAGATGATAAGATCAAACGAATAAGCGATCCAGAAGACGTCAAAAAAATTAATGTCAGTAGCTATTTTACGAAGCTTCGTAAGCAGCTAAAAGAAAAACCTAAAGCCTTTCCTAAGAATTTTGGGAAGATTCAATTTCTTATCAGAGGTAACCAACCAACCGAATACACTGTGAATCTTACTGCACAACCTGGGACCATCAAAAAAGGTAAAATTAGTGATGCGGATGCTAGTATTACAGTACTAGCCAAGCACCTAAAAAAGATAGAATCTGGTGTTCTCGATTATGAATCAGCAATGATCCAAGGCAGAGTTATTGTTACTGGTGATATAAAGAAAGCGGAGAAATTTATGGGATTGGTAAGTTCTTAGATTACGAATCTTAATACACATAAAATACAATGTCTAATAGTGTATACTCTATTAGAACAACTTAAAACTCATCCCTAGTTGCATACCAAACATGTCGTACTTCTGAGAATAGTTGATCATCTCTTTATCAAATGAATTATTGTATCTAAAATAATGTGGTCTGATGTAAACGGAAGTTGTATTAGTAAACGCGTACCTCAAACCGACAGAAACGCCTAAACCCAACTTGAATGATTCGTCTATGGTTTCAGAGTCTTTTGTTATATTATTATTTCTATCCAATTGCTTTCCAGAAAAACTGCGACGAAAATTCAATGACGTCTGAGCCTCTACAGATAAGAACCAACTACTTATTTGCTTTTCATACCCTATGCTTAGTGGAATGATAAATAAGCGATGACTATTATAATTAACCCATCTGGATGTCAAAGTACTTTCTTCGAATACGGTTCCTTCTTGATAAATGGAATTACCTTCTGAATCAATAAGAATACCGACAATTCCTTGACTAGATAGAGTATCTAGAACATCCCTTTCTTGATACTCAAATTTTTCATTCAGTGATTGAAATTCTATTCCAGCTTTGAAATAAACTGCTCCAAGATCATATTTGAGTTGAGTCCCAATAGAAATCAATTCAAGAGGAGATTCGGAGTTTTCTTTTTTTGAAAGGAATGGTTCCAATTGAACGTTATGGGCAGTCAAGGTTCTGTTTAATTTGTAGATTCCAGAATATATATTAAGACTCAATCCACGGCTAGAATTACTTATTGATTTTTCAATTGTTTTATGATTCAACTCAATTTTGGTTCTTTCAGGAATAGAAAAAATTTCTGCATTATTAATTCCTAGGGTTTTAAATTGTAATGAAAGTCTTTGAGTATTTGGAGCTAGCAGTTGCGCTGAATGATCAGTGACATTTTTAAATCGATCGTCCTGCTTAGTCTCAATTTCGAGCGATACAGTAGGTGAAATATTAGCTTCTCGGATTACATTCTTATTTACATTGCCATATCCTATTTCCTTTTTTACGTTAGTCTCACTTAGTTTTATTGATGTGTTGGCTTTTGTATCGGACTTTGTACTTGTAGGTTTTATTAGCTTGACGATACCGTCGTATTTAATTGATTTATCTAAGATTATTTTTTCAACAAGAGATTTTTGAATTTGCTTTGAGGATAAATTAATTTCAGTTACAGCTTCAGATTTATTTCTACTATTGGCTTTAGGTTGAGATATTAGACGATCAGAATTATCCAGTATTACAACTGCATCTTTAGAAGGAATTTTATCTTGGGTACTAAATTTATCTGTGCCGTAATAAATAACTCCTATGAACATAATCAATATAAAACCTGAAACCCAAATAAAGTAAGGTCTTTTCTTATTCTCCTCCAAATCCAAAGCAGACCAGATGGCATCTGTATCCACATCTTTTGAATATCCTTTCAGTTGATCTTTAAAATATTTATCTATATCGCGTTCACCCATGACTCATTCTTGTTTAATGAATTGATTTTGACCTTTAGTAAACTTTTAGCTCTCTTCAATCTGGCTCTAGAGTTTATTATTGTGATATTCAAAGCCGTCGCAATTTCCTTATGAGAATATCCATCTATGACAACCATATTGAATACCGTTCTATAATTATCAGGTAATTCTGCTACTAATCCTAACAGTTGATCTGTGTCAAGATTGGATATTATTTGTTTTTGTAAATCTTGTTCTGTTCCAATGATAGTTGTTGCTTTCAATTCTATGACTTTCATTTTTTTCTTTGCCAATATATTTAAGCAGTGTCGTATCGTCAATGTAGAAATCCAAGGTTCAAACTTACCTTTTGTACTATCGTAAGTATGTAACTTCCTAAATATCAATGACCAGCTTTCTTGTAAAGCGTCTTGTGCGGCATGCACATCACCTAGATAACGATTACAGATAACATACAAGAGACCAGAATAGCCATCCACCAGTGCTCTCTGATGAACAGGCTGTGATAGGAGACAACCCGCTAAGATCTCTTGTATGTTATGTCTAGATTCCACGAAATATTATTTAATACCTAAACCCATATTAGAAAGTATTTCTTCAGAGCCCAAAGTGAATGGAGCACTGTCCGGAATGAAATCGAATACTCCAATACCAATTTCGAAATCGTTGTCGATAGTAGAGTCATTGCCTTGCTGATATGCAGTCGCTTGAAATCCACTCGTAAATAAGAGAGCATTCAACTTATATTCCTTTCCTTCTGCTAACCCTTTGAGTGAATAAGAACCATCCGAATCCACTTGAAAGAATTGATAATAAGATTTAAATCCTGGATCGTCAGTCCAAACATAAATTTCTATTCCATCAGGCACCGAATCGGTTTCTTCAGTTTCTCTTATACCATCTTCATCGGAGTCCACCCAAATATTGCCAGTCACTGTTGCTGTTTTGATTATTTGATCAATTTTCAAGTTATATACCACGGTCACATCGACTGTTGGATGATTATCCAGAATGCCAAATACAGAATCACCAACTTGAAGTCCTGACACATTGTTCCAAGTAGCATTAGGATCAGAAATAGTATAGTCATTAGCCGTAGTATTGTTTAATTCACCACCAAGATAGATTTGATTTTGAAAACCCATAGAATGAGGGACACCGTCTAAATAATATCGCAATTGTATAAAATTCAAAGGAGATGATCCTGCTTCTTCAGCATAGATATGCAAATATGTGTCATCAACTATAGAGACTGTGACATCTGTCAAAGTTACTGCTGGCCCATTTTGAAAAGAAAATGTAATTTCTTCTGCAAGTGTACCGTCGCAAACTCCCACTTCTTCAAGATTGACAAATGATTCTTCCAAGTCGAAGCTTATCTCTTCCGATACCACAGCGGTTGTATTATAATAAGCTTGGAATGTTCCGACTCCTGCATCACAGGGAAACATAATATGACTAATCTGACCATTATTAGCTACGGCAATATCTAAAGAATTGCTTGTTGATATCAAACCTATTCCTTCATCTACTAATGCACCATCACAATCCACTATGGTTGCTGTGAGTACCAATTGATCTTCTATTTCCACAAGTATATCTCCCAGGTCTGTGTTTTCAGTAAGGATACCTATGCTACTAAATGCTATCAATTCTCCGCAATTGAATATACTCATGGTTAAATCGTTCCCAAGAGGCACTGCTCCTGAAAAAACGCCCTGATTATTTGTATAACCATAACCAGAGATCATCTGATTGTTATCCGTTATTATAACTTGAAATCCAACGACTGGAATATTTCCAGGATTAGATATGACGCGTCCTTTAATATTGATCACATCGAAAGGATCATCACAATTCCAAAATGAAAAGTGAGACACCTCTGCTACCATACTAGATCCTATTTTGGTAGCTATACCCTCTTCTATCCAGACACCAGTATCTTCATCTAAATGCCACATTGGGATCTGATCAGGCCCATTGGCATTCTGAGGTAATGGAAAGGTCATAGTGGCATTCATACCTTCTTTTAATTGTAATTCTTCTCCTGAGGTACCAGTGATTTCGACAGCCATCATACCATAGGTCGTTAACTGTACTGCTAAACCTGTAGCATCTATTCCACGTAAGTCGCCTGGCATCTCGGTGATAGTGTTCTCATCTGCTGGATCATACCAATGTGCTTTTACGCTTACCAAACCATTATAAGGAGAGCCATCTGCTCGAACTGTGATATTTGCAGGAAGATATAGCTGAGCACCATTGACATTAATGGTTGTTTCTGCAGAATTTTGAAACGTAGATATTATTTCTTTGCTGACCATTTGGACCTTCAATATGCTATTTTGGCCAGGTTCAAAACTTGTAAACTTAAAGCCATCATAATATCCATCTTTATTGACTTTGACTAGACTACCTGTAGAAAGTGCAATTGCATTATCTAAACTGAAAACCCCATTTTCATCAGAGATTGTGGTTATCCCATTCAGTTCTACAATAGCATCAGAAATAGCTTGTTGGTTCTCATCGACAATGAGGCCATTCAAATTTCCAGTAACTGAAGTTGGAATATCCATCGAAATGAGGTCAGAACCAGGAGTTTCAGAGAATTCATCTGATCTACAAGCACTAAATAATTGTATTGCGATCAGAAATATTAAGAGTTTAAAACCTTTCATGATATTGATGATTTGAAATTGTAATAGTATTATTAATGATGATCTATAGATTCATTTAACCATTACAGTAGTTGGACTGAAAACGTTACAACAAATTAACTTTTTCTTCGATTGAAATTATTCCCTTAAGTACAATTAGACTTATAAATGTTTGCGATCGATGTAGATAATTATCGTTATTTACTGCCTTATCTATAACAATATAAAATTCACTTTTCTGAGAGAAACAAGTAAGTAGAACATTCTATTCGTACCTAATTATTTTAGATACACCTACTTCTTCCTTCCTTTCTTTACAACTGTATCTTGGCCTAATACTTTGAGAAATTGAGCTCTCACTTTTTCGATATTTTTATCCAAATTTTCTTTCTTCCATTTCTTAGTAGATATAGGGTCTAAGACAACCACTTCTACGACTGACGGCTTGATGAAGTTAGATCCACGAGGCATAACGTCATGAGCATTCTTAATTACTACTGGTACGATAGGTACTCCTGCTTGCATCGCAATATGAAATGCACCTTTCTTAAATGTACTCAGTTGATAATCATAACTACGAGTCCCTTCCGGAGCTATGCCTATGGAGGTTCCTGACTTGAGTGCTACGACAGCTGGCTTGAGTGCTTCTATTGATTTTGCTGAATTTTTTCTATCCAGAAAAATCAATCCTGCGGCTTTTAAGAAGGGTCCTGCTGGTGTGTATTGCAATTCTTTTTTTCCCACACCTACGGCATCTTTACGTAAGATCTTAGCCATGATAATGAGATCCACATTACTCTGATGATTAAACAAGAATACGGCTGGACGATGATCCCAAACATTATGTTCGTTATGAACTACTAACTTGATTCCTGCGAGTGTACAACCTACATCTCCAACAGTCGCCATCATATTATTAATTCCATCTTTGATCGACCAATTGGCTGTACCTGAAACTATACCACTCATAGCGCCTGGCACTAAAGAACCCACGGCAAGGAATGTCCTTAGCAGATTAGAAATACCTGGACGCTTTTCATCATTGAATCGAAGAATTGGCCAGTTGCGTTCGTAGGATACTTTACTCAGTTCGTAATCCGGATTCACAGGATGTGGGTATCCGACGATATCCATCAGTTGCATATCTTCTGCGCTATCCGTATAAAAATGCGATTTACTAAGATCCAGGTTTAGCTTACTTGCTAGAGATCTGGCAGCAATAGCTTTGCCCTCTCCCCAACATGCCGGCTCTACGATATTACCTGTAAACTTACCATCCACGACTTCCATACGAGTGCACATGATATGCTCTATACCTAGATCTCTTGCTACAGGATTGACTTGATATGGTGTCGCTGCTGAGATGATCGCTACAGTATGTCCTTTGGCTAAGTGTGCGTCGACTAATGCTCTCGATTCTGGATAGATCTCTTTAGCCAAATGTTCATAATATACTTCTTCTCCAGTCTCGATAAATAGGCTTTCTGCCAACCCATTGATTCCTTTGGCACCGATCGCAGCTAGTCCAGCAAAATTGCGATTACCCATAGCGTATATCATCACACCATTGAACTGTGCTAATACTTCTTTGGAAGTCATCTTCCCACTGTATAGTCTCTTCTTAAAAAATGTCTTTGCAGAAAAGCCTTTAATCAAGGTACGATCAAGATCAAAAAATGCTCCAATATGAGGGCCATCATCTCCTTCAATTACTTGAGATGTAATCATCTCCGTTTTAGATCCAGGGATTATTTTTTTCGATAATGGGATTACTTTTTTACTTCGCTTTTTGGAGGCTGTAATTTGGAGTTGCAGCTTTTGTATTCTATCAGATATACTTGTAAGTGCCGCGAGCCATTTCTTCGTTTCTTTCCTATTGACTTTTCCATTTGGCTGCCAAAATTCTTTGTTGGCAGCATACCTTACACCATTCATTATAAAAGGCTTAGATACTGACCCTATCCGTTGGATGAGACCATGCCAATGCATCTCTTCTCCTTTGAGCAATGACTCTTCTAATAATATAGACTCTGTCATCGAAGTTCTCTTGTCTAAATCTAATAGACATTGTGCTACGACTTTATACGCTTCTAAATAAGAGTATAAAACTGTATGCGAAAGCAATATTTTTTGATCCGCTAATAATGAGGTAGCATTTACTTTGGGGTTCTTAATCGTATCCGCCCAATTGGCATTGATATTTTCCATATCTCGCTCCACGATATCACTAAAGAGGGCTTTCTTACTATAGAGAAATTCGAACTTGAATAACTCTCTGAGTTCCATGATTTCTTGCCAGAAAATTGACATTCGATTCTGGGATTTTGATCTCCCAATTTTCATCACTGCTAACTCAATGAATGCTCTATGATAAAGATACTGCACACACATATTAGCATAGTAAGATGCACGCATATAGTTTTCTGGTACTATGGCATATCTTGGCTTACTTGCTTCTCCTATTTTTTTGAGTATTCCTTCTTTGATAAATCTGTTGATAGCAGTTTGGATACTCTGACCAAATGGTCTGCTCCGCTCTACTAAAGCATCAGACTTATGATTTTCGATTAGCTCCATTAGCTCATGTACTGCTTCTTCCAAACCATCTTTGGATAATGCATAAGTACTGAGTAAAGCTGCACATATTAAAGACCCTGTAGTAATTGGTGTGATACTATTGATATCATGAACTAGGTCAAATGCAAACTTCGGAATCTGCGGTTGATGTGATTGCTGCACCGAATTGGGCAATGCTACTTCTGCTACCCTATCCTTATCTACAGCGTCACCAAATCTGATACTAATCTTACCGAGATCTGTATTCATCATCTTGCGTAAATAATTGATGAGCCACATCAGGCTTTCAGGAGATTTGTCCATACCTCTACCTTCTGTAATCATATCCTTAACATCCGGAATAAGGTCATAGACAATCGAGACTGGTATATATTTTACTTCTTTACGAGATTGTTTTTCGGCCTCTACTATGTACTTGAGGATTCCCATCTTAGGCCATAGGATTTTTCCTGTGCGAGATCTCGTACCCTCTATCGCCCACATAAAGTGAGATTGCTGCTCTATCAGATAGGCTATATAAAACTTGAGTATCGATTTGTATAGTAGATTATCCTTAAATGATCTGCGAATAAATATCGCTCCAGATTTTCGGCCTAATTCTCCAAGACCCATAAAACTCATATTGAGCCCTCCGAAGATATAAGGTATTGGTAATCCATGTCTAGCCAGCGCAACTCCTAAGACCATCATATCTATATAGGTCTTATGTGTCATCACAAAGGCTACCGGATGTCTACGCATGGTCTTTGCCAAACTCTTAATCTCGCTTGCATTGACGTCAATAGTACGGTCATAGCCTTTATCAAGCAGATATTGAGAGCCCCGCACAGCAACTGTCTGTATGATTGGATGTTGCTGAGTATACATTTCTTTGAGTATAGACTCTGCATCTTTTGATACCTCTTCTAACACAAGATTATTAGACTCCGCGAAGTCTTTTACTAATTTTTGAAATGTGCGGTGATTGAGAATTTCTTGCATGTAGTATTAATCTTGTACTGTAAAATAGTAAGTAGTTAATCCAATCACAAGTCATTAGAAAGAAATAAACGAAAACTATGGTTAATAGGGGTTGTGGCCTGAGTTTGAGCATTGGAAAATATGTGGTTTCGGAGTCCATGTGGTAAGGAGTCCATGTGTTTTTTCTGCGAAAAATTCATATTCTCTCTCCTACGGCGTGTTTTACTTCCTAAAACACTGCTGGGTCGTGCGATCTTATTTATTCTTTTTGTTGACTGGGGTTCGGAGTCCATGTGTTATCGGAGTCCATGTGTTTTCTGCGAAAGCCACATTCCCACTCCGACTTCGCGTGTTTGCTGCGCAAGCCACTGGTGGGCCACATTCTCTCTCCGACGGCGTGTTTTACTTCGTAAAACACTTTTGTAACTCCGCTGTAACTCGGCTTATTTACATTTGTACTATAATTATTACTACTAACACATTTAATCCATACAATATGGCTACTAAGAAAGCACAAACACCAGAATACCTAAAGTCTGTAGATCAAAAGATCGACAAGTCTATCGCAACGATCAGTAAACTCTATGATAGTACATACGAGGTGACAGAGACTTTAGTAGACGAAGCATACAGAGCTGGAAATGAGTGGAATAAGATCTTCAAAAAAGCATTGACAGGTGGAGTAAAGATATATGGGAAGCAGCAAGAGATTGCTCTCGATGCAATCGAAGGTATCGTATCACAATATGGTAAAGGAGCTCAAAGCTTCCAAAAGCTAGTTGGCTTTAACATCATAAAAGAAGTGAAAGCGAAAACTGCAGAGGCAAAAGGTGCTATCGAAAATGCAATCGCAACTGTAAGTGATAAAATAGAGCACTCTATGCAAGATGTAGAAGTAAAAGCGAAATCATCTGTAAAAGAGATTAAGAAAACTGTAGCTACTGCTAAGAAAAACATAGAAAATGCTGCATCTCAAATAGAAGATAAAGCAACTAAAGCAAAGGCTACTCCAAAGAAAGTTACTAAGAAAGCAACGAAAAAGACAGCGACTAAAGCTAAAGCTATCAAAACTGTTAAAGTAGTAACCAATAAAAAAGTAGCTACTGCAAAGAAGACTACAGCGACTAAAGCTAAAAAATCAATAGATTCTAAGCTAACTGTAATCACAGGAATAGGCCCTAAAACTATGTCTATACTTGCTGATGCAAATATCAAAACTATAGCACAATTAGCAAAGTCGACGAAAAAAAGAGTTGACGAAATACTAGAAGGTAAAGGAAAGATCTACGCAACCGCAAAAACGCAGGATTGGATTAACGAAGCGAAGAGTATCGCCAAATAAGCAATATCGCTTAACTTTTATCAATCAACAATTACAATACAAAAAATAAAATATCATGGCTACTAAAAGCGCAAAGAAAAATAAAGAAGTAAAAATAGATTTTAATGATAGCATAAAAGCGATCAAGGGATCTGCAAAGACTGTTAACAAAGAATCTAAAAAAGTAGTGACTGAAGTAATAGACGACATCAAGTCTAGTACTTCTATGGTTAACGAATTTGCCAAAAACAAAGTGAAAGCAGTAATCACTATGACTACTGAAATCATAAAAGAAAACTCTACACCAAAAGGAATCGCTGGAACTGCAAAAAGCATCAATGACATGGGTCTGAAAATAGCAGATAGCATGGTAGAAGGTGTTACAGCTAGCAGTGATAAGTGGATGAAGCTTTCTGATAAAACAGTAAAGAACGGACTCAAAATTACTGCTAAGCAACAGGACATATTGTTTGAGGCTGTTTCTGATATGAAAGGACAAGTGGAAAGTGGTATGAAAAGATTTAAGAAGATCTTCTCTGCCAACTAAAATAACAATATATACAATACGGCTTTTAATTATAAAGAGGGATTCTGGCGAAAGCTTGGAGTCCCTTTTTTATTTTCCCAACATCCAGACAAAAAACCTTACCTTCACTTACAGTTAAATAATATTACAATGGCAATAAAGAAAGAAGAAACAGCATCATTCATGATTCGGTTTACCCAAAAAATATATGATGGGTCCGATGGCGCACATGAAGTGCAATGGAGAGGAAATATTCGCCATGTACAGAGTGGTACAGAAAACAAGTTTTTGGAAGTAGAAGATGCATTGACTTTCATACAATCTAACTTAGCAGAACTTACTAAGCAATCGATCGTAGACAAAACGCCAGAAGAGCAAAAAGGTATCCTATCTAAGAGTTTTGGAATATGGAAAAGAGTAACTTCCGAGGCGCCCAAGCTCGTCATGGATACGCTACGTGATCCTATGAAACAAGCCGAATACGTACAAGAACAAATCCAAGGTCGCTTAGGAATTGTCAAAGATGAACTTGGAAAAAAATTAGATCTCGATAACCTCACAGGAATGCTAGGTAGAGACAATGACAAAGTAATGGATCAACTAGAAGCGATCTCCAAAGAGATCACAAAGCTCAACAAGAAGATAGATAAATTACAGAAATCTAAATAGTGAATAGCACTGCTCCTGAAATACAAGATATTTTATCTGGGTGTGAATCCGCTCAAATCTATGTCCAGACTTTAGGAAATTTTGGTATCACCATAGAAGGTGAACGAATAGATGCTAAACAGTTTGGAAGGGATGCGAGTCTTCAATTGTTTCAATTTTTAATTACAAGTAGAAGTAGACAAGGGCTGCATAAAGAACAGATCATAGACCGAATATGGTATGACGTAGATGGCAAGGCTGGGCTTCAAAATTTTAAGGTAGCTCATCATGGTGCAAATAAAACATTAGAACCTAATAGACCTAAAGGCAATGAACCGACATTCATTGTAAGAAATGGATCTATCTACCATCTCAATATGGAGTCGGTTTGCATTGATATCGATCTCATAGAATCCTTGATCGCACTTGGAAATGAGCATTACCATAATAATAGCTCATTTGCTAAGCAAGCATACTCCAAGGCACTTGAATTAGATCATGGCACTTATATGATCAATCGCCTTTATGAAGATTGGTCATCAGAAGAGCGTGAGCGAGTCCAACTACTTATACTCAATGCATATATGAATTTGAGTGAGCTTCATCTATCAACATTACCTACTGAAACTATAAGGCTGGCGCAGCGTGCCTTGCAGATAGATAATACATGGGAAGAAGCTTACCGCTTACAAATGAAAGCATACCAGATCAGTGGTAATCGTCCTATGGTTATCAAAACCTACAATGCTTGTGAAGCGGTATTGGAGAAAGAGTTTGGTATAGATCCGTTACCGGAGACTAGAAAAGTATTGGAGGAGAGTATGTCTAAGTAGTAAGATCATTATTCTAATGAACTCGAATTTTAATCTGTTTGTATTATTCAGTAATACACCAAATGTAGCAAAGAGGATTGGGTGCTTTATTGGGGTACTGGTAAAATAATAGTCCATGTGTTTTCGGAGTCTATGGGATCAAGATGAAAACCTTGTGGGCTAGGCATAAATCTTAGATAACCTAAAAAGAAAGAAGCTAACGTTTCTTACACCTCGAAATTGTCTTCTAAGAGCTTTTACCTTTGCATTAAATGATTCAGCGGAGGCATTGGTACTTCGATTGTTGAAGTAATTAAGTATGTGATTGTAGTTGTTTTTAATAGTATTAGCTACGGTGTTAAATGATTTAAATCCAGCTATTTCAACTTCGTTATACCATAAGGCCAATTTCTTGTAAGCTATTTGTTTCGTGGTATTTCTTCCAAATATTGCTGCTAACTTTCGACTCAGATTATAGGCTGTTTTCAATCTTGGATACCTAGCAAATAGAATTGCAGATCTATGTCTTTGGGTAGGAGTCCATTTTTCTGGACTCTTAAATAGCAAATATCTGCTTCTCGCAAGTACTTGCTTTAGCGTATCACCATTTTCCAAAATATGGGGTTTGAAGGTTTTGCCAATTTGTTTTGCTAATTCTCTTTCTTTATTTTCTAGATCGATCGCTTCCCATCTATATTGTATTCGTAACTCTTGAACAGCATCAGAAGCTAATTTTTGAACGTGAAATCGATCTGATACAATTATTGCTTTGGGAAAACTTCGCTTTGCTATCAACTCCATAGTTGGAGCTAAGTCAATTGTAATTTCTTTAACTTGGTTTCTCAAATCTTCAGGCAGCCTATGCAGTACGGCTATTACCGCTTTACTCACCGTCCCCTTAACCATCGCAACAAGGGCTCCCTTTTTGCCTTTAGCGTCTTTGTTTGTAATTATTGTATATAACTCACCTCGTGATAGACTGGTTTCGTCCATACTTAAATAGGGGCCTATATTCTCAGGAAACAACATCCATTTATCAGCGTGTTCTCTTTGATCCCAAGTGGAATAATTGCTTAAATGAGAATAGTATTGAGCTTGTAATTGTTTGCCATCAACACCATTTAAAGCTCCCAGTTGCTTACAACTAATCGGAGTATTATCGATTAAGTTCTTTTAAAAAAGAAGCGAATTCTTCAGTGATTCGTGTCCCATTAGCAACAATATTCCAATCTCTTGTAATGATTGTTCCTTCTTCTTTTACAATCCACTTACGACGCCGTATTCGATATACACATCGTTTGCCACGTAAAGGAAAGTCACTAATCAAACCACCTTCATAGAAGCCTTTAGATTCCAATGATGTTTTTTCATACCCTTCGGGTACTATATTTTTCTCTTCTAATTGAAATGAATACTGTGATTCATTTATATCATATGATGTCACTTCGAAGAAGTCTAGTAATCCTGTAGGAAAGAATATCTCTAAAATGTTTTTATCCATATACAAATCAAAAACATTTGAA
>CALLPN010000029.1 GCA_938015435.1 uncultured Saprospiraceae bacterium
GGTCAGTTGCTGCTTGTGTCTTCTCCAGGGGCTAGGTCAGTCACTTTAGTTTCATTCGTAGGGGAGCTGTTTTAGCTCCTCTTTTTTCTTCACTTCATATATCTATTATCATGAGTATCTTATTTGAAGTGGGCGTCGTCCACTACACGCATTCCGTGGTTGTCATTGTATCTGTGTCACCTACCTTTTTAGAGTATCTCGAGTTTGTCATGGGCATGCATCAGCAGGGGCATTGGGGTTCGCTGAGCGAGTTCGATGCTTCGCTTAGTGACTTTGGTCTTTCTGCAGGTACGAGCGTTACTTCTCAGTATGAGTTGGTTGAGGAGTTTGAGCCGCTTGGTCATGCTCTGATTATTATTACTGATTTGATGCTGAGTGTTACAGTTGTCTCTTTGATTTCTGATGGTTAGTGTTTTCTTACACACTATTCTATGCATAGGTAGGTGCAGAGCTATACATCTGAAAGGTCTGGCTCTTCGAGCCTGGCACTCTCGCACTGCGTGCGGAGCGATCCACCTTGTATATGTATTTCTCTTCCCTGGTATAGCATCGATAGTATGCATCGTCATACACATTCTTTCATTTATACATTTCATTATTATGAGTACATCATCATTTTCTATGGGGCAGGTTGTGGCCACTTCTTCTATTCAGTCTATTATGTTATCTCATCTTTCATTTCATACTTTCATTTACTCTTCGCTTATGAGGCATGAGGTAGGTGATTGGGGTGAGGTAGCTAAGGAGGATCACGAGAGTAATGAGATGGCTCTCGTTACTGGTTGTCGTCTCTTTTCGGTTTATGAGTGTAGTTCGGCTCATTCAGTTCATGGTGATTGTGTTTGGGTTATTACTGAAGCTGATCGGTCAGTTACTACTGTGCTTTGGCCGGGGGAGTATTAGGTAATTTTGTCCAGTTTTTTAATTAATAAACTGGACAAATTACCATCGTTGATGAAAATATAAGACGTTGAAAACATCTGACTACATTGACTTTAAGATAAATCGTGTCTCTATTTGTTATATTTCACCTATGAGGATTTTACTGGTGATGTACATTCAGTCAAAGAACAATTCGCGATATACAAAAGAATTACTTGGTGCTATGTTAGATGTGTGAATCTACAATGAAGTTTAATGTGTGGTTTGATTCGCTTAATTCATTTTCGAACTACAATATTTCAGGAAAGGAAAGTATCCTTTCTCATACTTATAGATGGAATATAGAATGAGGCTCACGAAAACTAGACCTTTATGTCACACTATTATAACTTAAGCTTCTACGTATAATGAGACGCCATTTTCTTTACACGTAATTGCATCTCATCACGTACCGTCTTTGGTGAAATAATCTCAACGCTAGGTCCATAAGAAAGTATCAAAGCATAAAGTTCGTGATTGGGCACTACATCTAATGATGTGTAGAAATATCCATCTTCTCTCTCTCTTAGTTTTTTCTGATAAGGATGTAATGGCTTATTTTCGATGTAAGGAGCAGTATTCGGATGTATCTTAATTTGAACAGCGGCAGTCTCTGTATTAGCGTATTTAGTCACACCAATGATTTCATCAAAATAAGTCGCAAAATCAATATCATCATTAGGTATATAATCTATCTCAGTAGAAGTCATTTCTTCAATCCTATCGATAGGTAAGTTTAGGGGATGTATTCCGTAGTTTTCTTTGACTTCAGCATCATAGCCAAAAAGAAACCATCTGTTATTATACTGCTTCAGAAAGTAGGGATGGAGTTTATAATTATATATCTCGTTTTTGAAATTCTTATATTCTATATCTAGGACCCTTCTAGACCTTATGTGTTGATAGATTTCATGTACTAAGTGATTGTTGCGAAGATCTTCATTGTTCTGGTAATCAATAATAGGAGTTGTATCTAACTGTACATTAAGACTAGTCTCCAATCTAGGTAGAAGATCAGAGATGTAGTCAAACTCATTCCTGCCACTTATAGAGGATAATGTTGTAATCGCTTCTTTAAATCTCTCAAGTTCATTTTGACTTAAAGGCTGCTTATCTATAGTAATTGATTCATCAGCATAGCGGTAGTAGACATTCCTTCCTATTTTGGTCCTGATTATCTTTAAAGCATAACCATGTTCTGATTCTATGTATTTTATATCATTATGAATTGTCTTACGTGAAAGGGATTCTCGTTGTCCGTCTACTGCAGATAGTGCATCTATGCAATCATCAGCCAAGTCTCGCCACCCATACAGCCTAGAGAAGTCACGTAAGCATCGGTTGATTATTTTGAATCGGAGTAGTTGGTTTTTAGTCATTTGGCAAGAAAATATAAGTGTGTAAGTATATTACACAGGTATAGCCTTAAAGGTTCCCATATTTGCATCATCAATCAATACCAACAAGAAGAACAATTGGAAATAAGCGGCAAAATAATTGCAATATTACTCATACAAGAAGGGAGTACTGCTAAGGGGAACTGGAAGAAGCAATCATTCATCGCGGAACCTGAAGGGCAATATCCAAAAAACAGTATGCATTGATCAATGGGAGATAAGCTAGATACTACAAAACTAGTAGATGGAAATAATGTGAATGCTTATATTGAGATAAATAGTAGGGAGTGGAATGGTAAGTGGCATACTGACATGAAGGATTGGAAGGAACAGAATGGTGGTTCACTATTGAATAATATACGTGAGCCTAAGATTATGAGTGATTTTGAGATAAAAGATAAAGTAGATGATTGGAGTATTGAGATGGATGACGTTTTACCGTTTTAAAAATTAGATAAGATATAAAATGAATACACAAGAAACGCCACAATATAAAATTTTGCTAGCTAAACCTATGACGCTGAATGATTTGACTAAAGATGGTAAGGTGATCTGGAAGGTAGTCAAGGGAAAATATGGTAATTTTCTAGTTCTCAATTATGTTTTGAGTTCTGATGAACATTTTACTATACTTGGAGAGGCATGTAGTTTTTATCCATCCAAAGATATGAGAAATGGCATCGCATTAAGTGACATAAATGTGTTTAATCAATATGTAAAGGATAATTTGGATAAGATTAAAATAGGCATATTCTATCATGAAGGTAGGAAGTATAATCGCTTTTATAGAATTGGAACAAAAACAGAAATAAAAAATAAACACTTGAATTGAATACCAGGCGATACGCCTTGGAGAGCTTCGGCTCACAATCTTAATTTCTAACGTCAGTACGATGACTATGTATAGATTAATCGACTGCGTCTTATACTTTATTAATTGATATTATAGATATAATTATAACTGTAATTGATATTAACTATTGAGTCGAAAATTGATATCGAAGCTGTAATTAGTATTGGTATTAATAAGGAAAATAGAAAAGTATAAAAACTATTTAAGAAGTGTTATTTGTGGCTGGCAGAGATTTCTGCCAGCCACTATTTAAAGAAAAATACATAATGAAACATTTATCAAAATACGAACAGGAATTAGTTGCACTCAAATTGAGAGAGGCGACTAGCTTATACGATTTCGTTGATGTATTGAATCAAGTTCAAAATTTCATTTTGCCCAAGACTGACTCTAATGTAAAAGCAATAACAATCCAAGTTATTAACTATCTCCTCTATGCAAAAAATGGTAAGGCGTATAAATATTCCGAAATACCGAAGAAGTCAGGTGGAGTAAGAAAAATAATTGCTCCTAACAAAAGATTGAGGTACATACAACGTTTGATCAATCAATGCCTTCATGCGCTATATTACCCAATGCCTCAAGCACATGGGTTTGTGCCTGAAAGAAGCATTGTTTCTAATGCAAGACTACACACAAACAAGAAGTATGTTTATAATCTTGATTTATCAGATTTTTTTCCATCAATATCATTTCACAGATTAAAAGCAGTACTCTGTAAAGTGAAGCAGATTGGAATCAATCAAAAAGTTGCACATATAGTTGCAAACCTTTGTTGTCATGAGGGCGTGTTACCTCAAGGAGCTCCGACTTCTCCAACTCTAAGTAATTTTGTTTGTATAGCTCTAGACAAAAAAATGTACTACTTATCCAAGGAGGGTGATTTTACATATAGTCGCTATGCTGATGATATTACGTTTTCATCGAATAACGATATATCTAAAGTTGAATTTAAGTCACTGGTGGCAGGTATTATCGTCGATGAAGGTTTTCAACTAAACAAGAAAAAAGAAAGGCTGCAGATGAATAATGTCATCAAATCTGGTAAGCTTTACAGGCAACACCAAGAAGTGACGGGGATAGTGGTAAATGAAAAAGTTAATGTTAATAAGAAGTATATCCGTAATTTAGAGGCGACACTGTTTAACTGGGAGACTTATGGCTATGATATAGCGTCTTTATTGCATGAACACTTTTATAAGTTTTCTAAGGGGTCGGATAGATATGATGGAGCTATTCCTGCTATTGAGGATGTCATTATGGGAAGAATAGAGTATTTGAGTATGGTCAGAGGTAAAGATGATTCCAAATACCAATTATTTAAGATTAGGTATAATACTTTATGTATGAAAGAGGCTTATACAGAAAAGGAAATGTTGAATGTCTTGGATGTATGGAATAAAGATGGATTAAATGCCGCTATGAAGAAATTTTATGACAAGAGGAATTTGCTTAATTTGAAAACTAATTAATAATGGACGATAAGAAGTATGATCCACTTAAAAATAAAAAACTGAATAAAGTCGAGCAGAAGAATGTTGAGTATCACGTAGCTGGTGCAGCTTTATTCGATAGCCTCTTTGCCAGTGCCGTTAAACAACAAGGAGAAATCTCTGTTGAATCAAAAAAGGATGGTAGGTCAGATATTGAGCCAATTGTAGTGAATTTCATCACGGATGTTATATCTAAAAATAGGGAGGGTAAAATTTCAAGATTACTTGCTAAGAAGTTTGAAAATGTGAGAGAAGACATAGTGAAGAGCTCCAACGAAAATAAAAACGTACTTCCATTCCAAAAAGCCAATAATCAAGTATTTGCAGAGATTAGAAAAAGAGAGGTTATTAAGCATGATCCTCAAGATACTGTTGATTTCATTAGATCATTCACTAAAGGACAATATCTAAAATGGGCCACTCATTCATGGGATAATGAAAGGAATATAGCTCATGTCGAGTGGATAGTAAATTGCAGAAAAGATTTTCTAGAGCTATTGAGTCGTTACAGTAATATTCCAATAGGTACAATATTGAAGATAGCAACTTTTTGTTTTCAATATGACTTTGAAGAAAAATCAAATAGGTGGAGCTGGCATAAGATCGATATTGGTTGGAGTTCCAATTTCATGGTTGAACATTGTAAGAATAGTGACAATCCTTTTTCAGTCAAGATAGATAGGTCGTATTTTGCCAATGATAAGGAATTGTAAGAACCATTTTTGAGAGAGTACAGATCTCCATTTACCTCTTGGTAAAATTCGATATGCAATAGGTGGAAGCCACAGCCATCACCTTCTGGCGGTGCATCAAACTGAAGTCTCAGATCTTGCACAGTCGCATCGATCTTGAACGTCTCAGTATCACTGATCTTGGTATCGAAGACACCAGTTTCAAAATTGATGTTTGCCCATCCTGCCTTCATGGCCATATGGGTAGCTCCACCAGGAGCAACTACATCATTGATTGGATTCAATCCAGTAATTGTCACTTCACCATCTTCAGTATTTAATGCATACTGAGCAAAGAAGATACTAGACAAGATTGCCTTGATATTGAAGTTGAATCCTTTCAAGAAGCCTTTTCCAGCATCTTCCATGATTCCAACTCCTGCACTTCTCTGTCCTCTTACACTTGTAGTGTCTAGGTTCTTGATCTGAGTCATTACCTTCGTCAGTCTTGAAGTCACCAATCTGTCTTTTGCATTGGTCATCAAGTTTCTTACTGCAGTTCTTAAGACTTTCCCTGCAGTCGCAGATCTTCCAAACTCAGATCCATTCTCTCTAGTTCTTTGAAACGTTGGATCATTAGCGATTCTATCGCCATCGACTCCGCCTTTCGTTCTCACCAGATAATCTTTACCTGACTTGTAGAATGTCAAGTCATCGAGTGTACCCTTGATTTTAAGAATACCTTTTAATTTAGCCATTGGATTACAATTTTGTGCTCATCACATGTCCATGAGCGGTTATTTAATAATCCAATAATAGAGGCAGACAAGGACATGAAGCAAATTCCAATTTCCGCCAATGTCACTCTATGGCACTATTTGCCATTTAATTCAGTTATACATTACGTATTTCCTTAATATCTTATCAGCTTTCATCCAATTTCCATTCAATAATCACTTCTGTCTCCTCTATGGATACTCCATGGATGGTGTATAGATACAGTATGGATAGTGTATGAGAAGGCATAATCGAATAATCATCTACCCACAGGATGTTGCTATCATCACCGGAAGAAGTGATCGATACGGCAGATTGATCATAAAGAGAATTAAAGAGCATCTAAGTAAAGAGCCGCATCAGTTTGTGACGATCAAGGAATTTGCAGAGTATATGGATATAGAAATGTCGTTGATTGAGCTTGTGATCTTCGGTGAATAGCGTTGGGTATTCTATCATACGTACTTCTGCGTAGGTAGGTACAGATCTACATATCTGCAAGGTCTGGTCTCTACGAGCCCTGGCACCTCCTTCGTCGGCGATCCACCTTGCATATAAGTACATCTTCCCTTAGTAAGCATACGATAGTATGAGCATCAGTCTCATCAGTATTTTTTCATTTATACATTATATCGTTATGGTTTCTTCATTATTAGGTTCTTTCCAGTTATCGCCTCAGGTTAGTGAGTGTTTGTCACTTGATTTGGGTTTGTTGTCTTTCATCCGTCATAGTATCGTCCGTCATCAGCATGGTGAGTTTGGTGAGGTATATGGTCCAGAGCTTGAGTCTTGCTGTGGGGCTTATGTCTTCGGTGGTAGGTTTCACAGTGTCTTTGAGTACGAGGTTTGCACTTCACCTTTACATGGGCAGTTGTTACTCATTGTTTCTCCTAGTGCCAGAGATACTACCTTTATTTCATTTTTAGGGGAGCTGTTTTAGCTCTCTTTTTATTCCAGTACCTTATGCAAGAAGTACGAGCAATGCTCATGTAACGAATTGCTAGATTCGTGGGTGAGCATAACTCAATAAATTAGTGTTTTCTCTTTTTACATACAACTCTAAGCATAGGTCAGCATTTGACCACTAATATCTGACAAGGTCTGAGATCCTTCGTCTCTCTAGCACCTCCTACCGTCGGCGATCCACCTTGCATATATCAATGGCCATGCTGATAAAGCATCGATAGTATGAGCATTCGTCTCATCATTTCTTCACTTTACATTTTATCTTATGAGTAGTTTGTTTGAGTTGGGTGTTATTCATTACACTCATCCAGTTATCGTCATCGTTTCTGTCTCTCCTTCCTTCCTCGAGTATATTGAGTTTGTCTTGGGTATGCACCTGCAGGGGCATTGGGGTGATGTTACTGAGGCTGCCAGTACTTTGAGTGACTTTGGTCTTCTCACTGGTACTAGTGTTTCATCAGCTTATGATTTAGTTGAGGAGTTTGAGCCTTTAGGTGATGCTGTCATTATCGTTACTGATCTTTTGTTATCAGTCACAGTAGTATCTATGAGCACAGCGATTAGGAAGTAATCGCAAGTAGAGCATGTGTAGAGAATCATTTGATTCTTGGGCATGCTCTTTTACAGCATTAGCCTCTTACTTTTTATACTACAAGAATACCCATTCTATTCCCAAGATCCCAAAAAAGCAATACCATGAAATTAAAATTGCTTACAACTGATTCAGTCTTTTGCTATTTATATAATTTTCTAATGCAACAAAATTGCAGTTGATTTAAATTATCTTTGAGTTGTGAAATTAATATCGTACATATTATCTCTATACATGCTAGCACTTTCTTTAGTGCCTTGTTCTGATGGTATGGATTTCATTCATGTAGATTGTAACGATAGTACTGAACAGGTAAGTGATAGTCATAATCATTCAGATCATGATCATGAAGACCTTTGTACTCCTTTCTGTGTTTGTTCTTGTTGTGGATCAACGGCAACATTACCAAGTGTGATGGAGTATAATACTGGCAAGAATAAAATTTCTACACTTTGCTATAGTAATTATCAATTCAATTATTCTTTCGATTACAGTAAAGGTGTTTGGCATCCTCCAGCCAACTGTTAGACCATTTTATTGGGATTACTATGTCCCTACGTTTCATTTTTAGGTTTAACAATTTATAAATCAAGTAATTAATGTTCGATAATATTATCGCTTATTCTGTCAAGAATAAGTTTGTAGTTGGGCTATTCGTCTCAGCTCTTATTGTTTGGGGATTATTTTCACTCAAGCAAATACCAATAGATGCTGTACCTGACATCACAAATAATCAGGTGCAAATAATAACCATTTCACCTACGCTTGCAACACAGGAAGTAGAACAATTTATCACTACGCCTGTAGAGCTTTCATTACAAAGTTTACAACGTACAGAAGAGATAAGATCTATTTCTAGATTTGGTCTTTCAGTAGTCACAGTTGTATTCGATGAGGACTATGATATCTACCTAGCACGTCAACTAGTCAATGAAAAGCTTCAAGAAGCGGAAGACAATATACCTGATGGATTGGGTTCGCCAGAAATGGCACCACTGTCTACTGGCTTAGGTGAGATTTACCAATATGTTGTTCGTCCAGAAGAAGAATATAAAGATCAATATACACCTACTGATCTTCGGAGTTTTCAAGACTGGATTGTTACTCGTCAACTCTTAGGTATAGAGGGAGTCGCAGAAGTCAATTCGATGGGTGGATATCTCAAGCAATATGAAGTAGCCGTCAATCCTACAAAGCTTAAATCACTAGACATCAGCATGTCAGATATATTTTCAGCTCTCGAACTGAGTAATGAAAATACTGGAGGTGCATACATTGAAAAGAATTCAAGTGCCTACTACATCAGATCTGAAGGTTTAGCAAAATCACTTGAGGATGTCGGTAACATTGTAATTCAAAATAAAGGAAACATCCCTATTCTGATCAAGGATGTTGCAACCTTGGGTTTCGGTAAAGCACCACGATATGGTGCATTGGTAAGAGATGGTGAAGAAGTCGTCGGAGGAAAAGTGATGATGTTCAAAGGTGCCAATTCAGCACAGGTTACCGATTTGGTAAAAGAAAGAGTTATTCAGATTCAAAAATCATTGCCTGAAGGAGTGATCATAGAGCCCTACCTGGTAAGAGATAAATTGGTGAGCACTGCCATCAGCACTGTTACTACAAACTTAATTGAAGGTGGCCTCATTGTTATATTTATTCTTGTATTACTTCTTGGTAATTGGAGAGCCGGCTTAGTAGTAGCTTCTGTTATACCCTTAGCAATGCTCTTTGCTATATCAATGATGAATTTGCTTGGAATATCAGCAAACCTGATGAGTTTGGGAGCAATAGACTTTGGACTTATTGTAGATGGTGCAGTTATCATTGTCGAAGCGATTGTCCATCGACTACAGGTTGGAAAAGCTGGAAAAGTACTATCGCAAAGTGAGATGGATAATGAAGTGATATCGTCTTCTCAGAAGATTAGAAGTTCTGCAGCATTTGGAGAAATCATTATCTTACTAGTATATATTCCTATACTAGCCTTAGTTGGCATAGAGGGGAAAATGTTTAAGCCTATGGCACAAACCGTTATGTTGGCCATAGCCGGTGCATTGATTTTGTCTCTTACTTACGTACCAATGATGGCTGCACTAGTTCTGAAAAAGGATGTCGTAAATAAAAAGACACTTGCGGATCGGATTATTTCTTTTTTTCAAAGACTTTATAATCCTGTTTTGAATCTTGCACTAAGATTAAAAACTCTATTTGTCGGTGCTACGATCATAATTTTTGTGAGTAGCTTATTTGTTTTTAGTCGTATGGGGGGTGAATTTATCCCTACGCTAGAAGAAGGAGATCTTGCGATGCAGCATATCCTTCCGCCTGGCAGCTCACTTTCACAAAGTGTCGAAACTGCGAGGATCATTCAAAACAAACTACTGTCTGATTTTCCAGAGATTATAGATGTTGTAGCAAATATTGGGTCTGCAGAAATCCCCACTGATCCTATGCCAGTTGAAATTGCCGATTATGTCTTAGTGATGAAGCCAAAAAGTGAATGGACCTCTGCATCAACAAAACAAGGTATGTTCGAAAAGCTTGAACAAGCTTTGCATTCAGTACCTGGTGTTGGCTTTGAATTTTCACAACCGATACAGCTCAGATTCAATGAACTCATGACAGGATCAAAGGCAGATATTGCCATCAAACTATTTGGAGATGATCTGGACCAATTATATCAAAGTGCTACTGAGTCTGAAAAAATAATTAGCAAACTAAGCGGAGTCGGTACAGTGAATGTCGAGCAAACTATAGGAATGCCACAGATCATGGTTAGCTATGACTACAAACGACTAGCTCAATATGGTCTACATATACAAGAAGTAAACAAAGTTATTCGCACTGCATTTGCAGGCGAATCAGCTGGAATAATCTATGAAGGTGACAAAAGATTCGATCTTGTCGTTCGACTGTCGAAGGAAAATCGCTCAGGCATCGATGATGTTAAAAACCTGTTTGTTTCACTAGACAACGGAAGTCAAGTACCGCTAAGCTCTGTGGCAAATATTGATCTCATTAATGCTCCCATGCAAGTGTCTAGAGAAAATACAAATCGTAGAATCGTAATTGGAGTAAATGTCGGTGATACAGATGTAGAATCTTTGGTAGAGAATATTCAAAGAGAGTTAGAAGCCAATGTGGAGTTACCATCTGGGTATTATTTTACTTATGGTGGTCAGTTCGAAAATCTAAAAGCTGCCAATGCAAGACTAGCCATTGCAGTACCTATGGCATTGGCACTGATATTCATTCTTCTATACTTCACTTTTGGTTCGATATCTCAGGCGGCATTGATCTTTACAGCTATACCATTATCAGCTATTGGTGGCATATGGGCTTTGGAGCTTAGAGGTCTTCCATTCAGTATATCTGCAGGGATAGGATTTATTGCACTATTCGGTGTAGCTGTGCTTAATGGTATAGTGCTCATTGGATATTTTAATCAACTCAAACAAGAAGGAATGACTGATATAGTAGATAGGATTATCACAGGTACAAGTGTACGTCTTAGACCTGTGATTATGACGGCAGCTGTTGCCTCGTTAGGTTTCTTACCTATGGCATTATCATCATCTGGTGGAGCTGAGGTTCAGAGACCATTAGCTACTGTTGTAATTGGTGGCTTACTTACCGCTACCTTTCTCACACTGATTATTTTACCGATTCTTTATTATTGGTTAGAGAAATGGAATAGCCGTAAGCTACTTGGTACATCTTCTAAGGGACTTGGCCTAGTCGCTATTATTGTGATCAGCTCAGCTTCCTCAAGCATTGCACAGGATAGATCTATTGATTTGAAGGAGGCTATCTCAATTGCCATCAATAACCATCCAAATGTCATGGCGGCTAAAATAGATGTAGAGATGAATAGATCATTGCAAAATCTAAAATACAATCTAGGTACAACCGATATTAGTTATCAAGGTGATGGATTGTTTGATAGAAACTTTGGACAACAAGTCAACCAGATTGGAATCGTTCAGAATATTCCTCATCCAAGTATTACCAAAGCTCAAAACAGGCTGCAAGATGCTCAAACACTTTACAGTGATACACAGAAACAGATTACAGAGAGTGAATTGAAATGGAAAGTGAAGCAATTGTTTTTTGAAGTTCAATTCAAAATTGAGTTAGAAAAACTTTATAGCCAATTGTCTAGTACTTACAAAGAGTATCTCGACAAAGCTGATGCTAAAGTAAATGCAGGTGCAGCCAATCCAATAGAAGCACTTACTATTAGATCCAAGTGGAGAGAATACCAGTTACTATTAAGCCAAGTCAATCTTGAGATATCCAGCTTGCAAAATCAGTTTTGGTTAGTATTAAATACAGATGAAAAGGTTATTCCTACAGATAATCTACAGGCTGTAGACTTTAAGCCAAATACTTCTCTTGACAATAACCTCTCTTTGATAAGTACTAAGCAATATATAGAGATAGAATCTGCAAGAGTCAAAACTTTAGAATCTAATCTAAAACCAAACTTTAATATTGGTTATGCTCTTCAAAGATTCTACGAAGGAGGTTGGCTTAGTGCGGCAGAAGTAGGTGTTTCTTTGCCCTTATTCAATAGTCAAGCAAAGAAGAAAATACAAGCTCAGAAGATGATCATTGACAAAGGTAATTACGAGTACGAGAGTCGTCAACTAGCATTAAATAGGGATCGTCTTCAATTGGAATCAAATATAAATATATACCGCTCAGGTATCCAGTTCTACGATGAGCAAATAAAGACTGTCAATCCTGAAATATTGAGAATAAGTAAACTCAATTATAAAGCTGGGGAGATCTCATATCTCGAGCTACTCAATACACTGCAGTTACTATCATCCAATAATAAAAATTATTGGGAGCAAATACTTGCTTATAACAAGGCAGTAGCTGACTATCAATTTCTAACTAATCAATAATAGACAATGCATAATTTCAAATATATATTTTCAATAACAGCATTAGTATTTCTTCTTACTTCATGTGGCCACAATCACAAAGAAGGAGATGATCATGATCATGACCATTCGTCACATTCAGAAACTGATGACCATGAAGGGCATGGTCATGACAGCCATGAAGAAGGAGGCCTTCATCTAACTCAAGAACAAGCCCAAACAGTAGGTTTACAATTTGGCGATTTCACATCTGTAAAAGCCAATGACTATATCAAGACAACTGGAACATTAGGACTGCCACCGAATGCCTTGTCTTCTGTCTCAGCAAAAGCTAGTGGAATTATTACGGATGTCAATAAATATGTCGAAGGTGCCTACATAAAGAAAGGTGAAGTGATAGCATATTTAGAAAATCCAGACTTTATAGCAACACAACAGGAGTATCTTGAAATCATGGCTGAGTTAGCGTTAGAACAACTTGAAGTAGATAGACAGACAACATTGGTAAATGCAGATGCTGGTATTGCAAAAGATCTACAACAGGCAAAGGCAAAGGCAAAGATTCTATCAACAAAAGCCAAAGGTCTCTCTAAGCAATTGGCGTATATTGGAATTCCAACATCTAATCTCACTTCAGATAATATAAGTCAACGAATAGCAATTACTTCACCTTCTAGCGGTTACATTTCAGAAGTAGAAATGCATAATGGTATGTTTGCTGAGCGATCTTCTACATTAATGGAGATAATCTCTTCTCAGCACTTACATCTAGAGTTAGATGTATTTGAGAGTGATATATCTAAAGTGAAGAAAGGGCTAAAGATCTCTTATAACGTACCAGCATTAGGTTCTACTATTTATCAAGGAGAAGTAGACGTGATTGCCAAAGAGTTTAATTCTGAAGCTAAGACTGTAAGAGTTCATGGTCATATTAAAGATGATAAGCCTCAGTTCATTAAAGACCTCTTTCTCAATGCCAAAATATGGCTTACAGATAATACTGTGCAAGCTTTGCCTGAAAAGGCAGTAATCTCTGATGGAGCTACTTCATTCATTTTTGCAGCCGTAAACAACAAGGAAGTCGATGAAATCGAATTTGTAAAATTAATGGTCGTACCTGGTCCAACAACAGACGGATTCACATCCATCAAACTAGTGGATCCAGTACCGTCAGATATGGAGATAGTTACTGAAGGTGCATATTATGTATATGCTCAATCTAAAGTTGGAGAATTAGCTCACGAACACTAAAAAAGACATGATAGATAAAGCCGAGAAAATGTTAGCATCTAGAAATGTTAACCCAACACCCACAAGGGTTTTAGTGCTTTCATGCCTTCTGAAGGATGCAAGAGCACAATCCTTGAAAGATTTGGAAGTAACACTTTACAATTCTGATAGAAGTTCAATCTTCAGGACACTTAAGACATTTGAGGAGTTCAAGGTAGTACATAGCATCGAAGATGGCTCAGGAAGAGTAAAGTATGCTGTTTGTGAAGAAGGATGTAATTGCGACCCTGAAGACTTACATTATCACTTTTATTGTACCAATTGCAGCATAACATATTGTTTACTTGACAGCCCTATTCCAACTGTAAAGCTTCCTGCGAATTTTAAAATGTCACAAGCAAATATGGTGATTAAAGGACTCTGTGACAAGTGTACTTAACCTTTGCAATCAAGTTGCAAAGGTACACTTGTAGCTTTACAATATTATTGATTTCAAAAAAGCTTAAAATGAATTATCTAAGATTAGTACTACTTGTGATTTTGAATTGCATCTCCTTTCTTTCATTTACACAATCTTCCGATGTTACTATTACATTAATAGATCGTAACAGCAACGAACCGCTTATAGGGGCTACCGTACATTTAATAGAATTGAACAAAGGTAATATAACCGACTATAATGGTGTTGCAAATTTTTCAGATATTGATCTTGGTTCATATCACTTTGAGTTTTCTTACATAGGATATCAAAAGTTAGACACTATTTTAGATATTAATAAAGCATCATTTTACAAGTTTTATCTAACTGAGGCTGGTGAGCAATTTGAGGAAATCACTATTTCAACAACAAGGAGTACAAGAACAATTAAAAATATTCCTTCAAGAATTGAATTTATTGGTGGTGAAGAATTAGAAGAAAAAGCTATTATGAATGCCCCCAATATATCTATGGTACTTAGAGAAAGTACTGGCATACAGATTCAGCAAACAAGCTTAAGTAGTGGAAATAGAAGTATAAAGATACAAGGGTTAGATGGAAGATATACACAATTACTGAAAGATGGATTCCCCTTGTACGGTGGTTTTTCAGGAGGTCTGAGTATTATGCAAATTCCACCTTTAGATCTAGCCCAATTCGAAATTATTAAAGGAAGCTCATCAACTCTTTACGGAGGCGGAGCAATTGCTGGTTTAGTAAATATGGTTTCAAAAAGACCCGAAGAAGATCCAGAATTAAATATCTTAATATCGCAAACTCATACAGGTGGTAGTACAGGAAATTTGTTCTATAGTAAAAGAGAAAAAAATATTGGTTATACCTTATATGGTGCAGCACATTATAATTCACCATACAACCCAGATGATGATGAATTCACTAATATACCTAGAACGAGAACATTTTCTTTTAACCCAAAGATGTTCTACTACCCATCCGTCAATTCAACAATTTGGCTGGGAGTAAATGCAACATGGGATGAAAGAAATGGAGGTGATATTAATGTCTTGAAGACAGGAAAAGATCAAGACCACACTTATTTTGAAAACAACAATTCTGGAAGAATTAGCACACAATTTGCATACGAAGTGGCTTTCAATAGAAATCAAAGTATCCAATTTAAGAATAGTGTTGGTTATTTTAACCGTAAAACGACTTTGCCAAACTATGTGTTCGAAGGAAATGAAACAAATTCTTTCACAGAGGTAAATTACTCAAAAAAAGGACACAATTCAGATTGGATACTTGGTATTAATTTATACACAAATTCCTTTAAGGAAAATATAGAGCTATCTCCTAGAGATATGCGGCAAATAACAACAGGAATCTTTGTAAATAATACAACAAACTTTTCTGACAACCTGATTTTAGAATCAGGGTTTCGTTCAGATTACAGTGTAGATTGGGGTGTATTTCCCTTACCCAGAATTGCTTTACTTTGGAAAGCAAATAACAAATTTTCAACACGTATTGGAGGTGGCTTGGGGTATAAGATTCCAGACCTTTTCACTGAGGAAGCAGCTACTATCAACTTTCGCAACGTTGGAGCAATTGACCCAGAAATACTAAATGCTGAGAGATCAGTAGGATTAAATCTTGATTTTAATTACACTACTGCGTTCACGGATAAACTTTCATTTTCTATAAATCAACTTTTCTACAATACAACAATTAAAAATGCTCTTCTTCTGAATGAATCTACATTTTCAATTTTTGAATTTTCAAATGCACAGGATAACATACAAAGTATTGGCTCTGAAACTAACATGAAATTCATTTACAATGACTTTAGGTGGTTTATCAACTATGCTTACATTAACACTAAACTTCAATACATCCCAGGTAGTCCTCAAAAGTCTCTTACTCCAAAACATAATGCAGGTATCGTCCTAATGTATGAAAACGAAAAATGGAGAGTTGGTTATGAAGTTTACTACACTGGTCATCAAAATTTATCCAGTAATGTGAAAGCTACTGATTTTACCACTATGGGTCTTTTAGTACAAAGGCATTTTGAATGGGGCAGTCCTTACTTGAATTTTGAAAATTTCACTGATGTTAGACAAAATAGATATTCCGCAGAAGTCTCAGGAACACTTCAAAATCCAATTTTCGCTGAATTATATGCTCCTACTGATGGTTTTGTATTCACGGTAGGAATAAATATTAAGCCATTTGGTAGAGAGGAATGTAGGGATGGTTGTCATGCGGAATAACTAATTGACTATGACTTTACTTATATTCTTTCTGGTTTACTTTTTCCTTATTTTCATTCTAAGGTCATTTTTAGTTTGGAAGAAAACTGGTGTCGTTCCTCTTACTTTCAACAAAGGAGATGATGCACATGGGTATAATGGTAAGGTATTCAGTATTATATCAATCATTGAGTTAGTAGTGCTTGGGATTTATGCTTTCGCACCTTCATGGGAAAAGTATTTGCTACCATTTTGGTATTTGGAAAATCAATATGCTGTCTATCTTGGATGGATTCTACTAACCCTATCTCTAGTGTTTGTATGGTTTGCCCAATCCAACATGAGAGAGTCTTGGCGTATAGGTATAGATGAGGAAAATAAAACAGAATTGATCACTGATGGTCTTTTCTCGTATTCTCGCAATCCTATATTCTTAGGTATATTACTAGCTAACATTGGTTTGTTCCTTGTTCTGCCTAATGCTTTCATATTAATGATTGTTTCGCTTTCTACCATAAGCATCAATACACAAGTAAGACTTGAAGAAGAGTTTCTTAAAAACCAATTTGGAGCTGAATATGTACAGTATCAGTCGAATGTTAGACGATGGATTTAAATATAAAATAATGAACTACAAACAACCAATCATAGGAAGTGCTTTCGCTTTTATACTAGCAACAAGCTGTTGTTGGTTACCTGCACTTATAATTGGACTCGGTGGAGCTTCGAGTATGCTAGCATTTGCAAACGGCTTAGAACGATTTAGTGGTCTATTTATGGTATTGGGGCTGATAACACTTCTGTACGGAGTTTTCTTGTATCGAAAAAAGAATTCTGTAGCATCCATTGATGACGTACAACTTAACTCTACAATTACTTGCCCTAAATGCGATCACCAACAGGAAGAAATTATGCCTACAAATGCTTGTCAGTACTTTTATGAATGTACCAATTGTGAAGTGGTCATCAAGCCTCTCAAAGGAGATTGTTGTGTCTACTGCAGTTATGGCTCAGTGGATTGTCCTCCAATTCAACAAAACAAAAACTGTTGCTAATATGTATCATGCAAAATCAATACGTACATTCATAGGAGCGAAGAAATTCGATGAATCGAGAAGATTTTATCTTGATCTTGGTTTTGAAGAGGTTATTCTGTCCAATAAAATGTCACTGTTTAAAGTAAATGACAATCTGAGTTTCTATCTACAAGATTATTATGTCAAGAAGTGGTGTCATAATTCTATGGTATTTTTAGATGTAGATGACTTAGATAATTGCTATTCAGATATAAAAGAAAAAGACTTAGAAAATCAATTTAAGTATGTGAGGATTACATCAATCAAGCTATTTGATTGGGGAAGAGAATTTTTTATGCATGATCCATCTGGTGTCTTATGGCATTTCGGACAATTCAACAAATTAAATTAATATGAATCAAGAATCTCATATCCATAAGTACGATAGAAATGGCAAAAGGATTTGCTGTTCACTAGAAGAAAAAATAGATCAAAAAACTCCGCCGTCAATTCTTCATACAGATGATGATGGTCACGATCATGACCATGATCACGACCACGATCACGGTGGAGGTTGGCAAACATATCTAGCCGCCATAATTAGTTTTATTTTATTGATTTCTGGTGTTGCGTTGGATTACTACGATGTGCAATTCTTTATAGGTCCTCTTCGCATCATTTGGTATGTTGTAGCTTACATTCCAGTTGGTCTTCCTGTCATTCGAGAAGCATTCCAGGCATTGGCAAAAGGGGAAATCTTCACGGAGTTTTTTCTTATGAGTATTGCTACTATTGGAGCTTTTGCTATTGGGGACTATCCGGAGGGTGTTGCCGTTATGCTATTTTATGCAGTAGGAGAATTGTTTCAGAGTGCTGCCGTAAGTAGAGCAAAGAATAGTATCAAAGCTCTTTTAGATGTAAGGCCAAAGATTGCTAGTGTATTCAATGGTGAATCCTTCCAATCTGTAGATCCTGAAGATGTATCAATTGGACAGCGTATCGAAGTCAAAGTAGGAGAAAAAATACCTTTAGATGGTATTTTACTTTCTGACAATGCTAGCCTCAATACAGCTGCAATAACTGGAGAAAGTAAACCTCAACAATTAAGTGTAGGCGATTCTGTATTGGCTGGATCTATAAATATGGATAAGGTAATAGAGATAGAGACTACCAAATTATTCAACGATAGCTCTGTAGCTAAGATCTTGCATCTCGTACAAGAAGCAACATCTAAAAAAGCTAAGACCGAACTTTTAATCCGTCGACTTGCAAAAACGTATACTCCAATAGTCACTTATTTGGCTATTGCTATTTGTATTCTTCCCTACTTTTTTGTTACTGACTATGAATTCACAGAATGGTTATACAGAGCTTTGATATTCCTTGTGATATCTTGTCCATGTGCTTTAGTGATTTCTATACCGCTAGGCTACTTTGGTGGTTTAGGTGCAGCATCTAAGAATGGAATACTTTTCAAAGGAGCAACATTCATGGATAAGCTTAAGGAGGTGAATGTAATGGTGATGGACAAAACAGGAACAGTTACTAAGGGAGTCTTCAAAATCAAGAATATCGAAATCTCAAATGGAATGTCCAAAAGTGATTTCATGAACTTCCTTCTTGCTATCGAAGCCAAATCCACTCACCCAATTGCAAAAGCAATCATGGAATATTCGATAGATGGTACTGTTATAGAAGCATCTGATATTCAGGAAATAGCTGGTAAAGGTCTAAGAGGTACAGTTTCAGGTAGTGATGTCATCGTTGGTAATAAGAAGCTTATGAAGCAATTCAACATAGCTACACCTTCTGAGATTAATGATATCGTAGAATCTATTGTACTGGTAGGTATAGATAGCAAATTTGCTGGATATGTGACTATTGCGGATGAGATGAAAGATGATGCTAAAGAAACAATATCGTCATTCAAAAGCGTAGGTATCAATTCTGTGATAATGCTATCTGGTGACAAAGATTCTATTACTCAAAAAGTAGCCACTGAGCTCGGAATAACCAATGCTAAGGGAGGCTTACTACCTGAAGATAAATTATCTGAGGTCATGAACCTAAAGGAAGGTGATAAGAATACTGTAGCCTTTATTGGGGATGGTATAAATGATGCTCCAGTGTTGGCAGCCAGCGATGTAGGTATAGCAATGGGTGCCATGGGAAGTGACGTAGCTATAGAAACGGCTGATATAATTATTCAGACAGATCAACCATCAAAAGTGGTGACAGGTATCAAAATAGCCAAATCTACTCAACGAATCATATGGCAAAACATCTACTTGGCTCTTGGTGTCAAGATCTTAGTGTTGATCGGTGGAGCTTTTGGTTTGGCAACGATGTGGCAAGCGGTATTTGCAGATGTTGGTGTTGCTCTTCTTGCAATATTGAATGCAGTAAGATTACAGAAAATGGAATGGTGATAATGAAACAAGTTATAAGCATATGAATAAGTCTACGTTTACAATATCTCAAATGGATTGTCCATCAGAAGAAAATCTAATTAGGATGAAGCTATCACAGTTTGCATCTATTAGGCATTTAGATTTTGACATTCCAAATCGTAAACTAGATATTTTTCATGAAGATGACATTTCTCCAATCAATAAGGCTTTGACAGATCTGAATTTAGGTTGTCAATTAGATAATTCAGTTGAATCAACAAAAACACATTTTGAAGAAGAGGCGGATCAAAGCAAATTGCTATGGACTGTGTTATTGATAAATCTAGCATTCTTTTTCATTGAAATGACTACAGGGATTATTTCGAAATCAATGGGTCTAGTAGCCGATAGTCTTGATATGCTTGCTGATAGTTTCGTTTATGGAATTAGCTTATTTGCTGTAGGTGGTTCACTCAAACGTAAAAAGAATATCGCTAAGACGGCAGGATGGTTTCAGATCATACTTGCTATTATTGGCTTTTTCGAAATAATTAGAAGGTTTGCAACAGGCGATTCTTTACCGAATTTTTCAACCATGATTGTCGTATCCATATTTGCACTTATTGCAAATGGCTTATGTCTCTATCTTCTCCAAAAATCTAAGAGCAAAGAACAAGCACATATGAAGGCAAGTCTGATTTTTACATCAAATGATATAATTATAAACCTGGGTGTTATTGCAGCTGGCACCTTAGTCTTCGTGACCGAGACAAGATATCCAGACTTGATTATTGGCTTCATAGTATTCCTTCTTGTCCTTCAAGGAGCAATCAGAATTTTGAAGCTCGGTAAGTAAGAAGTATTTTGATATGGGTATTCAAAAAGCCCCCATGAAGTAATTCCATAAGGGCCCTAAATATGTGCTTCCTATTGAAGATCGATGTTTTTCCGATCAATATTTTTTTTACGCTAACTGTATCATAATCTAAAACGGATCAGTGTATCGCACATCATTCAAGAAAGTATCATCCGTCAATGTCTTTAAGAAATTGACTAGATCTACTTTGTCTTGAGCCGTCATGAACAAACCGGTCTCACTAGTTGCTAAGATCGCCTCATCCACAGTAGTAGACGGATGTATCCCTTCATTGTAGTGGTCTACTACTTCTTCTAGGGTGCTAAATCTACCATCATGCATATATGGAGCCGTAAGCTCAATATTCCTCAAAGAAGGTACTTTGAATCTTGCTCTATCCATCGGATCATTGCTCACCATTTCTCTACCTATATCTACAAAGTCAGCATCGGCATCAAGACCATTATTCATGTACTGATCGTTTTCAAAATTAGCACCACCATGACAGTGTGCACAGTCGGCACCAGAGAATTCTGGAAAGAAAGGATTGTATTCTGTTTCATAAAGTAGCCTTCCTCTTTCTTCGCTTTCTGAAAGTTCTACAGTCCCAGCTTTCCATTGATCGTATTTAGAATCATGAGAGACAATACTCAACATAAATTGCTCCATTGCCAAAGCCATTTTATCTACCGTGATGTCGTCGTCTCCATATACTCTTGTAAATTGATCTTTATACATTTTTTCATTACTCAATTTGGAGAGTACATTCTCGAGAGTTTCATCCATTTCCAATTCATCTTGAATAGGGAGTATCGCTTGATCTCTAAGTAGATGAGCTCGTCCGTCCCAAAAGAATTCATTGCTATTCCATGCCATGTTAAAAACTGACATGGCTTGCCTTTTACCAGGTAGTCCTTCAACACCTAAAGAAAATCTTGTCGTATCCGTAAATGCATGTTCCTGTCTGTGACAGCTCGCACATGATTGACTACCATCTTTCGATAGCAATGTTTCATAAAACAACATTCTACCCAGTTGTACACCTTGCTCCGTCAGGCTATTATCACTAGGCATATCAGGAACTGGCAATGCTCCATAAGTAAAATTATAGGCGGTAGTATCTTGTAGTATTTCTTCCTCAGGAGGATCCACAGTTGGATCATCACTACAAGAGAATGTAATACAGATCATCAGTCCTAAAAGTGTGAGTAATTTATATTTATTCATTAGATAGATTCTTATTGGTTATGAATTTTTGATCAGTTAAAGAGTTCAAAAATGAAAGTAAATCCGATTTGTCCTTTGAATCAAGATTGAGTGGCTTTATCAACTCATTTTTGTTTTGATGGGCTTCACCTCCAGTATTATAATGTTCAATCACATCTCTCAATGATGAGATACTTCCATCATGCATGTAAGGCCCAGTCAGTTCAACATTTCTAAGTGATGGCACTTTGAATCTTGCTTTATCCGAAGGATCTTGAGTTAGTCTTTCTCTACCATTATCAGCATATTCATCATAAAGACCATTGTTTTCAAAACTGTAGTTCGTAAAGTTGAATCCTGAATGACAGCTAGAGCATGAAGTTTTATCGCTTTCAAATAATATCTTCCCTCTAAGTGCAGATTCTGTCATCGAGCCTTCTATACTATAGTTGTATTCCAAATCATAGGCACTTTGTCCACTGATCATACTTCTTTCAAATTGAGACAATGCTCTTGTAATTACAAATGCATTTGGTTCTTGACTATAGGCTGCCAATGCCATCTCCATATAAGAGTCAATCTTTGAAAGAGTATCTGCAATCAGTACAATGTTATTATTGAACTCATTATGCTCTTGAATAGGCACTAGTATCTGCATCTCTAATGTCGGAAGTCCACCTTCTCTTGTGTAATATGGATGGTATGCAACATTAGCGATACTAGGAGCATTCCTTGTACCTAGCAAACCTTCTGAACCAATACTAACTTCTTTATCATCGGAAAATGCTAGAGCCGGATCATGACAAGATGCACAGCTGATCGTTCCGTCTTTAGATAATATGGGATCATAGAATAATTTCTTTCCGAGCTCCCATCTTTCCTTTGTGTATTCATTTCCTACTGGGTGCTCGATCTCTGGAAAGCCTAATGGAACTTCCATAATATTCAAATTGGCTACCTCAGTGCTTTCGATTTCTTTAGCACATGAGATAGCCAATAAGCCTAATAGTATCATATATCTAAATACTATTTTCAAAATACTTTATTGTACAACTACTTTTCTCGTTGCTAACACTTTCCCTTTACTATCTATCACAGATACATAGTACATCCCTTGGTTAGTCAATTCTATTTGAGAGACAGTTGATTGCTTACTAGTTAATATACTCCTTCCCATCATATCATACACTCTTACTGAATTATCTGAAGTTGCAATATCCATTTTTATTGTAACCATTCCATTTGTTACTGGATTAGGGTATACTTCAAAAGCATTGACTAACTCGCTGTCTTCTGTGCTAGTTACACTAGCTGTTGTGAATACCTTTTCACTTATATTGGAAGCAAGAATTGGCATTTCTCCTGTGCCACCATGTATAATAATCCCACTACTAACATCTATTCCAGAAAGAAGATTTTTATAGTCAGCATCAATAGCCACTGTGTATTCTGTCTCTCCTGTCATAGTTACTGGAAATTCGAGTTGTGTGTAGAACTCATCACCAATACAATGAAACTGTAATTCTTGGGTCACATTTGGTCCACTTTTTCCTTCAAGTGCTATAAACCTATATCCTGCAGCCCATCCCCAGTGCATAGAGGGAAACTTAGGTGCTAATGCATGACTAGGGTGATAAATAGATGGATCTCCATGATTTGTTTGTTCATCTACACCAAAATGGAATCTAACGGCTTCTAAGCTAGCCATATCAAACTCACCTAATTCTATCAATGTAGCATCAGATGACTCAAGTAAACTTACTAATACGTAAAGATCTTCCACGTCAGTTACCTGAGCTCCATCATGTACAATAGAAAATCCTGAGAGATAGTATTGTAACCTATCAATCATAAAGTCATTTCCTAGATCATTTGTGGAGTTAACTTCATTCTCAAATCTTACACCGTCAAGAAGATGATTTATTTCAAGACTGATTGTGCTTTGAGCGTTAATGCTAACGAATATTAGCATACAGAATAATAATTGTAGAGCTTTTTTCATAAAATAGTATTTCAGTGTTTACATAAAAAAATGAAATTACTTTTTACACTGCGATACACATTGACTAATATTGATACATGCTTGTGTAATATTGACAATATTCCAAACTAGCCTTAATTTAGATGAAGAGCATAAACCCAGACATAACTATCATAATAGCATTCTCAATAAAAGTTGCCTCAGTCATTGGTAAATCTAAGGCTGTACCCAGACAAGCACACTTAATCGATCTCTTTGCTAATAAAGTTTTCGTAACTCCATAAGTAGTAACTCCAAGGATTACTATCGTTGCTATCAAAGCGACATCTACTTCAAATCTCATAAGCAACATAAGTCCAAGTATAGTCTCTATAAATGGATATATCTTACCGTAAAAAGGCAACTTGCTTGCAACAGGATCATACATAGAAAATGAAGTCGCAAAACCACCAATATCCAACATCTTGAAAAAGCTAAAAACAATGAAAAATAGACCCATAAAATCGATCATCATTTCGCTAGTATTCCAATCTTCTCTATGCAGAAGAACACTAGCTACAGCTATATAACCAAGTATGATAAATAATGGCTTCAATTGCTGCAGCTTTGATTTTTCGACCATGTCTTCAAAGCCGCTAGTTGGCATATGTACATCCTTTTCTGTTATAGTATATTTATCTGGAAGTACTTCTGTCATAGCCTTGATATCAATGTGATGGTCCATCTCTATCGATGCAGACTCTAATGTAAGATCTACTTCTACTGATTTGACTCCATTTATAGATTGTAAGCTTTCGGTGACTTTAGATTTACAACTGCCGCAAGTCATTCCTTCAATATTATATGTGTGTTTCATGTATTACAAATTTATAAATCAAAGATAAAAACTTACCTACGTATACATTTATCAAATCATCGCAGAGGCTTGACTAATTATGACTTTAAACACTTGTTATCTTAACTTTCTTTTTAGCAATTGAGCATTGATAGCACATATTAGAGTGCTAATACTCATTAATGCTGCACCGAAGGCAGGACTAATCATTAGCCCTGGGACAAAACCTGTTGCTAGAGGAATAGCGAGTATATTATAGCCAGTTGCCCATCCAAGATTTTGTATCATTTTATTGTAAGTAGCCTTGCCAAATAAAATTAAGTTCTTAATGTCTTTTGGATCACTATCTACTAAGATAATATCTGCAGTCTCCGCAGCTACATCAGTTCCAGACCCTATGGCTATCCCAACATCAGACTGAGCGAGTGCAGGTGCATCATTAACTCCATCACCAGTCATAGCTACAAATTCACCTTTCTTCTGCAACTCCCTGATTTTTAATAGTTTTTCATCTGGTAACACTTCAGCCATATAATCATCCATGCTCAATGAATCTGCAACGGAGCTTGCAACTATTTCATTATCTCCAGTAAGAAGCAATACTTTAATATTGTTATCCTGTAGCTCTTGTATGGCAGAATAAGAACTCTCTCTAATTTCATCAGCAAATGTTACAAATCCGATAAGCTCATTCTCTACGATCACAAATACTTTAGTTTCCACATCTTGATCTTTATCAATAGGAGGAGTAATGCCGAGTTCTTCCAACATGAGAAAGCCTCCTGCATAAACTTGTTTTCCTTCCACTATACCACTTACACCTACTCCAGCTTTATATTCAAAATTATCAACTTTTGGAATGGCAATTTTTAATTGTTTGACTTTTCTCATTAGTCCTTTGGATATGTGATGCTCAGATTGACTTTCTACAGCTGTTGCTATTCGCAATAACTTCATTTTATCATATTCCGGAGACAATGATTCAATTCGTACTACTTCATGAGATCCTTTTGTTAGTGTTCCTGTTTTATCAAATACAATTGTTGTAATATTTCTGGCGTTTTCGAATGCCGTACGATTTCTAATCAATAGCCCATTCTTCGCAGCTTCACTTGTTGAGATTGCTGCAACAAGAGGAATTGCTAGCCCTAATGCATGAGGACAACAAATGACCATTACGGTAACCATTCTTTCCAATGCAAAAGAAAGCTCTTTGCCCATAGAAATCCATATAAAGAAAGTACCAACGCCAGCTACTAAGGCAAGAATAGTCAACCAATAGGCAGCTCTATCGGCTAATCTTTGTGTTTTTGATTTTTGACCTTGAGCTTCTTGTACCAGTGATATCACTTTTGACAGATAACTATCATTTCCGATATTCTGTACTTTTATCTTAATGGCACCATTTTCATTTATCGCTCCTCCAATTACATTTCCTCCAATTGTCTTTAATACTGGCTTACTTTCGCCTGTAAGCATACTCTCATTTAGCCTACTTTCACCCTCTACAATGATTCCATCGGCAGGAACTTTCTCTCCTGGTTTGATCAGTATAATATCATTTTCCTTAAGTTCATCGATATTGACCTTCATAATATGATCGCCATGGACTAGGTTTGCTTCTTGAGGCATCAATGCTGCCAAAGCTTCTAATGCTCTACTTGCACCTAAAATAGACCGCATCTCCATCCAGTGTCCTAATAGCATGACTACTATCAAAGTAGCTAATTCCCAAAAAAAAGTTTTCCCTTCCAGGCCAAAAACAACTGCCGAACTATAAAGATATGCTGCCGAAATGGCTATTGCGATCAGTGTCATCATACCAGGAACCTTCTGCCTTAACTCCTTGACTATTCCTTTAAGAAAAGGCATTCCTCCATAAAAATAAATAATACTGGATAGGAGAAATAGAACAATTTTGGATCCTTCGAAATCCAGGTCAATATTAAGCCATCTCTGAATCATCGGGGATAGTGCCAAAACTGGGACTGTAAGTACTAACGACACCCAAAAACGTCTTTTAAAATCGTCAATCATCATTCTGTGATGATTATGATGGGCATGATCACCTTTATTGTCGTTTGAATGATCCATCTTAGAATGATCCATCTTAGAATGATCTAAACTACCTTTTTCCATTACCTTCTCGTATTTGTTGTTTATCAATTAACTCCTCCTGTCTATTAACTACATCTAGTATGAATTCCAATCGTTCTTTTGGACTCAGAACTGGCACATATATTACAGGCGATGGACCATTTTCGTATATTCTTGTAATTAGTCTATGAATTTTTATTTGATCGTCTAAACTCTCAATCCTAGCATAATCATTAATCAGCGGTAACCTATCAAGGATAAAAACATTCCTATATTGGTATTTGTCAACAGAGTTATTTAGCAATTCATCATACTCTATATTTAGGAAGTTATAATAAGCTTCAGCATCAGGAATTGCTCTATCCAAAAAGACAAGTTGATTTGGGTCCAAGCTATTTTCCTCATCTATTTGCATTTGCAATACACCATGTTGAAATTTTATCTTATTTCTTCTTATTTCCTCAACTGTATTACCCTTCTCTTGCTGGGTATCAATATAGTGTCTAGCATGTTCTATTGTTGTTTTGTACCCTTTGTTTCCTAGTAGTTCTATCATTGTAGTCTTACCTGTACAAGGACCTCCAGTTATTACATTCCAATTTGTATTTATACTATTCATGATTATTTGATTTACAAACTTCTTGAGCCTCTGTTAATATCTTCTGTGCCCTATTACTAGATACACCTATGTTATTCAGTATTGGTACTTGATCTATTAGATCTTTACATGTGATAATGCCTTTCTTAATTAACATGCTTTTTTCTTTATTACTAAGACTCACAAGACAAGTTACAGGGTGTATTCCAGTTCTATCTATTCTCTCTCTTATACTATTACCAGCTGGGTAATCCCAGCTTACAAGTTGTAATCCTACACAAGATGCATACTGTATGGCATCGGAAGAAAACCTCGTATTAGTGAATATGTGTCCAACATGTCTAAGTCCGATTAATTTATTACTTACTTTATATGCATTTCCAATATCAATAAATCTTGACTGTATGTACAGTGGAATCTTTATGTTGCAAATTCTACCCTGTTTGTTGTGAAATTTACACTCGCACATGATATGCTCTTCATTATTTGTTGCTATAACATCTATTTCATGTGTAACACATTGCCCTTGTTCTATTATACCCACAGCAGTATTGTATCCCTCTGCAGTCAGTAGGGCTCCCACATAATCCTCAAAAGGATATCCAGTGTCTCCTAGCTGCATAATGGCATTTTTAAGATTATATCTTGCTGCAACAGATCTTGATTCTTTTTTCAATAATCTAAATGCCTTCTTAAAAATATGCTTGGTACTTGTATCGTCTTCCAATTCTAGATTTATAGTACTAGCTATTTCTTTTGCTTTGTCTATACTAGCCCCAGATCGAGTTAATGCTCTTATAATTTTGTTGATATCAAATATAGCTCTCTCACCGTCAGCCTTTATTACATGTTTAATTTTCATCAGTATGTATTTTATTTACGTTCGCAAGTGCAAAGAATATTATTAAAAAACTCATCCCAATCTCAAATACCACTATCGTTTTAGCTGGACTTGATATTGGTGCCATATCTCCATATCCAACAGTTGAAAAAGTAACTACACTGAAATACAAGCCATCACTTATACTTTGAATGTATGATGGTGACTTCGTAAATCCGATAAATGCTTCTTCATTGTTGTGAACAACACAAGCATAATCTGTGGCAAATGAAAAAACAGTTAATATTATCAATGTGCCAAATGAGAGTAAAAGTTGAGAAAGGAATTGACACATTTTAACAATGTTTTGTAGTTTATTGAGTACAGCTTTAGATATCAGAAGTGATTTTGCAAATGAAAGTGTTACTATCGCACTAGCTGAAATCTGTACCTCATGATCTAAGTTTTGCATCAGAAACAAATATCCAATTGCTATCGCAAAAACGATTAATAATGGGTTCCGTAGACTACCAATTAATGATTTTATAAACTGTCGATATGATATTTTTTCTCTCAGCTGTTAGACATCTTTTATAATTAGTATTGGCAAATCTATCTCTTCGCAAACTTTCTCAGCAATGCTACTATTGAAAATTCTTTCAATTACATTTCTGTCATGGGTACAAATACATATTATGTCAGTCTTATTTTTCTCTATATGTATTCTTAACCCCTCGATTACACTCTCTGCGTTAACTCGATTCTTGATACACTTGACATCTCTAGTACAATGGGATAATAATTTATCCATCTTGATGGATATTCTTTGATTGCTGTCAGCACTATTTGGGGTTTTAATAAACAGTAGATCTAATTGAGAGTTTAACCTATCTGCGAGGTTGATGATCAAGTGATAAGGGCTCACATTTATCTCGTTAAAATCTGAGGCAAACACCATTCGAGATATTCTCACTTCTATCTCTTCCTTTACTACCAGTATAGGTATTGAAGACTGTCGTATAACCGCTATGGTGTTACTTCCGAGAATAGATCTACCTATACTCCTTTCACCATGTGTTCCCATTACAACCATGTCGTATTGGTGATCATTCAGTTTACTAAATATTTCGCTTCCAGTTCTAGAAAAGTTCAAACTTCTCCGAGCACTGACACCACTTAAGTTTGCTAGCTTAATAAGCTTACTTAGTTCGACTTTTGCATGTGCTATCTTTCTTTTCGTCTCTAGATACTTATTTTCTTCTTCAAGACTTAGTTTTACCCAATCAACGGGAGTGTTCATAACATGCACAAAATCGATATCTGCATTGAGAATTGAACATAGATTTATCGCTGTCTTAGCTGCATTTGTAGAACAATCTGAGAAGTCTACCGGCACCAAAATATTTTTCATATGTTTAATCCTTTGCCAATTGTAAATTATATAGTATTCCAACTAAGTAACCTACTATTCCCCAAAACAAAAATGAAACCAGGAGGCCTAATAGTGTTTCTGTAAGTGGTACGGTTTCCCTTATAATGTTCTCAAATTCCATCCCATGAAATAGGAGATTAGAGATTGAGACTAAAGAATCTTTTCCGACAATCATCATTAAAATTGCACAGCCTACATATACTAGCACCGACACTACACCTGATGCTATTCCGAGCTTTATTGTATTTACTTTCATAATTAATTCAATTATATTTTTATAATCCTAATAATCTCTTTTTTGCCGTTGTCTCTTACTTTAAAGTGGTAGGTTCCTTGGGGCATTTGCGGTAAATATATTTCATCATCATTTTTCACATCTAAAATGACCTTTATCAAGTTTCCATTTTGATCATAGATAGATATTGATGCATTATTAACACCATTTATGATTACACTATTTGTTGTTGGATTAGGGTATATTCTAGTGTCACTTGTACTTACTTCATTACTATTTAGAGTATTCGGTAGGACTAGAAATTGCCCCATCATTCCATCATCTTCATGACTTAACATATGACAATGGTACATATAGGGGACACTAGTATTACTATGATCTTCGAATTTCGTAATGAATCTTACACTTCCACCCATCGGAGGTACAAGGACTACATCTTTCCTCCCTTTTAAATGAATAGGAGGAGAACTTCCATTTATACTAAGTATATAAAATTGAACGTCATGAATATGAAAGGGATGGGCAATTGCCGTCATATTAGTTAATTGCCATATTTCAACATTTCCTAACTTAACATTCTGATTAATTTCATTAATGTCAAATACTTCGTTATTAATGCCAAATGGACCATTTACCATGTTTGATGGTCCCATTTGCAAAGGACTAAACCGCAACTCTCGAAACTCACTAGACTCACTTTCATTGTAACCTGTTTGTTCAATTAACGAATTAGGTATCGAGTGTAGACCAGACTCAGTTGGTTCTTTAATATGTAGATCCAAAATGTTAAAATCCTCACCATTAAGACTATTAAACTCGTAGTCAGGAATTCCACCCATTGGCATCACACTAGGATTGGGTGCACCATAATAACCATTAGGTAATTCTGAATTGTATCCCATAATAGAGATTTCTTCACCTTGCATGTTAGTTAAGTTCAGCAATATTTCAAACCGCTCACCAGGAGCAATTATCAATCTATCTGTATCAACAGGAATTGAAAGGTATCCTCCATCATTAGCAATTACACTAAATACTATATTATTGCTTATACCAAGATTATATATTCTATTCGTAGATCCGTTGAGCAAGCGAAATCTAACTACTTGTGCTGGGGTATCAAAATATGCACCAATAGTGGCGTTACAAAGGACCACATCATCTAAAGCTGTGTCATATTGGATTCGTTTACTTTCATCAAAGGACTTGGTTTGAATTATAACTGGTATATCATCAATACCATACGTTTTGGGAAGTTGCATCTGAGAAAGCTCATCGTCTCTAACGATAATAACTCCTGCGGCTCCTAGTGTAACCTGTTCTTCAGTATGTTCATGCAGATGCGGGTGGTACCAGTAAGTTCCCTCCTCATCTAAAACAGTAAAGTTTGGATTCCAACTGTTTTGTGATTCAATTATGGAGTGAGGTCCTCCATCATTTTCAGGAGAAACATGCAACCCATGCCAGTGTAAAGTGGTTTGATCTTGAGTCTCGTTTCTTACATTAAGTGTTATATTCTGTCCTTTTTTCAATATAATACTTGGTCCTAATACATCTTGATTGTATCCTAAAGTAGGTGTACTTATTCCTTCATAAAAGGAAGTGAAACCATTCCTAAATTGTAAATCTATAGTGCTACCTGAAATCGTATCAGGAACAAATAAAGGAGATTGTGCCTGCACCATTGTATTGAAAAACAAAATGAGGCCAATAGCTATAAATCGTACAATTATCTGATCATTCATACTTGCAAGTTAGTCCATACACGAAGAGTAGCTATGACATATTTTGACGTTCCTTTGTATTATATTGACTAATCCTATTGTTTTAATCCGACTCTTGCATTCCTACACTCAATTCATACTCTTTCCCATTTGGTGTGATCTCATAGTAAAATGCTGTAGGTGCTTTATACTTACCAAATGTTCTTACACCTTGCATGTCACATTGCATATTATAAACACGGATCTTTCCTTCATTCTCTGCCACAGTATAGTAACCTTGAGCAAACCACTTCAACCTATCTACTAAGTCATGATCAAGCCCATTTAGTAAATGATCATTGATAGGAAATGAATGAAAATCAATCTTGTTATCACTCATAAGAGAATACTTTCCTATATGAAGATGAGTATCATCTTTGGCTACACCATACCACTCCAAATTTCCAATCTTGACTGGAACGGTAAGCATCTTGTAATACGGAGTTCTGATCTCTTGTAGTTGTTCTGCGAAAACATTCTGAATATGCTGTTTGTTCGCCAAAGTGAACATCAGATAAAGAGAGCTCAATAACAAACCCAGCTGATTGGGCCAGCTTCTTTTGATGTCTTCCTCTTCATACAAGTAGATACTCAAAAGAGTACCCATAATCAAAGGCAATGTATATACTGGATCTATAATATTGATACTATCAAAACTAACTCTCCAATCAGTAAATGGAAGGAACAATTGTGTTCCATACGTGGTAAAAGCATCTAATATTATATGGGTGAAAAGTGCTAAGAAATTTAACATCCATAGCCTTCTCATACTTACTTCCTTAGTCCATTTTGATTTCTTCATTAGCATTGCTAATACTGTTGCGGCAATCACAGTAAACATTATTGAATGGCTAAAACCACGATGTAAACTAATTCTCTCAAATTGTCCGTAAAAAGGACTTAAGATCACATCAAGATCAGGTAGTGTAGCTATAGTAGCTCCTACTATAGCTCCTTTCCCTCCTAGCTTTCTTCCTAGAGTAGCTTCGCCTATTGCGGCACCCAATGCAGCTTGTGTTATACTATCCATTTTCCAAAAGCATTAGATTTGTTTTTAATAGTCCTACATTGACAACAATTTTCTTTCTGTCATATTCTATTAGGCCCATCCTTCTAAAATAGTTTAGTGTTGAGGTTATAGTCTGTCTTGAAGAGCCAGTGTATTCTGCAAGTAGCTGATGAGTATAGTTTTCGATAGTTGTAATACCTTCTTCCAAAATTTGATCATCAACTAGAGATATTATACCCAATCCTATCTTCCTTGTTGATCGACATAATTGAAACTCAACTATTCTATCCCATAATTTATTTTGATGTTGTTTACATGCACACATAATATCCATGTAAAATACTCTATTATGTAATAACTCACTATAGAATTCACTAATTGTAAAACTCTGTATAATGGCAGTCTTGCTTATAACTTCGGATGATGTCTTTCTTGATTTGTTTTTGGTAATGACCTCATGATACCCAAAGAAGTTTCCATTACTAATTAGTTCCAAAGTTATTCTTCTTCCAGATTCAATATCTTTCTTATATGTTCTCACATTTCCTGCAACAAGAAAGTAGACACTTTTTATTGCTTGATTCTCAAGAAATAGTTTCTCGTTTTTTCGATATACGTTTGACACTGATGTTTCCATTTGGGATTTTATGTCACCAGGAAAGGGAAACAAGTTTTCCCTTTCCATAGTGTACCTTCGTTATTGTGGCCTCTCATACTGGCAGCAACCAGGTAATTGCTGATAAACATTTTCTTTAGCACGATGAGAATCGCTGTCATAACCTACATCAGCTATTTTTTGCTTTATATCATCAAGTGACAGAATGGTAGAATCAAACTCAACAGACATATTCTTACTATCTACATCCCAAGTCCCTTTAGCCACTCCATCAAGCCCACTAATAGCACCTTCTATTGTTCGTTTACACATTCCACAGTTGCCATATACTTTGAAGTTTTCTGTAGTTATGGTTGTTACTTGTGTTGATTTTTCAATTTCTTGTGAGAAAGCAAAAGTGCTTAGTCCAAGAAAAAAAATCACTACTATTAAATACCGTTTCATCTCTATTATAATTTATTGATTAAAAATATTTTGTCTTCTTATGGGCACTAGTGGTTGTGTCCACTATGATCATGACCTTGATGACTATGACCATCGGTTTTATGATCTTTGTTTTTTTCGTATGCCATTCCACATACTGGGCAACTGCCAGCTTTATCACTACCACTACCTTTGCAGTGCATTGGGCAGACATATGCAGATGTATATTCTTTTCCCTGTTTTGCTTGCTCAGTCTTTACATCATTTGTCTTACTATCTGACTTGCATGAGTAAGTCGAAATTGCTATCACTGAGAATATCATTACGACTAAAAAAGATTTAAATAATTTCATTTTTTGATATTTTATTTGTTGATAATTGAAAATTTGCTTGAATATGTTTCTTGATTATCCTTTACCTTAAGGACATATATGCCACTTGTAAAACCACTTACATCAATTGTTTCTTTCCCTTGGCTATTTTGTTTCCATTTTACATGCCCCTGCATATCTAGAATTGTGATTGTTGACTCATTAATTGTTCTTTCTCCTCCGATTTCAATTGTAATCTGATTTACACTTGGGTTGGGGTACACACTGATCCTCTTATCATTGATGTAATTAGCTGTTGATGTAATATTTCCTTCTGAAATTGAAATGAGAGTATTATTTATTCTATTTACAGCATATATATTCCCATCCGGCCCTATTGTTATGCCAGTAAGACCGGGGGCACCAGTTTCTATTGTTCCTATCATTTCAAAATCATTATCAGTATCATATACATTAATAGCACCATTTCCATAGTTACCAACTAATAGATAGTTATCGAAGAATTCAATACCACTAGGTCTTTCTAAACCTTGATCTACAACTACTTCAGTCTCAAATCCGATCATACTAACATGTTCTGCAAGTGGTTCATTTATTTCAGGAAGTGTGTTCCCAATATTCCCTGAATTAATATCTAGTCTAATCACTCTACTGTTTCCATTATCAATAAAATACAACCATCCTGTTGATTTGTCTAATATCATGTGACCAGGGATGTCTGCATCTTTCTGTATTCCAATATTCTTATATCGTCTAATCTTCCCATCTGCATGATTATCATTTCCAGGTCCATGATCGTTTCCGAAATCATACCTAACAATATCTTTGTTCCAATCATCATATACCCAGAATACATTGTCAATCTCATGAGCAATACCCATACAATATGGACTACCATGCAACATGTCAAGATGACTTCCGTTTCCTCCTGATGGCTGTGCATATATACTAGGATCACTTGACCATAATGCTGGACCAGTAAATGTTCCACCGTTATGATTTGCATCTTGCACACCTGTACTATTGGCAAAATTGAAATTTTCAGAGCTGAACGCTATTCCTGTTGGTAAGGACATAAAATGCCAGGAATTCCCATCTACTCTCATTTGATAATTATTGGGCTCATCTTTTGTTGCATCAGATATGGTTACTGTACTTCCTCCTTCACTTTCTGTTCTTTGATTTATTACCCATAATTCATCTTTACCTAAAACAGGAAAAAACTCCAAATCTGTAGGTCTATCTAGTCCATTTGCACCAGTACCGATAGTAGTGATTTCAGGTACACTCCCTAATATTTGTTCAATCTTGTTTGGAACATCAACTTCTCCATATATCGTAGTTACAAATGAACTGGAATTGTTCTCATATACCTCATCTTCATTATTATTGACTTTTAAGATTTCAACGGTAATTGAATACTCACCCTCACTTTGAGGTATCCAAATATCATTAAATACTATATCGCTATATGAGAATGCTGAGATATCTAAATTTTCAAACAACTCGGTCACAGGACTCTCTCCTTCTATGGTATATTGGATTTCCATGGTTGTGATTTTATCACTACCATTATTCAAAACAGTACCAGATAATGGGAATTCCTCATATATTTCTCCAAAAGCCTTACTTTCTAATTCAACCAAAGATGCATCTAATGTATTCGGTACTTCTACGATGACATTATCTATAGCCATACCATACAGCCAGCCTCCATTGTCATCATATTTGAATCCTATATAAACAGTTTGATTTCCAATATAATCACTGATATTAATGAGGTGTTGGTCCCAACCTCCATGCCCATGGAGATTATCTAGGAGCACCCAATTCACTCCATCTATAGAAATTTCTATACTAGCATCTTCTTGAAATCCTTGATATGCTTGATCTGTATAGAATAAATCAAACTTTAATACTGCAGCCGATACGTCGGTTAAATCTATAGGTTCTGAAATTAGATATTCATTGGATTTGTCGCAATTACAACTATCATCATTTGTAGCGGCAATCAAGCTTCCATTGCTTTCTATTTCGAAAAACTGACTTGACAATAGTTGGCTAGTACCAAATCGCCATCCATTATCCGTTGCGTTTGTACTAATTTGCCAATCTATTGGAATGCTTGTAGATTCGAAATTCTCTGTTAATACTATTTGTCCATTGCAGTATACAGTTGAGAGGAAAAATAGAATAATGCTGACTTTCATTTTGTTCATTTCATTCGTTTTAATTATTAATTTTATTTATTTAAGCTTCTTTCTTCATTCCTAGATTTCTCCTAATGACTTTCTACTATTAGGGTTACTTTGATAGGAACTCGGGGATACTCCTACTTTCTTTTTGAATTGTCTTGAGAAATGTGCAGCACTTGCATAACCCAGCAAGTAAGCTACCTCACTCACATTTCTGTCGTTGTACGATAGCAATTCTTTAGCTTTCTCAACTCGCAGACTTATTAGATAATGCTCAATGGTATCCTTCTCATGATGGGAAAACACTCTACTCAAATGAGAATAATCATATGGTAATCTCTCTGTAAGGAATGTAGATAATTTAAACTCTTCAGGAATACTAGGTTGACTAAATAGTTTTACCAGTTCCGACTTTATCATTGTTACTAATATTGGCTTAGTGTTATCAATAAAGTTGAAACCTTCATTATGAAGTGCTTCCCCAATCGTTGCATGACTTACTGAATCAAGGCTTTCTTTTATTACAACTTCTCCAAGCTGTACTTTCACGGGATAAACTAAGTTGTCTTCAAATATCTTACGAACTGATTTGACACATCGGTCGCAAACCATGTTTTTAATATATAGCTTCTCCATCTTAATTAAGTTCTAGTTTTACGGATCCACACTTCATCATCTTATCTCCGAAATATGGATTTCTAATTTGCGATTCTTTAGCTATCCAATTAGCACCTTGATTGTCTTGTGCCATAGGACAATATTGTATATAGTAAGTCTTATCGCTAGTGCCAAATGCTTTGATGCTGTTAATCATAGCTTGAGATAAGAAGTCAAATTGATTTCTTTGCTCCTCTATATCTGGACTGTTTTTGATCTTCTCGCCATGCGACTTTAGTGCGTTGAGTTGATCCATCCAATACATATGACTATCACCTTTCACGAGGCTCATATCTATTTTTCCTAGCGACTGTAAGAATAGATCTGAAGACAAACTAGCATCGTCTGAATCAGTATCTACCAGTGCATTTTTTAATGACAAATAAGCAACAATTCCATCATCCAATTGACTCTTAAATTCATCCGAGGTATCGTCTACGTATGAAGGAACAACATCACTTTGTTCTTCTTTTTTGACCTTCACATTTTTGTTCATCATGCTCATATTGTTATTTAATTGAGCTGCAGCATCTATTGCAAATGCACCATGCATTACGACCTCTTCACCTTGCTCTAAGCCACTCAATACTGTAGATGAACTTCCTGTTCGATTACCGATTTCCACTTCCCTATATTGGTATGTAGGTACATCATTATCTGGTTGTGATACATATACAACTGATCTGTCCCCTGTCCATAGAATTGATGAGTTTGGTATTGTTATAGCTTGTTTCGTTTTCGCAGTTGATGCTTTCTTTCCTACTATTATTCCAGTTAGCAACATACCTGGTTTCAGTAAATTTCCTTTATTATTAATCTCAGCTCTAATAGTGGCTGTTCGAGTCGCACTATTCATCAATGGATCTATGTAGGTGACTTTAGCGTTAAATTCTTTATTAGGTACTGATGATGTGGTGAATGTCACTTGACTACCTTTCTTGACATTCGATAAGTCTGACTCAAATACATTGAATATCAGCCACAACCGCCTTGTTGATCCCACTGTAAATAATGCTTGTCCTTGCTTAACATAATCGCCTTGTGACAACTTCTTCGATAAAACATATCCATTGTGATCAGCATAGATCGGAATCGTCTCTATCGGTTGACCAGATGACAATACTTGCTGTATCTGAGCATCAGTAATTTTCCAATTCTTAAGCTTCTGTATTGCGGCATCTTTTAGCCCTTCCACTCGATCATTATACTGAGCGGCAGTGATCAATTCTTGGGAAGCTGCAAGCAATTCAGTAGAATAAATAGTTGCAATTTGTTGACCTTTATTGACATACTGGCCTTCGAAGGTCACCGCCATTGTTTCTATTCTTCCAGATAGATGGGCGGTTTGTGATTTGATCGTTCGCTCGTCCATCTCTACTGTTCCATCTACTTTGATATCATTGCCACTTTTCATAGAACTTGCCTCATTACTACCACCTATGGTGAACGTCTCAACCTGAGCTAGCTTCGCAGCTTCAGTACTCATTCGAAGAATGGTTGGATCATCGTTTGACATACTATTATCGAGAGGTATCAGATCCATCTCACAAATAGGACATATTCCAGGTTCGTTCTGTCTGATCTGAGGATGCATAGAACATGTCCATATTTCATCTTCTGCAGCATCGCTAGTTTCCATTTGACTGTGATCATGGACTTCTGCAGTGATAGGGCTAGGTTTCAAAAACCATCCAATGGCTAATCCACCAAATAGTAATAATGCAGCTATTATATATTGTTTATAATTTTTCATGTCTCTTAGTTGTACTTTTTTATAATGGCCATCGCTAATCGCTGATCGTAACTGGCATTCAATATTTCTAAATCATAATCGATCAACTCCATTTCCAATCTCAATAATTCTTCGAACCTTGTTCCTTCTGAGGCATACTCAGTTCGCATGAGTTTCAATGTTTCTGTAGTGATCTCTTTGAGTGATTCATATTTCTGTATCACATCATCTCCATATTCAATAGTGGTGTAGGCTAGTTCTATTTCGGCCGTAAACATATCTTGGATCTCTTCCGCCTTTTTATCAATTGCATCTTGCTTGATAGCTTCTTCTTGTCTTATTGCAGAATATCGTCCTTTGTGGATCGGAATAGAAATGCTACCCATAGGCATGAGCACATCTCTTCCGTTACCAGGTATATCTACACCATTACGAGCATCGATATATGCATAGTCAAGACCTACACCAATCTTAGGTTTTGAGTCATATTGTATCAGAGATAACTTCGCATCCGAGGCGATCTTTCGATTTTCTAATATTCTAAATTGAGGATGGTCATTTTGAGCGTATTGAATTGCCTTTTCTTTACTGACTATAAAGTCAGGCTCTTGTACCACTTCTATTTTAGTATTTAGTGCTTTTCCTGTCCATCGATTGATCATGACTGTAGGTTGTTCAATCTTTTTATCGATGAGTGAAAGATTAGATTCTAGTACTTCTCTTTTCCTTTCAGTAAATAATACATTACTCAACTTGCCTTTCCCAGCTCTTACAGCGGATTTCGCCAATTCTTCTAAAGCATCCAGAACTTCTAGTCTTTCTAGGATTATTCCTTTTTTCGCTTTTAGATACTGTAGAGTTGCATAAGAATTTCGTATTGCATATTCAATATCAATTTCCTTTACATCATCATCATAAGACCTTACTTCTGCCATAGCATTTGCTGCATCACTTTTGGCACCCAATGATCCTTTCCAAGGTATCATCTGCGATACTCCGATCTTTAATCGTTGTGCACCAAGTCTTGTTTCTATTGGTAATACACCAAGTCCAAGACTAACTTTAGGGTCTGGCCAATCATTAACTTGATTCGCTTTTTGCAGTGCAGCTTCATAGTCCAAGCGAAGAGCTTCGAGACCAGGATTGTATTCTTTGGCTTGGATAATCAGTTCCTCCACTGATTGCCCCATTAGCCCCACCTGTAAGATCATTAATAGGCTTAGTATTCTATATTTCATCATCGCTATTCATCTTTTGGTTAATAAATAATTGACCTTCCTTCCAAAAGGAGAACAACACAGGTACAGTAAACATCGTAATCACTTGAAGCACCATACCCCCAAAACTAGGAATTGCCATAGGTAGCATTATATCAGATCCACGTCCAGTACTAGTGAGTACTGGTAATAGGGCAAGTATAGTTGTCGCCGTAGTCATCATAGCTGGCCGAACTCTTCTTAATCCACCTTCGACAATTGCATCTCTGATCTCCGATGTTGTCTGAGGTGTATTCTTCTTGAAACTATCCTTCAAGAATGTAGCGACTAGAACTCCATCATCAGTAGCGATGCCAAACAAGGCTAAAAAACCAACCCAGACAGCGACACTCAAATTGATATTATGTATCTGGAAAAGATCTCGCATATTAGATCCTAATAATGTGAAGTCCATAAACCAGTCAGTATTGTACATACCGATCATTATGAATCCACCTGCGAAAGCCACAAAGACTCCAGAAAATACCATCAATGAAATAGCTACTGACTTGAATTGTAAATAGAGTATGATGAAAATTAAAGCCAGAGCTATTGGCACCACTAATCCAAGTCGCTTATTCGCTCTTACCTGTTGTTCATAGTTTCCTGCGAAATCATAATTTATCCCAGCTGGAATTTCAAGTACTCCTTGATCACGTAACTCTTGAAAATGATTTTGTGCATTATTGACAACATCTACCTCAGCATAGTCTTCTTCTCTATCAAATAGTACATAACCTACTAAAAATCCATCTTCACTTTTAATCGCTTGAGGTCCTTGTTCGTATTTGATATCTACGAATTCACCTAAAGCTACTTGACCATTTTGTGGAGTGTCCATGTAGATATTCTTAATCGCACTGATGTCATTTCTATAGTCCATTGGATATCTGATACGGATAGGATACCTTTCTCGACCTTCCACAGTTGTAGACATTGCCATACCTCCTATAGTAGCCTGTATTTGCGTTTGGACTGCCGCAACAGTCAGTCCGTATCTTGCTATTGCTTCACGGTTGATATCGATCAACATGTAAGGTTTTCCTACTATTCTTTCAGCAAATACAGCTGCATCTTTTACTCCATCTACATCTTTGAGATGCTTCTCGAGTTCAAGTCCGACACTTTCTATTGTCTTTAGATCCTGACCCTTGACCTTGATTCCCATAGGTGCTCGCATACCAGTTTGGAGCATAACAAGCCGAGTTTCTATTGGCTGTAATTTTGGTGCAGAAGTAACTCCAGGTAGTTTGGTGACAGCTACTATTTCATTCCATATATCATCAGGACTTTGGATGTGGTCTCTCCATTGGCGATAATATCTTCCTCTCTTATCTTCGATGAGGATTCCATTATCATCTCGAATATATTCCCCCTTTTCAAATTGGTATCTTATGCGATGTCCTTCAGAGTCTGTTCTATACTCAGACTTGTAGTTGATTACATTTTCGTACATCGATAGTGGTGCAGGATCAAGAGGACTTTCTACTCGTCCAGCTTTACCAACAACACTTTCTACCTCTGGTATAGCCGTCACTGCCATATCTAATAGCTTGAGGTTCTTACTATTCTCGGCGACTCCTGAGTGCGGCATCGATGTAGGCATTAGTAAAAATGACCCTTCATTTAACGACGGCATAAATTCCTGTCCTGTTTCCTGAAATACTTGTATCCCCATGAAAATTATAAAACCTACTAAAGCGAGGAATAAGATTTTAATTTTCAGTAAAAACCGAAGGATGTTCTCATAGAAATGAATTATGAGATAAAAGAATGATAGTAATACAGCGATGATCACTACTACGAAAAAACTATTCACAAAAAGTGATTTATTGACTCCTAGTGGCATCCAAAACTGAGTAAGGAAAACAGCTATTATAAGAGCATAGATTATATTGGATGCAATCATAAATACTTTGCTACCTCTTGAAAACTTCCAATCAATTACACCTTGTAGAAGTGACACACCACTAATAATACTTATTATAAGTATGACAGGCTTCAGCAAAATAAAATAAGCTACCAATGAGCCCACTAATGCCAATCCACTTAATCCAAGGCTCCATTTTTTCTTATCTATCTTAATGCTGAATAAGGTGTGTGCCAGAGGTGGTATGAATACCAGTGCAACAATCACCGCTGAGATCAGAGCAAATGTCTTAGTATATGCTAATGGTCTAAAAAGTTTTCCCTCCGCAGCTTCCATCGCAAATACAGGTAAAAAGCTCACGACAGTAGTAGCTACTGCAGTCAATACCGCTGAGCCAACTTCCATTGTGGCTTCATACACAGTAGTCATGAGCGGCTCTTTGCCAAACATCTTTTCCTTTCGATCTATAATACTTTCTGTCAGCACAATTCCCATATCTACCATCGTTCCTATAGCAATAGCAATACCTGACAAAGCAACGATATTGGCATCTACACCAAAATATTTCATCGCTATAAAACACATCATTACAGCTACTGGAAGTGATCCAGCAACGAGTATTGACGACTTGAGATTAAACAGTAAAAGAATTACTACGATTATTGTTATTAATATCTCTAATGTCAGAGCTTCTTCAAGCGTTCCTATAGTCTCATTGATCAACTGTGTCCGATCATAGAATGGTACTATTGTAACTTGTGATACTGTACCATCAGCCAAGGTCTTTGTCGGCAATCCTGGACCGATTTCCTTTATTTTCTCTTTGACATTGTTTATAACTTCTAGTGGATTAGCTCCATATCTAGCGACAATAACACCACCCACCGCATCAGCTCCAGATTTATCTAACAATCCTCTTCTAGTAGTTGGACCAAGGTAGACTTTAGCAACATCACCAATAGTAATCGCAGTACCACCTACTGTTTTAATAATACTATTTTCTATATCTTCAATAGACTTCACATATCCCAGTCCTCTTACAAAATATTCAGCTTGATTTACCTCGATTGTCTGTGCTCCTATATCTAGGTTACTGCCCTTGATAGCTTTCATGACCTGAGCCAAAGTGATACTCTTTGATTTCATGACAACAGGATCTACATCTACTCGATACTCCTTTACAAATCCACCAATAGAAGCCACTTCTGACACTCCTTCTGATGCTGCCAACCCATACTTTACATAGAAATCTTGTACAGAACGAAGATCCTGAGGATTCCAACCACCTGTAGCATTTCCATCAGCATCTCTTCCTTCGAGAGTGTACCAATAGATTTGTCCTAATGCAGTAGCATCTGGTCCCAGTGTCGGTGACACTCCATTAGGCAGTAGGTTTGCAGGAAGTGAATTGAGTTTTTCTAGTATCCGGCTTCGGCTCCAGTAGAATTCTACATCTTCATCAAAGATTAGATAGATACTAGAGAAGCCAAACATACTATTACTCCTTACTGACTTCACTCCTGGTATACCCAAAAGCGATGATGTAAGTGGATAAGTGATCTGATCCTCGACATCTTGTGGAGATCTTCCCATCCATTTAGTAAATACAATTTGTTGGTTCTCACCAATGTCTGGTATAGCATCTACTGAGACTGAATCTCTAGGTAACCAATCGATGCCAAAATTAAACGGTGCTACTACAACTCCCCATCCTAAAAACAGAATAAGAAGGAGCCACGTAATGAGTTTGTTCTCAAGAAAGAACTTGACTATATGTTTCAAAATTCATCAAATATTAATTAACAATTGATCAGCATCCCACATAAGTGATTGCTAATACATTGATTTATAGCTGAACTTTTAATTCAGACTACTCTTAAATAATTGATGTTTTTAGATTAGAAACCTTTCCAACAGGACATAGATATCCCTTGGAGGTAAAAGATCATTAGTGTCGAGAAAAGTAGACGTCGCTACTCTAGGAGGTGATAGCGAAAAGAAAGAGTATACAAAAGATGCTACAAATTGAATCTGTAAATCAGTCAATTTTACTTCTGCAGATACATTATAATCTGCATCAAGATCATCTATTTCAAATGATTGATTAGTACAACAATCTTTCTTAACATCTTCCTCAATATCCATATTAACATGATGAGGGCAAGATGTTTTAGCTGTATGACAAGAAGAAGCTTCTCCAATAAAGCTAAATGATTTGAACTCTCCTTTACAGAAATGAACATCTGCACTAAAGCCCACTGATGTGAAAAACATCAGTAAAGCCATTATTAGGCAAGTGATTCTATGTAAATTCGAAATATTCATTTTATACAAAACAAAGTTATAGTAATTTATATTGCCAAATTTGACAAATTTTGACATCCACTTGCTCTCTAACGTAAGATACTATTCCTTTTTTCTTACTTATCTAATGCATAGGTAGGTACAGAGCTCTACATCTGCAAGGTCTGGCTCTGCGAGCCTGGCACTTCCTTTGTCAGCGATCCACCTTGCAGTTGTATTTCTCTTCCCTGATATTGCATAGATAGTATGCAGCGTCATACATATTATTTCATTATACATATTACTTATTATGCTTACACCTTCATTTCCGATAGGGCAGGTTGTTGCTACTTCAGCTATTCAGTCTCTTATGAGTTCTGATCTTTCGTTTCATACTTTCATTTACACTTCGCTCATGAGACATCATGATGGTGACTGGGGAGAGGTTGATGAGAGTGACCACGAGAGCAACGAGCTAGCTCTCGTTACTGGTCGCCGTCTCTTTTCAGTTTATGATTGTAGTTCTTTACACTCAGTTCATGGAGATCGTATCTACATTATTACTGAGGCTGATCGTTCATCTACTACTGTTTTATGGCCTAGTGATTACTAGGTCTTTTTTCTAATTGATTACGTCATTATGAATGAAATGAACTATCTTTAAGTGAGCAAAAGATGTTCATCTAACTACAAGCAAATACAAGCCATTGGTGAGTAAATCGGGAGTAGATTAAGATACGAAATTATAAACCACTGGTTTTCAACATACATTCTCAAAAGGTTCGAATCCTGATGGGATCACAGAGGATGTTTCATCCAATATCAAAAGCCTGTAAATCACTTGATTTACAGGCTTTTATGTTTTTAGGGCATATCATTATGTTCATCTAAATACATACTGTCTGGGGCGAGCATGGGGCGAGGTAAATATCCATGGGGCGAGGCAATCAATTTCAATTGTTTTCTCTATTTTGCTACTCAAGTACAAATTGTACCATTTGGTGATTAAGTGATTTCTGGTTCTGGCCATCGATATCGATGGTGATTATTCAACCTTTAATCAGTTTCAAATGACAAAGTCAAATTCTTTTTCACTTCTCTTTCGACTCAGAAAGAAAAGATCACAACCTTCACACTCATCTATTCTTGCTAGACTTTCAGTAGGTACGGAAAGAATCGAGTTCAGTCTCAACCGTTCTGTTAAAACAGATCTATGGGACAATACTAATAGAAAAGCCAAAGGCTCTTCCATTGAGTCCAAACAACTCAATCTCTTCCTGCAGGAAATACAGATGAATGTATTTAGCTGTTATGACCAACTTCGTAGAGAGAAGAAACTCATAACAGCCAAAGCGGTAAAAGCTCGCTTTTTCAATGAAGACATTTCAGAACTCACATTGCTTACAGCTTTTGAATATCACAATGAAGAAGTATCTAATTCACTTGCTCCTGGTACTGCTCGCCACTACAAGACCTGCTTAGCTCATATAAAGAGGTTTCTAGAAAAAGTGATAAAGGCTGAGGATATTTTCTTAGTAGAGCTATCATTCAGTTTCATTACTAGGTTTGAGCTCTTTTTACGAAAGTACAAACCTACAGATCATCAAAAGCCATTAGGTAATAATACTATTATGAAGCATATCCAGCGAGTACGAAAAGTCGTTACTCTAGCTGTCAAACTAGAATGGATTGATAAAGATCCATTTGCTAACTACAAATGTAAATTCACACCAAGCAATCGTAAATATTTATCTGCTGAAGAACTTGCTTCATTCGAAGCGCTTTCTAATCTTGGAAATCGTCTGCAGTATGTGAAGGATCTATTTGTCTTTTCGTGTTATAGTGGTTTAGTATATATTGATACTATGGAGCTAACTCCAACACATTTAGTACTAGGTATCGATGCCAGTAAGTGGATCTACACTGAAAGAAGAAAAACAACTAAATCAGTAAGAATACCTTTATTGCCCAAAGCCGAAATGATTATTACTAAGTACAAGAGTGACCCTCGATCTGTTTACGCAGGAACACTTTTTCCAAGGATATCTAACCAAAGGTTGAATTCATACCTTAAGGAATTAGCAAGTCTTGCAGGGATTGAATCTAAGCTAACATTTCATGTTGCTCGACACACATTCGCTACTACTGTAGCACTTATGAATGGCTTGCCGATCGAGACATTGTCGAAGATTTTGGGACATTCAAAAATCACTACTACTCAGATGTATGCGAAGGTGTTAAATCAAAAAGTGAGTACGGATATGTCTAATCTCAAATTGGTTATCAAGGCCAAAGAAGAAGAGAAGAAAAGGCAAGAGTTGAGGGAGAAAGAGAAGCAAAATTCGGATTCTAAAGTAAGTTAAAGACGGATTATAAGGGAGTATCATTAGTTTGATGCTCCCTTATTTTTTTGTTAAAAGCTCTTAATATACTTGCAATGATGGTTGCTGAAGATGGTTATTTGTAACATGAAGGTAGGGTTTTGCGTTAATTACCTACATCACTAAAAGATAAAGATCTGAATAAAAGACCAAACCAATAGTATCTCCCCAGATGCTAATATTGTAGAATGCCAAAACCAATTGGAATGCTAGAAAATTTCACTAACCTATTGATGGATAGAGTACAAGTAGATATGAATAACTACTTAGACCAGGATAATCAACTAAAGTACTATACTCATAGAGCCTCATTATTCTCTGAAGCTGTTAAAGACCTCAACAATGCTGTGGTTAGATATGAGTTTGAAAACATTGAAGAGGAAATATCCTTTTTCAAAACAACTAAGCCATTGTTGCTATCTGAGCAACATTACAGTTACCATCGAGCGCAACTACTAGAGAAGTGCCATAATCTATCTAAGAAGGGTAGAGACGATGTTGTTACAACTAAGCTTCATAGAATAGATACTTTCTTTTTTAGTCACCAGGAGTTTTGTACTTATTACGAACTTGGAAACGCTGATAAGGATAAAGATTACTTCGTCCGGTTATCATCAAGATCTTCGGTGAACTTAGATTACAATTTAGTGGATAAAGATTATAGATCTACTTGCGAGAAAGGCCATACAATTGGTAAAATGTTATCGAACAAAAAACTATCAGAATACTTTCAGCAAGTACTACATCTGGATCCATTACACAACATGACCAAGGGACTACAAACGGTTGGTAAACTCAATTTTAATGGTACTCAGACAGAAATGGTAGAATTAATTTATGCTTTGAAAGCCTGTAATCTATTAAATGACAGTATTTCAAGGATAAGTGAGGTTTTAAGCCAATCTTTTGGCTTCCCTGCTCCAGATACTTATAAAATTTGGCAGAAGATCAAAGAAAGAAAAATGGATCAAACACGGCTACTCACAAAGATGCAAAAGGCTATACAGCAACAGATTAGAACAGAAATGGAGTCGTAATTCGTTATTGATTTGATTGTGCTTTTTAGGTATTTGAGAGTACTAGAAAAAAGGGTGAACCCAAAACCACCCTTTTTTCAAAATGGGCCTATAATTCAGAGTTAAACTGCTCAAAACACACCTTTTTACCTGCGCTTTTGCCCATTTGTAGCCCCAAATAAATCTTTGGGTACTACCCAAGAGGTACCCAAAAAACACCATTCATTCCATTCATATTTGCTTCTAGAAATCATTTAACACCAAATGGTAGAATGGTTTCAAGTATCATTTATGTTTGATAATATCACTTTATTTTAAAGAGTTATTCAAAATGAATCGAGGCGAAAAACGCAATGATAGCCATAGCTATCGTGAGTATTTTTAACGATGAGTCATAAAGAATAAAATTAAAAATATGTGAGAATTATTAGGCATAAGTGGTACCGATCACTGCAAAGGCAATGAATCATTCCATTCTACCAATTTTCAAACCTGATAGTTACGTCTATCACAACTCATTTCTTATGCCTAGTACATTCATTACTACAGATGATCTCCGAGACTTTAAATTAGAACTGCTCGATGATATTACAAATCTCATCACCGGACCAAAAGCACAAAAGATCAAGAAGTATCTTAAATCTTATCAAGTGCGTGATATGCTAAATATCTCTACAGGAACATTACACAATCTTAGAGTCAACGGTACACTTCCTTATACTCGAGTAGGAAATATTCTTTTATACGATCAAGATGATATCATAAATATTCTGGAGGCTAATAAAACAAACGTTCAGGGGGCAAATACTTCTAATCTTAGATAAATTATTATTCCATGAACGTCGACTTACAAACGCTATCCGCAAGGAGCATAAAACAAAATGTCTGATGAATACTGTCAACTACATCCAACATATGAATGGACTGTACATCAGATTGTATGAGGATGATAGATTGAATCCTAATCATATCAGTATCTACTTCGCATTATTCAAATATTGGAATTTAAATCGCTTTCAGAATCCATTTTCTGTAGCAAGATTTGAGATCATGAAACTGTCCAAGGTGAAGTCAACAACAACATATAGTAAGTGTATTAAATGCTTAATGGAAAATGGATATTTAATCTATCAACCATCTACCAATCCTTACAAAGGAAGTCTCTTTTCTATGGTCGATTTCACTGAGTTAACTCGTCCATCTAATGGACTAGCTGTGACAGGCTCTAGTCCATTAAATGGACTAGCCTTAGCGAGCACTCGTCCATTTAATGGACTAGGTCTAATACCTTCTAAAACATATAAACTAAAGAGTATAAACGAAAGGAAAAATTCTCTCACTCAGGATCTCATAATTGAATATTTTATTTCTCAAAAATCAAGTAGAAAAGAAGCTCAAAAATTTTGGAATCATTACGAATCAAATGGATGGCTAATAGGAGGAAAAACGCCCATGGTTGATTGGCAAGCTTCCGTTCGAAATTGGATCCTCCGCAGCAAAGAAATAAACGTAAAACAAGTAGTCCAAAAAATGGACCACCTCCATATCAACACTAAAAAGAATTATAATGAATCTCTCTGATATTATACTTTACAAAAATGGTGTGCCGCACTATGACTTAACTAATACGATTCAGTACTTGGAACATATTGGGAAGAAACGATTTGGAGCACATTTCTATATTAGTCCTCAGGATACTGAAATAGTCTATCAAGTATTATCCTGGATCATCAATGATGTAGAGGCGTGCAAAAAATATAATATATCACATCGTAAAGGAATCCTTCTCTCAGGGCCAGTAGGGTGCGGAAAGACATCACTCATGAAGTTGTTCACCACCTTAATGCCTCTATCCAAATCATTCATTATTAAGCCTGCTAGAGAGGTCACAATGGAATTTAGCAAGCAAGGATATGACGTAATACATCGCTATAGTCGATCCTTACGATCTCCTAAGCCTATTTGCTTTGATGATATAGGCGTAGAGCCACCAATGCGATATTTCGGTGATCAAATCAATGTAATAGGGGAGATATTGCTCAGTAGATACGAATTGTTCGTCTCTAAGGCCGTTCAGACTCATGCAACGACCAATATGAATGCAGAAGAGATAGAAGCGCGCTATGGGGTTAGAGTAAGATCTCGATTAAGAGAAATGTTTAATTTGATAGCATTTCCAGCAGAAGCGGAGGATAAGAGGAAGTAACACTGTTCATCTGATATCTTCTCATATCATCTCATTTCGATTATATACTATCAAGGCATTTCGACCATATCTTACTATCGAAATTGGTTGAATCTCATAAGATGGGGTTTGGTTTGTGCAGAGTCGTAAGGCTCTGCATTTTTATATCTATGTTATTCGATATATCTTTAGGACTCAACAATCCAATTTCAATGAGTGCAACTAAACCTAATAATACCTCCCATTCAGCTACCTCCCAAATGCTTGGGTATTTGTATCAGATGGAAAGAGCACTACATTGGTTGGCAAGTTCTCGAGAAGATACTTATGTTTTTATAGAAACGGATGACGATATAGTAGTAAAGCTTCAAGGAGGAAATAGCATTCGGCAAATATTTGAACAAGACAAAATATCAACTAGACAAAGTAATTCATTTACCGACTCCAGTGAGAACCTATGGAAGACCATGGCTATATGGATTGATATAGTTGTTGATTCTGATTTGGATATCTCTGATTGTCGCTTCATATTGTCAACAAATACAAAAAGCCCTAAATCCTCTTCTTTCGTAAATAAGATTTCTAAAGCAGCAAGTGAAGATGAGGCAGACAAGATTTATAAAGAATTATTGGCTTACGCCAAAGGTCGATACAGTAATGCTAAAAAAAAGACACCCACCCAAACCAAGATGAATCCATTTCATGAGAAATTCATTAAATGCGACGAATCAATAGCCAAAGGATTGGTTAAAAATATTCATCTAATAGAAAATCTTGAATTCAATAACAGAAAAGATTATAAAGATATGATGAGGCATATGCTTCAATGTCCAAATACTATTCCTTTGAATGTATTGTATAGTCATTTACTTGGCTGGATTACAGATATAGCAATCACATCTTGGATTAATAATAAAACTTGTAAAATTCATAACGAAGTATTTTATGAAAGGTACTCTCAGTTTACTGCAAAATATGTTGCTAAACCATATTTCGAAAGAACTATAGATTCTTTGCCAATATCTGATATTGAGCGAGCTGGACATAAATCATCTCATTTTGTAAAGCAAATTGAAGCAATAGACGCAGATGATGATGAGTGCTTAGAGGCTATTAATGATTTCATAAGACAAACCAGTCAGAAAACTTTATTGGCTTTAGAAGGTAATGTTAGTAGTAGCGATTTTGAAGAATATGAGTTAGAGTTAAAAGATTTTTGGCTGCAAAAGAGCAGGCAATTCTATCGTAGATCGGTAGGGAATGATTCAGAAATTGGATACGATTTATTTTCAGAATGCAAAATGTTTAAAGGTAAGTTAAGAGGTGTAGAACCTGATCAACGACATACATCAAGAGGTACATATCACAAGTTGTCTGATTCTAAGGAATTGGGATGGCATCCAAAATGGAAAACAATATGAAAGGTCTAAACTTCAATCATAATGATGAATATCACATCATACAGAATTCTGTACTAGGAGCACATTGCATTCATAGTGCACTGATCTATTTTGAGGAAAAAAGAAAGGAATCGAAGAAAAGGATAGGAATGTCTCTTCCCATCTGTTATTTAATTCTTCCGATTGTTTACAATAATGAATTTTCAAAAGTAGCTTCCAATATGCGTTTTAAAATTAATAGCTTCAGAAGCTCATTTTATGATTCTGGATTAACGTATCATAATGTACTTAATCATGCGACTAATCTATTTCCTACAACATCCCAATCGCTTAATATTGGATTTGGATCAGGGTTGATAGATATGGATAAAGACACAGCAAAATTACTGACATTAAAGGCTACCGAGCTTCCAAGTAAATCGACAAAGGACTATGATTACGGAGCTATTGTACAGGCTTCAAGAAGGGTTGGTGCGTGGTTTGGTCAAATGGATGATTCTGACATTCTTTCACTATTTACTAATTAACAATGAAATTTAAAATACTAAATATTGCCTTGCTGCCAAACAACGAGGAATTAGAACAAAGGCTGATACCATTTAATGTTGATTTTGTAAATGTTATATCAGGAGCTAGTGAGAGGGGTAAGTCTGCAATAATATACATTATTGATTATTGTTTAGGATCTAGTACTAGTAGGATACCAGTAGGACTTATCAGAAACAAGACTAATTGGTTTTGTTTGCATATTAGATTTGATCACCAAGAAGCTTTAATATGCAGAAGGTCGCCTATTCACTCAGACAAGGAATTCTACCTTGAAACAGGAAACAATATTTCGATTGGAAAAAATTACAAGGAAAACATCTCTGGTTCTAACCTTAAAAATTTCTTTAGATCGCAACTAGGACTTTCGGATATTCCAATCGATTCTACAGAAGATGAGGGTATTGCAGGTTGGGGAGGTGCAATTAGCATAAGAGATCTGGTATCCTTACTCTATCAGCCCCAAAATATCATAGCAAATTCAAATGCACTTTTTTACAGAACAGAAACATTTCAATATAGAGAACGGCTTAGAAAAATACTGCCATATTTACTTAATATTGTAAACGCTGAAATTTTACAAAAAAGAGAGCAATTAAAAGTATTAAAACATGAGAAATCTATAGTTGAAAAGAGAATTGCTAAGTACTCTAAATCTCAAGAAGATTGGCAATCAACGTTAAGAGGCTATTATATACTTTGCGAAGAATATAACTTATTGGAACCAGGAGCACCATCGTTGACCTCTGATATTTCAACTAATAGGTTGTATTCTCTAATGAAGTATACTGACGTTTTTTTATCAGGAGAGAACAAACAATTACCTCAAATTGAAGAAGGCATTTCAAGGAAAATTTCAATAAGAATTAATTCTTTGATGGAGCAACAGGACATGATTTCAACTAATATCCATAGGAAGAAATCAAGAATTGTCTCTTTGGGGAGATTGCAGTCAGCAAACTCAGAATACTTTAAAAGATTACAAGACCAAGCTGATAGAATTCATACAGTCGATTGGTTTTTAAGTAACATTAAATCTAATACCTGTTTTGCTTGCGGTAACGAATCAACTAATGAATATCTCACAAAGGTAGATCTGGTTGAAGAGGATATTAAAGGAATTAAGTATAAAGTAGAAGATTTTTCGAAAGTGAATTCAAGAGAAGTATTGAGTCTTGAAAAAGAACTGTTAGGTGAAGAAAAGGCTTTGAATGAAGTCAGGTCTGAAATTAATAATCTAAATGTCCAAGATGAAAAATTGAAAGTAAGGAATCAATCTGTCAAAAGGCTTTACAGTTTTTTAGGTGAATTGAGAGAGGTTTTATTGAACTACAGCCGCCAGTTTACATCAAATGATGACTCATCGCAACTTCTAGTTGTTAAAGAGAAAATTCGTGATTTACAGGCTATCCTAGCAAAGAATGATATTGCCTCAAGAAGAAAGTCAATAATTGGTAAAATAGCAAAAAAAATGACCCATTATGCAATGATTATGAATGCTGAAATGGCGGAAGATGCTTTTGAATTAGATTTAGATGAGCTCACAATAAAGTTTTTCAAAGAGAAAAGACCAAGCTATTTATGGGAAATTGGAAGTGCTCATAATTACTTAGCATATCATTTAGCGACCATACTTGCGATCCATGAATACCTATCCGAAGAGTCAACTTCAATTGTACCTCAATTTATTATTTTTGATCAACCTAGCCAAGTTTATTTCCCTGAACTTCCTGAACAAGGTGATGATGATTTTGAAGAAGATGATTTAAAAAGAGTTGAAAATATTTTTGCTGTATTTTCTGAATTTAATAAACGGGTTGAAGGGAAAGTACAAGTAATCGTTTTAGAACATGTTGGCAAAAGAAATTTCAATAAATTTGAGAATGTAATTCAACTTCAAAGGTGGAGAGAAAATGGAGTAGATTCAGCGTTAATTCCTAAAAGTTGGATCTAAATTGTTTGGAACTACCTACAAATAATATAGGCGCATGAAACTAAAAACACAATATCAACACGTTGTACCACAGGTTTACTTGAAACAATTTGGGTTTCAAAAAAAAGAGTATGGTGGTAAATGGTGTGTCTCTACATTCAACTCAAAAACCAAAATTTGGCAAGATCGAGTTATCAAAAGGTTTCTCGGTGTTAATAATCTATATGACTTCACACCTTCTAGCTCTTCAATGCCTCGTATGCTGGAAGAAGATTTGCACGGAGGTGTTGAAAATAGACTACTTTCAATTCCTAAGTATCTCGATGGAAGATCAAATTTCACAAGAGACATGAAATTAGATATAGCTGAAACAATGTCAAATTTTCTATGTCGTAGTGTAAGAACTTTGAACTGGATTCAGAAGCTTGTCGAAAAAGGTAAATACGAAGAATTTTTCCATATCATAACTGATGATAATGGAATATTTGAATCTGATGACGAAAGATTGGAGGTGCTTCAAGTGATTCGTTCACTAGGAATGAAGGACAAAGTGAATAATCTAATGCTGCTTTATATGCTACATGTAAAGATCATACTTTCTAACGCTCACATGACTGTGTATTTCAATACTGGAGGTTTTGACTTGTTCACATCTGACAATCCAGTTACTGTATTGGCACCAGGTCTTGGTGTACTGATAGATCCAGAAATGCAAATGTTTTTCCCATTGAATAAAGACTTATTAATTCATTCTTATTGGTCATCTGATTCATTAGTTGTGAACGACGTAACACCTAAACCAGATATGATGCTACCTATGACTGATCATCTCTACGAATATTTTAATGGAGAATTGATAACTCAATATCATGACGAGTTTATTATTTCTCCAATCGAAAAAGCTTTACTAGATGAAGAAGAATAAAATGGACATATAGGAGCCTTTAACATTGCGACACATCTCAAGTCAAATAGCACCACTCCCCACTATTTAGAATCATTCCACCCAATATATTCATAACTTTACAAAATCAAATATTTCAGATTCATATCGATCTATCTCGCAGGGCTTATAATTATCCTGCATAGTGTACTGCCTCATGTACACCATGATCAGCTGTCTGATGATGAGCATGATATGGTCCATGAGTCAGCCGAAAGTCTGATCGATTATATTCAGTTGCTCTTTCATACAGATATGGGAGATGGGCATTTGGAGAATTTTGAAACTGGTCAGAACTTAGACTTTGATATTACATCTACTGTAGCTGCAGCTCCTATTTTGGGCGTCGTTACGGATCATGTTTACATGGTTTCTGGAGAGCACAGTTTCATTGCTTCCGAGTTCTATCTCAAGGATGACCCATTCCCAGATCCACCCAACTACAGCTCGTTTTCGCTCAGAGGACCACCTTCTATTTCTTAGTTACACATTACTTATTGTGATGCTTTTTCCTGCGTAAGGGAGAGGTAATCTATTCGTATTACTAAGAAATTTTTATTACTTATGCTCAATAGTATAATCCACTATAGCCTTAAAAATAAGTTCATCATACTACTATTTGTAGCCGGACTTATCGGATTTGGAATGTATTCTCTTTCCAATATTCCCATCGGTGCAGTACCTGACGTCACCAATAATCAAATTCAGGTAATTACCACATCTAGAGATCTTCCTACCGAAGAAGTAGAGCGATTCTTAACCTATCCTGTAGAGCTAGAGATGGCTAATTTGCCAGGAGTACAAGAGATCAGATCTATATCTAAGTTTGGTCTATCTGTTGTGACTATTGTTTTTGATGATGATATGGGAACCTACCTACCTAGACAACTCATTGCTGAAAGACTCAAAGCTGTTGAAGATCAGATTCCAGATGGTTTTGGTACTCCATTCATGGGCCCTATCAGTACTGGCCTTGGTGAGATCTATCAATACATCCTTGACGTTAAGCCTGGTTACGAAGATAACTACTCAGTCACTGAGCTAAGAACTATCCAGGACTGGATAGTAAAAAGACAGCTGTCTGGTATATCTGGAGTGGTAGAAGTCAATACCTGGGGAGGTTTCCTAAAAACTTACGAAGTAGCGGTAAATCCATTACAACTACAAGCGATAGATATCACACTCACAGAAGTCTACGAAGCACTTTCCAATAATAACAGTGTAGCCGGTGGTGGATATATCGAGAAAACCAATGAAGCGTTTTTCATCAGAGCCGAAGGGTTAGCTAAAAGTATCGAAGACATACAAAATATAGTAGTTAAGAATATAGATGGCACACCCATCTACATGAAAGATATAGCTACTGTCGGTTTTGGATCGGCCACTAGATTTGGAGCGATTACCGGCAATGGAGAAGGAGAAAAAGTTCTCGGTCAAGTAATGATGCTCAAAGGAGCTGATTCCAAAAAGGTTATCGATGCTGTCATCGATAGAGTATCCGAGATCCAAACTTCATTACCAGAGGGTGTATTTATCAATCCATTCCTTGAGAGAAGTGAACTGATTGGACGTACTACATTTACAATTGCTGAGAACTTGATATTTGGTTTCCTTATCGTACTCTTCGTTGTAGTATTTCTATTGGGTAATCTACGATCAGGTTTAGTAGTTGCTTCAGTGATTCCGCTTACCTTATTATTTGCTTTGTCACTTATGTACCTATTTGGAGTAGATGCTAATCTGATGAGTCTCGGAGCTATTGATTTTGGGATTATTATAGATGGAGCCGTTATTATCGTAGAGTATATTGCTTTCAGTATTACTCAGAATGCTACCAAGTTGAATGGTCTCACTGGTATCGATCGCAAATCGTACATGAATAAATTGGTGGGCGATGGGGCCAATAAGATGATGCATTCTGCAGTATTTGGTCAGGTGATTATCATTATTGTATTCATTCCGATATTGGTGCTCTCAGGTATCGAAGGTAAAATGTTTAGACCAATGGCATTGACATTTTGCTTTGCATTATTAGGAGCAATGATATTATGCTTTACTTACGTACCTGTTATGGCTTCTCTATTCTTAAAACCAAGCGTAAGCGCTAAGCCTAATATATCTACTAGATTCATAGAAGGAGTCAAGAGATTGTATCGACCGATATTATCCAAGGCACTACAACTCAAGTTTGTAGTAATTGCATTTGCTGTTGGTTTATTGGTGATTACAGGAATATTATTCAGTCGTATGGGAGGTGAGTTTGTACCTACATTAGATGAAGGAGATTTTGTAATACAGCCAGTACTCAAAACCGGAATGTCTTTAGCGGAGACGGTTAAGATGACTACTAGAATAGAAAAGATTATTAAACGATTTCCTGAGGTCAAACAAGTAGTGAGCCGAATCGGTGCTGCAGAAGTACCTACCGATCCTATGTCGATGGAAGAGAGCGACGTCATCATTACCCTAAAGGACAAAGGGGAATGGACATCAGCTAATACCAAAGATGAACTGGCAGACGTATTCAAAGAAGCATTACTCGCTGAGATACCTGGAGTAGAAATAGAATTTACACAACCGATAGAGATGAGATTTAACGAACTCATATCTGGTGCTAGAGCGGATCTTGCCATAAAGCTATTTGGTGAAGATCTAGATATACTGTATCAAAAATCTAGTGAGATCGAAGCCGCAATTGCTAATGTGAAAGGAGCTGCAGATATCTCAGTGGAAAAAATCGATGGCTTACCACAAATGTCAATCAAATACGATAGAGCAAAGATCGCTAGATACGGACTCAACATCAGCCAATTGAATGATCTGCTGGCCATGGGATTTGCAGGGAAGTCAGCAGGTTCAATATTTCAAGGAGAAAGTCAATTTGATATAGTAGTCAGATATGATAAAGAGCATAGAAGTGATATCACTCATCTCAGAAATGCATTAGTCGATTTACCTTCTGGACAGCAACTTCCATTAAGCGAATTTGCCACAATAGAATATACCACTGGTCCTGCTAAAATATCGAGAGATGATACTAAGAGAAGGGTAGTGGTAGGCGTCAATGTAAGAGATCGTGATTTACAATCTGTAGTAGATGAAGTTCGAAATATTATAGAAACTAAAGTGAATATTCCTACAGGATATTATGTGCAGTACGGTGGTCAATTTGAGAATTTACAGAACGCTACTAAGAGATTAATTATAGCGGTACCGATAGCATTAATCTTGATTTTCATATTACTATACTTTGCTTTCCATTCGATCCGAGAAGCATTACTAATCTATAGTGCCATACCATTAGCTACCATTGGTGGAGTATTGGCTTTGTATTTCAGAGGAATGCCATTCAGTATATCTGCAGGAGTCGGATTTATAGCATTATTTGGTATTGCGGTGCTCAATGGTATAGTGATGATAGAACATTTTAAAGAACTAAAGGCAAAAGGAATGACCAATGTAAATGACCTGATTATTACTGGAGCCATCGATAGATTACGTCCAGTATTATTGACAGCAATAGCAGCGGCGTTAGGTTTTTTACCGATGGCTATCTCTTCATCTGCAGGTGCAGAAGTTCAGAGACCATTGGCTACAGTGGTGATTGGTGGATTATTGACGGCCACATTATTGACTTTGATTGTGCTGCCAGTATTATATAGTTTATTTGGAAGTAGTAAAAAGTCAGGATCTTCTACGATCAAGATGCTTGCTATTCCACTATTGTTTTTACTGCCATTCGCTGGGAATAGTCAAGAAGTATTATCCTTAGATGAAATCATTGCATTGGCTACAGAAAACAATTTAGATATCAAATCTTCACAATTAGAAGTAGATAGACAGAGAGCATTAGTAGATGCCACTAGAGAGATCAACAAGACGGAATTCTATTATCAATACGATAGAAATAATGTCCCTGAGGTTGGTGGTCCTTTGCATGTATTGGGCGTTGGCCATTCTTTTAAGATGCCATCTGTACATAACTCTAAGAAGGAACTACAACAAGCAAATGTTTCACTTTATGAGAGCAATAGCATTTATAACCAATACGCTCTAAGTGGAAAGGTTGCCATCATCTATGATCAGCTCACCTATCATCAGCAATTGCAAAATATCTATCAGGAAGTGGATAGTATCTATAGTCAGTTCTTACAGAAAGCGCAGAGAAAATATGATCTGGGAGAAAGTAATATTATTGAAAAACTGAGTGCCCAACAGAAGAAAGATGAGATCACCATACTGATACAGGAAGTAGCTTGGAATATTGATGAGGCTTACAATGCTTTGTATATGTTGACTCAGTCTACAGACCGATTCTTAGTAAGTACAAATGGATACGAGCTTCTTGTTTCCACCTTAGTAAATATTGACAATCATCCATCGATACAATATGCCAAAGCAATGATCGATAGATCAGAGAAAGAGACGATTGCCAATTATAATTCTAGTAAACCAGAACTCAATCTTTCATTGTTCAATGGGATCAACAGCTTTTCTGATTTAGAATTGTACCCAGGGTTACAAGCCGGTGTTTCTATTCCTTTGTCAAAGAAATCGTATAAGGCACAACAATCAGCAGATAAGATCTCTACAGAAATATCTCAATTACAACTTACGGCCCATGAAAGAAGCTTAGAGAGGAAGGAAGATTTTCTGAATCAAAAGCTAGCAAGTATTTCTACACGGATAGAGAATTTTGAAAATACAGTATTACGAACATCTACAGAACTGACGTCATCATCTGAGGCAGCATTACAGCGAGGAGCTATGGATTATTTTCAGTACCTCATGATATTAGACAATGCTCGTCAAGCGAAAATAAAAAGGCTTGCACTTATCCATGAATACAACCAAGCGACCATCTCATTACAATACCTATCAAATTAATATAATCATGACTCATATATACAAATACATATTAGCGTTTGCAGTCATTACTCTTATGAGTGCTTGCAAAAACGAAATACCTGAAACCTCTTCAGATTCTATGGAATCAGAGCCTTCAGGTATCAGCATTGATCAAAATCAGTTTACCAGCTCTAAATTCGAATTGGGAAAGATAGAACAACAATCGTTTTCTAAGGTGCTCAATACTACTGGATCTATTCATATACCAGAAAAGAGCAAAGCAGCCGTAAGTACGCTCATGAGCGGTACGATAGGAACTATCAATCTGATAGAAGGCCAATGGGTAAGTAAAGGCCAAAAACTATTCTCAGTCACCAATCCAGAGCTTATCAATCTACAAGAAGAATACCTTGTGGCCAATGGTCAATTGGAATATCTTAGAGAAGAATACAATAGACAAATAGAGCTTTCCAAAGAAAATCTCTCTACTAAGAAAGATCTACTGAAAGCAAAATCAGAGTTGACCACTACACAAGCGAGATACGGATCTCTCAGTAAGAAGTTAAGTCTGTATGGAATCAATACGGACAACCTCAGTATAAATAGTTTAGTCTCTTCGTTAGCGGTCACCGCTCCTATATCAGGTTATGTGGCTCAGATCAATGCCATGCAAGGCCTGTACATCGAGCCTAGCCAATCCGCTCTGACTTTGGCAAATACTTCACAGGTCTATCTAGAGCTTTCGGTATTAGAGAAGGATGCTTTATTGCTGAAGAAAGATCAGAAACTAACATTTACACTTCAAGGAAATCCGACTAAAAAATACAAGGCGACAGTATACTTGATCAACAAATCTATCAACGAAAAGCAAATGATATCTGTCAATTGTAAGATAGATGGTGATACGAAACAGTTAGTGCCAGGCATGTATGCCAATGCAAATATCATCTTAGATGATTACCAAGCCAATGCACTACCGGAGACAGCATTAGTAAAGATGGATGAAACCTACTATGCCTTAGCACTCAAGAAAAAAGACAATGCTAATATGGCCTTCGATAAAGTGGCTATGCAGACAGGAGAGATACAAAATGGTTATATTGAGCTATTGAATTCTGAATCTACATCAAACGAGTATTTAACTAAAGGAGCTTATTTCTTAATCCAATAAGGCAATTCATGGATACATCTATAGATAAAATCAAGAAAATCATGTTGAACCCACCGCAAGTAAAAACGGATTGGGAAATGTGGGAGTTATTGAAGAAAAAAATGAAAACTGATATTGATAAGAAATAGTCTATGGCGCTAACAAAAAACAAATCAATCTTCGGAGGCATCTTCGCATTCATTCTAGCTACTAGCTGTTGTTGGCTTCCTGCATTGATTATTGCATTAGGTGGGTCGGCTGGTTTATTAGCATTTAGTAATGGGTTAGAGTCTTACAGTGGAGTTCTTATGATCCTAGGAGGTGCACTTTGCGCCTATGGTGGTTATCAATATTACAAATCAAAGCAAATGAAAGAAGTAGTATTAGAATCTACAATTACATGCCCAGAATGTAATCACAAGAAAACTGAAACGATGCCTACCACAGCTTGTCAATATTTCTACGAATGTGAAAATTGCAATATAGTACTGAAACCTACGAAAGGAGATTGTTGTGTCTTTTGTAGCTATGGTACAGTTGCATGTCCACCAATTCAAGAAGGTATAAATTGCTGCGATTAGTGGATTATTCAGCAATTAATATTAGAGCATTTATAGGTGCCAAGAACTTTGAAGAGTCGAAAGAGTTTTATACTAAACTTGGTTTTGAGATTATTGAGATTCCTGGCAAAATGGTATTGGTTAAAGTCAATGAGAAGCTATCTTTTTATCTACAAGAGTACTATCAAAAAAAGTGGATTCAAAACTCAATGCTATTTCTTGAAGTGGATGATATAGAGAAATGTTATTCTGATTTGCTCGGTAGAGAACTAGTTTCTCAATACAAATATGTAAAGCTAAGTCAGATTAAAATATTCGAATGGGGTAGGGAATGTTTCTTACATGATCCTTCTGGCGTACTTTGGCATTTTTGTGAATTCTATCAATGATATAACACCTATTGTTAAGTTAAAAGCCAAACTCATTAATTATCATATACTAATGGCGGAATCAAATAATAATTTAGAAGAATATTTAGCATCACACTATATCCATAGAAGCAACTGGCTCAGGGCAGCTGTACTAGGCGCTAATGATGGTATACTTTCTACAGCGAGTATCGCTATAGGTGTAGCTGCTGCGAGTGCGACGAGAGATCCCATTGTGCTTGCAACGTTAGCTGGTTTAGTGGCTGGAGCATTATCGATGGCGGCTGGTGAGTATGTATCCGTGAGTTCGCAGACAGATATAGAGCAAGCTGATATTGAGCGTGAACGTCAAGAATTGTTAGACATGCCAGATATAGAACTCCAACGATTAGCTGACATCTATGTAGAAAGAGGTCTTAAAAAAGATACTGCATTGATTGTCGCCAAAGAATTGACAGAACATGATGCACTTGGGGCTCATGTAAGGGACGAATTAGGTATCACAGATGCGAGTCAAGCAAATCCTGTGCAAGCAGCTTTAGCTTCTGGATTGGCATTCACTATAGGAGGAATACTTCCTTTTTTGGTAGTAGTATTTCTTCCACTTGATACTATGGAATTTTCACTTTACGGTTCAGCATTAGTATTTCTGATTCTATTGGGTGCTATATCTGCAAAGACTGGAGGGAGTAGCATGATGAAAGCAATTATAAGAGTCACTTTTTGGGGTACTATAGCGATGGGGTTGACGGCATTGGTTGGGTATTTTTTTGGAGTGAATGTCGGTTAATTTGTTTGTTGTGAGCGTTCAATATAGGGATGGTAAATTTTCATTTTGATACTCTATTATTTATATCAATGAATTATTTTTTTAAAGATATATTAATTTGAAGCAACCATTTTTAGACTTTTCGATATATATAGAAGTGTATCAAAGTGTGAAATGATGAAAAAACTATTCCTTTTAGTTGTTGCCAATTTCATTTACATTAATTCATATTCTCAATGTGAATGTACGGATTGTCCACTTTTTGTACCCAGTCTAACAACTCAATCAAGTTTAATAAATATTTCAGGTTCCACGAATCCAACACTTGGTGTCGGAGGCCAAAGCTTGTGTAAAGTATGCGTGGATATGTCTACAGATGCTATAAATGAAATTGATGTAATTCTTATAGCTCCTAATGGTTCCAATATTAACCTTGTAACTCAAACAGGGATTAATACAAATGATAATCTCAACTATACAATTTGTTTTCTAGCATGCTCGGAGATTGTAACCCCAGACGCTGGGCACGCTGATATTTTTGATTCATCTGAGACATGGGGAAGTGATGCGACTTACACAGGTACTTATTTCCCTAACCTAGGATGTCTAGAGGATTTAACTGGATCTGTTAATGGAGATTGGACACTGCAAGTTGAAGATTTTGTAGGATGGGATGATACAACTATCAATGATTGGTATTTAGTTTTTGGAGACGACTCTGGATTGGGTTGTGCAAATGCATTTGACTGTGGAATTGTTTGTGACGCAGATGCAGGGGATCTTACAATTCTCAATAGCCCAACATGCCCTTCAGATTTAATTTCGTTTTCATCGTCATCGTATAACAGCGCTTCTTCTTTTGATCAATATTTATTAGTAGCGGATGTTAATGGTGATATAGTTGATTTTGTACAAGGTGATACTTACGATTATAGTTATAACTATTGTGGATCATTTACTATTTATAGTTACAATTTTGAAATCGGTGGAGGTTCAACTATTCCGTCTATTGGAAGTAATATTACTGATTACGACTGCAATGTAAATTGTTGTGATTTAGTCGAGGAAATCATTTCATTTGAAGATAATAATCCTCCATTTTTTACTATCGTTCCTGAGCACCCAAATTTTCCTGGTGGCGGTTCATTTGTCTCTATTTTTTGCATTGATGATTTGAATCCTATTTTGCCTGCTTCATATAATGACAACTGTATAGATCCGGGATCTGTAATGGGAGAAGAAATTAACAACTCATTGCCTTGCGATGGAGGGACGATCATACGTAGGTGGGAAGTAACTGACTCTTGTGCTTCAGTATCTACAATAGAAGAACAAATAATCACTGTGGAACCTGTTCCTATTGGAGTGTATATTGATCCACCTGTAGATTTAACAGTAGACTGTGGAGATGTACCTACTACCTTTATAGACCTAAATTATAGTAATAGTCTTACTAACTCATGTTCATCTAATGGGTCTGCATCACCTATTTTGACAGAAAATTACGACGCCTGCGGTGGAACAGTATCTGTGACTTGGTCCTCGATTGATGAGTGTAATAGACTAGTAGAGTACGAGCAAATTATTACAGTAATAATATCAGCGGAACCAGAATTTGTAAATCCACCTATGGATATTACCGTAGATTGCAATAGCATACCTACTACGGCAGATGCCATCGAAATTACGAATACACTTACTGGATTGTGCGAAATCACAGAAATGATTTCACCAACAATTACCAATAATTATAATGGATGTAATGGGCAAGTAGAAATCACTTGGGAATATACTGACGATTGTAATCGAGACTATTCTTATACTCAAATTGTTACTATTGAGGAAGCGCCTATTGCTTCATTTGTAAATCCTCCTTTAGTAATCACCATTGCTTGTACTGATTTTGGATCAATACCAACGGCATTAGATTATACTAATAATAGTACTGGAGATTGTGAAATATCAGGCAATATAGAAGCAGTATTACAAGGAACCTTTAATGGATGCGGTGGTAATGTTTCTTATCTTTGGGAATACACGGACAATTGTGGAAGAACAATAAATCACACTCAAGGCATTACTATCACACCAGCTCAAGATCCTTCTTTTGTAGATGTCCCAGTAGATATTACATTAGATTGTGGAGTGACGACCTATTCGCCTCCGCCATTGATGTATACCAATGATGAATTAGGTCAATGCCTCATAGATGGATTTGTCAATGCAACTACCGTAGTTTCTGGTAATCAGATAATCGTGGATTGGACATTAGATCTTCCTTGCTCTAGTAATTTTCTCACAGCTACTCAAATAGTAACGATTCTGGAAGAGCCAGATTTATTTTTACTACCTCAAGAAATAGATATCTGTCAAGGAGATGTTTATGACTTACAAAATATAAATGTTATTGATTTAAATAATACAGGAGGTGTACTTAGTTATCATTTTGATATACCGCCGGATGTGTCTAACGAACTGGCTTCTAGCGAGGTGTCACCATTGACAAACACTGAGTATTATATTGCAATGACAACCGCAGAAGGATGTATTGATTTCGCACCATTTTTTGTAAATGTAAATTTTCCAGATAACCTTGCTTCTGACGGTTTTGCAACTATTTGTAATGATGACGCGGTATATAATCTCTTTGACTATTTACCAATAGTCAATAATGTGAATGGAACATGGCTTGATTTAGATGGCACCGGAATAATTTTATCGAATCCTTTTGCTGTCAGTTTTTATGAATTGAGTCCGGGTAATTATTTGTTGGGGTATACATTAGCAAGTTCTAATACTTGTGATCCAGATACTGCATATTTGAGCGTAGATATCGTGGAAAGTATTGAATTGTTAATTGGCTCAATAATATGTGCTCCAGGCCTTAATACTTATTCGGTATCTTTTTCATCTAATCAACCATTTAGTGTCAATGTAGACTTTGGAGTTGTTACAGATTTAGGTGATAATAATTATATAGTAGAAATTATTCCTATTGAAGAAGCGATAACTATAATTGGGACTGACCTATTTACCAACTGTGCGGATGAAATATCTATTTCTCCACCCGATTGTAGCTGTCCATCTATAGATCCTCCTATAAGCCTAGGAAATGAAATTGTATGTGTTGAAGCATTGCCTATTACCTTAAATGTTTCCGTAGGAATGGATCAGTCAGCGAGTTGGTACACTTCAGCTGTAGGAGGTACGACTCTAGCTACTGAGACATTGAGTTTCATGCATACCAATTCAATCCCTGGGACATATACTTTTTATGTAGAAACAATAGATTTAATTAATGTTGGCTGCGTGTCTACTATAAGGACAGCTATAACGCTTACCATTTTATCACCCCCAATGGCAAACGATACAATTATTGTAGCTTGTCAAGACCATCAAAATAATACTACTGCCTTTTTACTTTCCTCGGCGAATGAATTTATTACAAACAATGTAGATCACGATATTTTATATTTCTCAAGTATAGAAAATGCTATGGCTAATTTCGAACCCTTAGATGATATTTTGATAGTTGAGGGTGATTTGGATAGCATGGTGTACGCAAGAGTTACAGATGTTTTTGGTTGTACAGCTATTGCTGAATTGGATTTGGAAGTAATATTACCTCCACAGGCGGACCTATTTGTCGAAGACGAAAATTGCGTTGGAGATAGCAATGGAATAATTAATATTGTTCCTGTCAATGATCATATTCAATTTACAAGCCTTGATCAAGGACTCCTTATAGAATCATTAATATATGAAAATGTTTCTGCTGGAACTCACACCATTACATTGCAAGATTCTTTCACTTGTATTAACGAAATAGAAGTAGAAATCGAAACTGGAGAAGAATTGTCTTTCTCAGAATTCTATATTACCTGTGATGACAATGAAACCAATATGATTTCTGAAGACGATTCTACAGTAGTGACTTTAAACATTGCTACTACTGGAGAAGGAGCGTCATTCGAA
>CALLPN010000030.1 GCA_938015435.1 uncultured Saprospiraceae bacterium
GTAATTTCCAAGTGATATGGATGTGTTTTTCATATTCTTTTTCTTTTTACAAAATTACCAATTTTTGGTAAAACTTGCAAGTTGTCTTGAATATTAGATTATTGGTACTTTTCACTTGTTTGAACCTGCTTAGAGATAACGGATGATGATAAGAGTAGTAGTGACGAAGGAGCTATTACTTCTTATCTATTGTTATGGGCTTTTATATTTTAAAATCTTGATTTCTCATTAATTAGACATTTTATGAATGAAATGATATTGTCAATTTCAGCGGTATTTTCTATGCCACTTTTTTTTAACTCGTCGTGAATTTCAAGTTTAATAATTTCCTTCGTGATTTCTTCACCATCGGAATCCTTTTCAAAAAGGTTATTAAGAGTTACTGCCATAATTGATGCAATAGTGGAATCTTCAATGTAGTTTCCAATATTAAAGGCTAATGCGCATCCAATTGCTTCAAGTGTTGTTATGTTTTCTGATACTTGACCAACAAATCCAGCAAAAATGAATGAACCTAGTGCAATTCTATTTTTATTTGAAGGTTTTATTCTCTCTATTGAAACAACAATTCCTTTTTCTAATGTTGCTTCAAAGACTTCATGCAAAATATCATTATTGTCAAATCCATATATTGTACCATTAATGTACTCTCCGTCGTGGTTAATGTCCCCAGAGAAATAGAAATCTTCATTTGACACCTTATCATGATATCTTAAAACAAAAGGTCCGCGTGGATCTCTATTAAGTTCACATTCTACTTTAAATTTTCTTACAAAATTGGATTGTAATGTAAATGGATCAATCAATTTCATGCAGTCAAAACTCACGAATTCACCTTTTCGATCGTCGTATAGTTTCCATGAGACACCCAATTCTTGAGAAATCAGCACACCTCGCATCCATGTCCCTTTTATTATTGTTCCATCTTTTTTAGTTAATATCCCAAAGCCATCTTTGAAATTTTCAAACCACTTGCCTGAGTGATTATCCCCATTTGCATAATATAAATCGCCCCAACCATCTACATGGCCTGATTCCCATGAACCGTCATATATATCTCCATTTGGAAAAATGTATTTGCCTATTCCATCGTAACAATCACCTTCTATACATCCATGTTTTTTTTGTCCATCAGCTGTAATTGTTAGTAGAAGTAAAATGCTCAATAAAATAATTTTGAATATATTCATTTTGTAGTGTTTAGTTTAATAAGAATAACTTCTGAAATCAACATTTTTTGTTTTTTTTCTTTAATTCTGACTAACGTTCGCTAAGTCGTTGATTATCAATGCCTATTTTTCTAAGTATTTCGCTTTGATAATCATAAATATACTCAATCGTTAGCTTGGGAAATTAATTTGCCGAGGAAAAATTGACAATTTTGAGCTCAATTTTGGACGGTCTAATCTGTTGAATTGCCCATAACGTATCAAGTATATCTGGCGTGCATCACCGCGAAAAAGCTAAGTTATGCAATAAATCTCACTTGACTAACTAAGCAGATTGAAACTAAATAGTGCATGACATGATATACGGTGTTGTCAGTAGTTTCTTTTCTTCTTCATTAATTCGCTATTGTTTATCCAAGCCATGAAATACGGATTATCAAATTCTTTTTTCTTAAATACTAATAGAAAAGGCTTGTCGAATATTAGTTTTTTAGGCACTGGTTTTTTAATTTCTTCATCAGTTGCGTCAGTTGTTACAGAATTCATCTCTGCATCGCTTTCAATTTCGGCACCTTTTTCATCGAAAACTAATGCAATTCTTTGCCTTACTTCCTTAATCTCAATTGTTTTATTATCCGAGGAAAATATGACCCCATTTAATTCTTCGATAATTGCTTCGATATTGAATGCTATTATTGGAACTTCAAATCTATCTTCTTTTAGAAATCTATACTTCCACCAATCTTTCTCATTTCTTTTTTTCGATATTTTCGTTCTAAGGTCATTGTAATATTGACTTAATGTATTGCGAGGTTGAGATGGAAGGTAAAGTAAAATTTCACTCGTTTCATTCTTTGATGATATTTTAATCGCAAAATCTTTGTTGCCGTCATAATGAACTACTTTAATTTGACTTTTAGTTTTTCCATTACAGTTGAAACACCCAAATGATTCGACATCTTGATTATCCGAAAATCTTAGTTTAATATTATTTCTTACAAATTCTTCTGAAAAAACAAGCGATTTAACGAACTCTGATTTTACTTTTATAGAACTATCTACTACAGAAACCGTATTAGTGTATTCTTTCTCGGTTAGGGAATTAATATAGTTTCTAGATTTGTCGATTAAGTGCGCAAGTTCATTTTCACTAACTAATTTCATATGCGTTTCACTTTTGAGCTGGTTCCAGGCAAAAAGCAATGTAGGGCAATATATTTGATTTCTTTTGGGTTCAATTTCTTGCTTATCTGTTAAACCAAAATCAGTAGATTTTAAGTTTGTCAATAGTACGATTTTTGGAAATTCTCTTTGCTCAGAACATCCAATAAGGAAGAGTACTATCGATATGGCTATTATATTTTTCATTTAATTACTGACAACGGTCCGTATATCTAGTGTACGTCCAATGGATAAAGCAAATTTAAGCATTAAAGCACATCGTACCAACTAAGCAGATTGAGTCTATGTTGCGTAAGACGTATGATTATGATATACCTGTGTTATGTACAGCATTCCCAAAACGCGGATAAACCTTTCTTTGCTACAGATCTCAACATGGCGATTAATATTCATGAATACTAAGAATGAAAACCTGTGTGTTGGCTTTTGAGAGTTGGCAGTTCATTGTGTTGTACTCATAACTCCTTTAAACCTGTCAAATATATTGTGTGATAGGTTTATCTGCATTGTTTTTACTGGTTTTTCATCCCATCAAGCATTCTATCTAGTGGACTACGCACAATATCGTTATTTACTTCGGCAACATGGGTGTAAACTTGAGTTGTTTCTGGACTTCCATGTCCTAATAATGTCTGTATGTATCTTAGATTAACATTAGCTTGTAGTAGGTGAGTAGCAAAGGAATGTCTTAGTGTATGAGGTACGGCCCACTCATATACCCTAGATGTCTTGGCGGCTTTTCTAAATATCTTATTGATACTTGTCGTACTATATTGCGCACCTTCGGCTCCTTCAAATAACCAATATGAGGGTTTATGTAGAACGTAATATTGTCGAATTATTAGAAGAGTGGCGTCTGATAATATAGTGTAGCGATCCTTTTTTCCTTTAGCGGCTTTTATAAATATCTGTTTTTCTTTACTGTGAATATCTTCGATTCTAAGTTTCGTTACTTCGCTGATTCTTAGTCCAGCACTATAGAGTAGATAGAGTATGGCCTTATGTTTAATATTGGTAGGAGTATTGATTAATTGGTAAACTTCCTTTTCGGTAAGTACTTCAGGTAATGTTTGAGCTTTTTTTGGCCGTGTGATTTTGTATTTGGTTCGTTGTTGTCCCAACACTTTTTCATGATAGTATTTAATAGCATTGATCATTATGTTTTGTCTACTGGGTCCTACATTGTTTTTGGTTATAACGTCGTATAAGTATTTTTCTATTTCATCCTTCGTTACTGTCAAAAGATCTCGATGCTCAAACTCTGCGAGATAGTGTAATATATGGCCTCTATAGCTTTTGATGGTATGCTTGCTTTTACCGCTCAATACAAGCTTGGTCATCATCAATTGCAGTCTGTCTGCCACTCGCTCGGACATAGTAAAGGTTGGAAGCTTTACAGTCATATTGTTTGGTTTGAGTACACCGTCTTTACCAAATAACTGTGTTACAATATTCTTGTTTTGGGGTGTATTAGGTATGCTCCATAATTTTTGCGGTTTGTGATACCATATCCCTTTTATCTTTTTTAGCTCCGATCTCCAGAACTTTGCGGCAAACGGTATTTTGATTTTTATCCTTTTTGATTTGCTGTCAGTATTAAGTATTTCTGCTATCATGATGTAATTCTAATAATATTATTAAATGTATTGTGTTGATATATAGATGATTATGTAACTTAGTCGTTATTAACGGATACTAACCGTAACTAACGGTTAGTGTTCTTTTTCTAATTATTAATAGGAATGCAATCATGAAAAAGTGTAAAATGTGTAAGGCCGCTTTCCGTGGCCGAAAAGACAAAGTGTTTTGTTCTATCAAATGCAAATCTGACTACCACCGAAAACTCAATGAAGTTACATTGGATGCGACAGTTAGAATTGATAAAATATTACATCGTAATCGATCTATACTATTAGAGCTATTAGGTAAGAATAAAATACAGCTAAAAGTAAATCGTGAATTTTTAGATCAGAAAAATTTCAAATGGGACTATCATACAAATACCCATGTAAATGTTCAAAATAAATTAGTAACCTATCTATATGATATTTGCTGGATACTTTTTACAGACCAAGAAGTACTCATTAGACGGAAACGAATTGTCGAGAAATCAGTAACTGAGGAGTTGGAAGATTTAGAATAATCTTGGGCTTATGAAAAAATAATCGAATAAAAAAAGAGGAACATACTTTTGTATGTTCCTCTTGATATAAGATAAAAAAGTAGTAAGGATATTTTTACCCTTTCATACCATCTATAATTTCATTAAGTGTATTAGAAGGTCTCATCGCAGCATAAGTCTTATCTCTATTAGTAGAGTAGTATCCATCGATATTGATCGCTACTCCTTGCACAGATATAAGTTCTTCGTTGATCTTAGCTTCGTTAGCAGAAAGTGCTTCAGCGATAGGAACAAAAGTTGCTGCTAGTTCGGCATCTTGAGTCTGAGTGGCTAATGCTTGTGCCCAATACATCGCTACATAATAGTGGCTCCCTCTATTGTCATGCTCGTTTACTTTACGAGATGGGGACTTATCATTATCAAGATATTTGGTGGTCGCTTTGTCTAGTGCTTCTCCAAGGATGTTTGCTTTTTTGTTATTATACTTTTCACCTAAGTGATCGAGAGATACCGCTAGCGCTAAAAACTCACCTAATGAATCCCAACGCAGGTGATTCTCCTTGAGTAGCTGCTGGATATGCTTAGGAGCGGATCCTCCAGCACCGGTTTCAAATAATCCTCCACCATTCATCAGAGGTACGATAGATAACATCTTAGCAGATGTACCTAACTCCAGGATAGGGAAGAGGTCAGTATTGTAATCACGTAATACATTACCCGTTACGGAGATGGTATCTAGACCTTCTTTGATACGGACTAGTGAAAACTTAGTAGCCTCGATAGGAGACATGATATGGATCTCTAGACCATCCGTGTCATGATTAGGAAGATAAGCATTTACTTTAGTAATAAGCTCTGCATCGTGAGCTCTGTTTTTATCCAACCAAAACACAATTGGCGTTCCAGTAGCTCTTGCTCTGTTTACGGCTAGTTTTACCCAATCTTGTATCGGTGCATCTTTTACCTGACACATACGCCAGATATCGCCAGCATCGACATTGTGAGATAAGATAGCGTCGCCACCATCTTGAGTCACTACATTGACTTTACCACCAGATGCCATTTCGAAGGTCTTATCATGAGATCCGTATTCTTCAGCTTTCTGAGCCATCAGTCCTACATTAGGGACACTACCCATAGTAGTAGGATCAAAAGCTCCATGCTTCTTACAGAAATCTATAGTCGCTTGGTATATACCCGCATAGCTACTATCTGGAATTACAGCTTTTGTATCTTTCTGTGCACCGTTCTTATCCCACATCTGACCGCTAGTACGGATCATAGCTGGCATAGAGGCATCTATAATGACATCACTAGGTACATGTAAGTTGGTGATCCCTTTGTCAGAGTCTACCATCGCTAGATCAGGTCTCATATCATAGCAAGCTTGGATATCTGCTTCGATAGCCGCTTTCTCCTCTGCAGGTAAGCTATCTAGCTTACTGATCAGATTACCAAATCCATTACGGACATTGACACCAATTTTTTCAAAAGTTTCGCTATGCTTATCAAATACAGGTGCGAAGAATGCTTCCACCGCATGGCCAAATATGATAGGGTCAGATACTTTCATCATGGTAGCCTTCATATGCAATGAGAAGAGTACGTCATTCGCTTTAGCATCTGCGATTTGCTCATCTAGAAAATCAACTAATGCTTTTTTACTCATTACAGTGGCATCGATGATCTCGCCTGCTTGTAACTCTAGTCCTTGCTTGAGGATCGTCATACTACCATCATCCGCGATGTGTACAATATCTACTTTCATAGCTTTGTCTGTCGTAAGAGATAGTTCATTAGACTGAAAATCTCCAGCTCCCATAGTAGCTACGTGTGACTTAGAATCTGCAGACCACTTACCCATACGGTGTGGATGTTTACGAGCAAATGCTTTAACCGGTTTGGGTGCTCTACGATCAGAGTTTCCTTCACGGAGTACAGGATTTACCGCACTACCTTTTATCTTATTATATCTAGCCAGTACATCTTTCTCTTCGTCTGTCTGCGCATTATCTGGAAAGCTTGGTATTGCATAACCATCATCTTGTAACTCCTTGATCGCTGTTTTGAGTTGAGGTACAGATGCAGAGATATTAGGCAGTTTGATGATGTTTGCTTCTGGCTTCTTAGCCAGTTCTCCTAAATATGCTAGATCGTCAGTAACCTTTTGATCATCATTAAGATAATCTGGGAATACGGCTAATATTCTTCCTGCTAATGAGATGTCTTTTGTTTCTAACTCGATCCCTGCTTGAGCTGTATAAGCCTCTACGATCGGTAAGAATGAGTGAGTCGCTAAGTACGGTGCCTCATCCGTGATAGTATAAATGATTTTACTCATGGATATATGTTGTTTAAAATGATAGTCTATTAAAGGGCGCAAAGATAAGAAAAAGAAGAATTTAGTCTATCCATAGGCTTTTATCATTTAAAACAATCGATTTCCTAAGCTCATAGAGATGCCAACCCGACCTTCTACATGGTTCAGCCATTTGGTGTCTAATCGATAAAGGGTTTTCGGTCCTTAGTTTCTATATCCTAATCTTGGTTCATAGATCCAATCGGATTCGCTCTCTTTATTTCGAATTTTAATTGTACGCTAAAAACTGTAATGAATTGTTGACTCTGGCATATGTCTATTTTTTCCAATTAGTATTCGAAATTGAGGTCCGTAGTAGGTTTCAAAATCAACCGATGTTAACGTGATATAAAGAACCGATTGAACGTTTGGTATTAAGCCAAATGAATAGTTGAATAAGCTATTGTCCTCGAAATAAGTGGAAGTATACTCAGCTATGAACCCAAATCCTATTAGAAATATTCTTACTCCAATTCTCCGTGAAAGAACCCATTTTAGTCGTAGAACATATTGCCAATACTTACTAGAATATAGAAGTCCCCAAACTGACATAAATTTCCTCAGGGATTCCAATTCCAATTCTAGCAATAAATAACTCATCTTGATATCGATAACCTGCCCCAAAATTGGGTTTGTATGATATTTCATTCGGTTTTTCATGTAAGTGATCGGTATTTCGATATCTATACCCTCCAGTTATTTCGGTTTTGTGATTTTCTCCGCCGAGTAATAGGGATACTCTTAGTTGTATCTCAAAAGCACTTTCTATGGAAGTGATATTATATGCATTGAGGTCTGTTTTTCCCGCTTTCAGTGTGAATGTAATGCTCTCTTTAGAATCGGTAAATCGAAATTCATTTTCTATAGCAATCGAAGAAGTGGAATAGAAAAATCCCCAACTTATCTCAGCATGAAAATTGAGCCGGTGGATATTGTATCCAATAGGCTGTAGATCATGCTGAGCCGCAGAATTAGAGAAAGAGAAAAGGATAAGAATGACAATGCTAATATATCTCATGGTAGATTATAAAATTAGAGAATCGTTGAATGAAGGCTTTTTTAGGATCTTTCGGATAATGACAAAGATTAGTAAAGTCTGAGGCCGAAGCTAGTATGAAATATTTGAGGGAAACCTATTCCTACATTTATGATAGTAAACTCCTTATGCTCTCTATAAGCCATGGATATACTAGGGATCCAATTTGAGGTGTCGGGTTGATTAAATCTATATTTTTTTTGCAAAATACCCACTCCAAAAGTAGTACTGAAAATATGTTGGTTTTTACCAACTAGAATTCCAAACTGAGGCCCTACGAAGGTGGCCGATTCCAAATCCTTAAAAGATGGATACGCTCCAGCAATTCCGGCTCTCATTCCAATGGAGTAATTGATCAGGTTTTCATCTTCTGCTTCCTTATTATTATACTCCATAATCAAAGAAATACCAGCGGAAACAAATTGATAACTGGGTTCAGCTATGATGTACAATTTATTCATTCCAGGTACATCTTGTTTATCCCAATCGAGGATGATCTGAGCATTAAGCGTAGATCCAAAAATGAGGTATCTGATTACTATTATTGTTTTCATGCAGCAATAATAATCTCATTCTCTATCCCAAATTAGGAAACCAACAAGTATGACAGTCCTGTTTTGGGTTTAGATATAGGTATTGAAGATTGGCTACTTTATCGGATGTAGAATTATGAGTATTCACAAATCAATTTTGCTAGACAAAGAGGTTTAACACTTGGTTTTGAATGCCTCACATACAACCCATATATTCTGAATATTTAAAGCGGCAAATTCAATAGTTAATCAAGCTCTTATTACAAATATACACTTGCTGTCAACACGGCCATCGTCACTAGTACCAACACCACAAACAATGGCATGATAAATTTCAGCCATTTTTCAAATCCAATATTGACCACGGCTAGAGACGCGAGTATAAGCCCTGTAGGATTGATCAAATAGAATAGACCCATACCATACTGATAGCAATTGACTACGACTTCTCGACCTACGCCAACAGTGTCTGCCAATGGAGACATCACAGGCATCGTCAATACCGCCATACCCGAAGATGAAGGTATAAAGAAGGATAATCCACTATAGACAATCATCATTACATTGGCAAATACACCTTTGTTCATACCTTCCGTCATACCACTCGCATAGTGTAACATCGTGTCACTAATCTGACCGTCATCCATGATGATAGAGACCCCTCTAGCGATTCCGATGATGAAAGCTACCGAAAGTAACTCACCTGCACCTTGGGCAAAAGCCTCTAAAAAATCACTCTCTTTGAGTTGCGCTATAAATCCAATTAATATCGAACCCACTAGAAATACGGTAGTCATCTCTACGTACCACCAATCTAGTTTAGATACTCCGATAATCATGATGACAAAACTTAGAGTAAATACACTCAACATCAACTTATGTCTACCCGTGAGCTCAATTTTGGTATCAGAGTCAAATCCAAATTTGAGTTCCAGCTCTTCTTTTTGATCATAGACGATAGACTTTGAAGGGTCATTTTTAACCTTCTTGGCATATCGCATGATGTAGATTATCGTAATAGCAAGACATAATGCAAGCATGGCTGCTCTACCATATAGACCCGTAGTCCAATTGATACCAGCTGCATCTGATGCGATGATCGCAGAAAATGGATTGATCGTCGAGCACATCGTACCTATCGCAGAGCCTAGAAATACACTGGCAAGACCGACAATCGCGTCATACCTTGCAGCTATAAAAACGGGAATTAGGATAGGATAGAAGGCCATCGTTTCTTCAGCTAATCCAAAAGTGGTACCACCGATAGCAACTAGCGTAGTGACTAAAATGATGAGCATATATTCTCGTCCTTTGAGTGCTGAGGCTAATCGAGATATTCCGGCATCAAAAGATCCTGTAAGATTCATGATGCCTATCATACCTCCAATGATCAACACCAAAAATATGATGTCCGCTGCAGCTATAATTCCTCGTATGGGAGATTTTAAGAAAGCAGCAAATCCCTGTGGATTAGATTTTACTTCTTTATACGTATTAGGGATGCCGATCGCTTTGTAGATACTTCCGCTGGTAAATTTTTCCAAAGGGATCTGGATTCCAAGGTCATCTAATGTAGTCTGGGTGGCGATGAGTTCAGTAGTTTCTCCTCCACCTACGCGCTCAAAGTTTTTGGATTCAGTATTGTAAGTAAGGCTATCATACTTACCGGCAGGTACCAGCCAAGTCATAAGAGCTACAAGTCCTGCTATGATGAACAATATCGTTTGTGCGGATGGGAATTTGAATTTCATAAGACTAAAGTAACGATACAAGGGTAAAAGCTACCCAAAATTCTAATAATTTAGCCTTATCGGTAAAAGCGATGCTGTATTATTATGGATATTATCCTATGCTCTACTCAAAAAGGATACTCCAGTAAGTATGATTGTCAATAAAAATGGCAACTCTGAAAGAGAATTTACGACTTGATAGTTAGATTAGGAATGATATATGGCATTTTTGACTAACATATCATACATTTGCGAGCTAGAATAACCTAGATGAGTTGAAATGAACTTGTTTGGTGATTCTAATTGGTATTTCGACTATTTGTTTGGGTAGTCGATAGACATATGAAAATTCTGATACGTGCATCAAAGAATATAGTGGTGCGGAGAATTGAATTAAATTACAACTGTAAATTGACGATGTGACTAGAGGTTACATTACAAAGCAACAAGACATTATGAAGACAAAGATTGTGCTCTGGGGAGCAAACGAAGCAGACGAGAAATTATTAATAGGAGTAGAGCTCGTAGACAAAGAAAACAAAGTACTAATACACAAGATACCAGAAGCCGCAGCCACTGAGGAAGTGTATAAGATGATGATGGATAGCTGGAGAGATGGTAAAGAGATGACTTGGCCAGCTGAAAGAGTAGAGATCATAAGAGAATTAACTGTGGCGGAGGGATTACTTCCAGATGATATCAAAGTAGAAAGAACAGATGTGATCTCAAGAGCTAAAGCGGAATGGCATTTCGTAGTGCTCTCATCCAAATTATATGAGATGTATAATGGTGAGGTAGATGACTTTAAAGATAAAGTCGAAACGCTTACTAACTTCGATAGTACCCTTTGGGAAGAGTTGAAGTCTTTTTGGACTAAGGTGCAGAATCAGGTTCAAGATAAAAACCTATTCCGTGAGCATGCTGGCAAACTCAGAGCCAAGACGAATGAGCTTTTTGATTCTATGAAAGCCATGAAGAAAACTGCGGATACAGAATTTAAAAAACAATCAAAAGTCGTTATCAAAGAGTTTAAAGAAAAGCTCGCTGTTATCGATGATAAAATAGAGAAAGGCCTAGGCCTCAAGCCGATATTCGAAGAGCTCAAGAAGCTTCAAGCAAAAGTCAAGGATGCGGCATTTACGAGAGATGATCGTAATGATATCTGGAAGAAAATCGACAAATCATTCAAAGCGGTAAAGGAAAAGAGATTTGGAGCAAGTGGTGCGAGTAATAACTCTGGAGCGAGTAGATTAGATGGTAGATATAATGGATTGATATCTGCGATCAATAGAATGCAAGGATCTATCAAAAAGGATACTCAAGAGAAAAACTTCCAAACTAAAAGAATCAATGATACGGATGGTCAGCTAGAAGCACAGATTAGACAAGCCAAGCTAGTAATGATCGACGAACGTATCAATTCTAAGCAAGTGAAGCTTGATGATATGCTCAAAACTAAAATAGAACTTGAGCAGCGTATAGAACGTGAAAAAGTGAAGGAGGCAGCAAGAGCAGAAAAAGCTAAATCTAAAGAAGTAGCCAAAGAACTCAAGGCAAAAATCCAAGAGGAAATAGCAGCGAAGCAATCTAATAGAACACCAGAAGAAGAAGCTGAATTGAAAAAGGCAGCAGATACTATCGCTGCCACTAAAAAGAAAAGAGCTGAGAAAGCCGTATTAATTGAAAAACCAAAGTCTACAGGAGAAAAGGTAGAAGAACTATTGACTTCTGCTGCACCAGAAGCTGACGCGAAAGCAGAAGAAGCGAAGAAAGAAGAGTCTCAGCAAGCAGAAGCAAAAGATGAATCACTTATGGGAGCCATTACAGCAACAATGGGTGAAGCCTTAGAAAATGTAACAGATACAGTGATGGCAATCTCTTCTGTAGTAACTGATAAGGTAGAAGATAAAGTGGCTGAGATGAAATCAAGTCTATCAGATAGTGATAAAGGAGAAGGGTCAGGATCTATATTGGACGCGGTAAAAGATGCAGTATCTGATACTATAGAGAAAGTAAAAGATGCTGGAGAATCACTAGTAGATGCTGTAGAAGATAAGATGGAAGAAGAGAAGATAGGAGATAAAGCAAAGTCAATCATGGGTAAGATTACTTCGAATGTAGAAGATGCAGTAGACAAAGTGAAAGATGTAGGGGCTAAAGTAGCAGATGAAGTAGGAGAAAAAGTAAGTGATGTCAAAGAATCTTTAACAGATAATAAAGAGGAAAACGCTGAAGTGAAATCTAAGGCTAAAACTGTAGCTGTCGCTGGAGGATTAATGGGAGCATTGACAGGTATGATAGATGATGTCGTTGATGCCGCCAAAGAGCTTGGTGAAACGGTAGCGGACAAACTAGAAGACATCACTGGAGAAGAGGAATAATCTACGACTAATTGCATTCATAGGATGACAATTAGAGTTTGAGATATACTAACTACTAAGGATACTTTTCGTCACGGAAAGTATCCTTTTTTTTGGCGAAAATCCATGTTCTGATTAGTGAAACGGATTGGATTAGTTTGCTCGGTATAAGAAATGTAGATCAAGTTGAGTATGTAGCGTCTTCAACGAAGGAGTATATACTGTGGTATATAATGTTATATGCTGTTTTTTCTAATCTTGTCCAGGGCTATTGGAAGTCTTGTCGACATGAATTCTACGTGTTCATCAAGAACATCAATTTCAACTAGAAGCGTAAAGAACTCTGAACCTTTATTAAGCGAATAACTTTCAGTTGCTCCCGACCACTTTTTCGCCTCATCATCAATAAGCAGCTTCTTACTATTCACTACGGTTCCAATATGCCTAAACTGAATACTTTTATTGGGGTCGTGACTTTCAATAATACTATATATCCCACTTTGATCGGACCCGAGAAACATTATTATGCTTCCCTCTTTCCAATTGTCAACAACATAATGAGAGCCTTCTCCAAAAGTATTACTCCAGTCACGATAGTGAGTGTCTTCCCAGAGTGCTTCCCAGATCTTCTCTTTAGTAGCTTTGATGTCAATAGAAAATTGTAATCGATTAATCATAGGATTGGTATCTGTATTTATTTTCTTTAGCTCAACATAGATTTATAGTTTGTACTATATCTAAGATTTAAGAAAATCTGGAAAATTGCACTTCTAATTTTCGTTTTCGCTCTAATTTAATTTTTGAAAATTTATTTCAAATTACAGAAAACGTATCTAGTATATCTGCACATAATCCAAAAAAAACATTTAGAACTCCAAGCTTCCATAAGTAGAATTATAACCCAAGCAAGGAAGCTGTCTATCAATGTTAGTCTGATGATAAATATGATCTAGGTTTTCTTCTAAATTATAAGTCTCAACTATCAAAGATTCAGGAGTGGGTAGGACTTGTTTCATCAGATCTGTTTCATCAAGATACTCAGCCTGGATCTCTGGTAAGTTGTAATTGTTACTCGAAGATGTGGTTTGATAAATTTCCCAAGTAAAAATTCTATTATCATTGTTATACTGATAGCTTGCTCTAATCAAATCAGCCGTACTGGGAGCAGTGATGTAATACGAAGAATTTGTCGATTCACCTATTTCTGGTTCCAAGTCTTCCAATGCTATAGTTGTTGGAATGTTGGTGTATTTCTTTTGAAAATGGTCACCTTCTTTGTAGTTGTTACTACTGATAGATAGCCACACATCTTGTAATTGAATCCTATCGTCTACAACAACCATAATATGATCGGAATTTTGAGTTTGTGCATAATTGGACCAATTTGCAAGGGCAACTCTATCTCCTGTAGTCGTAAGAGCTTCTGCATTGACTAACCAACCTGCTTCTTTTCCTATATCTATTTGGTGCACAGTACAACTAGAAAAATCTTCTTCCTGTACTTCTATCATATGGATATCACTATCGATTTGCACCCAATCGTCATCTTTTAAGATTAGGCTTTTCAAATTAGGATCTCCGAAAAACCGCATTGCAATCTGGAGGTCTTCGAAAGTATAATTGAATATGCCTTTTATGATAGTTACATCATTAGCATAATCGTATATTATATTATTCTTTATTTCGAAGTTAGTCGAGTCCAACACAGACAAATCGTATTGCTTATAAAGTGGGTTATATAGCTCTTCAATCTCTCTCGTTCCAGCAATATGCAATTCGACATTTGAAAGCCCTAAAGGATTAATTGTGTTTTGTCCCTCATTGCATTGAAATATAAAACCCGAAAGCTTAAAGCTTGACTTCACTTCTCTATACGTTCTAATATAGAAGCCAGAACTATACTCTACACCGCTTGTTATATCTACAGTTTCAGATTTCGCATCAAAGGTGATATTGTCTTCGAAACTAAGCCCTGTTTCCCAATACAGCAATTCGCCATCAGTAGGATCAGTAGCCATTAAAAATTGATTGTTTGTTAAGTTCTGCACTTCACTTGCATCGATCGTGAAATTTTCTTGATTATCTATATTTTCTATACTCTCTATATCGCTACAAGAAGAACTGAGTAAGATAAAAGCTAGTAGAAAAATGGGAAGGCTATATAGTTTTTTCATAAGTTAGTTTTATAACGATGACTATAAAGATGCAACAATTTCATAATTGATGATGTGCAAAATTGGTTTTACATTTTAGGATTCAACTTTTCTGCTCATCAATCTCTCCTTTTATTCGCGCTTACATATCAGTAAATCACCTTTGCCGTGATCGGTAAGCGCGAAGCGATTGATGAGCACAAACGTATTCTATATGATGAGCACAAACGTATTCTATATGATGAGTACAAATGTATTTCAATTCATCAACACGAGACAGACAGGCACAATATCTCTGCTTATAGATTTACATCTATAGTAATAGAGTTCTTGTTACTATTTCTTTTACCTAAGTAAAGGGCTTACTTTTACACCATGTCAAACGAAGCCCAAAGATTAGCCATCAAATTGTCCAAAGCAGGTGAACGCTCTGTGCGATCAGGACATCCTTGGATCTTCGAAAAAGCAATCACGAAACTTAGTAAAGAAGGTGCAGCGGGTGATATAGCTATCATCTACGGTACCAAATCTAACAAAGTAATAGGTGTCGGGTTATTCGATCCTCATTCTCCGATAAGAATCAAACTCCTGCATCACAATGGTGGGATAAACATCGACTCGAATTGGATTAAAGAAAAGATCGCAATCGCTTACGATCGTCGGTTACCCTTACTCGAGACGGATACCAATAGCTACCGCCTCATCTTCGGTGAGAATGATGGAATGCCATCGCTTATCGTAGATGTATATGCAGACGTCGCAGTAATCAAATTGTACTCCTTGATATGGAAGTATCATATGGAAGATATCTTGGAAGCGGTATTAAGACATACAGGAGTCAAGACAGTCGTGATGAGATTGAGTCGTAATGTCCAGAAGTTGCAGCAAGAGTATCAGGATGGGCAGATCATACACGGTACTCTAGTAGACCCAATTGTGGTTTTTAGAGAGCATGGAGTTCTGTTTTCTGCGCATGTCATCAAAGGGCACAAGACAGGATACTTCTTAGACCATAGAGACAATCGTAAAAGGGTAGGAGAGCTGGCTGAAGGAAAGTCTGTATTGGATATATTCGCCTACGCAGGAGGCTTCTCTGTGCATGCTTTGGCGGGAGGAGCCAAGAAGGTAGTAAGCCTTGATATCAGTAAGCAGGCCTTAGAGATGGCGAAGCATAATGTTGCACTTAATGATCTATCTGCAAATCATGATGTGATGGCTATAGATGCATTTATCGGCATGCAACAGTTACAAGATCAAGGTCAAAAGTTTGATATCGTAATCGTCGATCCTCCATCATTTGCTAAGAGTGCTGCAGATGTTCTCGGAGCTATTAAGAGCTATCAAAGATTAACTAAGATGGCGATTCCACTAGTTGCCAAAGGAGGATTGTTGTTGAGCGCTTCTTGCTCGAGTAGAATCGACAAAGACAAGTTCTACGATCTAGTAGTGGAAGAGTTAGATAAAACAGATAGATACTACAAAATAGTAGATCGTACTTATCACGATGTAGATCATCCTATTTCATTTCCTGAGGGTGCTTATTTGAAAAGTGTATATATAGAATTGGATTAGAGAATAAATCTAATCTTTCTTGAGAGCACTAAAATCAATCGCGATAATCATCGTCGGATAAGAATTTTAATCTTCAATTCAACTTCAGCTTATAAAGTATTATCTACGATCAATTCCTTATCGACAGGCTCCACTAAATCTAAGAATGATTTGATCATATCTCTTTGCTTATAGAAGGCAGGTAATTCTGCCTCATCCATGGGATCTGCTGGAGGGAAATTTTCCCTTAGGTGATTGATTTGCTTTTTGTTTTTCCAAAATCTAAAGCAAACATGTGGTCCAGTCGCTAGTCCAGTAGATCCTACATATCCAATAGTCTGGCCTTGCTTTACTTTCACTCCTGGTCTTATTCCTGCTGCAAACTTATTCATGTGTAGATACTGTGTTTCGTATGTACGATCATGTCTCATTTTGACATATTTACCATTGTTACGAGCATAAGTAGCTTTAGTGATTACACCATCAGCTACAGCTCGTATAGGTGTGCCACGAGGCGCGGCATAGTCAGTACCTAAATGCGGTATTCTTCTTTTTTTGATAGGATGAAACCTTCTACGGTTAAATTTTGAAGAGATTCTAGAGAAACGAACTGGAGATCTTAAAAACGCCTTTTGTGTCGGTCGTCCTTCACCATCATAGTATCCTTCAAACTTATCGTTTTCGTATAGTATAGAATAGTATTCTCCGTATTCATTTTTATAATAAGCACCTAGTAATCTACCAAGAGATACTGGCTTATCATCTATGTATTTACGTTCGTAGATCAGCTTAAATTCATCACCGTATTGTGTACGATAAAAATCTACTGAAGAAGCCAATGCATCTTCCATCAAGTCTACTAATCCGAAATCTAGATTCTGAGCAGTCATCGCTCCCCATAGAGAAGATTCTACTCTTCCAGATGCAGTTTCGATACAAGTCACAAACTCTCTTTCGTTTATTTTGACCTCTACAGAATCACGTAGATCATACACTACATATCGCAGTGGGTCGGGTACATATACCAATGCACATGCAGGGCCACAACTATCTTTTCTTACGATATGATAGTTTTTTCCAGCTCTTATTTTTCTTACGTTGTAAATATCTGTCGCCTCGTTTTCGAGTGCTGCTATATCTGTGTAGCTAATACCATTTTTATACAAGATGTCTCCTACAAATTGGTTTTTACCCATTTCATATGCCTCTAAGACATAATTTTCGGTATTGAATCCAAATTTGACTAAACTTTCCACAGATTCTTCTTCTGTATAAGTTGTAGCCTCACTTTCACTAGCAAGTTTGGGAATAAAATAATATGAAGCTATCAGTAGAGAAGTAACGGTCAATGCTGCGATGATATCTACTGCTGACCTTCTCTTCCCTTTAGTTTTGGGACTATTCTGACTCACTATTGTACTTGTTTTATATTGTTAGGACTATGGTCTCTTCTATCGGTCTGTAATAATAAGGCAATCAATATTTATTTCATAGCCTTATCTGCTTAATCTTCAACCAATTGTAAAGATAAATCTTCTATTGAATTCAACAGTCTAATTCTTGTTATTGAATTCTTAACGACCAAAGTTTAACTTTTAATAGGCAAGAGGCTTCTGTGACTTCATATTGATGAATAACTCATTACCTACTCTAGAATCAATGCTATTGGTGCAAAGGGACATCTCTTTGATATCAAATTTCTCTGAAAACAATACCTTGTAATCTTCCAGTAGACCCCCAAATGGCGGACCTTCTCTCTCAAATACCTTCCCAAATAAAAGCCCTGCAAGATTGCCAGTCGACTTAATAATAGTAGACATCTGATCAACATATTGTTTTCGAAATGATGGATCCAAAGCACAAAAGAAGGTCTGCTCTATTACGAGATCAAATTGATCCTCGATCTTAAAAAAATCACCATGAATCAAATGATCTTGAGGAAAGTGAGGGACTCTGTTCTTTAGATTGTCTAATGGCGTTGCGGATAAGTCACAAACGTAAATATTCGTAAATCCTTGATTATAAATGTATTCGGCTTCATGGCTGTTGCCTGCACCAGGAATCAAGATCTTTACATCTTTGTTAGTAAGCTGATCTATATATTCTTTAATCGGTGTAGATACATGTCCTATATCCCATCGATCGTTGCCAGTATCATATCGATCAGTCCAGTATTGTTCATCAAAGTCCATAATTCCAAATCTTTTGGTTCCGCGTAAAGATGAAAAATATTAAATGAGTTTAGAAATGTGATCGACGTACGTCCTGATTGTATCGCAATTATTTTTTTGCAAATTATCCATTATCCATTATCCATTATCCATTATCCATTATCCATTATCCATTATCCATTATCCATTATCCATTATCCATTATCCATTATCCATTACTCTATCTCGTACACTTCCGTTACTTTTACATCATGACATTAAATTGCAATGGTATACTTTTAGATCTCTCGACACCAATAGTGATGGGTGTACTCAATATTACGCCTGATTCTTTTCATGAGGGATCGAGGATCGCTAATGTTGAGCATGCAGTAGATGTAGCCAAACAAATGATAGTCGACGGAGCAGATATTCTAGATCTAGGAGCAATGAGCAGTAGACCTGGAGCTGATATGATATCTGAGGAAGAAGAGTTGTCGAGGATATTACCTATGGTGAAAGCGATTCATACCGCTTTGCCTGAGGCTATTATTTCGATAGATACAGTTAGATCTTCCGTAGCAATATCTTGTCTCGAAGCCGGTGCTCATATCATCAATGATATATCTGGAGCGAGCATCGATAGCGAATTGATTGATGTGATCGCAAAGTACAAAGTGCCATATATACTTATGCATATGAAAGGGACTCCTGACAACATGCAATCTCAAGCAGCATACAATGATGTGACTATGGACGTGCTAGCTTATATAAGTAACCATATTAAAGCTTTGAGAGGAAAAGGAATTCATGATATTATTATAGATCCAGGCTTTGGATTTGCCAAACTAGATGAACATAACTTTACTTTGATGAAGCAACTAGGTTCATTTAAGATGTTTGATTGTCCTATACTAGCGGGTATATCTAGGAAGTCAACCATCCAAAGGGCACTTGGAGTCGATGCAGCAAACGCCTTAAATGGAACTACTGCACTACACATGTATCTTCTTGAACGTGGTGCTAATATATTAAGAGCACACGACGTCAAAGAAGCAAGAGAAGTAATTCAGCTTTGGCAAAAATTGCGATAAACTCTAATCGTATTTTAGATATAAAAGATCACTCTTAGGGTCAAATTTATTTCCTGCAACTTCTAATTTAATGTTGGATACTGTAGCTTCTCCGATCTGCTTGCCTAGACCTAAGCCTTTAGTGTAGTCGCTAAAAATCCATCTATGCGAAATAGGAATGCCTTCAATATTTTTGTAGTCTTTATATGAAATCGCATGAGCGTTAGCTTCTGCAGCCTCAAGATCATTGCTACCTGCAGTTACGATATAGCCCATATGCGAAATAAGGTGAGTCGCTGGATCTGGGTGGATAACATAGTAATCATTCGGCCCATCTCCTATACCTTGATCAAATGTAAGGAGTTGACTTTGATGTTTATTATTGTTGATAGAAATGGCGGCTAGTTCCTCCCAGTTGGTCCCGCTATCTGCTAGTTTATATGGTGCCATGAAGAAGTATTGCCATGTAAATAATGCAAATCGATCACTTACCTTTCTTGTAGGGATAGGGTCAGCATAGGTGTAGATTTCGTCATTATTAAGAAGTAGTTTTTTACCATTCTTATAATCTAATCTGATAGCACTACTATTGGTCATAGTGTATACCGTACCATTGAAAGCTTCTTTGCCTCCAAAGATCAGTTTGAGATCAAAGCTTACACACTCATGTTTGTAAAAGTCTGTCACCTTGTGAGCATCGTCTACTTTCTGAATAGCGGGAGTTGTCAAATTACTTTTATCTCTCGATGAATCAACTTCGGATTGACAAGAAGTAATCAGTAATACACAACATAATATGTAAAAGGAGTGAATAGACTTAGATAGGCACATAGGATATAAGTTGGTTTGTAAACTCGAATGAATACTGAGTACTATTGAAAATGACACTAAAGTAGTTAACCCCTTCAATAAATCTGCATTACACCAAAATATTAAATGAAATTTTGGTGTAATGTGAAGAGTAATTTTTCTTTATTACCCCTCGCGAATAAAGAGCCGATCTCAATATATATGTAAATATCAAGTGGGACTTTCATTTATCGGTAGGTGGATTCATATATATCACCTTGCTTTCATTGACTCATTTAGTACTTTGAAGTCCAGTTTTCCAATATTGATTTTGAGGTGTTCCATGATGATGGTTGCTTTGCGTATCCTGATGTCAAGACTCTTCACGGAGTTGACTATGTAGATTAGGTTTCTTTGTTTTCCAGGAGTGAGCTCATGGAAATATCTGTTGGCTTCGTCATCTATTTCCCAGATGGCTGCGAATTCTTGAGGCAATGGCATCCCATATTCGCTATCATCTGGAGATAATTTTATGCTGACCGTTTCGCCTATAGAAAGAGCCATTTTTTTCAACTGCGATTTATTGATCTTGATATAATATTGATGCTGTCCACCAGAAAGTAGACTTCCTGCGAAGGCGTCATGTTCATTGATAGATATTTGGAGGCGTTTTACCTTATCTGCTTTAAGCGCTTGAACAATATAGTCGGTGATATAAAATTGTAATGGATAGAGAAACGCATCATCTTTTATAAGCTGAGATTTTAAGCTATAGGATTTTGCCATGTATTGTGAATTAGATTCAACACAATAAACGAAAAAGATGGGAATCACCATTAGGTGTATCGCTAGATAACAAAGAATCACTTAAAAGCAGTAGATGATTTTGGCTTTGTCAGTCTTGATTTTGAAATGAAACTAGAGATATCAATAGAGATAGATTAACAGAGATTGTATTCTAAAAGTCTTTGTTGGAGTGTAAAATAAAAGAACCCCAGATGGCGTATCTGGGGCCCTAACATTACGTGTTCCATTCCCTTCAATTTGATTTATCGAACATTCGATATTTACTGCTTTTCAAGATGGGTGACACAATGTTGTTTCATGCGTTTTGGTTATTAAACGTGTGTACACGAAACAGGTTTGCACATATTTATCAAAATTACTTTTGATTCTTCATTGAACCTTACAGTCTTACTAACTTGGAAATAATCCAGTAGTTCAATCAAAATATTTACTGTAACAGAAGAAATATTTCATTATAAATAAATAGAGAACAGTGCGATTGTTTTGATTGCAGATTAAATATATAGATATTTGTTTAATATAATATTAATAAATCTGTTATTTCTTTGATTATTTAAGGTATTGTTTGGTTTGGTCGGTAATTTGCCTTGTTTTTAGATGATTATTTGTAAATATCACCATTTGTATTTTGTGAAATTTCGTTTGTCTCAATTGTTTATTGTTAATGTAAATCGGAATTAATATCAAAAACATTTATAAAAAGGGCTATTAATATTTTAAAGAATAAATAATATTCACCTATGAGATATATTGTATTTGCGCTATTAGGGGTACTGATTTTTGCTTCATGTAAGCAAGAGGATTCCGCTTCAGATAATCAAACGGCTACTTCAGGAGTAAACCAATCCTCGACATCCTTGGATTGGATGTCAATAAACGACCTTGATAAATTAGATATGGCAGGTAAGAAAGGTGTCTTGGTAGACGTATATACAGACTGGTGTGGATATTGCAAAATTATGGACAAGCATACCTTTACAGATCCAGAGGTAGTAGCTTATCTGAAGGAGAACTACCACCTTATCAAATTTAATGCGGAACAGAAAGAGTCTGTAGAGTTCGACGGAAGGCTCTATGAATGGAAACCCAGCGGAAAGAAAGGGTACAATAGCTTAGCCAGGAACATGTTGGAAGGTCAAATGTCTTATCCTTCGATAGTCTATTACAATGAAGACAAGATTAAAATCATAGCAGTGCCTGGATACAAAAAACCAGCACAGCTTCTAAGCGATATCGAAAGAGTTCAAAAGCTCCCAATGTAACTTAGGCTTACTAATTTGGATATACTGTCGTGATCAACCTATGTATCTTTAATCTTACACAAGCAACATACTTAAGATAGTACGAATACGGTTATATTTCACATATTTGCACATGCTGATACGTATTGGATAGGGGAATGATTTTTTTTTATCGACTAATCAGTGGTAATGTTATCAAGATCAATGATCAATTCATTGAATTGGATTTCGTTACATTTTTGTTTTAACAGTGAAAGATTTATTCTGATGTTTGATCAGCTTATACTTCAAAGTACTAATGGTAACACTAGTTGGCTTACAGTCATCATGACTGTACTGATTGCTTTTATTTTATCTTCTTTTATTGTGGTTACGTACGATTTCACTACTAAAGGCGTCAAAAAATCGGCAAATTTCCTTCAGTCTCTTGCGCTCATTTCAATCGTCGCATCTACTGTGATGCAAGCGATAGGTGATAGTGTAGGTCTTGGTTTGGGTATGATTGGGGTATTTTCTATCATTAGGTTTCGTACAGCATTAGATAATCCACGAAACATGGTATTCATGTTTGCATCGCTTGCTGTGGGTATATCTTGTGGAGTATATGGATATGCTATAGCTGTGGCAGGAACAGTTGGATTCTGTACTGTAGCTTTTCTCATAAGCTTTACGCCTCTAGGTCAGACTAATGAGCTTGTGGGTACATTGAAACTGCAGATCCCAAAAGATGTTAAAGCAAGAAATAGACTTACTAAGATATTGAATAAATATTGTAATGGATTTGATTTAGATCAATATAGATTTCTGAGTCCAAAGAAGGTAGTAACTACTGATGAATCAGGTGCCACACGCATTAGTTTCATCAATCGTGATAATATTCAAGAATTTACTTACCTGATTAAATTGCGTAATAAATATCAAGCGTATGATCTTAGTGAAGCATTAGAATCTCATGATGATTTTAATGAAGTAAGAGTCAAATTTAGTAAGGAAAGTAATAAGATGTAATTATGAGATTTCCATACATAATATTGATAGGAATAGCTGCAGTATCTCTTTGGATGCTCAATGGTAAATACTATAAAGAGGAGTTGACTTTGTTTGGTTTTGCTGAGACAAAAGAGACAGAAATTAATCTCAATTTTCCTGTCATGGTGAATGAACTTAATGTATTGAGTGGACAATCAGTTAAAGAAGGAGATATACTGCTTCGTGCCAAAAGGTTAGACAGCAATATCAGATTTGAAGATCAAGAAATGAAAATAAGCGAGATCAATGCCAAGAAGCGAATCTGGCGATCTGAACAAGAAGGTAAACTCAAAACATTGGAGTCTTCATACCTCCAAAAAGTGGGTGATATTAAAACTCAAATCGATGCTTTAAATAATAAAATAACACAACAGAAAGAGCTTTATAAAGGGCTTGACCATATTGAGGATAATCAAAAAGTATCTGCCAATCATCCAAGTATGTTACGTATCGCTGCGTACGAAGAAGATCGGAAAAATATAGAAAATAGATATCAGCTAGATCGTGCTAATTTGCAAAGTATCATCGCTAAAGGGACTAAAGATGATGATGAAACTATAAAGAGATTACGTGCAGAATACAAGCACCTACAGGATAATAAAGAGATAGCAGTAGAGATAGTAGCACCATCTGATGGACTTATCGGAAATGTCCATTGCAAAGAGGGAGAGCATATCACAGACTACCGTACACTGATTTCATTCTATGAGCCTAATCCCACATTGGTAAAAGCATATGTCCATGAAGATTATTTGGTGAAAGTGGACATCGGTGACCAATTCAAGATATCCTCTATCAAAGATGCTACACAAACTTATACGGGTAAGGTAGTTGGTTTAGGATCTCGTATCGTAGAAATACCGCCAAGGATGCGAAAAGTGCCAGAGTTTAAGACTTACGGTAGAGAAGTAGTGATTAGACTGCCAGCGCAAAGTAGATTTTTGCAAAATGAGAAACTTACCCTCACCGGAGTCAAATTTTAATTGGGTATGAAAATTCACTTTTTTATATCGTTAGTATTCGCATTGGGTTGCTTCTCTGTAAATGGACAACAAGAGATTAGTATCGATGATCTCGTAGCCAAAATCTATGAGCAAAATACTGCTTCAACAACAGATACATATAAATTGCCGTGGCTAGAAGAAGTCAATGTCCGATCTGAAACTCGCGATTGGAAATTGAGAGAGCAAAGATATAGTCTTCGTTTGAGTCCAGTATCATTGGGCGAACGTAGAGCGTCTGCCAAATTATATAACAGTTGGCAACAAGAGCTAGTCTATCTTAAATTAGATAAAGTATATGATCAAGTTTCGGATATTCATGAAGAATGGGTAAGCCAAGACTTTCTTTCACGTCAAATTGAATTAGATCAGCAAATTGAAGCTTTGCTTTTTGACGTGGAAAAAGTGACCACAAAACAGAGTCTTATAGATGCAGATAAATTATCATTACTACTCACGGTAAGAAGTCGTATCGCTAAGCTCAATAACAGTATTGCGCTCAAACAAAAACGAAGGAAAGATAAGTTGCAATTAATCTCTCAACAATTGGAAGGAGATTATAGATTGTTGGCCGATAGTATTGATCTCGTAGGATATATTCAATCCGCTAAAGAGATGACATTGACAATTGATCGAGCGTATATTTCTGAAGGTGATTTGTTGGAAACGCAAATTCTCAATAATGAAATGGAACTCGAAAAAGCTGAAAATAATCGAGTTTTGGATTTTGTTTCTTTACAATATCGTGGACCTCATGACAATGAATTGGAAGAAAGAGTTTCCTTGGGAATGAGTTTTAATTTACCGTTTTTTAATGGCAATAAATTTTCCTTGGCTAAGATCAAAGTAGAACAAGAAATTGAGCAATATAAGTTGGATATACGGAAACAAGAATCACTAGCTGAGCTTACAGAAATCAGAGAATCGATCCTTTCCAATCTCTACGAATACGAAAGCTACAAAAAATTATATACCGATATAGAAACAGAAAACCTTCAGCTCATCTCTAATATGTCTGAGCAATCGATTATCAATCCGATCATCAAACTTAATCACCGAATTCAAGTTTTGGACAATGAACTATCCTTGCTCAATATTCAAGAAAGTATTGTAAAAAAGTATCTCGAATATCTAAAAGCTACAGATAAATACACATTAGGGATCGGTAGTTTATCTACGATTAAATAAGTAACATTTCTATTTTTGCAATAGCAAATCAAGCGATTCTTTAAACAAAGAATGCTTATTAGGTGTCTACATCCTCATAAGACATACTTGGATTACTATCCATAGGTGTCATATTGACTCAGATTTTGCAATTAAACCTTACTTTAGACATAACGTCTGGATCTTTAGTTATAAATTACATCTAGAATAGTAATATATGTTATTTGTGTAATGCATATTCAATTGAAATGAAACGAATTATACTCTTTTTGGTTTGGTTTGCCAGTAGTTCATTGGTCTTTGCTCAAGACTGTGTCGATGGAGATAATCTCATTGTTGTTGAGTTGTCTTCTGATCAATATGGACATGAAACATCGTGGAATATAATCGATGGGCAGGGTACAGTGCTAGCCATGGGTGACGACTTTGATAATCAAGAGCTATACAGGGATAGTATTTGTATAGCCGAATGGTCGTGTTTGACATTTACTATTTTCGATTCTCATGGAGATGGTTTGCTCTCTCCAGCCTACATATCTATTCAGGTAGATGGAGTTGAAATCTCAAGTATTACTGATTTTTTATATTCATCTAGTGTTCCATTTGATTGCCTTCCTGGCCAGAGCTGTGAAGGTGCATTGGTCAAAGGGGAAGAGACCTTTCCTTTCAATGCGCAAGGAGAATGGTTTAGATTTACTCCTTCTGTAACGGGTATCTACAAAGTGTCTACCTGTAACGATATAGTATGTGATACTAAGATATGGGTCTACGATGGATGCGATAATATATTGATAGTTGAAGGACACGAAGGGACAACTTTCTATGGGGATGATGGAGACTGTGGAGTTCAAGCGGAAGTATCGGGTGTAATGATCGTCGGAGATGAGTACTACATAAGAGTACGTAGTGAAGATGCTTCATGTAATGGTGACAGTTTGGCGATCTCATACGTAGGGCCTATCTCAGGATGTACTAATCCAGATGCATGTAATTATAACCCACTAGCCACCGAGGACGACGGCTCTTGTGATCTAGATGGAAGCGATTGTCCACTGCCGGATCTTCTCATGGATGTAGGAGCACTTAAGAGTTCCATGATCATCAAGCAAGAAACTAATAACGACGAATGTCTCATCAATGAAGGTTGTATGAGAGGGTATGGAGTACGTGATGTAATCAACTTCAGAACTGTAATTGCCAATGTCGGTGACGCGGATTATTTTGTGGGGAAGCCTGATGAAAATCCTGATCAATTTGATTATGATAATTGTCATGATCACTACCATTATGGAGGGTACGCAGAGTATGTGCTGTATGATGAATATGGTCAATATATTCCTATTGGATTCAAAAATGGATTCTGTGTAATAGATCTCAATTGCCCATCTCAAGATATGTATAAGTATAGTTGTAACTATATGGGAATCAGTGCGGGATGTACTGATATTTATGCAGAAAATGTTAGTTGCCAATGGGTTGATATTACTGATGTGCCAGATGGTAATTATACCTTTGTGACACGTGTCAATTGGGATAATGCACCAGACGCATTAGGACAATTAGAAAGAGATTCGCTTAATAACTGGGCACAAGTATGTATTACATTAGATAGATCATCTGGTGCTCTGCTGATGGAGCAAGTAGAAGATTGCGACCCCTATTTGGATTGCTTAGGTAACTTGTATGGTAAAGCAGAATTGGATTGTAAAGGCGATTGTAATGGTCCAGCGATGAGAGGTGATTTGGATGAAGATGGAATCCTGTCAGATATTGATAGAGCTAATTATGCGGACCAGGCATTAGAAGAAGTAACTGCCACGCCGTGTAGTGATCTCAATGCTGATGGGGCCATTACAGTTTACGATGCAGTGATGCTCACCGACTGCATGCTTTTTGGAGATGGTCACGTCCATGTGGATGGCAGTGCAGCTCATGATCACTGTACTTTTCCGGCGGGTATCTATAACGCGACTACACCGACACAATTTGAAATTACAGCAGCAGATACAGACCTTTCTTTCTTCGAGATATCAATGCGTAATTCTATGTCAGATATTATGGCTTTTCAATTTAAAGTAAGCGGCGTTACAATTGAAAGTATAGAAAATATTGTGGATGGATTTATTGCGGAGTCTATGCTTACTTCAGTAAATACTAATAACCTATTAGTCATGTCAGAGAGTAATTCGTTTATTCCTAAAAGTGCAGATTATAGCCCTATACTTAGAGTCTATTATTCTGCTCCGACTAATAGTGATGTTTGTGTGGAAATAGTAGAAGTAGTTAACGCTAAATACGAAACCGTCGATGCAAGCGAACCGAATATTTGTGCTTCTCTAGAAGCCTTATCTATTTCTGATTATTCTAATAGTGAGATCAAGTTATTTCCTAATCCATTTAGTAGTAAGACTTGGATACAAATGGAGATTGCAGATAATTATAATGTCAAGATATACGATGCTTCGGGTAAGCTAGTTAGATTAGAATATTTTGAAGGCAATACTTCGGTAATCCAAAGTGGAGATTTATTCGAAGGGGTTTATTTTATGACAGTTCAAAGCGATAGAATGGCGTATAGGACTAAGCTAATCATTCAGTAATTTTCATTGGTGTAATCTCAAACACAAAGATCATGAAAAATATATTTTTAATACTATGGGTTGTAATTACAGCGGTAGTATATACACAAGCGCAAACTACGATTCAAGTAGGGAATACTACTTTGACTGAGCGAGATGTAGTGACAGGTTTGGATATACCTTGGGATATTGAATGGGGGCCAGATGATCATATTTGGTTTACCGAAAGAGCAGGTAAAGTAAAGAGGGTAGATCCGGTAAGTGGGAATACAACCACCATATTGGATATAAGAAATGTGGTCATTAATGGTGGTGGAGAACCAGGTCTTTTGGGGATGCTATTTCATCCGGATTGGGAGAATAATCCTAAAGTCTATCTTGCATATACCTATGGTAGTTTTCAATCTTTAACCGAAAGGCTAAGTACATTTGATTGGGATGGGTCTTCATTAATAAATGAGCAGGTTGTTTTAGATAATATAGAAGGAGGAGGAATTCATAATGGATCAAGGATGGTACTCCTATCTGATAACACGATATTGATGACTACTGGAGATGCTGGAGATCAAAGTTTGCCACAAGAAATGAATTCTGTGAATGGAAAAGTATTGAGGTTGAATCTAGACGGATCGATTCCTGAGGATAACCCTTTTCCTAATAGTTTGATTTATTCATTGGGACATAGAAATTCGCAAGGAATCTTTGCTGCACCAAGCGGTATCATATATAGTTCTGAGTTTGGCCCTAATACAGCGGATGAAATTAACATCATAGAACCAGGAAGAAACTATGGATGGCCTACGGTATTGGGTATGTGTAATACGGAGTTTGAAATGGCATTCTGCAATGATAATAGTGTTAGAGAGCCTATTTTTGAATGGAGTACCACACCATCACCCAATGGACTGCTGGTTTATGACCACCCATCTATTCCAGAGTGGCAAAACAAGCTCATGGTTACTTTCTTAGGAGGAATCTCATTAAAGCAACCTAGGATTTCAGTTTTTGATATGAGCGATGATGGATTGAGTATTAGCAATGAAACTCGGTATTTTGAAGAATTTGGAAGATTGAGAGATCTATGTGTTAATCCCTATTCAGGAGCGATATATTTCGCTACCAACGGCCAAAATTATCCAGGAAGTAGTCCTAATAGAATTGTAGAATATTACAATGCTGATTTTGTGGTTGACGTAAAAAATGTACTAGATCAAAATCAATATGTCAAAATATATCCTAACCCTGCTACAGACGTGATCAATGTAGAAGTATCTCAAAATTTTATCGATAAAAAAATAGATCTAGTTTCTTTTGCTACTGGGGCATCAGTTAGGCAGCTAAAAATTTCTCAAATAAAGGAGGTGATACAAATACAAGATCTGCCAGCGGGGCAATACTATATATCTATGACGAATGAAATAGGATCTATCACTAGAGTATTTGTGAAGAACTAATACAGATTTAATTATTTAATGTCGCAGATAAAATATAGAAGCCGGTAATCTAGATTAAGACAAAAAACGAAGGTAAGCATTAGCTGTGACGAGACTTTTTAAAAAGGATATTGATTTCCTGCATCGAATTTTACGTGGTATTAAGGTGTTAATTTTGTATAAAATAGATCTGATCGTAGTTTCCATATGTCTTCGAAGTATTTTCTTTCATTACAAATTACCATCCGATAGGTCTCTAATCAAAAAGGTTTTATAAGATCTATTTTGAAACAAAAAATGTAAAACTGTTTCTCTAAGTCACTGCGGGAATACAACGAATTAAATATTCTAATTTTGAAAAAATATCTAATAGTCTTCATGAGTATATTTGTCACTCAAGTGACTTACGCCCAGCAGGACACAGCATTATATTCTCTAAATATTGATAGCATATATATTACTGCATCTGCAGGATTAGGTAGAACGCAGTATCGTATTGAAACAGCATCATTGATACAAAATCCTATACAAAATATCTCCTCCGTAATCAACGAAGTGCCGGGTGTCTTTATGCATTCGGGTACACTTAATACTAATCGAATTACCGTTCGTGGCATTGGTAATAGATCACCTTTTTCTACGACCAAATTAAGAGCTTATATAGATGATATTCCATTGACTAATGGAGTAGGGGAGACCACGATAGAAGATTTCGATCCTGAGATACTTAAGAGTGTAGATGTCTATAAAGGTCCAGGCGCAACAGAATATGGATCTGGTCTTGGAGGACTTATGCTTTTGCAAACAAGTAATCGTCCAGATGACAATTATTTTAAAACACAACTGGCCACAGGACATTATGGATTCATCAAGTCTAATCAAGTCGCTAGTTTAAGTAATGATATTTATAGAGTAAAATTTCTACATGGGTATCAACATACAGATGGATATAGAGAAAACAATTCATACGATAATAGAAATTACTCAGTCTTAGCTGGAATAAATAAGAGCAATCATCAACTTTCAGTACTGTTGCATCATATCAATATCAACGCTCAGATACCATCGGCACTAGATGATGAAGACTTCGAAAATGAACCGACGAAAGCAGCTTTTGCTTGGGGTAGTGTAAATGGTTACGAAGATTATACTAAGACTATTGTTGGAGCAACGTATAGTACCTCGGCATTGGATAAGATAGTATGGAAGTCTACTGTCTTCGCTACGAATTATTCTGGTTACGAGTCTAGACCTTTTAATATCCTAGATGACGAATCCAATAATTATGGACTAAGATCTTCCATCGTTTGTGATTTTGAAAATCATAAGAATCAAGAACTGCAATTTGGGTTTGAACTTTCGCAAGAAGAATACAATTGGGATACATATAGAACAGACGATGGAGTACAAGGTGATCTGTTTAAGCAAAATGAAGAGCAAAGAAATAGTACACAATTGTTTGCTCTATTTGGTACGGATATCATCAAAAACTTGAGAGTTGAAATCGGTCTCAATGCAAATCTAACGAACTATACGATTGATGATCTATTTAACACAGGAGGATTGGATGTTTCTGGTGAGTATGATTACAGTTGGATATATTCTCCCAGATTTAACCTCAAATACAATCTAAATAAGAGTGATTATTTATATGGTTTAATTAGTAGCGGCTTTAGTATACCGACATTAGAAGAAACGCTTACTCCTGATGGATTGATTAATAATGATATCAAACCTGAAAGTGGACTCAATATGGAAGTAGGGTATCGTGGTATCACGACTAATAAAAAATGGAGTTATGGACTTACCATATACCATATGTCAGTTAGTGACCTATTGGTAGCCAGAAGAACGGCGATAGATGAATTCATAGGAATTAACGCAGGAGGGAGTAGGCATATCGGATTAGAACTAGATGCTAATTTTAAATTGTTTACTAAAGGTGTTTGGCAATCGGAATTTGATCTAGCATATACATATCAAAGGTTCACCTTTACCGATTTCGTGGATGGAGATGAAGATTACTCTGGTAATAAACTTACTGGAGCGATCCCTCATCAAGTTGCTTTGGGATGGAATGGAAAGTACCGAGACTATGGTTTAAGCATTAAGTACAAGTTTATTGATAATATGCCAATGCGTGACGATAATTCTATTTATTCGGATCAGTACTCACTATTAGATATCTATGCTACAAATAGGATCAGGTTTAGAAAGTTTGAATTCGTATTGAGTGCTGGAATCAATAATCTGTTAGATGTACGGTATGCTTCTATGATCTCTGTGAATGCAGGTATCTTTGGAAGTAATCCTCCTAGATATTTCTATCCAGGATTACCTTTAAACGCTTTTGCTAGAGTTTCTGTCAAGTATCATTTTTAGCAGAGGAAAGAAGTTCGACTTAGGTTGCCCCTTCAATTCACTCACAATCTAAATTTTCAGGGTATTACACCTTGGTAATGTTGCTTCTTATGTATATGATATCAAGTGTTGGCAATAGAAAGTATAATACTCAGAATTAATAATTATTGAAAAATTGTTAATGTCACCTATATTTGTATTATTATTTTAACAATCCATAATTGGCTATGGATCAACGCTAAATACAAGGAAAATGAGAAATACGCTCTTACTTACATTATCGATAATAATCTTTTCTTCATGTGCGACACTTAATAAGTTGGGAATAAAGCCTTCGGCGATCGAGACTGCAATTGCACTCAAACAAGTGCTAAATAGTAGCACATTTAGGACAATAAAGACATTGAAAAACTTAAGTGAGGGTGATGAAGAAATGATGCCAAAAGAGCTTAATGCAGTACTTTCAGGATTAAGTGCGTTGGGCTATGGTGATGATGTTGTTAAAGTAAAAAAACAAATATCTCAGGCTTCTGGAATAGCGCTCAACGAAAGCGAAGGAATCATAGCAGATGCCATCAAGGAAATAAAATTTAAGGATGCAGCTGCAATAGTTTTGGGAGGAGAGGATGCGGCAACCGGTGTACTTAAAAATGCAATGTATGGCTCTGTCAAAAAAAGGTATAGTGCGAGACTAGGAAAATCACTCGAAGGTCAAGAAGCGGTCCAATACTGGCCAATCGCTTCGAAGGCTTACAATCTATTTTCTTCTAAGAAGGTAGATACAACATTACCTGACTTTTTAGCGGAAAGAGCAGTTGATGCTCTTTTTGTAGGTATGGGTAAGAACGAAAAGGCAGTTAGAGCGGATTATAAATCATTGGGTAATCAAGCCGTAACCAAGGTTTTTGACTATTATTCAAATAAGAAGAAGCCTTCTAAATAATTGTTTGACGGTCGAACTTTTATATTGATTTAAGTCAGCAATTAGCCGATTTACCATGATGATGGCTAATGATTGTATTGGGTAATTGCCGTATATCGATTCGTCACAAAATTGAACATATTAGATAAAGTTCTCATGATAAAGAGCTACTTTTAGCAATATCGGTTTGGTTAAATGAAGGGATGTGCTCCATATATTTATTTAGAAATATACGTACTCTTCTGATTGTAAGTCGATTGAACTTAAAATACTTATTTTTACACATATGAATTTTTCGTATATATTATTTATTAATATGACGGAATTAAAATTATTAAAGACGACCCAATGAGAAAAGTTTACTCAATTTTTTCTGTTTGCCTCTTTTCGCTATTTGCTTTTAATGCGAATAGTCAAGACTGTGACTATAATCAATCAAGTTTGTTGTTCGATATGGATGAATGTAAAGCCATATTCGGCTTTCCTTCCCAGACAGAGTACAATGAATTTACAGCAATCGCAGATACATTCCCAGGAGGCCCAATTCTTTCAGTAGTAGGTGGAAACCTTTATCGTGAAAACGGTGCGGTGAATATGCACTCTTGTACTGAGAGTTATGATGAGTCAACTGCAATGTGTGTAAGCTCGGAGGAGTCTTGTGATTATGTCGCAGGAAGCGATAAGGCCGTGCGATTTGATATCAAAGTAGAGTTGGGTAGTGATGGCGTTGGCCGTTTATCTGGCCTTTGTTTTAACGAAGCAGCTCCGGAGATGTTTAATTGGCTCAATGGTAGCTCTGGTCCTAATAACTATCCAACCAAATATGCAGTAAGGGTTTTGGTGAATGGTTCTACTGTATTTGAAGAAATTGACATTGAAACTTCAAATGATTGGACAAAAGAGACTTTTGATTTTTCAGATATCCCTGCGTTTAGAGTAACTGAGATGACAGTATTCAATTTCGAATTATTACCGTACTGCCAGGTAGGTATTGACTCTCCAGTGAATGCCTGGGATCTTGATAATATAATAGTAACGGCTAATGAAATAGATAATGCATCTGGAGGAACGCTCACTTTTGGAGACGGTACTACAGAGAAAGATATATGTATAGGAGATGGTAATGCCGATAATATGAATGTCAATAGTACAGGAGTATATGGGACATCTAAATACCTAATTACGGATGCGTCAGGAGTTATTATTGCTTATGACGTAACTTTTCCATTTGACTTTGAAAGTGGGGTAGAAGGAACTTGTTTAATATGGAATATCGGTTATTACGATTCTATTACGGGTACAGATGTAGGATCCAACGCAGCAGACATTGAAGGTTGTTACGATTTATCTAATCCGATTACTTTAGTGAGAAATCAAGTGGCTGGAGGAAATATAACAGGAGGTCCTTTTGAGTTTTGCGTCGGAGATGATGTTGCGGATAATATAAACGCAGGAGCAATTACACTTAATGGTAATATAGGTGCTAATGGACAATGGGTAGTTACTACTGATCAAGGAGTTATTTTGGGTCTATTTGACAATTATACAGATGTGAATTTTGATGGTGCCGGAGCAGGTACATGTTTAGTATGGTATTTATCATACGAAGACGGACTGTTAGGTGCAACTGTTGGAGCTAATGCATCAGATCTCAATGGTTGTTATGACCTTTCTAATTCTATAGCGGTAATAAGAAACGAAAGACCAGAAGTAAATATTAATCCAACCGCAACAATGTGTGGAGAGGATAATGGAGCTGCAACAGCAATCGGTAGTAATGGTCAAGCACCATATACATATGCATGGAGTAATGGCCAATCTGGTTCGTCAATATCTGATCTTGCTCCAGGTAATTATACGGTAACTATTACAGATGCTAATGGATGTACAAACACAACATCAGGAACAATAGGTAATTCTTCATCTCCTACAGCAAGTGCGTCATCTACGGCAACTACTTGTGGAGAAAATAATGGTACTGCTACTGCAAGTGCAACAAGTGGTACTGCACCATACACATATGTATGGTCTAATGGATCAACAACATCGATGATCAATAGTCTATCATCAGGTGATTATACAGTAACAGTAACAGATGCGGTAGGATGTACAGATGTATCTATGACTTCTATAGACGCATCAAGCAAACCAGTCCTAACAGCAACATCATTTGACACAACATGTGGAGATGATAATGGTGCGGTTATGGTATCTGCCATGTCAGGAATAGCGCCTTATACATACGCTTGGTCTAACGGAGGTAGTTCTGCATCAATGTCAGGATTGGATGACGGAACATATACAGTGACTGTAACAGACGCAGTTGGGTGTACTGAGTCAGCAAGTACTGTTATAGATGAATCTTCGTCTCCAACAGTATCGACTAGTTCAACAGACACAACATGTGGAGAAGACAATGGTACTGCAACTGCTACTACAACAGGTGGAGTTGGACCATATTCTTATTTATGGTCTAATGATGCGACAGTTGGTGGAGGATCATGCGGGGATTGTATTCAGACAGTACTTGTACCAGTAGGAGGACAGGATCCGATTATTGTAGAAGAAGTAATGGTGGATGGTGCAGTATTAGCACTACCTAATTATCCATACGATCTACAAGATCAAGCACAAGCAGCACAATTTCTAATGGATTGTTTAGCACTTGGATATAACATTGAAGAAGAATATAATGAGGAAACTGGAAATGTATCGATATCGGTACTTTATCCTGGACAAGATTTTGATAGTTTTAATATTAATGGAGGAGAAGAATTCTACTTTACTTGTACGGAGTGTACAGGAACAGACTTAGCAAATGCTACTATCACAGCATTAGCTGCAGGATCATATACAGTAACAGTAACAGATGCAGCTGGCTGTACATCTACATCTACGACTGTAGTAGGAGATTCTACATCACCAATAGTAGATACATCATCTACAGCAACAAGTTGTGGAGAAGATAATGGAACAGCAACAGCAACTACAACAAGCGGTGTTGCACCATATACATACACATGGTCTAATGGATCTTCAACATCAATGCTTAATAATCTATCATCTGGTGACTATACAGTAACAGTAACAGATGCAGCAGGATGTACAGATGTATCTATGACTGTAGTTGGAGCGTCAAGTTCACCACAAGCAACAGCATCATCAGTAGATACAAGTTGTGGAGAAAATAATGGTACAGCAAGTGTAACAGCGATGTCAGGAACAGCGCCATATACATATGCTTGGTCTAATGGTGGAAGTTCTGCATCTATCTCAGGATTAAATGGAGGAACATATACTGTAACGGTAACAGATGCTGCGGGTTGTATAACAACGGCAAGTACTTCTGTAGCTGGATCGACTTCACCAATAGCTTCGACAAGTTCAACAGATACAACATGTGGAGAAGATAATGGAACAGCTAGCGCCACTTCAACAAGTGGAGTAGCACCATATACATATGTATGGTCCAACGGATCATCTAATGCATCAATGACAGGAATAGCTGCTGGATCATATACTGTAACCGTAACAGATAGCGAAGGCTGTACATCTACATCTACAACTGTAGTAGGAGATTCTACATCACCAATAGTAAATACATCATCCACAGATACAACATGTGGAGAAGATAATGGAACAGCAACAGCAACTGCAACAAGCGGTGTTGCGCCATATACATATGCATGGTCTAATGGATCTTCAACATCAATGCTTAATAACCTATCATCTGGTGACTATACAGTAACAGTTACAGATGCAGTAGGATGTACAGATGTATCTATGACGTCAGTAGGTTCGTCAAATGCACCACAGGCATCGGCAACATCTACAGATACAAGTTGTGGAGAGGCTAATGGTACGGCTGGTGTTTCTGCAACATCGGGAACGGCGCCATATACATATGCATGGTCAAATGGTGGCAATACTTCATCTATCACAGGGTTAAGTGGAGGAACATACACTGCCACAGTAACAGATGCGGTAGGATGTATAGTAACTGCAAGTACAACTATAGAAGGATCTACTTCACCAATAGCTAGTTCATCAGCGATGGCTACGACATGTGGAGAAGATAATGGTACAGCTAACGCAACTGCTACTAGCGGGGTAGCACCATATACATATGCATGGTCAAATGGAGGAAATTCAGCATCTATCTCAGGATTAGCTGCAGGATCATACACAGTAACAGCAACAGATAGTGAAGGATGTACATCTACATCAACAACATCAGTGGGAAATTCTACATCGCCTAATGTAAGCGCATCGTCTACAGCAACAAGTTGTGGAGAGGATAACGGAACAGCAACAGCAAGTACAACAAGCGGTACTGCACCATATACATATGCATGGTCAAATGGATCAACAACTTCGATGATCAATAATCTATCATCAGGTGACTATAATGTAACAGTAACAGATGCAGCGGGATGTA
>CALLPN010000031.1 GCA_938015435.1 uncultured Saprospiraceae bacterium
AGTGAGAGAGTGAGAGAGTGAGAGAGTGAGAGAGTGAGAGAGTGAGAGAGTGAGAGAGTGAGTTGTTTACACAACTAACCCTCTTCTTTTTATTTTTTTGGATAAAAAAAATAAAAAGTTAGGACTGCATTTCTGAATACCGAAATACATCAATTAAAACTGATTATAGATAGACTATAAAATGGTTTAGAAAATTACTTTAAGAAAATCAGATAGACAGGAATAATCGATAAGATGATCGCTAGTATTGCCAAATACCTTCCTACCCTATTGGCGATGTTCATTTTCTTTTGACCTGATCTGGTGTAGTTGATCGAAAATGCCAAAGCGATAAATGCTAAGGCAGCGGCAATCATTTTCATACTCCAATGGACAGTTACAATTTGCGGAATTAGATTTTCAATAACAATTAATTGTGACTGCATTGACGCTAGATAAGCATTCATCTGAGCACCCGCTATCAACGCAAAACTCAATCCTCCAATCAGTAGCGATAGAAATCCTTTCATTACTTAGATTTTGGAAGATACTTTGATGGGTCGACTTCTTCTTCTTCTTCAAATTTAGCCCAATCTACTTTAGTCCAATCCTGTTGCATTTCTTTTAATTCCGCATTGATCCAAGCCTGAGCATCTAAAGATAATTGTGGACCATCTTCTGCGGTCATAGCTGGCCCAAAACTCATCTTAACTTCTGTGCGCCAAGAAGCGAATTGATTAAAATAGTGTTGAACAAAACTTGTGTCCTGCCATAAGTCTTTGGTATCTCGATATTCCAAAGCAATAGGTACGATTGGAATATTATTCTTTACTGCTTCTGCGAATGTTCCTTTACTAAATTTTAAAGTCTCTGGAGTGACTCCTACAGTACCTTCTGGATACACTAGTACATTATAGCCATCAAGTAAAGTTTCGACTAGTTTTTCTCGCGTTGCGTTTCTTGATTTGGTGCTATCTCTTTTGACCCAGAGTACACCTGTCATTTCTGCACCTTTATTGATAATAGGATATTTTGCTATTTCTGCTTTAGCTATGATATAAGCATCGAGATAAGCACAATTGATAAGTGGATCTACAAAAGATCTATGATTACATACATATAAAGCCGGCGTAATTGGAGGCTTGCCTTTTACCTTGTATTTGATATTTAAGATAGGTAGTACTACCCATCTGATCCATCGCCTTCGTAACCTAAAGGCCCGCTCTGGCGTATTACCTTTAAAGATGGTTGTAAATGCGTATCCCAATAGACCTATGACAATCGACCCTGTGATAAGCAAGGCTTTGAAGATGGCTATTATTTTAAATATCAGTTTGATAATGATTATCTAATTATTGTGTAGTAAATATAGTCTTTTCAGTATTCAGTTTTTCAGTTCGCAGTATTCAGTTTTTCAATTTAATTATCAATAAACTGAACTCTGCGAACTGAAGACTGTCGAACTACTTCTCTGCTTTCATTTGTGGGAAGAAAAGAACATCTTGGATGGAGTTAGAGTTGGTCATGATCATTGCTAATCTATCCATCCCCATACCTAATCCTGCTGTTGGTGGCATTCCATATTCGATCGCTCTAAGGAAATCTTCGTCCAGTACCATCGCTTCGTCATCTCCACGCTTTCCTAGCTCTAGCTGCGACTCAAAACGCTCTCTCTGATCGATAGGATCATTAAGCTCAGTGAATGAGTTACAGATTTCTTTACCGTTACAGATCGCTTCAAAACGCTCTACTAGACCTTCTTCTGTTCTGTGCTTCTTAGCCAATGGAGACATCTCCACTGGATAGTTAGTAATGAATGTTGGCTGTATCAATTGTGCCTCACACTTCTCACCAAATATCTCATCTATCAACTTACCCTTACCCATAGACTTATCTACTGGTACGTGTAGTTCTTTTGCTGTTTTGAATAATTCTTCTTCATTCATCTTAGAGATATCCACTCCTGTAAAATGCTCTATGGCTTCATACATTGTATACCTTTTCCAAGGTCTAGCGAAATTGATTACGTTATCCCCTACTTGTACTTCTGTCGTCCCATGCATTTCCATTGCGATACGCTCTACCATCTCTTCTGTAAGATTCATCATCCACTCGTAGTCTTTATATGCTACATAGAGTTCTACTTGTGTAAACTCTGGATTATGGAATCTACTCATACCTTCGTTACGGAAATCTTTACTGAATTCGTATACACCATCAAAACCACCAACGATTAATCGCTTGAGGTATAACTCATTGGCAATACGCATATATAGCGTCATGTCCAATGTATTATGATGTGTCTTAAATGGTCTCGCTGCTGCACCACCGTACAATGGCTGTAGTATTGGTGTCTCTACTTCTAGATAGCCACTTTCATTGAAGAAACTTCTAATCGTATTATACATCTGTGTACGCTTACGGAATGTCTCTCTCACCTCAGGATTCACCACTAAGTCTACATATCTCTGTCTGTACCTCAGCTCAGGATCTGTAAATGAATCATGGATATTTCCATCTGCATCAGTCTTAACTACCGGCAATGGTCTAAGAGACTTACTTAGTAATACTAATTCGGTTACATGCACAGAGCACTCTCCTACATTAGTATAGAAAGCATATCCCTTGACACCGATAAAATCTCCAAGATCTAGAAGCTTCTTAAACATCGTGTTATACAAAGCCTTGTCTTCACCATCACAGATATCATCTCTGCTCACATATAGTTGTATACGGCCATCTGTATCTTGCAGCTCAGCGAATGAGGCTTTACCCATGATACGACGTGACATCAATCTACCAGCGAGCACTACTTCTTGATAAGTAGAATCTCCTTTTTTGAAATTCTGTTTTATCTCTTGCGAAAGTACATTAACCGGAAATCCTTCTGCCGGATAAGGGTCGATACCTAAGTCTTTGATCTTTTGAAGATTCTCTCTTCTTACTAATTCTTGCTCGCTAAGTGTTTGTTCCATATTATACTTATAAAAAATTGAACCGTAAAAATAGAGAATAAGCAGCATATCGCTTATAAATCTAATCTTTAATATGTAGTGCGTTCAATAACAGCCTTTCATCCTAAAAATAGCACTAAAACGAGCAGATTATTAAACAAGTAAGTATGCATAAAACAATTAAAAAAATTACGTAACTCACTCTATTTCAAGGAACACCAATAAATCCTAGCGCTTACAATTGTATACAATTACGATAATTAGAGCTATTTTTAAATTCTATTTAATTGTCGTTAAAAAAACTCAATCTGAAGTATGTCCATTTTCCGTTTTAGATATTTTGCTTTTTTTCTTCTCTTGACGATAAATAGTAACGGTTATGCTCAAGTGATTGCCGATGCATTACCTGGATGTTTGAATGTAGCTAATATGGAAGGGATTGGTTGCGGTGGAGGTACAACTACCTTTGGCATTAACGGTCTAGGACAGTTTGAAGTCCAAAATGTAGATGGAATCAATTGCTGCCCTGTTAATGGGGGCGATTGGAATAGTTACTTTGAATTCGAACAACTTAACATCTCCTGTTTTGAAGATATCATGATTTCATTTGACTACTCCGCTGCCATGGCTGATTACGAAGATGATTTTCCAGGTACGCCCCAGTTTGGTTGTACTGGAACACCAGTTGACAATAGTCACGATCAAATTGTCTTTGCTTACAGTATAAATGGCGGAGCTGAAGTCCAATCCTTATATGTTCATGGGACCACTCAAGCCGATTTTACTGGTGCCTGGATAGAAGGACCTCTAAACGGAAACACATTGACTATCAGGGTATATGCTTCTAACAAAGCAACTGCAGAACATTTCTACTTCGAAAATCTAGTAATCTCTGCTTCAGTATCTCCTATCGACGCTGGACCAAACCAAACCATATGTGCGACAGATCCTGTTGTGTTACAAGGAACTGGCAATGGAACTTGGTCAGGTGGATCTGGTACTTTTTCGGATGTGACTGACCCTACAGCAACTTATACACCGGCCGCTTCCGAATTCAATACTACTGTAATACTAACTTTTGAGGGCTGTACGCCTTCTTCTTCGTGTACTGTCGCTAACTCTGATGATGATGAAGTAGAAATAACATTTTATGAAGAGCCTACAGCTTCCATAGATCAATTATCTGATGGAGAACTTTGCTTTGGAGAATGTACAAGTATTAGTTTTGACTTTGTAGGTGGGACGCAACCTTACGCATTAGATATCTCTTTTCAGATAACTGGAGTAGGATTTCCTGTTGATTTTCCTGTCCCTGGCTTTGCAGCAAGTGACGTCGTGACCATTTGTTATGACATTCCTGGATTCTTTCCATCATATGATCCAACTACAGTGACAATCAGTGTACCTGAGGCAGCCGCTGGATTAAGCGGAACCTTTACTTTGAACAGCTTTACAGATGCTAACAACTGCGATGGTGTAGTGACCGGTGGCAACTTTAATGTAGCTTTCCTTGAAACTCCTGATGCTCTTTTTGCCTTTCTTGATGAATGTGACGAAGGCGGAGGTTTAGCTACATTTGACCTTACAGAAATGGATAATGACATTAATGGAGGTAGTGGCGAAACTGTAAGATACTACGGGGACCCTGGACTTGTCAATGAGATATTTTCACCTTATGTCAGCCCAACTTCAGTAGTCTATGCCACAGTATCCAATGCAGATTGCACATCACTACCAGTACCTGTGGATCTTACTGTATTACAAAATGGAGACGCAGGAACCGTAGAATTGTTTTGTACCAATATAGGATCCACCAATTGTACTATTTGCGATAGTGATGGTGTCGCAGGCGAGATGATCGACATCTTATTTGTGTTTAATAATCCCACTGTGCAGCATATAGTCAAACTCAACATCACCGATGTGAGTGGAAGTACAGAAACCACATATACGCTTAATCCAAATCAAACTACACTATCTTTTAATATAATAGGTCCAACTACTTTTGAAATATTGGAAGTGACAGAAGGTACTGATTGTACTGATAACACAGACTTGGGTGGCGTCGTAACTATCGATTATCTGCTAGCGCCTGAGTTAGCAGCTATAGGTCCATTATCAGATTGTGGTAGTATCACCTTACCGCCTATTACCGGCACTAATCTTTCTGGTAGTGAAATGTATTTCACTGAAACCAATCAAGGAGGAACGAGCTTTGCACCAGGAGCGATTCTAAGTTCGAGTGTAGACCTTTTTGTATATACAGGTGTTGCTGATTGTCAAGATGAGATTATGGTAGATGTAAATATTCTTCCAGGAACTACTTTCGATCAACCAAATGATACGACAAGCTGTACCTCATATACTTTACCAGAAATCACTGGCACTGGAATAAATACAACTGCTGCTTATTACTCCATGTCTGGGGGAAATGGTGATTTATACATTCCTGGGAATATAATACTTACTACTACCACGCTATTCATATTTGATCCTGCTGCCTCTTGCAGTAGTAATGAACCTTCATTCGTAGTTACGATCTATAGCCAACCAGACATCGAGGTGATCAATATCGATACTTGTGGCACCTATGAGCTACCGATTATCGATGGCACCTTACTAACTAGTAATGAATCATACTTTACCGAACCCAATGGTATGGGTATGCAGCTCATGGTAGGTGATACTATATTTGCTACCGACACTATATATGCGTTTGATAATAATAATGGCTGTATAGCCAATGAAGAAATAATAATCAATATTGGTCAAGGTCCGACTGCTGGAGTGGGTGATACAATCGACTTTTGCGTGACCACTAACCCATTCATTGTCAATCTTACTGCTTTGTTGACTGAGCCGGCAGATACATTAGGAATATGGAGCGACGATATGGGAGTCATCATGGATGATACTGATAGTACTCAAGTAGATCTATCTGGTATTACTGGAGTGATCAATTTCATGTATGTCATCGAAAATATCGAATGTGGCAATGATACGAGTCATTTGCAAATCAATCTGCAACAGCAATTTAATGCTGGAGGTCAAGATCTCCTAGTCGGTTGCGAAGGTGAATTTAGTAATATCGATCTCAATTCATTTTGGAATATAACAGGAATCGATGATACCATAATTGTATTAGGTGGAGCGGCAATCGATGTTACGAATCTAACTATGGTTGATCTTAATGACCTAGACGCAGACATGTACAATTTACAATATATCGTAGGAATAACAGATAGCATCTGTACGCCTGATACTGCTAATCTGACCATTGAAATAAACATATCACCAGATGCAGGTGAAGATGTATTTGGAAGTACCTGTGTGGGAAGTACCGTTAATCTAGAAACCTTACTCGAGGGAAATAATAACATAGGTACATTTGGCGATCCCAATGGTACAGGTGCATTGACAGGAAACAGTGTTAATACTGCGATACTAGGAGTGGGTACATTTATATTTATCCACACAGTGCCTGGAAATGGTAATTGTCCCAGTGATAATATCCAAATAGAATTAGACGTAACGAATAGCGTAACTGCAGGAAATCCTGTTCAAGATACAATCTGCTTTTCGACAGAAATCAATCTATTTGATTATCTCGATGGCGCTTCCTCAGGTGGTACTTTTCTAGATGCTGACAATTCCAATATCGAAATACCCGATGGTATATTGGCTATTGACCAATGGTCATCATTACCAGCTGGAACTGCGATAAATATATCAGCTATCTATTCTGTAGGAGGAACGGATTGTACTGAATCTACCGCTGCTATAGATTTACTCATTCTTCCAGAACCTATATTCGATTTACAAGTTATCGAAAATACCATATGTGGAGACACCTTAAATATAGAGCTTGATTATACTTATTTCTTTGATTTCGAATTTACAATAGAGATTAATGGTTCACTTCCTGAATTACCGATATCGATTCTATATGATAATTTTGATCCTCTACTACCCGCTTTTGGTACGTTACCTTTACAGGTAGATCTAGGGCCTTACAACCTTCCTTCTGGCATTGAATATACCATTACTGTGAGCTCTGTAGTTTTAGGAGATTGTGTAACAGATATTAATATTACTCCAGATAATTTCATCATTGGAGAGGAAATTACTTTTATAGTTAACGAAACATTGTGCGGAGATGAGACAGTGGAATATGGTGGAGAGTTTTTTAACGCTTCTAACTCTTCAGGTGAAATCACAATTCCTCGTCTTGGACAATGTGATAGTATTATTATGGTGGACCTTATGTTTGCAGATCCTGTAACCAACATGCTGAACAATACACTTTGCACCGGACAATCAATTATAGTAGCTGGAGTCGTCTATGATCAAAGTAACCCAACTGGAAGTGAAACTATAACGGATGGATCTGCCAATGGATGTGATAGTACAATCATCGTAAATCTTACGTTTGGAAATGCTAGTATCAATGATGTAATCCAAGACATCTGTCAAGATCAGCCGCTCACGTTTAATAGTATCGTCTATGATCAAAACAATCTAATGGGTTCCGATACTATTGTAGGTGGGAGCATTGGAGGTTGTGATAGTATTATCAATGTCAACCTTACTCTTATCACTACTGATGTAGGAATGGAAATGAATACTATTTGTGATCCCAACTTCAGCATCACTGTCAATAGTGTACTTTACAATCTCAGTAATCCGATTGGAACTGAAACTATAATGAATGGCTCTGTCAATGGATGTGATAGTATGGTGATGATCAATTTGACATTCCTCGATCCAGCAACGGGAATAGAAAATGATGCGATCTGCCCAGGAGAATCTATAATGGTCAATGGTACTACTTACGATGAAGATCAACTCATAGGAACAGAAACATTCACTGGCCAAGCAAGTAATGGATGTGATAGTATTGTAAATATAAATCTAAGCTTACTAGAAATTCCAGAAGGTCCTTTCATCAACTCTAGCTGTGATGAAGACTATGAAATAATAATCAATGGTACTACATACGACCTTAACAATCCTATGGGATCAGAAATGATAGCTAATGGAGCAAGCAACGGCTGCGATAGTATTGCAAATATCCAATTGAACTTCGATGGTATTATAGCCGTATCAGAAAGTATACAACCTACATGCGACAATCCTAATAATGGGCAATTACTGATTACGAATATCACTGGTAATGGACCTCACAATTATATAGATATTAATGGGGCAACGATTTCAATAGAATCATTGCCATATACTATTGACAACCTATCAGGAGATGGGACTATAGATATCTCAGATGCTGATGGTTGCCAAACGATGACTTCCTACAGTATTACTGATTTCATTACTCCTATATTGAGCTCTAATGTAATCGACAATCAGATTATTGTTACCGGCATATCAATGGACGAAATTAACTCTATAGATTGGACACCAACAAGTGGACTGAGTTGTACCGATTGTCTAGATCCTACGTTCCTAATCACAGAAGATACAGAGTATACCATCACGATTAATTACGGCGAGGGATGTGATCTGACAATTACCATTCCTGTCATGGCAGAAGAGGTTCCAACTGTACCTACCTATACTATTCCTAATGTGTTTAGTCCTAATGGAGATGGTAATAATGATGTATTCTATATCGTACCTAGCGAATCTGCTAGCAAGGAGATTGTCTCTATGACTATATATGATAGATGGGGAAATCAGATGTATCGAAAAGAGAATTATATCACAGAGATAGGTCAAGGATGGGATGGAACATTCAATGGTGAAGAACTCAATCCAGGTGTATTTGTCTATCTAATCGAAGTACTAGAAAATGGTGTTATCAAACCATTCTACGGAGATGTAACTATCGTCAAGTAATCTTGTTAGTTAAGTGAATCTTTTAAACCACAAGATGCTTAAGATCGCTTACAGCCCTATATACAAATACCCTTTGCCAGAGAAGCATCGGTTTCCTATGATCAAGTATGAACTGATTCCTGAGCAGTTGATCTATGAGGGTACTGTAAATGAAGATCAATTTTTTCATCCTGAGCCACTAAGCGATGAACAAATATTGCTTACCCATACTCCGGAATTTCTAGATAAATTAAAAAATCAAACACTCACCGCAAAAGAGATTAGAGCGATTGGATTTCCAATGACTCCTCTACTTATACAGCGAGGAAGACACATCGCAAATGGTACCTTACAATGTGCCAAATATGCCATGCAACATGGCGTAGCAATGAATATCGCTGGAGGCACGCACCATTCATTTGCAGATCATGGCGAAGGATTTTGCATCTATAATGACATTGCGATCTCCGCACATAACCTATTGGCGGAAGGCTCCATAAAAAAAGCCTTAGTCGTAGATCTCGATGTACATCAAGGTAATGGAACAGCTAAGATATTTGAAGGTGACGATAGAGTATATACTTGGTCTGTACATGGTGAACGCAACTACCCTACTCGCAAGGAAAATTCGGATTTGGATACCGCATTACCAGATAAAACTGAAGATGAACTATACCTCAAAACAGTGAAAGAAATACTTCCACGATTAATCGATGAAGTAGAACCTGACATTGTATTCTATCTAAGCGGCGTAGACATATTAGAGTCCGATAAATTAGGTAGACTCTCTGTGAGTATCGCCGGATGCAAAGAACGAGATAGAATCGTATTAGAGACTTGCAAACGAAACGACCTACCCGTTGCTATCAGTATGGGTGGCGGATACAGTCCACGTCTTGCGGACATCATAGATGCTCATGCCAATACTTATCGCTTGGCTGAAGAGATTTGGTTTTAGATGGATAGTTAATAATGGGATTAAGGAATATTTCTCCACAGGGTCGAAATTGAAAATCGAAGGTTCAGCTTTTTTTCCTCCACTACGGTCGGAATGACAAAGCATCTCGTATCGCAATTTCATGATTCAAATAATATTTCTCCACAGGGTCGAAATTAAAATCGAAGTTCAGCTTTTTTTCCTCCACTACGGTCGGAATGACAAAGCATCTCGTATCGCAATTTCATGATTCAAATAATATTTCTCCACAAGGTCGAAATTGAAATCGAAAGTTCAGCTTTTTTTCCTCCACTACAGTTGGAATGACAAAGCACCTCGTATCGCAATTTCATGATTCAAATAATATTTCTCCACAAGGTCGAAATTGAAATCGAAAGTTC
>CALLPN010000032.1 GCA_938015435.1 uncultured Saprospiraceae bacterium
TCGACTTGCATGTATTAAGCCTCCCGCTAGCGTTCATCCTGAGCCAGGATCAAACTCTCCATAGTCTGTTCCTTTATAACTTCAAAATTTAGTTATTATCGTATTAATATGTAATAACACACTAACGTTACTTTACGTAACATCTTCTTTCCTACTATTTAAAGTAGATTAGGTCGTCAAACCTATTTTTTTATCTATTCCCATCGTGTCAATGAACTTTCTCTTTTCCCCTACACCTTTTGTAAGGGATCGCAAAGATACGTAGACTTTCCACATCTCCAAGCATTTAATTGCTTTTTTCTATCAACTTTATTTGCCTAAATTACTTATCGAATAAACTCAATATACAACTATTTGAATACCAACAAATTAGTACTTCTTTGGACAAAGAATTTATACAAAAAATTCTTGAATTATTTTATATCAAAGTAGATTAAGCCTATTTTTTAGGGCTGAAGACCCTAATAAAATCAGTTTTCTGGAATTAGGGATCCTAATTCGGTTGTCTTTAATCTCATCTACATCCGCCAATTTGATCTTATTGAATAAAGCCCTATAATACTTATATGCAGTGTATACTCCAAGACGAGCTCCAGATGGAAGCTCTTTGATTCCTAGATAGGCTGCATCAAACTCTTTCTGAATATCTTGTTCTATCGTAATCTTTTGTTCTTTGTTGAATGTCAAAAAATTAATGCCGGGAAAGTAAGTGCGTCCTCTAAAGTCATAGTCACTTTTCATATCTCTCAAAAAATTAACTTTCTGGAATGCCGATCCTAAGGCACACGCGGGATCTGTAAGTCTATCATATTCTTTTTTATTCCCTTCGCAAAAGACTTTAAGGCACATCAACCCAACTACTTCAGCTGAACCGTAAATGTATTTTTTTAAAAGAGCCTCGTCATACTCTATATCATGCAAATCCATTTCCATACTGTCTAGAAAAGCATCTATCAGATCTATACCAATACTATATTGATTTACAATATTCTGAAATGCTTCTAAAACGGGATTCAAACTTATCTTTCTTTCAATAGCTTCATAAGTATCAGACCTAAATTTATCAAGCAGGTACTTCTTGTCTTGATCATGAAAAGTATCTACAATCTCATCTGCAAATCTTACAAATCCATAGATCGAATATATTGGCGATCTAAATTGCTTGTCAAAAGCACGAATCCCCATCGAAAAGGAGGTACTGTACCTTCTGGTAATGAGGCTAGAACATTGGGTACAAACGTCAGTATATAAAGTCTTGAAATTATTTTCCATGTTTCATTATACTTTTGATTACTTCATTGGCCACCATCTGCCCTGATATAATACTAGGTGGAACACCAGGACCAGGAACCGTTAACTGGCCTGCGAAATACAGATTTGAAATCTTTTTATTCTTCATTCTCGGTTTTAGTATAGCAGTTTGGTCTAAAGTGTTTGCTAATCCGTAGGCATTGCCCTTATACGCATTGTAATCGTTTTTAAAATCATCGATACAATACGACCTCTTATATACGATGTTCTTTCTAATATCTATGTCGCATTGCTGCTTTATTCGATTCAACAATATATCAAAATATTTTTCTCTTAGCTCTGGAGTATCTTGTATTCCTGGAGCTAATGGCATTAGTAAAAATACATTTTCACAACCTTCTGGGCTAATACTATTGTCTGTTACCGAAGGAACGCACATATAAAAAAGCGGATTAGATGGCCACTGAGGATCCTTATAGATTTCTTTTGCATGAACATCGAAATCTGTATCAAAGAACAATGTATGGTGGTGTATTTCTGGAATGTTGGCATCTAAACCTAAATAGAATAACAATGATGAAGGGGCCATTTTTCTATTGTCCCAGTAAGACTCATCATATTGTCTATATTCTTTAGAAATAACCTTTTGTTCGATATGGTGATAATCTGCCCCTGCAACAACATAATCGCATTCAATTTGAACTTCAGCAGTTTCAACTGAACGAACTTCGCCCTTTTGAATATTGATGGCCGTAACTTCATGATCATATTTGAACTTAACTCCTTTTTCAGATGCTAGGTCTACCATGCCCTCTATTATCTTGAACATTCCTCCTTTGGGATACCATGTCCCTAATTTCAAATCAGCATAATTCATAAGGCTGTATAGTGCTGGGGTATCTTGAGGTGTAGCACCTAGAAAAAGTACAGGAAACTCTAGTAGTTGAATAATCTTAGGATTTTTGAAAAGAGATCTAATCTGCTTTGATATCGAGGAAAACATCTGCAGTTTGAATGCACTTTTGATCACTTTCAAATCAAAAAACTCCGTAATGCTTAGACTTGGCTTCCAGACATACTCTTCCATTCCTACCTTGTACTTATATGCGGCTTCATCTAGGAATTTTTCAAGTTTATCGGCAGCTCCCATTTCCAAAGATTCAAATAAGGTCAATAACTCTTTGAATGACGCTGGAATGCCAACGTAGTCGTCTTTTCCAAAACAAACTGTATACGAGGGGTCTAGTCTTATTAACTCATAGTAATCTGAGACAGACTTGCCAAACTTATCAAAATATTGATCAAATACCTCTGGCATCCAATACCAGCTTGGCCCCATATCAAACGTAAAGCCTTCAGATTTGAACTGTCGTGCTCTACCACCTGGAGTTGAGTTCTTTTCTAACAAAGTAACATCATGGCCTGCGCTTGCAAGAGTTGTAGCTGCCGCCAATCCAGAAAACCCTGCTCCAATAACAACTATCTTTTTCACTCTTTTTTTCTTAATTTATCGTAAGGTAGTAATACATATGAATAGTATTTTTGTTTAATTTTTAAGTCCGAATTATTAAACAATTTTTGCTCCCTACGATAAATACTATTTAGTAGTCGTGGTTGGAGAATATACTTAACAATCCATTGAGAGAAGATCATTAAACAAATCGGATCAAATGGATGAAGATCAAAATCTTATGAGTGAAAAACACTTCATTTATATCAAGACTGGTCATCATCATGTAATACGCAACCCGTTAATTGTACTAAAAAAAAGTGCCCTCCAAGAATTAATTTGAAGGGCACCTATATCTAATAAACAGTAAGTAATTTCTGTTTACATTTTTCCACCGTCGTGCTCATCTTGCCAAACTTTCAGCTCGTCCCATTTACCGTCTGCAGCCAACCTTGCCTGAATAGGCCATGATGTTGGGTTATGCATTTGGTATCTGCTACCTGCTTCTGCAAGAATTCCTTTGATCGTCTCAACTTCAGCGTTAGCTAAAGCCTCGAAAGTAGGGATTCCATTGTTTGTCAGTAATTCGCCAATCTTTGGGCCTATACCTTCAATCTTTTTAAGATCATCTGGCTTACCGTCTGCTTTTTTAGTTGGAGCTTTTGCTTTAGGTGCTTCTGCTGCTGGTGCAGGAGTTTCAACTTTAGCTGGTTCTTCAACTTTAACCTCCTCTTTTGGAGCTTCTGCCTTAGGTGCTGCAGCTGGCTTAGCTGGTGCAGGAGTATCTGCTGCCAATTGTTGCTTAAGTTGAGAGAATACATCTAGTTCTCCAAGAGTTGCTCTTTCTACTTTAGATTGAGTTGACTTGATAGATTTTCTAGTTTCATTTCTCTCAGTTCTCTTCTCTTCTCTTACTGTATTATCAGCCTCTTTTTGGATATCGTCATGATATCTAGTATGAGAAACTATAATACGCTTATCGTCTCTATTGAACTCAATCACTTTGAATGTTAGAGTTTCGTCAGCATTTGCTGTAGAACCATCTTCTTTTCTTAAGTGCTTGATAGGAGCATATGCTTCTAAACCATAAGGAAGTTGAACTACTCCACCTCTATCATTTTTCTTAATAATAGTTGCTTCGTGGTAAGATCCTACAGGGAATACGTTTTCAAAAGTATCCCATGGATTTTCTTCTAGTTGCTTATGTCCTAGAGAAAGCTTTCTGCTTTCTTGATCCACTTCTAAAATAGTGATATCAATAGTCTCTCCTACCTTAGTAAATTCTGATGGGTGAGAATATCTCTTAGTCCAAGATAAATCAGAGATATGAACCATACCACCAATTCCTTCTTTAAGCTCTACAAATACACCATAAGGAGTTAAATTCTTAACTTCTCCTGAGTGCTTGCTACCATTAGGGAACATTTCAGAAATTTTATCCCAAGGATCTTCTGATAGTTGCTTAACCGATAGAGACATTTTTCTATCGTCTCTGTCGATAGTTACCACTTTAGCTTCAAACTCTTGTTGAAGAGTAAAGAATTCTCTAGCGTTAACAGGCTGGTTACTCCAACTTACCTCAGATACGTGAATTAGTCCTTCAACACCTGGTATGATTTCTAAGAATGCACCGTAATCTTCGATGTTTACGATCTTACCTTTCACGACAGAACCTATGTTAACATCTGCAGGAAGTACTTCCCATGGATGTGGTTGCAGTTGCTTGAGTCCAAGAGAAATTCTTTTCTTGTTCTCATCAAAGTCTAGCACTACTACATTTAGCTTTTGGTTAAGCTCTAATATTTCGCTTGGATGGTTGATACGTCCCCATGAGATATCTGTGATATATAGAAGTCCATCTACACCTCCAAGATCCATGAATGCACCGAAGTCCGTTAGGTTCTTCACTGTACCTTCTAGTACTTGTCCTTTTTCTAAACCAGCGATAATGATCTCTCTTTGTTCTGCGAGATCGCTTTCGATAAGTGCTTTGTGAGATACAACTGCGTTTTTGATCGCTTCGTTGATCTTCACTACTTTGAATTCCATTGTCTTACCAACATATGCATCGTAATCGATGATAGGTTTGATATCAATCTGAGATCCTGGTAGGAATGTTTCTAGTCCACCGCAATCTGCGATCAATCCACCTTTTGTCTTAGATACAATAGTACCTTTTAGTATAGTACCATTCTCGTAAGAGTCTACTAGATCTTCCCAAGCTTTTAGAAGCTTAGCTTTCTTTCTAGATAGTACAAGTTGACCTCTAAGATCTTCTTTGTCTTCTACGTATACTGGTACTTCGTCGCCGATCTTAAGATCTGGCATGTCTCTAAATTCAGAAAGAGATACAAGTCCATCAGACTTATAATTAACATCTAAGACAACATCACCATCGTGGATGGCTGTAACTTTACCCATTACGATTTCACTCTGACCGATAGTCGATAGCGATTGTTCGTATTGAGTAAGATAGTCTTCGATTTCTTTCTCTGAGTAAGCGAGAGTATGTTTATTACCTATACTCCAATCGAATTGATCGTGAGGAGTTTGGTCTAGAAGGTCTGGGCCTTCGTAAGCAGCTGGAGCTGGAGTATCTACTACTTCAGTTGCTACTGTTTCTTCTTGAGTTGCTTCAAGATTCTTATCTTCAGTATTCATACAAAAGAATCAGGTTTGTATGTCTTAGCTCTATAGCCTAGACAGTGTGAGTTAAAAATATCTTTTGCCTTTTTGACAAAACGAGCGCAAAGATAAAATTTTATTCGTGGAATGCAAGGTTAGAGTGAGTTGTCTTTGGGTTTATTTGACTTGTTATGTTCTTGTATTACGTTGTCTACCGACTACGCGCGTTTCCTGCGCAAGCCATTGCTTGGACGGTTTTCTTTTTGCATTCAATGTTTAGTTGTGGCTTTGTCGTGCACTTATTGGATACAAAACATTCTCATAACTAAATGAGAGATAAAGATCCAATTAGTGTCTGCCCTCTGAGGTGGTCAAACGTTGGAGTTATTCAATGTGCCAGTTGGAGTCCAATGTGTTCGGAGTCCATGTGTTCGGAGTCATGTGTTCGGAGTCCATGTGTTTTTTCTACGAAAAAGCCACATTCCCACTCCGACTACGCGTGTTTACTGCGCAAGCCACTGCTGGGCCACATCCCACTCCGACTAGGCGTGTTTGCTGCGCAAGCCACTGCTGGGCCACATTATAATCATTCAGCTAATCCGCTTAGCGTGTTGTTCGACTTTCTTTCTGATTGTTGAATTTCAGATATTGAAATATGGATAGTATCGGATAAACATATCTGCTCATCAATCTGTCCTTTCGGTCGTGCTTACCGATCAGAAACTCTTTTTAGCTGTTTTTCAGAGCTAAATGTAATTTGTACCGTAATCGGTAAGCTTGTAGAGATTGATGAACACGAGGCCCTAATTCAATAAACACATAGCATTCAGCAAAATTTTAGACTTAAAAAACATTCCCTTTGTTATCTCGTACTACTGATCAACTATAATTTCGTTCAGTGTTTGTACATTTAACACTTAAGAGATAAATGTCTTTACATTTGAATAAGAAAGAAAGAAATAGAAGATTATGGAAAATAGACCATGGCTGGCCAACTATCCAGCAGGAGTACCTGCCAATATAAATGCAGATCAATATGATTCTTTGTTAGCGTTCATCAAGGATTGCTTCCAAAAGAATGGAAAGAAAGAAGCTTTTGAATGTATGGGAGCTGTACTGACTTATGATAAATTAGATAAGCTTAGTACTCATTTTGGTGCTTACTTGCAATCCCGTGGGCTTGAAAAGGGTGATAAAATTGCATTAATGATGCCTAACCTTCTTCAATATCCAGTTGCACTATTCGGTGCGTTGAAAGCAGGATTGGTTATCGTGAATACTAACCCACTGTATACTCCTAGAGAAATGGAGCACCAGTTTACCGATAGTGATGTGAAAGCAATCGTTATTGCGGAGAACTTTGCCAGCAACTTACAGCAGATCCTGGGTAATACCGATATCAGCATCGTAATCACTACTAGTATCGGTGGTATGCTAGGCGCTATAAAAGGTGGCTTCACCAACTTTATAGTCAGAAAGGTTAAAAGAATGGTACCTAAATTCACTATTCCTAATACGGTTACTGTGAAAGATGCTATCAAGCAAGGGTCGAAATTTACCTTGACGGATGTAGAAACCTGTGGCGAAGATGTAATCGTACATCAATATACAGGTGGTACGACCGGCGTAGCAAAGGGCGCGATGCTAACCAATAGAAATCTACTGGCCAATATGCTTCAAATCAAAGCATGGTTATCGAACTCAATGGATGATGGAAAAAATGTAACATTATCACCACTTCCTATGTACCACATTTTTGCTTTTACAGTAAACTGTATGGCTATGATGAGCTATGGTGCTAAGACTATACTGATAGTCAATGCTAGAGATCTGGATTCGATAGTGAAGGAGTTTAAAAATCATAAAATAAATGTGATGACTGGAGTCAATACTCTATTCAATGCATTGCTTAATAAGGATGATTTCAGTGCGCAGGATTTTAGCGAATTGAGAATCACTGTCGCTGGAGGAATGGCTCTACAAAATGTAGTGGCTACTAAATGGAAAGAGGTAACTGGATGTACGCTTAGTGAAGGGTACGGAATGACAGAATCTTCTCCAGTGGCTTCTGTAAATCCAATAGATGGAACTGCGAGAATGGGGACCATAGGACTTCCAATACCTTCGACTGATATGCGTATCGTAGATGAAGACGGAATCAAGCTTGGTGCCGGTGAATCTGGAGAGATTCAAATCAAAGGACCACAGGTAATGAAAGGTTACTATAAAAAGCCTGAAGAGACTGCAGAAACGATAAAAGATGGTTGGCTGTGTACTGGAGATATCGGAATGATGGATACTGATGGTTTTTTCAAGATCGTAGATCGAAAAAAAGATATGATCCTAGTATCTGGATTCAACGTGTATCCAAATGAGATAGAAGATGTGATCGCACAGCATCCGAAAGTACTGGAAGTTGCAGCTATAGGTATCCCTAGTGAGAAATCAGGTGAAGTGGTAAAGGTATTTATCGTAAGAAAAGACAATTCGCTTAAAGAGAAAGAAATTATCACATTTTGCAAACAACATTGCACTGGATATAAAGTACCTAAAGAAGTTGAGTTCCGTGATGAATTACCTAAGAGTAATGTGGGTAAAATATTGAGAAGAGAACTAAGAGAAAAAAAATAGATGAGTATAAAATCACAAGTAATAAAAGGGAAAGCTAAACCTAGAGGAAAGTATCCTCACATCAAAAAAGTAGGTAACTTCTTATTTGTATCTGGAACTAGTAGTAGAAGATCAGATAATACTTTTGCAGGAGTAGAAGTAGATGAAATGGGTACTACTAATCTGGATATCAGAGCACAAACCAAAGCAGTGCTTGAAAACATAGATTCAATTCTAAAAACTGAAGGATCTAGTTTAGCAGATGTAGTAGATGTCACATCGTTTCTAGTAAACATGAACGACTTTGGTGGCTATAATGAAGTATATGGATCATTCTTTGATTATGATGGACCAACACGGACTACTGTAGCTGTGCATCAGCTTCCTCATCCACATTTGTTAGTGGAGATTAAGGCGATGGCTTATATAGGAGATTGAGAGATTGGGAGATGGAGAGATGGAGAGAGTGGGAGATTGAGATTGAGAGTGAGAGTGAGAGTGAGCGTGAGAGTGAGAGTGAGAGTGAGAGATGGAGAGAGTGAGAGAGTGAGAGAGTGAGAGAGTGAGAGAACGCTGAGCGGTCAGGAGACCGTCAGCGAGAGTTGAAGTTGACTTGAAGATTCGATCTCTTTTTGAGGGGGGGGGGGTGGTGATTTATTATTGAAAAAGTAAAAACTGTAGATGAGTAAAGATTCTGAGTATTCAGCAATACATTATAATAGTTATCTAGAATTAGAAAAGCTCTTGAGTGCGCAAACGCTAAGGAGTGTAGAATTGGGTAAACCTGCGCATGAGGAAATGCTGTTTATCATTACGCATCAGGTATATGAATTATGGTTTAAGCAAATCAACCATGAGTTATATTCTGTGGCGGATATGTTTCAGAATAATAACGTGGATGAGCGAAACCTAAATACATGTGTTGGCCGTCTAGATCGAGTGATTGGTATATTTCGATTATTGATAGAGCAGATACGTGTACTGGAAAGTATGACACCTCTAGACTTCTTGGATTTTAGAAGTTATCTTTTTCCTGCTTCAGGATTTCAGAGTTTCCAATTTAGAGAAATGGAAGTCCTGCTTGGACTCAAAGAAGAGAAGAGACATACTTACCATGGACATGGGTACCAAAGTGTATTTGATGAGAAGAAAAAAGAGTTTTTACAAAAGCTAGAAGCGAATCAATCTGTGCTTCAATTAGTGGAGGGTTGGCTAGAGAGAACTCCTTTCTTAGAGCTGGGTGAATTTAATTTCTTAGAGTATTATCAGAATGCTGTAGAGACTATGCTTGCCAAAGAGAAGAAGGCAATTATGGCGACCGAAGTACTTGATGATCATTACAAAGAGATGAGGGTTAAAATGCTAGGAGATACTCATACTTACTTCGCTAATATCATGGATGAGAAAAAGCATGAAGAGTTACTAGAGAAGGGTGAAGTAAAGATGTCTTATAAGGCAACCATCGCTGTTTTATTTATCAATCTGTATAGAGATGAGCCTATCTTGCAGATGCCATTTAGGCTATTGAGTAGGTTGACAGATATTGATGATTTTTTAGCGACGTGGAGATTTCGTCATGCGCAGATGGTACTGCGTATGCTTGGTAATAAAGTAGGAACTGGAGGAAGTTCTGGTCATAAATATCTAGCAAAAACTGCGGAGAACCATCATATATTTGGTGATCTTCATAATGCTAGTACACTGCTGATACCGCGATCTGAATTACCTGAACTACCGGCTGAAATGAAAGAGAGGTTAGGGTTTTATTTTAGTAGTAAGTGAGGATAGAGTTTTTTTTGAAAAACTGCAAATTAGCAGGTTAAAGTAAGCTATTTTATCTTATGCATTCGACTAAGCTTTTGAAAGGAATTAGAAAAACTAAACTTTAATAAATGAGATTATAAACGTTCTTATTTTTTGTTGAAGGAAGCGCGTCGGGTTCAAAAATAGATTGATTCACTATTTTAACATTTGTTACGTCGCTTCGCCATCTAGGCTTTCATTTTTTTCCTCGTCGAAAAAAACGAAACAAAAAAAGGACGGTTTTTCAAAGGAGTTTTATTTGTTCGTACACTCACAACTAAACCAAAGTCTACATTCTAAAACGGCTCCAAGGATTCGCCGTTTCTTAACGAATCTACACTTTTACTCTGGTGAAAAAGATTAGACTAAAATCTGCTTTTTTATTACATTGAAATTTTAATTGCGGCATTAGATTAGTCAAGGCCCAAAATTAAAAGATAGTGTTCCTTTGCTCTTCAAATTTTTCAAGCAGCAACTTTAATTTTATACTTGGATCTACATTTAGATATTTAAGAGATTATGAGAATACAGAATTATATAAACAGTGAATTATTAGATCCTCAAGGTGGTAAGCATCTTGATAATATCGAACCTGCTACTGGAAAAGTGTTTGGTACTATACCTGACAGTCAAAGTGAGGATGTACAGATGGCTGTAGAGGCAGCCCAAGCTGCATTCCCTTCTTGGTCATCTTTAGATCATAATGAACGGGCCAAATATATGTTTGCTATCGCGGATGGTATCAGGGCAAGGTTTGAAGAATTTGTAGCGGCGGAATCTCAGGATAATGGTAAACCAATCTCATTGGCTAGAGCGGTGGATATACCACGAGCGATTAGTAATTTCGAGCATTTTGGTCATGCTATTACGCAGTTTAGTTCGGAGTCGCATAGTATGCCTGGCGTAGCTATCAATTATACTTTGAGACAACCTATAGGAGTGGTTGGATGTATCTCTCCATGGAATCTACCGATCTATCTATTTAGTTGGAAAATAGCGCCTGCATTGGCGGCAGGAAACTGTGTGATCGCTAAACCGTCTGAAGTGACGCCTCTGACAGGATATTTACTATCCGAAGTGTGTAAGGAAGTGGGTCTTCCTCCAGGCGTATTGAATATACTTCATGGAACTGGACCAGCAGTGGGAGATGCTATAGTTACTCATCCGAAAATCAAGGCTATATCATTTACTGGAGGTACTACTACGGGTAAGATCATAGCTGCAAAAGCGGCGCCGATGTTTAAAAAATTGTCATTGGAGCTGGGTGGAAAGAATCCTAATATCATATTTGCGGATTGCGATTATGATGAAATGCTTAATACTACGGTAAGATCCTCGTTTGCTAATCAGGGACAGATATGCCTATGTGGAAGTAGAATCATTGTAGAAGATAAGATCTATGAAAAATTTGTAAAAGATTTTACTGAAAAAGTGAGTAGAATGGAAGTGGGTGATCCACAAAATGACGGCACTCAGATGGGCGCTCTTGTATCTAAATCTCACATGGAAAAGGTGCTCTCGTATATAGAAATAGCTAAAGAAGAAGGTGGAACTATAGAAACTGGAGGCCATCAAGTAAAGTTAGACGATCGGTGCTCTGATGGGTATTTTGTAAGACCTACTATCATTACTGGATTAAGCCCTAATGCTAGATGTAATCAGGAAGAGATATTTGGGCCTGTGGTTACTATTACGCCTTTCTCATCTGTGGAAGAAGCTTTGTCACTTGCTAATGGTGTCGTCTATGGACTGTCTTGCACTATCTGGACGAGTAACATCAAGAAGGCTCATAACCTGGCTAATGAAGTAGAAGCTGGCGTTGTATGGATCAATTGCTGGTTACTCAGAGACTTGAGGACTCCGTTTGGGGGTATGAAAGCTAGTGGTGTGGGTAGAGAGGGTGGATTGGAGGTGCTTAGATTTTTTACGGAGGCTAAGAATGTTTGTGTCAAGTTGTAATGGTGATGGCATTTATGACTTTTTTTGATAATTAGATGATAGTATGAACCGCTAAGACGGGTTCTTTCACGTTAGATCTGAATGGAAAGAATGAACCGCTAAGAAAGAGAAGAGTGCTAAGTTTTATTTGTATTATTAGACGGGTTCTTTCATGTTAAATGTGAATGGAAAGGGTTGCTCATTTTGAGAAGGCAATTTTCTCAGTGGTGGTGAATGTGAAAGAGGATTGTGTTGCATTTGAATAATGGATTGGAATGTTATTGGGGATTCTTTTGGGGCTTTGCTTTGTAGATAATTTGATAATGGAATGAACCGCTAAGAAAGAGAAGAGCGCTAAGTCGAGTGTGACGACCTTAGGCTTCTATCTGAGATGGAAATATTGATATAATAATTGCAAACTTACTTTGTAAATAAACATTGGATCTTTTACTCATGATCTTTTACTAATTATCAAGGAAAGTGGTACTACTAACTTGCTTAAATAAAGAAAGTCTGTAAACCGTTAAGGCTCACAGACTTTTGCACATATTTAGGAATACGATTACTTGCTTATATAGGTAACACAAGTAAGTATTACTTTGATTATAAAAAGGTATTCGCCGCGGATAGGCGAATACCTAGCACCTTTAGATTAGGGAGTAGATATATAGCGTGACTATAATCCACTCTATCGTATGACCTTATATATCGTATTACGCTACCCCTTTTAAATAGAGTAATCCTAAGGTCAATGGTGTCGAGAACTTATTCTTTTTATCTGTTTTAAACTGGTCCATGATTGTCCCCAATAAATTCCAGTAATAATAGTATAATTTCCATGTTTATCGTCTTAATTAGTTAGTAATCAACTTGTTAAAACAAATATACTATCGATTAGAGCTAAATCTGAAATCAAATACACAAATATTACGACTAGGGATAGCATCCAGCGTCCAACTGTATTGCTATTCAATTGTCTGAAAGTCAAACTATTGCACAGTACAAACAACTTAAAAAATATACTTTTAATCTTTCTTAAGTATAGACAAATATGAGATTAAAACTCGTAATATTGAAATGAATAAAGTACGAATATAGACATACTTAATACCCCAATTATATTCTCAAAGAACATATAAAACACTAACTATCAATTATTTACATAATACAATGAAAGAAGTTATATCATTAGCAAAATTAATATCAGAACAGAAAATCAAAAAGATTGATCTATTTAACGGTAAGAAATCTCTTCCTTTTAAATCAAGAAAGCTTTACGAAAATCTTATAAATGGAAAAATAAATAGTATCCATGATGTAAATTCCACAATATATAACGGAAGCGAGAACACGAAGAACGCGAAAAAATTAGTTTCAAGACTGAAGTCTAGGTTACTCAATACGCTATTTTTCGTAGATCAATCCAGGTCTGAATTTAACGAAATGAGAAGAGTTATACACTCTCTCGGAAAATCATTTGTACTTTTTAATATATTAATAGAAAGAAATGAAAGAGAAATAGCCATTGCGATTGCACTCAAAACTTACAACTTAGCAATAAAGTATGAAAAAACTGATTTCGCATTATATCTCGCTAGGCATCTTTATGAACATTTCAGCATAATCAATCCCAACAAAAAGAAGAAAACTGAAATACACTTATCAATAAAAAACCTCGCAAAAATTTTAAAGTATGAGCTTAAATCCGAAGAGTATTACAACGAAATTTCAAATCTTTATATTACTAAAAAGTCAAAGTTCAACAAAAGTGAACTAAGTCTAATGAAAATGATGTGTGAGGAATTGACCAATCATCAAGAACAAATAAAAAGTTTTAAATACAACTTAGAAACATATAATTTAGTCGCATCCTATTACATATTGACCAATCAACACGAAGAATGCATTAAGTGCTGCCAATCTGCTCTTAGGTTTTTTGAAGCAAAAGCCTATGATGATAATTTATCAAAATATATGTTCAGAAACAACTTAATATTAAGTGCAATCCCACAGAGAAGCTTTGAACTTGCAGAAAAGTATGTTGCTGAAAATTTTAAAATACTGGATGAGAATAGCTCAAACTGGTATACCCAATGCAACTACCAATTCATCCTTCTTTCGGCTCAAAGTAAATATCAATCTCTTTACAACTTGACATTAAAAGTTACAAAAAGTAAGAAATATAAAAATTTCGTAATTAAACATGAATACTGGAAAGTAATAGAGGCATATATTCATTTTCTCATTAGAATGGATAAGATCGATACTTCGCTAGATACCTCAGGCAAAAAACTTCGACCATTTAGTCTTACCAGATTCCTTAATGACGTACCTAAATTCAGCAAAGACAAAAGGGGATTAAATATTTCTATTCATATTATACAATTCTTATTCCTCTTACTCGACAGAAAATACTCGAAACTCATAGATCGGCTCGACGCTCTCAAACAGTACTCCAATAGGTATCTGAAAAATGACGAAACGTATCGATCCAATCTATTCATCAAAATGCTACTTAAGGTAGCTGACGCGGATTTCCATCCGATAGCGGCAAAACGATACACGAAAGACATGCACGAAAAGCTACTGGATAGCAATCCAAGTGCCAACTTCCAATCTACAGAGATAGAGGTGATCCAATATGAAAAACTTTGGGAGATCGTGATGGAATTGCTTGAGCAGAATAGAATGAAGAAGTCGACCTAGACTTAAATGAGGCTAGTCCCTGAGCTCACAAATAAGTGATCAGAGACTTTTGTGCCTTGCAAACTATACTATTCTAGGAGAGGTAAGTATTATTACCAATACAAACTTAGGCAGGATATGCCATACCTAAAGTATCAATTTAACTATCAATATGCAGTTATTATATTAATAATAAGAACACCATTATTTACATAAAACATTACAATACAGTAGATTAGAGTATTCATATATTTACAAAATACGCAGTAAATGGATAATCTAATTTCGCTTTGCCAACTTATCGCTACTCAAAGGGTGGAGCATATCGACCTATTCGATAAGAAAAAGCACAAAGGCAAAACCTGGAAACTCTATGACTCGATCACCAAAGGAGAGATTACAGATGACCATGCAGGCATGGCTCTGCTCTATGGCGTAGATGGGAATCGTCAGGATTATAATAGACTGAAGAAAAGATTGGAGGGGAAGTTATTGAATAATCTGTTTTTTGTTGATCAATCAAGGTCGGAATTCAATGAAGTGAAAAGAGTAGTGCACACTATTGGTAAATCATTTGCACTTTTCAACATACTCCTAGAGCGAAATGAAAAAAAGATAGCCATTCCGCTTGCACTTAAAACCTATAAGCTAGCCATAAAATATGAGAAAACGGATTTTGCATTATATCTAGCAAGGCACCTGTATGATTATTACAGCCTTACAAATCCGAACAAAGGAAAAAAAATAGAATTCCTCAAATCAATAAAAACTTTAATACACACTCTCAATCACGAGCTAAAAGCTGAAGAATATTACAACGAAATATCCAACTTATATCTAACAAAAAAATCAAAATTTAATGAAAAAGAATTAACGTCAATGAAACGTATGTGCGACAAATTAACCGCTAATCAAAATGAAATTAAAAGCTTCAAGTATAACTTGAGAACCTACAACCTGCTTGGATCCTATTACATACTATCCAACCAACATGAGGAATGCATACGTTGCTGTCAATCCGCACTTGATTTTTTCGAAGCCAAACCATACAATGATAATCTAGCAAAATACAAGTTTAGAAATAATTTAATCTTAAGCGCCATTCCACAACGAAATTTTGAGCTTGCAGAAAAGTATGTTAATGAAAATTTTAAGGTTATAAACGAAGGTAAATTGCACTGGTATACTCAATGCAACTATCAGTACATCCTACTTTCTGCTCAAAGTAAATACCAATCCTTGTATAGCTTAACCTTAAAAGTTACTAAAAGTAAAAATTACAAAAACTATGTACTTAAACATGAGTACTGGAAAGTAATAGAAGCCTATATCCATTTTCTAATTAGAATGGATAAGATCGACACTTCGCTAGATACCTCAGGCAAAAAACTTCGTCCATTTAGCTTAGTTAGATTCCTTAATGATGTCCCTAAGTTTAGTAAAGACAAAAGAGGGCTGAACATATCTATACATATTATACAGTTCTTATTTCTACTATTAGATAGAAAATACTCGAAACTCATAGACCGGCTCGACGCTCTCAAACAGTACTCCAATAGGTATCTAAAAAATGACGAAACGTATCGATCCAATCTATTCATCAAAATGCTACTTAAGGTAGCTGACGCGGATTTCCATCCGATAGCTGCGAAACGTTACACAGAAAAATTGCACGAAAAGCTACTGGCCAGCAATCCAAGCGCCAACTTCCAATCTACAGAGATAGAGGTGATCCAATATGAAAAACTTTGGGAGATCGTGATGGAATTACTTGAGCAGAATAGAATGAAGAAGTCGACCTAGCCTTAAATGAGGCCAGTCCCTGAGCTCACAAATAATACCATATCTGCTTGAAATCGTCTCATATATTTAAGTAAATCTGACTAATTTCATCGTTAGAAATATTCGCCTTAGCTACGGCTAAGACTGTGTTTTCCGCCTTGAGATTATTCAGATTTCCGATAAATATAAAGTGACATATCCATACAGAAATGATATAAGTGATCAGTGACTTTTATATTTTCTATGCCCTGCAAACCATTCTACTCTAGGAGAGGTAATATCAATTACCGACATAAATTTAGGTAGGATTGGTGATGCCCCAATTATCAGCCCTTTATAAATATATACTGTTATTTATAATAAAATCTACACACAATCGTACCATAAGTAATTTATAAACAGTAGATTAGATTATTATAAGAATGCAAAAATATACAATACATGGATAATTTGATTGCTCTTTGTCACCTCATCGATACTGAAAGGGTGGAGAACATTGACATCTTTGATAAGAAAAAACATACTGGAAAGGCATGGCAACTATATGATGCTGTCATCAAGGGCAAAATCACTAGTGACGATGAAGGGAAGACTCTATTGTATGGGGAAGAAGGAAGTAGGCATGACTACAACCGACTGAAAGCGCGATTGGAAAAAAAACTGTTGAACGCAACATTTTTTTTACAAAACGATTCTATAGACCATTCGGAACGAAAAAAAGCACGATTTGACGTAGCGAGATCTTACAGTTTGATGCAAATACTCCTGAATAGATTAGATAAGAGGAGTGGGATAAAGATTGCCAAGAAAGCCTATAAAAAGGCCGCACAGTACGAAATGACAGATTTTACTTTGCTGACAGCAAGAATACTCTATGATTATTATAGCATTAATAATCCCTCTAAGAAAAAAATGCTGAAATATGAAACAGAAATAAACGATTTAGAAAAAACGCTATCCCATGAACTTAAAGTTGAAAAGTTCTATAATAGAGTATCTCACATATACTTAACACAAAAATCGAAATTTAGTCCAGTTCAGATCGGAGAAATGAAATCTTATGTTGATCAAATACTCGAACTGAAGCAGACGTGCAATAGCTTTAAATTCTATTTAAACAGTTACAATATTATAACATCCTATTATATATTGATCGACGACTATGACAATTCCATCAAATATTGCCAAGAAGCTCTTCAGAAATTCGATCTTAAACCATTCGAAGACAGAGCCTCTAAGTGGATGTTTAGAAATAGCTTAATTCTTGCTTTCGTCGGAAAACGAAAATATTCGCTCGCCGAGAAGTACTGCATTCAAAACTTTAAAATATTACAAGCAAGAAATCACAACTGGTATATACAATGCAATTATTACTTTATTATACTTAGTGCTCAAGGAAAATTCCAAGAACTCTACAGCTTAGTATTAGACGTTTCGCTTTCCAAAAA
>CALLPN010000033.1 GCA_938015435.1 uncultured Saprospiraceae bacterium
ACATACTCATGCATAGGTAGGTACAGATCTACATATAAGCAAGGTCTGGTCTCTGCGAGCCCTTGCACCTCCTTCGTCGGCGATCCACCTTGCATATAAGTACATCTTCCCTTAGTAGGCATACGATAGTATGAGCATCAGACTCATCAGTATTTTATCATTTATATATTATATCGTTATGGTTACATCATCTACAGCTGGCACAGTTCAGTTATCTCCGCAGGTTAGTGAGTGTCTTTCACTTGATTTGGATTTATTCTTTTTCATTCGTTCTTCAGTTCAGCGTCATCAGTCTGGTGACTTTGGTCATTTGTTTGGTCCAGATTCGCAGTCATGTGCATTGGCATATCAGTTTAGTAGTAGTTACACGAGTATCTACGAGTATGAGCGTGAGGCTTCTCAGCTTTACGGTCAGTTGCTCCTTGTGTCTTCGCCAGGGGCTCGGTCAGTCACTTTGGTTTCATTTGTAGGGGAGCTGTTTTAGCTCCTCTTTTTTTCTTCATTTTATACATCTATTATCATGAGTATCTTATTTGAGGTGGGCGTAGTCCACTACACACATTCCGTAGTTGTCATTGTATCTGTGTCACCTACGTTTTTAGAGTATATCGAGTTTGTCATGGGTATGCATCAGCAGGGTCATTGGGGTGATCTCAATGAGTTTGAGGCTTCTATTAGTGATATTGGGCTTGTTGCGGGTACTAGTGTCACTTCGCATTATGATTTAGTAGAGGAGTTTGAGTTGCTAGGTGAGGCGCTGGTTATCATCACAGACTTGATGTTGAGTATTACTGTTGTAGCGGTGAGAGAGTAGGTTTTCTACACACTATTCTATGCATAGGTAGGTGCAGATCTCTACATCTGCAAGGTCTGGCTCTGCGAGCCTAGCACCTCCTTCGTCGGCGATCCACCTTGCATATGTATTTCTCTTCCCTGGTATAGCATCGATAGTATGCATCGTCATACACATTGTTTCATTATATACATTTCACATTATGCTTACATCATCATTTTCTATGGGTCAGGTTGTGGCCACTTCTTCTATTCAGTCTCTTATGTTATCTGATCTTTCATTTCACACTTTTGTTTACACTTCGCTTATGAGGCATGAGGAGGGTGATTGGGGTGAGGTTGATGCTGAGGATCACGAGAGCAATGAGATGGCTCTCGTTTCTGGTTGCCGTCTCTTTTCGGTTTATGACTGTAGTTCGGCTCATTCAGTTCATGGAGATCGTGTTTGGGTTATTACTGAGGCTGATCGTTCTGTTACTACTGTTTTATGGCCTAGGGAGTATTAGTCTCTCTTTTTATCACTACATGAAAATTAAGCTGAACCACACATTTTATATAGGCTTTACCTCAATTAACAATAGAAGATCAATCAACTATCAATAATAATTCGCAATTTGCGATTATGTAGAGGAATTAGTAAAAGTAATGTCTAGTAAATATGCCAAAAGAAATAGAAAATATAGTCTTTACGAGGTTCGTAAAACAAAAGATTTCTTTCGAATTCATTTCGATATCTGAGTTGTATGATCGATGCGAAAAGAGCGAATACGATCTTTCGATCCTCACAGGATAAAGTTTAATGCATTAGTTATCACGAATGGTGAAGGAAAGCACATAGTTGATTTTAATGAGATTGCTCTTTCGACAGGCGTAATTGTGCCTCTTACTAAAGAACAAGTACACTCTTTCCAGAAACCACTAAAAGGTGAAGGGTACGTAATCTCTTTCGAAGAAGAGTTTATGATTCAAAATATTAGTGAACAAAACCTCTTTCACTTTCTGCAGTTATTTCATTCTCCATCCATAATGATTGGAAAAGAAAATCTCAATCAACTTACACCTTATTTCAGACTACTGCAAAACACTCGAGAAGATTTAAATGACAATCTATATACCAGCATGATATATATCAAAGTCAACATTTCAAGGACTTTCTAGAATTTAAAAATCTACTTTCTAAACATTACACTGAGAGCCATAATGCAAATGACTATGCTGCAAATCTCAATGTATATTATTAGTACCTTAATGATATATGTAAGGAGAGTACCCACTTGGTCTGATGATGGCATGACGTATCGATTGTTAGCAGGTTGTATGCTAGGTCATACTTCACCGTTGCCAGTACATTCAGAATTGTTTGCAGTGGATATTATTGCCAATGAAGATACTTTTTTGAATGTTAAAAACCTCTTTAGAGGAGAGATCGCTATCCTTATCAATACAGGTACGGTAGAGTTAGATGGACAGGTGGTAGAGCAGGGACAGTTACTAGTTTCTGATACGGATAGAGAATGTGGGGTAGACCTCAAAGCAGGGACAAGGGTGCTACTATTTAGTGGTCCAGCATTTCCTGAAGAGCGATATATCAATTGGAATTTTGTATCTTCCTCAAAGGAGAGAATTGAGCAAGCGAGAGAAGATTGGAAAAATCATAATTTCCAAAAGTGCCTAATGATGATACCTATATTTCTTTGCCCTCTTTCAATTAAAACTGTTAATATTGATCCCTATTCTCTTCAAAATGAATAGTTTTTCTTACTTATTAAATAGTAGGCAAAGGATAAGGTAAATGTTGAATATTATTAGATATTGTGATAGCTGACTATGTGATAGGTTAATTAGAATAAAACGCCAACTATGAATATTATAGAAATCAATAAAAAAGTAACAATGAAAAGGTTATAAGCAATATCGAGTAATCTATATTTGCTGGAAAGATAGTTTTCTAGTGCATAAGCAAATCTTGTTTGATTTCCGATCTGTAGCTCTTGACTTCTAGCTACTTTGTCCATACTTATTTCATACTCATCTAAGGTAGTGTGTCCCCTCACCATAAAATTATTGTATTCCAAATCAGGGTATTTCGGTTCGATGTTCTTTTTAAAGAATCGGAAAAACCATAAACCGTTTGGACGTGCAGATAATACTGAAACTATTAATGCCCCACCAGATCCTAGAACTAGTACGACTGCCATCAGGCTTCCATGAACTATGTTTTCATTTATATATTGATAGAATACGATTATTGCAGATACTAATGTGGAATTTACTCTGATCATAATCATAGCCTTTCTATCTGCTATGGCTAAGGAACTAAGTATGAATTTGTTCTGATTTCTTAGGTATGTACTCAAAGATTTTCTTGGCTCCTTTTTAGTCCAATATAACGGAGGATTCTCCATCAACTTAAGTTCTTCTTCACTTTGGATTTTGTTTTCTTTCTTTCCCATACTTCTAATTTAAGATTAAATTGACAGATAGATAATTTAATTCTAATTAATTTTATTTCAATGATTGAGTAATCGTACTCTTATTTGAATGATAAATAATCAAGGCCTATATCGATTCGCTAATTTTTATAAATTTTTTCAAATTGTTCTATTCTGTATTAGAGACTACTTTATTATTTTTAGCTTATCAAAGGCGATGTACTTACCTATGATAATAGCGACTAAGATCGTTAGATACAGTTGACCAAATATGCCAACAAGAATAGTAAATGATTTGGCTATTGGATGTATCGGTAATATATCTCCATAACCAACTGTAGTCAAAGTGATATAGCTGAAGTATATGAAATCATAAAAATCAAGGTTTTGTGGCAGGTTAAATGAATGGGGTAGTACCTTCTCTAACAATGCGAAAAAGGGAGCGACAATTATTCCAAGAACTAAGTAGCCGGCAATGCTAGCATATATTTCATTAATTCCTATTTTCTCTACTCGAAAAATATGATTTATTAGATTTTTAAAAATTAAGACAAAGAAAATTGTCATCATAATTGGCAGTCCATACGAATATACATGATTGTGCTGGCTGGTTATAAATACTGCTAGCAATACAATACCTAATATAGACAATTGAATAAATTGTTTAAAATCAATGGAAGTGTAAAATACTCCCATCAAAAGCACTAAAGCGAACGAAGGATTTAAAAGTAAATTTTCTGAATTAAAGAATGAAGAGAATGGCGGCACTATTATCAATAATATCAAACTCACCATGAAGAACAAATAGTTAGGGTGATGAAATTGATGGAGAAGATATTTTCTTACGCCTTCAAACATGGCTTATAGTTTATTTCTAATTATAGAAGCAATAGAATTCATTGTGTATCTATTTTTTTTATGTCTTATAATTTCCATTGATTTTATCAGTAGTGCAATTAATCCTCTATCAAATTATCGTCGAATTCATAGCCTTTATAATTGACTCTAAATAGTACGCTGTAAAATGCAGGAATAAAAAATAATGTTATAATCGTTCCAAATAGTAGTCCTACCATAATAGAAACTGCCATACCTTCCCACATCTCACCACCCGTTAGGTATAAAGGTATCAATCCTAGCACGGTTGTAAAAGTAGCTAGTACTATAGGTCTGAATCTTTGCAGACAAGCAGTGATAATAGCATCTTCTTCCTTTCTTTTAAGTTCGTTTTGTTCTACTTCCATTCTATCAATAAGTACAATAGCATTATTAATGATAATTCCTGCTAATGCTATGATGCCAAGAAATGGCATGAAGCCAAATGGTTCTTGGAATAATAATAGCCCAAATGATACACCAATAAGTGACAAAGGTATAGTGCAGTAAACCATGATCATCTTTCTAAATGAATTGAATTGAATCATTAGTAACAGCAAAATAATGAAACCACAAAGTGGAAGATACTTAATTACAGCGCCCATATTTTCTGCAGTACTTTCAGCGTCTCCGCCAAATTTGTATGTATAGCCAGCTGCCCAAGTTTTAGAAGACTCCTCTAGCCAAGGTTTTATATCAGCGGTAATTGCAGAAGCATTTCCTCCTTCTCTAAGTTGACTAGTTATGGATATAGTACGGTTGAGATCTAAGCGTTTAATTTTTGCATATTGCCATACAGGTTGGATCGTGGCTACTTGTAGAAGTGGCACATTGTTTCCATTACTTTGAGAGAATACGTTAAGGGTTTCTATTGACTCTAAGCTTTGTTCTTGACTTTTGTCACTTCTCATTACAATAGGTATCGATTTGTCATCTTCTCTAAATTCTCCAGCTGTAAATCCGTCTAAGACTGTCTGTAGAGATACAGCAATATCCTGATTAGATATACCTGCTGACTGCGCTCTAACTTGATCTACATTAATTATAAACTTCTTAGATTTTGGACCCCAGTCATCCTTTATATTCTTCGTTCCTGCGATTGTATTTAGTTTTAATTTTATTTGCTCTGAGATAATTGATAGCTCATCCGGATTTTTTCCAGTGACTTTAATCTCAATAGGATCTCCTCCACCTCCAGCAGCTAATAATCCCACTTTGATCGCAGCATTGGGAAATGCATTGTAGCAATATTCATCGAGTCTGTTTATCAAATTTTGATTCGCCTCAAAGCTAGAAGTGTTAACCAGAATATGCGCATAACTCGAGTTGGCTTCATCTAATTGATACCCTTGATCGTATGAAGTTGGACCCTCGCCGATGTATGATGACCAATCGACAATTCCTTCAAGATTAACGTCCGAAGTTTTTAATTCACTAGCGATGTAATTTTCAATTTCCGCTACCACTTGGGTTGTCTTCTCGATTTTTGTGCCTAATGGCAAGTTGATATCAATGGTAACCATATTACGATCACTGTCAGGGAAGAACAGGAATGCCACTTTAGTAAAGCCAAATACGGCAATTACAAACATTCCAATGATTAATGCCATCGTTTTACCTTTGTGCATCAACGCCATTAAGATGTAGTCTTTGTAATATCTCTTAAGCCAACTTATCAATTTATCAATCGCACTCTTTTTAGAATTCTTAGGTTTAACTTTCATAAATAGAAAAGAAAGTAAGGTGATAACTGTTAGTGAGATGAGCCAAGATGCAACAAGTGCTATGGTAATGACCAAAAATATAGGACCTACTACATCACCCATGACTGACTCCGCTAAATAAAAGGACAGAAAGGCTACGGCCGTAGTCAAAGTAGAAATTAATAAGGGCGTAAATAATTCGTTGCATGCTTGTATGGCTGCAAGTTTTCTATCTATGCCTTGTTCTAATTTGACTACTATGGTTTCGGCCACTACGATTCCATTATCTACCATCATACCTAATGCCATGATCAAGGCGGCTAGCGATACTTTGTTTATACCTATTTCCATGAGACCCATCACCATAAAGGTGGTGACTATCACCATAGGTATTAGTGCAGTTATGATCAGGCCAGTTCTAAGTCCTAAGAAGAATAGCATTACTATAAAAACTATGGCTACAGATTGAAATAGACTAACCATAAAATCGCTGACCTGAGTATCAACATATTTATCTAATGAAGACAAGGTATGTAGTTCTAGTCCTACAGGCAACGTGCCTTCCCATTTTTGTTTTACGACATCTACTTCCTTTCCTAAGTTGATAATATTGGCACCATCTTTTAAGGATACATGTAGGGTAATCGCATTCATTCCGTTGACACTAACTTTTTGTGTGGCTGGCGAGATATATCCCTTTTTTACTGTAGTGATATCTTTGAGGTATACTAACTGGCTGCCATCACCAACTGGTATAAGCATATCTTCTATGTCTGATAAAGTATTGAAATTTCCAGTAGGTTCTAATACTATTCTTTCATCTACTACATTAATTTGTCCTCCAGTACTCAATATGTTTTGTCTAGATATGATTCCGCTCAATTTTTGAGAAGAAAGTCCGTATTCTTTTAATCTGGAATCATCAAATTCGACAAATACTCGTTCATCTTGTTCTCCACCTAATTTTACTTCCGCTGCATTATCTAAGCGTATTAATTCATCTCTAATATCATCTACGTATTGTTTCATTTCTAGATAAGAAAATCCGTCGCTGGTTACACCAAGTACTATACCATATACATCACCAATGCTCTCGTTGTCGAGGATTGGCTTAACGCCTGATGGTAAGCTGCGGATACCATCTAGTTTTCTTCTTAATCGATCCCAAACGATCTGAAGTTGATCTGCAGGCACTTGATCTTTGAGTGTTACCTGTATTACTGAAAGACCAGTTCTAGAAGTACTAGATACTTTCTTTAATTCTGGTAATTCTTGTGTAATTTTTTCGATTTTATCCGTAACAAGAGCCTCCACTCTTTCTGGTGCCGCTCCAGGAAATGAAGATACTATAGTCGCCACTTTCAAGGTCATCGGCGGCATACTATCTCTAGGAAGAGTCTGGTATAGACTTAGACCCATGAGTACAATAGCAGCTATTATTGTATATGTAATTCTATTTTTCTCTATTGAAAACTTGGTTAGATTCATAGTGTCATTTATTAATATTGGTGTTATTAAATCTTAACTAATTCTAATTCATTCATTATTTTAAGATCTAACTATTGGAGAGTAACGGATGGATTGCCAATAAATATTAGGTTAATTAATTACTTTAATCTCACTTCTTGTCCTTCAAGTAATGTTTGTAGTCCAGCCACAGCTATTTTTTGACCAACTGACAATCCTTTAATCACTTCAAATCCTTCTGTACTCAATTTTCCAACAGTTACAGGTCGTTTTTTAACTTTAGTTATGCTGTTATTCTCTTCTATTAGAAATACAAAATTCCCATTAGCATCTTCGCCTACCGAAGCTGCTGGAATTACAATTGATTTTGAATTAGAAGGCTTGCTGTCAAGCTGAAAAGTAACATTAGCCGCCATTCCCGGTCTGATTAGGTTTGAGTTGCTAATGCTGACAATTACAGGGTATGTAGGCGAATTTCCTGATGCGAATGCTACCTTTTCAATTTCTCCTTGAAATGTTTCATTGGGTATAGATGGTAGCTCCACCGTTACCTTGTTGCCTTTTGCGAAATTATTAATTAGCACCTCTGGAATGCCTACTTGGATTTCTGGGTTACCATCACTACTTAGTAATGCTATAGGGCTTCCAGCAGCCACGCCTTCATTAGACTCTACCATAAGATTAGTGATTATCCCATCCATAGGAGCATAGAGTTTGGTGTAGTTTGCTTGATTGCCAGCTGCCAACACTTGCTTGTTTGCAGTAGTTACTTGTGTTTCCGCAGATCTAAGTTGGGCTTTGGAAGCATCATGTTGAGCTTTCGCAGAAGCTAAACTTGCTTTCGCTTTTTGAAATTCACTTATCGCTATACTATTATTCTCATACAGTTTTTCCATTCTTTCAAAATTAGCACGAGAGTTGATTAATTGACTCTCATTACTTTTTACGTTGGCTTGAGCACTTTGAACGTTAGCTTCTAATCCTTTCTTTTGTGATTTTGCCTGATCCGTTTGTATGATATAATCTATTGGGTCTATACTTGCAATTAGTTGGCCTTTCTTCACTCGGTCACCTAATTCTATTGCGACTGTGTTTAATGTTCCACCTACTTTGAAACTTAATTTAGTTTCGTGTTCGGCTTTTACTACACCAGGAAAACTATGTATTTTACTACCAGTCGAATGACCAACTTCTATATACTTCACTGGTTTTACATTGATTACTTGTTCTTGCACGTTTTCATTACAAGAATACAAAGAAAGCATTGCGATGAGGAAAACGAATATTGAATTTATTGTTTTAGTATATTTCATTTGATATTGGATTTTCAATGTTGGAATTAGTAATAATGATTGCTTTATTTCTCTGCGAAATAAATTTGAACTTTATTGAAAAAATCTTTTTGCTTCTCAGGAGTGGCTAAGAAATTAAAATAACCAATGGAGCGTTCAAGTTTGAGAAAGTCTTGAATGAATGCATACACTGCATTAGTGGCTTGTAATTCAGTAGCCAATGAATTACTTTGTGCATCTATTAAAGTAGTGATGTTAGTTTGACCAGCAGAATAGGCGTATTGGACTATCATGAAATTCCGATTGGACGACTCAGCCGCTTGCTTTGATAAGCTCATTCTTGAGAAAGACGCACCTACATTTTCTAAACTAGATCTGATGAGTAATTCTAGTTGATTTTCCGTGTTGCTTCTAGTGTCCTCAAGCTGAATAACACTTAGTTTGGATTGTTCGATTAGTTTTTTTCGCTTATTTCCTTGGAAGATTGGGTGAGATACGGTTACACCTACATCCCAGAGAATTGAATTGTCCAATGAAGGTAGTCCCTCAGGCACGTTGTACTTTTCTATTACTCTATTAGATGATCCATTGAGTACTACTGATGGAAGAAACAATGCCCTTTGACGTGATAACTGCAGTCGGTTTTGAATTCTTAATCCCAGATCTATTTGAGCCAGCTCTGGTAAATTATCTTTGGCATATCCAACTAGAAAATTTGAAAACTTTTCAAGATTTCCATAGTCATTCAGATAGACCATTCTATCGTCAGAAAAAATGAGCATTGATTCTGCGATTGTAGTTTCTGTGATATCAAGAGGATCGTTTATGTTTCGATTAAGTAGTTGGTTTAATCGAAATTTTGCTTGTCGTAAACTAGCATATGCATTGTTTAGTTCTATATTGGCATTAGCAGACTCTGCCTCCCAACGATTAATATCTGATGAGCCTGAAATACCAATTGATTCTTTTGCTTTAGCAATGTTAAAATTATCCTTATTCCGTTTTACATTTTGCTGTTGAATATTCAAATTGTTTTTTGCAAATAGAATATTCATATATGCTGTAGTTACATCTATGATTACATCTAATTGAGTTTGGAGTAACTGTTTCACTTCTCCTTCTTTGAGTAGTTTTTGTATAGCAACATTAGCTAAGATAGGCTCACTAAATATTATTTGTGAAGCACTACCTCCTACGACCCAATTTGCTCTACCTTGCGCTCCTTGTCGAGAGAAGGCAGTAGTTTCATCTATCGCAGAAAGATTAGTAAAAACATCCACTCTTGGTAGTAAATCCGATTTTGCTATTCCTATTTCAGTATCTGCAATATTGATGTCAGTGGCTTGAATAATTATTTCTAAGTTGCTTTCTAAAGCTTCTGCAATTGATTTTCGTAAAGTTAGTTTTTCAGCTGATTGATCATTGTTAAGATTGACTCTAGTGGATTTAGCCATAATATCAAAACTAGGGTAGATATCTATTTGACGAGCAGTTTTCATATTTATAATGAGATTTTCCCCATATGTTTGCATTTCTACAGGTAAGCTAGCCACTTGAGTACCATCAGCTATTTTCATGATAGTGAGAGCAATTCGACGTGGGATCTTCTGTATGTTTTCTTCAGTTTCATATCCGGCTAAAGCTCCGGCAGCGATATTCTGTTCTCCTAATAGCGCTGCCGATGGAAATTTGTTCTTATTTATTTCTTGAAATACTATTTCGGTTTGTTGAGCATTCTTTCCTAAATGAGGTAATGCGTATACTGCAGTCTTAGTATCTTTTAATAGATTTAACTTCTCGCTAATGTCATCTGAATAGTATATGCTATTAATAGTGATTTCCTTTCCATTAAGGTATTTAGTAAATAGCTCACTTATGAATGAAGTAGCACCAATCGTGCGCTTTTCGCTTAGTACTACTAAGTTATCATATGGTTTTATCTCGTAGAGTATATTTAGATCTCGTTTGATATCAAAAGGCGACTCTATATATGTAAAGTTGTCAATACCTGATGTGCCTTCTTCAGTCTTTTTTAATCCTTGTAAATCTGGATCTATAACTATAGAGGCAATAGTTGGTTTAGAGTATTTCTTTATACTTATGGCATGGTTGGTGGCATTGATACCGATAGCCACTACAATATCGTTTTTAGAGTATGCAACGGTAAATAACTCAGAAATGTCAATATTGCTTTCGGTAATATTATAACTATTAAATTTAATTTGATAGTTAAATTTAAGTAGCGATGTTATTTCACTTTCAATGCTTTGTTGATACTCTAGTTCTCTTTCACTCTCAGGAGTATTGTCATTTATTAATGCAATATTGATAAGTGTTTGAGCTTCTATCGAAAATATGATCAACGCAAAGGAAAGGAGTAGTATGGTTTTTTTCATTTTATGTTTCTAAGTTGGTTAACAGCTAACTTTATTACGAGATATTCTTTCTGATTTTTCTATTGTACATGCTTGATGGCGGACCAGACCATGTCAAAGCTTTTGATAATTGTTTTTTGTGTGACTACGAGTCTTTCCTTATTATGAAAATCGGCCAGTTTGTTAGTAGTTCCATATAACATGGCGAGCATGATATCTATATGGATATCTTCTTTAAGCATTTTATTTTCTTGCCCATCTTTAAGTACATCAAATATACTTTTACCGACTATATCCATTTGTTTGGAATGTTCGGCTTTAAAAAACGGAGATCTCACGAATTGTTGTAAAAATGAGTACTGGTCGGCATCATCTATTTTTGAAGTAATCATATAATTATATAGCCCAAACAATCTTTGTTTGTAGATGGTGTCATTTATTGTAGTACTGACATAGCGTTCTATTATATTTTTTGCTGTGTAGAAAAACGTACTCAATAATAGATCTTCTTTGTTTTTGAAGTAGATGTATAGATTTGAGGGTGATATTTTAACATCCTTAGCCACTATTGACATCTTTACCGCAGATAGTCCTGCTGTATAAACTATACGAATCGTAGCATCCTTTATTCGCTTCTCTTTGAGGGGATCTTTTAATTTCATGGTACGAAGGTATAATAAATATCCCATAAAAGAATAAATATTCTTTTATAAATATTTTTGTACCTTTGTATTCATACACGTTAGAGGGAGTAGTAAGTATTATCATTTTATCAATTTAATACGCTCTCTGATTGCACAGAAATGGAAATAGTCTACCCTAATTATATATATAGTATCGAAAGTAAACTTAAAAATAGACTAGTCAGAAGATTCGGATTTTTGACCCTAAAAGAAAAAAAGTGACATTATTTAATCACGTTGCACTTACTAGTTGATCCTGCAACATTTACTATCTAATGTATTATCAATATTATTACTTAATTGATAAATTAGTGAACATGAATTTGAATAACATATACGTACTATCGCTAATCGCAATCTTATTTAGCATATCTATTCAGTTAAATGGTCAATATTCAATTGATGACCATAAAGTATTTTTACTCGGAAACTTAGAAGAATTGGATGTAAACTCTGATTATTTTAAGAATCTGGCATCCGAGATCAAATCTACAAGTGTGGGTTATACTGTTGTAGTTAATGGTGATTTTGTAGGACCTAGTGGCCTGTCTATACCTGCTGATAAGAAAGAGTTAGATAGGGTAGATGCACTTATTTCGTTAAGCAGAAAGAAAGGTAAGGTAGTTTTTATTCCTGGAGATAAAGAATGGGATAACTCTGGCGATGATGGCAAAAAGAAATTGGCTGCTTTAGAAAAATACTTTGATAAGAATGGTGGAAAAAATGTAGAGTTCTACCCTCGGAATAATTGTCTTGGGCCTGAAATTCTTGAATTAAATGATCATGTACAATTACTTACAATCAATTCGCAATGGTTGCTACAAGAGAATCGAATAGAAGAAGAAGATGGGAAGTGTAAGTTTCTAACTGAAAGAGAATTATGGAGTGAACTGACTGATTTTTTAGTCAAGAGTGATAATAAGAACTTAATCGTAGCTATTCACCATCCGATAGTTTCATATGGACAATACGCAGGTTGCAAATTAGGCGGTATGCATTTGTTTCCGCCAATATATGGATCATTTAAAGCTGCTTTTCACAAAAATATAGGTGGCGCAAAGGACTTGCAAAATGAAAAATTGGCTGTATTTAGACATAGATTACATACCATAACGGAAGATATAGATGGTATAATATTTATTTCAGGTCACGAATATGATTTACAGATAATTAAGAGTGATGGCAATTATCATGTTAACAGTGGATCATTAGTTAAATCACGACCTGTAGGGAGAGAAGAAGGAACTATATTTAGTAAGAATACCAACGGTTATATAGAATTAGATTTAAAAGGTGACGGAGAAGTTACGGCTACTGCAGTTGAGACAAAGTATGGAAAACTGAATAAAATTTTTAGCCAGAAACTGTTTGGCAGTCCATGTAACGATAACGACAAATTTTCTGTTTTACCTAATCCTTCCTATAATCCTTGTCCTCAAGAGGGAATAGAAAATCTCAATGTAGAAATTCCAGAACCAGGAGTTGCTATTGCCAGTACTGATTACAATAAAGGTCCTGGAACGATGTATAGATCGACATGGGGACAACCTGTAAAGGATATTCCTTACCTAGATATTGGTAGATACGAAGGAGGACTTACTATTTATAAAGCAGGTGGAGCTGGAGAAACGTCTTCTGTGAAATTCAAAACTAAAGATGGAAGAAAAATAGCATTTAGGTCAGTAGATAAAGAACCGCAAACTAGATTTTCTTCAGAACTCGAAAATAGCCTTGTAGGGCGTGTTACTAAAGATTTGAATGCACATCAGCATCCCTACGGTTCATTGGTTGCTAAAGATTTTGCAGAAAAGCTAGACCTTACGCATACAAACCCAAAATTATATTTAATGCCTGATGACCCAAGGTTAGGGATTTATCAAGAGCAATTTGCTGGGATGCTCGGTTTTGTAGAAACGAAACCTTATGGTGCGAAAGACGGAAAACCTGGTTCCAAGGGCGCAACAGATATTGTATCTTCTTACAAAATGTATAAAAAATTACTCAATAAAAAGAATGTGAAATTTGATCAGGAATCGTATATAAATTCTAGATTATTAGATATGTGGCTTGGAGATTGGGATAGACATGATGACAACTGGGCTTGGTTGGAATATGAAGGCGAAGACGAAACGTTATATAAGGCATTTCCTAAGGATAAAGATAAAGTTTTCGCAATATTTGATGGAATCTATAGAATTATGGATACGAATTATGTTCCTCTTTATAGGACCTCATTTAAAGATAATTATGATGGCCTCATAAGATTGAATTACCGATGTAAGGATAAAGATAGATGGTTGCTTAGTTCACTTACTAAAAAGGATTGGCAGAAGCAGGTAGATTACTTTTTATCCGTTATGGATAATGCGACTATTGACGAAGCCTTGTTAAATATGCCAACAGAAATACAAGCATTGACGTCAGCCGATATTAAAAGAACATTGATTATCAGAAAAGAATTAATGCCAGAGGCCATAGATGAGTATTATAAAGTATTGGCAAAATCCATTTATGTTGTGGGAACAAATAATAGAGAACAATTTGATCTTGTAAGACAAGCCAATGGAGATGTTCAAGTTGCTGTTTATCAGATTTCAAAATCAGGAGAAAAGAAAAAAACAATCTATTCAAGGTTAGTAAAGAAATCTGAAACTGAAGAATTAATTTTATTTGGCTTGGGAAAGAAAGATGTTTTTGAAATTTCTGGAAGTGCTAATGAAAAGCTTCCAATTAGAATAGTTGGAGGTTCAGGTAAGGACTATATCAACGATACGTCTATTGTGCCTCGTGGGAAATCTACATTTGTCTATGCTAAAAATGATAAAGATGAAATGAATCTCGGTGAGACTGGGAAGTTTTTGAAAACTGAAAAAGATATACTTTTCAACACGCAGAATATGTTTATGTATGATTACGGCCTTACACTGCCTAGCTTTGGATTCAACGCAGAAGATGGCTTTAATCTAGGGGTACTTCGCTTCAATACCAAGCAAGAATTTGGGAAAGAAGAATTTGGCAGTAAAACTAATTTAACAGCCAATATCACGTCCAATCTAAATGCAAGTCTTGCATATAAATTAATAAAAAGAAGGATAGGCACATTATGGGATGTGCAGTTTGAATTATATGGAAATAGTAGGGATAGAAGTTATCAACATTTTTATGGATTGGGGAATGAAACTATATACGACGATGATTTATTTAGAGATGATTTTTACAGAAACGATACCAGATTACTTGGAAGTATATTAGGCTTAACCAGAAGTTTTTGGGATAAATCACATTTCACCACTTCACTAAGAGCTGAGTACAGAGATGTAAGTGCTAGTCCAGACGATGAAAATGATAATTCAATATACAATTTGTTTCCAGATCTCGATGGGTTGGAAAGTAATACTTTGATAGGTTCTGATATGGAGTTATCTATAGATTTTACTGACCAAATAAATTTACCTACAAACGGAACTAGATTAAAACTTAATAATTATACATTCTATAATACTGAAGAGGGACTGGATCTTGGTGGTAGGTTAGATGCAGAGGCTTCGATATATTCATCAGTAGGGGCAAAGTCTAGATTTACCTTTGGCTTAAGAGGTGGATATAGCACCACATATGGAGATGTTCCGTTTTATCAATTAAGTTCTTTGGGTCAGCGTAAAAATAACAGAGGACTAAGAAGAAATAGATTTGTTGGAGAATCAGCTGCATTTTATAATACCGAATTAAGGTTACATTTAGGAGATATAAAAAACTCTTTCATTCCTCTTAGTTTTGGTGTATTCGGATTGTATGATTCAGGGCGAGTTTGGATTGATGGTGAAACTTCCGATAAGTGGCATAATTCTTACGGCGCTGGAGTTTATATAGTACCTCTAGTTGAAACATTTAGTTTTAATCTAACTTTCGCTAAAAGTGATGTAGAAGGAAGTCTAATCGGTTTTGGATTTGGAGCATTGCTTTAATGTTTTATTTATTCATGCCATATTCTCGAAATAGTAAGCATTTGTAAACTTGGATTAACTATTTATAGTAGTTTTGTATTGAACAAAAGACGTTCATTTAACTACATCCATATACATTCTATAAGTGAGTAAATAGGGAGTAGATTAAGTAAAAATAATGTAAGTCACTGATATACAGTATACGTACTGAAAGAGTTCGAATCCTGATGGGATTCATCTATTACTTTTTTCGTATCTTTCGAGAGTCAAACGGACACAAACGATATCAAGCGCTATGGGGAGAATTCGTGACCTCTAGCTATTTTAAGTTCGTAACATCTTAAGGATCAGTAGATAAACAAATTAGGTTCGAATCCCTCCAGTCTCACTATCTTTCAGCGTTTTAGATTGTTAGGTATGGCGATTTTGTAGCTTTAAACTTAAGTGTGCCGTTAACTTATTACTGTTTGAGGACCATTGACAACTAATCGATTATCTATATATTATATTCATTGATTGTACGAAATAATATGTTTGTCAGTTCTACAATATATTCATGTCTGTATTTACACAATACTTTTTCTTCAGAGATAACCACGTCTACCGAATCTTCTCCTTTTAAATCAATTGTTTTTTTAGTATAGGTAGCTTATCTACAGTCTGTTATGTTTTAAGCTTTTTTAGTGGATCGTTTGTTAGCATATAATGTTTCTGTGTAGTCTGAAATTTTAATGGTCTCAGCCGTTAGTGAAATCTATGGACTTTCAGTCCACGACTTTAGTAATGACAAAGTATTAACTTTGGTGAATGGGTAAAAGACAAAGACGAGGATGTCATACAGTTACATGGTTGACAGTTTATATCATATGAGTAACGAAGTATAGATATAAGGTATTGAAAGGAGATGTTCAAAAAAGGTGCAGAGAATTAATACGCCAGATATGTGAATCAGAAGATGTTGAAATATTAAAAGGGGTAGTAGGTAAGGATCATATTCAATTGCACATAGAATACCCACCAAAGAAGAACATAAGTGACTTAGTGAAACGCTTAAAGGGAAGAAGTTCAAGGAGGCTTCAGGATGAGTATCCAATGTTAAAGAAGCGCTACTGGGGACGACATTTTTGGGCAATATGTTATGGTGCTTGGAGCACAGGAAATATAACTGACAAGATGGTAGAAGATTACCTAGAACACCATAGGAGGGATGAAGATAATACCGATAAAATTATACTCGAATAAGACTTTTAGTCTGCTTGTATTAAACCTATTCACTTTCAGTGCATAGTATTTAGTTCTTCCTACTATCCATTTAATTCTTGTACTTTGCTTAGGTATAAGTGTCTCTATATTTGTATTAATAAAATAAATCCCTCAATCATGAACAGAAAATCATTTTTAAAGAACACGATCTTAGGAGCAGCAGGAATAGCAGCAACGACTAAAATAAACGCTAGCGAGCCTCGATCTACTTATGACAAATTAATGGATAGAGTGGGTTATAATCATATACCAAATAAAGAAAATAAAACTATGAAGTCGGTATTACATAAAGCAAATACAAGAGGAAATGCAAATCATGGTTGGCTCAATAGTCACCATACATTTAGTTTTGCAAATTATCATAATCCAGAGCGGATGAACTTTGGAGCCCTACGTGTACTCAATGATGATATCGTGAGTGCGGCTAGAGGATTCGGCAAGCATGCACATGACAATATGGAGATCATATCGATACCCTTATCTGGTGACCTCGAGCATGAAGATAATATGGGTAATAAGACTGTGATCAAGCAAGGAGATGTACAGATCATGAGTGCAGGGACAGGTGTCATGCACAGCGAGTATAATAAGAATAAAGATCAGGAGGTAAAGTTCTTGCAGATATGGGTATTTCCTAATCAAAAGAATGTGACGCCGAGGTATGATCAAATCACGCTGGACCCTCAGAGCATGAAAAATACACTAGCTCAAATAGTATCCCCTAATCTAGAGGATGAAGGTGTGATGTCTCACCAAAATACTTATTTCCATATGGGAGATTTGGAGAAAGATCTTTGCTTAACTTATGATATAAAATCTACTGGAAATGGAGTGTATGCTTTCGTATTAGAAGGCGATGTAACTATCGACAGTCAAGCGCTCAATAAGCGAGATGGATTTGGAATCTGGGATACGAGTTCGATTGAGATTACAGCAGATAGTAATACGAAGTTATTGTTGATGGAAGTGCCTATGGAATTGTCTTAGATCGAAAAAAATATGATACCTGGCAATACAAGTAATGTAAAATGTCTAGGAAATCTTAAATGCATTTGATTGAATAAGATTAGAATATTTGATATTTTTAAAAATATAATAGTATTTTGATTTTCAACCTTCAAGATAATTTAAAAGATATATAGCTAGAGAGCGAAAGCCTTTCCGCGAAATGGAAAGGCTTTTTTATTTGAATGTATTTATAGTAATAGGGGATGCTCTTTTTCAGAACGACTAGATAATGTTGGCTTTATGTTAAGAGCCGCTATTGATTCATATTCTATTCCTATGGTCGCAGTAGTACAACCATATTTTAAGTAATCTGAAACCTATAAATAGCTAGTTATGCTTAATAAATATTTTCTTTTTTGTATTAGTTTTCTTTTTGCCGTCTATGCTAACGCTCAATGGCAGCAATTAAATGATATTCCATTTGAGACGAATCATTCAAACGGATTTGGAGCTAATGGGAAAGGTTATATAATAAAGGGTACACCTGATAATAATGGGGGGCAATTTCAAAACGAATTGTGGGAATACGATCCTCAAAGTGATAGCTGGGAAAATATGGGATTTGCTAGTGGCCCTAGTAGGGAGTTGGCAATAGGAGATGATATGGATGGGAAGTATTATTTTGGTTTTGGAGTGGGTAGAAGTGATCTATGGGTGTTTGATCCATCAGATAGCTCTTTTACTGAGTTGCCTTCTTGTCCATGTGAGCCTAGAGGTCATCCAGCTTTTGTAGCACATTTAGGTAAGGTGTACGTTGGTGCAGGTTCTGGAAATTCTTCAGATTTAAAAGATTGGTGGGTCTATGATTTAGAATCGCAATCCTGGAGTGAAAAATCAGAAATAACAGGAGCGAATAGGCATCATCCTTATCAGTTTGGGATAGGAGGTGGAATTTATGTTGGAGGAGGACACATTGGTAATTGGTTGAGATTTGATATTGATACAGAGACATGGTCAGAAATTAATAGTTTTCCGGAAGGAAGAGTAGCAGGTACTCAATTCAGCCACGAAGGGAATGGTTTTGTACTTTCTGGTGATGCAGCAAATCACGATATATTAGCAGATAAACAATTCCTAGTGTATTTCGCCGACTTAGACGAATGGTTTGAATTGCCATTCGAGAGTGAAATGCATAGATGGGCTCCTTCTTCTTTTATCATTGAGAATGAAATATTTTATTTCGGAGGAGTAACCTATGTTGGAGACGATGACTCTGATATGTGGAAGTTTGATCTTAATTCTGTTGAGTGTTTAGCTTCTACTAGTCATACTGCCGTTAATATTACAGAGAATAGTGTGGGTTTGTTTTTTACCAGTAGTCCTACTGGTCCTACGGACACTCTGCAGTGGAGGGTAGTTGGATCTCCAGAATGGAACTCTGTTCTCAATCCAGTAGCGTTATATCAATTGAATGATCTTATACCATGTACTGATTATGAGTTTAGATTAAATTATGGTTGCCCCTCAAATAATTCAGCATACACAGATATAAAATATTTTACTACAAAAGGATGTGGCGCATGTATAGACTTAACTTATTGTCAGATACAAGATGAGTTTTTAGCTCTTAATTGTTATGTGAATAGAGTTAAGATAAATGAATATGAAAATGTATCTGGGGATAATGAAGGGTTCCAAGAATTTACTTCATCAAGTGAGGCAGTTGTATTACAAGGAGAGTTATTAAATTTGGAGGTAGAACCTGGTTATACTGGGTCTACTCAAGATGGGGCTGTGAAAGTTTGGTTAGATCTGAATTCTGATGGTGATTATACATCAGATGAATTGATTTTGGAAGATTCTTCTGTCTCTAATTTATATTCTGGATCATTTGAAATTCCTCTAACTGCGGTTGCAGGAATTACGAGAATGAGAATAATTTTTGACATTAATAGTATCGATGGCCCTTGTGCGGGTACAGTGTTTAGTGATGGAGAAGTTGAGGACTATTGTGTAACTATTGGAAATGGATTAACAGACTTGAATTTTATAGAAGATAAAAGTTCAATGAAAGCACATCCCAATCCTGCTAACCAATTGTTGCATTTGGATTTAAATTTACGAGAAGTAGAGTTTATTTCTATTTTTGATATTGACGGTAATAGAATGAAGGAAGTTTATACCGACTTTGAAAATATTGATGTTGGAGATTTAGGAAATGGAGTTTATATTTTGAAAATAGTTCAAAGCGAAGTTGTATCCTATATTAATATAATTAAACAGAACTAAGCTTATATCTACAATCGATTTTTTGTGAGCGTAATAATTGAATCTATTCTAATCGTCTCTTATTTTCATTAATATTTAGTTTTGCAAATTATCATAATCCAGAGCGGATGAACTTTGGAGCTCTACGTGTACTCAATGATGGTATCGTGAGTGCGGCTAGAGGATTCGGCAAGCATGCACATGACAATATGGAGATCATATCGATACCCTTATCTGGTGACCTCGAGCATGAAGATAATATGGGTAATAAGACTGTGGTCAAGCAAGGAGATGTACAGATCATGAGTGCAGGTACAGGTGTAATGCACAGCGAGTATAATAAGAATAAAGATCAGGAGGTAAAGTTCTTACAGATATGGGTATTTCCTAATCAAAAGAATGTGACGCCGAGGTATGATCAAATTACGTTGGACCCTCAGAGCATGAAAAATACACTAGCTCAAATAGTATCGCCTAATCTAGACGATGAAGGTGTGATGTCTCACCAAAACACTTATTTCCATATGGGAGATTTGGAGAAAGATCTTTGCTTAACCTATGATATAAAATCTACTGGTAATGGAGTATATGCTTTCGTATTAGAAGGTGATGTAACTATCGACGGTCAAGCGCTCAATAAGCGAGATGGATTTGGAGTCTGGGATACGAGTTCGATTGAGATTACAGCAGATAGTAATGCCAAGTTATTGTTGATGGAAGTGCCTATGGAATTGTAGTCAGGAGTCAACGAAAGTAAATAATCAATTGGATATGCTATTCAGCTTTACTTTCAAGATGTATAAAAAGAAAACGACACTTGTTTATTGTAATTAAATAATTGTCGTTTTTCTTTTTAATATTCTCAAAGCATTTTTAATTCGTTAGTTAACTCTTTAGCTATTTTTCTTATTCCAGCTGTAATGTTTTCATTGCTCTGCTCTGCTATAGAATTGTAATTGGTATTAGTATAGTTGAGGTGAGACAGATATATTATTCATTAAACCGACGGCATCTTGACGAGAAATTATTTATTCTGTGATGTTCAATGCAGATATCTACTACCAACCCAGCACCCAAGCAAATATCAATGGAGCTACTATTGTAGCGTCACTCTCAATTATAAATTTTGGTGTATCTATAGTTAATTTTCCCCAAGTTATTTTTTCATTAGGTACGGCTCCGGAGTAAGATCCATAGCTCGTAGTACTATCACTGATTTGGCAAAAATATGACCACATTGGAGCACTTTCTATTTCTAGATCTTGGTGTAACATGGGGACTACGCAGATTGGAAAATCACCAGCGATACCACCTCCAATTTGAAAAAATCCTACGCCTTTATCTTTTGCATTATCTTGATACCATTGCGCCAAGTACATCATGTATTCAATTCCGCTTTTCATCGTCGAAGGATTCATACTTCCTTGGATGCAGTAGGAAGCAAAGAAATTTCCACAGGTACTATCTTCCCATCCAGGTACAATGATAGGTAGGTTCTTTTCCGCGGCAGCGAGTAGCCAACTGTGCTTAGGATCGATCTGATATTTATCTTCTAATTCTCCGCTCAGCAGTATCTTATAGAAGTATTCGTAAGGGAAATATCTTTCACCTTTATTATCGGCATCCTTCCATACCTTATGCAGATGATCTTCTATCCGTCTCATCGCTTCCATCTCAGGTATACAAGTGTCAGTCACTCTATTGTAATGTTGATCTAAAAGATCTTGCTCTTCTTGTGGAGACAGATCTCTATAGTTAGGTATCCTTTTGTAATGGTCATGGGCTACCAAATTGAATACATCCTCTTCGAGATTGGCACCTGTACATGTGATGATGTGTACTTTATCTTGTCTGATCATCTCAGCAAGGGATAAACCCAACTCAGCAGTACTCATAGCGCCCGCAAGAGTGATCATCATTTTGTTGCCTTGGTTCAATTGATCTTCATACGCTTTAGCAGCATCTACCAATGATGCCGCATTGAAGTGGCGATAATGATGTTCGATGAAATTGGATACTGGTCCTCTAGTCATGGCTTTATTGTTCTATGTGTTTTTTAAAATTGATGAGAATATTTCGCCACCACTCAGCTTGATTCTCTGTGCTGTTTCTAGCGTCTAATTCTACTTTTTGTATGATTTGTACCTTATTACACAGTTGTTGAAAAGAGGTTTCTATTTCCCTTTTGTCTTTTAGTGAATATCTAATTTTTTTGAATTCAATTATTTCTAGATATGATCCTTCTAATGTGAATTTACTTTTTTTGTCCTTGGAATTCATCACATATTTAAATGAACTTCCAATTTGAAAATTATTAATAGCCTCAATGGTACTCCAATCTTGATGTCCTTGATACCATTCAATTATATTTTCTGGTGTATTCCAAGCATTCCAAACATCATTGAGCTTGCCGCAAATAATGATTTTTAAGAGTATCATGATTCCTTAGTTTGGCCTTTTATTAATTGTTTGCTGTCAGGTTTTTGTAAGAGTAAAAACGTCTTTCCTTCTATCATGAAGATTTCTGACACTTCCAAATCTATTGAGTTCTCTTAGTAGATCGATGTCTACATCTGCGATTAACGTCATTTCAGTATTAGGCGTAGCTTCTGCCTTGATACCGTTTGATGGAAATGAAAAATCACAAGGAGTAAAAACCATTGACTGTGCAAACTGAATATCCATATTATGCACATTGGGTAGATTTCCTACACTACCAGCGATAGCAACGTAACATTCATTTTCTATAGCTCTGGCTTGTGCGCAATGTCTTACTCTAGAGTAACCATTTTGCGTATCAGTCAAAAATGGAATAAATAAAATGTCCATTCCCTCATCAGCCAAAAGTCTACTTAGTTCTGGAAATTCCGAATCGTAGCAAATAAGTATTCCTATCTTACCGCAGTCTGTATCATATACTTTTAACTCAGTACCTCCTTGCATACCCCATACTTTTGCTTCGTCAGGGGTGACATGTAGCTTTTCATATCGTTCTATCGTACCGTCTCTTTTACATAGATATCCTACATTGTACAAGTTTCCATTTTTCATCTCTGGCATACTTCCAGAGATGATATTGATATTGTATGATATAGAAAGATCAGAAAATTTCTGAACTATTTTTTCAGTGTATTTGGCAAGTTCTCTGATAGCTTCTGAACCTGACAGATGGTTGTTTTCAGCCATCAGTGGTGCGTTGAAAAATTCAGGAAATAACGCAAAATCAGATCGATATCCGGCTACTGCATCTACAAAGTATTCCGCTTGCTGCAGTAGATCGTCTAACTTATTATATGGCCGCATTTGCCATTGAATTAATCCAATTCTTACTACACTTTTTTTCGTAGCCGCTTTTTTCGTAGCTCTTTGATAATATATATTATCCCATTCCAAAAGCACTGCCACTTCATTAGAATCAGTATCGCCATCTAAGTAGCCTTTCATCACTTTTACAGGATGGAAATCATTTGATATCTGAAAGTTGAGGACAGGGTCGTTTATTTCTTTACGTTTTACCTTTTCTATATATTCTTTGGGCGATAGTTCGTTAATGTATTTGTGATAATTGGGTATACGTCCACCAAATGCGATTCCTCTGAGATTTAGTTGTTCGCATAATTCTTTTCTGTAATCATACAATCTTCTACCTAATCTCAGTCCGCGAAATTCTGGTTTGATGAATACGTCTATTCCATATAATACATCTCCTTGATCATTATGAGAGTCGAAAGTATAGTTTTGAGTTATTTCTTTATATGTGTGGCTTTCAGAAAATTCATCGTAATCTACTATTATAGAAAGTGCGCATCCCGCCAACTGTCCATTGATTTTGATCACTACTTGCCCTTTCCCAAATTTACTTATTAAGGATTGAATATGTATTTCTTTCCAATAGGATTCTGGCATGTTTTGGTACGCCAAGATCATTGCATCTTTCAATTCTGCATAATCTTCTATGCTAAGGTATTTTAATTCTATATTATCTATTTCTTGTATTTTCATTTCAAATTTGAATTAAGAAAATTTATAAGAAAGCATTTTGTAATACAGCTTCGCTGCTAAAAATTCCGAAGCTTTATGACCTACTATTGGAGCAAGTTCTACAATGTCGAATCCCACTACATTTTTTTCTTCGAATACTTTTTTGAGAAAGTCTGTGACCGTATACCAGTTTAATCCTCCAGGCTCAGGTGTGCCAGTGGCAGGTAATATGGATGGATCAAATGCATCAAGATCAAATGTGATGTAAACATCATCTGTTATCTTTTCAAGAGCTTGTTTTTGCCAACCTATACTTTTTCTGATTTCATCAGCGAAGAATACATTGTCGTAATTCATATGCTCTTTCTCTGATGCATCCATACTACGGATACCTACTTGTACAAGATTACAATTTTTGCTCGCATCGTATACTGCACAAGCATGATTATATGGAGTACCCTCGTAGCTCGGTCTTAGATCTGCATGCGCATCTATTTGTAGGACTGTGAGGTTATCAAAGTGCTCGTAATGTGCCTGGATAGGTCCGATGCTTACACTGTGTTCGCCTCCAAAGAATGTTAAGAATTTACCTTCTTTTAGCAGCTCTTTAGTGTTGGAGTATGTATGTTGATACATTTCTTCAGGAGTATCAAATGAAGGAGTCTGTGGTAATGTATGGATCCCTTTAAGATAGACTTCAGTATCTGTTTCTATATCATAGAGTTCCATGTTTTCTGCAGCATCCATAAAAGCTGCAAACCCTTTGTCTGCTCCTTTGCCCCATGTACTTGTACCATCATATGGTATGGACTGAAGATATACGGCTGATGCATCTTTGGTCGCGTACCTATCTTCTATTCCAGCGAAAGTTTTCATTGTATTACTTTGATTTTGTAATGGTGTGTATTAGTAGCCTAGGATGTCAAGCATTTGATCTACAGTTTGTTCTTTACGGTAGATTCTATCTACATAGTTACCCGTTTCATCGCGATCTATGATGATCATTTTGGGGGAGGGGATAAGACAATGCTTTATCCCGCCATATCCACTTATCGAATCTTGATATGCTCCTGTATGGAAAAATCCTATGTATAACGGTTCTTGATCTTCTTCAGAATATTTGGGCAGGAATAGTTGCTGATTCATATCTTCACTATTGTAATAATCAGAATGATCACAGCTTATTCCACCTATATTAACCCTAGTATATTCATTATGCCACTTGTTGATAGGAAGCATGATAAATTTTTCATTTATAGACCATGCATCGGGTATGGTATTCATTAGACTATTGTCTACCATATACCACATTTCTGCATCATTCTGCTCTTTTTGCTCTAGTACGGAGAAGATAGTAGCACCACTTTCACCAACGGTGTATTTACCAAATTCTGTAAAGATGTCTGGTTCTTCTATCTTTGCTTCGCGACAAGCTTCTGCGATATTACCTACAAGTTCATTGATGATGTATTCATAGTTGTAATCGAAGCCTAGATTATTTCTAATCGGAAATCCACCGCCTAGGTCTATGGCTTTCATTTCAGGACATACCTGTTTCAAGTCCACAAAAAGCTTCATCGCTTTCTGAAATTCACCCCAATAATACATATTGTCTTTGATGCCAGAGTCTATAAAGAAGTGCATCATTTTGAGACTTATACTATCGTTGCCCTTGATTTCATTTTTATAGAAATCTAATATTTCATCAGACCTAATCCCTAATCTTGAAGTATAGTAAGCCGTTTGTGGTTCTTCGTCGATAGCCATTCTTACACCTATCTTTAAAGGTTTATCTAGGTTTTTTGCATATCGTTTTACTCTTTGCAACTCTGACTTGGAATCAAGGATTAGCATAGAATTGTAGAACCCGTCTTTATTGAGCCTAGCTATTTTTTGTAGGTAATCTTCCGTCTTGTAACCATTGTGTATGATTATAATATTCTTATCTATTTCACCCTCATCTAATAGCTTGTAAATGAGGTCAATATCGAAGGATGATGATGTTTCTAACTGAACACCCTCTCTAACTGCAGACTTTACCACATGAGAAAAATGACAACATTTAGTACAGTAAGCATAATAGTATTTGCCTTTGTATTTATGTTTTTTGATAGCTCTACGAAATAGATTTTGAGCCTTTTTAATTTGCTCACCTATCCTTGGCAGGTACATCAACTTGAATGGTGTACCATACTTTTCCACTAAGTACTTTAATGATACTCCATGGAATGTCAGGTATCCGTCCTTTAGATCAAATCCTTCTTGTGGAAAGGTGTAACTCTGATCTATAAGATCGAAATATGTATTCTTCATTTACTCCTCTTCGTCTTTATCATTTGGCAATTCAAAATCATTGTCATCATCGTCTTGTGCGAGCCAATGATTTTTATGTTTGTATTTCTCTTTGACACTCATTGGTTTTCCATGGTGAAGCGTATCACCTATCTGATCTTTTTGTTTAGGAGTTAGTTCCTTTTTATGCTTTTTACGAAGTGGCATAACTGTCGTTTTGTAATAGTTAATAAAGAATATCTATATGATAGAGATAATATGAGCACTTTGGTCACATTATAAATCTAGTGTGTAATTATAGTGATATGATTATAGTGAGATTTTGTCAGAATTGTCTGCATCCACATCTTCTATATCGCCGTCCATATCATCTATGTTGATATCACCAAGTTCATCATCGCCAAATTCATTGTCATCATTGCTATTATATTCATCTAAGAAGTCGTCGTCATGCTTGTTAGCGAGTTTGGCTTGGATATTTGGTTTTAATCGTCCATTATCATCGTAGTCGTCATCTTCAGCTACGACATAGATCGCCTCTTCGATAGTCATACGTATAAGGTAGTATTTCTCTTCCGTTTCTATCGGAAGTCCTTTTCTCTTTTTACCATCTATTCCAGTGAACTCTACTAAATGCTTTCGAAAACCTTTAGGATAGACCAATTTTATTTGCTCTAGTTCTTCATTCGTTAGCTTTTCAAAATTTTTGATAACTTTTGGTTTATTTATCGTTGCCATGTTGTATTAGTTTAGACTGTAATTTCTTTCCCAAAATTTCACTTTCAATACCAATTTAATACACTTTTAATTGAGATTAATAATTTGGACAATTTATTTTAAATAATAATTTAGATAATTATTTATAAAAGACCCAAATGGAGTATTCTACCACCTGTTTGGTTTACAGGACTCACACTTTTGCCGATTACAATACCATCATGAGGAGAGAAATATTCTTTCACCTTGTTGCCAAATATATCCCTAAGCGTAGCAATCAAATCTCCTTTCTTTACTATTTGTCTCAACTCAACAGGGATGGATAAAAGACCGCCGGTGTCTGTATATATCCACATGCTTTTTTGGCATACCACGGTGTCCTTTTCAGTAGTCATTATTTCATCATCGATCATACCAAGGTCACAAAGTACATTGTGGACACCATCGACACCACTGCGGATAAGCTTCTTTTGGAATGTACTAGGATTACCTACTTCTAAAGTAATAGCAGGTATCCCCATATCGTCCGCGGCTCCTCTAAGTGTACCATCCAATGGCGGATTGTGCACGATTATATCTGCATTTTGCAGCTCTGCCATTTTCTTCACTTGAGGATGACTCATATCAGCTCTGATATAGTAGCTATTGATCCTACCTGTACTAGCAGTATGTAGATCCAGTAGATAATCAATATGCTTTACACATCTCTGTATAAATCTATACGCATATACTTGACTGATATTTCCATCTTCTTTGCCAGGCATGATGTGATTGATATCTACACCATCATTGAATCTTCTTTTTTTACGGACAAATGCTGGTACGTTGACCACTGGCACACCTACTATAGTTCCAGATAATTCATCTACTGATACTTCGTTGAATAATCTTTGGATGACTGATATTCCATTAAGCTCATTGCCGTGTACAGCTGCTGTTACTCCTAGTATCGGTCCGTCTTTCATTCCTCTCATCACCATCAGTGGGATACAGATCGGATTAGAGAAGCCATCCGAAATAATTTTTAGCCAATAATGTTTAGTAGTCCCACGAGGAGTATCTTCTATATTGAAGTCCATTATCATTGGAACTTTACTATCTATTGTCATTTGCATATTCAAATATTTTATCTATTGTTTGTTTGATGATCGGCATTCCTGTTTGCTTTTGAGCCTGTGGAAATCCGCCGATACTAAGTGTATTTATTTCTGATAGTACTCGCTTACCGTCGTCATCGACTAAGGTATCAGCACCGTATATCAGGATACCTTCTTTTATCAATTGTGGTGATATAGTCCGTATGATCTTTAACTCCTCTGAGGTGATATCTGCACCTATAGATCTACCACCCTGAGATACATTGCAGAGCCAAGAGCCTTCTGCTGGTAATCTGAGTGAAGCGGCTAATATTTCACCACCCACGACTAAGATTCGTTTGTCACCTTGACTCACATTTTTGAGATATTTCATTCCTATGTAACCTTCAGCAGCTATCGATTCTTTGATACTTTCCAAATAGGTATCTCTGTCATATTCTTCATTACCGTCATATATTTTATCATCTACTACTTTTACGACTCCTTTGCCACCATATTCTCTGAGAGGTTTCAATACGATAGGGTATTGAGATGCGAAGTCTATTACATCCTCAACTGTATTGATCTTTCGAATAATTGGACAAACTTCAGGAATACTCAATAAGTATTCTTTGCTACTTGTTTTGATGATCCCTTTAGGGCTATTTACGATTACGGCTTGATTTTTATGAGCGTCTAACCATAGCAACCATTCGTCTGTGATAGGTCTAGGTAATCTCATGAATATGATATCATAATCACCAAGCGATAGTTTCTTCAATTCTTTAGAAAAGTAAACACCATTTTCCGAATACGAAAAATTTGAATCTATGCGTACACCATATAAGCTTTTGATATCCATATTGCTAAAGAATGCATTGTTCTTTGCAATACCTCTCGAAGCGACATCTATATTTTGACACAACGGATGATTACTCATCTCATTCAATAAAGAATATATAGAATTCTGAACACTATGACCACTATGGTCGGTAAGGACTAATACTTTAAAAGTATTCATTAGCTTATCATTATTTCATTAAGTAGAGTAGGATCGTTATTCAGCGATTTGAAGAGTTTGGTTCTAAATTTCCCTTTGCTATTATACAATGCTTTACACATCTTATCTATTGCGATAGTAGATAGAACAGTTTGTATATATCCTTCGATTAGATCATCTAATCCCAGACCTAGTTTATTGAAGTCTCGTCTATCCATAAGCATGAGTCTGTTTGTATCTGATCCCCATTGATTTTCACCTTCTTTTACCGATAGGTTAGTACCTAACATCGCCCAACTATCTGTTCCATTTTCAAGGTGGTCAGCGAGTGGTTTTTCTGCTCTTCGAGAATATACACATAGTGGCTTGATACCTGTTTCTGTACTACTCAACATCATCCTTAGATCAGTGACGTAAGTTTGACCTTTAGCATTGGGTATTGTACCTACATGGTAATATTTTCCTGTAGAGCTTACTGAAGACCAATTATAGTTACCGATCAAACTCTGTACGATGAATCTTTCGTACTCGATCTCTAGCCCCATAAATGCTTCTAACTCAGATTCATTAGTGATGGTATATACACCTTGGCCCGCATTGCTATAAGGGATCTTTACTACCGCTTGGCCTCCCATTTTCATAACCCACAAAGGAATCTCTGCCTTACTAACATCCCAGATCGTCTCAGGCGTATTGATTCTAAGGCCAAAACCTTGTAGCTCTGTATTGTATATATCGTATGCTTTGGCGGCTACCATCTTATTACGTCCACCTGCTAAGCAAGCGATGATAGGGTTGAGGACTTTTGTTTTAGTATGAAGAGGAATTCTTGTCCAAGGCTTCTGAGTGACATATCGAAATATAGCTCTCATCGGATGCCATTCTCCATCATGAAGTACACAGATAAGATCGTTTTCTACTTTGATATGATCATTATCTTGACCATTATAATAGGGTACAAGTAATACATTTTCATCCATGACATCCGCGATTACAGCAGCGTATCCGGAAGTCTCCATATAGTTTTTGTCATAGAGTAAGGCTAATTTTCCCTTTGTTGCGGGTACTCCTTTACGAGATTTTAGCATAGGTTTGAATGTACGTTCTATGAGTAGTCTATAGCTTCCGTCTTCTTTATTATCATCTAATAAAGGCATCGACTTTTGACCAGAAGGGCAAGAGTTGTTTTCTAAGACTACCATATTTCTTTTTCCTCCAGCTGATGTAGAGTTAATAAGATCTGCACCTCCCCATAAGAAGTGTTTACATTGATAGCTTAATATTTCATCTAGTTTGACTCTATCCACCATCGGGTGAAGGTGACAATACCGAGTAATGATTCTATCTTTTGATAAGTTGAGAAAGAAGCTCACCATAGGATGGATAGTGGCATTCAGTGCTTTAGGATACCAGTGGTTTTCAGCAACGAATGCTCCTGGCGCTATGTTTTCAATTTTGCTTTGCATCTTGTAATTTTGCGATCTTTTTAAGTAAGTGTACTCTTATTTATTCTTAAATCTAGTTGGACAAAAATAATCATACGCCAGATAAAAGAGGTGTTAACTTTTTTTATCTGAAGTATAATATCAATATCTACTTAGAGAGTACCAAGATGCTAAATGGTCACAAGTTTTTTATCTTTTTTTGAATTAAATAGTTAGGAATTATTCCATCAGATCTATAAAGTAAAAGTCAAACCAATATCTGCAAAATGGAAGTAGGCAAAGTTATACACCTGATCTACATCAGCTCCACCTTCTATAAGTCGATATCCCGCCTTGAGTTTTACATTATCTTTATATAAATCATATAATACTCCTGCAAATACATCTTCGGCTCTACCTACAGGACCTACTAAAGCATCTCCTTTGAGTAAAAAACCTAATCGCTCGTATGGAGTGTATAGTAATTCAAAACTCACTAAAGGTACATAGCCTAGATCTGTATCTTCAGCCTCTACAGTAGATTGGGATAGTGCAATCCTAGCATCTCGGACTAGGAGACTCGCACCTAAGCCCAATCGTAGTTTACTATTATCTACGAGTCGGTATCGATAGCTAAATCTGTAAGTGTTGAACTTGTATTGACCTACCACATCCGTTCCCTGGAAAGTCGCTCCTGCAAAATCGATAGGTTTATCAGTCGATATGTTATAATTCAACAACAGTGGAACCGCCGTTGCCTCAATAGTATGCTTATCATTAATAGTATAGGCTATTTCTGCTCTTATGAACAGGGGCGATCCTTCGCTTGTAAAATCATCACTGTAAGAAAAAAGTGTTCCTGCATCCACATCTCCATTAGGCACTTGCACATCATTGTATTGCGTATAGACCGTACCGCTCTCTATACTCAGCCTTAGCTGTGCGCTCATCATCAATGGTATCAATAGTAGTAGTGTTATTAGGTACTTCATTAGTATTTATTTTATTAAACAGATATTCTTTGCTTGTTCGTGTTAGGCTTTCTAACCAATAAAGGGGTTTTAATGTTTTTGATCACTTTATCAGCAAACGTAGACGGCGAAGAGTATATACTCCAGTGTTTTTGATAAGCTCTCATGACCATTAGATCTATATTATGTTTTTGCTTTAGAGAATTTACTATTTCTTCTACTTTACCGATCTCTAAAGTGATTTCAACTTCTTTATCCTTTATTTCTTTAGCTAGTATTTTTTCAAATTGACTTTTATTGTATTTGGCGGTATCAAGGCTTTGTCCGTCTTTAAGTACATGTATTAATTTTAAGTTTTGTTCAGTTCTCTTGGAGAACTTAATGAGTTGCTGTACAAACTCTAGATCCTCTATTCCAAAAGTAATAAATGCACCTATTTGTTCAATTCTTTCCATTTTAAATCCTGCTGGAATGAGAAGAACATTTCTTTCCTCTAGTTTGATCATGTTGAGAGCAAGATTGGTATGAGGCGTACGTGAGAGTCTTGTTGCCGGCTCAGTACCTATGATTACTAGATCGGCATCTAAGTGGTCTGCGTGATTCAATATAGATTTACTTAGAACGCCTGAAACGATTTTTAGATCTACATCCACTTCGCCAACACCGATTTCACTTGCAATGACATCTATGATATGACTCAAAAGGCTTTCGCTTTCCATTTTAGCATTCTGTACTGCTTTCTTATACTGATCAGAATCGATCAAGAAGTTTTCCTTGATAATATCTATAGGAGAAGATTGCATTACGTGGATGCAGCTCACCTTGGCATCATACATAAGTCCTAATATTATTCCATATGCCAAAGCTTCATACGATTCTTTATTGAGTTCGGATACAACGAGAATATTCTTGAGAGATTTCATTTTATTAATAGTTGAATGTTAAAGTAAAGAGATAAAAAAAATAGGCTGTACAAATTATTTTCGTACAGCCTATTCATAATGGTTTGAGAAAGGAATTACTATTTTCTCTTACCTGTTGATAAAGGCCTCCTACCTTTTGTCACTTTGCCTGCAGCATGTGGTTTGGGATTTACCATTCTGTTAGCTTTTTTAGCTTGTGACTTTGCTTCGGCTATTTTTTTAGCCGAATTTCTCTTTTCTGTTTTTGACTGTGCCATAGCGTTTTTGATTTTTTTGTTTGTTTTATTATAGTCCGAAGTGGTATATAATTACCGTCTTTGTGATCGGACAATAAAGAGAGTAGGGGAGTTTGATATGGTCACAAGATTTTTTATTTTTTTTTAAGCTGCTTAGGTAGACATTGAAATTCTATATACCTCAAAGCTTAATCTGCCATACCATGCTTGATAGCATATTTGACCAGACCTGCAGTGTTCTTTACATCCAATTTGTCTAACAGATTTCTACGATGTGTATCTACGGTACGGATGCTAATAAAGAGCTTCTCAGCGATCTCTGGATTAGATAGCTCGTTGGCAATGAGAGTAAGTATTTCTTTTTCTCTCTTTGTCAATTTGACTTGATCGCCAGATGCGCTTGGTGTAGTACCTTGTTGCAGGTGTTTCATCAAGACATTAGTGACATGCGAACTATAGTAAGTTCCTCCTTCGTATACCTTCTTTATAGCGAGTACCATTTCGTCTGCTCCAGCATCTTTTAGTAGATACCCTTTAGCACCTACCTCTAGTAGCTTCACGATATAGTTATCTTCTTTATGCATCGATAGACCTAGTATTTTGATATCTACATAGTCCTTTAGTATTTTGCTAGATAGCGTAATGCCACTTTCTTCTCCTAGTGAGATGTCCATAAGGATTACGTCGGGTACATTAGCCTCTAGGTGGTCCATAGCTTCTTTACTATTAGCCGCTCCCCAGGCCAAAGTTAGGTCTTCATGATCATTGAGTAGAGATTCTACTCCTTGTCGAAACATCTTATGGTCGTCTATTATCGCTACTTTCATTTGCTTTACTTTATGGATATCAGCGCAACTACTGGCTTAATTATTTATTGGAATTTCTATATGCACAGTGACTCCTCCGCCCATCTGAGATTCTATTTCTAGATTGCCTTGTAAGGACTCTACACGTGTACTGATATTATTGAGACCAATGCCATTTTGTGACTTGGAAGTATCCATTCCTTGGCCATCATCTTGGACAAATACTTTGATCAACTCTCCCTCCTGCATCAAATTGATTTGCATAGAATTACACTGACTATATTTGATAGCATTATTGACGAGCTCTTGTACTATCCGATAGATATTCAGCTCATGTTCTTGTGATAAGGTCTTATCTTCAATATTGCTCTGGTACTCGATTTCGATATCTCCTGCTGCTGTAATTTTATTAGCGAAATTAGAAAGTGCGGTCACTACTCCAAAATCTATGAGACTGCTCGGCATCAAATCATGTGATATCTGACGTATATCCTGCGCTATTTCACTTATTGAATCTGTGATTCTTTCTATAGCTTTCTTTATTTCATCATCTTTTAGATTACGCTTTACTGCATCTAGCTGAAGTTTGAGAGAGCTCATGTTAGGACCGACTCCATCGTGTATTTCTTTGGCCAATCTTCTTCGCTCCGTCTCCTGACCAAGTAGAAGAGACTGCGTAGCTTTATCTTTTGTCAATACATTATCAGTCACATCAGTAATGCTCAATAGCATACCTCCAAGTAATTTTTTACCGTCAATAATTAGATATCTATCTTGATAGTGTATGTCACTTTTGTGAAATGGCTTTCTTGATTTTCTCAGACAGTTTTTAATCGATTTTGTAATTCCAGGAATCTTGATGTGATCAAGGATTTCGGTATCTATGATACTATTGACTGTTCCATCGAGTTGCAGGTATTCAATTGCCTTGGAATTCACTAAGGTGATATATCCTTCGATATCAAATGATAGTATACCAGAGTCGATATTGGTGGTCAACGCATTGAGAAATTGAATGGCTTCGGTATTAGTCTTCATCTGTTATAAACTATATTTGGCAATGATGATTGTAGCATCACCGTGTGGTCTATGGTATCTGTCAAATAGTGTATTAGCAAGTTGTTGTGCATTATTATTGTTATCAATATTCTCATGGATGGTTTTGATGCCATCAGAGCATATAATTACTTGTACAGACTTTGAAAAGGAGTCGGTCATCTTATCTTTTTTGATCCTGTGCACATATCCAGCTCTACCTTCTTGATTTCTAAGAGTGACCGAAGTAGTGTTGTCTATTTCTATATAAGCATGAGTATCACCCAATCCTGCATAGGTGATTTTTTTTGGAGTAATTCTAGCAAGCGAGCAGGTGATACCCGTCTCGTCGTTACTTTCTTTCATCAGAGAATTGAGTGCAGCCAATAATTCAGTAAGTGATTTACGGTAGTTGTTTTCTACAAATTGCTTACAGGTCTGAGCAATAGAGTGGGCGTCATAACCTTGGCCTGGGCCATCAATTACACCAATGAGTAGGGAATCTCCATCATACTCTTTGAGAACATACTGATCACCATTATAATTATATTGATTGTCAGGAATACTGACAAGACCATAATCCACTATCTCTTTAGGAAGAGGTCTATACTTTTCTAATATGACTTCTGTCCCTTCGCTGGTTTTAGAATTAATTTCAAAATGATCAACTAAACGTTGTGCACCTTCTAGACCTAAGCCTAAGCTAGTTTTAACTGTGGTATAACCTTCTCTCTTAGCCAAATCTATATTAGGTATACCTGGGCCCTTATCTCGGATTACCACTCTAATCACTTTACCTTCTTTGAGCTCGTAGATGACAGCAGTACCACCTTTGCCATGTCTCAAAGCATTGTGACCTATCTCAGAACAAGCCAGTACCATTTGCTCAGTATCCACACGATCATATTTACATTCCACCAAGCTCTCTCTCACCGTTTCGGTCAGAATACCTATATCGGACTCTTGTATAAGTTGTATAACGATATGTACATCAGCACTGCTCATCTTAGTCGATAGATACTAGTTTGAGGCCTTGCCTTCTATAGACATATTTAATAGCTCTTTTGAGGTTTTTTTCTACCTGTATGTTGTCTAGTTCCACTCCTGCGCTGATCATACTAGAGGCAACTATAGGTTTAAATCCACAGAAGACAACCTCTACACCGATGAGTTGGAGTAGTTTATTGAGTTTTTTCAGATTTCCAGCTACAGCGCTATCTATGACTTCAACATTACTGAGGTCGATGATCATCAAATCGTGATCATTTCGATCCGCTACCTCCATGATGCTGTCTATGACCTTCTTCATACGTACACTATCCAGTGTCCCAAAGAAGCCTGAGTATAAGCATCTGTCGGACAATTCATTGATTACTATCGGAGCTTCTCCTCCTAAGACTCTGCGGCTTATGGCAACTTGTTTTTCTGTAGATTCTGATTTCTTATTAGACATTATTGATGTTTTATTCTTTTGGAATATTTTACGATTTACTAATGCTATTATTTATAATTATAGCTTACTAGAGCTTCATAGTTATGCGTCCAAATATACTAATAGAATATTTTATTACCGACCCACGATTAATTGATTTTCAACTTCAAGCCTCTCCTTTGATAAGAGAGTGTAATTACAAGAATTGGTCACCACTGTTCTACTTTTTTATTTTAGCTAACGAAAGGAAGCTATGAAGTATGCTCCTAATGATATTTGTATAAAGTACCTTTGAGACTATTCTATCACATAGCAAAAGAGTAATATCTATGAACCAATCGGTAATCAACGTGATCATATTTGTATTGATCATCATCTTGACGCTCATTGTTGGCTTTTTGGCTAATAAATTATTGAGTAAGCTTGTCACTAAGTCTACGGAGGTGATGACCAAGGATCCAACTAATTACAAGTTTCTAAAGCATGTTGTGTTAGCTTGTATCTATCTTTCTGGATTTGCAATTGCCATTTATTCAATGCCTAATCTGAGAGCATTGGCAGCTTCCTTATTGGCAGGTGCAGGTATATTAGCGGTTGCTATTGGTTTTGCAGCACAGCACGCCTTGGGTAATGTAGTGAGTGGTGTTTTTATAGTGATTTTTAAGCCTTTTAGGATCAATGACAGATTAGGATTACAATCTTATCAAGGGATAGTCGAGGATATAACCTTGAGACATACGGTAATCAGGAATTTTGAAAACCGTCGAATCATTATACCAAATTCTGTAATCAGTAATGAGATTATAGTCAATTCAGATTTTGGAGATGATAAGATTGTAAGATGGGTAGAAATGAGTATCAGCTACAATAGTGATATAGATACAGCCAAGAAAATTATGGTTTCAGAGGTATTAGCTCACCCATTACATCTTGATGGTAGATCTGCTCAAGATATTCAAGCAGAGTTGCCAGAAGTGCCTGTAAGAGTAATAAGTCTCACGGACAGTTCTGTCAACTTAAGAGCATGGGTTTGGGCCAAAGATGCACCTGATGCATTTGTACTGGGTTGTGATCTTCTTGAATCTATAAAAAAGAGATTTGATCAAGAGGAATCTGTAGAAATACCCTATCCACACAGGACTGTATATGTCAAAGGAGAAAACACATTACCGACTAACCAATAATCTAACATAGACGATTAGCTACTTTTAGTTAAGCTTGGACTTGTCAGATTTTCTTCTAATGTAACTCCTCCTTTGATCCCAAAGTCCAATGTACGGATAGGGAAAGGTATCGTTATTTCGTTTTTATCAAAAGCCTTTTTGAGAAGTATGATGGCCGAACTCTTAGCATCTAAGTACTGCCATACCGTTTCTGGATTAGTCCAAAACCTTACCTGAAAATCTATAGAACTATCACCAAATCCTGTATAGATAAATTCGACAGGTCTCTCTACAGTATCTAAAGCTAAGGGCCTAATGGCATCTATTGCAATCGATTTTACGGACTCAAGATCATCTGCATATGATATGCCACAGGTGAATTCTACCCGACGCATTCCATTTGTAGAAAAATTTTTCACTGGACTTTGAAGCACAAGTTTGTTAGGGATATTTACCTCCTCACCACTTAGTGTACGCAATACGGTAGATCTAAGTGATATCTCTTGGACAGAACCTACAAACCCATTGGATTCGATAAAGTCTCCGGAATTGAACACATGCTTAACACTCATAATTATCCCAGAAAAAAGGTTCATCAATGGATCTTGTAAGGCTAGACCTAGAGCAAGCCCAGCTACACCAGCAGATGCAAGAACTGTCGTTATCGGCCCCTCTAGACCAAGTATAGATAACAGTATTACAAACAGAGTTAAGTAAAGGCATACCGATCCTACATTGTTAACTAGATTCTGTACTCCAGCATTCTCAAAAGATCTTGATGCAACATTGCGCAAGAGTCGCTTGCCTAGTCTGATAAGTTTGAGTCCAATAAATAAGCAGATAATTACTAGTACAAGGTTGGGGAAAGAAAGTACAATCTGATCTAGCCAAGAATATATTTTGGCCGTAAGCAATTTTATCGATTGGGATAATTGAGTTATTATATTTTCCATATTTATTTCGAACTAATTGTGTTTTTTTAAAGTAATGTGATGACAAAAGACTGATGCTTTGCAAGCCTATTTGACTATTGTCAATTTCGAGGAATACTAGTATTTACGTTGATCTATTACTTTTGGATTTCATTGACAAGAAAATATTCCAATTATTTTAATACTCGCAGTTCCTGATGTCGATTAAGTCCTCGGTGCAGTCTGTTTCTTAGAAAGGAACTTAGTTATCATTTGCTCAGTAGTGGCAATCCAAAGTGGGCTAAATAATAAAGTAAGTGAAATCAAACATATGCCCACGTTATAACTAAACTCTGTAATGATGGTTGATTGGTAAGCGGTAAAACAAACCAAGAAACTCATTTCTCCAATTTGGGCAAGCAACGCACCTCCAAGTAAGGCATTGGGCCAGTCAGAACCAAACAGACGAAGTACGATACCATTGACCAGATGATTGACCACGAATACAACTAGCATCAATGAACCAATAAGATTTATATGTTTCCATAGAAAGTGAAGGTCGATCTGAGCACCGACAGATATAAAAAATACGGCTACAAATATGATCCTGAATGGATGTAAGTTGTCATGTATCCAATCTGTCTCCTTGGCTGCATGTACTACGATGCCACCTACGAATGCTCCCAATGCTGGCGATAAGCCAAGTATGCCCATCAGCAACGCTCCAGCAGCGCAGAAGACTATTGACATAAATACCTGCATTTCGTGATCCTCTTCAAGAGACTTAAGCCAAGAAAACTCTATTGATTCTTTGCGATAGAGATAGATAAATATCGCTATAATGATCACAGCACCTAAGATTTGCAAACATGCCTCCAAGCCAGATTGAGATTGGCCACCAAGAAAAGAGGTAAATATCAGAATAGGCGCAATAGCAATATCCTGAGTTAATAAGATGCTCAACACATCCTTGCCGACTTTACTATCAAGCATGTTTTTCTCTTCTAATAGCTTAATCACAACAGCGGAGCTACTAAGTGCGATTACAAATCCGATGACCACTGATCTAGCCATCGTCCAATCAGCATAATATCCTATAATAGTCACTACTAATACACTCACTATGATCTGCATAAGAGTTCCTAGTATCGCCACACGCCATTGCTTCAAAAATGTGGGCAGAGAGATTTCCATACCAATGAAAAAGAAAAGTAAGATGATACCTATCTCACCTAAAAATTCTACTTGAGCTTCGCTACGAAATACATCAAACCCATAGCGACCCAGACATACACCAATAACAATGTACCCAATAAGGTAGGGTTGACGTAACCTCTTGAGTATATACCCTATAACAACAGCAAGGATACCTACCAAAAAAATGTTAGCGATAGAATCGTTGATGGAAGCCATTAGTGGAATCATAGATGCGCGTTATTAAGTTTTATGGATTGAGCTTATTTCCGCTAAGGTCGAACAATGCCATCGAAATATGGGTACGAAAAGGGAAATGGATTTAAGCCAATTGGATATTCATTATAAAGGAGTACTAAAAGCGTATTTGGTCACAGTTATAAATTAGACACCAAAGTTTATGTGACCGAATAAAGAATTACCTATCTCTTTAAAAAATTAAAGTATTATGAAAAACTTATGCATTACAATCATTTTATGTGGACTAGGATATATTTCTTGTAGTGCTCAAAGAATAGGTTTACAAGGCGGATTAAATTTCACTAATGTAACTAGCGATACGGATGTTGATTTAAGCAGCAGTAATGGTTTACACATTGGATTAGCCGCAGATATACCTTTAGTATGGCCATATGAAATTGGAACAGGTGTATTTTACACACGTAGGGGATATAAGTCTGAAGAGCAGGGTAGAGAGGGTACTGTATCGATAGACTATATTGATATTCCGGTAAACCTAAGATTCAGACTACAATTGGCGGATCTTATTGGAGCATTCGTATCTGTTGGTCCCTATTTTTCATACGGAGTGAATAGTAAGGTATTTGATAGTAATGGTGTTTTAACAAATGGATATTCTAGAGATGACATAGACCTAAATAGAATTGATTCAGGTATGAATGTTGGAGCAGGTGTGGATTTAACTAATGTTAGAGTATCTGCGGCCTACGGATTAAGTTTTACTGATCTGGGTGTTGAACCTGGTAACCGATTGAAGAACAGGGATCTAAAGATTTCAGTGGGTTATTTCTTTCAATAATTATTACTAATAATTTAAACAGGATGTGACCGATTAATAGACTATGTCTCTTTTAGAAGCAATACAATACAATACAATAAACTTTAAATAAACTAAAATCACAAAACAATTGACAATGAAAAATACATTAAATATTACATTTTTTTTAGCATTAATGATCCTGATATCATCGTGTGCGAGCAAAAAGAATCTTGAAACGGTAAGATTAGAACTTGATGACGTGACTAATGATTTTAGAAGATCACAAACAGAATTAGATAACTGTAATATAAAATACACCAAAGTAGTAGGAGAGAGAGAAGCGCTACAAGGGCAACTGGCAAATAGAGCAGATCAAATACAGGATCTAAGAGATCAGATCATTGATCTCAAAAAGCAAAGAGAAAACCAAATGACACAAGTGGGAGACTTAACTGTTTTGTCTAAGACGGCTAATGATAACATTGGCAACACAATCAATCAACTCGCCCAAAAGGATAAATATATTGGACGCTTACAAGCGGCTAAATCTAAAACGGATTCACTTAATCTTGCTTTGGCATTTAACTTGACAAGCGTACTCAAAAAAGGTATCGATGATGAGGATATAGATGTCAAAGTAGATAAGACAGTGGTATATGTAAATCTCTCAGATAAGATGCTCTACAACTCTGGTAGTGCAATCATCACACCTAGGGCTGACGAAGTATTGAGTAAGATAGCTCAGATCATCAAGTCTAGACCAGATCTAGATCTAATGGTGGAGGGATATACCGATAACACTCCAATACGTAGTTCTTGTATGGAAGATAACTGGGATCTCTCGGTGAAAAGAGCAACTTCGGTAGTAAGAGCATTGCAGACAAAATATGGCGTAAATCCTGACAAACTGATAGCTGCAGGCCGAGGCGAGTACAATACACTGTCAGATAATAATACTGCAGATGGTAAGTCGATGAATAGAAGAACTAGAATCATCTTATTGCCTAAGTTAGGCCAATTCTATGAATTATTAGATCCTAGTAAAGTGCCTAACTAATTGAAGACCTTATTAGTGTAGTTGACTTAAGTCCCTCATTATCTTTGTGTTAGTGAGGGACTTACTATATATTGGGATGCTGTCTAGGTAAATTGCGTAGAAAATAAATACGCTTTTCAACCGTATATAGGCATGGTGTAAGTACTGATCTTTGAGGTATAATATTTAACAATAATAATTATAACACTCATTACAATGATCTCTTTACAGACGTTACAAAAAGAAGAAGTACTAGTTATCACTTATCAGACTTCAAAGTGCCCAAAAGCTTTTGGTGAATTGTACGAAATGTTTTATGAGTCTCTATATAACTATACTTGTAAGATTGTGAATAATGCAGATGACGCTTTTGACATCACTCAAGATACTTTTATCCAGGCATCTAAAGAGTTACATAAATTGAGACAACCTATTACATTTAGATTTTGGTTGTTTCGGATAGCCAAAAATATGTGTACGCAGCAATTTAGAAAGGCGGCTAGACATAATTATGATTCTTATGACACAGATACAGCTGCTCAAGACTATGACACAACGGAAGCGGTAGAGAAAGAAATTCTTTTGACTCAGTTATCAGACTTGATGACAAGGCTCAATCCAGAAGAACAGTTTCTTCTATTGGCCAAATATAGTGAAGGCAAGTCCATTAAAGAATTAATGAAAGAGACCAACTTAGGGAGTTCAGCAATCAAGATGAAACTAATGCGAGCTAGACAAAAAGTAGAAGCAGGAATAAGGTAGGGTATATTAAGAATCATGAAGTACATTTGGGCGTATTGTACTTTTCGATAAAAAGCAAAGGAGTCACATCTCAAAATCATTATAAAGAGCTATGAAAGACTCACGGTAGCGATGTCATAATTAAATTTAGTGTGCTTTTTGACTATGGAATATGATCTTGAATTAATTTATCAGATTCTATTATGTGACCAATTGTAAAGATTGGACTCTCTTTGTAAATAAAGATATAGTTATGACCTACACCTTACCCTTTGAAAATGAAGAGCAACTAAGAATTGATTTCAATACAATTAGAGCTATCATCAATCCAGAAAGTGACTATATTCAACTTGAAATAACACAAAACGATACATTGTATCATACTGTAGAAGCGATGTATAAAAAAGTGCTTCAAATGGACGGTCAATATCGCTTAAAAAGCAATGCATGGACAGCACCACGTATCAATGTATCTGTGATATTTAATTAGTCATTTTTTAAGCACCGATTTATAAATTTTACTTTTGTTTCAGTAGCATGTCATTCAATGGTACTCCTCCTCGAATACCAAAATCAACTGTCCTTATAGGGTATGGTATCATTATATCGGCCTTGTCAAATGCGGTTTTTATTGCTTTTATTGCTTTAGATTGTTCTCGGAGAAAATCTTTCTGTGCTGCAAAGCCGATCCAAAATCTTGCTTTAAAATTTATAGAACTATCTCCATATTCGTTGAAGAAAATTTCTACGGGCTTATTAGATTTAAGAGTGTCTAGATTTTTGAGTGTTTCCATTACCACATTTTCTACTTTGTTAAGATCATCTCCATAACTTACTCCGCAGGATATTTCCACTCTACGTTCTCCTGAGCTAGTGTAGTTAGTCATTGGATTTTGTAAGACGTCTTTATTGGGAATGATAACATCCTGTCCAGATGGGATTCTCAGCTTAGTAGTACGTAGGTCTATCGCCGTGATAGTTCCAAAGTAACCATTAGTCTCTACGAGGTCGCCTATAGAATATAAGCTCTTCACTGACATGAAGACCCCAGAAAATAGATTGGTCATAGGATCTTGTAATGCTAGACCTACTGCCAATCCAATCACTCCAGCAGTTGCCAATATTTTGTTTATAGTTCCTCCTAGATTAAATATTGAAAGAATTATAAAGAGAACTGCAATTACAAAAAAAACTGATGCTAGGTTGGAAACTAGGTTTAATACAGTCTTGTTTTTTGTAAATTTTGATGTTGCAGTAACCGCTATTCTTTTTATATACTTAGAAGAAAAATAAGCTATTAGGCCTACCACCACTGCAATAGCTAGATTTGGTAGTTGTAAAATAATGGCATTAAGCCAATCCGTGAGTTTGTCTACGAGATTAGTATATGATGAGGATAGTTGAGAAGAAAATTCGTCCATTGTCTGCTTATGTTTTTTATCAAACTTTGAAATAGAGCATTATGTTCGAATTCGAACTGAAATATTTGTAAGTGCATTGTAATTAGATAATTCATAAAAAAGAGCTACAGGGTTTTATCCATAGCTCAGGTATTATTGTAGTAAGTGATTGTAAATTCGTACTCATTAAAAAAAAGAATCTTATAATTTTCAATAGTAGAGGATGCTTTAATTATATCAGAGTATAGCTTATAATTTTGGAGTTCTGTTAAATACTAATGAAACTATAAATAGAACGATAAATATGTAAAAACAAATCTTAGCGATACCAGCTGCTGCTCCAGCTATACCTCCGAATCCTAAAACTCCGGCAATGAGTGCAATGATTATAAATGAAAATGTCCAACGTAACATATGATATTATTTTTGAGGTTATTTATTGTTTTGTCAACTATCGTACTTCCAAATCACCGTATATGTTCGTATTTAAGTTGATTTAATTGAGCGAATAGTATGATTAGTAGAATACCCTTAAGTGTTTCGAATTGTGATTTAGGGGTAAGCCATGAAAAATGATGACATACCAAATACTTATTAGTATAAGCTTAACAAAGGGTATTAATTATCTATTAATAAATTTTGATAATCAAACAATTCGCAAATTCTAAGAGTATATTTGAAGTGAACTAGATTATTCTGTAGGACATGTCTCTGTTCGCGTATTTGTATTTAACAATAGAGGAGATTCATTGAAGAAAAAGGTAACTAGATGGTTTTTATACATAGTGCTAATACTATTAGCGGTGTTACTCATTTTGTATTTTGCGATACAGATGCCTTCTGTCCAAAATTTTGCCAAGGATAAAGTACTATCTAGCTTATCAGAACGATATAATGCGAATTGGCATATAGGGGATATTAGACTCGATTTTTTTGATGAACTCGTAGCTAAGGATATACTATTCTTAGATCAGCAAAAAGATACATTATTAGCGGCAGACGAATTATTAGTAGATATTAGTTTATTCAGTCTTTTTGGAAAAGAGATTAATATAGATGAGATTAATATTCAAGGTCTTAGAACTAAGGTTTATGATCTTGAGGATGGGGCTATGAGTTTTGATTTTTTGATGACGAAGACTGATCTCTCTAGCGATTCTAAGTTAAATTCAGGTTCTGAAAATGGTTGGTCATTTTCTCTAGATCGACTGAATCTAATAGAACCGTCTATTCATTATCAAACCAAATCTCAACGTATAGATTTAGAGGTGGATGATCTGATATTGGATATTTCTAAGTTAGATCTCAAAAATCAAAATCTTGATCTTTCTTTACTCCAATTTAATAAAGGTAGGGTCGAGGTAGAAAATTTTGGTACAGGCCAATCTACCGATTCATTTGCTTTGCCGAATCTAGGGTGGGGTATTCAATTAGATAAGTTAGACGTAAAAGAATTTAACGTGGATCTGGTATCGGAAAATTCAATTGTAATTTCGGATATTTCTATTGATTTATCAGATGCCAAGTATACCGATGGTCAGCTTGAGTTAGATATCCAGCAGATAAAAGGGAAAGTAGAAGATCAATTCACCATCGAAAAGATATCTGGCGAAATAACACTTCATCAGTCAGAATTGAATATTTCTAACCTTGCGATACATACGGGTCGAGAAAAAGTAAGGGCTGAGTCTGTAAAATATGATATCAATACCCAATTCGCATCGGCTAATAATCTAGAGGCAGATGTAAGCAGTCAAACATTGACTCAGTTGCGTCCTTACATCCCTAAAGATATAAAGCTTCTTAAAAATACTAATGCCATTCTAACAGCAAGTCAATTGATTTATTCTGGTGATGGTTTAGTTACTCAAGGTATATTTTTAGAATATGGCAAAGCGCTTTACCTTAGATCCAACCTTACATTAGGTAACTTGAGGGGAAAGAACTTACAATTGTCTGGAAACATTACTAAGCTCAAAACTGATCTATCCTTATTGGATCAAATGTTTATCCCTTTTTCGATTCCTGATAGTTTATCCCACTTCAGACAATTAGAGATAAGTGGATCTATGAAAGGGTCAGTAGCGGATCTGATGGTTAATAGATTGGATATCAGTTTGGATAATGTTTTTTCAGCGAATATAAGTGGACGGTTAAAGCACTTAGATAATTTAGATCGATTGGAGATAGATGCCAAGTTCCAAGATATGATAGCGGATATTAAACAATTTCCAATTCCTCGTAATCAAGATGTGGCAGTAGATAGTTTAGGTCGGATTACGTTTGATGGTAGGGTAGTCGGAAATCTTAAGGCGATGACTATCGATGGTTCTTTTCAATCCGACTTAGGTGATTTGAAAACTGACATTACATTGGGTAGTCTAGATAATTTGGATAACCTTACGTATAAAGGAAATCTCTCCATGAATAAATTTGATCTTGGAACATTATTACATAATCCAGATCTAAAGAAAATAACGATTGCAACTGAGCTCGACGGAAAGGGAATAGACTTTAGCAATATAGATTCAAAAATCAAAGGTAGAATATCTGATTTTTCGTTCAATGGATATAACTATGCTGATGTAGATGTCAAT
>CALLPN010000034.1 GCA_938015435.1 uncultured Saprospiraceae bacterium
CGACTGATCTCTTCTACAGATCTACCTGATTCATTTGCCTTAAGAGCTCTAATTATCTGACTCTCGCTAAATTTACTTTTCTTCATAACAATTCAAATTTAGTTAATTTTATAATTGTCTAGCTTTTTGGTAAGTCTACACCTAGTACTATAAGAATAACACCTGCAGGTACTTGATACTTCGTAAGCTTTGCTCTTAATTGTTCACCTTTTATTTTGGCTGTCTCATTGTTCTCTAAGATATACTTAGAGATAAGACTATAGGCTAACAAGAATCCAACAACAAACTCCACTACACTTATGCCGAGAAATATACTCCAGTATTTACCTATAAGGTCGAGAGTTAAGAAAGAATGTATGATCCCCCATACACCCCAAAAAGTAAGTAACACTCCAATACCTCCTTGAAAAGGGGTTAACTTGTCCAATAGATCTTGAGCATTCGGTTTCTTAGATACGATTAATGAAGAAGAAGCTATAAGTCCTCCAGTGATTGCGATAATAGTTGCTAACATGATTTTAAATTTTGGTTTATGATAAATTATAAACCAAAGGTATTCACACATTGAAGTCTGCAGTAGTAAGATATATATTCGGTGAAGATTAACTAATATTCGATATGATCCAATTTATATTTGCGTCTTCAAAAGCCCTCAAGCCCTGTGAATTATAGCAATTGACGTATCCGTATGAGATTGAAATCCTACGAATCATACAATGAAAAAATGAATTGATTATCATTATGAGAAAATGAAGATCTGGAGTTTTAGTACTAAGCAGATTAAGCATCTACCCCACCTCTTTCAGAACTTCTTCATGTTGGTAATTGCGGAAATCTACGGCACTTACACCCGATACACCCTGCTGTTGCATGTACACACCATAAAGAACATCTACAGCAGCCATTGTAGACTTGTTGTGTGTAACTATGATGAACTGAGACTCCTTAGAGAATTTCTTGATGATCTTGTTGAACTTCTGGATATTAGCATCATCTAATGGTGCATCTACTTCATCAAAAATACAAAATGGAGCAGGCTTAAGTAAGTACAATGCAAACAACAATGCAGTAGCCGTCAACGTCTTTTCACCACCGGATAATTGAGAAAGAGATTTCGGCTTCTTACCCTTAGGCTTAGCTATGATCTCAATCTTAGACTCTAAAGGATTATCTTCATCTACGAGAATAAGGTTACAATTATCATCTTCTGTAAATAATGAACGGAATACATTAATAAAGTTTTCTCTAATCTGTTCAAATGCTTCCATAAACTGCTTTGTTGCAGTTTCTTCTATCTCTTTTATCGTCTCTAAGAGCGAGTCTTTCGCTTTGATAATATCCTGCCTTTGTGAAGATATGGATTCATAACGTTCACTCATCTCATTGAATGCATCTACGGCCATTGGATTAATTTCTCCAAAGTTGGCTAGCTTATTTTTAAGCTTTTCTACTTTCTCTTGTAGCTCATCATGCGAAAGCTGAGTTGTAATTTCTTCTTCAAGTATAGATTTAATCTCAACGTTGAATTCTATTTTTAGCCTATCTCCTACTGCATTGATTTCAAACTTGAGACCAGTGTACTCATCACGTAGATTTTGAACTTCTAACTGAAGTTTATTTAAGATTCTATTTTTAACTTTTAGATCTTCTTCTTTTTCGGTAATCTGGTTACGAGCTGCATAATATCCCTGCTCTACTTGTCCGAGATGACTTTCGGCTTGTTTTCGTAAGTCATATTCACTGATAAGATTTTCCTTGAGTTCTGTTAATTTGTCCTCAGCAAATTGAATCTCTTCTTTAAGTCTATTTACTTTATTAGTGTCCATCGCTAATTTTTCATTGGCATCAGACACTCTTTTTTGATTAAACTCTAAATCACGTTGGATATTAGCCAAGTGATTTTGTTGTCTTATATATGATACATTCTTGGCATTATAATCTTCCGATGATACAGATAACTTACCACTCAGTTCATCAATTTTATTTTCCTCTCCAGTAGCACTGAGTACTTGTTTCATCTCCGCACGTAAGGTGATCGTGAGATCTTCGTTATCTATGATTCCTTTAGAAGCAATATCCATTTGCGTTTCTGCCAATTGGATCTTTTCATTTTGCTCTGCTTGTAACCTTAGATAGTTTTGTATCTGAGTATCTAGTTGAACTTTAGATCTTTGATATTGATTAAGCTCCGCTTGCTTAAGAGATAGATCTCCTTGATGCTTGTTATCTTGTAAGATCTTCAGATCATTTTGCTTTTTGCTTAATTTATCTTCAATCTTATTAAGTTCGTTTTCTTTGCTTGAGATTAACTTTTGAAGTTTTTCTAGATTTTTCTTACGACCAATTTTCTTCCCTTCAAACAATCCAACAGAACCACCACTTACTACACTTTTCTTACGAGTAAATCTTCCAGATTTAGAAAGTAAAACTAAATCATCAGACGCTGAAAAATGTCGAAGATCATCCAACTCTTCATTAATAATTACTACATTCTTAAGCAAGTGATCGATAAGATTTTGAAATCTACCTTCTACCGTAATCACGTCTCTTGCAGCGATCGCACTTGCCATATCCGACTTGGTAGGCTGCTCTCCTAGCAACTCATCTAACAAAAAGAAATTAGCTTTACCTCTTTGAGCTTTGGTAAGCATATCTATCGCCAGCTGAGCCTCAGCTAAATTTTTAACTACGTAGTAATTAAGATACGGATCTAGATATTGCTCTATACAAGTTTTGTAATCCTCTTGTACATCTAATAGATCTGACAATAGCAATGCATTCTTCTTCCAATTACTATGAAGAAACTTGATAGACTCTGGAAATCCTTCCATACTCTCTACCATATCTTTGAGCAACTGATATTCATTACTTTTTGAATCTAATACTCTTGCTATTCTACCCTTGTCTTCCTTAAGTACTTCTATCTCTAGTCTAGAGTTTTGAAGTTTTTCTTGTCTATTAGATTCTAAAGTTTTAATCGACTCTATTTCTTTATTGACAAGCTCTATTTGTTTATCTAGCTTACTATTCTCATCTTTTTGTTGATTGTATTCCACAGAACGACTTTCTAAAGTCGCTTTGGATCTTTGCAATTCAAGTTTAAGATTATCTAAATTATTAGTAAATATCGCTATTGCTTTTTCGGACTCAAATACACGTCGCTCTATTTCTTGTCTTTTACGTTCTCTTTCATCATGACTATTCTTAGCTGCCGAATGTTGACTTCTTACACCGTCTAATTTAGTTTTTGCATCATCCAACTCTTGTTTATGTTTACCAAGCACTTGCTGCGCATCCGCTACACTTAACTCTAACTTTGTTATCTCTTTTTGAAAATTTGCCGTAACTACTTGATGATCTTCAATCTGCTTTTTGAGTTGAGAGAGAGATTGTGTTTTATACTTTATACTTTGTTCTAGTAGGCTCTTCTCGTTCTCTTTTCCTCTAATAGCCGCTACAAGTTCGTTGAGTTTTTTTTGTCTATCAGATAACGTCTGTTCATTATCAAGATTATCTTTCTTTATTTTCTCAAGATCGGCTTCAGCATTGCGAATTTCAACCTCAAGCTTAAGGTACCTATCCTTTTCTTCTTGAAGTTTCTTATTGGTAACATCAAATTTCTCTTTGAGCGTTTGGCTACTAATCAGAGCATATTGAATACTAAGCTCTTTGTACTGTTCCTTGAGATCAAAATATTTCTGTGTACGACGAGCTTGAGATTTAAGCGTTTTCAATTGCCCCTCTATTTCAAACAACAAATCTTCTATTCTATCAAGATCTGTAGTCGTCGCCTTTAGTTTGTTGAGTGTTTCCCTTTTACGTGTCTTGTATTTCGATATACCAGCAGCTTGCTCAAACATCTTACGACGAGCATTCTCTTTATCCGAAAGGATATCATCTACCATTCCCAATGCGATAATCGCATATGAATTGGATCCAATTCCAGTATCTACAAACAATGACTTTATATCCTTAAGCCTACAAGCAACACCATTAAGTCTGTATTCACTTTCTCCAGATCTATAAAGGTGACGTGAGATTGCAACATTTTGATATTCTGTAGGAAGTATGTTTTTCGTATTTTCGAAGGTAAGTGTAACCGCAGCTGATTGTCCAGCCTTCCGCTTCTTAGTACCATTGAATATGACATCTGTCATAGTACTCAGCCTTAGCTCTTTGCTCTTTTGCTCACCAAGTACCCATCTGATAGCGTCAACCACATTAGACTTTCCCGCTCCATTGGGACCTACCACGCCTATTACGTCTTCATTGAAGTGAAGAACCGTTTCATCGGCAAAACTTTTGAAGCCTTTTATCGTCAAGCTACGTAATCTCATAGCCTGCAAATATATATCTTTTCAGTATCGTAGGTAGCCTTCAGAGAAGATATAAACCGATGACCTTTAGATAGTTGGTAGCAAATTGACAATGAATGGATTATGTATTATTGTCTCCTGATATGTATAGACTTGTAAGTAACAGCTTGTAATTTATGTAAGAAAAGATATATGTTACTCAATCATATTTACAAGTTATAGATTACCAAGGATATAGAGACCAAACGCATACTTATCTACCTATAAAAAAAGCGCTACAATATTAAGCGTGACGTTCGACAAAAGTTTTTTTAGAAAAAAATAAAGAAAAGCTAAATAAAAATCCGCACTTGTACTAAACTTAAACTTTAAAGAATCTTGCAAAAATTAGGATTAATGATATAGATTACTTCTTCCAGAATCTTTTGAGATTATCTAGTTTGGTAAAACTCCAAATAGCTATTTGAAAAAGGACAAAATCAGTTAGCAAATTCCCTAATGTTAGATCACGATTCGCATTATTGAAAGCAGAAGAACTTATATCCTAGCCACGTGCCATTTGTTACTCCGTAGATAAAGATATACGACGAGTCCTATAAGGGTCCAATAGAAAATCTCTGTCGCCCAAGCCCAATTCAATCCAAGATTGGCAATTTTGATAGCATAGTTAGCATATACAATATAGCCTACCGTAAACACTGCTTGTATCCATAAAGCGGTACGCGTATGTCCAGTACCTATTAATCCATTCATAAAAATAGCACCGACTGAGAACACTAGCATTACTGCTAAAAGCACTAATAAGTAGGGTTTCGTTTCATAAATCAATAACATATCATCTCCTCCAAATAAAGGATACAAGAAGAATTCTGGCAATGCTAATATTGGAATGGATATGACCGCTGTCACCAATAGACTAAGTTTGGCGGTTTTCATAATAATGGGTATTACAGCTTGCCTTTTCTTTTGGCCTATAAAGTTACTCACCAATGTATTGATACCCGCAGAAAAGCCCCAACAGGGTATGGACAGAATAAGATATATGTTCCTTATAAGATTAGAAATCTCCAACTCACGTTGGCCCATATTTTCTATTAGTGTAAAAAATATAAACCAAGACCCAAGTCCCAGAATTGATTGTAATACTAGAGGCAATGATACACTTTGAACTTGCCACAATTCCTTAGTATGAATATTGTCTTTCTTAAAGGTTCGATACTTCTTGGTGTATATATCGTATCTCATATAAATGGCAAAAGCAAAGAATGCAACAACCTCAGCCAAAGTACTCGCCCACCCTGCACCAGCAATACCCATGGGTTCCATTCCAAAAGCACCATAAATGAATATATAGTTGAGTATGACATTTACAACTGTAAGAATTACGGTATCATAAATAATAAACTTAGTCCTAGCAACTCCGGTATATAACGCAATCAGCGACACACCGAGATAACTAAAGAAAACACCGTAACTCCTTGGGATAATATATTCCATGCACTTCCCAAGTATAACAGGATCATCTATAAACTGAGTAAATATCCAATGGGAGCCAAATTGCAATATGACAAACATGATCATTGCTAGCACCATCTCAAGGCTAATCAATGCATTGAAAAACGATCCTACGCCTTTATAATCTTTCTCACCATGCCGTCTTGCAATAAGTACCTGCCCACCTCTACTAAAGCCGTAACCAATAGATGCTATTATGAGATAAAAGACGCCTACTATACCCACAGCAGCGAAATCTGTTTTACTCTGGTGATATAGAAATACGTTATCACAAAGCACGATAATATTTTGTGCTGCACTACCCAACATGATTGGGACGGATATACTCAGTATTTGCTTGTAGGATGTACCTAAATGCATTCGTTTCGTTTTGCTGCGACAAAGTACGTAAACTAGTAATATCTTCTATAATTTGAGATAGAGTAATTGTCCAACATTAGCTTTATGATCATTTTGCATCGATGGATACTGCTTTGAGCTCGCTTAAAAAATCATTAATTTTGCAGATGTCCGCCGTATAACATTATATTCAAGGCTTTATAATCAAGAAATCAGTTAAAAGAATGCCTAAAATACTTAGTCAAGATCAAATCGACGAATACTTCAAAACAGGGTGTCTTCACGTCAAAAGTGTATATACTGTAGAAGCTGTAGATCAAATTAGGGAGATCTTAGCTCAAGCTCTTTCCGATGGTACATGGTCTAGTGCTCCGCATCATAATGAAGGTGTCACCACTGATATATTTAGAACGATGCCTGAATTGGTAGACTTAATGTTTACAGAGCGCTATGTACAGGTATTTAAAGATTTACTGGGTTCTGATATGGTTATTCTCCCTGAACCTGCGATGCATCGCAACAGGTTTTACTATTGGCATAAGGACTCTACATTCTTAGATGAGCAAGACGAGACTTTCCATTGGAATGAAGATTTTCAAGCTATTATGGCAGCTATGTATCTTCAAGATAACGATGATGAATATGGTGGTGGTCTCACTGTGGTCCCTAATACACAGCGCAATAAAGATCCATACCACAAGATCCCAAAGATGAATATGATTCAAAGGGGCATCCTCAAAATTCAGAAAATGATGGGTATTTCTTTTTTCGACAAATTAGAGAATGACCCTGGACTCACTAATTTACAATCTATGAAAGGAGACTTGGTCTTAATTGACATCAGATTGGATCATAAGGGTACTACGCCTATAAAGCGAAGAATAGATTACGATAAATTTGCATATTTCAATTTTGTATTAGACAATGACAAGTATACGGCTGATGTGATCAGGTGTATGAGAGCAAGGCCATCTGGGTACTTCACAGAATACCTTAAGCATGATAAAGTACTTCCTGAGTCGCTTATCGCAAAAAGCAAAGAGCTAGATTTCAATATTGACTTTTAGCTGTTATCCTTTTCTGGATTAATATTTTAATTCTCGATTATTGATTGACATCTATTACCTTGCAATCTTTAGATTTCCTAATTGTATATAGTATACACTAAAGCTCGATTATATGAAAATCACAATGAACCATATGTTGTTTATTTGCTTGTCTATAGGATTATACGCATGTCAAACTGAAAACAAAGAACAAAAAATGTCATTTACATCAGAAATGTATCAGAATACTGAGATAGAAGCACCAATAGCAAAAAAAGAATCTCACATCATCACTACTCATGGAGACGACAGAGAAGACAATTACTTCTGGATGAGACTTACAGATGAGCAAAAAACTGCTGAAAAGCTAGATACTCATACACAACAAGTAGTAGATTATCTCAATGCTGAGAATGATTATACAAACAAAATGACTGATCATCTTAAGTCATTTCAAGATACGCTGTTTGAGGAGATCGTAGGACGTATCAAACAAACTGATATGTCTGTGCCTTATCGTGAAAACGGTTATCACTATATTACTCGATATGAAGAATGCAAAGAATACCCTATTCATGCTCGTAAGAAAGGCAGTATGGAATCTACTGAAGAGATCATGCTTAATGTCAATGAACTGGCAGCACCTCACGAATATTATGCAGTGAGTGGATTATCTATATCTCCTAATAATAAGATACTCGCTTACGGTGAAGATCCAGTAAGTAGACGTCAGTATACGCTCAGGTTCAAAAATCTAGAGACTGGGGCCATGTTTGAAGATAAGATAGAAAACACAACAGGTGGAGCGACATGGGCCAATGATAACAAAACAGTATTCTACACTCGAAAAGACGATGCGCTTAGATCCTATAAGATTTACAAGCATGTCGTAGGTACACCAGCGAGTGCAGATGTGGAAGTATTTCACGAAAAAGATGATACTTTCAACGCATTCGTATATAAGACTAAATCCAAGAAGTACATCGTAATAGGATCATGGGCAACACTGAGTCAAGAATATCAAATCCTAGATGCTGACAAGCCTGATGGCGCATTAAAAATGTTTCAACCTAGAGTAAGGAACCTTGAATATTCGATCGGACATTATGGCGATAAATGGTATATAAGAACAAATAAAGACGGAGCTAAAAACTTCAAAGTGATGACTACACCAGAGGATGCTACTCTTCAAGAAAACTGGACGGACTATATCGCGCATAGAGAAGATGTATTTTTAGAAGGAACAGACTTCTTTAAAGACTACTTTGTGTTATCGGAAAGGATAGAAGGTATCACAAAGGTAAGGGTGCTCGGTTGGGATGGAAGTAATGATCATTATATCGATTTTGGTGAAGATGCCTATCTTGCTTACACAAGTACCAATCCTGAGTTCGGAACGGATCAGCTTAGAGTCGGATTTACATCATTGACTACACCGAATACTACTTTTGACTATGATATGAAGTCGCAAAGCTTGAAGAAACTCAAGCAACAAGAGGTTATTGGGGACTTTAGTTCTGACGATTATGTCTCAGAGCGAATTATGGTAGATGCAAGAGATGGAGTCAAAGTACCTGTATCTATAGTCTACAAAAAAGGATATGAAAAAGATGGTAGTCAACCTTTACTTCTTTATGGATATGGATCATACGGCAATAGTATGGACCCTTACTTTAGCTCTGTAAGGTTGAGCCTCTTAGATCGTGGATTTGCTTTTGCGATTGCTCATATCAGAGGTGGCCAAGAGATGGGGCGACAATGGTATGAGGACGGCAAATTCCTTAAGAAGAAAAACACATTCAATGATTTCATTGATTGCGGTAAATACTTAATCGACAATAAATATACGAGTGAAGATGGCTTAATGGCAATGGGTGGATCTGCAGGCGGATTACTCATGGGAGCTATCATCAATATGGAGCCAGACATGTGGAAGGGTGTTGTAGCAGCAGTACCATTTGTAGATGTAGTTTCTACGATGCTTGATGAAAGTATACCACTAACCACTGGAGAATTTGACGAATGGGGAAATCCTAAAGACAAAGAGTATTACGATTATATCAAGTCGTATTCTCCGCTAGACAATATAGAAGCAAAAGACTACCCTGCGATGTTGATCACTACTGGATATCATGATAGTCAGGTACAATATTGGGAACCAGCTAAATGGATCGCCAAGCTACGAGATATGAAGACTGATAAAAACCCTCTCATGCTACATACCAATATGGGAGCTGGACATGGTGGTGCTTCTGGAAGATTCCAGAGATACAAAGAGACTGCTTTAGAGTATGCTTTCTTTCTGGATCTTGTCGGTCGAGCAGATGTGAAGGTGAAGGGTTAATTAGACTTGTGAAACAAACTTTAAAGAGCTCAATCATAATTTTTATGGCTGAGCTCTTTTACATTTTGTATATTACGTAACAAATACTTCTTACTGACCGTTACAGATCTCTATGAAATGTATAGCCCTCATATTAGCAATTTTGATATCAGTCCCGCCGGTACTGGATGCAGTAGGCTATATAATTGACAACGAAAACCTTGTGTTGGACGAAAATTTCAGTGAGGAAGAGAAAGAAGAACGAGAATCTAAAGACGGTGAGGAAAAGGATAAAGAATTAAACCTTGATGAATTGGGCATAATTGAAGATTCTTCTTTAAATTATTATTCGATGTTAGTGTGCTTTCATGATTTGATGCAATCCCAACATATAGAAGAGAATACATCTCCCCCTCCGAAAGCATAATTTTACCACGCATCATATATTTTTAATGTAAGGTCTAATTAGATAGATCCTTACTCTCTAGTCGTACCTTTCATCACATTCTTGGTACATCACAATTATAAAAGTTGACATGAAAAATTACTTTACATTAAAACATATAAAAGGTGACCTATTCGGAGGAATCACTGCAGGTATTGTTGCGCTACCTCTTGCATTAGCATTTGGTGTAAGTTCTGGCTTAGGACCTTCTGCAGGTCTCTACGGAGCTATATTTGTTAGTTTTTTCGCTGCATTGTTTGGTGGTACTAATACTCAGATATCAGGACCTACTGCACCGATGACTGCAGTAAGTATGGGTGTAATTGCCGGTATAGTTGCCATGAATGATGGAGATGTAAATCAGGCATTACCGGCAATACTTACTGTTTTTATTCTTGCTGGATTAATGCAAGTTGTTCTGGGATTTTTAGGCCTTGGAAAATACATCAAGTACATCCCTTATCCAGTAGTGAGTGGTTTTATGACAGCCATCGGTGTAATCATTTTAATTACTCAGATCATGCCTGCTATAGGCTATTATCCTAAAGAGGATTTGCAATACGTAAATCAATTTAAACCACAAGCTGAAGAGATCATCCTTGATAACATTCTCAAAGAAGAAGCAGGTGAAGGTCTATTGGTATTAGAAGATTTCGAAGAGACTATAAAACGAGCCAAGGATATTACGCCAGCCAAAATACAACAAGAAGCAGCTACATTAGCAGGAAGAGATTCTTCAGGTGTATTGGGTGCACTAAAAATTCTACCTAGAGGGCTAAAAAATATAAACTGGCTTGAGGTAATACTCGCTTTATGTACTATACTAATCATATTCGGATTTAAAAAAATCACAACAGTTATTCCGAGTACATTAGTTGCACTTACATCTGTATCTGGAGTGGCATATTTCGCCAATTTGGATTATCGACCTATCCCACAGATACCAAGTGGGTTCCCTACTCCAAATTTAGATGTGTTTACTAATTTCGATTTAAATTCGGTAACGCCTTACATATTTACCGCATTAGCCTTAGCTCTATTAGGAGCAATAGATTCGCTGCTTACATCAGTAGTAGCAGATAACATGACTAAGACTCAACATAACCCAAATAAAGAGCTTGTAGGCCAAGGAATAGGCAATACCATCGGTGCTATATTTGGTGGATTACCAGGAGCCGGAGCAACGATTCGAACCGTTGTCAATATTAATTCTGGAGGTAAAACAAGAATATCTGGAATGATCGCTGGAGTACTACTCCTTATCATCATGGTATCTCTCGGACCTACTGCTTCCAAGATTCCTGCAGCAGTACTAGCGGGTATATTAATCACCGTGGGTATTAGTGTAATGGATTACAAAGGACTCAAAGCAATACCCAATATGCCAAAGCCTGAAGTAGCAATTATGCTAATCGTATTGATACTATCAAGCGTTTGGGATCTTGTGTTTGCTGTAGGTATAGGAATGGTAATTGCATCACTCATGTTCATGAAAAAAATAGGTGATCTTACTTCAGAAAAATCAGATATAAAATCTCTTAACGAAGAACCTTGGGGAGATGAATTTGCCTTCCCAGAAAACCTCAAAGAAGAAGTCTTTATCAAGCATATTAACGGACCTTTATTCTTTGGAACGACAAGTGATTTTGTTGCTTTGTCTAATCAATTACCAGATACTGCACAAGCGGTTATCATCCGGATGGACAAAACAAACTATATAGATCAATCTGGTCTGTACGCCTTAGAAGATGTGATCGTACCATTAGTAAATGAAGGAAAACAAGTACTCCTCGTAGGGCTTCAAAAGCAACCCAAATATATGATGGAAAGAGTCAACATGATTCCAACATTATTACCAAAAGATGTGTTGTTTAATAACATCGATGATTGCCTGGTTTACATCAAAGAAAATGTAAAGGACATTTACCCAGCTAGTTAATATAGAAAACAGTATAATATAGGTCAAAGCTAGAAATGGTTTTGACCTTTTTTAAACCCAATTCCCTCAAGAACTTTCATCATACGACTAGTAAAGCGCCTTCTCTCAGATATTCTTCGGCCACCACAATCATGGGAATACTCTCAGTAGCATTAAATAACAATCCTTAATGCCATCTGAACTTGTGTCAACCCTTGACACAATGAATCTAATAATTTTCGAATCCTATGATGCTTTTTATCTATTTCTATGATGCAATACATTTAAATCAATTCTTTTTGTAGCACTATAATAGTTTAGCATAGTTTTAATAAAAAAAATAGGCGTTAGTTAAATGAGCTCACTTAAAACCGCTAGCATCTTTTTACTTTCATATTCCCATGTGAGTTTTACTTTAGCACTTTTGCAATTCAAACATAACTGTTTATATCTAACCGGATCATTTTCCAATTCTTGAATAGCGTTGGTTACGGTTGACACATTTAATCCTTCAGTCAAATCTCCTACTCTGTATTGTTCAACAACATTTCTGTATTCCGGAAAATCCATATGCAATGCAGGTAATTCAGCTTGTATATAATCAAACGTTCTATTGGCAAGTGAGTGATAATAATTACCGGCACTATCATCCAATAAATTGATACCCAACCAAGCATTGCTCGCCCAATGGTGCATGTCTGTTGGCTTCATCCAACCATGAAAAATTATCCTTTCAGAAGCGATTGATTTTTCCGCTAATAGACGAAGTGTAAGCGATATATCACCCTCTCCAGCTATCCGTAATTCTAAATTCGGCAATAGTGTCATTGCTTCTATCATTTGTTCTAAACCTCTACCTTCATTAAGTACACCTTGGTACCAAACGAATGGTTGATTGAAGTTTAGTTTTTTAGAACTTCTTACTTTTGCTGTAGGTAAATTTCTAATCGAAGTAAATTGACTACCATACTTATCGCTTAATATCTTAGCTAGGGAATCATTCACAGTAAATCTATGATCAAAGCCTTTCATGGTCATTTTACCGACCATAGACCAAATTGATCTTTTGAATGGAGATTTAATAAGTTCAGGTACTTCGGTAAAAAGCTCATGAGCATCATGCACTGTTTTCGATCTACGAAATAAAGCTGCTAACCTGATGGGTAATGCCGTGTCCAAATCTACACTATACATTAGTTTTGGTGATGACGAAAAAAGAAGAAAAAAGAAAAGACGAACCTGATATTCTAAATAGAATAATACGCCATTTTGGAAAAACATAGATAACCTATGTTGTGCAAAAGACTGATCATATAATAATTCGCTATCATTTTTTCTACGACCAACAAGAGTTACTAGAAAACCAGCATTCTCAAGAGTATTGCAAATACGATGCATCCGTTGATCTTGATTGAGATCATTAGTAACCGCTACATATGCATGAGGTGTGGACAAATAGTTAGAATTGGATAAGAAAAAATTATTCTCCTCGGAGACCACTGTCTTCCCGTTGGGCGAACATTACTATTTTGCGCATACTACGCATGATAGTGAGCAAGACGACGTAGCCAAATGTAAATACAAAGAAAATCCACTTAAATGATGCCGCTTCACCTATAGTCAAGCCTGACATTAGATACGCAATACCTGCTCCAGCAGATGCCAAAACTACGTAAGAAACAATGGATTCAGCCCAGTACTTGGTTTGATTATCTTCCGCAAAACTAAGTAAACAATTACCTAAGGCATAAAACAGAAGAAAAGAAAAACTAACTACATAAGGAAAATAGATCTTTGGAGAAAACCATCCCGCCATTATAGCTAATTGAGCAATACCGCAAACTAAAGCGATAATTACCAGTACTACCAAAGCTTGATAAATTGGTCTTACTTTATATTCGAATATGGATTTATTGGAGTCTAATGTCATAATTTGAGTTTCATGCTGTGCAATATACAAACATGAGATTGCCTATAATGTTATTAAGCTCGATATAAATCGTCCTTTGGTGAGTTTTTTTCTAAGAATAATACTTCTCACAGACAACTATTGCCTTGATTTTGGGGTATTTATAGTAGAAATGATACATTTGTAGGCCTCTCTATCTGATCTAGAGGATATACTTAATCACTAATAAACGCATACAATGAAAAAACTATTGACCTTAGTGCTTGCATCAGCATGCTATGTAACTATGACGGCCCAAGCGCCTGAAGATTGGTATCACCAAGATCCTGCAGATGGATATAATGGTGTATCTGTAGACAAGACTTATAACACTTTACTCAAAGGTCGTGCTTCGCAGACTGTAGTTGTGGCTATTATCGACTCTGGTATGGACATCGAGCACGAGGATCTTGCAGACAACATGTGGGTAAATCCAGGTGAAATACCCGGAAACGGAATAGATGATGACAACAATGGTTATATCGATGATATTCATGGATGGAACTTCATTGGAGGTAGAGATGGTAGTCATGTAGGTGGTGACAACCTAGAAGTTACTAGACAATATGCTCTATATAGAGGCAAATTTGAGAAAGTATCTAATCCTGCTACACTCAACAAAAAAGATAAGATGAAGTACGAAAAGTTCTTAGTCTATAAATCAGAGGTTGAGAAAGCTAGAGCTAAAGCAACTAGTAGAATAGCTAGAATGGATAGTGTAGGCATAGAATTAGCATTGGCCATAGATGCTGCAGCAGCCACAATCGACTCAGAAATGATCACTGCAGATGCAGTAAATGCAATCGAAGCTGGAGATGATCCTAAGCTTATTATGGCGAAAAGAGTATTACCTCAATTTCTTGCTGAGCCTATGAACGCTGCTCAAGTTAAAGAAGCGCTAAAAACGGCACTTGACGGAGATAAAGCATACTGGAACTCACAGTTAGAATACCATTACAACCCTGACCTAAATACTAGAGATATCGTAGGTGATGACTACTCTAATAGTAGAGAAACAAACTATGGAAATAATGATGTAGAAGGTCCAGATCCGCTTCACGGAACACACGTAGGAGGTATCGTAGGTGCCGTAAGAGATAATAATATAGGAGTACAAGGTGTTGCAAACAATGTAAAGTTAATGTCTATACGTACTGTCCCAGATGGCGATGAGAGAGATAAAGATGTTGCTGCTGCGATTAGATATGCTGTTGACAATGGAGCAAGCATCATTAATATGAGTTTCGGTAAAGGATTTAGCCACGATAAAGATGTGGTAGATGAAGCCGTAAAATATGCTAAAAAGAAGGATGTCTTATTAGTACACGCAGCTGGTAACTCAGCACAAGACAATGATTCTACTGGAAACTTCCCTAATGACAAATACGACAAGAGAGATGGATGGTGGATATTCAAAAAGGATAAAAAAGCTAAAAACTGGATCGAAGTAGGAGCTCTTAACTATCAGAAAGGTGAAGATCTATCTGCAGTTTTCTCTAACTATGGCGCTGAAAACGTTGATGTATTTGCACCTGGTGTAGAAATCTACAATACGCTTCCCAACAATGAATATAGAAAACTTCAAGGTACTTCAATGGCTGCACCTGTAGTAGCAGGAGTAGCTGCTGTATTGAGATCATACTTCCCAGCTCTAACTGCGGAGCAAGTAAAGGAGATCATATTAGGTTCGTCTATCAAGCAGATGGCTACAGTAAAGAAGCCTGGTACAGATGAAATGGTACCATTCTCAGAACTATCTGTTTCTGGTGGTACGCTAAGTATGTACAATGCAGTGCAAATGGCGCTTAAAACTAAAGGAAAGAAAAAAGTAAAAGGAAAGAAAAAGGCATAATCACTCTTACTTAAAAGAAAATTTCAATGGCTACTTTCATAATGAAAGTAGCCATTTTTATTATAGATTATCCGAAAAATACAAATCACCGTATATTACGAGCCAATGAGTAAATTACTAATCATATTGCGGAGATTAATGTTTTGTAAGCGCTTTGGGGCGACTTGGAAAGATAGCTGGAGACTCATACAGTTTACTTTAAATTATAGCCTTTCTATACGATCTAAGTCAAAACGATTTGAACTGCAATCAGATAATCAAGTGCATTATCTCGATGTAACATACCATGGTAAAAATTTCCCTATATACTTTCGTAGACAAGACCTATCTATGCTCTACGAAGTATGGATGGACCAGAGTTATGATTTGAAAAACACAAAAGTCACTTCTGGAGACATATTAGATATTGGTGCTCATGTCGGATTCACCACTTTATACTATTGGACACAACTAGGAGATAAACGACATTACTTATGTATCGAAGGCTCTGAAAAGAACATTAAAATCCTAAAGCAAAACATTAAGACAATACCGCAAAATACTCTATTGCAGTACATTATAACATCTGATGGGCGACCAATAAGATTCTACGATGAAATGTCAGGACATCTACATCAAGTACATGATACTCTAGGTGATTTACACGATTCAGTAACTTTAAATAATATTCTTCCTACGAGCAAACACCCTAAGATTGCTTTGTGCAAAATGGATATAGAAGGTATGGAATACGAGATACTTACTAAAAATAATAAATGGCTCAATACTGTAGAACAACTATACCTAGAATTACATGATAGTAAAGAATACGTGTTAATTAATCAAAGCCTTGAACACTTAGGATTTAGCACAACTACTGAAAAAGATATAAGTCATTTTATTAAACTATAGCACGTCATTTCTAATACGAGCATTGTTCCTTGATTAGTTTAATTCCTCTCTTTCGGCGGAACTAATCTTTTGATCCTGCAATGATACAATCCGCGTTGTTCTTTCTAGTTTACAATCCTTGTACCAAGCATAGCTTACAAAAAATATAAATATTTCGAATGGTAGTCACAGGGAAGATAAAATAGAGACTAAACCAAAAACTACTAATATATTATTTGATTTATCTTTAAGATGGCCTTCATCCAATTCTGTATTTCTGTTAACAAAAAATAATTTTTTCTGCCGAAGAAAATCCTAGACATCAAGTCACAAAACTAAATGATGCGAATCAAATTCATTGATAAAAATTATTCTTTGAGCTCATATGAATAACAATCCTTATATCACGGGCTTTTGGGTGTGATATTTGATCTTATTTCTATAGTCTTAACTCTATCTGTTGCAAGTATCGAGACTTATAACATAACTGACTGATAGGTAGTATGTTATAGGCCATAAATAATGAAAAATGTACATGACCGACTTATTGAAATACATGGGCACAATAGTAATGCTTTGCATAGCGACTTCATTAATTGGACAATGCATAGCAGATTTTGAATTTGATGACTCAAGTTTAGCGGTTACTTTTAATAATCAAAGTCAAAACATTGTAACCGATAGCATCACTCTTTACAGTTGGGATTTCGGTGATGGGATCACATCTGAAGAAAACTCACCTCTCAATATTTACGCGCAAGGAGGTGCCTATGATGTAACACTTACAATTACAACAGAACAAGGTTGTACTCATACAGTAACTAAGAGTATTTACATATGTAACTTTGATTTAGATTATGATCTCCAAGCAGGGTGTGATGAAGATAACAAAGTTACCCTAGACCTTCTCATATCAGACATATATGGAACTGCCGAAGAAATTAATGTGTATCTCGACGGTGAATTACTCAATAACAATCCTCTTTCGACGACGAATGACACTGTAAGTATCGGTACAGAACTTCTTGCCGATGGCTTAGAGCATGTATTGACCATTCAGTCCTTAAACAACCCTAACTGTGAGTTAACCGAGGTAATCCAAGTTACGGCTTGTGTTCCTCCTTGTTACTTATCAGACCTCAAAGCGAAAATTACGAGCAACGGCGCCGTAAATGTCTTGGTCACAGAATCTGGATACGACCCTCAATCGCTTAACGTAATCACAGGAGATACCATTATTTACAATTGGGCAACGGATAATAAATCTGTCACTTCAAACCCTAACAACAATGGTCAGAATTGGGATAGTGGTATTCTCAATACCGGAGATCAATACAAACTATTTTCTTATGCTCCAGGAATATATTCTTACTCCTCGACTAACACTCCTAATGGAATCATGGAAGGATCTTTAGTTTCTACGTGTCCTGACTCAGCATATTATGATCTATTAATAACTTTTCGTCATGAAGGTCAAATTGGAGCATATAATTTATGGATAGACGGTGTTCCTACTAATCAATCTAATATACCATATGATATAAGTGGACTTGATTCGGTTCATTTAGTACTACCAGGAGATGGCTTATTACATACTTATGAGATAATAGACGCTTCGTCCCCAAGTTGCAAACTGTTTACTACGGTACAAGCTCCTTTATGTGGAGTTACTTCCGACTGCAACCTTTTTGTAACTGCCACTCAAACTACTTCATGTGATCAAGATAGTCTAGTAAAAGTAGATTTCACCATATTATCAGCAGGCGGCAGCAGTAATGGTTTTGATCTATTCATCGATGAAGAATTATTTGAATCCAACATTGCCTACACAGGAACAGAGACAATAATAACAAGATCCCTTTTCGGTGATGGTGAAGAACATAGCATCCGCATAGTAGATACCTCTCTAGATACCTGCAATGCGACCTCTAGTATTTTACTAGAAGATTGTGCGGAGCCCTGTATAATTCTCAATGCCTTTGCTGGTGTTGGCTCCAATAAAAGTATCGTAGCCAATGTATTAAACGACTCTTTCTCACCTCAAGATATAACCATCTCCGTTGGTGATAATATTATCTGGCAATGGCAAGGAGATACTCTAAGATCAGTAACTGCCTACGATTTTTTATTCGACAGTGGGGTCAAAGAACCTGGAGATACTTATACTTCACCATTACTACCCATAGGTGTTCACAGATATTATTCTGAATTTAATGGCATGGAAGGATCCATTACAGTAAGACCCAACTGTGAAGGTGACCTTATTCCGATCGTATATACTTTCAATAAATTTGGAGGAGCTAATTCTGGTTATGATGTCTTTGTAGATAGTATTAAAATCAATGGATCTCCGATTCCATATTCTGACAACGGTAACAACTCTGGAAACTCATTTGTGAATGGAAACGGAGACTTGCACCGAGTACAAATAGTAGATGCTGTGGATACAATCTGCGGTGCAATAGAAATATTTGAAGTTCCATTTTGCGAAGCTTCTATATGTGCGCTTTTCCTTGAAAACTTGAATGTTTTCGAATGCAACAGCAACAACACTATTGACCTAAGCTTAGATTTACTTTCATACAATCCTCTAAATTCTCGATTCTTATTGGCTGTCAATGGCTTGATCACGGATACTCTTTCTTACGATACTTCTGGCGTCACGACTATTGATTTCAATTTTGCGGGTGACGGTGATTTACGAGAGATAACAGTTATGGACCTTACTGAAGATATTTGTGCAGCATCATTTGAATTTACACCAGCTATATGTGATAATCCTTGCAGTTTTGATTCCATTGACATCGAGTATCTCATAGAATCAGTTGGTGATTCTTGTTTTGATGGAAGTGTTCAATTTATCGTAACTACACAAGCTGTTCATGATTTCAATAGTGATTACACGATCTTAATTGAATCAGATAGCACAATAATCGAACAGCTGTTCGACTACCCTTCTAATGGAATCATCTCTCATTCCTTTTCATTACCTGCCAATGGCGATTTATTAGATATTATATTTATTAATAATGCCGATAGTAATTGCCAAATAGACACTTCGTTCAACATATACGCTTGTACTCCAGACCCTTGTAATTTGAGCTTGACTGACATTACTTTTGACAACTGTCGAGATGGTGGAATCATGGATATGAAGCTAGAAATTGATACTTTCAGAATTTCAGATTCACTAAGTATTCTTCTTGACGAAATTGAAATATTTAAAGGGAGCTATACCGAATTTTACGATACATCAGGATTTGAAGTTGTCTATAATGGTCTAGAAAGAAGGCTAAATATTATTGATCTAGAGAATGAAGCATGCAATTCAGAAGATGTATTCATTACTCCATTCTGTACAATCGATTGTACTATAGATGCAGATTATATGGTAAGCGACTCGTGTATTTTGGCTCAAGATTCTACTTATAATATAATCATAACTGGAAATGTGGTTAATGCCATTTCAGACTCTATACAGATAGATGTTGAAGGCTCCGACATGCCTACCACACATACTTACGACGACCTTATTAATGGTATAACACTTTCGATAAACAGAACTAACGAAAATCCTACTCTAACTATATTTGATCTTGCTGATGATAGTTGTCAAAACATCCTCAATATAGATCCACCCACTTGCATCTTGGATTGTGAGATAAGCATTAACAATGTGATTTTCCCTGAAGAAGGTTGTATTAATGGAGTTCGCAAAGTTACGTTTGAGGTATCATACGAATATCAATACTCTGACTCTCTCGACCTAATCATAGATGGAATCCTAATCGCTAGTGATCTTTATCCTGTAGACAGCCTGATTACAACTCATATTATTGGAGATGGCTTAACACACAATGTTTTAATAAGAGACAGGTCTAATCCTGGATGTTCAGATTCATTAGATTTTGTCGCTCTAATTTGTGAGTTTAACTGCGCAGATTTTCTAGTTGACTTTGAGGTCAATATAGACACGTTCAATAGGACTGTAAACTATACCGACCTGACCATCGGAAATCCAGACAAATGGACCTGGGATCTTGGTGATAATACCGTTTCATCGGACGCCAATCCTTTTCATACCTATTCTACTATTGGCACCTACATTATATGCTTGACAGCCGAAAACCAAGATGAAGGTTGCATCCAATCTATTTGCAAAGAAATTGATCTAGTGGATATTGATTGTCTGGCAGAATATAACTTCACAACGGATGGATTGACTGTGACTTTCGAAAGCATATCTACTGCTGATCAATCTATCGACAGCCTTATTTGGACGATAGATGGTGAAACTATTCTAAGCAATGCCACGAATGGATTATACACATCAAGCGAATCCACCACTATAGAGCTTTGCTTGAACATACAAACCATAAGTGATTGCAATAGTGTTAATTGTGAAATAATAGAACTCACAAACCCTTGTACTATTGCTCCTTCATTTGACGCGATAATCACTTTCGACACGATCCAATTGGCCAATACTAGTATAGGTGATTATAATTTTACCAGCTGGACCTTTGGAGATGGAATTACATTTACGGGTAATGAAGTAGAGTATGTATACCCACAGGATGGAGACTATGAAGTATGTATGACTACTCTAAGTTCTGAGACCGCCGATTGTGAATTCACTATTTGTGAGATGGTTTCAATTAGCAGCTGCGAGGTAAACGCAACTTTTCTTGTCAACATTCTACAAGACACTCTTAATGCTCAATTGATCGCTCCTTTAGAAGACCTCAGCATCAGCTGGGACTTTGGAAACGGATTTAGCGCTGATATCAATCCAGTTCAATTTATATACACATTAGAAGGTGATTATACGATATGTGCAACGGTAAGTAATAACAATCTAGAAAACTGTACGGAATCACATTGCGAAGAAATATCAATAATACTCACAGATGTAGAGTCTGCCGTATTGAAAGAACTTGAAATCTATCCTAACCCAATTCAAATAGGAGAATATCTAAAAGTAGTCAACATCAACAAAATTTATCTCAGAATTGGACTTTACACAGTTACTGGACAAATAATTAATACTCCGATCGTCAATTATGGTGATTATTACTCCATATCTACTAATTCATTGACCGCCGGCAATTATCTACTGCGGATATCCACTCTAGAAGAGAATGTAATCAAACCTATAATACTCGTTGAGTAACGATATAAGATCGTTTAAATCTAGACATAAATGTAATATTCAAGTATGCAATCGATTGAAATCGCATTAGCCTAAAAATCAAAGTTTAAACGGCTATGTTTATTCTCCAGCAATGCTATTTTTGTTTGTTCACTAATTATTCAGACACAGATGTATAAAGGGGTATTATTTGATCTTGATGGTGTTATAGTAGATACTGCTGGATATCACTTTCAAGCGTGGAAAAGATTGGCCAATTCTTTGGGAACAGATTTCACTACAATTCAAAACGAGCAGCTCAAAGGTGTGGGACGTGTAGAATCTCTACAAATAATCTTAGATTGGGGTGAGATAATCAAAACTAAAGAAGAGCAAGCTGAGCTATGTATCATTAAAAACGAGTGGTATCTAGAGCTTAGCACCAATATGGATGAGAGTGAAATCCTTCCTGGGGTCAAAGACATGCTTGACTCACTCAAGGAGAATCAAGTCCATATAGCGCTGGGAAGTGCATCTAAAAATGCGGTAACGATTCTCAAGGCCGTTGGTCTATTCGACTATTTCGAATCTATCATTGATGGAACGAAAACAACTAGATCCAAACCAGATCCACAAACTTTTGAATTAGGAGCTGAAGCGTTAGGGTTAAAACCCTCCGAATGTATAGTTATCGAAGACTCAATAAAAGGCATAGAGGCTGCTAAATCCGGTGGATTTGATACTATTGGGATTGGTCAGTCTGAGACACTTGATGCTAGTATCATTACGGTTAAGGATCTTACCGAACTGAGCTACAATTGTGAAGATGGTACATTAACTATACTCAAGAGAACGTAGCATTAGAGGCTGAAGACAATTGGACCCTTTGGTAACATTCAGCCTTGAACAAATAATAGAATAGAAAAACTAAATGATTTCGTAAATCATTTGATAAGATATAAGATGAAAGACTATTTAGTAAAAGATAATTGGAAAATAATAGAAGATCAATATCATATTGAATTCAATCAAATCTCTGAAAGCATTTTTTCTATCGGTAATGGTCATATGGGTCAAAGAGCTAATTTTGAAGAAAGCTTTACCGGAAAAACTTTACAAGGAAATTATATTGGAGGTGTATACTACCCTGACAAAACTAGAGTAGGTTGGTGGAAAAATGGATACCCTGAGTATTTCGCTAAAGTGCTCAACGCCTGTGACTGGATTGGAATCAGGATTCTTTTAGATCAAGAAGAAGTAGATTTACATAAAGCTGAGATAAAAAAATTCTATCGAGAGCTTGACATGAAGCGAGGAGTACTTACGCGAAAAGCGGAGTTTATTACTCCAAAAGGACGACACCTAAGTATAGAATCTCAAAGATTTTGCAGTATGGCGGATGATGAGATCGGTGCTATTGAATATAAGGTAACATCTCGTAATTATAATGGTGGATTAGCTCTAGTTTCTTACTTAGATTTCGATGTGAAAAATAGTGATGCTAACTACGACGAAAAATTTTGGGAGGAAGATCAGCAAGTAGCTAGTGACGAGGCAATGTATGTCATTGCCAAGACTCGTAAAACCAATTTCCAATGTGCAGCGAGTATGGATCATTCGCTGACGATCAACGGAGGCAAATCGGATCATTACTTTGACTATGGAAATGGAGAAAAGTATGTAGAAGTATTCATCTCTGGAGAAATCGTAACTGACGGCGAATGGGTCTACCATAAATTCGTTAACATAAGTAGTTCGCGTAATCACAATGCAGAAAGTTTACTGCCTGATGCATTAACAAAATCAAAAGCTGCAAGAAGCGCTGGATTCGAATTACTCTTAGAAAGCCATGTAGATGCTTGGTCGAAAATCTGGAATACTGCAGACATCGTAATCAAAGATGATGTTGCAGCTCAGCAAGGAATTAGGTTTAATATATTCCAATTGTATCAAACATATACTGGAAAAGATAGTAGGCTTAATATAGGACCAAAAGGATTTACTGGGGAAAAGTACGGTGGATCTACTTACTGGGATACGGAAGCATATTGCCTTCCTTTTTATCTATCTACAACCGATGCATCTGTCGCTCGAAACCTACTTATCTATAGGCATAACCAACTAGACCGTGCTATAGAGAATGCTGAGAAACTAGGCTTCTCTGATGGAGCAGCACTCTACCCTATGGTGACCATGAATGGTGAAGAATGTCACAACGAATGGGAAATCACTTTTGAAGAAATCCATAGAAATGGAGCCATCGCATATGCAATCTACGATTACATCAAATATACTGGTGATCAAGATTATCTAGTTAGTCATGGTGTAGAGGTATTAGTAGCTATTGCAAGATTTTGGTCCCAAAGAGTTAACTTCTCTGAAGCCAAACAAAAGTATGTCATGCTGGGAGTTACTGGACCCAACGAATATGAAAACAATGTGAATAACAACTGGTATACTAACTACATCGCTACATGGTGTATGGATTACGCAGCAGAGTCTTTAGCTTATATCAAAAAGAGTCATTCAGCAGATTACTCAAGGATCATATCCCTCATTAATTTCAATGAATCTGAGTTAGAAAAGTGGTCTGATATAACCGCCAAAATGTATTTCCCTGTAGATAAAAACAAAGGTATCTACCTCCAGCAAGATGGCTTCTTGGATAAAGACATTATCTCTGTAACCGACTTACCTCAATCAGAAAGACCTATCCATCAAAAATGGTCATGGGATCGAATCTTAAGGTCATGCTTTATCAAGCAAGCTGATGTATTGCAAGGCTTGTATTTCTTCGAAGATAAATTTGATCTAGAAGACATCCGACGCAACTACGAATACTATGAGCCTCTAACTGTCCATGAGTCTTCATTATCCCCTTGTGTACACTCTATACTCGCCACCAAGCTAAACATGAAAGACAAAGCATATGAGATGTATCTGCAGACTAGTAGATTAGATCTTGATGACTATAATAATGATACGGAAGATGGATGTCATATCACAAGTATGGCAGGAACGTGGTTGGCAATAGTTCGAGGATTTGCGGGCATGAGCGTCGAAAATGATACTTTATCTTTTTCTCCGAAGCTTCCTAAGCAATGGACAGAGGTAAGTTTCAAGACAAACTTCCGCGGTCAGATGATCGAACTCGTAATGAGTAAAGATGGGAACCACTTAAATAATCTATCTGATAGTTCTATCAAAGTTATTCTTAACAATAAAGAGTTCGTAGTAGAACCTATCGGAGTGACTATTTAACAGTATTGATAATAAAAATAATCAGACGGTCTGCTGTAGACTGATTGGGATAATGGTATTTTTGACTATGAAACATCTGATTTTCCTTGTACTTAATCTAACAATAGTTGTACAGCTTGTCGCTCAAGTTAATTTTACATCTTCGGATCTACCTATTATTATCATTAGTACAAATAATGGATCTTCGATTGTAGATGACCCTAAAGTAGAAGCAACTATTGGCATCATCTACAATGGTGAAGGAGAACGAAATAACATTACTGACGCACCTAACGAATACCAAGGAAATTGTGGTATAGAAATACGAGGTGAATCTTCACAAACATTTGCTAAAAAATCTTATTTATTTGAAACTTGGGATGCAGATGGCAATGATATAGATACTAGCTTTTTGGGGTTTCCAAAAGAAGAAGATTTTATCCTATACGGTCCATTCTCTGACAAGACGATGATGAATAATGTACTCGCCATGCACCTCGCTAATGAGATGGGTCATTACTCCAGTAGAACTCGATTTGTAGAAATAGTAATTAATGGAAATTATCGAGGCGTCTATGTATTGATGGAAAAAATAAAACGTGATAATGATCGAGTAGATATAGCCAAACTTACAGAGCTAGATATCGAAGGAGATGAGCTCACAGGTGGGTACATCATCAGAATTGACAAAGGTAATTATGATGGATGGGTCTCGGATTATGATGCTCACAATTCATTTAATGATATCAAGTTTCAATATTACTATCCTGATCAAAACATTGTCAAGCCAGAACAAAAAAATTATATAAAATCTTACGTTGACCACTTCGAAGATGCCGTGGCGAGCAATGATGGATATAACGATGATGGATTACACTATACACATTATATTAACCTAAGATCATTCGTAGACAACTTCTTACTCAATGAGTTATCCAAAGATGTAGACGCGTATAGATTGAGTACTTATTTCCATAAAGATAAAGATAGTAAGGGTGGCAGGCTAAATGCTGGACCGTTTTGGGATTTCAATCTTTCTTTTGGAAATGCAGACTATTGTCAGACTTCTGATCCGACAGGATTTATATATTATCAGTGTGGAGGCAATAGTCCTTTTTGGTGGAATACTTGGTTGAATGATATTACATTTTTGCCAGCGATGAGATGTAGATGGGAAGAACTTCGAGAAACAATCTTAAATGAAGAGTACTTAAATACATTTCTCGAAAACCACAAATTATTATTAGCAGAAAGTCAAAGTAGAAACTTTACACAATACCCAATACTAGGGCAATACATTTGGCCTAATCCAACATTTTTTCAAAATGCAGCAACTCATGCCATAGCAATAGATATAATGAAAGATTGGATTAATAGTCGTGTCGCTTGGTTAGACGATAATCTTCCTGGTTTTGCTGTAGGCTGTGATAAATTTGAAGATCCAGATTTTGAAGTTACGCTAGAAGTCTCAACGAACGACATGCCATTATTACATTCGACAACACTCTACCCTAACCCAACTTCGCAGACATTGACCATTCAAAGCTCTGATGTAATTCATACTTTGACTATATCAGATCTACTAGGAAGACAAATGTATTTCATACAGAATCCTGACAAGACTATTGATCTTTCTCAGTTAGCTAATGGAACTTACATAGTAGAGTTACAAGGCGAAATTACAACGATACATAAGATTCAAAAAATATAGATTTTTGATTAATTGATTTCGTTCTATTTCACTATAACAATAGAAGCCGAAACTGTTTTTTGGGATTGTGTATCCATTAGTAATTGGTAATTGGCTGGAGTCAAATTTGAAACATCAATAGAATTAGATTTTAAAGTTCCGGACTGTACTTCTCTCCCATCTATATCTACGATTATATAAGTTACAAGTTGTTCTGGGCCATCATATCCAATCGAAATAATATCGGTTGCAGGCAAAGGAAAAAGTACAATCCCAAGATCTTCTGCCGTATACTTGACAGCCGGTACTATCGTTTTATCAAATTCTAATTTAAAGATTTTATCCGTCACTTGTTGATCAGCCAACATACCACCAGCGATGTATTGTATCTGTTCTGATATCTTGGCTATTCCCCTAAGATCCATAGGAATTTCCATCTCATAGACTCTTCTATCAATTAAAATATCTTCGGCAAATACTATCTCTTGATTAGCCGTGGGTACACCACCAGAACCATCATATGCTATACCATCGTAATTGTAGGTATTATTAGATCCACCAACCCAATGTACAGCATCACATACCGACGTCGCAGCTGTTCGATAACCATTATATAGCGGAGACTCAAGAGAGATAAGAGACCACTCTACAGTACTTGGATCATTGGGATCTATAATTCCAACTCTGATGAAGTTTTGTATTGGAAAGTTACCACTAGATCGAGCTCCACCAAAGTAATAAATTTTGTCATTGACTATAGTACCAGAAGCACCAAACGAAGTATAATCATTATCATTAGGTAACAGAGATCCATTGGTCCAATTGTCAGTCATAGGATCGTAGACTTGATTAAATCTTATGTTTCCACTGTTACTCCATCCTGTGATGACATATAATAGACTATCTCTCCATACTGCTTGTACATGATCATCGGTAGGTACTATTAGATCTGCAGCATCACTTAAGTATTCATTATTTTGGATGTCATATCTTCTTACCTTCCGAGAAGATACTTCACTGCCGTTAGCATTGACAGTATATCCTCCTACGATATAGATGATATTCCCTATTCTACTAGCCCCTGTTGCCAAGAGCCCTTGATCTCCTGGCAAGTCAGCTATTTGCTCAGATACTCCTGTTTCTATATTGTACCTAAATGATCTGAGATGTGTTCCTGCCGCACTTTTAGTTTGATCGATACCCGCAAATGAAAACAGGTATGGAACGCCATCTATAAATCCTTCACAGACCGCATTGTTAGCTACAGGTTCTGGAAGTGTACCTACCTCAGTTATAATTAGCTGAGCAGAAGTAATCTGACCGTTGAGCGATAAGACTAATAGAATAAAAATGATTTGAAGATTTCTCATAATGTGAAGATAGAGAAATTGGGCTGATTAACCGATAAAGTACTACTCAACAGTAATCCTAGGTACTAGATACCATGCATCTTTAGCGATGTCTTCCCTAACCTCATGTATGAAGTCTTTTAGATCTTTACTACCGCAATCAAATTTAAATCCTACTCGAGTCACATCCATCGTATCGAAGTATTCTTCATATGGAGTGTATCCTAATTGGCTGATTCTATTTGACATTTTCATAGCGTTACGAGCACTTTCGTAAGCGCCCAATATGATAACGCATTCGGTTGGGCTCTTTGAGTTAACACCACTTTTAGAGTCTTCAGATTCTGATGTTGATCCGGCATCGTTTCCTACTACTTTTTGCCCATCAACTATATCCGTACTATCAATTTGGTTTTCAATAACTCCGTCAGCTTGTTTATTTTTATAACTCTGACATGCTTTAAAGAGAAAAGCACATGCAAGTAACAATACAACAATCCACAATAGAGGTTTTAACCAACTCCGATTATCTTCATCATTATAATTATATGTAGGTTGAGTTTCACCAGTTGTAAGTGGACTGACTAATGTAGACGAAGCTGCAGTCCTATTTGGTACTGCCTCTGTAGATACTGCCATAGGAGCATCTTCCATATCGCCATCTTTATAAAACTGTATCGGCTTCAGTTTTACAGGCACCAATCCAAAAAACTCCGAATTAACTTCTCCATGACTCTGTGAAAATTCGATATCTTTTCCATCCGCCTTAGAAAACTGGCCCACAGATAAAATATCAGCTTTACCATAATTCAAGAGATTGTTGATAATGTGCTGAGCGTATTTATCTACCTTCTTCGATGCCTTGTCAAGATCTATACCTAATCGATTAGCAACGTACTGTACAAATTGATCTGTACCGTCAGTATTATCTTTAAAGAGTAACTGTTTGGAGGGAGGAAATATCTGAGATCGATCTTCAGATAGGTAGGCTGAATGGTATTTATAGAATAAAGTACCAAGACCCAAAATGGACGTATTACCATATTGCAGTAGATGATCTAAGATCAAATTGGGTATTTCTATTTTATTCTTCGCCATTCTCCGGTTTCACAAATGTAATGAAGGCAGCTTAATTACTACCTTTTAGCATGATCTTTTACGCCAAACTGACGAATACAGACCTCTATATTATTACTTTTGCCAATATATAAGCAATATTCATACTAGAAATCAAAAACTGCATGATTAAGAGAGATAAATCTGAGAAATTATACGAGGAAGCGAAGCAATACTTCCCTGGTGGAGTCAATAGTCCAGTAAGAGCGTTCAAATCAGTCAATGGCGCACCATTATTTATCAAGCGTGGAGAAGGCGCTTATATTATAGACGAAGATGATAATCGATTCTTAGATTTTTGCGGAAGTTGGGGACCGCTAATCCTAGGACATGCTCACCCAACCGTGATCAATGCTATATCGGAGACGATAAAGGATGGTGTGACATTCGGTACACCTACAAAGTTAGGCAATGAAATCGGAGAGCTATTCGTGGAGAACCATAGTTATGTAGATAAGATAAGATTCGTAAGTTCAGGTACAGAAGCCGTTATGAGCGCAATCAGATTGGCTAGAGGATATACAGGAAAGGATAAGATTGTGAAATTTGAAGGTTGCTACCATGGACATGTGGATTCACTATTAGTAAAGGCGGGATCTGGATTAATAACTTTTGGCGAAAGTACTTCGGCAGGAGTTCCCAAATCATTTGCCGAAGAGACGATTGTTCTCGATCTCAATGATGTACAAGGTGTAGAAGATACACTTAAAGAGCACCATAAAGATATCGCAGCTATTATAGTCGAGCCTATTCCAGCCAATAATGGACTGCTATTACAAGATCAAGCATGGTTGGTGTGGTTACGTCATTATTGTGATAAATATAAAGTACTTCTCATATTTGATGAGGTTATTTCAGGATTCAGAGTTGGTTTTGAAGGTGCAGCTCGGATGTATAGCGTTACACCGGACATCCTAACCTTTGGTAAAATCATCGGTGGTGGAATGCCTGTAGGAGCTTATGGTGCTAGTCATGAGATCATGTCGCATATTTCACCTGAAGGGCCAGTCTATCAAGCAGGAACGCTTTCTGCCAATCCAGTTGCTATGGCTGCCGGAATTGCTACCATGAAGGAATTGCTTAAGCCAGATTTCTATGAAGATCTCAATGATAAAACTGCCGCATTTTGTAAAACACTGACAGATCATATAGAAGCTAAAGGCTACCCTATGCATGTGGTTCAGGTTGGATCTATATTTTGGATGGCATTTAGCGAAAAGCGAATAATCAAAGCTTCGGATATAGACCCTGCTAGTATGAAGATATTCGCTAAGTTACATGGAGAACTTCTCAATAGAAATATCTATCTCGGACCTTCTGGTTATGAAGTTGCTTTTATCTCATCAGCACATACTCAAGATGATTTAGCTTACGCTAGTATACACATCTGTGAAGCACTAGACAAAGTTCTCGCCTAATGATTAGATGGCTTAGTATCGTAGTAGTGTTATATATGTTAGCGGCCCTCACTTGGTGGACAGTACTTCTACATCGTGGACAAACTGAATTGTCCCTAGCGAAGGAGAAGATACTTCAGTTGCAATATGATCGTGTGTATGGGGTAACAGATTTCGATATAACACAACTCACAGAACTCGGCGATATCGAAGCAGAACGTACTAGTTTCCATTATATGATACATGGAGAAGCGATAGTATTTGCTATCGCTTTGATACTTGGTATCTTTTATCTGTACAGATTATACAAAAAAGAAATCTCCGTCGCTTCACAGCAAAAGAATTTTCTACTTTCCATTACCCATGAACTTAATAGTCCATTGACTAGTATAAAGCTGGTTTTCGAAACATTGAAACGTAGAGCATTGGGTACAGAACAGGTACAGACACTGAGCACCAATGGACTAGAAGAGACAAACAGACTAGAATCATTGGTAGATAAGCTTCTTTTCGGTGCCAAATTGGAATCCAGCTATAGTTTTCATATGGAAGAAACTGATCTTAATAGATTTTTGGATGGTATAGTATCGAGATACCAACAACAATTTACAAATTACAGTTTTACATTAGATACTGATACTAGCATCATCAGGTCTATAGACAAAGAAGCACTCACTATTATGATGAATAATCTTATTGAGAACGCCATAAAATATAGTCCTAAGCACACGGAAATCAATATAAAACTCACAGAAAATACTGGAAAAGCAGTCATCTCTGTTGTGGATCAAGGTGTAGGAGTTAACAAGAAAGACATGCCTCTAATATTTGATCAGTTCTATAGATCTGGTTCAGAAGAAACGAGAACGACGAAAGGAACAGGAATCGGCTTGTACATATCACAGCAGATCGCCAGAGCACACAAAAGTAAACTGAATGTAAAAGTAGGTGAGAATGGAAAAGGAAGCGAATTTTTCCTTGAACTATAATAGACCATAAAGCATTATACCCATAACAACTATCCAAATCTTATGAAGAGAATCCTCCTAGTAGAAGACGAAGCGCAAATCCAGAAGTTGGTAAAGATGAACCTTGAACTAGAAGGTTATGAAGTGATCGCTCAAGATGATGGACATAATGTGTTACAAACTTTAGAGTCCGAACACATCGACCTCATCATATTAGATCTTATGCTTCCTGACATAGATGGGATACAGATACTAGAGCAGGTAAGATTAAGATATAGTGATATCGCTGTACTGATAGTATCTGCGCGGGATGCATCAGCGGATCGTGTACTTGGACTCAAGTCAGGCGCGGATGACTATCTTACTAAGCCTTTTAACCTAGAAGAGCTTATACTACGTGTAGAGCGCTTAATACAAAGAACACAGCCTATAGCCGCGATAGAAGTAGAATCCTTTTCTTTTGGGGATAACCAAATCAATTTCAGTACATACGAAGCTACTGGTCAAAACGGAAAATTTACATTGACACATAAAGAAGCATTATTATTAAAAATGCTAGTGGAGCGTAAAGATGAAGTAGTTTCTAGACAACAGATTCTTCAAAATGTCTGGGGCTATGATGTCTATCCTAGTACCCGTACTATTGATAATTTCATTCTTTCATTTAGAAAGTACTTCGAAGCTGATCAAAAGCATCCAGAATATTTCATGAGTGTGCGTGGCGTAGGATATAAATTTGTGAGTCCACCGAAGGCTTAACTTCTATTACTCACATGCAAAACAATGACCTTCCGTTTTTTACTCGTTTCTCCATTGAAGAATTAAGTGGCATCCCTAGTGATCTACCCAATCCATTCCAATCGGTCCCACACAAGATTGCACAATTAGCAGCTCAGGATTTACAAACGAATCTTCTTCCTCAAATTGATCACAACTTTGGTCTGTCACCTCATCAAGAAGGGCGTCCAATAGGCAAAATGTTTGGCGTGCTAGTCGTCAGAAATACTGAAGGTGAAATCGGATACTTGTCAGCATTTTCTGGCAAACTGAATGGCGGAAATCACTACGATGGATTCGTTCCTCCAGTCTATGATGGATTACAAGAAGGAGGATTCCTCAATAAGGGAATGACGGAATTATCTATAATCGTCAGAAAGGTAAGAGCATTACAAGAGCAAAATGATCCTTCCGTAGAATCTGAACTTCAAGAATTGATAGATCAACGGGCCAATCATTCCAAATCATTACAACAGAGATTATTTCAGTCCTATCATTTCTTCAATAAAGATCAAAAAAGTAAATCGCTTTTAGAAATATTTGATGGCAAACAGCCACAAGGTGGATCTGGTGAATGTGCCGCTCCAAAGTTATTTCAGTTCGCCTTTATCAATAAACTACAACCTGTTGCCATCGCAGAATTTTGGTGGGGAGACTCTCCAAAATCTCAGCATCGAATACATCAAGAATACTATCCTGCCTGCGAAGAAAAATGCAGACCGATATTAAACTGGATGCTGAATTAGACTTCTAGATATTTTAAATCCTAGATAGATCTAAACCTAATTTAATAGATCAAGTACTTTTCTCTAATCAATTTAAATTCCTCTATTCCATTCTGCCAGCTTGCACTGATTTCGTCAGCAGTTTTACCTGCTTTCAATTGAGATCTGATCTGATCTGTACCTGCCAATTTTTCAAAGAAATTATTATCCAAGAAGAACGGCTCTCCTTGACTAGTTAACATCTGATACATCTCTACAAGATAACTCATATCAAATCCATGATTATTATGCAAAGATCCTTTAGTCAAATCTTGTAATGATCGGTAACCAATAGATTTGTTTTCATGTTTTGGATATTTTGCGCCAGGCATTGATTTGATCTCGATCTGCGATGGAGCGTCTTTCCATGCAGGGTGGCCATACATTTGAAATTGCATATCTGTACCGCGACCTATACTTACATGTGTCCCTTCAAATAAGCAAAGCGATGGATACAAAAATATAGATTGAATATTGGGTAAATTTGGAGATGGTTTAATAGGTAGATTATAGTATGTCTTATGATCATAGTTCTTACACGGTATTACAGTCAAATCACATTGTGCACCTTCATGTAACCAGACTTCGCCATTGATCATCTGTCCGTACTCTCCTATCGTCATACCATATACTGTTGGCACTGGATGCATACCTACAAATGATTTGAACTCTTCTTCTAGAATCGGTCCATCTACATAATGTGCATTTGGATTAGGTCGGTCCAAAATGATCAAAGGAATATTATGATCCGCACATGCCTGCATCACATAATGTAGCGTAGAAATATAAGTGTAGAATCTCACTCCCACATCTTGAATATCAAAAATCATGACTTCTAGACCTTCCATATCGTCTGCTGAAGGTCCTTTCTTCTTTCCATAGAGTGAGATAACGGGTGCTCCTGTCATCACATCCATTTGATCTTTGACATGTTCTCCGGCATCAGCCTTTCCTCGGAACCCATGCTCCGGAGCGAATATTCTTTTGATATCTGCTCCCATGAGCTTCAATGTATCCACTAAATGTATTCCATCTACCACACTGGTTTGATTGACTACCATTCCGACTTTCTTCCCCTGGATCTGAGGATAGTACAGAGCTATACGTTCGGCAGCTGGGATTACATCACTTTCGGACTGACTTGCAACTATAGCCGAAGCTACTTGTGTAGTACCTATGTCACTATTTCTACAAGAAGTCGACATTGTCAAAAACAAAATCGAAAGAAAAATCATTGTAAAGAAGTCTTTTACCATATTCATAAATAAACTTTTTATAGTCTCTTAGTTGAAAGCTAATTCTTTAATGATAATTGATCATAGAATTAACAATTTGCTCTAAGTTAATATCAGTTGAGAGAAATTCTTCATATGTTAGCTGATCTTAACAATACAACAACAACTTAGCCCATTGGAAAATTATGCCATTGTCGATTTAGAAACCACTGGAGGTAAGCCTAACAGAGATCGCATCACCGAAATCGGCATTGTAATATTTGACGGTGAGAAAATAATAGACAAGTACGAAACACTGATTAATCCAGAGAGATCCATACCACAACAGATCACTCAGATTACAGGAATCACGGACGATATGGTTGCAGATGCGCCTAAGTTCTATGAGGTAGCTAAGAAGATTGTAGAGATGACGGAAGGTCATATTTTCGTTGCTCACAATGTGAGGTTTGACTATGGATTTCTCAAAGAAGAATTTAAGAGCTTAGGATTTACATTTACTCGAAGGCAACTATGTACTGTTCGCCTCAGTAGAGAAAAGCTTCCTGGACTCAAATCATATAGTCTGGGTAATATCATCAGACATTACGGTATCAAAGTAAGCGCTCGTCACCGTGCACTTGATGATGCTTTGGCTACTGCTGAGCTAATGAAAATCATATTTGATAAGACAGATCCAATGGAGACTATCAATATGATGGTCAATAAAGGCATCAAAGAATCCAAATTACCAAAAGGGGTAACTATAGATTATCTGCAAAGCTTACCTGAGACTGCAGGTGTTTACTACTTTCGTAATGATTATGATGTAATCGTATACATTGGTAAAGCGATCAATATCCAAAAACGTGTGATGCAGCACTTCTCTAAGGTAACCCAAAAGGCCGAAAAGCTAGCTCGCATGGTATCTCAAATAGACTTTGTAGAAACAGGAAGTGAATTAGTGGCTTTACTCCACGAATCAGCGGAAATAAAAGCCAACAAACCAGAAGTCAATAAAGCTCAAAAAACGAGTAGCTATCCATATTTTATTCATCAACACTATGATGAGCTTGGATACATATGCTTTGGGATACTCAAGGATACTGTCAAAAATAGTAAAGGAAAAGATATCATAGGATACTACAAATCTATTCCTTCAGCTAAATCTCACCTCAATAGTGCAATACACAACTTTGATCTTTGCCAATCGAAAGCTGGATTAAATGCAAATGAAGGCCCT
>CALLPN010000035.1 GCA_938015435.1 uncultured Saprospiraceae bacterium
TGTTTTCTATTTGACCTAGTAAGGCCGTCAATAGTTCATTTGTCTTCTCTTGCATGTTCAAATTTTTTAAAGAAAAAATTACCTGCAAGTTTAATAACAACTTTCCACTTTCTAGCCAAACACAAAATCATGCTCACTCCCATCTAGACTAATTCGTTTTCCATCTTTCACTTCACATTCTCGCATAGTGCCTTCATGAGTAAAATTTATTTTTTCTAGTCCACGTTTACATTTCTCATTGGAGCTCAAGACATAGCCTTCGATCCTATTAAGATCTAGAGTCGTAAATCCCAATTCGAAAAGAAGAGGCATTACTTCCTTCATGATACCTCGACCCCAATACTCCTGTAACAACCAAAATCCGATCTCCGCTTTTTGGTGATTCTTCTCTAAACTGTTATAGCCTCCAGCACCACAAAACTGATCGTCTGCAAGTTTATATATTCCCCACCATTGTCCTGTACCTTCTTTCTCCAGATTACTATACCAATCCATTTGTTCTTTAGTGTCTTCTAAAGTTGCGAAATGCACATCATAGTATTTTGTGATCTCAGGATTAGACAATCCTTTATGGATATTTTTTATATCAGCAGGCTCGATTGCCTTTAAGTAATAGCTATTTGTTTTCATATTTTTTTCACTTCTTTTAGCAAATCATCTCCTCGATGATTTATTCTTTGTAATCTTTCCCAATGTTCTGGATCTACCATTTTCCAGTATTGTTCATAGAAACTACTAGCACCTTTTTTCTTCTTTACTAAAACCATAAAATGCTTTGACAAACTATCAACCACTGACTCTTGAGAAAACACATCCAGATTTTGTTCATCAAAGACCATCACAGATGAATAACTTATTCCTTCCGATTCTATTCCGTCAGCAAATACATCGTATTCAATATCATTAGCCAAAAGTTCAACATCTTCCCAAATCAATATCGGATACTTGGAGTCATCTGGATAGCGTACTTTATTCCACCTACCGTATGTATCAAACATGACTCTCTTGATATCCATTTCATCATTGACACAATGAAATCTCATTTCATTAAAAGTTGTCGAATCACCATTCAGTAAAAATGTGCGATAACCCATAGCCATCTGAGCAAACTCATTCTTATCTGAACTGATACAATCTATATCACCACTTTTATAAGTATAAGACTGAGAAGAGAAACATCCCCAAAAAAGGAATGCACTAAATATTACAATCGTAAATTTCATAAACATTCTAATTATTTAATTCTCTATAATTTCCTTCTCCTGAAATAATGATCTGCTGCTCTTGCTGCCAAAGCCATATAAGTCAGTGATGGATTTTGATAAGAGGTAGAGGTCATACATGCTCCGTCAGTCACATACAAATTATCTACTGAATGTACTTGATTATCTGCGTTGAGTATAGAGGTTTTGGGATCCAATCCCATACGTGCTCCGCCCATCTCATGTATATCTAGTCCAGGAGCTTGCCCTGTATCGATTCGTTCTATATTTGTAAATCCTGCTTTTGCATAGATCTCTTCCCATTCTTGGAAGAAGTGCTCCATCATTTTTTCATCATTATCATCATAGCCTACATCAAACTTTATCAATGGAATACCGTATTGATCCACTTGTGTACTGTCCAGTGATATACTATTAGATTCTTTGGGTAATGTCTCACCCATAATCATCGATATGATCGTCCAAGGCTTAAAGTTTTTAGGCTTCATAAGATCATTTACAAGATCAGAACCGACAGATTTGACATCTTGCTTCCGATACCTAGCTGTATATATGGCTACACCATAAGCGCCTTTAAAATCCTCTTGATCTTTATTCAGATTTACATATCTAGGCATATAGACGTTCGTAGGTGATCGTCCATCTACTACCTTATCCTCAAATCCTGGACATGTTGCTGATAGCCTAGCTCTATAGTTATGGAATCCAAAATTCTTACCTAGTAATCCATTATCATTCCCCAAGCCACTAGGGTATCTTTTGGATTTAGAATTGAGCAATATCGCGGTCGAGTTAATTGACCCTGCGTTGAGAAAAATAACGTCTGCGTAATACATCGTTTCAACTTTAGTATTCGCGTCTATGACTTTTACCCCATTCGCTTTTCCGGTTGTCTCATCATACAAAACTGAGTGCACCACACTATCGCCTTTCAAAGTAAGATTACCTGTACGCTGCGCCCAAGGAATCGTCGAAGAGTTAGCGCTAAAGTATCCACCAAAAGGACAGCCTCTTTCGCAGACCGTTCTGTTTTGACATTGCCCTCTACCCTGTTCACGGTGTATTTCTTGCGGGTCTGTAAGGTGTGCACATCGTGCATATATCACATGACGATCGCTATAGTTTTCTTTGACTACACGACGCAGGTGCTTGTCTATCACAGTTATTTCTTTGGGCGGCTGAAACTCTCCATCTGGCAATACATCCAGTCCATCTTTTTCTCCTGAGATCCCTACAAACTTCTCTACATGACTATACCAAGGAGCAATATCTTTATACGATATGGGCCAAGATATTCCAAAGCCATTGGTATCTGGAGTACTAAAATCATACTGACTCCAACGTTGGGTCTGTCTCGCCCATAATAGAGATTTACCTCCGACTTGATATCCTTTGATCCAATCAAACGGTTTGGCTTGTACATAGGGGTGTTCGCTATCCTCAGCAAAAAAATGTGTAGCTCCATCCTTATAAGCATAACATCTACTAGCGATTGGATTGGCCTTAGTATGCTCGTTACTCATGGCTCCTCTATACTCATATTCCCAGGGATACTTACTCGCTGTGGGATAGTCTCTTAGATGCTTTACATCAGGACCACGATCTAGCATTAGAGTCTTTATCCCTTTATCACAAAGTTCTTTAGCTACCCAGCTTCCACTCATCCCTGCGCCGATTATTATCGCTTCATATCGTTCATCACTCATCGTTCATATTTTTTAGTTCGGTCAATAGGACATCACCACGAAATCTACCTGGAGCCATTTCATAATTATTGATCTTACGTTGGTAGTACTCCGTATTGGTCAAGTATTGTATACTCTTAGCCTTTACCGTATTGAACACTGCGTATAGCTCAAGACTAGCTACCAGTTTTTCTTCATTCAATTTCGTAATCAGCAATTGCTTATCTGCTATTTCCATCTCACTATACTTCTTCCCTTGGAGTAGCATGACCTCTGAATCGAATGTCATATATCCGTCTATAAACATTTGGCGATCCTTGGAATCATAAACCTTATCTACCATATTCAATATGAAAGGTAAGGCAATATGATCTTTCAATTCAGGTATTTGATGTAGAGGTAGAATCACCTTAGATAAGTCATCTAATAGATCTAAATGGTATGGCTCTACTTGCAGATTCTTGAGCTTGAGTTGTTTGATCGCCTCGTATTTATCTTTACAAGAGTAAATTAGGCCAGCGCCTAGCGAAAACAGCACAAGATTACGTAAGGCCTTTCTTCTTTTCATGGTTTGAATATAAGGATATTCTACATTTTCTGATCGCTAAGCACGACTCTAAGAAGAGATTGATGAGCAGAAATATCATCTGGCTAAAATGACAATTCTAATTAATATGATCTTGTGCTCTCTTATCTCTTGAGTTTATCGATCACTAGATGAATTTCAACTTAATCCAGACGCTATAATAAATTTAAAATCCGAGTAACGAATATAATGGCACCGACCGCTACAGAAGTGATCGTGACTACCAAAACTCCCGCTGCAGCAAGATCCTTTATTCTCTTTATTTGATCATGTTTTTCTGGAGAGATAAAATCACAAATATTCTCGATCGCCGAATTGATAATCTCTAAACTGATTACAGTGCCAATACACATGATTATGGCGATCCATTCATAAGAAGAAATGTTTAATACAAATCCAGATATACAAACGCAAATAGCAACAAACATATGAATTCTTGCATTGTGCTCTTCTCTCAATAATATTGCGATTCCATTAAAAGCGTACTTGAAGCTTTCCAATCTTTTGGTAATCGAAAATTTTTGTTTTTCCATAATACGTATTTAATGTTAATCCCACTCTTCTTTACTATTGTACAGTTCTCTATTAGCCTTCTTTTGTTTAAAGTATGCTAAGAAAAGTAGTGAAATAGGAAAAAATAAAATCACCAATATCCACTTCAAAATTACTTTCAATTCTTCCATACCTAAATTTTTAACTACTCTAAATCAACAATCAATTATTATCTAAGAATTCTTTCTCTTTTTTTGAAAGGCTTTTTATACCCCTCTTATTAATCTTCTCTAAGATCCTATCTATTTCATTTTGCTTATCGACTTTAATCTCATTAAACTTATGATCGATATTGTAATGTTTTACTGGTGGCTTTCCAAAGTAATTTTCTACTAATAGAAATTCTGGCTTCAAATAAATCAAAAGCATAAAAGCTAACGATGGTATCAAGATTAATAAAATAATAGTGATATTCTCACTTAAAGCACTTGGCACAAAAATCAATGCTGTCATCATTCCAATGACTGCGCCTCCCAAATGCGCTTCATGACCAATATTACCTTTGCCTGATTTGATTCCAAGCAAAGTAACGATAAGAAATAGAATTCCAAAAATCCAGCTTTTCAAAGAAATATCTATGATTGGAAAACCTACTTTCAAATCAGGGTACAATGCAATGGCGGCAAAGAGAATTCCACAAACCGCACCCGATGCACCAATCGCAGAATAGTCACCATGAGCTCTATGTACATACAAAGAAAACAAGCTACCTCCCAAAAGGCTTATTGCATAAATAATCAGTACAGATACAATTCCCAGTTCAAACTCTAAAAGATTACAAAATCCATATAATCCGACCATATTAAAAATAAGATGTAACCAACTACCATGAAGAAATCCCGAGGTAATCAATCTTTGATATTCTTTGGAAATAAGTATCTTATCTACGTTAAACTTATACTTGTCAAAAAAGTGAGTGTCGTTAAATCCTTTATAGGAAATAAAGAAATTTACTATGACCAACAATAATCCTAATATCCCAGATTCATTCATTTTACTTGTATCCGTTTTACATATACATTCTTACTATCGTGGCACCCATACCCCTCTATATCCGTAATGATGCCCATCACATAAAGATATCAAACATTAACTCTTGCTCAAAATTTCTTTTCTAGATATCAAATCAAGCTTACCATCTTTAACTTATCAAACACACTAATTCTTAAATCACTTCATTACCTTAGTGCTATGAGTATCAATCAGCAAATACTATTTTTCTTCAGTGGACTAGGTGCTTTCAATGGTTTGCTTCTGTGTATATACTTTCTGTTTTTCAGAGAGCCTAAGCATAGATCCAATATCTATCTCGGTTTGCTATTGCTGATGCTCAGTATTCGAATCGGCAAATCGACTTTCTTGTTTTTCAATTCTAATCTATCGAGATCATTCTTGCAATTTGGATTGACCGCTTGCTTTCTGATCGGTCCTGCTCTATACATGTATGTACGATCTAGAGTAAATGATAATCGGAGTAAGATTCCACAGTATGTTATTGCCATACTATTGATTGCCTTTCTAGTATTCGGATATTTTTATAGTTATGAGAGTGAGCCACGGTTATGGGGCAGGAAAGTAGTACGCGGCATCTATTATGAATGGCTATTCTTTATCATCGCTGCCGGCTACCTCATGAGGGAACAACTCAAAAGTATATTCGACAGATCTAAGAAACTCAGCAATGAGAACTTCTTAATGGTAAATGTATTTATAGGAGTATTTTTGATTTGGTTGGCTTATTTCACTTCGTCGTATACCTCATATATCGTAGGCGCAGTTTCGTTTTCATTCATTCTCTACCTATCTATATTTACTTTCTTTGTAAAGAATAAGAGGACATCTAGCCTTAGTACCGAAAGCAAAAAAGTAAAATACGCTAACAAGAAGATACCTGGAAGCGAAGCCATTAACCTACTTTCTCGAATCGAAAATCTAATGATCCAGGAGAAGACTTATACTGACTCAACGCTCACGCTTAATAAACTAGCCAATAAACTCAATATTCGTCCTCATCTATTGTCCCAGCTTCTTAATGACAACCTTGAGAAAAGCTTTTCTACATTCGTCAATGAATATAGGATCGAAGAGTCTAAGAAAATGCTTCGGTCTGATAGCAATCTCAAAATCCAAGCTATTGCAGAGATTTGTGGATTCAACTCAAATAGTACATTCTACTCGGCTTTCAAAAAAGTAACAGGCACTACTCCTGCTGAATTTGTTAAAGAAGGTTAATACAGATTATACTGCTCCATATGTCATGTTTTCTGTACTATTTTCTATTCCTGAATTATAAATTAGGAATTCGGAAGTATAATCCGACAACATAACTCACTGTAATTCAACGTAATATTGATTATTGATTACTCACTCCCATCACCATGGGTTCAAAACAATATTACCTTATGAAATACCTCTTAATACTGATCAGTTACCTTACTATCTCTATTGCTGCTAACGCTCAAGGCGCACATGATCTCATCCAAGCTTGTGTCAACGACTATATCGAAGGAACCTCATATAACTATGTAGATCGGATTAATAATGCATTCTACCCTGGATCAGAGCTATTTCTAGATGGTAAAGAAAACTCACTCAGAGTAGTCCCTTCTGAGACATATATCTCATGGTTTGATTCCGCTAAAGCTGGACAATTTAATGGTAGAGTCGGAAAGATATTATCAATTGAGCATTTTGGTAATATCGCCACTGCTAAAGCTGAGATTCTCATCCCCCAAAGAGAGTTGAGATATATCGATATGTTTATTTTAAAGGAGATCGATGGAAAATGGAAAATCATCAGTAAAACTGCTAATAGCGAAAAAAGCAATAAAAAGGGCGATCGCATCTTATTTATCACCTCTAATGCCGCCTTCTATAAAGGAACAAACATTCGTACTGGGAATAGTCTATCAGAGATAGTTAATGCCTATGATGTATTTGATAAAGCAGGTTACACATTGGACTTTATGAGTCCAGAAGGAGGAGATATTCCAATAGGATATTTAGATTATTCGGATGATCTACAGATGCAATATCTCCGCAATTCGGATTTTATGTATGCCATCAGCCACACTAAGTCTATCACCGAAGTCAAAGCCGAAGATTACAAGGCGGTCTACTATGTAGGTGGAGGGAGTGCCATGTTTGACGTTCCTGAGAATGAAGATATCCAAAAATTGGTAATGTCGATGTACGAAGATCATGATGGTGTAATATCTTCGGTATGTCACGGAACGGCTGGTATTGTGAATCTCAAAACGAAAGAAGGTAAATACCTAGTCGATGGAAAGGTAATCAGTGGATATCCTACAGAATATGAAAATAAGGAACGTGAAACTTTCAAATCATTTCCATTTAAAATCACAGAAACGGTAAGATTAAGAGGAGGTGACTTTAAGTATGGAGAACGAGCAAGCATACATATGGAACATCAAGACGATGTAGTGACGGGGCAAAACAATCTATCTTCTGCAGCTGTGGCCCAAAAGATAATCGAGATCTTGAAAGCTAAATAGTGATAAATTAAGGGATACAATGAATGGTGTCTCTTACGGTAAGAATCTCAGCGTGAATCAACAATTTGAAAAATACTGTAACTTAGAAGCTAACAAGATTCAGAGTCCCTTCATTTTTAATAAAAAAAGACACCATGGATAATAGAAGAAATTTCATTAAAAAAACAGCCACTCTTACATTAGGTGCTGGCGCTATTGGAGGTATTTCTACGCCTCTATTTTCAAGAACAGGAGCTGGTACACAAATAAATGGAATCAATATTGTTGGGCCTAAAGAGGGGTTTACTCCAGAAATTGGAACCTTAGTCTCGATGATGAATTGGATGAGAAACACAATGTTGAGACCTGTTCATGGAATGTCGCAAAAAGATCTTGATTATCTACATGATGACAATTCTAATTCTATAGGAGCTATGCTTATGCATATGGTCGCTACAGAAAGATTTTATCAAGCAAATACCTTTGAAGGTCAAGTGTATTTTGAGAATGGTGAGAAAGCGAACGAAATGTATGAAGCGGCATCTAATCTTGGAGATGCCGGAAGAGCTGCTTTTAAGGGTAAGGATCTGGACTACTACTTAGATAAGCTTGAAGCTTGTAGAGCATTTAGCTTAAAGGAGTTAGCTAAATATGATGATAGTTGGCTAGAAAAAATAGATACTCAATTTTGGGGCAGCCCCACAAATAATTACTGTAAATGGTTCCATGTAGCAGAACATGAATCTAACCATAATGGACAAATAAAGTACTTAAAAAGTAGGTTACATTCCAAATAAGTAAATCACTTAAACCTAGTGAACCTATGGTAAAGAAGTGACCAAAGAAGAAAGGCTATTGTACTCTTATTGGGTACCTAATTGTTAATTCTAATTTAAGGACAAGTAACTAATCTAATAAGCGAAAAATATTACTCATCTTTACTGTATGAACATCACTTTACTACTATTAATCATCCAGACATTTATTGGGACGCCTACCTTCACTTTACAATCAGGTGACCTTCTCTTCCAAGATAGTGATTGCGGTGAATTCTGTGATGCTATAGAGAAAGTAACTGATGGATATCAAGGCGCCAATCTATCACATGTAGGTATGGTTATAATAAAAGACGACGGACCACAGGTCATAGAAGCTACAACAGATGGAGTTGTCATGACTGACCTGAGTACATTCTTGAATAGATCTCATGATTCTGATGGTGGTTCCAAAGTAATCGTAGGGCGGCTAAATGCCAAATACACCAGATTAATACCTTCTGCGGTACAATATGCGCAGATGCTTATAGGTAAAAAATACGATCATGTTTTTGACATTAAAAACGATACTTACTATTGTTCCGAACTAGTCTACGAAGCATTTAAACAAGCGAATAGGGGAAAAGAAATATTTCATCTTTTTCCAATGACATTCGTAGATCCTGATACTAAAGAAACATTTGGGATATGGACTAATTACTATCGCGAAATAGGAGAACCGATTCCTGAAGGAAAACCAGGCCTAAATCCTGGTGGCATATCTAAATCTACTGAGTTAGAGATCGTCCATATCTATGGGACGCCAAGTGGGATGAAGGTAAAGTAGAAGAGTATTCAGTTTACCGTATCCCGTGTTATATCAAGTCATAGTTATGGCTATTAATTTAAAGACCTCACCATTATCTGCTGTGCATGTTTGCAAACTGTACCTTGCAAATAATCACTCGTCTCTAGACATTCAAACCGTACACTTTCGTTCTGAAACATTAAATTCTGACATTTTTTCATGTAAAAAAATGAAAAAATGTCATTTGAAATTGTCATCCTGAAAAATTGTCATTCAATATATTTTGGCATTTAATTTGATCATAATTCGGTGTAGATCACCGGATCTATATTTTTGAAATTTTATTCTTAAACCTAAAATGTTTAAATATGACAGCTTTAGCATTAACACCAAAAGGTGTAAAAAAGCCTCTGCTCTCAAACGTATTCGAAGAGTGGTTTGGCAATGATTTTTTAAACGGCCCTAACATTAATTGGCCCAAAACTAATATCCAAGAAACCGATGACCACTATCTCATCGAATTATCGGTTCCTGGGTATCAGAAAAAAGACTTCAAGATAGAAGTTGACCATCAATTTCTATCTGTATCAAGTTCTGTTGACAATCTACAACAAAATCAAAAAAACAGATTTACCATTAAAGGATTCACTCCGGAGAAATTCTCAAAATCCTTTAGTTTATCAGAAAATATAGATCCTGAAATGATTTCTGCTAAATATGATAACGGCATCCTTTCTATTAATTTACCTAAAAAAGAAGAAGAAAGGTCGAAACATATTCAGACGGTGGAGATAAAGTAATTAATGCTATTTTATACTTATGGTAACGATCTAGAAAGATGATTCAATAAGTATAATCCCCTCAAATTAGATTGGTGAATTTTCATTTGTTAACTTTTAAAATTAAATATTATGGAAGTATTTAAAATTATAGGTGAATCAAAGCCGAACAAAGTCAAGTTAAGATCTACACTTAACAAATCAACCACAGAATTATCTAAAAGAGTAGCTAGAAAGCTCACAGATATTGGTATTCTAAAAATTACAAACCCAGAATCCTTGTACTTGAATTTGTAATATAGTGCAAGATAAAATTGTGACTACTATGAATTATTATAAGATCAAAGATGTACAATCTGATGGCTATGTCATTCTTGTGTCCTATGACAATGCCTTTGAAACTCAGATCCCGCTTAAATCCGCTCGAATAATGTATGAGTATGGATCTATATCCTTAGCTAATCCAGAGCGAATTTACGCCCATCAATACTAAAAAACACATAGAAAAAAAATCATCCTCATATTTTATAAATCAAAAAATTAATGAATTATGAAAAATAAAATAATGAATCTCATCGCAATAATATTATTAATTGCTTGCCCTAATATTATAAATGCTCAGTCAAAGTCGAATGCCGCTATCAAGAAGCCAGCTATCGCAATTGAAAAAACAATAATTCCAGATGGCATAGGAATGAAGAAAGATATATTAGAGGATCGAGTGAAATCGAAAGTCCTACTCGACATCGACGAAAAGTCCGCCATGCTAATATCTGATGGTATCGAATCAATAGATGCTACTAAGCAAGCCATAGTTGCACTAGAACAAAATAAGATAAATATGGCGATAGACTATATAGGTATAGCTCTGGGCAAATTAGAAACTGTCGCAATAAGAAGTCCAAAAATGAAAGATATACCAATTAGTAGAATCGTGAGAACAGACGATCTAGATACTGACCTTGGTGCTATAAAAACAATTAAGCAAAATATATCCAAAGCACTTGACAACAACAAATTTCATAAGGCACGTCTAGCATTAGAATCATTGATGAGTGAAGTAAGAATCGAAACCACTCACATTCCAATAGGCAAATACCCGGAACACCTAAAAAAAGCACTCATCTATATAGAAAATAATCAATTAGACGTTGCGAAATCTAACCTAGGTACTCTCCTTAACACATTAACAGTAAGTAAAGAGAATATATCCTTACCCTGCATGAGGGCAGAAGTACTAATTGAAGAGGCCTTAAATTTGCCTAAGAATCATTCCGATCTGATTGCTAATATAAAGTTACTTCTACTAAGTGCTCAAAATCAAATTAACATAGCTTATGAATTAGGTCAAATTGAAAAAATAGACTACGAAAATATTTCAAAGAAAATAAATAGTACCAGTAAATCAATGGGGACTAATAAATTTACATTTGAAGCAAATAATATTATAAACACAATACAACAAGCTAAAAATAAATATAACGAAATTAGTTTCTAAACATCTAAAAATTGACATCTATTATGACAAATTCTAATAAGCAATATTTTAGAATAATAAAAATTGAACCTAAGTCAAATGGCTGCTATAATGTCTTTTTCAATTTTTTGAAAGTTCCAGTAGAAGTGAATAAGGAGTACCTAAAAACTATAGTAAACAATCTTCGAAGGAATCAGCGCTCCAAAACACCAGCTTGATACTATTACCAGAAACGCAAGCGCTGAAATCTTGGGTGCAGGCATTATTATTCCAAATTAAGATACAGCGTATTAGAAGACTAATACGCTGTTTTTTTTTTAACGAGCTCCTTTGCCATCATAATAATACCACTTCCCTGCTATCTTCCTAAATCTAGAGTGCTCACTCATCACACCCGATTCTCCGGCTTCGATATAACTGGCTTCAAACAATACTTTTCCTGCTTTGTCGTCAACTCCTCCAAAAGACGTTTTGATGATCTGGAGATTCGTCCATTGGATATCATTTATGGTCGCCACTAATTTTCTGCGATAACTGGATTTGAGCTTATCACGATGTGTAGTCTCTACTAAGTAATCTACAAGCCTAAGTGAATAAGCACTATAGCGTGACCTCATCAATTGCTCGGCCGTAGTTGGCGTTTCCGATTTGCTGTGATAGACTCTACAGCAATTTGTATAAAACGATTCACTTCCACATGGACAAACATCTATCATAGTATTGAGATTCTTTAGAAATGCAATAGTAGTAAATTGAAATATCATTATCCTTTGAATTCATCAGAAGATCTAAAACATTTCTCTAACCATTCCTCTATAGTTTTTACCTACTGTAACCGTATTACCATTCTTCATGATCATCATATTGCCTTCTACATAGTCTATAAAAGACTTCTGTACGATATAGGACTTATGAATTCTATGAAAGCCATCTGCTAATTCCACCTCAAAGCTAGTCAATGTTCTTGCCGTTAGATGATACTCATTATCTATCCACACTTTGACGTAATTACCATAACTCTCTACATATTGGATATTAGACAATTGTATTTGCATCTGCTTTTTATCCACTTTAATGAAGATATGCTCGACTGGATTTGACACTTCTATAGATTTAGATCTAACCACATTTACTGCCTTGAGAAATCGATCAAATCGGAATGGCTTCAATAAATAATCAGCTACTTGTAATTCAAAACCTTCCAATGCATATTCTTCATATGCAGTAGTTAAAATAATATTCGACTTCACTTGTAATGTCTTGAGAAAATCTAATCCCTGAATTACAGGCATATTTATATCCAAGAAAATTAAATCAATTTTCTGTGTAGATAATAATGGATAAGCTTCTGTAGCCAAATAGCATTGACCGACAATATCAAGGAAAGGAATATCTTCCGCATACTTAAGTATCACTTTGTGCGCTAGTGGCTCGTCGTCTATTATGATAGCCTTAATGTTACTCATAGTTCTATAGTTAATAAAGCTTTGTAATCGGAAGTACTTTTTTCTAAAATCAACTCATGGCGATCTGGATATAGTATGGCTAATCGTTTTCTAAGATTATCTAGTCCTATTCCTTGATCTGTAGAGTTAGCGTTTTGCTCAATCGAATTAATACATTCAAACAACAAAGTATTATCTCTTTCCTTAAGCGTGATATGAAGGAGACCATCACTTGCAGCTTTCTCAATACCGTGTTTAAAAGCATTCTCTATCAGAATAATAAACAGTAGAGGTGGAATTTTAAAATGTTCATTCTCTATATCCACATCAAATTTAAGATCTACATTTTTGTGAATTCTAATCATTTGCAAATCGATATAATCATTGATATATTTTACTTCATCGGAAATAGACACTACCCTTTCTTTACCCTTATAGATTACGTAACGCATCAATTCTGATAACTGCAAAATCGTTTGCGGAGTATCTTCTTCTTGCGTGAGACTCATCGCATATAGATTATTGAGCGTATTGAAAAAGAAATGCGGATTGATCTGTTGCCTTAAAAGATCTAGTTCTGTTTTCGATTTAGCTTGTTCTAGTTCGGCTAGTGCATTTGCTTGCTTATACCATTCGATAGTAACGATAAGAGGAAAAGAAAATATAAGAACCAATATCGCCAAAGAATAATTTAGATCATCGTATAGATTATTCGTCAAACCCATCGGATGTAATTTTAAATCCTGAACGACCGGAAAGAATGAAATAAGAGAATTGTGAATGGGAACAAAAGCCAAGATAACAAGTCCCAATCCCAGAAAATAAGCGATAAATCCTTTCTCTCTTAATATACCCGAATACAATACATGGTGGTGAATATAATAATAGAAATAGTAGGATATATATATAATAAACAATTGAATAAAATAAGATACAAATCTAAAACCATAAACGACTGGACTCAGATCCTGAAGGTATTTTGACATAAAGTTATTACTCAACATCATAAACAGACTGAATAAGCCAACCATAACAATTGCCAGACGACTTCCCTTATTAGATTGCAGCCAAGATGCTTTACTTTTAGCCCCACTCTTCCTACTTGACAAAACAAGTAATACCTCTAAAGCGAGATAACTTACGGCCAATAATGAATAGCTAAAAGAACCATCAATATCTAAGTTATACAGGTATGAAAACCCAAGAGCGTTAACATCTATATTGACCGCGAAAAGTAATATGGGATACAAAACAAATACTCCTGTCCAAGCCAACCAATATTTACTACCTCTGCCTTGGAATAATTTTTCTCGTAATATCACTAGCAAAAAAACGGGTACACTGAATATAGCTAAGCCAGCAAACCATCCCAAAAAATAACTGCTCCCTAATCGCTGACTCAGGTGAATGAGTCCATAAGAAAGACCTAATACACACGTTATGTGCATCCAGATATTATTCTGAAGAAAAAGTGAGGTGAGCCGTTGAAGTAATGATTTCATAATATAAAAGTAATGCTACTTCTCTAAAAGTACTTGTTTCAATGATGAAAGGCACATTTGTGATGATGAAAGCGAAATGTAAGTATATCCCTTACAATGCACTTGATAGATAGGCCTCCTGATGCCTCATTCCTTTCGTCATCACTTTCTTTCCGTTCGTCATGCTTTCTTTCAAAAACTTAGATCTCCTCTCATATTTGTCTTATCAAAAAGGCATAAGCCACAACATCTAAATATATCGCTATGATACTCAAAATACAAAATCTCAGTAAGACCTACCCTAATGGTACTAAAGCTCTAGATAAGGTCAACATCAATATTACTAAAGGGATGTTTGGATTACTTGGACCTAATGGAGCCGGTAAATCTACTTTAATGAGAACCATAGCCACCTTACAAGCTCCAGATACAGGCATAATACAACTTGATGACATAGACACCCAATTAGAAAAGATGAGCCTCAGAAAGGTGCTTGGATACCTTCCTCAAGAGTTTGGCGTGTATCCGAATATATCTGCTGAGAAGCTGTTAGATTATCTCGCTCGCTTAAAGGGTATAACCTCTAGAAGCGAACGCCAATCCATAATCGACTACTGCCTGCATGTCACTAATCTTACTGACCAAAGAAAAAAATCTGTAAGTGGATACTCTGGAGGTATGAAGCAGAGATTTGGTATCGCACAGATGATGCTAAACAATCCAAAGCTCATTATAGTAGACGAACCTACTGCTGGTTTGGATCCTGCAGAGAGACAAAGGTTTCTCAATATATTAAGAGAGATCAGCACCAAGAGTATCGTAATATTTTCGACTCATATCGTAGATGACATTAAAGACCTCTGTACCGATATGGCGATACTCAACAAAGGAAATATCCTATACCACTCTAGCCCTGAAGATGCGATCAGCACTTTACAAGGTCAGATATTTACAAAAAATATAAGCAGAGAAAGTCTACCTTCTGCAGAAGATCAATATCACGTGCTCTCATCTTCATTTAATCGAGATAATAGCATACGGATCAGAATACTTTCTAGCGAATCTCCTGACGATACTTTCATATCAATAGTGCCCACCTTGGAGGACGTATATTTTAGCGCGCTCCAAAATTAAATACTTCGCAACAGAGTTAATTCAACATCAAAAAAATACACCCATGCTCGCTACTATATTCAAATTCGAATTACAATATTGGATGAAAAATCCTTTAGTTTATGTATTCAGCGCTGTGCTTTTCGCTATTCCATTTATGACAATGTGGGGAATGTCTGTCGAAGCCAACACAGGAGATAATCTAGTCATGATGAATTCGTACTATAAGCTTAATAATATGGCTAATACGTTTTCACTGTTACTGGTATTTATATTACCAGCAATAATCGGAAATTCTGTATTTAGAGATTTTAGTAGCCGAATGTATACCCTCTTATACTCATTCCCTTTTAGTAAAAAAGAATATCTGATTGCCAAGTTTGCCAGTGCAATGTCAGTGGTGATGATCATCCTATTCACATTAGTAATAGGATTTCTATTGGGATCACTTATGCCTGGTGTCAAAGAAACCGTAATTCTCCCTTTTGATATAGGCAATTATTTACAACTCACATTTGTATTCCTTCTACCCAATATGTTATTCTTTGGCGTAGTTGTATTCGCATTAACGCTTTACACTCGTAATATCTATGTCAGCTTTATAGGTATTATAATAATGATTATCATTCAGAGCTTTGGAAAAGGTGTACTCGGTGTCAGCGGATATGAAACGGCAGCTGCCCTATTAGATCCGACTGGAGAAACTGCCATAAAACAAATGGTAAAATACTGGACATTAGAAGAACGAAATTTCAACGCAATTCCTGTAACTGGCGTCATCCTATATAATCGTATTCTTTGGCTGACGATTTCTGTCCTCGTATTTATCCATATGTACATCAAGTTTGAATTCAATCAATTTGTAAGTACAAGAAGTACCCAAAAAATAAAGGCATCTGAAATAGAGAATGAGAATAAAATATTTCTTCTCTCTCTTCCTACAGCTTCTACGAATTTTTCAAAAATGAATCAACTGAAAACCGCATGGCATCTATCTTCTATAGATTTTAGAAGCATTATGTTTAGTTGGCCCTTCACATCGATTCTATTTGCGGGCGGTATGCTTGTGCTTTTTCAGCAATATCAGATGGGACCACAAAACGGTATCGTTAGTATTCCAACTACAAGTAATATGCTACGATTTCCTATGTTCTTCTTTTCAGCGATTATAAATTTATTGACCTTCCTTTACGCTGGTATACTCATGTACAAAGGAAGGTTATCACGTATGGATGCATTGATCGACACTACTCCAATATCTAGTTGGGCGATGCTACTATCCAAGTTAATTGCACTTATCAAGATGCAGTTCGTATTACTTACTTTAGTTCTTATCGGTGGTGTGATCGCACAGATAGTCGCAGGTTACGATAGATATGAATGGAGTCATTACTTTTTCGAACTTTATATTCTCCAAGGAATTCACTTTATAGCTTGGGCTTGCCTCGCAATCTGTATACATTCGATAGCCAAGAATCTTTATCTTGGGTATTTCCTCTTGATATTAATTCCAATATTCAATCTAGTATTACCACCTGTGGCAGATTATATCGGCGCCGATATTTTGAAAAGCAATATTTTTCAATTCAATTCTGTCAAAGATATATTTATAGGCTTTGACTATTCCGACTTCAATGGATACGGAGCTCAACTTACTACATACTTTTCATATAAATTTTATTGGATGCTATGTAGCATTGGACTAGTGATCATCGCATTACTTTTCTGGAAAAGAGGCCGCACCTTTACCCTATCAGAAAGATGGAATGTTATCATCTCTAGATGCAAAGGAATAACTGCCTATGCTTTGGGTTTAATATTCCTAGCTTTTGTAGGAACAGGATTCACCATCTATCATCATGAAAATACAGTTTCAAAAACATCATTCACGGATGAAGATATAAATATGATATCGCTCCAAAACGAAAAACAATTTGGGCATTTAGAGCATCTCATCCAACCTAAGCTAGTTGATGTGAATATGAGCATGGATATATACCCAGAGGAAAAAAAATTTAATCTCAAAGGCAATTTTACTTATATCAATAAAACGAATCATGTTATTGATACGATAGTCATTGCTAAAAGTTTAAAAGAAATTACAACATGCGAAATACAACAAAGCCACCGAACCATAGCTAGCGACGATATACTTCGCTACGAGGTGGTAGTTTTAGACGATGCTCTATTACTCGGAGATTCGATTACGATCGATATAGAAGTATCTAATTACCCTAATACATTGCTGCACCATAACAGCAGAGTGATTAGCAATGGTACTCTTATTAGCGATCATATACTACCCGTATTAGGGATTCGAGATGCGTTTCTTAGTAATCCGAAAGACAGAAAAAAAAACGGACTAGCTCCACGCGAATCGACGGAACTAAATCCTTCTGACAGCACATTGTTAGGTTACGAATATGGAGCAAACGATCAAGGCCTTATCCGCTACGAATGCGTCATCAGTACCAGTAGTGATCAAACGCCATTTACCATGGGTAATATCAAAGAGGTAACGCAAAAAAACGAAAGGACGTATCATCATTATAAATCTAACGGTCTTATAGTTAATGCGATGTCATGGATGTCTGGAACCTATGAAAAACTATCCGCCTCCGGTAAATACCAAGAATTAGAGATGTACCGTCACCCTGAGCAAAGGTATAACGACGTTCATTTTTTCGATGGGCTTAACGCTTCATTGGATTACTGCAGTGATTGGTTTGGGCCGCTCCCGTACGATACTATGAGAATAGTAGAGTACCCAGAAACTGAAGGTACTTTTGCTACCGTTCACGGTAATCTTATGCCTTATTCCGAAACCTACTTTAAGTGCGATGTTCATGACCACCAAAACGATGTCTTCAATATGCCGTTTTATGTTTCGGCACATGAGATCGCACATTGTTGGTGGGCACATAATGTAGATCCTGCTAATGTTCTTGGTGGAAGAATAATCACCGAGGGAATGGCTGACTATATCGCTATGAAATCCATAGAACAAAAATATGATTCGGATAAATTATTAAAGTTTCGTAAGGAATACCACAAGCTATATCTTAAAGAACGAGCGGACCAAGCAAATGAAACTGCCCTTATTCACTCTAGTCTAGATAATGAATATCTGAATTACCGTAAGGCCTCATTAGCGATCTATACCATGAGCGAATATCTAGGTGAAGATGTATTGAACAAAGCATTAGCGAGATTCGAAAACCGATATAAGCATACAGAACCACCTTATGCCACATCATTAGATTTTGTAGACTATATCAGAGTCGCTACCCCAGACACACTTAAGTACTTGGTTCACGATATGTTTGAGGCTATTACACTGTATGAAAATGCTATCCAATCGGTAGATATAGATATAGATCAAGGAATAAGCCATATTGATATTCAACTAGAGATCACGAAATATAGATCTGACCAAAAGGGAAAACATAGTTACGGAGATGACATATTACAAGCCGGAGAAAAGAAATCTCTGCCTTTATCAGACTATATAGAATTTGGATTCTTTGACGACGAGGATTCTTTGATTGAAAATAGGATAATTCATATTGAGAATATTAACAGTAATCACCAATTGGTAATAACTGGTAATGTAAGCCGCATCGTAATAGATCCTAACTACCTACTTTTCGCGGTTAATAGAGATGGAAATGAATGGGGATTGAAATAAATATCTTAGCCAGAACTCCCAATAGTCAAAAAAAGTATCTAGATCGAAACAGAAGAACTTGAGAAGCTCAAAAAAAGAAATACAATCGTAATACTACGTATTATTCTGACTTATTTTTTCATCAATACATCCAATATCCATCATCTCCTCGTATTTATAGTAGAGATTGATAGATACCTTAATATCAATACTCTTCCTAGTTATCTCTCAACACATGGAAGGGTATTGGTTTTTTGGGAATCTTTAAGAGTGCTGTTACTTTAATGGCACTCTTTCTGTTTACAAGTGTAAAAAATGTCCATTGATATTGTAAGCATTGCGTTATAATCAAATCAAGCTAAATATCTACTAATTTGCAAATACCTCTGCCGCATTCCTATACGCTTTAAATTCAATTGGGTTACCACTGAAGTCCAATACAAACATCGTCTTCTGCTCCCCTACTTGACCTTCGTATCGTAGTTGCGGTTTGACTACGAAATCTATTTCTGCATTTTCTAATTGGGATTGTACCTTATCAAACTGACCCATGGTAAGCAAACAACCGTAATGGGGAATCGGTACATTGACACCATCCACTTCTCCAAAATAATCTAACTCTGGAATATTATCTGATACATGCGCAGATAGTTGATGTCCAAAGAAATCGAAATCATACCATGTATCCGTAAATCGACCTTCTTTGCAACCTAAGATCTCTACATAGAATCGCTTAGTAGATGGTATATCTTTTACTTTGAAAGCGTAGTGGAATGGATTGTGCATAATGGTTGATATTATGATTATACTAATAATTCGATATTCGTGATCATTTTGTTATTGGGACGAAATAAACGCATTTTATACTGTAAAATAATTTGTTATAAACTACATAACAAATAAACTTAGCATTCTTTTTACCTTTAGTTCTGAAACCTAGAATATGGCGACCCAGACTAAAGAAAACTATCTCAAAGCAATCTACTTCCTCCTGATCAAGAATGAAGCGGTGACGGTTACTGCGCTCGGCAAAGAGATGAATGTAAGCAAGCCTACGGTCAATAATATGATTAAGAAACTGACAGCCAACGGATGGATAGAATATGAGAAGTATAAGCCTATTAAGCTGACCAAAATGGGTAATCTAGCGGCGGCACTCATCATCAGAAAGCACAGACTTACCGAAATGTTCCTTGTGCAAATAATGGGATTTGGATGGGAAGAAGTACATAATATCGCCGAAGAGATGGAGCACCTCAAGACAGAAGGGCTATTTGATCGTATGGATGAGATATTGGGCTACCCTACTTCAGATCCGCATGGCTCTCCTATTCCAGATAAGAATGGAGAGTTTAAAAGAAAGAGTTACGCTTTGCTTTCTACAATCTCCGTAGGCCAAGATGTAACCCTTCACGCAGTTGGCGATAGTTCTGCATCTCTGTTGACTATGCTGAATGAAAAGAAAATAACTTTAGGTACTACATTCAAAATTTCTAAAGTAGAAGATTTCGATAAAACCATGATCGTAAGCTATGGCGATCACAAAGATATATCCTTAAGCTACGAAGTCTGTAAGAGGTTATTGGTGGAGTAAAGCTCAGAAAAAAGCCCCTCCAAATCAATTGGAGAGGCAAGTACTTTTCATTAAACTACTCAGAGATTTATTACATCTCTACAATAAAATCTTCCTTAGGCATCCGCACTTTTTTCATATTCACTAACCAGTCTTTATCGGCTTTTCTATATCCTATTGGCAGTAGGCAAACACTTTTGAGTCCGTGCTCTTTGAGCCCTAACAGCTCATCCATTTTCTCTGGAATAAATCCTTCCATCGGAACGGCATCGACTTTCTGTTCAGCTGCGGCTACCATAGCTATACCTAATGAAATGTATGCTTGCTTAGCTGCGTGCTGTGCATGCCATTCATGTCCAAGTGGCTCATACATTCCCCAGAGTAATTTCTTATAATCATCCATAGTCTCCGGTGGTAATCCTCTCTCTTTGAGTGTATAATTGAATACTGATTCGATGCGCTCTAGAGAGTAATGATCCCATGAGGCAAACACTAATACATGAGAGGCGTCGACCACTTGGCTTTGGCCCATTGATATATCTTTCATTTGATCTTTGATCGCTTGATCAGTGACCACGAATATCTTGAAAGGCTGTAAACCAGAAGATGAAGGGGCTAACCTTGAGGCTTCTAATATATTTTCTAATTTTTCTGCAGATACTTTCTTTTCGCTATCAAATTTCTTCGTCGCATATCTCCAGTTTAAGTTTTCTAATAAATGCATATTTATATATTTCTTGTTATTGTTTTTTTAATAATTCGTATACGGTAGATAATATTTCGATTTCTTTATAAACCGCTAAGAAAAATAAGAACGCTAAGTAACTAAAATTTCCTTCGCGATCTTCGCGTCTATGTGGTTAGATTCCGCTTAATAGTTCACATGATGTATAATGATATGTAAAAAATTACGCTAATTCCTCACTTACTTGGATATAATCTATCTGCCAACTTGCTAATGGTAAGTCCTTGCACAATGATAGAAAATACTACTACAATAAAGCAAAGCAATAATAGCTCGTCGCCATAATCTGTACTAGATAAACTTAGTGCCAAGGCGATAGAAATTCCACCTCTCAGCCCACCCCAAGTTAATATGCTAGTAGTCTTCCAAAGGCTCTCTTTTTGCTTGAGTAATGAGAAGGGTAAAGCGATCGAAATGAATCTTGCAACAATCGCAATTACGATACATACCAAACCTAGATAAAATACATTCCATTCGAATGTAACCAAATGAATACCTAAGCCTATCAACACAAATAAAATAGTATTGAGACTTTGATCTAGTATATGCCATACCTCATTGGTTACCTGAGTAGTGTGTTGATTAAAATCATCTTTATTGATCATATTACCAAGATACAATCCAGATACGACCATAGTGAGGGGTGCAGATAATCCCATCAATTGTGCGATCGCATATCCACCTAATACAAATCCAAGAAGGAGCATGATTACCTGTTGAGGATTTGACTTTACTGAGTTGATCATCTTACCGATAATCCAACCTGCCGCTAATCCAAAAGCTAAGCCACCCAAAACTTCAACAATTAATAGATGCCCTACTTCAGCACCAATACTCTGATCTGCAGCCATATGTTCGCTCGACAAAAACATCATGATACTTGTAAATACGACAACGCCTATTCCATCATTAAATAATGACTCGCCTTCTATTTTAAGTTTCATCTTATCACTAATTGTAGACTTCTCTAATATAGACAATACAGCTATTGGATCGGTAGGTGATATCAAGGCACCGAATAACAAACAGATGACTAAAGGCAATTCTACTCCGAGCAATGGCGCTATAAGGTATAATCCACCACCTATCAAAAACGTGGAAATAATAACGCCTAGAGTAGCAAAAGCGATCACCGACCATTTCTCTTCTTTGAGCATAGATAGATTGACATGCATCGCTCCTGCAAAAAGCAAAATACTCAGCATCACATCTAAAACCAGAACAGAAAAATCAATTTCCACAATAAGCGAACAAGTATAATTGTACAAGTCTGGAGCAATATTCTTCGACGCAATTAGTATCAATGCCGCTACCAAAGCTAAAATCATATTACCAATAGAGTTTGGCAATTTCAACCATTTAAAATTGATAAAATTTAATATCGCTGCCAACAAAAATGCCAATGCGAATGCTTGATACATAATATTTTTTTCAATGAAAATTAGGTCGTATTTTTTTGATTTATGCGTTTACGCCAGCATAAGATATTCCAGTCAGATGATGTATATCACGATCAAAAGTACTGAGGTCACTTTTATCAAATTGATTGACATGAGAGTGTCCACAAGATCTAGCTACTACTTTAACTAGGTCATTCATCGCTGTGAAATAATTGAACAATCGTTTTGCAGATTTATCAATTTCTAATCTTGCTCTGAGGTGATCTTTTTGGGTAGCGATTCCTACTGGACAGTTATTAGTACCACATGCTCTCATTCCTAAGCAACCGATCGCTTGTAATGGACCGTTGGACATAGCTACAGCATCTGCACCCATCATCATCGCCTTTGCGATATCTTCTGGCAGTCTCAACCCTCCAGTGATCACAAGCTCAATCGTAGAGCCTACCTTATCAAGATGTTGTCTAGCTCGTGCTAGCGCTGGTATCGTAGGTACATTGATATTGTCTCTAAGTATCGTAGGGGCAGATCCTGTTCCGCCACCTCTACCATCTAGAATAATATAATCTACACCCACTGCGAGTGCAAAATCTATATCGTCTTCAATTCTACTTGCCGCAATTTTAAAACCTACAGGAATTCCACCCGTACGGTCTTTTACCTTGTCTGCAAATTCTTTGAAGTCTTCTACCGTTTTCATATCTGGAAATGCAGCTGGGGATATTGCCGTTACCCCTTCTTCTAGGCCTCTCACTTTTGCTATTTCTGTGGTTACTTTCGATCCTGGTAAGTGACCTCCTGTACCTGTTTTGGCTCCTTGACCTCCTTTAAAATGGAACGCCTGAACATTATCTAATTTATCCCAAGAAAATCCAAATTGTGCCGATGCCAATTCATAAAAATATTTCGAATTACTGGCTTGTTCTTCTGGTAGCATTCCGCCTTCTCCTGAACAAATTCCTGTACCACTCATTTCAGCTCCTTGCGCTAAAGAAATCTTAGCTTCTTTGGATAGAGATCCGAAAGACATATCAGAGACAAAGAATGGCTTATCTAGAATAAGAGGCTTTTTGGCTGAAGATCCTATCACCACTTGTGTCGCTACGGCTTCTTCATCCAATAATGGTCTTCTAGACAGTTGTGCTGGCAAAAACTGAATACTACTCCACTGAGGTAGCGTATTCCGATCTACTCCCATAGAGGCAGATGGACCATGGTGTCCATATTTACTTAATCCATTCTTAGCTAATTCATTGATAAATCCAGTATAAGGCTCTGTACTCTCAGGATGAGTATCTGCATAGGCACCTAAGTATTCATCTCGATCAAATGATTGTGGATGCAATTCTTCGAAGGCAATTACTTCCGCAGATTCGATACATACCTTATCGCCTTTTATAATGGCATTAAATTTATGAAGGACTTCCTTATTGTTATATTCACTTACTCCTGTATCTAAGCGATAATCCCAATCGTGCACACCACAGATTATATTATCACCTTCTACTCTCCCATCCGCCATTAAAGCACCTCTATGTAGACATCTACCGTAAAGGATTGATACTTCATCATCAAACTTCGTTACTACTAGATCTGTATTCTCTACTAGGGCATGGACGGGTTTTCTATCTTCTAATTTCGATAGATCGGCTATTTCTACTAACATAGTGATTTTTAAATTTTGAATTAAGTATTCCAATGTACTCAATTCAAATTTAAGTGGCACCACAGTCATTCTACATATTTGAATATGTCCTAACCAAAACAATTGATCCAATATCAAGATTCAGATTGTAAATATCACTTTTAAAAAAGCCCTTGACAAATAACTAATTATTTAGGCAGCTCAAACATTCCAACTTGTATTCTTCTCTAAGTAAAGTCATTCCATAACAACTTTCAATACCTAAAACATCCTTACAGAAAACTGACTAATTCTTCACCTCAAACAATTTTCCTGTTTCTATCATAATACTAGCATCTTCCAAAAGTATCAATGACCCTATAATTGCATTCACGTTAACTTTAGGTTGATACGGCGTATTAGGAGGTATTATGACATCGTCTGTGATTCCAGGAACCATACCCATTCCCCAGTTTAATGGATTATCCCAATCTTCGCTGACTACACCGATCCAACCTTTCGCTCGTTCGTTTGTAATCGTAAATTGACCAAATTCTGTAAGTGCCAGTCCAGAGCTGAATGTAATCTCACCACTAGAATAATCAAATATATCCGCGTTATCTATATCTATCCAAATCTGACCTTCTGCATTATCACTCCTCTTGTAAAGTTTAAAATCGTTGGCTACTACAGAAGGTGACGAAATGCTGACACCAGAAAACTGGATACTTGACAATGAGTTGATTACAGAATTATCTCCATAATTATTGATGACCCAATAGCTATCAGATTGAGATTGGTTACTTGGATTAGTATCAGGAAATAAATCGATTCTGGATACGACAACATCCCCATCTGGATAAATACCTGCTGATGGAAAAACGATTTCTACATTGACATCATTATAATCGATAACTCCTCCTGCCGTAATTGCTATAGTTTGGCTCTCTCCTCCTCCAATAGGACAATGAGAAATAACTCTATTAGCATCCTCACCTAATACGAGGTGACTCACACCGATTTTATCCAATACCATACCTTGGCTTTCATTAGCTTGATAGTATGTGATAAGGTTAGCTTCAGAACTGAGTTTTGTAAGGTGTCTGGTGTCTCTTAACTCTGCCAGAGAAAGTCGCTTATCATAAATACAAACTTCATCAACAAGTGCTGTTATCTTATAATCATATTCGCTATCTGCACCTACCACCAATTCAAGATCATTTGATATATCTCCGATAGTTGCACTACTTTGAACTCCTATTGCCTTACCATCAAGATAAACGATTGCAGAATCATCTCGGTCTACGGTTACAGTTACAAAGTGCCACTCGCCATCATTAATTTGTATGTTGGGAACAATGTCTATCCTAGATGTACCATCGGCCATATTGAACCATAATTTTCCGCTCTGAGTCGCCAGTACCCACCCTGGATTAATTCCAGAATCCCAATCTTTCTTTGCAATCAGTACTGCATCTCCTGAGGTAGTTCGTGACTTGACCCATAGAGATAAAGAAAAATCAGACTCCACAAAATTATGTTTATTCTCATGATCCGAATAAGCATATGACTGTGATGACGCGGTGAAATCCATAGCGTTACCCGGAATCTCATCTATAATACAATCATTACTTACAGTCACCATATCTTGAATCACTCGAGTTTGACTTCCATAATCATTTGTGACTGTCAATGTTACATCGTGGCTTCCTTCCCCAAAAACTACTTTAGGATTTTCTTCTGAAGACGTTGCAGGTGTTCCTCCTTCAAATATCCATTCCCAACTTATCCCATCATGCTGTACATATGACAAGTCCTTGAAATAAAAAGTATCTCTGGCACAATTGGAAGACTTCTTATCTACCGATGCTCTCACCATAGGTGGGCTATCTTCATAAAAATCTCTTTCGAATGCACCTCTATATGTACCCATTCTAATTTTCCCTCCAGTATAGTATGGGTATAAATAATTAGCTCTAGTCAACAGCGGCAAACCTTCATTGTATAATTCCCAATCAGGCAAACTATTGTTTTTATAATAAATAGAATTAGTTGATCCTACATACAATCCTCCATCCGTTCCTTGATGATGCACTATATCTAGCATCGATTCACCATCCAGATTACTTCCAGAAATATTGACCCAATTCAATCCTCCATCTGTCGATTCGAAGACTTTATATCCATCTGCATTTCCTTTGAGTAACATCCAGATATTGTCAGGATCATCGAGGTCTATATCAAATAATTTATCTCTCCAATTATTACTATTGACCACTGCATCAGGTGGCGTAATCTCAGTCCATGCATTACCTCCGTCTATAGTTTTCCATAGTTTCACTACTCCACTAATATGATTTTGCACTACATAAATAATATTAGGGTCAGTAACAGGAATCTTTATCTCATAGATATCACCATCACCAAAATCCTGTATCAGTTGCCAAGACTTTCCATTGTTTTCAGTTTTATATAAAACAGAATCTCTAGGGGTATAAAATTCTTCATAGTAATAAGGGTGCCATGCGTAATTACCATATTGACCCGGTCTGATTTGATTTGCATTTTTAGAATTATCAAAATTTAAGTACTTCCAATAAACATCTCTATTTATTATTTCAAACAGCCCGCTCTCATTAAACATTCGTTTGCCATCAGCTTCATGGACATAGCCTTTAGCTAAATCTGCTGCCGCACCTGCAAACCATCCGCCTTTTCCATACTTACCTTTTGGATAAGTGTCTTTATAATGTACTAGTGTACCATTATGATATGTTCCTCCTATCATAGCATCCTCCTTATAAGATCCACCAAATCCCCAAAATTCTGTCCCATGAATACCATGCATTCTAGGTTCAAAATTATCTCCTTCATTGGCAGAATAAAATAGTCCACCATCAGAAGCCGTCCATAGACTTACATCATTTCCATGTTGAAAAAACTTTACATCATGCACATCCGCATGTGTATACCTCTCCTTCGTATTCGCTCCGACCCAAGTCACCCAATGACCATTGGTCTCCCAATTTTGTCCACCGTCTTCCGAACGAACTACACTAATACCAGCCGCAAATATTTTATTGGAATCCGTTGGCGATACCGCCAGAGATAGATCATAATAGTATTGGCCGCCATTAGACGTAAGCTCATTAGAATAGCCCACTATATTAGGGTTACTAACTGAAGCAAGACCACCAGGTCCTGTACCGCAACAAACAAAATCAAAAGATTCTCCTTGATCGGTAGACTTATAAAAACCATACAAGCCTGACTCTCCATCAGCACTCCCTGTCGCCAATACAAAAAGACTATTCGGTGCATGCGGTGTCACTGCTATTTCAACTCTTTTATTTTCTTCTCCTTGAGAAAAATCTGTTTCGATACAAACCATTTCGTTATCTACAGCCCAATTAATGTTACCATTTATAGCACCATGATTAGATCCTTTACTATCAGCTATAATGCTTCCACTATTATTATCCATTTTCCAATAATGAATCAGATCGCCGTAAAAAGGATGTGTGTTATCTACCGCATTACAATTCAAATCAAAAATGGTAGCCGCGGATAATGTATCCGACCATATTCTTACTTCAGCAATAGAGCCTGGAAAATCCAAACCATAATTTTCAGTTCCATCTTGAGCCATTGCCAGATTTAATCCCGACATCGTAGCATTAGAAATATTAGCCGCAGTCGAAGTCAACAAAGTACCATCTTGATATACTTTAGTGTCTCCAGTTGCACTATAAGTCACTGCAATATGATGCCATTCATTATCATTGATAGAACCACCATTGAGATCGATTCGGCTGGATCCATCACCTATATTAAATTTCCATCCGCTTCCATTCGCCGCTATTATAAATCCCTTATTTCCCCCAGAATTCCAATTTTTATTAGAGATAATAGAGGGATCTCCAGACCAACCAGAAGACTTTATTCGCATGTCGATCGTAAACTCAGGAATACTAGCACTACCTAAATCTACATTACCAAAACTTGCATAACTAGGTGAGTCAAAATCTACAGAAGAAAATAATCCCGAAGCAGTAGAGGTGCTTATTCCTGGCCATCCCTCTGATTTCAATGTAAACGTAATTCCGAGATCATCAGATTTATACAGTTCCGTTCTATTGGAAATATGCTTAACAACATATACGATATCACCATTTGTCGGATGAAACTCAATCTCTTGAAAATGCCCTCCTTGGATCAGTGTCCAATTTGAACCCGCATCACTTGTTCTATATAATCCTTCGGTAGTCGCAGCCAATAATATCTGACTGTTAGTAGGATGCATAATGATATCCCTTGTCCATGAGAAATATTGCTCATTTCCTGTCTTACTCCATGTAGCACCTCCGTCAATTGATTTCCATATAAATCCATCTCCATGCGCATAGACAATATCCGGATTACTATGATCTATCTCTAAAGAATAGACTCCTCGTATAGGATAATCCCCAGTTACTAGATCCCAGCTTACGCCTTTATCTATAGATTTCCAAACACCAGCATTAGCTGTCCCTGCATAAGCTATATCTTGATTAGACGAAGCCTGTTCGACTGCATATACATGAGACGCCCCTGGCGATTGTACCGAAAGAGCCATAGTAGCCTCATGATCATACTCCCATGGACCGAGTTCTTCCCATTGAGAGGTCAATGACTTTTGAGCTATGTTATGTCTCTCGTTTCTACTGAGGTATTTACCAAGAGAGTTTTGTCTCTCTTTTAGAGTAGGAATTGTTAGGTTACCTTCATTATCTGCCCACTCCCACTTGTCTCTGATCCACCTTTTATAGTATTGGGTGTAGGTATTCTTTTCGAAAGGCTGTTTACTATAATATTCGTTATAAGCCTTCTCTATAATTTTGAGATTTGGAGAATCACTGTACATAAGCTTGACCCAATGCGGCAGATTTGGATCATTGACATTGTACTTCATTTCATTAAACTCGGACTGTCCCTCAGCAAATGAAAAGCAAACTATAACCAGGAATAACACTATAAAAAATCTAGTCATGACGAAAGTTTAGATACTCCAAAAATAAGAAAATTGAGACTATCCTATTTTTAGCTTGTTCTGAGGCCTACTTTCATCCATTTATCAGGTATCTGAATTGACAACAATTACAATTATGGTCTACGGCTCACAAATATCATTAGGCATTTTCACTGTACCCAATAGATCCCACACTTCATGATCGAATGGCTGCTTACTAAATCGAAATAAGACGATCGTTCTATTAATTTGATCACAATAATATTGCTCCGCTTTGACATTAAATGTCAACGGTACCTTCTCAAAAAATCCGTCGAATGTATGGACTACTCCAGTAAATCTCAGCTTACCTTGTGATGACTTTTCTTCTTCAATAGAAGCTGTTGTCATATCCACATCGAACTCCTTTGATCTTTTCTCCATATTCATCAAACCATCAAAATAAAGCATCAAATTAGATTCTAATTCTGCTGCAACTAATAGCCTTGTATGATCTACATTCCATGCAAAAGCATAGGACCAAAAAGCAGTACTATCCTTGTCAGACCAACCGGTTGGAAATCTTGCGTCTTCAACTCCTCGTAAAGGAATGTCAGGTGCAAAACGAATAGGTATCTGAAATAATTCTCTATCCCACTTCGGATTAGCTTCTAAGAAAAAAGAAGAGTGATAACCAGAAGAAGGTTTCCATTTCATCTCTTTACAAATTAGATCTAACGCAAATGCCTTCTGGGCATCTCTACCCTCTTTATATTCATCTATGGATTGTGTCACATAGTGATCTGGCAAGATCCCCACTTCATCTGGCAGCGATGTGGCCGTAGATACATGTGTATTATTAGCCACGTCGTATATCATCTTCGTATTTGACAATCTACATCGCTTTCTACCGGCAGAACAAAATTGATTTGACCCTAATTCTTCACCAATGATCACACCCAATTTTCTTTCTTTGACGAGAGACATAAAGTGTCCTGTTGTGGAATTTCCTTTTCCATCTATCAAAAAATACAATTTTCCTTTGTAGCCATCCGTGACTGGAGTTATGATATCCTCACCTTCCGCTTTTTCTGTCTTCCCATCGGACTCCACTCGAGAATAATATACGAAAGGTTCATCGATCAAATATTTAAGTAGGTGTATGCTAGATTCTGGTGATCCACCGCCATTGTCTCTTACATCTATGATTAGTTGTTCTGTTTTATTTACAGAAAATTCAGCCATACTTACATCTACAAATTTCTGAAACTCTGTAAAATTATTCCACCTATAATAGTTAAATGAAGAAATGGTCATTCTAGCAATTTTCTTATCTTCATCTATATATTCTACGCATAGATCGCCACCACAATGAATCTTCGATTCATCTCTTTTGGGATCGCTATTGTATTCTGAAGGCTTCAAAATAATAGCCTCATCTTTTCCACTGATCTCAACTACATACTCCTTAGGAAAACCCAATCCATATGCAATCATGCTTGTAGACCACTTATTGAATTCATGAGTTTTAGAAGATTCTATATAGCCTTGAGATGGTATGTGTTTATATATATTATCGACCAGTTCTTTTATAGCGACTCCATTAATACTTATGATTTGATCCTTATCCGATATTTGATCGACGTTATTCAATGGATCTATGACGAAAAGACGACCATCTATAAATCTCGTTTGTAACGGAAAACGAAGTTCCTGCGGTAACATCTTGTTCTCTTGATAAAATCCCGCCGTGCTAGTATGTGAACAGTTCATGTTGGCTACTACTTCGTTACAATGCCAAGCAAATTCTGCATAAGTAGTTTGCTCTGTGATCAATGCTTTCTTATACGCAATGAGCTGATCGAATTTATTTTGAGTGATAAACTTTAACGCATTGGGATGTACTTTTAGCAAGGTAGCACTCAACTGATCTAGATCATCTCGATACTCTTGTACAGTATATATTTTATGAAATTTTTCTTCAGGGGACAATTCCTTTTGATTAGGATTATTGATTTTGTCTATCTGATCTTGAGCGTTGAAGTTATCTGGATCCATAGCCAATGTGATCTCATAATTAGCTAATGCACGCTTCTTGTCGCCGATCTCCAGATAGACCTCCGCGAGGCTATCGTAGGTATTCGCTGACTCTGGAAAATCAGTTACCAATACTTTAAAAATCTCGAGAGCCTCGGTAGGCTTACCATCCCACAACATGGTGTACCCATAGAGATTCATATTCTCTTCTAGCTGTTGCTTATTATCGTAGGTAGATTTTAGCTTCTGGTATATCGCTATCCGATCCGCAACTGGCAAGTGATTATTCTCGATTAATATTTCATTGATGAACTGGAGAGGTTTCATCTCTTCCGCTAAGATTTGCCCTTGAGCCTCAAAGCTAGGTAATATGGCAATGACTAATAATGAAGCCCAAATATTAAGTAATAGAATTCCTTTTTTCATATCTCTATTTGTTTGGATGAAAGATAGAATGGATCATTCTACTAAGAAGAACATCGCATGTAAAAGAGTGTAAAGGGAGTGTAAATGATAGATAATATGCGGATTGCATTAATTGCATAGCTTAGGGCGATGCCTTATGCTAACTAGTCTTTGCACTACAGGCAAGTATATCAACTAGTCTGAAAGACTATGACCGCATAAATTTGGATAATTTTTAAACTGTAGCGAATGCTGTCGAATTATTGGCAGCACGATGAAATTGGGTCTGTGGTAGCCCTTTAGGCTACACGTTCAAATCTGAATGTCTTAAAGCGATGTCGTAAACCTATTTATAATTACCCTATAAGCAAGTATTTCAAATATCCTTAAAGGCTGTCACTACGCAACTTGGGAGACGTCCTATGAATTAAAAAGTATCAGTCATGAAATCTTCGATGACATAGGACTCATTAGATAGATGATGAGACAACTGTCCTCTCGTAAAGCGTCTTACTACTCCTGTAGCCACCACTTGAACATAAATATGTCTTCTTGCTTTTCCTAATACGCTAATCTTCTCTTTCATAGTAAAATTCACTTCGATAATTATAAAATTGATAGAGGGCCAAACAAAACCATCTATCATATGATGAATAATCATCATATATCGAGCCAACTTTAAAACCTTTCGCTTTGGACTAGCAAAAACAGAGTGTCCCCTACTCTTCTTCGTCTTGGGCTGGAAATTCGTAAGCGATCAGATCTTCTATCATCTCTTGGAGATTTGGCTTAGGTATCATACCTCCACGCATCTCTATGACCTTCTTATCTTTTAGAAAAGCGATAGTCGGTATACTCTTTATTTTAAAGAAGTTAGACAATTTTGGATTAGCTTCAGTATCTACTTTCACTATGTGTAACCTTCCTTCATTCTCTTGAGCTAACTCATCTATAATCGGACCTAGGATTTTACAAGGTCCGCACCAGCTCGCATAGAAATCTATCAAGATTCCTTTATCCGTATTGATGAATTCATTGAACGTATCATCAGTAATTTGAGGAGCGTGGTACTTTGGTTTCTTTTTGAAAAACATGATGCTGCTATTTGAAAAGCAAATATAAGAGCCTAAGAGTTCTTTATATAAGTATCTACTATTTCTTTCGTTTTATCATCACCAACTGTCTGTGATATGTTAGTTGATAGTAAATCCTTGACTTAATAGATTGATGAACAGAAATATAAACAAGCGACTCCATTTATTTCTGCCAGTTTTTCTGCTCATCAATCACTCCTTCCAGTCGTGCTTACCGATCAGAAAATCGAGATTCATTTAAAACTATCGAAAGGGTAAAATATTTTCCGATGCTTAATGAAAACAAACATACTTTAGGCTTGTACCATCTCTTTTTTTCCAATCGACAACTCCAATTTTAATTGATCAAAATTGTACTGTATTTGATCTAGTATCTCCTGGATATCTCCAGAATTTACTTTCTGAGGAAGACCATATATTAATCTAGAAGTATGAGGTAGGATCAGTCCATCTCCTTTGGGCATAGCCATTCCCATTCCTTGCATATAAGCTGGTACAAATGAGATATTCGGCCTTTCTTTTAGTATCAATGCGATTCCAGCTTTTAACGATTCTTCTACTTCTGGTTGTCCTCTTGTACCTTCTGGAAAAATGATTAATGATTTTCCTTTGTCTAGTTCTGCAATCATCTGACAGATAGGATCATTGTCAGGATTATTCTTATCTCTCTTACGTTCAATCAATAAACTATTTACGAATTTTTCGCTAAGAAAAGTACTCAATTTACTTTTTCCAAAATGATCTCTCGCCGCCACAGGTTTTACATTATGTAAGATCTCACTTGGCAATGAGGCCATGATTGACATCGTATCTAAGTGACTATTGTGATTGGCTACAATGATAAACTGTTTTTCATTTTTTAGATAATTTGGCTTATCCATTTTTACACCAACGATAAGCTTTAGAAAATTCCTAAGTACTACTGAATAGATAATTTTTAATAACGTTTTCATAATATGATATTTAATATGCCATGAAATAAATAATGTGAAAAAATACTGGAGCAGAATAAGACAATGAGTCTATTCTATCTAAGATACCTCCATGGCCAGGAATAGCTGACCCTGTATCTTTGACTCCTACATCGCGCTTGACTGCGGACATGACTACATCTCCCAAAAACCCAGACAATGCCACCATAAAACTGATTAATAATACCTGCGGCGTAGATAAAGGTGTAAGGAATGCTAATCCATATCCGATTGCAGTAGTAGTAACTAGACCACCGATAAATCCCATCCACGTTTTATTAGGACTGACTTTCGGTATGATCTTGCTATTACCAAACAGCTTACCCCAAGTGAACTGCAGTACATCATTGATTTCCGTCAAAAACACAAGAAACAACAACAGCCCACGTCCTCCAGATTGAAAACCATCGACCTCAGGAAGAGATATCAAATAAGCCATGTGACTCAATCCAAATACTGTGAGCATCAATGTCCATTGAAGATTAGACATAGATTTAATGATACCATCAGTCTCTCCCTTCAGAACTAATCGAACTGGAAGTATCAAAAACATAACGACCGGAATAAATATTATAAATGCTCCGTACCATTGTATATATGCTAAATAATATTGCACTGGTATAGCGACTATTGCCCAGAAAATTGCTCTTCTATCCGCGTTACGAAAATCTAGTAAAGAGTATAATTCTCTAAATGCCAAGAACGATAAGAACGCTAATGATATATATGATATCGTTGTGTTGATCAATGTAGCTGAGATAAATATCGTCGCCATCACCCACCATGATTTTGTCCTAGATTTCAATTCACCGAAGTCTACATGAGGCTTAACTTTACCCATTACAAAAAACAAAGTGGAAGCGAATATTAATACTCCAAATATAATAGTGGTGACAAAATGTAAGTCGTTGTTGTATATACTAAGGATTAGATCTTTCATAATATTAGATTGAAAACTCATGTAAAAAATGAGTTGATGATTGCTTAATTTTGAAATGAAAACTGTCTTGAAATATGACTGATGATGATGCGAAAATCAATGCGTTATGACAATGATTTTGTTAGTCTTGTATAAGTACTAAGAAGTAATAAGGGTATTGCGATATAGAATAAGTAGATAGAATAGGCTGAAAATCCTATCCATAAAAAACTGAGAATACCATAGATACTCAACAGAAATGCTCTGTCGCTTTTGCCCATTGGACCATCATATCTTCGTTCGCTTTTGATGACCTTGGCCATTACTCCGGCAAATTCATTGAGTATAGAAAGGCAGATAAATAATGCAATCAGATAGACGGCACCATTTTCAAATTTGAGTAATGGAAAGAAAATCGCTACATCAGATACGATATCACCGACTTCGTTAAGTAATTCTCCTTTTTGTGATTGCTGATGATAAACTCTAGCCATCATGCCATCTAATGCATTGAGCGCCATTCTTACAAGAAGACCTATTGGTAATACTAAGAAGTATAGACTGTTTACATCGGCAAACCAGAAAAAGCCTCCAATCACGAATGATAAGGCAATAGAAGCCATTGTAATTTGATTAGCCGTAATGCTTGCTTTGTGCATTGCATCAAGGGCTGGCCTTAGAAGCTGTTGAAATTTTGGCTTTAGATTGTATATCGATATCATAACTATTAATGTTTGATTACAATACAAATCTAGAGCGGATGCAATTCCAATTTAGGAATAAGGTTTTTTATCAATTCCTATAGTAGGAATGTCTATATCTGGAAATACTGCCGATCTTAGCTAATACCCACTAATACTGGTTCGATCAATCTTTGATTAATTAAAATTATTGCGATTTGGCAATGTGTGTTTATTGACTATTCTACGGCTTTCGTTCTTGACTGCGAGATCATCATTCATCGCCCATAGGATATCGCTGGCATACTTACGGGTCTTATCAAGATCGACTATCGGTGAAGGATAGTCATCACCTATCGTTATCCCGCAGAAACTCTGATCCATGATAGTCATCTTCCATGGTTCATGGATAAATGCTACAGGAATCGCCTTTAACTCTGGGCACCATTTCTTAATGAATTCACCTTCAGGATCATGCTTCTCGCCATTGAGTGTTGGGTTATAGATCCGTAAAGTATTGATTCCTGTCTCTCCTGCCTGCATTTGTATCTGAGGGAAATGTATGCCTGGCTCAAAATCAAGAAATACGCCAGCTAAATGCTCCGCGGCTGCTTGCCATGGTTGCCAAAGATTATGTGTCAAAAAAGATAATGACATCGCCCTCATTCGAAAATTGAGATATCCAGTAGTTTGTAAGCATCGCATACATGCATCTACCAATGGATACCCAGTCTTTCCTTTTTTCCAAGCTTCGATGTATACTTCGTTGCGTTGCTTGTTTAGTCGATGATATCCACGGTTGACACTTTCAAATTCCATTCTGGATTCCATTTCAAACTTCTGGATGAAATGTGCCTGCCAACGAAGTCGAGAATTGAAACCATCGATATTGCGTTTGCTTTTACCTTTCTGTCTCATCGCCATAGAATATTGCCATACTTGCCTAATCGATAAACATCCCCAAGCGATGTATGGTGATAATCTACTACAGCTTTTCCTAGCGAGTACAGGCTTGGATATATGACTTGAATAATTGAGAAAACGATCTTTAAAAAAAGACTGAAAATATCGAATCCCTACTAAAGTTCCGCCGAGCTGAAAATCTGGATGCCTCTCAACATTCACATTGACCAAATCAAAATGCGTCTTTAGATTTTTAATTTTTATGGAAGGAAAAAAAGAATCTTTTGGCGGTTCAAATAAATGAATCGGTTGGTTCATATATTCTTCCCAAGTACGACGCCACATCTTACGATTACGAATACCACGGAACACACCATTATTTACATTCTCTTTCCAAACAATATTATGCTGCACACAATATTTTGCGACTGCTTTATCTCTTCTGTAGGTGAGGTCTATTCCTGTCTCTTGATGTGAGAAAATAGATTTGATATTATATTGAGATCTGAGAGTATCGAGGTTCCCTATTACTTCACCGTGAATGACAAGGATCTCAGTATTGTGCTCAGCTAATAGTCCATTCATCTCAGCCAATGATTGCTTGATAAATCTGAAATGTCTCTCAGAGTAATGCATATCATGCTCCAATGAAGGCTCTAGAAAGTAAACTAATAGTACTGGCAAACCAACTGCCCATGCCGATGCGATAGCTTCATTGTCTAAGACCCGGAGATCACGCTTAAGCCAAACTATATTTAAAGTATCTAATGAATTAGTAGGCATCTGGATTGGCTATTATATCATGTGCTCTAATTTTCATCGCTACTAGCTTTTCGCTATCCATCTTATCCAATAGTCGCATCATCATCGACATTCTATTATTGCGTTGGAAGTACTCTCTTTTATCATCCAAAAAATTCCAATAGAGTGAATTAAATGGACAAGCATCGTCTTCTGTTTTGTTCTTCACATTGTAATGACAATCTTTGCAATAGTTACTCATCTTATTGATATAGCTACCACTAGATACATAAGGCTTAGTCGCGACTATACCACCGTCCGCCCATTGACTCATACCACGAGTATTAGTGATCTCTACCCACTCTATGGCATCGATATATATTCCAAGATACCATTCGTCTACATAGTCAGGATGTATTTGCGCCAGCAAAGCGAAATTACCTGTAATCATCAACCTCTGTATATGGTGCGCATAGGATTCGTCGAGACTTTGTTGAATCGACTTTTGTAGGCAATTCATTTTTGTCTTCGCTGTCCAATAAAAGTCAGGAAGCGGATTGGTATTATTCAATGCATTGAGCTTTGCATAATCAGGCATCTGCATCCAATAGATACCACGCATATATTCTCTCCAACCGATGATTTGACGCACAAAACCTTCGACCTGAGAGATATCTATTTCTTCCTGATGCTTCTCCCAATAAGCGATGACCGTATTGACTACTTCGAGTGGATGAAGCATCTTACTATTCATAGCAAATGATAATCTACTGTGGAACAAAAATCGCTGTTCTGTATGCATCGCATCTTGATAGTCACCAAAGTGGACCAATAGATTTTCGCAGAAGTAAATTAAGGTCGCCTTACACTCGTCATAACTGGTAGGCCAATGAAAATTAGAGGCGTCTATATTACCAATAGTCGCCACTTCTTTTTCTTCCAATAAAACTACGATATGACTAACGTCCTTTTGTGGATTGTATATCGGAGGTATGGCATCTTTGGTGTTCCACTTCTTACGGTTAGACTTATCAAAATTCCATTGTCCACCTTGAGGCTCACCGATATCATCTATCATGATATTATACTTACGCCTCATCTGACGATAAAAGTACTCCATCACATATTGCTTTTTACCAGCAAAGAATTCTGTGCAAAATTCTCTAGACGTCAAGAAATGCTCCGTATCAATATGACTACTTGCGATACTTAATTCACTACAGTACTTTTGTAATTGCTGGTCTAATCGATATTCATCTGGGAGTTGATATTCAAAATTTTGGATATTATACTTTGCGATCAATTGATCCAGGTTACCTTCTAGAGATTGAGTGTTGTCAGGATGATCTAATGGGTAGTAGATGACGTGATGCCCTTTATCAGTCAAAGCCTTCGCCATATTACGCATACTTTCAAAAAACGCTACGACCTTTTGGATATGGTGACGAACGTAATCTGTCTCTTGTCTCATCTCAGCGATGAAGTACACTACTCCAAGATCCACAGCATCGTACCATGAGTGACTTAGATTAAGCTGATCTCCGAGTATCAATCTAATAGTCTTATATGTCTTCTTACCCATTGGTTTTTAGTCCGTTTTTGTTTCTTCTACACCTCTCACTGCAATACTTAACTTCATCCCACACTTTCTCCCACTTCTTGCGCCATGTAAAGGGCAGTCCGCATACAATACATGTCTTTTGCGGTAAATTTTGTTTTCTCATCTTGTGTGTAGATTACTGTCTATATTAAGGTAGAAATGAGAGAATTGTTTTGAATATTGAGAGAGTATTAAAAATTATTGGAGTGATATTCCATTATTTCCAAATCATTATCTTTGGTGTAAGATAAAGAATACAGAATCAGGATCACTAGGCAAATGAACAAAACGCTTTAACGGATGAATACAAATACAATATTAGTTTTCGCATTATTTCTATTCGCAATAGTCGTGCTACCCAACTGTGCAGAAAAACCGTCTTGTGATAAGCCTACTTATACTATGGCGGTAGATAGTGAACTAACATTACTGATGAGAGAGATGTTTCTTTACTATGAAGACATCAAAGAGAATATCGTCGAAGGATCATTAACAGAAGACATCAAGATCTTTACTGACATCCATAAAGCTGTAGCTACTACACCAGAGAAGACTACTAGCCCACTCTACCAAGCCATGGCTACTAATTACACACAAGCGGTAAAAGATTTAAATAAAACTAAAGACAGCAAAAAAGATCTCTTTAATCTAATGGTAGACAATTGTATGAGTTGCCACCAACAGATGTGTCCTGGACCAATGGTTAGGATTAAGAAGTTGTATATTAAGTAACACGTAAATACTCGATGTAATAGGATGAGGCGTTGCTATTATGGTGTCGCTAGTTAGCTCTTATGTTTGCTTAGATTATTTGTTCGGAGTCCATGTGTTCGGAGTCCATGTGTTTTTTCTGCGAAAAAGCCACATTCCCACTCCGACTACGTGTTTTACAAAAGTAAAACACTTGTCCCCATGTTTGTCAACCAGCCTCTTAGACGGTCAAGTATTATGGTATCTACTTTTCTTCTTGTACTATAACACTTCTTGCATTGCGACAGAGTACAGTAGATAGGTGAACTTATTAAAGATGAGCTTACGACCTACATCTATTTGCTTGTAGCGACTTTCTAGGTATTTACTTTCTCGGCTATTGACCAAAAATATTGAGCTTTCTCCGGCTTGCAATTTTCTGTTTTCGGCGATCAGCATTCGATTGTAATTTTCTAATGTCAAAGACTGTAAATCATATTGTCTCAATGCTTGGTTCATATTATTGACATAAGTATCAAGCTTTACTTTTAGGTTTTGTGACTTAAGACTTCTATCAAATTCAGTATCCTGCAACTTGAGTTTATTCAACTCTATCTTACCTCGTTGCTTACGCTGTAAAATAGGATATGATATGGTGGCTCCTAGTTTGTAGTCGTTAGCATTAAAGCTATCAAAGGGCCCATCGTTAGCCACGGCCAGCAATGGATTATAATTGACTCTGATATCCGGCTTGATTTCTTCCTTAGCTAATCTTTGATCTATATCAATATTAGCAATCTTATAATCATACAAAAGTAACTCTGGGTGAGTAAGCAATCTCTGGTCTTGTAATAAACTTATACTATCGAACTGAAACTGCAGTAATTGTATATCAATAGGATCTGGCAATACATTACCATCCATTTCTAATGGTGTCACACCCTCTACCCAAAGGAAATTTTCCAACTTGATCTTTGCATTCAATAGATCTTGACTGGCCTTTAGCTGATCCATCTTTCTAGTCTGCAATGATATGAATGACTCCAACGTATCTATCGCTGGCTTATCACCATTGACAAAGCTACTTCGCGTACCATTTAATCGTTGATCCGCAAGCGTCACTCCCTCCTTAGCTATCACTAGATATTCCTGATACGTCTGCCACTGGAGATATGCTAAAGCAGCGTTGAACAAGATCTCATTACGCATAATCAGTTGCTCTTGCACGGTAGCAGATGCGTATATATCTGCTCTCTTTAATGCGGCTCTACGTTCATCGATTACAAGTCCTTTACCTAAGGGGACACTAATTCCAGCATTCCATAATCCTCTTGATGGAAGCAGATCACTTTCATTGAGAAACTGTCCTTCATTGCGATCATAACCCGCCTTGAGATCTATACCATACCATGTAGGTATTTTAACTGCAGCACTTCCAATCGAATAATAATTTTTCTTGTCAAATGACTTGTGCTTCCAATCTGCTTCCAGCTTAGGGTCGAAGCCACCGCGAGCCATCTTACGCGTACTCTCTGCCATATCCGACTGCAATTCAGCTTGGTACATTACAGGGTGATTCGTCTTGACGATATTGATAAACTCAACAAAACTCAATCTAGTACTAAAGTCCTGAGAAAATGCTGAATTTAATAGAAGAAAACTAAAAATAATTATTAATGATTTTCTCATGAGCTCATACGTTTTATATCTTCAATGGTCAGATTATGTGGAACTGATTTTTCATTATTATCCACTTGTACGAATACTATTTTTTCAATAGAAATAATGGTTTTCTGAGAAAAGAGATTCCTAACTAAACATCTCATCGTAATACTAGACTTACCGATACTTACGAATTCCATTCCGATCTCTATCACATCTCCCTGTTTCGCAGAAGAGATAAAATTTATTTCGGATATAAACTTAGTAACTACTTTCTGAGTCCGTAGCTTGGTCATCGTATAGATTCCAGCTTCTTCATCGATCCATCGCAATAAAGATCCTCCGAAAAGTGTATTGTTTGCATTAAGATTTTCTGGCTTAATTAATTTTCTAGAATGAAACTTCATATTGTTACAATTTAAATTTTCAATAAGATATTTACTACTTTACTTTCTTTAATGGTGCTTTTGTTTTTACACTTTTACTCTTCTCATTTTTATAAAAATCTGCTGGAAACCCATTGAGCTGCCTCCATAGTTCGTAGCCCACTTTTACATCATTAAGAAGCGTGAGTGTATTGGCTCCACCACCGACTCTTACTGCTTCTGGCCAAGGGTTATCGTTGGGATCTTCAGCTATGAGTATTCTATATTTTCCATTTTTACTAATGTCATTATTGATCGCTATTATCTGACCTCCAAATGTTCCGTAGCTACTATTAGGCCATCCACTAAATACGATTGCTGGCCATCCATCAAACTGTACTCTTACTTTTTGTCCGAGTGTAAGCAGCGGCATATCTACAGGTAGAATAAAAGATTCCACAGCAAGATTGTATTTAGTTGGAATGATATTTACAATAGGCTCTCCAGCTTTTACCAATTCTCCTAATCCAGAAGATATGGCTTGTGTTACAGTTCCATTGATCGGTGATAGTATGTAGTAATTATCTTGTCTTACAGAATAGGTATTGTACTTCGACTCTAGCTTATTTTTACTAGCATCAGCAGTATACTTATCCGAGATGGCTGACATCCGATCCGACTTAGATTTAGCTATCTTATTATCATAATCATTGATGATCATTTGAACATTTGCCTTTAGATTATCTAGATCATTGATATGACTATCTACCTTATTGATCAAAGAAGTTACCTTCGCTTGAGACTCTTGTACAGATAGTCTTTTGGCTTCAAGATCAGTTAAGGATTTGAGCCCTTCGTTATATAGATTCTCTATTCGATTGAGCTGATTATCTGCAATACTTTTCTTTGTTTTGGCCGCTACCAAATCGATACTATCCGATTCTATTTTTAGTTTTGTCTGCTGTACTTTGATCTTATTCTGTTGCAGCTTCACCTCTTTACTTTTGATAAGTGTCTGTACTTGTTCATTAAGGTTTTGAGCTTTCGCGTTGTAAGCTTTTATAGATTCTCCTTTAGCGACGATCTGGCTATTGGTATTTTCTAGTATCTGTGGATCCATATACTCTTCTTTCACCTCAGATATTTTCATAATCGTATCGCCTTTCAAAACCATTTGCCCTTCTCGAATGTACCATTTTTCGACTTTACCACCGATGGTTGCTTGTACTGTCTGGGGCCTATCCGAAGGACTCAGCGTTGTGACATTGCCCTTAGATCTAATATTTTGCGTCCATGGCAAAAACATAGATAAAATGCCCACGATAAATATGACAGCCATTATTCTAATCAAGAATTTAGACACAGTTCTTTTCTCTAATATTTGGAAAGATTTATACTTCTCCAAATTTATATTTTGATTGATTCTCTTTAAACTGATATTGAGCATAGCTTAAGATTTTGTAGTTGTGTCAGAAATAACTTGTCCACTATCCAAATGAATTTCATGGTCTATATACTTACTCCAAAGCGTATCTACCGCAGTAATAATAATGGACCATGGAGTATCTGCAGAAGTAAGTTTCTGTATGATTACTTCCTTCTCCATCGCAGGCACATGATCTAAAGGATCTTCAAGTAATAGCAGCGTTGGATTACTTACTACCGCTCTTGCCAATATAATTTTATTTACCGCTGATCTTGGTATGCGCGAACCTTCAGGATCGAGAGTCGTATTAAGTCCCATTGGCAAACCTTTAATAAAACTTCCTAAGTTGACCATCCTTATCGCATTGACTACATCATCCGTAGATATCGATGATCGTCCCATCGAAATATTGTCGAGAAGTGTCCCTTGAAAAATCTGATTGTTACTCAAGGCATATCCTATATGTTGTCTCAACGAATTTCCATTAACCGACTGAATTGATAATCCATTATATCGAATTACTCCTTCCGTGGGATCATTGATCCCTGATAGAAGAGCCATCAGAGTTGACTTACCAGAGCCAGAAGATCCAGAGATTACAATGGATTCACCTGATGGAATTTCGAAAGAAATATCGTTCAATATATTAGCCGATTTATCAGGATATGAAAATTTCACATTACTTACAGACACTTGCATATTATCCAACGCACTTTCAAAATGTAGGCCTTCTTCAGAATCCAATTCCATATCTGTTACATATCCGATTTTCTCCAATGCTGTCAATACATCATAAATAGAATCTAATGACTTGATAAGCTTCTCTACGCTATTGATAATCAGAATGATAATAATCTCAGCGGCCACAAACTGTCCAATATTCATCTCTTGACGGAATACTAGTAATCCACCAATAAGCAAAAGTCCAGCGGCTACTAAAACCTTAAATCCAATCAGACTCAAAAACTGACCTACTAAAATACGGAAGTGACTTTCTCTCGCTTGGATATAATTGGTAACGCGTTCATCAGTATTAGTCAATGATATCTCTGGATCTTTGATCAATTTGAATGACATCTTAGTCCTTGCGATCTCCTCTAGCCAATGCGCTACATCATACTTATATTTTGATTCTTTGAGACTAGTCTTGAGTCCTCTTGGCCCTGTAAATACCAATATAGTATATACTAATGCAATCAGTGCGACGCCAAACAAGATGAAAAATGAATGGTACAAGCTCAGCACTACCAAGCCTGCCACAATCTGAAACGCTGCTAATGAGAAATCTATCAGAATCTTAGGCAAGCCCTTCTGAATAGTGAGCGTATCAAAAAACCTATTGGCCAACTCAGGTGCATAGTAGTTATACAGTTCCTTGTACTTGATCCTTGGAATTCGGTATGCAAACTCAAAGGATGCTCTACTAAAGATCTTCTGAGCAATATTCTCAACTATACGGAGCTGCATCAGTTGAAAAACACCTGTAAGCGCTATACCTACCAATACAAACGCTACCAAAACAATCCAGCTCGTAGACACTTCACCACCCTGAATCAAGTTGATAATGGCCTGTATTCCAAGAGGTAACGAAAGATTGACCAATCCATTCAGTAAGGCGTAGGCATATACTTGAGTAATCTCTTTTTTGTCCACAGCTAGTAAGCGCTGTAGACGTTGCATAGGTCTAAATATTGTAGAGTTGACAGACATAGATTTTCGTTAGTTAATACAAATATACATACAACTATTAGCAATAATAGCTTTACTATCATTAAATATAATTATACTTTTAATTATCTCTCTTTATGGATTGACTTCATTACTCCTAACAAGATAGTAAATCGAAGTGCATTTTGTTTAAATTAAATATTCTCATATGATCAACTACTAATGCATTAAGACCAAAGAAAAGCCATAACCGGCCACCTGCTCATCAAGCTATATTTACTAATACTCATATCACTAAACTCAAAGAAGCCCAAGAACGACTGACATCCTTCTTGAACTTCAATTTATTGAGAACCCATATTTAAGTTGCGGTTACGTGTATATATTTCCTTTTGAACAAACCAATAAGAGATTATAACATCATTTAGTTTAAAAAGGTCACCTTCCCATTATCCATATCATACAATGCGCCTATTATGTTAATCTCACCAGCTTCCTCCATCTCTTTCAATATTGGGCTCTTCTTTCTAATCTCGTTAATTGTGTTAGTAATATTACTTTCACTCACCATGTGAACAAAGTCCTGATTCTTAGAATTTCTATCCCCGTCGTAAGATACTGCATCTACCGCTGGTTTAATTTTAGTTAGCATCGATGTAATGTTTCCTAATTCAACATCATCAATTGCTGCCTTCACTGCTCCACAATGCTCGTGACCCATAACTAAAACCAACTTGGACCCTGACACCTTACAGGCAAATTCCATACTACCCAGAATATCTTCGTTAACAAAATTACCTGCTACTCTAGCGACGAAAATATCTCCAATTCCTCTATCAAAAACATCTTCTACAGGCACCCTACTATCTACACATGACAAAATTATTGCTTTAGGATATTGCGCTTTTACACTCTTTCTTACTTGAGACGAATGGTCACGCGCAGTCAAATCATTGGAGACAAACCTTTTATTTCCTTCTTTTAGAGATTGTATTACTAAATCCGGCGTAAGTGCATCTTGTTCCACTTTGGTTAGCACATCCTCCACTAACCCAACTACAGTTTCTTCTTGAGTACTCGAAGTCGAGTTAGTCATGACATCTGCTTGCTGAGAATTATTACATGCGCTGAACAGTAAAGAGATGAAAAAAATTGCAAGGATGTTATTTATAGTATTTCGTTTCATAGTATTTGTTTTTTGTTATTAAAATTTAAATATTGCAAAGTCAATGTTCTATTGACCAACTCCTAAAATCAGAATAATATAACGAGAAGTAATTGATCAATGGATAAAAAGTAGAGGCTAGCTAATCACTAGCCTCTCCCAAACATAAAAAGCACTACTTATTTATATTTCAATTTACTTCATAAAAACCCGCCTAAACCGATTTGATAGCTGGTATATAATATTGTTAATATTTAATAGGAGAAGCTCCTCCTGTCTCATTCATCATCACTGGTAAATCTCCATCTGTAACAATGATTTTTGCATTTGGAGATTTGGCTAATTCTAAGAATGCCTCTATAGATTTAAATTTGAGGATAGCTGGAGTCAAACCTTCGGCGATAATCATCTGAGCATCTCTTACGCCTTCAGCTTCTATCCGTTTTTGATCCGCTTGTCTTCTTGATTGATCCAATACAAACTCCATTCTTTGCGCCTGCTGTTCAGCCTCCAATTTGGCTTCTATTGCATTAGATAAACTTGTCGGCAATGTTATGCTTTTGAGCAATACAGCTTCAATATTGATCCCCTTACCGCTCAATGTATTATCCATGTGATCCTTAATCTCATTCTCGATGGTAGACCTCTCACCTGTATGCATATCCTTAGCATAGAATCTTGCTGAAACATCAGCGACTGCGGATCTAAATACAGGTAGAATTACATTGTTTTCGTAGCCCTTTCCGATATTCCTGAGAATGTAAGGCGCTTTCTTAGATTGAATATTATAAAGTATAGATACTTCAGATCGAATATTCAAACCCTCTTTACTAGGTATTTGTAGTACTAACTCTAGGTTTTCAGTGCGTGTCGATATTTTTTCAATCCTAGATGTCATTGGATTAAAAAATTTCAATCCTTCTGTATAAGTCTTATCAGAATATTTTCCGAAAGTTCGTTTTACACCTACTTCCCCTTGACGAACTGTTACACACGAAACCAATGAAAACATAGCAAAAACGATAAGTGTGGCATTTAGTATTTTGTTCATAACGATAAAATTTAATTGTTAAACAATGCTTTATTAATCCAAGATCATTATTACTCATATAACGGAAAATATGCATTAAGTGTTTTTTAATGCAACATCAATTATACATTAATAAATATTATACATATTATTAACTAAATGAAACCGAACTCAACCAATTGAGATCAAACTCATCACAGTAAAAATTTAATGAAATAGGACTTAACGCTAAGTACTAATTTCTACAAAGAATAAAGTGATGACAAGAAAGTAGAAGTACTCACGCTAAGCAAATTACATATAGAAAGTAGCACTACACTTAATTAGAAAAAGAATTGATTACCTTAACTAGTATTTAAATGAAATTATATCTGAAGTAAAACCCACTAAATGAATGTGAGTTTTTAAGATAGCTTTGTACGAACGTCATTTATCAAAACAATATTAAGTGTTGAAGTTGTACATCGCTATCTAGCCCAAGCGTTTTCGGAGTCCATGTGTTTCGGAGTCCATATGCTACGCAAGTCACTCTTGTCCACATAATAACCACTCTCTCCTATTGCATGCTCTAATATCCTTCTAAATACTCATACAACAACTTGCGAATATCATATTTACAAAAGCCAATTTCTAATTTTAGAATGTCACTATCTAGTCAAGTAAATTTCTATGCCCAAGTCTTACTTTAAAAAAAATAGTTGAAATATATCTTAATAAAAGTAGGAAGTACTAAATCTGAAAATTGACACCAATAAATTAAATTAGTTTTCAACTAGTTTGCCACTGCATTTTTGTATCAAAATCATCTTTCTTTAAATGCACATCTGTGCTGCGCATGTTACTTTCCGTTTTAAGGGTAAGTGATTTGATATGCGAGATGACATCGTTGAAAGAATCAAAGCAATTTTCTTTAGAAATAAAATTAGGTACAATAGCTGTATTACTGAGAGTATTCATTACACTTTGACTTGCGCCTGCTAAGAAAACCTTCATATTATTTTTTTTCCAATCACTAATCACACTTTCTAAAGTAACTATTCCACTCTGATCCAGAAATGGAACATTTTGCATTCTTATAATAATCATTTTTTTTCCATCAATAGTATTAGAAAATTTCTTGTACTGGTCTGCAAATCCAAAAAACAAAGGCCCATCTAAAGACTGAACATATATAGACTTTGCTAATTCTCTCGGTATCTCTTCACAATAAAGACTATTGTCCAATGATTGCTGGACATGAGACGCTTTCATAGTATTAACAACTTGTACAATAAAGAGAATACAAGCTAATATAAATCCAGCAGCTACGGCATTAAGCAAATTATTAAATACCGTAAAGAGCAAGACAATGGACCAAACAATAGCATCTGGCCTTGGTACCCTTAACAACATTTTGATACCCTTGTAATCAATAATACTTATTCCTGTATAAATAAGAATACTGGCCAAAACTGACATAGGAATCAACTCAACAAAATCTGCTACACCTATAACAATGATTAATAAAAATATTCCTTTGTAAAGTCCAGAAGCTCTGGTGACCGAACCAGCCTTGATGTTAGTTACCGTTCCTACGGTAGCGCCAGCACCAGGTATACCACCAAAAAGACCTACTACAATATTACCGATCCCTTGCCCTATGACAGTCATACGACTATTGTGCTTAGTCTGTGTCATATTATCTGCAACCACAGATGTAAGTAGAGAATCAATAACTCCTAAACCGCCAATCATAATAGCAGGAATGATCATTTTCTGTACATCAACCCACCCTATAGACATCAATTCACCAAAATGCATATGAGGCAAATCCCTTGGGATAGAACCAATAGATGGCACTTCTAATTGCAATCCAGCCGCTAGAGCTGTGCAAACAATTAAAGCCACTAATATGGAAGGTACCTTGGTTGTAATCCGAGGAAATGCATAAATGATGATCAAAGCTAACACACCTAAACCTACGGCCGTAAGATTACTATTAGCTACAGTACTATTCATATTACTCATAATATTGATAATACCCTTCGGTGATGTGTGTCCCAAAAATGGAAACAACTGCATAGAAATAATAATGATACCAATGCCAGTCATAAAACTGGAAACCACTGGATAAGGCATAAATTTGACAAACTTCCCAAAATCCAATAGTCCAAATATCAATTCAAAAATACCTGCCAATACGAAAGTACCTAATATAAGTGGCAGAGCCGACTCTACTGAACCCGAACCAGCCACCCCTAACGAGACCACAGTAGCTGCAACAATTGTCATAGGACCTGTTGGGTCAGAGATAAGAGTTTTAGTACCGCCAACCATAGCCGCTACTAATGCCAAAATGATGGCTGTATATATACCCGCCTGAGCTCCCAAACCAGACTGCACTCCAAATGCAAGACCCATTGGTAACCCAATGATAGCAGCCAGCAATCCACCAGACATATCCTTGTAAAAATTCGATTTAATATCATTTATTTTAGAAAGCATAGATATAATTACTAAGAATTGATAATTGAGAATTGGTTAAAAAAATGACCTAACAATCTTCTTGTTAGGTCATAATAAACTGAACCCTATTGAAAATAATAATTAATTGAGCAAATGTGTAAGTCTCCGACATCTACTTAGTGACTAAACTCTCACATAAAATCTACTAAGCCAACATCTTCCCAAAAGAATTCTATATAACATTATGAGGAAGGATAAACAAAGGGGAACCAAAACCTCTATTTATAAAACATAACATCACAATTACTAATCCACAACTTCAATATTAATAGTTGCATTGATAGTCATTCTTTTACCGTCAGCTCTGACACCTCTAATTATTTGAAGAAGGTGCTGTTTAGAGCGCTCTAATTCAGATAATCTTGCCGTATCAAGACTACAAGGATCATCATGATTACCCTCGCTTATTTTCAATTTTTGAATTTTATGAAAGTTAATCTTCTTATCAATGATCTCAATTAGTATATCACTGGCCTCCGACGGAGTGAAGGTTCCTTGGATCAATTTGATACCTTGATGTGTTGCTTTTGGCTGTACTTGAATGTCATTCATATTGAGTATATTTTGATGTTTAAAATAATAAAAACTGAATTTTTAAATTAATAATTTGAATATATTTTCGGAAGAAAAAAAAGAAATGTAACAATATTTAAATCTTATATCTTTCTCCTTTTCTTAACTTTATTTATACTGGACTATTAGTCCTGTAGGCCGAATCCATCCTAAGAGAAATCTCTCGACACCACATTAACGTACAAACGATAATGCCGCTAATAAATAACTCTGTAAAAAATAAACCATCTAGTGACCACGACGCCAATAAGGCCAGTATGAATGATGACAATAACAACACTAATTTGAACGGTATAGCAATTTCACTACTTACTTTTTTGGCTGAATTGATATTTCTTGATCTCGTATTCATAATTTTTTAGTTTTTTTCTTGATACAAATGTGCAACAAATAATACATTAGTGTATATTTATATTTTATATAATTAACATAAACATTAATTTATGAACTATACTTTACATCAACTAGAAATATATAAGAAAGTCGCTGAGCTTCAGAGTGTTACGAAGGCCTCACAAGAGATGTATTTATCCCAGCCAGCCATTTCAATACAATTAAAAAAACTTCAAGAACAATTTCCCCAACCACTTTTCGAGGTGATTGGAAGGCAATTGTATATTACTGACTTTGGCAAACAGGTCGCCGTGTCGGTAGATAAAGTACTTCACGAAGTAGAGTCTCTGAATACCAAGACCTTAACGTTCAATGGCGAACTTGCAGGAAAACTCAAAATCGCAATCGTATCCACTGCTAAATATGTAATGCCTTCTTTTCTAACAAATTTCATGACCAAGAACCAAGGAGTTACTCTCGCCATGGATGTTACTAATAAAGCGAGTGTTATTGAAAGTCTAGAAAAAAACTTAGTCGACTTTGCTCTTGTATCGGTACTTCCTGAAAACTTGAAAGTCAACAGCATTCAACTCATGCAAAATAAATTGTTTTTGATGGGCGGCCGACAACACAAGGCTTCAGAAAAAAACATAACTAAAAAAGCAATTTCCGAACTTCCTCTCATCTACAGAGAATATGGCTCAGCTACAAGAGTTGCCATGGAAAACTATATTACTTCGCAAGGTATCCCAAACAACAAACGATTAGAACTCACAAGTAATGAAGCCCTAAAGCAAGCTATAATAGTCGGTTTAGGATATTCAATAATGCCATTAATTGGGGTCAAAAACGAATTGATAACTGGAGACCTACAAATAATACCTGCCAAAGGATTACCTATTACGACTCATTGGAATCTTATCTGGCTCAAGGCCAAAAAACTATCTGTAATAGGAGAAGCCTATGCAGATTATCTAAGAGAACACAATCAAGGAATAATTGACAATTCATTTCAGTGGTTTGATAAATATTAATCACACACCAATGACGATTGACTTACACTTCAATTATTATAACTTCAATGATAAAAAATTGGAACCGTTTTTCGAACAATAAAGTATACTACTCAAAAAAAACATAAAGATGACTCATACTATAACAGTAAAGAATATCAAATGCGGAGGATGCGCCAACTCTATCCAAAAGAAACTGAGTGCAATGGCAGGAATAAGTAATGTAGAAATAGATATATCAGAAGGAAAAGTATCCTGGACCGATACTAGTACTCATCAGAGTATGGAGATCAAAGAGGCACTATCTAAAATGGGATATCCGGAAGGTGATTCAACTTTGATGCAGACCGCCAAAAGTTTTGTGAGCTGTGCTGTAGGTCGGTTAGATAAAAACTAGATATGCAATTTATCAAAAATGAAACCCTACTTTGACCTGTCCTATATTGATCAATTCAAAGGAGTAGCTCGTATTATTTACTTTAGGATTAAAGTCATCTTTATCAACGGTCTTGTTTTGAAATATAGCTAAAGATGGTTCTGTGCTTATGGAAAAATGAGTTCCGAAGTTGTACAAAAACCCTAAGAATGGAATTACACCTTGTTTGGTTGTTGTCCTTTGTGCACTCTTTGCTTCGGTTCTTCCATAGTTTAAATCAGCACCAGTATAGAACTTCCAATTACCGCTTAGCTTATATACTTTATCGAAACCTAATCGCACTGAAAAATCTGTAACTGCATCATCTGCAGTACTTAGATCCACACTTGTAGCACATCTCAAACTATACGAACTATCTGAAAATGATCTTCGGTAAGTTAGATCCAAATTATTTACTTGCTCATTGAATATCAATACAAATTTTGAGGCATTGATACTCAAGTGGTTGCTAGTATGATCTACTTGCGAAAAAACAAAGGCATTGCCCACTAGGAGCAACACCGCTGTATGCATTATATTTTTAATATTCATTATCCGAAAAATTCTTCCCATATAGCCGATACGTCATCAAAAAATCCTTCATAAAAAACTGATGAATCTTCAGATGTTCCATCTTTATAAAAAATGAGAATGGTTTCCATGTCTTGGTTAATTTCTAAATCTCCAATTTTTACATCATCAAAAAGCACATCTAAATCGAGTAGATTATTAATCTGAGTATCTGTAGGATCATCAAGAGTAATAAGCGTTGCTAAATCACCCAATGTTTGGATTGATAATTTGCCTACATTAACTTGTACCGCAGCGCTTCTTACACTTTCGTCTGTAAGGTTTTCAAAGTCATCGTCTTTTAATTCCATCTGAGCACTTATACCGATGTCGCAAAGATTACCATCTGAAAAATCCATATCCATCTCGTAAGAAGTAGTAGACACTCTTTCTACATTGATGTTCATTTCCATAGGATCCATAAATAATTCCGCTTCGATCTCTACCGGTAATTCGTATCCTGCATTATCTGCGTAGGTTACTTTTGATACCGTCACTTCAAATGCTTTGACTCCATCAATACTCATAGACGCATGCATCGCTGTAGGAAGAAACATTGTTTCTTGATCTATAGTCACCATCTTATCTTGGTACATATCCATGACTAGCTCTACGTTATTAGTTGTTTCCATTGGACTTGCAGGAAATCTAAAAATCATTCTGTCATTCACATCATTGGATTTACTCCATTTTTCATCTGATGCATTATAAACATGAGTACCAGCATGATGCGCCAAATCCAAACGGCTATTATCTTCGATATGCTCAAGGTCCATTACATCTTCCAGTTCTCCAGAAAGATCTTCTAACCAATCTTCGTTTAATGCTTCACCATCTGACATGTTCAAAAAATTCTTAAACAATACAGTAACTGCACGTGAGTCTTTGATATCTTGAGTACACATCAACAAATCATCAAAAGTCTTTTGGATATTGGCCTTATCTTCTTCTACTGTAGTCTCGCAGGCCGCACATTCACCACCGCAATCTATTCCAGTTTCGTTTCCGTTTTGGATACCATCGCTACAGTTTTCATCATCACCACAGCTTGTAATCATAGCTATAGTCAAAAAGACTAGTAGGCAGGAAAATAAATTTTTCATCGTTTTATCTTTATATTATTATTGAATGCAAATATATCCAAAAGCAATTTATTAATCTGTATAGCTTGACCAACGGTAGATTTCATCATACTTTCGGTAACTCATTAGTTGTAATCCACCAAAAGAACGTTGATTACTCCTAAACTGTGAGTTGACATACCATAATTCCCTGTTAATTATTTTGTAGAAAAACGGAATCGTTTAATTCCAAAAGGCGGCACTCCGATCACACTTCTATAGATCCAATGATTTCGACTTTCTTTATTAAAAGTGAAATACATTTAAAATAAATTACAAACTAATACTGTTATGACCTCTTATCTATTTTAAAGTAGATTGACAAACCGTTTTGCTTGTTAAAATATCAACTTCTCTGATCGCATCAAAACCTCCAGCTACATCGATTGCATTATGGATGCCTCTAGACTTCAAAATAGAAATTGCTATGACAGATCTATATCCTCCTGCGCAGTGTACAAAAAAGTCGGAATCTGAAGGCATCGAAACTAAATGATCATTAATTTTAGAAAGAGGGAAGTTTTCGGCTGATGGTATATGTTCAGAATGGTATTCAGATTCTTTCCTTACGTCTACAACCTTGCATTTATTATTAATTGCATCTTTGAATGTAGACGCAGATATAGAAATAACACTATCCACTTCTTTAGCTTCAGACTTCCACGCTTCTATACTTCCTTTGAGATATCCAATTACATTATCAAAACCAACTCTAGATAAGCGAATAATAGCTTCTTCTAATTTCTGTTCCTCTACTACCAGCAGAATCGGCTGATTGATATCTTTGACAAGGGCACCAACCCAAGGAGCAAAACTTCCATTCAAACCTATAAATATAGACCTTGGAATATGACTCGCCATATATTCTTTTTGATGACGTACATCCAATATTATAGCTTCTGTTTTATTTGCGGCCAATTCGAATTCATCAGGACTCAATGCGTGCTGACCATTTGCGATTACCTTTTCGATGTCTTCATACCCTTCTTTATTGAGTCTAACATTAAGTGGGAAATATGCTGGTGGCGGAAGTAATCCATCCGTGAGCTCTGTGATAAATTCCTGCTTAGTCATATCTTCCCTCAACGCATAATTCATCTTCTTCTGATTACCTAAAGTATCTACTGTCTCTTTCATCATGTTTTTACCACATGCTGACCCTGCACCATGAGCTGGATACACAATTACATCATCGGCCAAAGGCATAATTTTAGTCCTAAGACTATCATATAGATATCCTGCTAAATCGTCTATTGTAAGGTCACCTATCTTCTGAGCTAGGTCTGGACGTCCCACATCACCCAAAAACAAAGTATCTCCGGTGAAAATTGCATAATCCTTACCGCTTTTGTCTTTGAGCAAATAAGTGGTACTCTCCATCGTATGTCCTGGAGTATGTATAGCCGTGATAGTAATATCTCCTAGTTGAAACACTTGCCCATCTTTCGCTATTGTAGATTTAAATTGGGTCACAGCATTCGGTCCAAAAACAATATCCGCCCCAGTTTTACCAGCAAGCGTAACATGTCCACTGACAAAGTCCGCATGGAAATGGGTTTCGAAAACGTATTTGATGTCACAACCGTTCTTGTTAGCTCTATCTAGATATGGCTGTATCTCTCTCAATGGATCGATAACAGCTACTTCCCCATTACTCTCTATATAGTACGCTCCTTGTGCTAAACAACCTGTATATATTTGCTCTATCTTCATAATTACTTCTGACCTATTCTCTACTTATGATATGAATCACAAAGATAGTGATATATAGAATGAAAAAAGCAACTCTTGTTACTTAGTGAGTTCCTTTAGGAGTATGTTTCTAACTAGAGATTGCTAACCCTAGCCATTTACCTTTGGAGTCCATGCGTGTGTGTGTGTGTGTGTGTGTGTGTGTGTGTGTGTGGGAGTGTGTGGGAGTGGGAGTGGATTGTGTTGGTGCCCAACTATTGTTTCGCTTGCTACTGAAGTAGCCAGGAACATTAAAATTGCTTCAATTATAGACCAGTTAAGCCTAATGTTACTTTGAATTTATTGGAATTCTTATAAAGTACTAGGCTCAGTAGTGACCTCTTTTTTCTATACTCTATGAGTGTTCTAACTCAAAGATTCTATTATATCAATAATAAGTGCTTATTTTTAGCCACTCCAATGTGCGCCTAATAGTCTATTTGAATGTAAGATTACATTAAGGCGCAATTAATATATTTAGGTGCTTTTTGAATTTAATATTTACAAGCATATTTAGAGCACAATTAGAGCATAACTATGAATAAAGTAGTCGTTACTGGAGGTATAGGATACATTGGTTCGCATACCGTGGTGTCACTCATAGAGAAAGGTATAACTGTAGTGATTGTGGATAACATGATCAATTCCAACATCAATACCCTAGATGGTATAGAATCCATAACTGGCGTAAGACCCGAGTTTCACGACATAGATATGACCGACGGAACATTGTTACATCGTTTTTTTGATTTACACAAGGATGCAGATGCTGTCATTCACTTCGCCGCTTTGAAAGCTGTAGGTGACTCCTCACAACAGCCCATCCTATACTATCGAAACAATTTGTTTGCGCTCATCAATCTAATCGAAGGGATGCAGAAGCATGAGATATCTAACCTTGTATTTTCATCTTCGGCTACGGTATACGGCACACCAGATTTCCTGCCGATTACAGAAGACCACCCTACTAAGCGAGGTATGTCTCCCTATGGTAACAGCAAAAAAATAGGCGAAGAAATAATAGAGGATACTGTTAATTCCGCAGAAAATTTTAAAGCTATTTCGTTAAGATATTTTAATCCTATTGGTGCCCACCCTTCATATAAAATCGGAGAGTCACCCAACGGAGTCCCTAACAATTTAATGCCATACGTCACTCAAACGGCGGCTGGAGTACGGAAGGAGCTATCCATATTTGGAGATGACTACAATACTCCTGATGGAACAGCTATTAGAGACTATATACATATAGTAGACCTCGCGGAAGCTCATGTCAAAACTGTCGAACGTCTACTAGAGGATCAACAAAAAAGCAATTTTGAAATATTCAACCTAGGAACTGGACAAGGAAAATCAGTCCTTGAAGTAATAGAATCGTTTGAAAGAATGAGTGGTCAGAAGCTACCTCAAAAGATCACTGATAGAAGAGATGGCGATGTAGAACAAATGTACTCCTCCACCGAGCGTGCTAGCAATGATTTAGGTTGGAACTCAAAACTGGGTCTGGACGAAATGACATCTTCGGCTTGGGAATGGGAAAAGAAGAATAGAAAAATATAGAAAAATACTGCAGATTAGATGATTGGATAATTGCAATTTCTAATCTATAAATATGAAAAAAACATTTATTTCTGTGAGCTGTATCATTAGAAGAGATGCCACTTTAATATTTAGCACTTAAACAAAGAACGCACACTATGCAAGTATACCAAAAGAGCATATTAAGCTTAGCAGAAATTCAACAAATCAACTTGGACTTTACTCCAGATTTGTTTTTACTTTTTATATCTCCCACTTATAAAGAGAAAGATAAAGCGGTAGAAAATCTATCTACTACATATCCTAATGCACTCATAATTGGATGTTCTACATCTGGAGAAATCCTAGGTAATGAAGTGATGGATAGCAGTATCGCATTGTCTGCGCTAAAATTTGAATCTACAAAACTTAAGCTAGCAGTACTCGACTTGGAAAAGGTAAAAGGGAATAGTAATGAAGCGGGTAAAGTAATAAGCGCAGAACTGCAAGACCCTGAATTGAGACATATCTTAGTCTTGAGCGATGGACTCAATGTAAACGGTGCAGAATTGGTCAAAGGATTAAATACAGATCTACCCGACAGTGTAAGCATCACCGGAGGACTAGCGGGTGACGGACCAGACTTTGGTGAGACCTTTATTGTAGCCAATAGCACGATAGCTTCTAATCAGATTGTAGCTCTTGGATTTTATGGAGCGGCGCTTAAAATTGGATTTGGATCCCATGGAGGATGGGATAGTTTTGGTGTAGAGCGCTTGGTTACTAGGTCTGAAGAAAACGTACTGTACGAATTAGATGGTCAACCTGCATTACAATTATATAAATCATTCTTAGGCGATAAAGCTGCAGAACTTCCTGGATCTGGACTTCTATTTCCATTGAGTATGAGAGATGAGGATAATATCACACCTGTAGTCCGTACGATACTCGGTATTAATGAAGAAGATCAAAGCTTAACCTTCGCAGGAAACATACATCAGGGAGCCTATGTGAGGCTGATGAAAGCTAATGTAGACAGATTGATTGGTGGCGCGGAGAAATCCGCTGAGATCGCACAAGATCACATCGGAACGAAGTCTCAATTGGCAATACTAGTAAGCTGCGTGGGTAGAAGATTGGTACTTAAGCAACTTGTAGAGGAAGAGCTCGAGGTAGTTAGTGATGTATTGGGTGATAAGGTAGCGATGACTGGCTTCTACTCATATGGTGAAATAGCGCCTTTTGACGAATTTACGGCTTGTACCCTACACAATCAGACCATGACAATTACTACATTTACTGAATGAAGAAGAGGCATAGATTATTAAGGCGGCAACTTAAGAAACTCGACTTATCTCCGGATCAAGTCCAAGATATAGAACCTTTACTTCAACAAATCGAAGCGGCTTACATCGATTTTGATAATGATATATCGCACCTCGAAACGATCATCGAAAAAAGTTCTCAAGAGCTATTTGATACTAATAAGAAATTACAGAATAATGTCATCTCTATCAGAGACCAGTTGAACAGAGTTGTGAGTAATATTCATGAAGTAATATTCGAAACTGATATCAATGGAAATTGGACCTACCTCAATCCCGCTTGGAAAACTTTTACAGGACTCTCAGTAGAAGATAGTTTAGGGAAACACTTTTCTGAATTCTTTTTAGGAGAATCTAACTTATCTATCTTAGGGGAAATCAGCATCAAAAATATAGGTGATAAAACATTCACTAGAGTCATAGAATACACCAACCACAATGGTGAAAAGAAATGGGCGGAAGTTTCACTAGGCGTAGTGAGTGATAGCAATGGATGGCACGAAGGAACCATAGGAAGTATCGTTGACATTACTAGGCTCAAGCAAATCGAGAGTGACTTGATATCGGCTCGAGATAAAGAATCAAAAGCTAATAAAGCTAAGGTAGAATTCTTATCGACGATGTCACACGAGATCAGAACACCGCTCAATGCGGTCATAGGCATTAGCCATCTCTTACTTTTAGAAAACCCAAAAGCCGAGCAGCTTAAAAGTCTTAATGCTTTAAAATTTTCATCTGAGCACCTACTTGGATTGATCAACGATATACTAGATTTTAACAAGATAGAATCGGGTGCTTTAGAATTAGAGTTTAATGACTTTAGCCTCAGCCAAATACTAGAAGGGCTTAAAAGTATATTTCACCCTAAATCTATAGATAAGGGAATCACCTTCTCTCTTACGAAGGGAGATACGGTTCCTAATGTAATTGTGGGTGATAGCATCAGGCTCTCTCAAGTCCTTACTAACTTAGTAAGCAATGCCGTAAAATTTACTGAAGAAGGAGAGGTTAAACTCAATATTAAAACTACTGCACAGGACGAAAAGTCTATTACTATATTTTTTGAAATCATAGATACTGGAATAGGCATCCCAGAAAATAAGCAAGGGAAAATATTTGAATCTTTTACCCAAGCCAATTCGGATACTACTCGTAAGTATGGCGGTACTGGATTAGGATTGGCGATCTGTCAAAAACTATTAAGTCTGATGGATTCGAAATTGGATCTAAAAAGTATCGAAGGCCAAGGATCTACTTTTTCATTTGAATTGAAATTTAGCAAAAGTAAAAATCCATCGAATGCAAAAACCAATTACATCAACCCTTCTCCTACTTTCTCAAGCCTTAGTGGCTTAACCATCCTTGTTGTAGAAGACTTCAAGATGAACATCATGGTTATCGAGAGATTTTTACAAAGATGGGAAGTGGATTATAAGATTGCTACCAATGGAGCGATAGCAGTCGATATGGCTAAAGAAGGTGATTATGATTTGATCCTTATGGATCTGCAAATGCCAGTCATGAACGGCTATGATTCTTCCAAAGAGATCAGACAAGGCACTACTGATCACAATAAGACTATTCCGATCTTTGTGTTATCTGCCTCAGCATCTGTAGATGTAAAAACAAAGATCACCGAATTTGGAATGAATGGACATATTAGCAAACCATTTAACCCTACTGATCTTTATAATTTATTGAAGAGTTATCATAGGTAGAAATGTGTGTCAGTGAGCTATGAACTTCAAGAGTGTAATTATCGAAAAAACATTCGGCGAAGTAAAGACCTGGATTTCACTGCAATAAAATTCGATTCCTATTTAAAAAGTTTCTCTAAAAATTTCAATCCCAACTCTCAACTGTAATATGAAAAGGTAAAATGTCACAAAGTGAGGAAATTATAAATAAAATTCATAAAAAAAACATGTGCTACATCAGGTTAGATTGACTTAGATTATTAATATTTATTGGAAGTCAGAGACATTCCAATCGCGCTTCGAAAAAAGTTATACTTACGATAGCGGGCGACTCTACCAAAATTGCTGGAATATTTTCAATATGGGTAGCACCTAGGAATATTTCAATTTTTAAAAAAAGCATGTGCCCCATCGAAGAAGATGAAGTACATGCTTTAAGTTTATCATTTTGCAATAATGTAATTAGTTGTTGCTTAGCAACTATTATTTCGCCTGCTACTAAAGTAGCAAGTGACATTAGGTTTTATAACTTTTAAATGATATATACAATAATCTCCAACATAACTTCCAAAACTCCTACTCACTACATTTTCACGAAAGGCACAAATTCTTTTTGCCCATTTTCTAGCGTAATCCCTAAGAAGTATTTTCCGGTAATCAGATCCGAAACATCCAAAGTATAGGAAGGATTTTCGATGCGACGAATAAGCGCACCACGAGTAGAAATGATGATATATTCTTTGACCTCACCTTCCATATTTATCTGTAGTTGGTTACTAGTAGGATTGGGAGACACGGTAATTTCATTAGTACTTTTAAGATTGTCATCAGTAGATAAAGGATCCCAATTTCGGTATATATACCCACCTTGCAAGTTTTCCATTGCGTCTATAGATTGAGTCTGAAAAGAACAGTAGTCTCTTCCTTCAGCTGAGATTAAATTTCCTCTGACAGATTCCCTAGATCCCATTTTTCTACCATCCATCCATAATACTTCACCGGACGGATCTACTTCCATAAATAATATATGCGAATTGGAAAGAGAATCAGAACGCCAACTCCCTGCGACCAAGTAATTTTCTCCCTTAGGTGCTAATTTCTCCAGTCTAAAAGAATAAGCATCAGGCATTATCTCAATAGTATTTAATGGATTACCAAATATATTGCATTCCATAATAACGTGATGTTCCTCAGTCTCTGTAGCAGATATATCTTCCGTATAAGACCCTCCTCTAATCATATTTCCATTTTGCAATACATGAAAGTCACCCATAAATCGATCACCATTAGGAAACTCAAAATCCAACTGTGGAGAGGTATAGGTAGTTCCATCATTGCCATAGACTTTAAATGAACTAGGAATATTATATGCATGAGCAAAATATGAATGAACCACATAATCCTCGTACTTTCTAGTTCTAGGTAATGGATATAGCGCACTAGGCAAATAAATATTCTGGCTACTTAATTCATTATAGTTTTGATCTACCACCATCCTAAAATAAGAACGACTAGTATCAGTAGATTTGTAACCATAAAACGCAAAATTCCCATCATCTAACTTTTGCACTGATGTTAACTTACTCTCTTCATTTACTCCGATTCCTTCTGTCCAAATTCTCTCGTCAATATCATCGCCATCTTGGTTGATCACTTTGTAAAAGTTATTGTGTATATAATTATCTGTCCTAGATTGCTCATACATACTTCCAATCAATAAAATATTACCATCCTCCAAAATTTCGTAATCATTAATAGTCGCTCCTCCTTCATCAAATGCTATGATTTTTTGCCACAGCACCTTGTCCGCTTGAACCTTATATAAAGACAATCGCTTACCTCGAGTATTTTCATTCGAACCCATGATGACTAATTCAGAACCATCAGGAAGTATAATTAACTCCCCTACAAAGTCGGTAACTGCAGATGTTCCAAAAATTTGACCTTCTGCAATCTGAGTAAATGGTGATATATTTTCTGACTCCAATTCCAAATAATCGGTTTGATTATTAAATGCGATGGCCTCAAGGCCTAATGCTGTATTTCCATCTGACCAATTTGCTCTTGAGTATAATAAATCATCCTCACCATTATAATTTCGTATCGGTATATTAACTCGTAAATGAAATTCTTGATGAGCTAAAATGGGTTCTGTTACCACAATTTGAAGTTGATTACCTACTAAGAAAGGTTCATATTGATGAGATGAAGCTTTGTAGCTAACAGGATCATTGTTTTTTTGGGGAAATAGATCGATAGTTGCCCTAAGATTATTAATAATAGTATCACTTTTATTAATGAACCGTAGATTATATCTTACATCTTCAGCATCTGGCTGCAGTATCTGATCATCACCGATCCCTAAGTTATCTTGTAGTATTCTATTACCACTTTTCTGATGTACAACTTCGTATGTTACTTTATCTCTACTTTTAGATGTTTCGACATGATACATCTGCGGAGATACGTTTACAGAATACAGATTATTATCGAAATGATCACAACCTGCATAACTGACCGATTTAATTATTTTTTCATTATGCAATACTTGAAGTGTAGCGGCGTGTCCCTCCGATAAATAATCTAGATCAAACTTAGTACCCGGCAATAAATCTATACTATCTTTTTCGTCGGTATAACCATCTATGAAGTACACCAAATCCAAGTCAAACGTTTCGGAAGTATTCATATTATTTATCTCGAATCTAACTTTGTCATCTACACACTTAGCATTCACCTCTATATAATCTTCTAGTGTCAGTGATTGCATATTAGCCGAACTAATAGACACTTCCATATCGAGATGAGTCGACTCCAAGAGATCCTCCACCGCTTGCGCCACGATAATGATTTTTCCTGATTCAAAGCTTTCTAAGCTAGTGAGATCAAATACATATTGCCCATCAAGATTCATCTCAAATGGTAGACTAGTGCTAAGAATTTCGATTCGATCATCCTTTGATAATGTAATCATTGTGTTTTCTGAATCTACATTTCCAGTATTAGCATAGTCAATGAATATAGATTGTCCTTCGCTTTCTAACAATTCCGTTTTTGTCATTCCTACTTCTAAAAAAACAGTATTTACTTTATTTAAGGTCAATGATATTTCTGTCATTTCGTTTTCTACTATGCTAACTTGATAGTCCGCTTGACATAAGTCATAGATTGGAGCTAATTCAAATTCTACATCATAGACACCTGGCGGTTTATTGATAGTATATTTCCCATCAGCATTAGCAAGGTACCGTTCACCTTCAATACGAATGACTATATCAGAATCCAGTAAGCTAACGGCTGCGGTTTCATCACAGTTACCTAAGTCATCTATTTTCAATACTATCTCCGCACCCGAATTATATACATTACCGTCCAATGACATTTTTACTATATAGGGAAAATTTTCAGCATTCTCAACAAAATTAGGTGTACACCCGCTAGCTACTATATACCCATCGATCAGACGTATTCGAAAAAAATTGCCATCCTCAAAATATTGTCGCCAGAGTAAATTACCTTCTCTATCACGTTTCTCGACAGCCGCAGAATAAGTATCATCCTTATAGATTCCAGCTATGAAAATTTCATCATTTTCCCCTACTGCCACATCAAATGGAATCATCCCATAATCGTAATATAGCTTTGTAGTTCTAACATTTTGTCCATCTTTAGAAACTTTGAAAAGTGTACTCGAATTTCCATAACTAGATCCAGCAGTTACGACGATGATATCATCACCAGAAAGCACTGCACCCAGAGGACCATCAAATCCATAATCAAACAATTGCGAAAAAGAACCGACATCGTAATCCTCTCTCCAAATAAAATTTCCATTGTTCGGATCGATCTCAGTTACAACAATACCATGAAAACCAACACCGGTGGCGACCGCTTTAAAAATCGCAAAGCATCTATTCCCGTCCACGACAAATCTACCTACTTGACTAGTCGAGTGCAATTCATAGGTATTTGTCCAATATGGTTCTCCATCAATATTTGTATGAATAATAAAACCCTCTTCAGAAGCTCCAGGACCGTCGGTTTTCCCACCAAGCAACAATCCTCCGTTGTAACTCAATATTGAACTTATAAAACCATCCGAATAGCTACGTTCCCATAGCTTATTTCCCTCCAAGTCATACTTTAATAATTTAGCATCGGATTGAAAAGTGACTTCTGTATGCCCTCCTATATAGATTGAGCTATCTTCATAAAATAGACTATAGGCATTTTCTAATTCTTGATCTAAATAGATATTCCTAATCGTAGATCCATCTTCTGCCAATATATTTAATATTTTTCTTGATCCATTGATCAGTCCTGCGATATTTCCATTTTCAAGTTCGCACATATCGATAAATACACTTTCGGTTATATTATTGGGAGACGCATTATATTCTTTACTCCAATGCTGTGAAAACATCGATGAAGTGACTACTAATAATAATGAAATGGTAAGGGCTAGCCTCAAAGCGGAGCGTAATTGTTGCATAATAATTGGTTTTGTATTACGAATATACAAATATATAATAGCCTCACACCTATCTATTTGCATGATTGTATAATACTTTACTTTATTTATGGGGGATGTGTAAGGAGGTTGTCGGATTCCTTGGAATATCTAGTTGAATAAGATTCACATTGGGAATGTGAAAGAAAGGAATCGTAACTTGTAATAAAGAATTAAATATGTTAAGAATGTAGTAGTAGCCTATGGATTGGGAAGACATGTCGTATACTAATTAGACGCTTTACAATTCTAATAAGATCGCGGAATTATTGTCTTTCGAATACATGTTGGTTTTAATCTTGATCGACTCGCCTAGATCATTGAAATTCTCTTTCGTCATAAACATATCCTTAAACATCACATCATCAAATACTTCGGTAACTCCATCTGAGCAAAGCAAAAACTTATCACCAGCAGAGAGGTTATCTATAATACGACAATCTATGTCTCGACTAATCAAAACCTCGTTAGAGTTCAATGATCTTGTAATCTTATTCTTTAAAGGATGACTTCTCATTTCTTCTTCACTATTCAATATCCCTGCATCATACAATTCACGTACTAAAGAATGATCCTTTGTTCGTTTAAGTTCTTTCTCGTTGGCATTAAAATAGTAAATTCTAGAATCTCCGAGATGGACTAAGTAAGCTAAATCCAGATGAAAACAAAGTATCGTTAGCGTTGTCGCTACATATTTATCAGTGGCCTGATTTAGACTTTCTGACATTTTTATTACTATAGATCTAAGGTCATCCAAATTACTAACTAGGTGGGTATTATATAATTCTATAATCGTATCGCAAGCATATCTACTCGCCAATGAACCATCCTCACTTCCTCCTACCCCATCACATAGCACAAACAGATTGTTATCTTCAGAGATAGCCAATGCGTCTTCTTGTCTTTTCCTTTTTCCAATATGATTGTAATGATAAACTTTCAAAACTGATTATTATTTATAGTTGAATTCAAAACTTGTATTTCCTATTTGAATTATATCTTTATTTTTAAGATAAACCTTGTCTTCTTTTCGCAGTTTGGTATCATTCACTTTGACACCATTCTTACTCTCATTGTCATAGATCAAATACCCTTTATAGTTAACAAACTGAATATAACAGTGGCTTCTAGAGATGAAGTGATCATTTTCAATTTGAATATCCGCAACAGAATTAGTTGTTTGTCGACCTATTAGTGTCATGACATTAAATAAATTATAAACCTTACTATCCGTATTAGACTTAGAGATATTTTTAAGTATTCCTTTTAATTCTTGTTTGAAAGGAATCGTAACTATTGTTGTCAAATCTTCTTTTTCTTCCTCTACTTGAATTTCAATTACGTGCTTGCATTCAGCATTCAGACAACGAAATTTTACTTTTCTACCTCTATATTTCTCTATATTCCTAAGCGTACTCTTCTTTCCACACTTCTTACAAATGATATCCATAATTGGTTACGTTACCTTTACTTATTAGAAATCGAATTCACTTAAATCAACACCATCGATCGCATCTGGCAATTCATCCGCCTCTACACCTGATATATCTTCTATTAAGTCTTCCGTCTGCAACACTTCATCTGAAGGATCCGCCATATCGCCTTCTTCAACTGTCATGCTTGGATCAACAAGATCCCCTTCATCGATAAAGTCCCCTTCTTCAGTCAAAGGCTCCTGCATATCTCCTTCTTCAACAAAAATTTCCTCTTCATTTGTAATATCTTCAATCGGCTCGATCATATCACCTTCATCAATTACAAAAGATTCTAATTCCTCTTCTGATATTTCATCCGTAGGCAAAAACTCCATTTCCTCTGGTAATTCAGAACTATCAATCTCTTCAAAACCCGCATTCATTTCTAATACTCCTGACCCTTCTACTTCTTGCTCCACTGCAGAACCTTGATCATGAATGACATCATATACTCCATCATTATTCAAATCCACCTTGTCAATTTCCATTATACCATCATTATCTGTATCATTTAACACGATTTCTGGGAAAGAGTCAGAATCAATATTTATATGAACTACTTCTCCAGTACTATTGTCTACTATCGTTGACGATTCATGATCAATGGCATCCTCAATACCTGCAAAGTAATCGGCTCTATCTGATTCTGATAGATCATCCCATTCTTCCTTATAATAAGTATTGTAGTAACCTTCTTTAAACTTAAATATTCCTCCAGCTCCTTGTAATTCTCTCTGAGCAGCAAACGCTTCTCCAAAACTCATATCGCTTGGTGCTTCTATAATCTCCTCATTCATAACAACAGAAGCATTATAATCACAATCTTCAATATCAGTTTCTGACTCATTAGCGACTTCATTAGCCGAATCGTCATAGACTAAATCTTTAGCTGAGACGAAAGCCAGTGCAGAACCTGCACCAAATAAAGTAGCTAAGGCCATTTTACCATTTAGTATACTTTTTTTATCACCTCCGTTGATGGCAAAATCAATCGTCTTAGAAGAATTCATTGTTGGGTTAGTATTATCAGTATTCATGTCAATTGTTTTTATTTTTTAACTAATTATTATACTTCAAATGTAGGAGCTTATTACGCTTTACTATTAAATCATGTACGAATCGCATGTTTTACTGTATAAAGCGCGATTTTATTGAAATATAGCGTCACACCTTGAATTAGAGCACCCCTTTTTACCTTTCCAATAGGTAATGTTTTGATTCATCAACGATGTTTCGCACTTAGGGCATATCAGCCTATTTTCAAATTCTAGCTTAAGAAGATCTAGCTTTTCATTCTTTTTTACCTGCGAATTACCAAACATATTGGCCAATACAGAAATCAACCCTACAGCTATCATTAGCGCATATCTAACGCCATCATCAAGGTCAGGCACAAAAAGGAGTAATAGTATTATTATAAGCCCAAAGCTCACGCGTAATATAACTGGCAATACAGAAGGCTTTACAATATTATTTTTCCTCCCTTGATACTGCTCAAATAGACGCAATACCTTTTTATACTCTTTCTTAAAGTCTGACTTGTTTTTTTTAATGAGCTTATTCACATCATCAAAAAATTCTTGAGTTGTAAACTCAACTGAGCCTAATTTTAATTTGTCAGTGTTCCTTAGTAATGATGTGCGAATACCTACTCCATTGATATAAGTACCATTCGAACTATCTAAATCTGTGACCAAGTATTCATCATACGATTTAAAATCTAACTCCAGATGAAAGTTACTTATTGACGAATCTTCGTAAGTCAGGTCATTCTTATTACTTCTACCGATCTTTATCTTATCCATATTAAGAGCCTAGTAATAGTTTTTTCAACTTCACCTCCAGACTTGCCGAAATTTCGAGTAAATTTTTACTCTGATAAAAAGATACCTGCTTATTACCAACACTTTTAATGTTTCTCATATTCAAAATCAAAGATCTATGAACTCTAACCATATTTAAATCTTTCTCGGTAAGCACCTCGAAACTCCCCAATTGCTTAGTTTGTATATTTCTTCTATCCCCTTTTTGATGAATCATAGTATAATTACCATCTGCTTGAAGGTAAGTTATTTTGTCAAATGAAATTTTTACAACTTCTCCATCATCTTTTATCACTAACTCTTTATCTCCATCTCCGAACTTAGATACATATCTTTTGTAGGCTGACATCAAACTATCCGATAAAATTGGATATTCTGAAAAATAGAACGCATCTAATTTCCAAGCATCCAATGCAAATTTCTTATCAGAACAAATACAAACGCTTGCATTGGGATAGTTTAAAGTGATATTCTTAATTCTAATCCTATCTTGGTCATCAAGTGATTCTTTGAAATAAAACAATAAAATATCAGCTCCCTTATTGAGAACAAATCCAATTTGATTATAATTATGAGCAAAAAAAAGCTTGTATTTTCTTTGGTAAGAAAAACGAAGGTTGGAAAATTTATCTTTTAAATTTTCTCCTTCTTTATAAATAATAATTTCATCCATAGTTATTCATTATTTGTATACTGACAATACCGTGTTCTTATCAAAATTACCAATTAATAATGGACATTGCGTATCATTAGAAAAATATTTTGAAAGGCCAAATGTTTTATTTCGAACATATATATATAATTCTTCAATATTGACAAATCCATCATTATTATAGTCTGCTTTTCCTAACAAACCTCTCGATAGATAAAAAGTAAATACACCATGTTTATACTTTGACAATTCATAAGATACTTCTCCGATGTCAGAAGATAAAAACAAAGCAAACTGCTCTCCATTATTTGATGTATTCACTCTTTCAGTTACTGATTTTGAGCAATGCTCTTCAAAAGCTTCGTATTCCTTGGGAGTCGAAACAAATAGGTTCGCCGCACTACAAGAGTCTAAAAACAAAAATTTATTATTGGTCTTACATCTTCTGAGCCAAGACTTGATCTCTCTATAGGTAATAAGATAATCTAGGGTCTTATCGTAACATATTATTCCTTTGTTCATTCCATGACCAGCAAAATAGAATATTAGAACATCATCTTTCTTAATTCTTGTCGCTATCCTATTCATGTACTTTTCAATATTACCCTTGCTAGCTTTTTCGTTAGTTAATAATATCGTTGTTTTCTTATTTTCACCTTGGGCCAAGATATCATACATTAATTGAGCATCGTCAACGGCGTAATTAAGTGGATTTTGAGATTTATAATTCTCTACTCCTATTAATATCGAATATGTCTTTGCAAACAATGTACTGCTATAAAACACAAAGACTATGATTGCTAACCTACATGACATCTTTCTCGTATTCACCTTATATCTATTCATAATATAAATATATTATGATGACGATGTTTCTTTTCATTAGTTGTACGAACCATCAACAATACTGTATTAAATAAAAATACAGATACTCCTCCTTTATTTACTTTATCACAGTGAGCGTTTTCTTTATCGTAAAACCTCTTATACTTAGCACATAAAAGTATATCCCTCCGGCATAACCATCTGCAGACCAGCTATTATCATAGTCTTCCATATGAAATACCTGGTCACCCCATCGATTATATATCCAAAGCTCAGAGCCTTTTAAAATTTCATCTGAAGTAAATCTGAGTTGGTCATTTCGTCCATCGCCATTTGGTGATATCACATTGGTCTGAATGATATCTTCTAATTCTTCATTGACGATAGTAAGTGAGGCCGTCTGACAATCACAATCACCCGAACAAATTTCATATGTAGCTACTAGAGGCTCTGTAAAGTCTCCAGAGACAACAAAACTCAAAATGCCTTCATCTGTTAAACCTTGGACTTCAATGTGCTCTTGATAATTGAGTAATTGCACCATAAAAGTATCAGGCAGAACATCATTTTCCAATAGATCGACGCTTGTATCTTCTTCTAATAAAGTAGCTACTATGTCATCGGTAAGAGTATAATCACAACCTAAAGTATCGCATGACTCAATGACTAGATAAATTTGAACAATACTGTCACATCCGTTGACTGATGGTGCTTGTGATATAAATTCATTGAGACCAGGCTCGGTTAATGATAGTCCTTCTACTTCGTAAGAGTCGCCTTCGCACAAAAGCACATCGAGTATACTCAGTGCCTCAGAATAAAAATCGAGAGTTACAGAAACAATGCTATCACAACCATAAATAGAGGCTAATGGAAATAACACCTCACCTTCGTCATTATTGATATCAAAAGTAACATCACCTATGACTATGCTATCATTACTACAGATAACTGATGTGAAATCTGCAGAAGATTCATCGAATATCTCGATGGTCAATCTCACAATACTGTCACAAAAAGTACCTGTTACAGCATTGAAGAAAGTATCAACATACTCACCAGGCGTCGATATTATATTCCCATTAAATATATAATCAAAACCTGGGCACAATTCCAGGTCCAAAACTGTGACAATATCTGGATTCCAGAAAACTTCAACTTCACTTGAACCAGTACAACCGAAATCATCAGAAACTGTTACCACATAAGTAGTAGTAATCAACGGCGTAACTGTGATCGTTGGCGCAGCCTCAAATCCAAGAGCATCCCATTGAAAAGTATATACAGAAGCACTACCACCACTTGGAATAGCAGTTAAATCAATACTCTCACCATCACAAACGACAAGATCGCTTGCAATCTCTACCTCCACTTGTGGATGTACTGTTACTTCTATAGTATTAGTAAGGCCCGGACATGGTTTAGTATCATCAACTGATGATACTTCATAGATTACTATTTGTGAAACTAATGTTGTGTTCGTTAGTGTATTATTTATAACACCGAATCCACCAGAAAACATAAAATCAGTTTCACCGTCTACATCTGGATTATCTATAACTTCTACTATTATATCTTCTGGAGTACCACCATCTGTTGTGACATTCAATGCCAACATATCCATATTACAGATTTCTGTATCTGGACCTACCACTAAAGGAGGTGTATCACAATTGATTTCCCAAGCAGGACTAACAATTGATGGATCTAATGTGCAAGGACTACTATCGTTCCAACATCCTGAAACCGCATCAGATGTTGTTTGGATAGAAATCTGTAGATCTTTATTCAATTCACAATCTTGGTCAGGCACACCATTTCCATCTTCGTCTGCAAACGATTTTACTATTAAATCAAAACAAATATCAATATCTACATTAACTCCACCACTTATTCCGTAATTTTCTGAAGGAACACATGATCCACTGACACAAGTAGCAGCACCACCATCTGTATTGTTAAACCATCCACTAGGAAGCGGTGAGTTTGGCGCTAATGGACCAGAACAAGGACAGCTTGAATTACATACCGTATTACAAAGTTGTAAGATTCCATCATCATTTTCATAGGTACAAAGATTAGGTAGCGTATATATAGATGTATTGGTGGCACATGCACCTTCGTAATCTACCCATACCCAGTTATTACCAAGATCGATAGATTCGAAATCAATATTTTCGTAATCCCATCCTGAGCCAAATGTTGGTATAATACCATGCAGCCAATCATTACCCGTACCGGCAGTATTGTAGTTAAACTCTAAACATACTTCAACTTCTTGTCCTGGACAGAAATTTTCAAAATCCGCAATTTCCACTTCTACATCATCAATTGAAGCCATCCAATCTCCATTTCCACAATCAATAGCACTTTCTCCACTACATGCAATACATCCGAGTGAACTTGCATAATTAAGCGTAAAATTAGGATCTGTAATCTCGCCTAGTGCAGTAATAGCAATCCAATAAGTGGCTGGTGTACCTTGAGGATCTTGTTCAATAGGAATAGTAAGATATATATCATCTAATGTAGGAATACCGCATGGTATAGGGACATTTGGTGCTGACTCAGGATCTACAACATTGATCATATCATCGCAAGATCCCGTCGTTGATTGCCAAATTGACCAAATCACCTCAAATCCGTCTGCGGTTACTTCTGTAAGTAATACTGTAGCATCTGGAGAATCAAGATTTATCTGATACCAAACGGTTGGCCCCATATTAGACATACATGTTATATTGACATCTTCTGGACACGCAAGTTCGAGACAACCATCTAAGGATAAGAAATTCTCTCCATCTTCACAACTTGTAGGTGTAATTGTAGTTAATGCTTCTGCATCTGGACATTCATCTGCCGCACAAGTAGCGCTTCTTTCAGTCACTGTAATAGTAAATTCACCACATTCATCATCAGTTGAAGCTACTTTGACGTAATAAACCAAAGTCGGATCACACAATGAAACTGAAATTCCGACAATTAGATCACTACAAGACTCTCCAACTACAGTGAGATTGCTTACATCATCGACACCTCCAGTAACAGAACTAGAATAAACTTCTACCGTCATATTACCACTAATAGACATAAATCCAGGAACTACATTTACATCAAATCCATCAAAACTATTAGTAGGTGTAAAAGAATACCAAACCGCATTTTCATTTGATGCGTTACTACATTCAAAATTAGCCCAATCCGCTGTATCGTCATCCGCATAGCCAACAGCGCAACAAGTAGTTCCGTTATGGCTATTTTCTAAATCCCAAGGTCCTATGTTGTTCGCATCCTCAAACGGGCTATCATTAATAGGCGAGATATTTACCATTTCACAGTCTATCAAAATACACTCGCAATTTTCTACTATTCCATCTTCGTCATTAGCAGCTGTACAAACATCCTCTTCGTTTACTTGGCTGTCTCCGTTGATGATCCATCCTTTTGAGTTGATTAGTAATTCTCGCTCTGAAACTGATGCGCAATATTTTAGATTTTCTGATCCGAGCTCTAAATTATCTGGAGTATTTGAGTTATTTGCCCAACCGATCAAAGTAGAATCATAATTCGTTATAGATAACCCAGAGCGATTCAGCATACTATACGATGAATTTACCGAACTTAAATCCCAAGCCTCTAGATTTTGATTAAAACTAATCGCACCAGCAAATAACGAGTCCATTTGTGAAACATTTGATACATTCCAAACTCCAATATTCTGATTGAAAGAAGTTGCACGTTCAAACATGTTAAACATGTTGATAACATTTGAAACATTCCATGAACTTATATCTTGATTGAAAGAACTCGCTCCAGAAAACATAGATGACATGTCAACAGCACTTGAAACATTCCAAGTATTTAAATCCTGATCAAAGGCATTAGCATTTTGAAAAGCAAATGATAAATTAATCACATTAGAAACATTCCATTGACTAATGTCTTGATTAAAACGTACTGCTCCATTAAACATAGATGACATATTTTCAAGGCTATCAACCTTCCACATACCTATGTCACCATCAAAACCAAATGCAGACTCAAACATTGAATTCATGTTTATAACTTTGGAAGCGTCCCACACTCCTATATTTTGATTAAAATCAAGTGCCCCCTTAAACATACCTGACATGTTGGTAATATTTGATACATCCCAATCACTTATTTCTTGATTAAAAGATCTTGCGTTCTGAAACATATTACTTAAATCGGTCACATCATCTAGGAATGGGATATCATTAGCTTTACCAATTAAATTATGACATCCAACAAAGGCATTTCTCATTGTTTGCCATTCAATACTTCCCCACTGATCAATAGAAATAATCTTCTCGCTATCACCTATACCATTAAAAAAGATACTTGGAAAATCACCTCTAATAGCCATTAGAAAGGTGTCTTGTACTCCATAGTCATGCGTTATGTTTCCTGTAACTCCAAAATCATCATATATACCATCGTTTTCCCAGTCTACATCATAGCTATAAGTATAATTAGGACTAGTAGGAATCGTAATACAGGAAGAGCAAGATGATCCAACATTATCCGTTTTCCATGTAGTAATAAATGGACGGTTACATTGTAACTCTTCAGGTTCAAAACCTACTGGGAATGTTGCCTCAAATGTACTCACATCGGTAAGAGGCCAGATATCATCAAATAGTAACGTATTATCAGGTCCTATCAAACAATAGGTTGGGTATGTTTCAGGATTAAATCTAGCATCCACAACATTAGATCCGCCATCATTACTGATCGCTGTGGTATGTGAAAATCCGCCATCAAAACTTTCTTGAAAAGCTATTACTTCAGCATCATCGTCAGTTCCATTATTTATAGACATCATAAAGATATCACCTTTACTACATCCATACTTTTCATGAAATTCATAAAATATAGGTGCCGATTCTTGACATGGTGGAGCTGTATCAAAAAAGAATTCTATATAGACATATTTACCAGATTCTGTTATGTCATATAATGAATATGTGTCTCCCTTTACATCAGTTACTATAAAGTTATCAATTACTTCCCCTTGACTATATCCCAGTACTTGAGCGGATAACCCTGGACTCAATAGGACAAATAAAAAAGTAAAAAGACAGAATTTAATCTTTGTAAAACATTCTAACATAATTGTAATCGATTGGGCTAAGCAAAACTTATAACAAGATAAAAAAAACAACTGAATATAGGAATCTCAATAATGCTTTTCGCTAGAAAAATAAAGAGGCTCATATAGAGCCTCTTTATAAAATAATCTTAAAGTGTCTCAGGATCCAAAAAGGAAGGATATACGCCTCCTAATCGATCACTGGTACCTGTGAAACTATACCATCTGTCTCTCTTAGTCGTATTACCTCCTCTATTAAAATCTGAGAGCCTATACATAGATCCATCTGATGAAATCTCTTCTACAAAACCAACGTGTCCATAGTCACCAAATTGCCATACAGCTATGAGACCCTTCTTACGTTTATGGGCAGGGAGGGCAGCACTATTTGTGCTTGTCCAATTACCATTCATCATACCCGGCCAGTTTTTAGCATGTCTTCCACTCTTACCCCAAAAGGCATTGCTCATTTTCTGTTTTACTCCACTTGATAATTCACCTTTATCTGAAAGCTCAACTACTCTACCATAAGTATACCATGTACATTGTCCTGCCAATGAAGAATTACTAGCATAAAACGCATTATCAGATCTAGCATAACTACAATTAGAATACCTAGTCTCCATACAACTCTCAGAAAAACCTTCTGATGAATTTGCTGATTCTACGATAATCGTTTTCCATTGGGAAACATACGCATGACTACTGCTATTTACTACATACCTATAATAGTAAGTTCCAACTTGCGACAACTTCTTACTTAAGTTAAATGTAGTCCCACTTTTAGGCAATTGAAATCCATTGTATTGCTCTCCATCTGGTGCATAAAAATCTACAATAGCACTATTAGCAGTTCCACTTGTTATTCTCACTTTAAAATTAAAGTAGGTTTGTCCGACTACACCATTACCTGGAGAGACGTCAATTGGCTCTGCTGTAAAGCCAGAGTTATTATCCGCGCTACCATGATCTTCAATTCGCTCATATGAAAACTTAACAGTCACTTGCCCAGCACTGAAGGCATAGGCTCCGATGTAACCCGCTTCTTCATTAGAGGATAAATCATCACTAGAAACGTAAGAATCTTGTGTTCCTTTTCTTACGTATGAATAGTCATTATAATCATCGTCGTACCCATACACATATACTTTATTTGAGCCAGAAGTAGAAACTATCTCCGCAAATATTTTGTATTGACTTAGTGTAGACTTAGAAAATTGACCTCCTAACCATTGGCCCTCTTGCAAATACTCTGTAACTCTTTGAAATTCTACAATCCCTCCTCTTACATCAATCTCAGGATTATTAGTAATCACAGAATCTACACTCATCGGTTTCAATCCTGCTAACGCCTCAGCACGTTGAAGCATTATATCTTCAGTATAGCCATTAACTTCATCTGAAACTTCTGTAATCGGATTATCACAAGACACAAGTAGTACAAGTAGATAAAGTGCCGTAATTTTAAATAATATTTTTTTCATAATTCAATATAAATTTTGATTAACAATACTCTAAAGGTATATGCGATGTGCTGCCCCAAATCGAAAACTATTTGAATCAGTCATTTTATTGTATGAAGCGATTAATTGAAATATTTAACTATTGATAAGTAGCCAATATTTGAATATTCCTTAAACGAGTAATGCATCAATCTAAACCACTATTATTAGCAATTTTTAATAAAAAATAAGAACCTGTATTAAAATCATATACAAATAGTGCCAAACTAAAGAAGAGACTGTCAATTAATATGACAATCTCTTCTAAGTTTATTATTCTATTAGATATAACAAATTTTCCAAATTTATTACTCGTGCGTACTTTGAAATCAAATAGATAAAAACACTACCCTTTTGAACATTACAACTAGTGCGGCTATCCACTTAAATATTCAATCAAATTTAATTTTTTATACATCTACAATTAAATCCCATACCTTTAGTTTTTGGTACAGGAAAAAGCAATTCTCCATTCCCAAAAGACAAGCTTACCCAATAGGCTCTTCCACCTCCAGAATCAGGTAATTCAGATGACGAAGACCAAAAATTGGCTTTACGATCCAAATCATCAAAACTTCCACTACTGCCACTTCTATCACCCGATGGTATGGCCGAAAATCCAGTTTCATTTGTTGCGTCAGCATTTGGATCCCTCCAATAATTGGTGCCTGTAACTTTCAATGCACCACCTGCAATATTGTTACCTCCTGTTCCATTGGGATCTAAAAACAAACTTAATTTTCCCCAGTCTTCTATTGATGGTATTTTATATCCGATAGGACAAATATTTTTATTCCCATTATATGTAGCACTTACTGCCCAAAAGTTATATAAAAACCCATGAGTACTTTTGAGCGAATAATCATTATCATAGATACATCTTGCTGATGACCAATTATCATCAGCATCATCCCACTCTTCATTACCAGCTAACTCTGTTATAGGAGTGCCATCATTATACTTGGAGGTTTTAAGATTAGAACCTAACCACACTTGATCTCCAATTTTTATTCCATTGTATATATTTCCGTCTACATCAGAAATAGATTCCACTATGGATTGATTTGCATTTGTATTTGTTGGTTCCTCTTTCGAACAGGAGATGAACGTGGTAATCAAGAGTAATAGTAGCATATGTTTCATAATATATTTTAAATTTATTTTTTTTAGTTAATCCACCCTACTCAGGATGATTTTCCGATCTGTTTAAATACTAAGTAAAACTTTAATTAATCCACCAATACGACTTCTTCTTGAGTCATAAATATTGCATTGCCAATCTTTTGATTCATATCTCGCACTGCATAGCCTTTATAATCGAAATAATTCATAGATGCCCATTTGGGATCTAAAATCTCTCCATGAGTAATTACAATTTTATAACGATCTCCAAGTTGTTGCTCTACAACTCCATAAAATCTAACACTATAATCCGCCGTCAGATAAGAGCCCATCAAGTTACTAAGAAAACTTCCATCACCCGTATTGTAAGAGAATGACTCACGAAAGCTAATCATTTGCCCAGGCATTAGATCAGGTTTCACTTCTGCAACGGGCTCTTTCTCTACATGGTTTTCTACGGCTGGCTCTCCTACCTTTATTTCTTCATTACTTACTACACCCACTGTCTTCTTCTTAGCCTGAGCCTTCTTCTGCTTGATCAATTTACCATTTTTCCATAGATATATGGCTACTACTTTATTATCCGCATTTACTAGCTTTCCCTTACCTTGTTTCTTTCCATTCTTATAAGAGCAATATAGCTTAGAATCGTTTTCTAGCTTCCATATTGCTTTCCCCTCTTTCTTACCACCTATCCAATTGGATTTACAAATCCCTTTCGTAGTCTTTATTAAACCTAAGCCATGAGGCTTGCCATTTTTAAAGTCTCCGCTATAAACAGATCCATTTTTGAGTTCGTAGACTCCTTTGCCATTCTTGCAGTCTCCAGAGATACATGCTGCGTAGCATGATAGAGAAACTATTGCTGTAATTAGGGTAAGTATTGCTTTTTTCATTTTTCGTTTATTTTATGCTTCAAATGTAGAATCAATACTAAGAGGTCAGAAAAATACTGTATGAACCATCACAATAGGTGTATAAATACGCTTTTAATAACTAAGGATCAAGACCAAAACCTTATGGGCAGGGTAATATTAAAGATTGTAATGAGAATATGTTGGTTAAATATTTAATGAATTATAATCCGTCTGATCATAGATTAAATGGATATCGAATCCTTATTATATGAAAGTATCCAGTTACACTATGTGTTGCTACCTAGTCCATTTATTCACTCTAGATTCTATTGAGACATAGATGTAAAGAGTCCGTCGTTTATATCTAATTGAAAATCCTGTGGAATGTGATTAGATGAAGATTCTTGACTTTTTAAGAATCGCTAATTTGGCTTTCATAGATAACGCACAAAAGTTTGCGGCACTAAATGATTGAAATGTGGCTTGCGCAGCCCCAATTCTCTTGATGATTAATAATTCATATTCACGAATACAAAAGTTTTAAATTAGCTAGCTTTACCAAGCGGAGTATTCACCCACACAGCCTTCATTGCTTTTGTAAATATGTTTTTTATCAAGCCATATATTAGTTCCAGCTAATTTAATATCCATTGTCGATGAGAAAAAACCTCCTGGCTCACAAAGCTCAGCAAGCTCTATTTTCACTTTACTTTTAGACGTTGCTTGGACTATAGCGGAACACTTTTTACCTCGATTACATACATAGATTTCCTCGCCGGTCTTTATAGTTCGCTCTTGTCTATCCTTATCACTCATTTCTGCAGTCACCTCTTGCTTTTTTCTCACTACTTCATTTACTACTGGTGTTTCTTCGGTTGAATTTTGTACCGAAGGTTTCAAAACTTCTTCTTTTTTAGTGCTTATCCCTTTTAGAGGCTTACCCTTTTTTGCTTTCGTTTCTTTTATTAACTTTCCATTTTTCCAAACGTAGATAGTTACTACCTCATTTTCAGCATTAACGAGCTTGCCCTTACCATCCTTCTTATCATTCTTGTAAAAGCAATAGATTTTAGAGTCATTCTTTAACTTCCAAATGGCCTAACCTTCTTTCTTACCTTCAACCCAACTGGACTTACATACTCTTTTAGAAGTTTTAAGTAGGCCTTTACCATGAGGCTTACCTTCTTTAAATTCACCATTATAGATAGATCCGTTTTTGAATTTGTAGATACCCTTACCATTGACACAGTCTCCTTTTATACAAGAGCCGTAGCATGATAGTGAAACGATAATCGTGACTAGAGTAAGAATTGCTTTCTTCATTTTTAATTATTTTTGATAATTATTATTCATCTAAAGTATGGTCTCTATCATACCACTCCATAAATACAGTACGAAGCGAAGAGTTTATAGTATGAAATTATAATTATCTATTTCACAACTGTCAATGTCCTTTTGATATCCACACCGTTGACTCTCAATACGTAAAAATAAATACCTCCAGGATAGCCCTCCGCAGTCCAACTATTGTCATAATTTTTCATCTGAAAGATTCGGTCTCCCCACCGATTATAAACGAACAATTCTGAATTTTCTACTACTGCTGCTTCCGTAAATCTCAGTACATCGTTAGCACCATCATTATTAGGAGAAATGATATTGGTCTGAATAATATGCTGGATGGCTTCATTGGATATGTTTAGCTGAGCGCTAAAACAATCTACACAGTCGGCATCGCATACTTCATAAGTAACACTAATCACCTCACTGAAATCATCCGTGATTACAAACTCAAATAGACCATCTTCGAAAGTGTATTCTGAAAGTAGATCAGGATGTGAATTGTTTGTAATCGAAGATGTATATGTAATAGGAAGTTCATCATTTTCAAAGACATCTACACTAATAGCATCAGATACATTTATAATTACCTCATCGTCCAACAAGTCATAAGTGCACTCTTCTTTCAATGTACATTCACAGTTTGCATCAATCTCTCCTTCTACGCTGTCAAGCAAACATGGAGCACCGTTCTGTGATTCTCCATTGCAGAAAGGTTGGATATCTCCTTTCCAAGGGAGTAAAAGGTTATTGATTGCACTAAAATATTCCAATGAACAAATGTAATCAGGATAGCAGCTAGTCAGGGAATTAGATTCAACACTTAAAACCCTTAGATTCGGCAAATTTGATAAGTCAGGAATTGCTCCACTTAGCATATTGTGGTCACATAACAAACTCACTAATTTCGTATGTGTTGCAAACAACGGAATTTCGCCTGAAAGAATATTGTTACTACAATAGATATTTTCTAAATTGGATAAATCACTAAATTCTGGAATTCTTCCTTCCAGATTATTAAATGAACAGTCTAAATTTGACAAGAAACTTAAACTTTCAAAATCAGGAATAACTCCTGATAGATCATTATCATGACAAGAAAAGTTAGATAATAAAGGTAATTCAGAGAAATTAGGGATATCTCCCTCTAGCTTGTTATATGAACAGTAAAAACTTTCCAGTTCAGGCATTCCAGAAAAATTTGGAAGATTTCCTTCTAATTGATTTCGTGAAACGCTGAAAAATTTCAATTTTTCGAGGTTATAATCCATCAAATTACCTGCAAGGTTATTACCCGTATTACCTATAGTGCTACAATTTGCTACTCCGTCCAAATCCACGCAAACAACCCTTCCATTTTCACATTCTATACCAAACCAAGAGCCATTACAAGGATCGCAATTTGTCCCCTCCGCTCCTTCTTTCCATCCTGTATTGTTAAACCAGCTTGCCCCATTAGTTGAATTATATAAAGAAATTAATGCCGGAAGGTCTGGATGATCGCAAGTATTATCTACCACTTCTATATCGATACAATATGCCCAATTAGATTCAATGCATCCCTGTATTCCACTATTAATACAAATATTATATATCCCCAATTCATTAAGCTCTTGTGTCAATAAATTTTCGTTGGTAACTACATTAAGTTGTATTCCTGATGGCGTTAAAATAGTCCACAAAATTTCATCTTGCACCGGAAATGATAACGTAGGTAACTCATCGGGTATAATGGAAATAACATCTCCTAAGTTAACCACTGACTCATTATCACAAGAGGAGATAGGAGAAGTCACACAGAGTCCATTTATTTCATATTGAAATGGTGAGTGATCACCTGATATTTCTATTTCATAATTACAAACACTTCCTACCCAACCATCTATAAGAAGAAAATATTGCACTCCTGAAATTAACACATCCGAAGAGATTTCAAATGTCTGTCCGTCCATATAAACACCTGAACAATATACTTCATTAGAGATATCGCACCCATCCATACTTTCCAAAATTGCTACTTGTATCCCTTGATCAAAACCTTGTTGATTGATACAATCACTCTCTAGTATCTTTATAGAATAATTGCCGTTTCCAGCAATAAAAGAAAACCAAGATATATTGTCAGTAATACCTATACCACTACAGAATGGAGAAGGTCCATTTTGGTTAAGCGCTGGCATACGGCTACAATAAGCTGTTAGATCATTTAAATTACAGACAGGATTGGAAAATGCCAAGTCACATGAAGGATAAGCCAAAGGGTTTTCTGGACATGTAGATTGATATGTACAAGAATCAGTTACCAGTATATTATCGCAAATACCATTGGGATCAGCAACAATAAGATCAATACTTACTTCTTCTCCATCAATCAAATTATCAACTGTAAACGTAGTACTATTTAGAGATCCAGAAGACTGTCCAGAAGTTATCAACACAGCATAAGTAGCCCCTACATCATTCCAGGAGAAAGTAATGGAGTTCAATCCATTTGAACATTGTATCGATGGTTCCTCAAGTACTGGGCTTTCAATCAAATCAAAAAACACAGTCTCTCCTTCACATCCCAAATCATTAAACGACTGTATCGAATATTGGCCAGAAATAGTAGGCGAAAATTGAGAGTCTATATTGGACACTCCGCCCCCATCAGCCACTGTAGCTCCAAATGGATCTAATATTTGAAAAGAAAATTGTGAGCCAAATCCTAAATCGATTATACTGACAGTCAGCTCTTGGCCTTGACAATAACCGCCTTGTGTATTCAGTGTTGCTTCTAGCTGTGGCCCTTCAATAGCGATCACATTTATCACAATACTTTGTCCTTGACCACATGATTCTGAATCTGTATAAAAAGTGATGGGCCATACTCCTGGCTGATCAAAAAATACTGTCACCACTCCTCCTCCCAAATCAGTAGAATCAGCTGACAATATACATGTCTCACATTCGATGTAAACTTTGGAATCTGAAATTGTTGATAGATTCAATTCTAATGGATCATTAAGACAGAGCTCGATATTATCCCCATCTTCGTAATCCAAATCTACGGTAGAGTCGTTGACAATATTAGCCGACCCAAAATCGAGGTTATAATCAATTGCAATGAAATCAGAATTTGCAAATTCCAGCGTTCCATTAAATGTTGGGATAATACTTATTACAGAATTTTCACAACGATCTGAAATTACTTTCAATCTTAACCTATACAAAAATGAACCATCATCAAGCGTATAATTATTACCTCCATCATCCCAAGAAAAAGCTACTAGATCATCAAAAACAGCTATCGAATTTGTATTGAAATTTGGCAGTCCTTGATTTAGCAAATCAATATCAGCAAACTCAAGCTGAATCGTATCCCAAAAAGTAGCAAACCCAAAACCAATTATTTCTTCAAAGCCATCCACTGAAAGGTAGAAATCTAATGTGTCACCTACAACGCCTTGGGCGTCGTTGTAGGATAAGAATATTGTGTCTTGAGTCAGACTTACGCATTGGCAGTTAGTTATTTGATCGAGAGTATTAGGATCACCGTCAAGATCGCATGGTGCTCCTTCTTGCTCACTTGGAGAATCTAAACCCAAACAATATTGAGTTAGATCCCCTTGCCAAGGAAGGAACGGATTGCGGTCAATATTATACCCATCCGTTGTATAATGCCATATTGTATCCTCGGAGCTATTAATAATAAATGAATCATAATCTTCATTATATATTAATGATTCACATAGAAAACCAATCGAATCTAAACAACCTTGAATCAAATTGTCATTTATATAGAAAACTCTCAAACTTGGAACATCCAATAAAGATGGTAATTCTCCACCAATTTCGTTATTGTAGCAATTGAACGATAATAGATTTGGTACCTGATCAAAAGAGGGCATCTCGCCTCTTATCTCATTATTAGAACAATTGAATTTCTGCAAATTAGAGACTTGATCAAAAGAAGGCATCTCGCCTCCTATATCATTATTAGAACAAGAAAATTTCTGCAAATTAGGGATCTGATCGAAAGAATGTATTTCGCCTCCAATATTATTAAAAGAACAATGAAAAATCGTCAAATTAGGGACCTCATCAAAAGAGGGCATCTCACCTCCAATATTATTAAAAGAACAAGAGAATTCCTGCAAATTAGGGATTGAATCAAAAGAGAATATTTCACCTCCAATATTATTATCAAAGCACAAGAATTTTTCTAGTTTAGGAACTTGATCAAAAGAGGGCATCTCACCTCCAATATTATTCTCAGCGCAATCGAAAATCTCCAAAAGGTCAAATTCCAATGCTTGTATTTCGCCTGTTAAATTATTATATTCCAAAACGATAGATGTAACCCTATCATTCTCACAACCTATTCCATACCAACTCCCATCACATGGATTGCATGATTGAGCCCAAGGTTGATTATTATTTAAAGTATTTGTCCATTGATCTCCATTAGTACTACTGTAGAAGGACATTAAAGGTTTGTAATCCGGGTGAGAACAAAGTTCGAGATTCGCTAAAAAAATATCAAAACTACCATAGTTGTTACCTATATCCAAATCACTCGAGGAAGATTTCCCCAACACTAATACATCTGATTCAGTATTGATCACTTTCATTGCTTGATCAATATTGGAGCCTCCTATACTTTTTGTCCATATAAGATTCCCTTGTCCATCAACCTCAAAAACAAACATATCATCCCCTCCATAATTTGAAATTAAATCGAAATCATTTGAATCAGAGTAGCCAGATACAAAAATTCCATTTGATGAAAATGTGATTCCATTGAGTCTGTCATCTCCACTTCCACCATAATTCTTACTCCAAATTATTGCTCCTGAATAATCAATTTTAAATAACCAAATATCATTATTTCCATAATTTGAATTGACATCAATATCATTGGATGCAGAAGATGCACCTATTATAAATCCATCGCCAACATCAACAACATCTTCCATATAATCGACATCAGATCCTCCATAATTCATACTCCATGTTACATCTCCACTCAAATCAGTTTTTACCACCCAAATGTCCCTATCTCCGTAATTTTGATTCACATCTCCTGTCGATGATTCTGATTGTCCAAAAAACATAAGCTCATCTCCTACTCTTACTCCTTTACGAAAAGAATCAGAGTTTACACCTCCAAATTCTCTACTCCATTCTTCTTCACCAGCACTATTTACTTTTATAACCTGAGCATTATAATCCGATGAAACGTTCGAATTAGTTGAACCCACCAAAAACAAATCATCTTCATCAATAATTAAATCGGATAAAGATTCCTCATTGAAGTCTCCATAATTTTTAGACCACATTACGTTACCTTCTAAGTCGCACCTAATTACTATATAATCATTATTACCAAAGGGAATCGTAATATCATTATTGTCAGATCTACTATATCCTGCTATATAAAATCCATCTTGCAGCTCTACAAATGAATTCAAAAAGTCATTTTGAGATCCTCCATAATTTTTGGTCCATATTACATTAAAATTAACATCCATTTTCATAGCGAACATATCACTGCCGCCGTAATTCGAATTAAAATCATTATTAATAGAACCGGTATAACCGCAAATCATGTAGTTTCCGTCTTCCAGAACATCTATAGTCATAGGTGTATCACTGCCGGAACCCCCATAATTTTGTATCCATTCAATATTAATTTGAGCTAACAAGCAAACATTAATCGAAATGAAAAAATTGAACGTCAATAAAAATTTCAATCTCATTTTACCACAGTTAAAGTCTTTTTAATATCCACACCATTCACTCTCAACACATAAAAATAAATACCTCCTGGGTACCCATCTGCATTCCAAGAATTATCATAGTTTTCCATATGGAAAACGGTATCTCCCCAACGATTATAAATCCAAATTTCAGAACCTTCAATTACATCATTTTCGGTGAATCTAAGAACCTCATTACTTCCATCTCCATTTGGAGATATGATATTGGTCTGTATAACATCCATCAAAGCTTCATTCATCAAAGCGAGCTTCGCTGAGCTACATTCGCTACAGTCCTCTTTGCAGACTTCATACGTAATATAAAGAGTATCAAAGAAATTTTCTGTCACCTCAATTTCTAAAACTCCATCTTCACTTTCATTTACCACTTGTATAATGTCATCTGAAATATTTTTGACTTGCCATGAAACTCCGTCAGGAAGTATATCATTATCCAAAACATTAACTAATGTGCTTTCCCCTACTTGTACAAAACTAAAATCATCTGCGCATAACAAATTGCATTCTGTATCGGTGATACATTCGCAGTTATCATCCAAGAAGCCTGGAAAGCCATTATTATCAGTACACTCTTCTCCTGGCGAGCCAGTACTTTGGAGCGGTATAGTTATCATTTCTTCACAACCATTCAGATCCGTAGTCATCAAATCTATTTGCTGATAATCACTTGTAGCAATCTTAATCATTTGCTCGGAAGATCCTTCTTGCCAAACGATAGAACTAAAACTAGAAGCATTCGTAATCTGTAAGGTTACGCTATCCGTATTTTCACAGTATTCAGTACCTATTACAATTGGCCTTGCGGCTGTAATGATTTCTAGATTGACATCAACAACATTCACACAAGGTTCCTCTTCTGGGTCCGGTACTTCATAAGAAACGACATAACTACCTTCTGCTATCGATGATATATCTAATATATTATTGACTATAGTTAACTCTGTCGAAGTCCATGTCCCTCCTGAGCGAGTAGTCTCATAATCTGTAAAATTTATTATCCCAACAGAAGAGCAAAGACTTGGGATAGATAATATCGGTAGTGGCTCACAACCAGAGCAATCTATAATTAACGTAAAAGGATATGACCTATATTCACAAGGTGTTTCACTTTCTAATTGGTATTCAAAAGCATAAGTATCTCCGACACTTACTCCAGCCCCTTCATCGAATACTACAGCTTGGGTATTGCTCATATCTATAGATGCGTCTCCGTCTACTTGGACCCAGATTCCGTTGGCATCAAAAGGAGTTGCGTTATCTACGATTGCATCAAAATTGTATATGTTATTATTATCGTTGGAAATATTATTACATACTAGATCATTATCTAATAAAAGTCTTCCTTCTTTTTGCTCTACTATTAATAAGGTAACGCAAGTATCCATAGCACAATCGGAAGACATAGGCGCAGGATCAAACGTATAGCAAACATTGTAGATGCCTGGTGTTTTATCAGCAGGATCAAGAGTAACACCTTGCTCTAGATCTATCAAAGTTGATGAAAAATTAATGGTCCATACTCCATCATTAAATCCAGGATCCAATAAACTATTAAGATCTAATACCTCCCCTCCCTTATTACACATATCATCTGGATAGTTCACTCCAGCAAAAGGACACCCGCAATCATCTACGATAATCAAAACCTCCGTAGATATCGAATTACAAGTATTATTACCTTCTATGTTGTAGGCAAAAATATATTCATTGCCTGCTGTTTCTCCTTCGAAATTCACTGTATCGTCAGACTGTAAAGTAAGGCTATTTCCAGCCGTCTGACTCCATAGCCCTCCAGTAGCATAGCCTGGCTCAAGTAGATTAAATAGACTTATCGAAGTTGAGATTCCTCCTGATAAAGAATTACAAACATGAAAACCATCTGGCTCAGATGCTATTGCTTGGAGTGGATCTAGTATTGTAATTGTTGTTGGCCAGTCAGTAGGACAGCCTTCCTCTGGATTATCAAAGATAAATAGTAAATCGTAATCACCTGGTGCAACGCCAAGTGGATTTAGTTCACTTCCTGTTAGTGATCCACCTGGCAACTGATTCGATCCGCTGGGTGAATTCCATGTACCTGTTTGATTGGCAGCTATAAGTATGATTAGATCATTAAGGTCTAATAAATTTTCATTGTCATTACATAGTGTTGCTGTAGACAATTCTATAGGAGGGCAGTTGCAGTCCACTACAGTTATGCTTACTTCTGTAAAAACATCAAAACATGGTGGTGTCCCTGTAACCATGTAAGTAAATACCACAAAAGTACCTGGGGTTAATCCAGTACCATCAAATATATTATTTACTACTGCTCCGGTCGCATCAGTCCAAATACCTCCCATAGTGGTCGCCGATGTCAATGTCGAATTAAGATCAATAGTAGCGGGACCGTTTCCTGAATCAGCATTACAAACCGTATTATCTATCCCTTCGGCAATAGCTCCTTCGACGATTATAAGAGATGTAATATTACTATCTGGACAATTACCCCCAACTGGATTGACGAGTGTCATTGTGAATTGATATACACCTGGAGCTACACCCGATACATCCACTATAGAACCTGAAGTAATATCAATGATATTGGAGCCCGTCGGAGTCCAAGTTACTTCTTCTGTTGTGCTTTCGAGTGTCTCTAGATCAATCACTTCTCCACCTACATTACATATCGATGGAGAAGGGAAAACATCAACCGAAGGGCAGGCACAATTAATCACAGAAACACACATAGTATCTCTTGCCTCTACACATAATCCCATTGCCGAATCAGTACGAAACTCAAACTTAAATGTGTCTCTTGCTATTCCAGTAAAGTCTACCGAATTAAGATCATCCAAAAAGTTAGGTCCTCCTATATTATCAAGATTGAACCAAGACCCTGAAACTCCGCCCAATACTTGGTCATTAAAATTTAATAAGACTCCTGGTGCTAAACCAACATCCTCTCTACAGACCTCTACAAAAGGAGTTACCTCCACAGTAGGAGATGTGTTAGATACCACTGTACTACATGTAGAACCAGAACAGCCAGCAGCATCTACTACTGTCACGCAATATGTCCCTTCACCTACGACTACTAAATAATCATCCCCTAGATTATCGCCCAAACTATTTTCCCAATTGTAAGTCGTAAAACTCTGTCCTGCACTCAGCGTGTCCGTATCTGAGTCACATAGCAATAATGTATTTAGTGTGACTAATAATTCGGTATCTTCTATAACCGTTACTGTAGAATCAGATGTACATCCTGCAGTATTGGTCACCAATACATTATAGTTTCCTGGAGTATCGATCGTCACATCAGCCGTACTTGACAACGTAGATAATTGTGAGGTCCATACGTAAGAAGCACCGCCGGCAGCTGTTAACGTCGTAACACTTCCTGAGCAAAATGATAGCGATCCAGTTAATGAAATATTTGGACGGTCCTCTATCAATACTTCAAAACTTTCTATACCAGTACATCCAGTATTCGCCTCTGTTACTGTCACAACATATATAAAATTCGTATCTCTATTAGCTGTTATAGATGAAATATTTTCTCCTGTATTCCACGTCCAATTAGAATATAGATTAGGATTATCTACAGAAACTGTAGAGGTCTCACCTGCACAGTGACTAAAACCCGTTAAGGTGGGCTCTACTTCAATAGAATTTACATTTAATACAATCTCTTCACTTGCCTGACATCCATTTTGGTCAGTAACTATTACCAACAGACAATTGTATATATTTGGGTCTACTTCAAAATTTGCACTATTCCCACCCGCATCTTCGATAAAAATATTATCACAAGAATATAATTCTATTAAACTTACTGGAGGACCAGATGTCGCGACTCCAGATACGTTGATAAACACTGGTTGATTAGATCCTGCACATGATAGGTCGATATCTTGTACAAGTATGAATGGCACTTGACCTACTTCTATTTCGATTTCTTCAAATTGAACGCATCCATTGGCATCCTCGACTTCTAAACTTATCGTATAAATTCCTGATGTACTTGTCTCTTCATATATGGTTAATACTTCATTATTATTTGATAAATAGTAATCCAAATTATTAAACCCTGGATCAACATTCCAGGTAATGGCATAAGGTGAAGTGCCACTTATAAACTCTACAGCAATACTTATCAATTCTTCTTCTATACCATTTTGGCAAGCTACATCTGCCGTAGGAATTAAATCAAATTGAACTGGAGGATTCCAAAAAACTTGAACTTGACTAGATCCGGTACAACCTATATCGTCTGTTACTGTAACCACGTATGTAGTAGTAGTAAAGGGATTAACCGAAATAGTTGATGTGGTCTCCAAACCTGGAGCCCCCCATTGGTAATTGACATAATTACCTGACCCTCCAAAAGGAATCGCTATTACATCTATATCAAATCCATCACAAACTATGAGAGGATCATTAAATTCAACTTGTAAGTCTGGGTAAACTATTACCTCGATCGAATTAACAAATCCAGGACAAGTATATACCTCATAGGTCACAACTTGAGTTATGGTGGACGTATTGATAAGTGTATTATCAATGATTCCAAATCCTCCAAAAAATGAAAAATCTGTCTCGCCCTCTACATTTGGATTGTCGACAAACTCTACTATAATATCAGAGCTAGAACCATCTGAAGTAAACACATTAATATCTAGTTCATTCATGTTGCAGATCTCTGTACCTTCTCCTGATACTGATAACCCCTGAAACTCAACATCGATGTTTGAAGATGCTGTGCAACCATTAGTATCAGTTACGGTAACTTGATAAGTATCTTGATTTGAGGCTTGTATCACATCTGTAGATTCCCCACTACTCCACAGGTAAGTATCCCCTCCTGAAGCGGTCAAAGTTGTTGATCCTCCAGGGCAAATAGTATTACCACCAAAAATTTGAGCTGTAGGTATAGAGTTCACAACTACATCTATTGACAATGAATTGCTACAGTTGTTATTATCGGTATAAACAAGATTATATGCTCCTTCCTCTGATACTTGAATATCAGAAATCAAGACATCCTCAGTGGAGGAACTATAACCTGGACCTGTCCAATTATAGCTAATAACATTTGTGCTACTTCCGACAGATACAAAAGTAAAATCAATCAACATATCATCTCCAACACATGTTGGTGGTGGGACTAGAGCACTTCCTCCTGGATTGGTATGAACAGTAATATTTACAGAGTATGGTAGATTATCTGGTTGGCAACCATTAGCATCTGTTACTGAAGTAATAGTATAGTTACCCGAACTTGGTGATGGAACTGAAATTGTTTCACCATCAATGATACCACTTAGATTACCTGTAGTACCACTAATGTCATATGGACCATTACCTCCAGTAAAACTTACCGTTAAAACTAACTCATCACCCGAACAGAAATCTGTACTGTTTGGTGCCCACATAGCTTGGTAAGCTTGACAAAGTTCAGCACAAGAGCAATCGTCTAATATAACGTCACTAGTAATAATAGAATTATCAACATCGCAAGGTGCACCGAATTGCTCGTTACTATTTCCAGTAGTTGCACAAAACTGAGTAAAATCTCCCTCCCAAGGGAGTAGAGGGTTTGAAGAAAAATTAAAGAAACTCCCACATTTACTAATCAAGTCACTTGGAAAGCATCCGCTTAGATTATTTTTTTGAGCGCTAAATACACTTAAGTTTGGTAACAATCCTAGGCCTGGTGGAATAGGTCCAGAAAAATTATTTTCTATTATTTCCAAGTTTACAAGGTTAGTCATGTTTACTATAGATGTAGGTAGCTCTCCACCAATCATATTAAAGTCTAATAATAATGTTTCCAATTCATCAAGAAACTGTATATCTTCAGTCAATACACCTGTCAAATTATTACCAAACATACCCATAAAGCTGCAATTGGGGTCACTATCCATATCTATACAATTGACCCTTCCATTACCATTACATGACACACCATACCATCCGTTACAAGGGTTACAATTAGTGCCAGCTACTCCATCCACCCAACCAGTATTTACCGTCCAACTAGCGCCATTAGTTGAGTTGTAAAAAGCCATTAAAGCGTCGTAATCAGGATGGCTACCACAAGGAAGACATGCAGCATTTACTTCAGCTTCAGAGTTACAACCTGTTGTATTTCCTGATATAGTTGCTTGTCCAGGATTTGCATCTATCCAGTCACAAATAGATTGAACCGAACAAAAATTTAAAATACCATTACCCGCTAAAGTAATATTCGTTATTGTTCCTGGATTAATATTATCTAGTCCGAAAAGGGAATTAAGGGATGTGTTATTTTGAAGATTTATAAATCCATCAACTGTACTAAGATTTATCAATCCAGCGACACTTGTTAGATTCGTATTATTATGTATATGTAAGTTATCTCCTAAAGCAATCATAGAAGAAAGGGCATCTATATTTAATAAATTTGAGTTAGACGTTACTTCCAAATTCATCCCAATAGAAGAAATATTATTTAGTCCTGTTAAATTCGTCAAACTTGAATTATTTGAAATCTCTAAATCACCTTGCACTTGACCACTAACACCAGATAAAGCAGTTAAATTTGTAAGGATAGAATTATTCACTATCCCTAGATTCCATGTTACAGAAGACAAGGAATTAAGTCCTTCTAGACTTGTCATTGCGTCATTAGAATTAATCGCAAAAAAACTCGTTGTCGCAAGGGACGTCAATCCAGATAAATTGACAAGTTGATCACAATTTACAACACTGAAAGGGCCTGATGTTGTTAAATTATCAAGCCAATTTAAATTAGTAAGAGCAGGTAAATTAGCTATACTAACGTCATCTAAAGCGGTAGTAAAATTATTAAATCCGTCAACTGATGGAAGATTAGGGTTATTATCTATGATATGCTGACCTTCAATGGTAGTAAAAGAACCATCAATAATTAACCCTTGTAATCCAACATTATCATTGATCCTTACATGGCTAGAAAATGAAGACGCGTTATTAGTTAAATTGATTAAAACAAGGTTATCATTCTGCGAAATAATAATTGATCCGATATTCGTTAAATTATGTAATCCAAATGTACTTATCAACAGATCATTATCCTCAATGATTAGTGATCCTGTTACTGATGTTAAAACATTCAAAGGAGAAAGGTCAGAAATATTACTAGTTGCAAAACCATCAATATCAAGAGTTCCGTTTATTTCCGTACATCCAGGATAGTCAGTTTGAAAACTATTAATTTGCTGTTGAGTTTGCAATTGCAAATTCCCAGGAGGACATTGTCCTATTAGATCAGAAATGCAGATTAAACAAACTAGAATAAATATATATTTCATGTTTTCTAAATTTGAATTACTCGACCTCCCAAACATAAGCTGCATAGAACTCATACCCTATGCCAGCATACTTTCCAAAATTACCCAAATGATAATCCATCTTGACACCTACTCGAAGCGCTCCTTCTTTGACCAATGGACCAATAAATGAATCCTTATCAAAGATGACTCCTGTCTGTAGAAAAACTTCTCCATTAGTAGCTGCTCCTGCTGATGCCCAGTAAGCGTTTATTCTTTCGTATCTGACATTTGTCATTACTTGCATTGCTGTCTTAAATCCATAGATTACCATCAAGTTAGGCTCCACAAAATATTGCGCTCTTCTAAAAGGGATATGACGGTATCCAGCATGCAAAGTGGCGTGTGGTCTATTCATTATTTCTCCCAGAGGCAAAAAATCACCAGAAGCATAAGTAAGAGTCAATGCTTTATTTGGGACCAGTTGATTTAAAGATAAACCTACGTAATAATGACTTTTTTGGTATGCATAAAAATCCGAAATACTATTATAAAAGATACCAAATCCTACATTAGGTGAGATAGATGGTTCTCCTATAATCTCTGGTGTAATTACTCGATCTATAATCTCGTCAAAAGCCACTAGAGAACTAGGATCATATTGATACCTACCGAAACTTGCTTTGATACCTAAAGTAAGGATATCATCATACTTCCCCATAAAGCGTGGGCTAAATCCATACGCATAAGTAGCTGCAAAGCCCAATTTCTCAAATGGGCCTACTTGGTCTTGTTCCAAATACGCCCCTATACTTGACCTTTTATGCGTCCTACTTATAAAAGGATATTGATATGCTATCGTAGAATATTCCGGACTATCATCGAATCCTGTCCAGTCCTTTCTGTGTGTTATACTGGTCTCTACTGCATTCCACTTGGCCGTAAGTGCAGGATTCCAAATGAATCCATTTTCATAATAGCTACTCCAACTTGATATCTGCTGAGCATCGAGAGACGTCATGTATACAAGAGCAATACAAAATAACAATAGTCTTTTCATAGTAATCATTTTAACTCTCTGACAAGCCTAAATCCTGTCATCATATTTTTGTCATTTGGATCAATATAATTTCTAGCCTTCACCCTACATGACTTTGATTTTTTCCTCCAAGAGCCACCTCTTACTACGATGTACTTTTGGTCCTTATTTTTTTCATCATACTTATTGTACCAGTCCGATGTAAATTCAGATACATTACCTGACATGTCAAACAACTGAAATTGATTAGCTTTTTTAGACCCCACTTTCGCAGTACCATCAGTCACCATACCGTAGTGAGCTACTTTATTGATATCGTTTGATCCAGCGAAGTCAGTATTTTTATTAGCGCTAGCAGCATATTCCCACTCAGACTCCGTAGGTAATCTATAGCGATAAGGATTACCTTCTATCGCATTCAATTTTGCTAAGAAAGACTTTACCTCATTATAACTAACGTTTTCTACTGGAAAAATACTAGGACTTTTATCGTTATAAAAACTAGGGTTATTTCCCATTATTTTTTTCCATAAACCTTGTGTCACTTCGTACTTACCAATCGCAAAAGGTGCAATGGTAACTTGAACTGAAGGTGACTCATCTTTTTGACAGCCCTTTCCTTCACAGCCCAAAGTGTATTTTTGAGTGCCATTATTTACTGTAAATCCGTCCTCAATTTCTTTTATAATTGGTGGCAATTTCAGTTTCGCAGAATTACTTTCTACTTCTCCATATAGACTCTTCAATTTAGATTCTATATTATTCAATTTAGATTTGGAGATATTCGGCTCTTTCAACTCTGAAACCGAATCCTCTAATTCCTCACTTTGCTCTTTAGTTAATTCTTTTGTCTTAATCTCTGCTGCATAATCAGAAAGTTCCTTTTTTAGAACCAGATTAGTATTGTCGACTTGTAGCTTCGTAATATTCTTTGTGGCTTCACTTGCAAACTTTCCCTTTGGATATTTCTTCAAATAACTTTCAAATTCACTAATTCCTTTTAAGTCTTTAATTCTATTCCAATATTCTACTTCTTGCAAATACAATACTTTTTTTCTTGCTTCATTAGTATGAATACTGTTTGGATAGTTTACAATGTACTTTTCATATCCATCCAATTGATCCAAACTAACTACATCCAACCAAATTGATTCTTCCTCCTTCCTGATTTCCTCTTGACTTATTTTTTTTACTTCATTTACATATTTCCCCTTCGGATACTTCTGTAAATACTTGTTTATTATTGCTTTTGACCTAGTCGACTTTAACTTTTCGAATAATTCCAATTCGGATTCTAAAGACATTCCCATCACCAATTTGTCTATTCTACTTTGTATACTTTCTTGATATATACTCTTAGGCCATTTCAAAAGAAACCTTTCCATTTCTTTTATATCATTTGAATCTTCGACTTTCTTATAATCTTGTTTCATTTCAGCAGCGATCGATTCTTTCTTCTTACGAATCGCAATTTTCTCATCTTCTGAGAGCACATCGTCTTCTACTATTTTTTCAGAATCTTCAACACTTGTAGAATCATCTATCTCAGATATTTTCTTATCCTCGACTTCACCTATTTCTTTTGATCCACTCTTATTTGAGATATAACTAATACTACCATCTACTGATACCACAAAGGTGGAATCTCCTCTTACTCCAATTGCTTCACCCCACTTAAAATTACCTATCTCAGTAAATGATGGATATAGTATTACTTCTCCATTTTCAAGCTTACATCCGTATTTTCCATTCTCACTAAACACGATTGGCCCAGATTTATAAGCATCGTACGCTTTATAAGAAATAGCAGAAAACATCAAAAAAAGCAGCGCTAACAAAATCCTTTTTCTAGGTTTTTTGCTTTGCTTTTCAACTTTCTGATTTTCGGCAGTTACCGTTGCTTTTTTTTCAACAACTGCTTTCTCCTTTACTAATCTTTTTTGTTGTTTTGCCTTCGTCTGCTTATGTTGCTTCGCAAGTTTTATCTCTTCTACTCGCTTTTTCTTTGCTATATTTTTTTCTTCTTCAAGCTTCTCGCTTGCAAACTTCCTTTTCTCCGCTGCCAGTGCTAAGAGACGCACCTTTTCTTCTTGCTTCTCCTTTGCTTTTAATTCTTTCTCCGCTTTCTCTTTTGCCAGCTGCTCTTTCTGCTCTACTATCACCAACAGTCTGCGCTCTTCTTCTTGCTTCTCCTTTGCTAATTTTAACTCTTGTTCCGCTTTCTCCTTTGCCAGCTGCTCTTTCTGCTCCGCTATCGCCAACAGTCTACGCTCCTCTTCCTGCTTCTCCTTTGCTAATTTTAACTCTTGTTCCGCTTTTTCCTTTGCCAGCTGCTCCTTCTGCTCCGCTATCGCCAACAGTCTACGCTCCTCTTCCTGCTTCTCCTTTTCTAATTTTAACTCTTGTTCCGCTTTTTCTTTGGCCAGCTGCTCCTTCTGCTCTGCTATCGCCAACAGTCTACGCTCCTCTTCCTGCTTCTCTTTTCTGGCTTTCTCTTCTTTTTTCTTCTTCTTTTTCTCCTTTTTCTTCTGTTCTGCCAAAGCCAAACGATTCTCTTCTTCTTCTCTTTTCTTAGCCGCTTTTTCCTCCTGTTGCTTCTGCTCTTTTGCTATTCTTATTTTTTCATTTTCTATCTCTTGCTGACGCCGTTCCTCTTCTATCCTTTCTTTTTTCGCTTTTTCTTCCTGTTCTAGGCGATTTTCCTCTTCTTTCCTTCTCTGCTCCACTAAGGCCAGACGGCGCTCCTGTTCCTTTCGTTCTTTTGCTTCTTTTTCTGCCTGCTTTTGCTTCTCTTTTGCTATTCTTCTTTTTTCATTTTCGATCTCCTGCTCACGACGCTCTCGCTCTAGCTTATCTTTCTTTGCCTTTTCTTCCCTTTCTAGTCTTTCTTTCTCTTCCTTCTTTTTTTTATTTGCTATCGCTAATAGTCGCTCTTCTTCTTTTCGTTTTTTTGCAGCTTGCTTCTCTTGCTCTGCTTTTTCGATCGCAACTCTTCTTTTCTCTTTCTCTACCTCTAGCTGACGTTGTTCTTCAGCTAGTCGCTCTTTTTTAACCCTTGCTTCCCTCTCCTGTTGCTCCTTTTCTTCCTTTCTCCGCTGTTCCGCTAATGCTAAACGACGCTTTTCTTCTTGTTCCTGTTTTACTTTCGCAGCTAGCTCCTTTTTTGCTTGTTTGTCTTTCGCCCGTTTGGTTCTAAAATCTACAAAATTTTGCTTAAAGGATTCCATTCGCCCTCTAAGTACTTGAGGGTATTTTCCTGGATCTAAAGGGTCAACATTAAGATACTCTTGATCTTTATCTTTTTCAAAAACAAAAGTCTCGTCCTCTTCTAACTGATTAGTCTGAATTGTATTTCCTGACGGAGATCTTAAAAAAGAGATAAGATCTGCTCCTGTTTTTGCCCGTTGATCAGGGTCTTTGATTAAACATAGTTCGATGAGCTGATCATATGGATAAGGACATTCCTTAATTCTATCAGATATATCCAAAGAGACTATATTTTTATATATACTTGCTCGTTTGGCATCAATACTACCAGACAAATTACCTTCTAAAAAAAGTCTCTTACTTGTCAGCACTTCATAACAGATCACTCCATAGGACCACAAATCCGCATTATAACTTAAATGCTTTCCAAACAATTGTTCTGGTGGTGAGTATTCTAATGTCCCTCCTTGAAAACTATTAGATATAAGTAATCCAGCATCATCATCAATTATTTTACTTAATCCAAAATCTGCTATTTTAGGTATATAATGTCCTTCATGATCCTCTGAGATCAGAATATTGCTAGGTTTTAGATCACGATGAATTATTTGATTGGAGTGCAAAAAAGCAATACCCGAAAGCAAACTATTTACTATAAATATCTTTTCGGATATACCCAATTTCCTGTTGGCCAACAACTGTTTTAAATTGCCTTCCTTATAAAACTGCATTACTGCATAGTCAAACAATCCATTCTCCATTTCAAATTGAAAAACAGATTCGTAGTTTGCAATATTCTTGTGTGTTTCTAATTTATTTGCAGCTTCAAATTCACTGATAAGCGAGAATTCTTTATCGCCTATGTATTTAACTTCAGCAATTTTAACAGCCTTCCACTGGTCCATTAGCTTATCGTAAGCTTTATAGACAGTACCAAAAGCCCCTCCACCTAATCTTCCATTAGAAATGTCAATTGAGTATCGGTTAAAGAATTCGTTTTTATTCATTGGGATGCAGCAGCAATCTAATTTAGAATTTTCTCGAAATTCCGGCTGTCAAGTAAGCTATACCATAACCTAGTTCAGCGAAAGCACCGTAGTTTTCAGCCAACATATATCTTAATCCTATAAAACCACTGTACGTAAAAGAGCTGGCCGAAGCCCCTCCATTACCGCTAAACACATCGTCTCCAAAATAACTTGAATTCACAACGTTGTAACCTAACATTCCTCCGACATAAGTAACTATCTTCTCATCCTCAAACAAGTCGAAATCGTAAACCCCTCTTAATCCAACGATAATATAACTTGTCTTCCATCCCCATTCTCCAAAAAGATTATCGTCATAGGTGATTTTATCACTTGAATATCCAATATATCCTCCAAGCTTTATGTTATATTTTACTTCTTTCAGATCAAAAGCTACAGAAATAGGTGGTATCCTTGAATAGTTACCATTTGTAGTAGAGAACCCACCACCGACTGTTGATCCTAGTCCCAAACCTAGATTTATAAATCTTTCAAAACCAACACCATCAGATGCAACAGATTTGCTAGATGGCATTTTACTGCTTTTACCACTTTTTTTACTTTTACTTTGAGGGGAGGCACTTTCATTTTGCGAAATATATATTCCATCTTTCCAAATACCTTCCTTGATCAACTTACCTTCCGGATCATACAGACTCCCTTCTCCATGCTTTTTATCAAGTTTAAAGTTTCCTTTATATGAATTACCGTTCGCTAAAAACTCCTCTCCAAAACCGTTTCTTTTATTATTACTCCAGTTGCCTTTATATTTTGCACCAGACACCCATAGAAATTTACCATACCCATGTTTTTCTCCATCCTTGAAATTCCCCATGTACTTATTGCCAGAGCTATAGACCACAACACCTTCTCCATTTTTACAATCCCCTTTTACACACTGACTGTATCCAGAAATACTAAAGAGAATAAATACTAATACTGTTACTAAGTTTTTCATGTTTATTTATTTTTCACAAACATATGAATGTCGAGTATGAAAGACACCCCATTTGTATGAACCGACTATATTCTTGTGCAAGAACAAAATAATTGAAACTACTACAGCTGTTTTAGCTTAAATCATGGTCTTATTGCACCCTCTATCCGTATAGAACGGATAATCCTTTCACAATATAAAAGTTCTCTAAAGAAACCCTACATTTTTTAGTCTACATCTTTTACAATTAATTAAAAATTATATAACCTTGGGTAGAAAAGATTAATAGATAGCACTTTGTATATTAGACTAATTTTATATATCAATGGTCGAATAATTATTTTACTCCAACACTTTGTGAATTTTATGCTACTAAGTCCTAATGACATTTATAATCTAGAGTTATAAAATATACTTTGTCTGGTTTACTTCTATACATTCAGTTCAAAATAAAACTCTAATATTTTTCATTCATTCCTTAAAGCCTCAGGTATCTCAGATAAGACATGAGATCATCAGTTAGGCTATATCCTCATATAATTCCCTCACTTACGCCACCATCCCTTGCACAAACACCTGAATAAACTCCTTCATCTTCGCTATGATACGCTCGCCAATAGAGCGTGCTTGTAACACGCTTGGTCTGCTATCTAGACAACTATAGATCTCATCGCGTAGAGGTTCTCTACCGCTGTAGATATAACTATTGATCAATGCGCTAAACTGTGGTTGATCTAGATTCTCCTCTTCGCATAATGCTTTTAAGGCTAAGACTTTTTGATCTTGCCAATACTGCTCAAATTCATCTTCGATGGCATCGGCATCTTCGATGTGCGGTAGATTTTCATCAATGAATTTTTCTATCAATTCGCGTTTACTTCTGAGATCGACTTCTCCAGATAGCATATCTATGATCGCTTTCTTTTGCGCTTTGGCATCTTTGGATTTTGAAGTTTTGAGCTTAGACAATAGCTTGAGTATATACGCTACATTGATCTGATCACGATGTATCAGTTCTAATTCAAAATCAATATCGTCGAGGATCGAAGTTTTCTGTTTTGCAGTATCCTGCTTTACCTTATCGTGGAGATCCAGATACTTGCTCTTATAATCTTCGAAAGTCTGTTCGTCTATCAGGAGATCTTCCCAATCAAAATCGGTATAAGACTCCAAGACATTCTTAGCCCGCATCAATTTTCTGAAGGCTTGGATAAATTGTAATTCTTCCTCTTCGCTACGCAGATCATCTACACTCTGATACGTAGGTACGACTACCAATAGATGATTGAGCGCTTCGTCAAAATTTGCTGCGATCTCTTCGTAAGGCGGCAATATAATCTCTTCGATCGCATCCTTATTAGAAAACAAAGTAATGGCTTCGTCTGTAGCATTTTTGAGATTACGGAAACATAAAATATTTCCCTGAGATTTCTTCTCCCCTAGGATACGATTGGTTCTAGAGAATGCTTGGATGAGTCCGTGGTATTTTAAGTTTTTGTCTACATACAAAGTATTCACCTTCTTGGCATCAAAACCAGTCAACATCATATTGACTACGATGACGATGTCTAAGCGATCTTTCTCATCATTAAAGTTTTTCTTCTCTCTATCCTTTAAGCGTTTGCTGATGTCTTTGAAGTAGTTTTCAAACTGCTTACCATCTTTGGTAGAAAAACTGGTATCGTACATCTTATTATAATCAGAGATGTAGTCGTCCAACTTATCTCTAGTATGGCTTGACTTATTGCTTGATGTATTGCTTGATGCATTATTTGCTTTGTAAGCTACACTCGGCTCGGCTGCCATCTGGAGATGATCACTCGGCAAATAATCTTGTGCATCTTCATCTTCTTCATTGGCTCCATAACTGAATATGGTAGCGATCCGTAAGTCATGCTTTCCTGCTTCTTTTTTGGCTTGAAAAATATCGTAATATTGGATCAAAGTATCGATACTACTCACGGCAAACAGCGATGAAAAATCTCGTCTAAAAGTCTTCTGATTATGATAAGCAATAATATAATCTGCGATTTTTTCTAATCTCACAGGATCGGCATATACCTCCGCTTTGTCTATCGCTTCTACCTCGATATCTATGAGTGTATTTCCTTTCTGCTTGTATTTCCCTACATACTCGATACCAAACCTGAGTACGTTTTGATCATGTATCGCATCCGTGATGACATACTTGTGTAAGCAGTTGCCAAACAGATCTTTGGTGGTACGCTTTCCTAGATCATTCTTAGAGGCATTCTTGGCAAAGATGGGTGTCCCTGTAAAACCAAAAAGCTGACTGCTCTTAAAGTACTCCGTAATCCGCTTGTGTGTATCTCCAAACTGCGAACGGTGACATTCATCAAAAATGAAAACTACTTTTTGATCTTGTAAATGCTGTAAGCCTTTTTCGAAATGCGTTTTAGTAATCGCATTATTTAATTTTTGGATCGTTGTCAATACCAATTTGGTATCATTACTGAGTTGCTTTACAAGGGCCATCGTATTGTCCGTCACATCTACGCTATCCTTTTTAAAACTATTAAACTCATTCATGGTTTGGTAATCCAAATCCTTACGATCCACTACAAAAACGACTTTGTGTACATTGGGCAAGTCCATAATAATCTGACTCGCTTTAAAAGAAGTGAGCGTCTTACCCGAACCTGTAGTATGCCATATATATCCATTATCTGTACCTGTAGTTACTTGCTTTACCAATTGCTCAGCGGCGTAATATTGATAAGGACGCAGTACCATGAGTATCTTATGCGTCTCATTATTGACTACGTATTGTGCGATCATCTTACCCAAGTGATCTGGATTGAGAAATGATTCCGCGAACTCTGTGAGGTCTGTTATGTTTTTATTGTGCTCAGTAGCCCAATAGAAAGTTTGCTTTACAGATTGCAGTTTGTTATTGGCTAAGTACTTGGTATTAGCACCATTACTGATGACGAATAATTGGACGTACTGAAACAAACCATGATTGGACCAGAAAGAGTGATTTTGATATCTATTGATCTGATTAAAAGCTTCTTTGATCTCTAATCCTCTACGCTTGAGTTCTATCTGTACCAGTGGCAATCCATTGACTAGTAAAGTGACGTCGTACCGATTTTTGTAACTCCCCTCTTGCGAGACTTGGTTAGTCACTTGATATAGATTTTGATTCCAATCTTCATTATTGAAAAATCTAACATACACCACGTCTCCATTTTCTCTGGCAAAACTAAATCGATCACGAAGCCTTTTGGCTTTTTCGAATACATTGCCTTTGGCCAAATGATTTAAGATAGCATCAAATTCTTTGTCTGTATAGCTGGCCTTATTAAAGGCTTCTAACTGAGATTTTAAGTTGGTCACCAATGCTTCCGCATCCATCACTTTGGCGGAGGCATAGCCGAGATCTACCAATTGTTGGATCAAATTATTTTCTAATATTGCTTCTGATTGTCTTGTCATTATGTTGTGCTAAAAATAGATTTGTAATTCTGTTCTATCTCATTTATTTCTGCGTCTTTAAGAGATTTAAATTCTTTATCTCGCGCTCGCTTTGATAGTGCACCCTCGTTTTGATCCAGAAAGCGAACCAAGAGTGCTACTGTTTTGTCTGGCATTTCAAATTCTTCATCAAGATACCTTTTAAATTCATCATAATGAGTTAGGTACCTTATCTCATTTGGAATGATGTTTTCGATGGTATCGTGTACACAATCATATAGAAATTCGGCTTGCTTTGTCATATCCATGAATCTGTAATAATCCAAGGTTTCATTGAGTACTCTGATATTATGATCTGCAGTTTCTTTCCAATCAACAAGGTCTAACAAGGGATGTGAATATGCTTCTAATACCTCACGATAATCATCAATATGATCTAATATAGATGCCGACACAGGAAATATCATGCCCTGCTGATAAAATTTCTTTTTGGCCATTACATGATGGATTAAGTATCTATGTATCCTTCCATTGCCATCTTCAAATGGGTGAATAAAGACAAAGCCAAATGCGATAATTGTAGCGCTTAGTACGGCATCAAGATTACTGCTTAATAATCTCTCATTGGTACTTAGAAAACCATTTATCAATGTATCTAAGTCTTCCCATTTCGCTGAAATATGCTCAGGCATTGGTTCTCCTGAGGATCGATCATGTTCGCCAACAAAACCTCCTTTTATGCGAAATCCCATTTCTACGAATCGGTCGTTTTCGATTACAATTTGTTGCAATCGAATCAATTCTTTTTTAGATAAATCTTTAGACCCTGCCTGACCTATGGCTTGTCCCCATCTTGCCGCACGTTTACTTTTTGGGCTTTCTCCTTCGATAGTAAATGAAGCTTTGGAGTCTTTCAATAATAGAAAAGCAGAAGCTCTCTGTAATATATCTTTCCGCAATCCACTCAAGTATGCACCATTTTTATCAGAATGGTTTTCGGAAATATACTTTTCCAATTTTTCTGATTTTCTAATCAATGGACAAAAATCTACGGTTCCTGGTAGATTATTGATTACCAAATGGCGGCTTGACTTCTCACCTTGTACAGCAAATTGAATTTTCTCATCTATGACAGGAATATAACCTCGCTTGGTGAGATTATCTTTGCCTGAAAGCGCTGTACCCATGATCCACTCTATCAAAAACCACATCCGTCGTGAATATTGACCTTCAGGTTCTATACTTACCAGATTTGTTAATTGCTGTTCGCTATAGTGCTTCGCCAATTGGCTAAATACTAGCAGATTGACCCCTTCGTACTTCAGTGCAAATACTAGATGTCTATACAAGGCCAAGATCTCATCGACTTCCAGATGGTCGTCAGGCAAGTATTTGTCCGGAAATACTCTCCATTGATCGGTCTCATACTTCTTATTACGACTACAGACCATCGATATCTGATCAGGCATAGGTATCCTGAAGTCCAACTTACTAATGATAGAAGCATATCCGACTACACGTCCTTCTTCTGGAAGACTCCTTCCGAGAAAAACGTGCGCAGCCTGAGAAAAATGAGCGCTATACATACTTAATTGATAATTTTATGCGCAATCTACGAGTAAAACGCGCGCAAATCAAGAAAAATACGCGCCAATCACATATATACGAGTAAAACGTGCGCATATCCATCATACAAACATCTGCTGCAACAGCCCTTTTTTGAAGGTTTGGGTTTGGGTGATTTGATCCGCTACACTTTCTATTTTGGTGTCGATGCTGGAAAGGTAGGCTGCGATTTTTTGTTGTTCTTCTATGCAAGGGAGCCCTAGCCTTAACTTACCAACTCTACCAGTAGATAAACTCAATACTTTGGTACCTTGTGCGATTGTCATAATCTGCTTTCTCATACCCCATGATTTAAGTAAAACACTAAAGAAGCCAATTGTTGTATTTACTGTTTTTGGACGTGCAAGGAATGTGTGAAGACCAGCTAAAACCATTTCATCTTTCAAATCGATTAGCTCTATAGTCTTTCCAATATCTGCATAATCCTCAGATGCATCCGCCATAACTAAATCTCCTTTTTTACAATATGAATCGGCTTTAATTTTTGATAGATCAACATCATCATTTACAAAAGGTATATACTCTTCAAGTAGTTTAAATGCTGTTTTAAATTTAGTGTGAATATCTCCATAGTGAATATTGTAAACTGAACCAACATCATAATTTAATTTACTCCTTGACAATGAATTAGTTGAATGAAATGAATATAAATCACTAAACTCCTTCTCCTCCCAATCCAGATAATCATCTCCATTCTCCTGTTTAAAGCGCATCTCGCCAGAGAACAACTGCTGCATTACGCCTTTTTTGTATTGCTCCAACAATGCCTTCTTTTGGGTGAGCTGCTGTATTTTTTCATCTACCGCGCTTAGGAAGGATGCTATTTTTTGTTGTTCTGGGAGGGAGGGGAATCCCATTCTTAAATCTCTAATAATTGAAGTAGTTAAATTATTAAAGACGCCACCAGTAGTTGCCGATCCCTGCATTTTTTCATGAAGCTTAACAAACAAATTATAAAGAAATTCTTTATCGATATCTTTAAAATTTTTAAACGCTAACCAGCCATCATGAATACACGCATCAATGCCTAGTATCCCTGGTATTGCAACTCGTGTACCTGAACAACTAAGGACAATGCTTCCTTTTTTCAACAATCTACTTTTTTTCGCTCCTTCTTCAGTCAAGAAGTCTATACACGGAAACGCATATTTACCATCCCTGGTAACATCTTTAATCATTAATCTTGGTATTTCACCACCATAGTACCTTGGGTCTCCTTTAGGTCTTGGACTTGCACCTCGAAAAACCTCCATCCGTTCGCTCAATTTAGGCTTCTCCCACTCCCCTTCAAACTCCTTAAACCTCAATACAGGAACTAGCTGCTTTTCTTTTGTCTGCGTCATGATTGTCTGAACTTTGATTTATTTGATTAGGGTGATTGGGGTGATTATTATTGATTTTGGTTTTGTCTGCACTTTTTTCTGGAGATGATTTTTATTTTGTCTGAACATGATTTTTAAGATGTTTAAGATGGTCAGGATTACTTCTTAGTTCCTATCCTGATCTTGGTTTATCTTATTCATCTTATATATCGTGTTCTTATTGTTTTACTTTTTTTTAATCAGTCTTATCATAAAAATCATCCTAATCATAGTTCCGACTTATTTTGTCTGAACTGTGATTTATTTGATTAGGGTGATTGATGTGATTATTATTTTTTGTCTGAACATGATTTTTAAGATGTTTAAGATAGTCAGGATTACTTCTTAGTTTCTATCCTGATCTTGGTTTATCTTATTGATCTTGTGGATCGTGTTCTTATTGTTTTACTTTTTTTTAATCAGTTTTATCATAAAAATCATCCTAATCATAGTTCCTACTTATCTTGTCTGAACTGTGATTTATTTGATTAGGGTGATTGTTATTGATTTTGGTTTTGTCTGCACTTTTTTCTGGAGATTATTTTTATTTTGTCTGCACATGATTTTTAAGATGTTTAAGATGGTCAGGATTTGTTGTTAGTTCCTATCCTGATCTTGGTTTATCTTATTGATCTTATGGATCGTATTCTTATTTTTTTTACTATTTTTTTAATCATTTTTATCATAAAAATCATCCTAATCATAGTTCCTACTTATTTTGTCTGAACTGTGATTTATTTGATTAGGGTGATTGTTATTGATTTTGGTTTTGATTTTATCTATACTTTTTTCTGAACATGATTATTATTTTGTCTGAACATGATTTTTAAGATACTTAAGATGGTCAGGATCTGTTGTTTGTTCCCATCCTGATCTTGTTTTATCCTATTGATCTTATGGATCGTGTTCTTATTGTTTTTTATCGCACATGATTCTTTTGTCTGCACATGATTTTTAAGATATTTAAGATGGACAGGATTACTTCTTATCCCTTTTTTTGTCCCCATCCTAATCTTGTTTTATCTTTTTCATCTTATATATCCTGTTCCTAACTTTTTTTATCGCACATGATTCTTTTGTCTGCACATGATTTTTAAGATATTTAAGATGATCAGGATTACTTCTTATCCATCCTGATCTTGGTTTATCTTATTGATCTTATGTATCGTGTTCTTATTGTTTTACTTTTTTTTAATCAGTTTTATCATAAAAATCATCCTAATCATAGTTCCTACTTATTTTGTCTGAACTGTGATTTATTTGATTAGAGTGATTTGCTGTGATTATTATTTGATTTACTTTTTTGTCTGCACATGATATCCTCTTATTTATTCACATTTTTTTAATCATTTTTAATCATAAAAATCACTCTAATCATAGTTCCGACTTGATTCTACTTTTTATTTTATGTTTGGGTTTCCTTGATTTTTCTGTTTAAATACTTTGTTGGTGAGTCGTTTAAATTGTAGACTCTTCGAACCGAAATTAATAAGGAGACCGATTTCTAAATCGTATGCTTCGAGATAATTGATCGCTTGTGCTAAGTGTACATCTGCTAATTGTATTATGGCTTTAAGCTCTACTGAAATCATTCCTTCTACCAAAAAATCAACTCTTCGTGTTCCTATTTGTTGCATCTTATAGTAGACTGGCATTTCAAATTCTCTAATAAAAGATATACCCGCTGCTTCCATCTCTATAGCCAAAGCACGTTGATAGATCACTTCTTGAAAACCGTTTCCCAATTCGGAATGTACTGTCATCGCACAACCAATTATCTTGGAAGTCAGATCGCTATGTTTAAACTCATTATTAATCATCTTCTTATTTAATCATTCTTTTTTTCAATCACTCTTTACTAATCCTTCATTAATCACCTTTCATCATAAAAATCATCCAAATCACAGTTCATACAATCTTAATCACAATTCAGACTATCTAAAACGGTGTATCTATCCCTAACTGCTTACAGAAATCTGCTATCGTCGCATCGGTAGTCGTCATGTCTTTATCTATCGCTTTGATCTCTTTAGATACTGCGGCTAAGTCTACTGGTTCCTCTTCTTCGAAGGTATCTACGTATCTTGGTATGTTGAGATTATAGTCGTTTTCTGCTATTTCTGCTAGGGTCGCTACAAAGCTATATTTGTCTGTTACGGCTTCGCTCATTGTACCTTTTGAGTAGGTCGTATACGTATCTATAATCTTATTGATATCTTCTGAGCGTAGGTAGTTTTGCGTTTTTACTTTTTCAAAATGCTGACTAGAATCAATGAATAGTATGTGGTCTGTATTGGCTCTATTTTTTTTGATTACCAAAATAGAAGTAGGGATACTGGTACCATAAAATATATTGGCTGGTAATCCGATCACTGCATCGAGATAGTTGCGCTCTGCTATGAGGTACTTACGGATATGTCCCTCTGCGGCTCCTCTAAACAATACACCGTGTGGTAGTACTACCGCCATCGTTCCCTGATCATCTAGCTGATGGACCATATGCTGTACAAAGGCAAAATCAGCTTTACTCTTGGGAGCCATCCTACCATAGGACGAAAATCGATCATCATTGATAATCTTGTCTGGTTGCCACTTGGCCGAAAAAGGTGGATTGGCTACTATGGCATCAAAACGCATATCGCTGTGCTTCGGCGATGGATTGACCAAAGTATCTTCGTTGTATATATCGAATCGTTTGTAATGTACATTATGCATGATCATATTCATCCGACAGAGGTTATAGGTCGTCGGATTACTTTCTTGACCAAAAAACTCACTCACTTCGTCTACTTCCTTAGCCACCCGTAAGAGTAGCGATCCTGATCCACAGGTAGGATCATAAACATTCTTAAGTTTTTTCCTGCCTGCGGTTACGAGCTTGGCCAAGACGCTAGATACTTCCTGTGGAGTATAGAACTCTCCCGCCGATTTGCCTGCGCCTGCGGCAAACTTACCGATGAGGTATTCATAAGCATCACCCAAGAGATCGTTTTCGGTATTGGCGATATCAAAGTCTATATCTTCTAGGTGCGATAGGACTTTTACAATCAGTTCATTCTTATCGTTTTCTGATTTCCCTAGCTTAGAACTCGTAAGGTCTAGATCTTCAAACAAATTGCCGAAGTCTTCTTCGCTCTCTGAGCCCATGGTACTTTGCTCTATATGCGTGAGTACCTTGGCTAGATCGCCTAATATAAAGTTGTTTTTACCTCCAGCATTCCCTCTTCTTGCTAGCTCAGAAAACAGTTCTGAGGGCAAAAGGAAATACCCCAGTTTATCCAAGGCTTCGTCTTTGATGGCGCTGAGTAGGGCTTCGCTTTCTGCATGTGTCTCCACGTCTGCATAAGTAATGCCATCTGGCTGTAAGATCTCATTGGCATATAGGTCCATCTTCCTACTTAGGTACTTGTAGAAGATAAAGCCCAATATATAATCTCTGAAATCATCGGCATCCATCTTACCTCTAAGGGTATTGGCGATATTCCAGAGTTGTGCTTCTAGTTGTTGTTTTTGATCGGTCATTAAGTATCTATAGATATATTAAGATTGCATTGCGGTGTAAGATATGAAGAAAAGTGAGATAGGATACAAGGATATTTTGGAGTATAAAAAACGAAACTTCGCATCTACAAACCAATAAAATACGCATAAGCACAAACAGTCATATATAGATCACTGAAGAACAGTATAGGCGCATTTGATATTCAATTATCACTATCACTTGATCGACCATTCACCCACTCCCACTCCCTCATATCATTCAGCCAAACCCAACCTTTACTACACATTCATTACGCTACTCCACCCATCCCAAATTAGTATTAACTAATTCCGATATATTAAATACTATCTATAAATCTACTTAATGAAGAGGTTTTCGTTTTTATCCATCCTATTGTAGTTATCTCTCCAGTCCATTGCTGCGACCTATACTGTAAGTAATATCTCTAGCTTAGACAATGCAATTGGTCTTGCGGTACCTGGAGATATTATCGAGATGACGGATGGTGTATGGATGGATTCCGACATACTTTTTGATGCCAATGGATCCGCAGGCAATCCTATCACACTGAAGGCTCAAAATCCAGGACAAGTTGTATTAAGTGGTTTAACCAAATTTCGAATTGCAACTGTCAATAATCTACAAATGTATCCAACGGAAGATTAAGACTATCCGCTTTTAGTACATTTGAAAATTGCTTAGTTCTAATACTCAGTTGATTCAAGTACGCCTCCAACAAAGAATCATCTTCCCTTAATAGACCAAAAGCGTCTCTACCCTTTGCTGCAATTATTTTACTATCAGAAAAATTCAGAACTGGCGGTTGTAAATACGCTCCTAAAAATAATCGATATGTGGGATGCCCTGGATGACAAAATAATGCCGAAATATCAGTTTTTAATACAACTCTTTCTAGGCGTTCTTCTTCGGACATCTGCCTATTCTCAGTGTGAGCAAATGCAACTATATTTTTTCTTAGATCATTGGTTCTGCTAATATATTCCTCATACAACTTATGTCTCTTCAGCACACCTCTTTCCATCACCTCTATACCAGACGTGTAGCTAGGAAAGCCATTGTCAATTAATATTCTATTTAAAATAGGTACGACTTCTTGCCAAATTCTAAACCAATTCGCATGAATGTTGGCAGTGAGCAGACTCGCTATGAAACTTCTACCTTTTACCTTCTTGATCTCTGACACCAATTTCAATAGCGCCTCAATTGGCGAAGGCGTACCAAAAGAACAATGAGCTAATGACGGAAAAACAGAATTAACAAATCTTGAATCATAATTAAACTCGTTGAGCATCCAGAGATACACTTGACTATAAAGCTTACTGTGAGAACCGTTTGACATCACATAATCAAAAGCATTGCTTGTGTAGTGGCCCAATTCATTTTCAAATGAATCACTCAATTCCAATGCAGGATCTTCGTTGATTATGGTTACTGGATTTCGAGTATGAACATCCCAAAATCGAGTCACACACTCAAATAAATTATATGCACTAAAACCGCTACTTTCATCCGCAATTTTAAAATCTTCATATTGTTTGGACGGAGGGATCAGTTCGCCAGACATTTCATACTTTGTCATTCTTGACCAAAAGTCACCGTGTAGATTCGCTAAATATCCAGAAGAAAAAAAATGCCAAAAATGAATAGACTCATGTATTAGTTCTCTACTAAATAGGCTACCATAAATTTCAGCATTTGGATTTCTATAAAATTCAAAGAGATCATCGTCCAGTAATGATGGCTTTGAAATAGGCAATGAAATACTTCCATTTAAGTAATTGATATGAAAAGTACTCATATCTATAATTTCAAATATTGATTAATGAAATCCGTAACTATTTGTAATATATTTTCATCTTTTTCGTAATCTATCTTTTGTGTAGAGGCAACACCTTCTTTATCTATAATTACCAAAAAACCAGCCGGCACTCCTGAAATTCTCGAAATAGAAACAGGAATAGTTCTTAAATCCATTTGAACACCTTGTTCTTTGTCTTTGATTAAAAACCTAACAATCGACTTTATCAAATACACTACTGTTACAATAGCCGTAATAGACACTGGGTCTGTAAAATTTGCTTTACTATGATCTAAATCTTCAGAAGTGGTAACCACATCTTGAGAAATGATTTGAATATCATCTAAGCTCTGATCAGCCGTCAAATCAGTACTTTGCGTTTTACCTAATTTAAAATTAACTTCCATTATTCTTTTTATTAAATTTTCAATAATACTATTAGGCCTTTCTACAACCCAAAAATTTATAATTTTCGTCATCTACTGGATATAAACCAATTGATACTGAATTGCTTTGATTTCCACCTAACAAAGATATTTGGCCGTCGACCATACCCAAATAAAAACCAACATGACCACGAGTATGAGTAACATCACCATCTGTAACATATCTTTCAAACACTGCTATTCTACCTCTTCGCTTACTGGCAGGTTGACCCCAATTTTTCCAAGATAAAGCCCATGCTGAATTGGTTCCTGCATAACCCGCTTTCTCAACAGACCAATTCATAAAAGCCGAACACCAAGCGGTCTCATCACTATCCTTATAGCCATCATCAAGAAATTCACATGACCTTAGGTAAGTCAATATTCTATGATTTTCCTTGGGATCGGCTAATTCGGTTGTATTCAATTCGCCAAAGCCCACTTTGAGCCAGTTGTAATCATTGTTATAAATATCATTGGGATTCGGTACACCTAGACAATACTTATATGAACAGTAACCTATTTTCCCATTACTCTTTTTTATTTTTGCCCAACGGAAGTCATCTACAAAGTTTAAAACTTCAAGTTCCTCATTTCGGTCCAAAACCCCAATTATAATTGAGCTAGATAAATTGGGCTCATTACGAAGATTTAGACGGTGAGTATTTACTTTTATTTTTTGCATATTTTAAAATTTTAAGTGCCCATAAATTATGTTACATTTTATAATACTTCAATTTCTTTTTGACAGAATTATAATCGTATCTCTCTGATTCAAACGGCTCCAAGAAAGCTTCTCCTTCCATACTTTTAATAACTCTGACCAAATTAGAAAATAATATAATCCAAAAATCATGGCCTTTTTCAAAGACATCCACACCTAAAAAATTAGCTATATCTTCTGCTTGTCGATCAGCACCTTTTGTGTAAAAATACAAGTTAGAATCTTCTTCAATTAAACCAAACTCTCTATGACCATGTACAGGATGAGTACCTACATCTCCTACTATTGGCCAACTAGAATCTCTAATCGTGGTGAAAATCCAAGAAAGATTATTCTGTTCAGATACAACAACTCCAAGATCATCAAGTAGAGTATCAAATTGAAGTAACGCTCCTAAATAATCCTCTGAATTCCATTTTTCTTCTGCTATATCATCATATGCCTTAAAAGAAAATTGCTTCCAAGGAGTATCCAAGAGTTCATTTAGATTAAGTCTTACGTAATTAAGAAAATCAATCTCACTAAAAACGCTGCCGTCATCTTTTTTTGGCAATTTATCAATTCGAATTCTATACTGATCCAAATTAATAGCAGATTCAGGATCAGAATTATCAAAGTCTTGTATTACAATACCTCTTGATTGCAATTCATCAATCAATTTTGGTTCTACCTCATGATTGAATAATTTTTCCCATTCACCAATGTTAGGTGGTAAATTATACTTGGTAGGCATTACAGCAGATGCAAATTGCGCTTTTAAACCATCACTTTTTCCTTCAATGCTAAATTTTGATGAATCATCTTCATATGAGACATCCTTACCTAGCTTAAGACTTTCTTTCACATTCTCATTGTCAATAAAGGCTTTAGGTCCCTCATCTTTCGCTATTTGTTTGAGGATCGTATTTTTTAGGTTCTCACCTAACCCTTTGTCAATTGATTTATTTTCTATTAACTCATCAATTTTTTTGATTTGACTTAATCCCTTATCCAAACTTCCATCATCAAAGCTTTCTTCGATTGCCTTTTCTGAATATTCCTGCGCTTTGTCTTCTGAAATATTTCCATATTGTTTTGCTTCCTTAATTGCATCTAATTTGGCCATTGTCATTCCTGCTTGCAACCCTTGACCTGCTAATCCACTAGCCATTTGTCCAAATGCTTTCGTAGTATCATAAGAAGACATAAGACCTTGTAAGGCATTCCTTTGATTACCATCTAGTCCAGTAATATTTTCAAAATTTGGATTAGCTAGTAATTGCGCCAATGAAGCTAAGCCAGTAGGATCTGGTGCAGAAGGCGAATTCTGTATATTTACTATAGGTGTGGAAAGCGGAGTTGGAGACGTATCGAGGGGCTCAGATCGTCTACTATCAGTACTAATTTGCTGTATACCAGTCGGACTATCAGGTATTGGAGATTCTTCCCATCTCCAAAATCTATCTTCTTCCTTTTTCTCACAACTATTACACTTACCCATTACGGCTTCCGCAAAAACACCTTTAGTGGGAATACTGACTTGAGTGGGTTCAATCGGAGTTGTGGGCATATATATTTCCTCCAAATCCACATTTTTACCTTTTAAATTAGGATCCAATCTAAAGCCAGGAGCCACAGGCATTATTAGACAATTCCCCTCTACTCCAATGACTTTATTCTCAACCACCGATGCAACACTTCTTATAACACCGAAGGGGTAATTATCTATTTCCGAATAATCTGTGACTTGTATTCCATCCAAAAACATAAACCGTCTTCTTGGATTCATCGTTGACCAGATTACATGATGATAATATTCCAAATTATCGTTTAGATGATCTAGTAAAGAATTGGCTAATTCTTGATCTTCTTTTCTGGGATTCCTCTCTTCCATATTATTTAGAGGCGTATATATACTTACACCATCTTTACCGACCAAATCATTATTGATTCTAGAATCTTTAAATAGATATGAATTTAAATAGTCCGTTTTATATCCCATATAACCAGAAAGAACAATTGCTCTAGAGTTTTCTGGAAGCAGGTCTTCTATTGGGACAGAATTGCCATCATCTCCCATTTTTGTTGTGGTAATTTTAATAGAAACTATATCCGACCTTTTAACACCTTGAAAGCTAGATGCCGAATCCATTCGCATAGAAACAGAAACCTTTTTGTTGTTTTTGTATGATGACATTAGAGTAAAATCAATGTCTAAATCCTTAGTACCCCCTCCTTCGAATACAGCTACCACTTTTAAGTGCTGAACAAACTCACTTGCAATAAGTGGAGCTACTTCTGTTTCAAAATAGTGATCTCTTTTTTCTTTTTGTTTTTCAAAATATAACTCTATGTGTTTTTTTATATAGCCACCACTGCCTATATATCCACCGCCAAACATTCCCCATCTTGTATAATCCTGAATTTCATTTCCATTTTCCTCAAACTCATCTGTAGGTCGATTTAATTGAAATTTCAAATAGAGGTTACCGTCAACATACTTTAAAATACTATCAGCATATTTCCCATCAGGTAAATCACTATTCTCATAACTATTCTCTCTTCGTTCTATCGCATCGAACCCTCTCATAAGCGGATTCCTTCTACTTCTAATTAATCTTCTTAATTCCAATTTTCTACTATATGGATCATTAAGTAAAAATTTACTCAAGCTTTCTCTCCACCGTAAGGCTTTCTTTGTATCAAATGTGCCCATTTCTAAGGGAATGAATAAACACTCTTGTACAGAAGACAGCCTATATTGTATTTGAAAATGTCTAAGGACTTCAAAATACTGTATCGTAAGTGCATGGCAATGGTTATAATTAGCCACCGATTCTGTTTCTACAGAAAATGATTCACCCTGACTTACTGTTTGTATAACTGTACTCCTTTGACTTCTTACCGCACTAGCTGCTTGAGTAGTATTATCCCTTAGTTGCTGAAGACTATTCATGGTAGAGTCACGAGAAGAATTCTGCCAAGCATTAGAGCTAGAAGAACTAGATCCTGACGATTTGGAGAACCCTCCACCAATGCCAAACACAACTCCGGCAAACCCTCCAACAGCACCAGCCGCTCCCCAAGCGCTTGAACCACTTTCGGTACTTGCATTAGATCCACCATTCATATTTTGACTAATTGATCCATTTGCGATCTCATTTATATCACGATCCCTACTAAGAGAATTATTCAAATTTTCTTGATATTCCATCATCTCTGTCCCACTAGCTGCCTCTCTTCGTTCCCAATCAAATGTGACTATTTGCTTTTTTTGACCAGGAGCCAATGGAAGACTATATAGCAAATCTCCTAACGAATATCCATCATTAACCCATTCCTGCTTAAACTGTAAAAGGTGTCCATGTGCCAACGAGGTCGCCTGATAGATTGTTGGATCTTCATCCCAATCTATTGGATTATTTGCATCCAGTAGTCGTCTACCCGCAGCTCTATTGATAGGACTTGGCTTAATTCTTTGTTTTAACTCTCTTGCCTTACTTTCATTTATAGCTGTAGCAAGAGTTTCTAGTTTCAGACCATGCCTACTATTAGTATACTTTAATATGATGTCCTTATCAATCTCCATTTCTCTAAAATTTTGAGGTAAAGATTGAGGTAATTCATTCTCAGCTTCCGAGTCAAAATCTGTTACTAGATCAATAAAGTCACTTACTCTCATTTTACCATCTTCCATTAATGTAAGTCCTCTAATTTGAGGTTCTGTTGTTCTTACAATTGAGTAATAGGTAAATTCTTCAAGGACTTTTCGAGGTTTATGAAAATCCAATTCTTTACAGTCTCCACATCCACAATCTTCATCTTCAACACCAACAGGTTTATTAACTACTAGAATAATTTGCTGAGGAAAAAATAGTTTTTGATGTTCCACTTCCTTAATAGTACCACTTCTATTTTGTTGCCTTTCAATAACAATATCTTCTTCTAGCCTTATTATTGCTTTTCGTTCATCTTCATCAGAAACATCAATACCGACCACGGCAAAGGCAGAAGTGTAAGCACCTCTTGGAGTAATAAAATTAAATGAACCTTCAGCATTAGTTTTTAATGAATGTATTGGATAAAAATCCTTTTCAACTGGCTCTTCAACTTTTGTAGCGTATATAATAACTTGAACTTCCTTATATTTAATTTTCCCTAATTTATCTATTACATACCCTATTGTTTTTTTGGGCCTCTTAGGATAAGTTAAAATATCAAGATATTCGTCAATTACTCTTGGAGGAACATTAATTATCATCTCTCCATTTACTATAAGCTCAGATTGCTTCTTCGATCCCTGACCAATAATTTCGCCTCTCGGCGATTTTACCTGATATTTTATATCACTTATAAATCCAAAGAACTCTATGTCCACTATCGCTTTTCCAGTCCGGTCATCAGTTTCAGTGAGCTGAATATCATACTCCTTCTCTACCGTAGACAGCTTGTTATAATTCTGATCAATAATATCATAGATCAAGATTACTTTGTGATCGGTCCATATATTGGGCCCTTCATTTGCATCTTCTTTTACAATTACATTATCAGTGTACCTCATAAGCCGAGGAAGCGTTAGTTCTATTAAATCGTCATCGTTTCCTGCTTCGATTTTTAAGTTACTCCAGCTTGGTTCTTCGAGAATTTCACCGTGTTTAGTAACTATTTTTACCTTTATACTTTCTAATGATTCTACATCAACAAGGTCAACAGCATTTGATATCAAAGGCTTAAAATCAAAATTATACCTTTTATATTTTACTCCACGTTTATTATATCTCGCTTCAATAATGACTTTGGCCGATAGTAAATTCTTAGTAGTTTCTCTATGCAATAATTTGTTAGCTACATTTTCAGCATTGTCAGCCTCTTCCTCAATTGGAGCTGGCTCATTGAATTTTAAGTCAAGAGAATAATTAAACAATTGTTTCGCTTGCTCTAACTCTATTGAGACTACCCCACCTTTTCCGACTGTTTTTGAATGAGTAGAAACTCTAGTTCCATGAGGAGTGAGAAGTATAATTGTAACATTAAGATTATGTGGTGTTAGAGATAACGTTGCCATTCTTAGACTTACATTAATCTCATCAGATACAGGATATTCTTTACTTCTTAGCTTACTTTTTTTCTGCGGAGATAGTAGACTAGAAGTAAACTTAAAAACATCCTGATACTGAATTATCACTTTGTGTTTCTTGAAAGATTCGGCATTTATTAATTTAAGATTAAAGTTAAATGTGTTATCAATCTTCAAACTACCCGAAGAAATAATTAATCCTGAAGACGATGTTGGAATCCATGAAGATGGAGAACTAGGGCTATCTTTCACAATAATAGAATCTGCAACGAGAGGTGCTGGCGAAAGGCCAACTTCTACGCTTTCTATAAATTTATTGATGTCAGGCACTTTTAGGATTTCGGCAATCTCAATAGTGGTTTTACCTTCTTTGGCCAGCAATTTTGCTTTACTAACTTTTGCCTTTCCTATTCCAGGTACTTTATCAATTATATCTTTTTCAGTCGCAGTAATTAAATTGGTTTTTTTTGTGGGCATTATTATTTATTTTAATTCCGTTATAGCTATTTCGATTAGTGTTTGCTAAAGTTATAAGTGAATTTTTTCTCCCATTGAGGAAATTTGTCCGCCATAATTTTCGAACAAATGAAGGAAAATCTAATTTTTCATTCACAATAATTATTGAAATATAAAAACATAAAATCCTCAAAACAAAATAGAAAAGTGCCAACATAATGACTGGTTCAGTTTTTATGATGAACGGCATAAATTTTAAAGTGATCGGTAAGTCGAAATCTAAATTAAGCTAAAACGAGGTTCAATTTCTCCCTACTCAACATACTTTAGTAACTGACGGATAGTCTATTTTGAAGTGCAAAAAATATTAGAATGAGAGGCTTTCCTTATTAATCGGAAGGAGAGCGATACGTTTGTTGAATTTGGAGTAGAACTAGAAATTACTACATACATAAGTCTCTAAATGCAATATCTAACTTAGCTGGAGTTGAAAATTTTAAAATCAATTTCATTGCCCAGAGTTATTTCTGTCGAATCATAGTTGACCCTGACTATATCTATTTAGCTAACCTACCTAGAAAAATCTGAAAACATAATAGCTTATAAATCAAGTGGCTTATAGACTTTTAATATTTGCTAAAACATCCTTAGTGATCGCGTAAGGATCCCATATGACAGCTCAGAAAGATAGATATCTCCCTTCTTCAATTCAGTCTTAAGGAAGCGTTTGATATGAGCTAAAGCAGTTTTGTTATGACGAATAGTACCAGGCGCAAAGTCGGTAGTCATCTTTTGATTATGATATTCAAATGCGTCAAGCAAACTCATCTGATCATTATCTTCATTGAGGTATTTAGCCTTGACATCTGATACAGTAAAACGGCCTTTAGCCTTTCGAAGCTCCTCATGCTTCGGATTCAGCAGCTTTTAACTTTCTGACAAAGAAAATAATAGAGAACGTGGTTGCGGATCTCATATGATATTGTTTAAAATGATTGAAAAGATACACGCAAACCAATCGGTTTAGTGTGAAAACAATATCAAAGGCACTAAAAACACACAAACCTTACTGTCTGATAATCAATTAGTTAATGCAACATCCATGTTTTTTTTTCATACTAACAATAAAAAACATGGATGTACACGTAAGAGATGCAATTCATTATGTTTGAATGAAAAGGCTAAAAACATAAAAGCCTGTTAATCACAAGATTAACAGGCTTTTGCTTGGAGATGTTACTCTCTCTGTGATCCCATCAGGATTCATCCATATATCTTATAGCTATTGTAAATCAAGCTCTTAGAAGCTCCTTGAATGCCCTCGCCCCAAGCTCGCCCCATACAAATTGAACCAATTTGTGATCCTGCAAGGATCCATAGTTCATGATCCAAAGATACACAATTGGTTCATTCTATTTAGTGATGATCAGCATTAGTTATGCTTAGTTTGTACTTGTAGAAAATCGACATTGAGGATAATTACTGCAACCTAAAAAGGCGGTTCCTGCATTAGTACCTTTCCTAGCTATTCTTTCTATAAGGTTGGATCCACATTTTGGACAAACAGTTTTTGATGAATGTCGATTGCGTAAAGATCTTCTATGGTCTTTACTCGATATGGAGGATTCTGAAATATGCCTTTGAATTGAATTGACTATTTGAGTGACCTCTTCCGGAGAAAAGATTTCTTTTCGAAACTTTTTTATATACCTAGCCAATCCCCATTTACGAACGTTATCAGGCATAGGTGTTTTAAATTTACTACCTCCAACAAAATAAATTACCGGATATATTTTAGTTTCACCTAGCTTTAGATATTCAGCTAGAATTTTCTTCTGTCTAAAGGTTTGCCTTAGTGGATTTTGAAATGAATATTTCTTACCATAAATAGATTGTGTCCAGTTAGAATTTTTCTCAGATCCAAATATCCAACCTCTTCTATTTTTGGTTTCAACAATGAATAAACCATAAATTGAAACAATAAGGTGATCTAATTGAGTAGTACCATTTTTCGAAGGAAGTATGATATCATGAAATCTATGATAGGTCTTTTTTCGTAACCCCAACCATAGATAAAAGGTTGTTTTCTTTTCTCCAATCCAGCCACGCAATAAATTCATATCTACTTTTCTATATCGGACCAATCTAAATCATCTACCCGACTCTTGATTGATTTCATTGTTGAAAGTACGTCTTCTTCATTTGGTAATATTCCATAAATCAAGTCCGAAAATTCATTATTGTACGTAGAAGTTAATTGACTCCAGATCATCTCCAGATCACCAAATATTACTGCCTTACTAGGGTGATATTTTAGCCAGTCGTTATTATTTTTAAAACTCACAACATCATCCTTAGCTACTCTTATAATCATATCTAAAAATCCTTGTGAATCGAAGAATGCCTTCAAGGTATTTATTTTCAACATTTGATGTAAATCATATATATGCCTAACTTTTAATCTTAGAGATACAATTGGATCTTTGTCGTCAGAAAATCTGACTAGACTCATTATCTTCTCACACAACGTTCTTTTGGGATCCAAGACTTTTGCATTGAATGGCAACAAATTGTATTGCTCTATCATCTGCCCCTGGTCCGTACTGAACATCATGTCATGAATATAACTACTAATGACTTCTTGGGTGTAGGGTTCGTGACGACCTAACCAAGTAGCTTCTAACACAATGAAGTCTCGCACTTGTCCAAACGTCCCTTTGAATACTTTGGAATATTGGTGTGCCGTTTTTCTGATGTTCCCTTTTTTATTTGTGATTCCTGGTTCATCAAATTCTGGTAAGTACTCTCCTACTTTTTTACTTATATTTCTAATCTTCTTAGTAAGCTGTCCTGATGTTTCACCTTCATTCCTGAGCACAACGAGATCAATATCTTCAGAAAATCGTTCTATCATATTAAAGCATTTCGACAATGCCGTACCGCCTTTAAATACTGTATAATCTCCTACCTCATTAGTAAATATGATATGAAGTGCATAAGTAACCCAATAGTCTTTCTCTATGAATATATCTGGTATATTCATCTTCTGAGCTGTAGCTCTTATGGCTTGTTGAAATAATGTCTTGTTTTCGTGTAGCCTCATTCTATATTCCATTTATCAGTATGAGCAAGGATACTATCTACTCCTGGAATACTGTAGTTTGAAATAGGATTAAGCGAATCAAACAGCACTTTAGATTCCTCCGCAAATTCACACTCATCCAACATAGCACCAAGTAATGCTCTTGTAGATGGTGGATATTTCTTTGCCAACCTAACTAATTTCATAATGCCGTCAGAACGCCAATCCTTTATACGCTTCATTATTTGCAAGCAAACTTTCTCCGGTGTAGTGTCCGGTATCTTCTTGATATAGCGTAACACATCCAATATCTGTAGCAGAGGTATATTCTCTTTGGTGATGGTGTTTTTTTGTTTGACAAATGATATTGTAAATCGACCTCTTGTAAATTTTGGACGCACATCATTCTTCCCAATTTGTATAGTATTACTGATCTGAGTAGTCAGTCCTAGCAAAGAATATACACTCAAGCCTGTGAGATATCCTATGGCCTTATCTCCATCTTCTATTAGATCTTTAACAATCTGGTATCTTTCTGGCTCTAACGTACCGAATGGCGTAAGTTCTTCTTTGTAGTACCTTCCTTTTGACAACTTGGTGATTTTATCTTTGGCTACCATCCTATTAAGCGCTTTGATAATAGCTTCTCTAGAATGCACCTCACTAGTAAAGTCCTCGTAGGTGAACACATACCCCTTTGGGAGTCTATTTATCTTAAAGTCAATGTATTCGGATGTTTTCAGCGTATTGTATTTTTATCAAAGATAGCAATTTGTCCAGTTTATTAGTTAAAAAACTGGACAAATTAATTTTTCCGTTAAACACTATAATTCAATTGGCAGCAAAATGACCTAATACTCACTAGGCCACAAAACAGTAGTAGATGAACGATCAGCCTCCGTAATGACCCAAATCCGATCTCCGAGAAAAGAATGAATCTCACTACACTCATAAACTGAAAAGAGACGACAACCAGTAACCAAAGCCATCTCATTACTCTCATGATCCTCATTAGCTACCTCACCCCAATCACCTCCCTCATGCCTCATAAGCGAAGTGTAAATGAAAGTATGAAATGAAAGATCCGAAGACATAAGAGACTGAATAGATGAAGTGGCAACTACCTGCCCTATAGAAAATGATGAAAGCATAATGTGAAATGTATATAATGAAACTATGTGTATGACGATGCATACTATCGATGCTATACCAGGGAAGAGAAATACATATGCAAGGTGGATCGCCGACGAAGGAGGTGCCAGACCTGGCGATGGTAATCACTTTGGTCAGACCTTTCAGATGTAGAGCTCTGCACCTAATTATGCATAGAATAGTGTGTAGAAAAACAACCTACTCCCTAATCGATACTACAGTAACACTAAGCATCAAGTCAGTAATGATAATCAAAGCATGACCAAGCGGCTCAAACTCCTCAACCAACTCATACTGAGAACTAACGCTAGTACCTGCAGAAAGACCAAAGTCACTAAGCGAAGCCTCGAACTCACTCAGCGAACCCCAATAACCCTGCTGATGCATACCCATAACAAAGTCGATGTACTCTAAAAACCTAGGTGACACTGATACAATGACAACTACTGAATGCGTGTAGTGGACGACGCCCACCTCAAATAATATACTCATGATATAGATGTGAAAAGTGAAGAAAAAAGAAGAGGAGCTAAAAGAGCTCCCCTGCAAATGAAACGATAGTAGTATCTCTCGACCTAGGTGACACAACTAACAACTGCTGACCATGCAACTGAGAAAATGCTAACTCAAACTCAAAGACACTGTGATACCGACCACCAACCAAATAAGCCGACTGACAACACTGAAGCTCTGGACCATAGACCTGACCAAACTCACCATGACGATGACGCTCTAATGACTGACGAATAAAAAATAACAAATGAAGATCAAGTGAAAGGCACTCACTAACCTGTGGAGATAACTGAACTGAGCCAGCTGTATAAGATGTAACCATAACGATATAATGTATAAATGATAAAATACTGATGAGACTGATGCTCATACTATCGTATGCCTACTAAGGGAAGATGTACTTATATGCAAGGTGGATCGCCGACGAAGGAGGTGCAAGGGCTCGCAGAGACCAGACCTTGCTTATATGTAGATCTGTACCTACCTATGCATGAGTATGT
>CALLPN010000036.1 GCA_938015435.1 uncultured Saprospiraceae bacterium
CTGCATTCAAAACTTTAAAATATTACAAGCAAGAAATCACAACTGGTATATACAATGCAATTATTACTTTATTATACTTAGTGCTCAAGGAAAATTCCAAGAACTCTACAGCTTAGTATTAGACGTTTCGCTTTCCAAAAAATACAAGACATTCTTACGTCATCATGAATACTGGAATGTCAATGAGGCATACATTCAATTCTTGATTCGGATGAAAAAAGTAGATCCTGATCTTGACAGTTCGAAAAGAAAGCTTCGTCCGTTTAGCATTACAAGATTCCTTAACGATGTTCCTAAATTTAGCAAAGATAAAAGAGGGCTCAATATATCAATTCTTGTTATTCAGTTCTTATTTCTGATACTAGACAGAAAATATTCCAAGCTGATAGACAGACTCGATGCGCTCAAACAATATGCTCATCGATATCTTAAAAATGACGAAACTTATCGATCTAATCTATTTATTAAAATGCTATTGAAAGTAGCAGATGCTAACTTTAATCCGGTCGCTACACAGAGGCACACCAAAGAGCTGTATGCCAAACTACTAGCGAGTACTCCAAGTGCTAACTTCCAATCAGCTGTAATAGAAGTCATCCAGTATGAAATGCTCTGGAAGATCGTGATGGAATTACTAGAGGAAAACAGGATGAAGAAGAGTACGTAATGATCTAAACGGAAAACTTTTAGGAATAACCATATTGGAATAGGGAAGCTCCAGATTGAAACTTCCCTATCCACTAATGTCAAAGTTGCAATATTAATGCTTATGGCCTTTCACTAGCTTGGGTAATATTGCTTTATAGCCCTCTAAAGTAAGCGTCTTTAGCTGAGCACTTGGAATAGATCCTCTTACATCTGCTCTTAGTTGAACTAGATCTGGAAAATCATATAATGCTCTTACCTTTTGATCTGCTATTGTATTTCCTGTAGGCTTATCACTCTGGATAATAAAATATGTAAATACTTCAGCAATATCCTCAGCTGGATTAGTAGCTGCGTAATCCGTTAGGAATCGAGACTCATATTTCAGATAGAAATCATAAGGGTCTGCTCCTATATGTTCGTCTATCACATCTTTCCATCCTATGTCAAATATACTCTTGATATAAGAACCTTCTCGACTACAGCCTTCTCCGGTATGATAGCTGTTACACGATCCTTCACCTGGTATCAATTGATCATCGTTAAGCGTAATGACATGACCTAGTTCATGAAGCGTAGTATAAGTAAAGTCATTATTAAAATCTATCTCATTGAGTCCACTTACTTGGTCTATAGCCAAGGCAAATTTCCATTGATCTAACCCCTCAGTCTTATTGATTACATATCCTAAGAGCTGTCCTCCACCGTGAAACAATTCGAACTCTGAAATCTTATTTCGATATTGAATTGGTATGAGTCTAGTGACAAAATTCCAAATCTCTTGGTGCTTTTGCTTATCGTCCTGGTAAGCTTGTAGATCACCAGAAACTGCAAAATCTTTTATCAAAGAAATAGATTGTCCATTGACTCTATACAATGAAATCGCGCCTTCGTCTTCACCATGATTATCTTCCCCTTCATCAGTATCCTCAAAATCACCTTCAGGGTCTTCTTGCCATTCTGTAGTATCGTTATAACCATATCTATGTGATTGAATTTGTATCTCTAAATACTTTGCCTATAGGGAAGACATTATGATTATAATAGGGTGCTTGATTTCTACATTCTTATTTATTCTAAATCATTCATTCAGAGTACGCTTCTAAAGCTGCGCGGATAGATCCTTTATCCAGAAGTAATTTTTGGGCTGCCTCGTAGTCTAATCCTGTGCGCTCTACTACGAGCTTAGTGCCACGATCTACGAGCTTATTATTACTGAGTTGCATGTCTACCATGCGATTACCTACTACCCTACCGAGCTTGACCATTACAGCAGTCGTAAGCATATTGAGTACTAGTTTTTGGGCTGTACCAGATTTCATACGTGTGCTACCTGTGACGAACTCTGGGCCGACTGGTACGGCAACTGGGTATTTGGATAATTCTTCTATTGGGCTGTTTTCATTACAGACGACACAGCCAGTGAGAATGCCTTCATCGTTACATTTTTGTAATCCACCTATGACGTATGGTGTGGTGCCTGATGCGGCAATACCTACTACTACGTCTTGTTTATTGAGTCCGTATTCTGATAGATCGTTCCATGCTTGTAGCGGATCGTCTTCTGCAAATTCGACCGCTCTACGAATCGCTCCATCACCTCCAGAGATGATACCTACCACCCATTCGTGAGGGACTCCAAATGTAGGTGGACATTCTGAAGCGTCTACTACTCCTAATCTTCCACTAGTGCCTGCACCGATATAAAATAACCTTCCTCCGTCTTTCATCTGATGATAAACGGCGTCTACTAGTTTTTCTATTTGCGGTAATTTTGATTGTACTGCCGTTGCGACTTTTTGATCTTCTTGATTGATAGAAGTCAAAAGCTGAGCCGTAGACATCTGGTCTAAGTTGTCGTAGAGGGATTCTGATTCTGTGATGCGGTTCATAGTGATGGTGATAAACGTTTGAATGTGTATATCCCAGGGCGATTCCCTGGGTTAAATAGTCTTAGCCCTTCAGGCTGTTTGTGTTTCGTTATCGTTTGCTACAAAGTTACATTACAACGATGCAATGACCCAGTGAGAGTCTATGTGTTTTTCTAAAATTTAAGGATTTATCAACGATTGAATTTTATGTTTTGGTGGGTTTTCTGATTACTCTTCGCTACCTAGCCCATGTGTTTGCTTAGCAAGCCACATTATACTAGGTCAATGAGCGTTTGCTATGCAAGCCTCTCTTGACCGCGGGTTTTCGTTTGGTTTAGCCCAAACGAAACAAAAACCCAAGAACAAATGATCCCATGCATTTTCTGCGAAAATTGCATTACCATCATTCAGTGACCCAATCGGAGTGCATGTGTTTTCTTGGCCTTTGTGTTTTTCTTAGTCCATGTGTTTTCTGCGAAAGCCACATTTGCACTAAGACGACCCTCGTTTGCTACGCAAGCCGCTGCTTGTTCAAGTGGTTACTTTAGCTATTGGCTATTACTTTCTTCTACTTTATAAGAGATGAAGCACAGGCCTATAATAGTAATCAATCCATTGAGGGCGATGATAGTTGATCCAAAAGTGAAGCCACCGAACCAAGATTCAGAGTTGCTATTAATAAAGTAAGCGATAAAAGGTGAAATGATACAAATCGGAATTACGAGATGATCTTTGATCTGTCGCTTAGTATAGATGCCAAATAAGAACAGGCCTAATATCGGTCCATAGGTATATCCAGCAAACTTGAAAATCTGATTGAGTATGGAAGCGTCGCCTAATTGCTTCGTCAATAAAATTGTGAATAATAGGACTAATGAAAAACCTACATGGACGATTAATCTTGTGCGCTTCATTTTGCTTTCGGATCTACCTTTCTTACCAAAATCTAAAAAATCTAAACAGAAAGTAGTAGTCAATGCTGTCAATGCAGAATCAGCTGAAGAATATGCCGCAGCGATCAATCCTAAGATAAATACAATCCCTATAATAGAAGGCAGATGATTGAGCGCTATAGTCGGATATAGTTGATCTCTAGCTTCTGGAATATCGATCCCTTCTTTGGCTGCGTAGATGTATAGTAATGCTCCTAGCGAAAGAAATAAGATGTTGGCAAATATAAGAATGAAGCTAAATGTAAATATGTTTTTTTGGGATTCACCTAAGGTCTTACAAGTGAGATTTTTCTGCATCATATCTTGATCCATACCAGTCATAACTATGGCGATCAATGCTCCAGAAATGAATTGCTTGTAGAAATTGTTAGGGTCACTCCATCCAGTATCAAAATACCACATCTTAGAATATTCGCTCTCTTGTATGAGATCTATAAGGCCAGATACATTAGTATCCATCGCCTGCATAATATAATATATAGTCATGATGACTGCCCCTAACATACATATCGTCTGTAAGGTATCGGTAACTACGATGGTCTTGATCCCTCCACTAAAAGTATACACCCATATGAGCATAATGGTAATCAGCACTGTCCAAAAGAATGGAACCCCAAGTGGATCCATCAAGAACTTCTGTAATACGATTGCCATGAGAAACAGCCTTAGTGACGCACCTACAATACGCGATAATATAAAGTATGCCGATCCTGTTTTATGAGACATCTCACCAAATCGCTCTCCTAGGTAACTGTATATGGTAGAAACCCCCAATTTATAATATATCGGTAATAATACTCTAGCTATAAATAAGTATCCGACGAGATATCCAAACACCATCTGCATGTAAGAAAAGGCTTGGTTGACTCCTCCTCCACCTACCGCTCCAGGGCTAGATATAAATGTGACTCCTGATAAACTTGCGCCTATCATACCTATGGCCACTAGAAGCCAGGGTGAACTTCGCTTGGCGGTAAAGAAGGTCTCCGTATCTGCTTTGCGAGAAGTAAACCAGGATACCGTCATCAATAATAAAAAGTACAATACTATGATCGTGATGATTACAGTTGGGCTAATATTTCCCATGAGTGTTGCGGTGATTAGTTATAGATGTGAATATAGGGGAATTAATTAGTCTTCAGTTGGCAGTGTTCAGTCTTCAGTCTTCAGTGTTCAGTGGGCGGTGTGCGGTTTTCGGTGGATTGAATAGGGTCTTGAGTCTTTGGGCAATGCTGATCAATCGCTGCGCGCTTACCGATCATAAATAAGCTAAATAGTGTGAAATGGATTACCTTTGTAGTCCATAGAATCTTATTTGATGAATATATTTAAAAGTGCCTGGAATAACCACTGTCCAAGATGTCGTGAAGGGAAGATCTTCACAGAGCCGCTAGTCATCTCGGATCCGCTCAATATGCCGGAGAATTGTTCGGTATGTGGCCAAAGAACTAATCCTGAGCCTGGATTTTACTACGGATCTATGTTCTTATCTTATATTTTGTCAGGATTCTTTTTATTAGGTACGGCATTGCTATTGGTTTTTTACTTTGGCTGGACGGCTAATCAAGCAATGGTATTTGTACTATTCCTAGCGGCTGTGATCTACCTCAAGATACTGAGAGTCTCTAGATCTATATGGATACATGTGGTAGTAAAATATGATCCTGAAGCTACCCAAGTAAAATGATTAACTAAATTGTATCATAGGTAGATATTACCTATGATTAGCGCACTTAACTTATCTTTAGGCTTTTGCCCATCGACAAGACCCAGAGCACATCGTTACAGAATAAGTGAATATATCTCAATCATATAAAAGCATATACCATATCGTAGTCCTAGCTATATTTCTATCGCTATGCAGCTGCGCTAGTACTGGTAACCCTAGTGGAGGACCCAAGGATAAGACTCCGCCTAAGATACTGGACGAACAATCGACTTCCAACCTACAAACGAATTTTACGAAACAGACAATAGAGATCAACTTTGATGAATTTGTCAATCTCAAAAATCCGCAGCAGCAAATCGTAGTATCGCCACCATTAATCTATCCTTTACAGTTTGAACATAGAGGTAAAAGAGTAGAAATAAAATTTCATGAAAATGAAGTTCTAAAGGACGACGTGACTTATAGTATCAGTTTTGGTGATGCGATAGAAGATTTTAGGGAAGGCAATAAGCTCGAAAACTTAAAATTCGTTTTCAGTACTGGAGACATATTAGATTCACTGAGCTTCTCAGGGAGTGTATTGGATGCATATACACGCGAACCCGCTAAAGATATATTGGTAATGCTCTATGATACATTATACAGAGACAGCATACCTTACCAAGATAGACCCTATTACTTTGCTAAGACAGATGAAGATGGCCAATTTAATATAGAGAATATGAAAAGTGATACTTTCAAAATATTCGCTTTAGGAGATGCCAACCTCAACTACATATATGATCAAGATTCTGAGATGATAGGATTTACAGATAGTCTTTATGTCATTAGTGACAGCATACGCAACACTATCAAAATTGAAGTATTTACAGGCCTTGCCATACCTTCTATATTTGACATCGATAGAAGTGAATATGGTGTGGTCAGGCTTGAGTTTGACCAATCTCCAATGGATGTAACGTATACCGTTACAGATTCTCTATTGCAAGTTTATCCTCAGGTCAAAAAAGATAGTTTACTGCTTTGGTATAATCAGCCAAGTGATACTACGTTTACCTTCTACGTAGTCGAGGACACTATCAATGTCAATACGAATCCCTTGAAAAAAAATGGAGCTTTGACCAATATAGAAGCTAATGCAAAGTTGTCTTCTGGTATCATGGCGCGTGACAGTGTCAAATTTACTTTCAACCATCCATTGGACACTATTGATACAAGTTTCATAAAACTACATTATACCAATGATACCTTGGAGCAAGCTTTGGTGGGTTGGAATGCTGGAGTGATAGACAACGACCCATTTAGTATGTTTATCTCTCACAGATGGAAAGAACAAGATACTATTACGATTAGTATAGATTCGGCTGCCGTCCTTGATATCTATGAGAATACTATAGATAGTTTTGGATTGACATTCAAAATAGAACAGGCAGAGAAGCGTGGTATCATCCAGTTTGAATTGACTGAAATAAAAGATAATATAGATTATGTGGTAGAGATTAGAAAAAGTGATGAGCTGATAAAAAAACTCGTACTAAATACCCTAAAAAATACAGCAATTATGCCTGGCCTCAAAGCTGGAAAATACAAAGCCACCATCATAGAAGATGTCAATAAAAATCGAAGATGGGATGCTGGAAATTATCTCGAAAATAGGCAATCAGAAGTCATCCGTACTGTAGATATAGAAGAGCTGCGAGAAAACTGGGAAGTCGAAGCCAGTGTAGATTGGAATAAGGTACTCACTCAGAAATCGTTGTCTAAAAAGAAGAATAAATAATGCAACTAAGAGCCGAAAATCTGGTCAAAATATATGGCCAACGTAAAGTGGTAAAGTCTGTGTCTATTAATGTCAATCAGGGAGAGATTGTAGGACTACTAGGGCCTAATGGCGCTGGTAAAACGACGACTTTTTATATGACTGTAGGATTTGTACAACCTAACGAAGGGCATGTATATCTAGATGATGAAGAGATCACTAACTTACCAATGTACAAACGTGCGCAGAAGGGAGTAGGATATCTGCCTCAAGAGCCGTCTGTATTTCGTAAGCTATCGGTAGAGGATAACATCAAAGCCATACTAGAGATGACTGGTCTTAGTAAAGCAGAACAGAAAGATAAATTAGAAAGCCTTATTGATGAATTTAGATTACATAAAGTAAGAAAGAATATTGGTGATTCGCTTTCAGGTGGAGAACGAAGACGAACAGAGATTGCCAGAGCTTTAGCATCTAGCCCTAAGTTTATACTATTAGACGAACCGTTTGCTGGAATCGATCCGATCGCAGTAGAAGATATACAAGGCATCGTAGAAAAACTTAAGGATAAGAATATAGGTATCTTGATCACGGATCATAATGTACAAGAGACATTATCTATTACTGAACGTGCTTACCTCATGTTTGAAGGGAATATACTCAAAGCTGGAACGGCAGAAGAATTAGCTGCTGATGAGATGGTACGTAAGGTGTATTTGGGTCAAAACTTTGAGCTTAGAAAGAAGATCAATAATGGTTAGAATATATTTATCAATCACATTGTTTGTAATAGTACTTGCCACATGGAGCTGCGGCGAAGACGTGCGTACAAGTCTAAATGTGGAAGAACGTAAAGAGGTCAATAAAAAGTACAAAGAAGTATTAGACTCTATCAACAAATCTATGATCGCCGAATGCGAAATATATAGGAATAAAAGGTTTGATATCGTCGTAGACTCACTAAAGAAAGCAAGACTTGAAGAAATACTACTCATCACCAAATCGAAAGGAAATGATAAGTAGAATAATAATCGTAGCCCTAGTATCAATATCTGCTCTACTATCTTGTCAAAAAGAACAACCTAAGGAAGTGACGAACCTTATAGAAAAAGCATTAAACCAAAAGATAGAATCCTTCAAGGAGAATAAGCGTAAAGAGTGTTATGAAACGATCTATACCGATGCAGAAGTATTGGTTGATTCTATTGTCGCTCAGCAACTTACTCTTGATACTATAGACTTTCCTCATAAACCGATCAAACCTAATAGTCCTAATATCAAAGATATCTCTGAGGAATTTGAGTTGGTGCCCATAAAGTGATGTGTTAAGCTCATAACCGGAGCATTAGACCTAATTTCCTTCGCCGCTTCTTTTATTCAGAAGCTCTTTTTAGCTCCAATTTACAAATACGAACAATCATTCGTATTTTTGTCGAAAGATCAAAGAGAGCGTATGAGCACAATGCACAATATCAAGGTGAAAGAGGTAATCAAAGAAACGGAGGACTGTGTGTCAGTAAGCTTCGATATACCTAGCGATCTACAATCATCTTTTGGTTATCTACCAGGTCAGTATCTGACATTAGAAGCTGATATCAATGGTGAAAAAGTAAGACGATCTTACTCCCTCTGTAGTGCACCTCATGAAAAAGAGTGGAAAGTAGCAGTCAAGAAAGTCCCTCAAGGAAAGTTTTCTACTTATGCCAATAATGTACTCAAGCCAGGAGATGAACTCAAAGTAATGAGCCCTATGGGTAACTTTAAACTAGAGTGCAAAACTGATAATGAAAATCATTATGTATCATTTGCTGCAGGTAGTGGTATTACTCCGATGCTCGCTATGATCAAAGAAGTAATGGTAACTGAGCCTAAAAGTCAGTTTACTTTATTCTATGGAAATAGAAATACCGATTCAGTTATATTTCGCGAAGAGATAGAGGGCATTAAAAATAGATATCTCAATAGACTGTCAGTGCATTATGTTCTGAGTAAAGAAAGGTTAATGAGTGAAATATTCTATGGTCGTATCGATGAAGAAAAGTGTAGAATTTACGCGAAGGCGTTCTTTAATCCTACAGAGGTACACTCATATTTTCTGTGTGGACCTTCGCAAATGATATTTACAGTTCGTGATACATTGAAAGATCTAGGTGCAGAAGAGAAGAATATCAATTTTGAATTGTTTTCTACGGATGATATGCCTACTGGAGCTCAACCCGTCGCAGAAATAGCTGAAGTAGACAGAGGAAAAATGAGCGCTGTAAAAGTAACTGTAGATGGTATTTCATTCGACTTTGATCTCGCCTATGATGGAGAAGATGTATTAGATGCTGCATTGGGATATGGCGCAGATCTTCCGTTTGCTTGTAAAGGAGGTGTATGCTGTACCTGTAAGGCTAAACTTACTAAAGGTGAAGTAGTAATGGACGTCAACTATACGCTGGAGCCAGACGAAATAGAAGCAGGATATATACTTACTTGCCAATCTCATCCAAGAACAGAATCCATAGAAGTTGACTTCGATGCCTAAACTTAAAATCAGTAAAAGAAAACGCGAAATACTAAATGCCGCTGCTGTACTATTCCGATACAAAGGATATGCAGCTACTTCGATGCGTGATCTTGCGGAAAAAGTTGGATTAGAAGTATCTAGCCTATACAGTCATATCAAATCCAAAGAAGAGATTTTGATCACTCTGTGTTTCCATTGTGCTAATCTATACTCTGATGGCCTCAACCAGATTACAGAAATGGATACTAATGCCATGCAAAAGATCGATGCCATCATAGATCTACATATCAACATTGCCATCGATCACCCCAGTTCGATTACCGTGTTTAATGATGAATGGAAACATTTATCTTCAGAAGACTTATCTCGATTTCTAAAAATGAGAAAGAGTTATGAAAAAGGAATAAAATCCGTACTACAAGAAGGAATAAACAATTCACTTCTAAAAGATTACCCATTGGACATGTTGCTGAATACTATGCTTAGTGCTATGAGGTGGATTCATTATATCAAAAATGACATCAACCAACTAGATAGAATTAAAACCCAAGAAGTAGTAAAAACAATTCTATTTGCCGGAATAGTAAACAATAAAAAAAGATAAAGACTACTGTTTCTTGAGTATTACTTTACCCTGACAAAATTTATAGGCAGTCTCCAAAAATTCGACCATTCCTGGCCAGCTTTCTGCCCCAAATCGCTCCTTCTTATACACTTTACGCGTTTCTACTTTGATAATGTTTCCTTCTTGCTTTACTACTGAACTAAATGAAGCAACTTCATTGTCAATATTAAAATTGAGTTCGTCAATACCACTTGCAAGATATCCCTCCGGAATCTTAACAGAAATAACATTGGTTATCAACTTAGCATTTTTTAATAATACTTGTTGAGTTCTTGAGCCCATTTCTTCTTCTTCCAACTTCAATTGTTCTTGTATCAGTAAGCCTAATTCAAATATCAAATTTGGACCTGCCTTCTTCACATAACTGTCAGATGTAAATTTGAAATTCATCGAAAGAACACCTTCATCATCCGTAACACCATTAGCCGTAAGAGAATGCTCTTTTACGTCTGTTACTTTAAATTCCTCCTTGATCCAATTATCTAAAGCTTCCTTTCTAGACTCTTCATATTTTACTTCTTGTTCATTCTTTTCCTTATCGCTCCCTTTACTTTTTTTCTTACTCCTCCTCTCTTTAGCCTTCTTTTCCTGTTTCAATATATTTTTCCTTGCCTTCTTATTAGAAATGTCATATGCTTCATCCTTTATATAATATCTATTGTACAAAAACAATCCACTATACGCTTCTCTGTACCATCCCGTCAAACCCACGTTGACATCCATATCCAAAACATTATCGTTATCTAGCACTGCATTTACAGTGGTATGATAAGAGTTATCCTCAGGAGTAGATGATGGCAAAGTAAAACTTGTATAAGCATCTCGATTCTTAAAAAAATCCTTCTCTTTAATTTTAATACCCGTTGCGCCCAGCATATATGAAGGATAAGAATCTGCCCTACTATAACTATCTATTGGCCAAAAATATTCATCCAGTTCTGGAATATATACTCCAAATACCACTTCGTCTATTCCTATCAATTCATCTATGTGTCCATATTTAGCTGGAACGGCCATAGCGAATTCAAAATCAATGTCATAGCTGCCTAACATCGTCCTCATAACCATCACAAATATCGCATCATTAATCCCTGTGTACTGACGAGATATTCTTAAACCATACTCTTCATATTCTTCACCAAGAGATTTTAAAACTCTTGATCTACACCCTGTATAAATAAGATCGACAGTCTCTTCAACGGACTTATCCTTCAGCTCAGTACGTGCATAGGCAATTCTACATTGCTCAGCAACAGCTCTTATATATTCATTGATATTAGACCTTAAAACAGAGTAGAACAAGTCTTTAGGTACCATACCTTTATTAATAACATTGTCTGATTTTGGTTCCTTTTTAGGAGGTACGGCCATGAACTTAACCACAGGACCTTCTAAGGGATTTTGCCACCTTACATCTTCTACAGCTTCTAGCATTTCACTTTTAAGAACGAGCCTTTTTACTTTAGTGGTCTTTTTTCCTTTACCATTCAATCCTCCACTTTTATCTTCTACGAATGAAGGTGCTCCTCTAAAAGACTTATGATAAACCGTCCAATCTTTATGTACATCCAATACTAATTCTTGCTGAACGATAGGCACATCTGTTGCCATTGTTGTGGATACACTTACTGTCGATGCATATGACTCTTTATATACTTTGTAATAATCTATAACATCCCCAACTTCAAGATTAGGTATTGCTATTTTGAAGTATCCTTCAGTATGGTAACTATCCTTATACACCGATGGTATATCCTTATCTACCGCTACTGCATCGTCTAATCCAACACTATATTCCTCACCATCGGGTTTGATTACTGTGACTCCAATAGCATCAGATTTCTGATAGTAAAATTCACTGAATTGTTCTATCGCTGCAGCATCATTAAGGGCCAACATTTTTCGCACAACCATGAATGCCTCGGCATTAGTTCCATTCGCATTGATAATACCCCAACTCCATCCTTTCTTATCGAAAGACATATGTACCTTCTTGGCGAGCATCACTATTGATTTGTCAGACCATTTTGGAGGTACATCCAAATAGTCGAAAATAGAATCATCGTCACTAAAAACTTGATTATAAAATTCTTCCGCTTGCTTGGCTAATTTTTTTTGTTCTTTGGTTCTCTTTTGGCCAATAGCCATTCCTTGTACAAGAAGTAAAGTAACCACAAGAGTAAATATGTTTTTCATTTTCTTCTTTATTTTTTAACAAGAATAATTTGATCAGAATAGAATTCATTAATGCTTATCGCCGTTTCATTCCAAAACGAGAAATCTTTAGGATAGATAACAGAATTTAAAATCTCTATTTCTCTGTGATAGTTTATCAAATTTCCTGTTTTCTCAAAATACATTTCAATATTATAATTTTCCGTTTTCACAACGACACTCTTTGGAATATAACTAACATTCCATCCTTCTGGAATTTGTATAGTCGTATCATTTAAGTCCTTTCCTTGATCGGAAATCTCAACTGGAGAAACTCTTTCCTTTTTAATTTCAGCATTTTTAAAAGGATAATCTACTTCAGGATGAAAATAGATTTCACCTCCAAGATTTACAATTCTATTATTCATATTAATATTATAATCCACAAGATAATCTATCTCTCGAGTTTGATCACTCAATTCCTTATCTAAGGATAACACGATATTTTTATCCCCTTTACGAATATAGTTTTTCACAAAGTCCACTTTATCTTCCTTATAGAATGTAGATAGATAACTTAATATTCTTGTTTTTCTATCTCCAGAAAAAGACAAGGTTCCTGTACCTGATAATTTTTCTCCTTCGATCGTCAGTTTCTGATTTCTAATTTCTTCATCAGGCTTAATTCCAACTGGCACTTTTTCTATTCGAAAAGATTCGCCTTCCTCAATAAGAATGGGTCGCCCTTCAATTCTATTACCGTAATTGTATAAGTCAGAATGTTTTTCAGTTGGATCCAAAAATATATCTTTACCATTTACCACTGCTGTACATATCATATGATTATCTACTATCAATGAGGGTATAGAATAATCATAAGGTAAATCATTAGTACCTATCCAACTTAACCTTGCATCAAAACCAGCTATAATCAACATTTCTTTTAATAAATTCGCCATCCCTTTGCAGTCACCAAATTTGTCATAGTATACATATTGACAAGCCTCAGGTTTAAAACCCATTATGCCATATTCGAACGCGACATAACGAATATTATCTTGAACCCAATAAAACAGTTTTGAAACTTTATCTTGATCTGAAACTTCGCCTTCTAAAATCTTAGAAACTAGCTCTTGCAACTCTTTATTATCATTTTCTATTTCTTTCACTAATGAAGAATACCATCGATATAAATCACTTACATCATTCATTAAATTGGTTACTTCACCATCATTGGTATATGATTGAACTATAGGAATAATATGAGGGTATATCTTACTTCGACTTGGTGCGTTTCCTTCTCGAGATAATGCAACCACATTTTCCTGAGTATAATGATAAACGGTAGACTTCTTTTCTGCTTCTTCCGAAACATCTAATTCATAACCGTCAAAATTCCATTGGACTTTATTCAACTTTAGCCATTTAGGAACGATTACAGTAATTTCACTGTAAACTATATCGTGTATATCTACGAAATATAAAGGGTCTAAAAACTTAACATCCTTAAATATTTTTTGATAGGACAATTCAACTTGATCTCCTTTATTTTCTAACGGGTACACAAAGTGACAAACCTTAAGGTCAGAATGAAATATTCCATCGCTGTTGTAATCGGCAATAATGGGTAATATTTTTTTCTTGCCATCTCTTCTTATTTTTTCTACTTTAGAAGAATTGTCAAAAAATACTGTACTCGCTGCTTGGGTAGTTTTATTAGTAAGCGATTCATATACCCTCGACACTGATAGTTTTGCCTGTAAATTTCCTTTCTTCAGATAAAATTCCAAAGTCTGTAATGATTCAATAATGGTTAATTCATTATCATCTTTGATAATATCATCTGATCCAAAAGATAAGTTTGAAAACAAACCTATAATCAAAAATGCAATTCCTATTCTCCAAATATTAAATCCTCTTTTAATCATACTTTCCTTTTACAATACAGTGAAGTGAATCAATAGTCAATTGCTCAATACAATCGTTTTGTATTAATCAATGATATTAATTAAGTGATTGATGTATTAGTGCTTTGCATCCATTTCTAATTTAATCTCTAATATAGAGTAATTCACACAAATCTCTTAAAAATTTACTTTTACGAACATTTGTTCGCTTTTTGCTTGACTTGTGAACTTGATTAGCTTAGATTTGTTCTAGTACTAAAGGCTATAGTGCCATTTACTAGTGAACAATTAATTATGGAACTTTCATTAGAGCAAAAATTTCAGGATAAGATAGATAGAGACGAACGCATCGAACCAAGAGATTGGATGCCAGACAGCTATCGCAAGACTCTTGTCCGACAGATATCTCAGCATGCACACTCAGAGTTAGTAGGTATGCTACCAGAGGGCAATTGGATCTCTAGAGCTCCAAGTCTCAGAAGGAAACTAGGCTTGATGGCCAAAGTACAAGATGAGGCAGGCCATGGATTGTACCTATATTCTGCAGCTGAAACTTTGGGAGTAGAACGTGACACTATGTTTGATCAGTTACATACTGGGAAAGCTAAGTACTCCAGTATATTCAACTACCCTACCCTGACTTGGGCTGATATCGGTGCTATTGGCTGGTTGGTAGATGGTGCAGCTATTATGAATCAAGTACCTCTGTGCAGATGTTCATACGGTCCTTATGCTAGAGCAATGGTAAGAGTATGTAAGGAAGAATCATTTCACCAGAGACAAGGATTTGAGATCATGCTTACACTGTGTAATGGTACTCCTGAGCAGAAAGCTATGGCTCAAGACGCGCTCAATAGATGGTGGTGGCCTTCGTTAATGATGTTTGGCCCTAACGATGCAGAATCTCCTAATACTAAGCAGTCAATGGCATGGAACATCAAAAGGTTTACCAATGATGAGTTGCGCCAACGATTTGTAGATATGTCAGTACCGCAGGCGGCATTGCTTGGAATCAATATACCAGATGCAGATCTGAAGCTTGATGAAGAAACAGGAAAGTATAGTTTCGGAGAGATCAACTGGGACGAGTTTTGGCAAGTAGTCAAAGGACATGGCCCTTGTAATAAAGATAGACTTGCGGCCAGAGTAAAAGCGCATGAAGATGGAGCTTGGGTGCGAGAAGCGGCAATGGCTTATGCCGAGAAGCAAGAGCAAAAAAAACTAAATACAATAGCGGTAAAAACAGCATAGTAGCATGAATAAAAATCTTCCATTATATGAGATCTTCATTAGATCTAAGAACGGACTTCATCATAAGCATGTAGGTAGCCTACACGCATCAGATGCACAAAATGCAATCATGAATGCTAGAGATGTATATACTCGCAGACAAGAAGGTATAAGTATCTGGGTGATAGAATCTAAAGACATTACCGCTAGTAATCCTGAAGATAGTGATGCGTTCTATGCGCCAGCAGAAGACAAGGTGTATCGTCACCCTACTTTCTACGATCTTCCTGATGAAGTAAAACATATGTAGTCATGGCAAACAAAGACCTACTCAACTATACCTTACAGCTAGCAGATGATGTGATGATACTTGGACATAGACTGTCTGAGTGGACTGGCCATGGACCTGTACTCGAGCAAGATATCGCTCTATCCAATATTGCACTGGATCTTATCGGTAAGGCACGTAACCTATACCAATATGCAGCTAGGCAAGAAGGCAATGGTAAGACAGAGGACGATTACCCTTACAAAAGAGATGTTCTCGCTTGGACTAATGTCCTTCTCGTAGAACAGCAAAATGGCGACTTTGGCCAGACGATTGTTCGTCAGTTTTTATTTGATTGCTATCATTACTATCACCTAGAAGCGCTAAGCAAATCTAATGATGAGCAAATGGCATTCATAGGTGCTAAATCACTAAAGGAAGCAAGATATCATCTGCAGTATAGCTCAGAATGGATGTTGAGATTAGGAGATGGTACGGAAGAAAGCCATAGTCGAATGCAAAAGGCAGTAGATGACAAGATCCACTATTTCGAAGAGCTATTTATCCCAACTGAACTAGAAGCTAGATTAATAAAAGAAGGCATAGCGCCGGATCTTTCTATTATAAGAGAGAAAGCTTTCGCTAAAATGAATGCTGTAATTCAAGAATCTACATTAGTACTCCCAGAAAAAATATACACCCAACAAGGTGGACGTGATGGAAAGCATACTGAGCATTTTGGATTTATACTAACTGAGTTACAATTTATGCAAAAGACTTACCCAGATATGGTATGGTAGTAGATCGAGATCATATCATAGAAATACTAAAAGGAGTAAGTGATCCGGAGATCCCTGTACTTACCATAGAAGACTTAGGCATATTTAGAGATGCTATAGTAAGTGATGACGGTAAAGTCACAGTACACATTACCCCAACATATACTGGCTGTCCTGCAATGGATATGATCCGTGTCAATGTACGTGCTGCATTACAAGAGCATGGTATAGATAATGTAGAAGTGATCCAATCGCTCAATCCAATCTGGACTACGGATTGGATCACTGAAGATGGCAAACGAAAGCTCAAAGAATATGGCATTGCCCCTCCAGTAGAACAGACTACTGATAAATCGTTTATCAATGGAGATAAGAAAATAGTCCCTTGTCCTCAGTGCGAATCTAATAATACTGAGATGGTGAGCTTGTTTGGATCGACTGCTTGTAAAGCTTTTTATAAGTGCTTGGATTGCCTAGAGCCCTTTGATTATTTTAAGTGTCATTAGTTAGGCTGCCTGCAATACATCATGCTAGATGACTGCGTCTATTTCTCTTTATCTCCGACTTCGCACGTTTTTCTGCGAAAAGACGGTGCTGGAAAAAAAAGCCACTTCTCTTAGTAGCCACCACAGTTACAAAATCTACGGAATGAAGATGATGTATTCAGTTAGTTTTTCGGATCGCTTTACTTATCAACTATTAAGATAGTATCCCTCGAGAAGCAGCTAATAAACCGTATTTCGTGTTTATTTTCATCCCAATGTATCTAAAATATAGTGCAGATCAGCTATTTCAGCATAAAAATTTAACTCTAAGTCAGTTTTTGAGGTACCGTAGAAGTGAACACTTCAGGTCGAATCGTATTTTATTAGCATCTATTTCATATAAGTGTTTACAATTAAATTTTCGATTAGTTGATTTGATAATATTTCGATCGATTAGCCAAATCCTCAAGTAAGATTGTACATTAGAGCTAAATCGAGCCTTAATATGCCCACACCAACAACCAACAATAGCAGTGATAAAGTATTAGAACAAATGCGAAAGCACGCTATGGAGATCATTACTAATTTTCCAGAAGCCATTATTTATCATGATATAGATTATGCTCAGCGCCTGATCAAAAATGTGGAGCGCATCAGTAAAAGTGAAAACCTCACTAATAATGATACTAACATAGCTAAGATTGTAGCATGGGCTTTCACTACAGGATTTGATCATTTAAAATCAAATTTCGATAATGGTATATTTGAAAACAACCTTGTTGAAAATGCTCAGCGTAATGCTCAAGTTGTATTTGAAGAATTAGAAATTGAGCAATCAGAAATTGCTACGGAAATATTACTTGCTCTTGATCGCATTAATATGCCAAGAATACCTGAAACGAACATCGAGAAGGTAGTGTGTGATAGTATCACTGCTGATCTTGTATGCAGAGGTGATGATTCGATACTCAAAAAAATATACCAAGAAATATTGCTTCATGATGTTAACTTATCTAAAAGCAACTGGTATGATGTAATTATCAACATGAGTTCGCAAGTGAAGTTACATACTGAATATGGTAAGAGCGAAGTGGCTCCAAAACTAGATGCAGTAATAGAGTCTGTCAAACAAGAACAACGAAGCATATTAGATGCTACAAAGAAAGTGATTACTAAGGAACTAGAAATCAGCGACAAAGAATTAAAGAAACTCAAGAAGCGCGTAAAAAACATGAAGGGTCGTGATGATCGAGCAATACAAACGCTGATGCGTACAACCTCTAAGAATCACTACACACTGAATGAAATGGTGGATAAGAAAGCCAATATCATGATTACAGTTAATTCCATCATACTATCACTCGTTATTAGTGGTATGATTGGACAAGATCAATTAGAACATCCCATACATTATCTTCCAGTGGCACTGCTTGCTCTCACGAGTATCAGTTCTATTGTCTTTGCAATTTTATCAATACTCCCTAACCGTACGCAAGGTAAATTTACTGAGGAAGAAATCCGAGGTAAGCAAGGAAACCTATTATACTTTGGCAATTTTCACGAAATGAAGCAAAGGGATTACGAGTGGGGAATGTTACAAATGATGAACGATAGTGATTATTTATACAGTTCTATGGTAAGAGATATTTACTATCTCGGTCAGATTCTATATTCTAAATACAGCCTTATTCGTTGGTCGTTAAGAATATTCTTAGGTGGTTTTGTTGTGTCTTTGATAGCATTCGCAATCATAAGGAGTTTTGTGCATTTGCATTGATACTTTTCAATAATTTATTTGCCTATATATCTTTAATCTTTATGACTTGGAATGCAACTCATTCTTAAAAAGAAATAATGGTCAGACTAACAATTCCTATTCTAATAATCTATTGTATAAGTTTAAGTTCTTGCACGAAAGACACTTGTAATTCTAAACTTGGAGATACCTTTCAAAGTATTGACATTCCTACTATCAGTGAAAATGTATTTGATTCCTACCTATTACAAGGAAATATGGAAACGATGGATAAACTTACTGAAGCTTATTTTGATTCGACTACAATGATTCGTTCTGACAAGGACAGGTTTGGAGTTGAATGGCAAAATGACAACGAAATTGTAGCTGATTTTCAATTTAGCGAAACAGATTATTCAATAGAATTTATAGAAACAGATATAGCTAATTATGGCAAGATCGTTCTTCATTTTAAACTAAGAGATAGAGAAGAATTTATAGATTGCGAACATGGAGGAAGTGGAGATACTTATTATTTAAATATCCAATTTTCTATTATGGAAAGTTCTATTGGCGAATTATCGGTAGAAGATTTTCAATGGGAAGAGGCGTTTAATGCTGGGTCCTATTAAAAGGATTTGATGTTATTAATTACTTACATTTTCTCTAAGTTCTATTCAGTCACGAGCGTCGCTAAAGGATTAAAAACAATAGATAAAATCAAGATCACTTCTCAAGATTGAAAATCAACCAATTTATCTTCCAATTGGTCGAAACATCCAACAAAGTCGGTCATCGCCAGATTTTTTTTTTAAATATCCTAGTATACTTTAAAGGTCTTGCTGATTGATTCCATTATTTTTTTTAAAAAGTATAACACTCCTCAACTTAGGCTTTGCCACGTTATACCCTTCTGTTTGAATCTGTCTCATATTTTTTTTGTAACCCTTTCCAATTTCATCGTTTATAATACTCGTTTCAGTTACGGCTAAATCTGTATTCTCAGGCTTAAGTCAAACAGAATTGTACTAAGACTTGAATTCTAAATCATGATTATAGACTTTAAACTTGGCCATAAAAAAGGGCCGCTTGAAATGAATCAAACAGCCCTCCTGGTATTGTTGTTCTTCACTCTGATCATGAACATCGTCTTGTACGTTTCTGATACAAAACTCTATTCAAAACTTGATCTTTATACAATGATCAGAATCGTTTTCTTGCTTGGATGCTATACTTGTGGATCGGAGTCCGTGTGTTTTTTCTTCCGAAAAAGCCACACTCCCACTCCCACTACGCGCGTTTGCTGCGCAAGCCGCTGCTTATCTCATGATCATGCTTCGTCTTGAATGTTTCCGATCCTAGACTCCATTCAAAATCTGAACTTTATCAACAGATCAGAAACATCTTGCTTATCTTATAACAATAAGCTTTTCTGTCCAAGTGTCTTGCGTTGTTTCTATCTGTACTGTGTATACGCCTGGTAAGAAAGTACTTACATCTAATCTTAGCTCGTAACTGCCTGATGATACTTCATCTAACACTAAGCCTGATTTGATCAGCTTTCCATCTTTTGCGAATACACTTACTTTCGCGTCGCTTGCATCTGTTCCTTTCACCTTGATCATCGTTGTCGTGATCGCTGGATTTGGATACAGACTCATCGTCGTTTCTACTCTGTCTATCGTTACCGTTACTACATCACTGTAGTCGATTCTTCCGTCTACATCTACTTGCTTGATTCGGTAGTAGTATACTCCTGTTTGTGTGATATCTGAATCTTTATATTCATACTCACTCTCTTCTGTTGACATTCCTGCTGCTGCTACTCTCTCTATAGATTTAAATACAGGATCATCTCCTATCGTTCTCTCTACTTCGAAGTAATCACTATTAATCTCCGTAGCGGTTGCCCATTCTACTAGATTATGATCGCCTCTGTTCGCTGCTTGCACGTATAACCATTCTACTGGTAATACTCCTAATGCCATTCCCGCATCTACGTGTACTACTTGTTCTCCTGAGTTCAATGAGTATGCATTTGTCGTGTTATCTCCATATGCATGCGTAACATCACTATCGATTACATCATCCGTACCCGCATTCGCAGTCGTTGCGCCATACCCGTTTGGTGGTGTAAACTTCAAGTAATAACTCTGCTGCTGTAGGTACTCCATATTGTACTCTCCATTCACGTCTGTTACCGTCTCTGTTACCATATTGTCATCCATATCAAACGCTTGTACCACTACTCCTTCGAACGGTGATTCATTCACATCTTGGATTCCATTCTCATTCGCATCTCTCCATACAAAGTTTCCAACTTGTGCCATTGGATAGTATCCGGCTCCTATCGTACACAGCTCTCCTCCTGATGTTACTGTGAATGAATTCGTCGTTCCTAGGCCATTCGCATTAGTCACATCACTATCTAGTAAATCACTACCTACATTTGGTTGTGCTTGTACTAAGCCGATCGGTGGTAACTTGAAGTATAAGTGGTACGTTCCTGGAGGTGCACAGAACTTGTAGTATCCGTCGTCTGATGGTGTGCCTGGCTTATGACCCGTAAACACTTCATCCCACTCTACCCATACTCCGTTCTCTAGTCTCATTAACGTAACTCTCATTCCGTTAATCCCGTTCTCCGTCGCATCTTGTACATTGTCTGTATCTACATCATACCATACTGTCTCCCCTATTGGGATACACATGTAGTAACCTGCATCAATCGTAAGATTGTTTTCGCCAGCACTTAACACATACAGATCTGTTGTACTTCCTCCATCTTGAATGATTACCTCATTCGTGATATCACTATCTAAGCCATCATTACTCCCTTGCTCTGAGAAGGTAGACATAAATCCTGCTGGATCGATAAACTCAACGAAATATGTATCTGGATATAGATTATCAAATAAGTAATATCCATTCGCATCTGTTGTCGTTGTACCCATGATCTCTCCGCCTTCATTGTACAGATTCACTGTAACTCCTGATATACCAGGCTCTCCTGAATCTTGTACTCCGTCGCCATCTAGATCATGCCATACTAAGTCTCCTAAGGAAGCTAGTACTAATAATCCTGCATCGAATGTACTATCATACTCACCGCCTTCGATCGTCGTACAAGCTGTAAGTCCAAACTCATTCACATCACTGTCTAATGAATCATCAACTCCTGCTTGATCTTGATACGTAAACGCACAGCCTTCTGCTAATCCGCTGATATCAAATTGTAATTGATAATCGCCTGGGATCAGGTTGTTAAAGAAGTAGAATCCTTCTGAATCTGTAACTTCCATACCTAGTACATCTCCAGCACAATCTGTTAAGATTACTGTTACTCCCTCTACGCCTGGCTCGTTAGCATCTTGTACGCCATCGCCATCGAGATCCTTCCATACTGTATCTCCTAATCCGCCGACTACTAAGATACCCGCGGCATCATTATCATCTTCATCATCATCGCCCAGTCCGAACGGATCATTTGGATCTTCTCCGATCTCATTGTCGTTCTCATCTTGTGCGTCAAAGATCACATCGTCATCTAAACCATCAACTAGATCATTATCATTGTCTGGATCATTATCCGGTGTACTATCTGAATCCGTAGGTGGTGTATTCGTTCCATCTTCATCATCATCCGCAGCACTGATCTCTGCTTCGTTATACCATGAGTTAACATTTGCTCCCACTGGTATCGCTACACTTAGATTTAAGCTTAGATCCACTGTCGCACTTGGAGCCAATGGCCCTGCTATTGTGTATACTAATAGATCTCCTACTTGTGTCCATCCTGCGTTCGTCGCAGCATCGAATAAGAATCCTTCGTTTAAGTAATCTGTCACTTCGATGCTATACGCATCTACGTTTCCTTGATTCGTTACTTGGATATCAAATGTCGCTATCTCACCTTCTGCATATGGGCCAGCATTATCAATCGTCTTGATTAATGCTAAATCAAATATGTCTACTACTTCGATATCGTGATCATCTTCATCCGGTCCACCTAAGCATTCGCTACATGTGAAGAAGTATTCTGTACCACTATTGATACTGAATGATTCAAACGTCTGACCTGGATATAATACTGCTATATCTACATAGCTGTTATCTGGTGCTAACGTCTCTTCTACATCATATCCTAATGCTACACAATCCGTGAAGAATTGTAATGCTTGTGCTGGATCTGTAAGATCGTATGGATAGTTTGGCAATGCTAGCACTGCGCCATCTACATATACTTCATCTACTACCGGTGCCGCTGATGGATCAGTCAATGGTACTCTCACTGTTTGTACACAGTTTGAACAGCCTTCATCTCCTAGTAACGCATCATCTATCGGTGTACCATCGTTGCCAGAATCACTATCTGGTGTACTATCGTAATCGCCTATGATTGGATCGTCTCCGTTCACATCTTTAAAGTCTGTAATCTCTGCTGTGTTAGCAAATGCGCCTGCAGCATCACACTGTTGCAACCTTAGATTAATCACTTTATTGAATACTACTCCTGGTACTATGATTCCTGTGTGTAGGTAACTTGCGTAACCCGTAGCACTATCATAACTCCAATCTGGATTCAAGCCTGATTCAAACACATACCCACATGGGATGTAATCTGTAATCGATACATTACTTACTGGTAAGCCACCTTGGTTATGGATCGCTATGTTGAACGGTATCGTCTGACCATACTGGTATGGACCTGATATACTGTTCGTCTTGATCAAGGCTAAATCATAGCCTACTACTACCGCTACTAGATCAATATCATCTTCGCCAATCGGATCGTTGTCTGGATCATTATCTGGATTACTATCCGCATCTGTAGGTGGTGTATTCGTA
>CALLPN010000037.1 GCA_938015435.1 uncultured Saprospiraceae bacterium
GGATAAAGCTAAAATAAGCATTAAAGCCCAACGTACCAACAAAGCAGATTGAGTCCATGCTGCCTAAGACGTATGATTATGATATACCTGTGTTATGTACAGCATTCCCCAAACGCGGATAAACCTTTCTTTGCTACTGATGTCAACTTGCGATTAATATTCATTAATACTAAGAATGAAAATCTGTGTGTTGGCTATTGAGAGTTGGCAGTTCATTGTGTTGTACTCATAACGTATCAAGTATATCTGGCGTGCATTATCGCGATAAAGCCAAGTTATGCAATAAATGTCATTATACTAACTAAGCAGATTGGTACTGAATAGTGCATGACATGATTATACATTGTTATGTGCTGTTTTTTGTTTCATTATACCTTAGTTTTTGGATTTATCATTATGTCTGGATTGCCATATAGATGTAAGCATGCCCAAGCTGCAGGTGTGGGATATCTTTCTTTAACTTTCATATTGGCATTGAGGGTTGCTTGAGATATTGTTAGTCCTTCATTAATTGAATTCAAAAATTCAGGTAACCAATACTTAGGAATGGTGACGTCCAATGCCCAATAAGGGGCGATTACAGAATCATATCCTTGTGATATAAATGTCTTGATCATTGAGGTTATATTGTTTCTAAAAAACTCAGTTTTCATCGACCCAGAGTAACAAACAAAGAAGATTAATATTTTTCCCTTTCCAATTATTTCATTTAAATCATAAGTAGGATTATTATCTTGAAAAACTATTTGTGATTCAGAAATGTTTTTTGCCCCATGTGAACAAATTATATTAATATCTGATGATAGAGGTTCGGGTAATTTTACTTGGTGATTTACCTCAAAGGAATTCTCTTGCAATGTACTTTCAATATTACTATATAAATAGTTAAGAGCAAAATCGCCGCTTTCAATAGGAATCCATATTGATTTACTGAAATTCTTTAACATTTGTTTGGCTCCAGTTGACTGAAGCAACCATTCTGTTGACAGAACGTTGGTGACAGGAATTGTCTTGGCTATAAATTCACCCTTTTCATTAAGTAGTAAGTTGTGTGGGTAATTAGACAGTTCCATGTCCTTAACAATATAGATTTTTTCAGCTTTTTCTGCACATATTAGTTTCATTATAGAAAGCTTCTTTGCAATTATTCTTTCTTCTTCTTGAAATTCTTCGAAAGAAACTTGTCTCACAGTTCTTCCCTCCTTTACTGTATCCTCGAAAGTAAGGTCAAAGAAATAATTTGTCCTCTTTAGTTCTTTAAAGGTCTCATAATCCCACTCATCAACTTCATTAAATGAGTACTTATCATTAAATAGGTGCAGTTGATAAATTTTGCCTTCTGAAAAAGCTAACCAATTCATTGATGTATTTGAAATTACTGGTAATGCATGCAAAAATTCATCATTATTCTCATAGAGTGTATCCAGATCATTAATATTTACTTCAGGTAGAATTAGAGGCGCAGTCTCTTTAGTTTCTTTTTGCTGGAATAGGGTACTAAAGTCTGATTTAAGCATCATTGCTAATAAAAAGCCAGGTGCATCTTTTTTCTTAGTACTATATTCAACTAAACGGCTTGATATCTTAATTGCCATTTCATTGTCATATACAAAATCAGATGTGTTACGTGTCTCGTTTAGTTTAATAAGCGATTCTTTCAAATGGTTTTTGAGGTTTGGAGAATTACCCTCAATAATATCCTTGTATTTTTTAACAGTATCAGGAGGTACTATCATTTCAAAAATATTTATAAAAAATCCTAACCCATTAACGGTGAAATCTGCTGTGTTGTAAAGTCTCTTAATATTATACAAACTCAGGAGCCAAGGCATCGATTCTTGTACTCCACCTACTAATATATCTTCTCTATTCTTACGCAGATAATCTAACAAATTCGAAGGTAATTGAGGGTCTCTCATCATCATCTGCACAGTGAAGTAACTATGGTCTAGTGATCTTCTTTCATAATTATGGAAATTTAGCTCTACGGGTATTTGATTGTATAACTTCACTGCCCAAGGAAATAATTTTACATTTCTAAGAAACTTAAGACTTTGCCAAACTACTTCTTTTACAAACTTATCAGAATATGGCGGTTTCCTTTTTAGAATGCATGTTAGACTAAGGTTGCCATATAGAAGAGAGGTATGTATACTTCCAATATTTGAGTACAACCTGAATGAACTTAAATACCCTAACTCTGGAATTTCATCTTTATATGATGATAAGATTAATTCTTCAACGATGTCACGACCTGCTTGATAATATTCAGAAGATACTAATCTATCAATATATAGTCCTACTGTATGATAAAACAATTCAGCATTATTAAGTTCACCTAAAACTTGTCTCAAAAAACTAAGCTGTGTGAAAGTAGTTGTTACTAAATCATTACTCCAATTTAGTTGTTCTGAATCTTTTTCAATCGAATCAATAATAAGAGCTGTTATCTCTTTTTTATCCTTATTTGATAGACTTGAAATATCAAAATTATATTCCGACAGTCTTAACTCTTTATTTTCAATATAAGATGCATCAAAGATGGTTTCTATTTTTTTAATCAAATCGGTATTTGATCCATAATCTACTTGAGATAGATCGAAATTGCTGAACTTCCTTGAATTCATAATTTGTTCATACAATTCAAAAAAAATCAGTAGTGAGTATGAGATTGAGTGACTATTATTGCTTTCTAAACTCGAGAGAAAATGTGGGACATGTTTTCTATATTCTGTATAGTCATGGGTCATATTAGCCAGAGTTTCTCTATACATAGCTTTCAGTTCTAACTCATAACTATTATGTTTGTTAAGACGTTCGTCGGTCATTTTATTATGAAAGTCCTGTATGATTTTTGCATCCATTTATTGATTATTTATTCAATCTGTTAAATCTAAATTGCACATAACGTATCATGTATATCTGGCGTGCATGCCTGCGATGATGTTCAGTCATGCATTACGGCTCAAATTGTGATAAAAGCTAAGTCTGCCATCCTAGCGCATGCCATGATCATACGGTGTTATAATTCGCCTTTCTTGCACTCTTGTCTTATCTAGTCACTAACGTTAATAGTGATTACGAATCAATCCTAACTATTCACTTAGGTACCGTGGACCGTATATTGCCTAGAAAATGATTTGAGTACATTCAAAGTATGAATATAGAGATTAATCACTAAACAATCAATTAAACAACAATCGGATTACTGCCGGTGAGGCAGCTGCGGATGTTTAATAGAGTTGTTCGGATGGTCGCATAATTACTTGTCTCAAGATCGATAACAAGCCTTAGGAGTTCTCTAGTGATGGATTTTGCAAGACTCGAGATTTGGCTTATGAATAGAACATACTATTATACTTAGCCGCATCTGGACTTCGAACGCTAAGTGCAATTATTAGGCTTAAGAGTGTGACTCATAATGTTCTCAGAGTAGGAGAGTGT
>CALLPN010000038.1 GCA_938015435.1 uncultured Saprospiraceae bacterium
CACATGGGACCGGTATCGGATCATTTGACATTTGACCTTCATTTACTTGAAGATAATCATAAGACTTGCAGTCTGTAATTTGGGCGCTTAATGTAAAACCAATAAAAGTTAGGGCGAGGATTAAATGTAGTAAGAAAGGAGCATTCATAAGAGAGGTTTTTGGTTTTTATTTTAGTAAGTAGTTAGTTTATATTTCGGTGACTTCGATTTTTCCTAGTTCTGTTTTCACCTCAATTGTTTTGGCTCCACTCAGTTTAGAATGGACTAAGTCTGTAAACGCTGCTGCGCTTGAATAATATAGCAACCTACCATACTTGTTGGCTAAGATCAAGCAACAAAATTATACGTTTTAATCGCTCAATTAAACTTATGTACCCATATTGTTTGTTCGTACATTTTAATCTGGTTTTCGTTCTTTTTAGAAAAAATATCACCATTCATTTTTTTTATTGATTATAAAATTATAATTTAGTAACATAATAGTTGAAGGCTCATTGAAACTGGATAACCGATCTTCTCTTTAATTACTTTCAACTTTATTATATCGATTATATTTGTTTAATTTTTTAAACATTAATAAAACAATCACACAGAAAACCAAAGTCAAAAACTAAAAGCTAATCACTCTTTCTGACTTTTTTCTGTAAGTATATTTTTTGTAATTCATTCTCTACATAGACCTTGTCATGTGTTGTTTGGATTAGATTTTTAATAGTTCATGCTGTGCATTGACCTTGTCAAGTATTGTATGAATTGGATTTATAATAGTTCATGCTATGCATCGACCTTGTGATGTATTGGTTAAATTGGATTTCTTGTAGTTCTTAACAACTACTAAGACATTAGGGGTATTTATTCTAGTTACTGAAAGTTATATTTCGTAGAATAGGTATTTACTGCACCGGATTTTAGCTGAGATATCGAACTTATTACGATGATTATTAATGATAAAAGCTTTTGAGTTTAAATAGAAAAAACAAATTTGATGACAAAAATACACACCATGCGATCTAGGAACAAGAGTAAAAGTGTAAGCTCTAAACACTTGAAATTAGCTAAGCGATTTTCAATTATTTGTATCACCTTTATTCTAATGAGTATCTCGCTCAATTCGTTTGCTCAAATTATTGTAATTGAAAATGGGAACGTTGGTGTGAAAAAAGATGACCCACAAAAAGAGTTAGATGTAAATGGTACGGTTAAAGCTAAAAATTATAGGGATGATAGTGATCAACTTCTCATCAACTCAGAAAACGAATCGTTATTAATATCAGAAGATGCAGATGGGTCATACAAGCTAAATGCTATTAGGAATTATATTGATGTTGAGGAGCCATCAGGTAATGCTAGATCTGCTATGCTACAACCTAGAATAGCTATGTATAATTTCACTGTTACATATGGAACAATGGAAGATGATACTGAAATATTTGTCAATGATGTATTAGAAAATTTAGTCCCAACTCCATCTAATGGAACTTTTGTAGTGACTCAAGGCGATATAATAACCTCCAATAAACCATTGTCTTTGATTGATGGAAATAGAGGTGCTAGTGTTCCCCCATTAACAGGGCACGGTAAATATCATGTATATTTCACCAACAGAGTAGCACCACATACAGTTTATGCTTATGCTCCAAGCGGAAAAGCAAAGATTGAATATTTTTTCAATGGACAAGCTACTTCTACTTCTGTAATTGATGTCGAGCCGGGAGATTTCGGAACTATAACTTTACCATCAAATGGAACACATAGATTTATATCTACCGCTCCAGTAGTTTTATTAAGTACCTCCAGTAATGGAAATAATGATAGAACATTCATTCCTCCAGCAAGCAAAGAGGTATTGCATACATTTTCTGAAAATAGACATACATTAGATAATATAAGTCCAGTTGATAATTTCAATAATGTTTATTATAAATCCAGTTCGCCAATGTCTTCAACTCAAATTGCCGATGCTGCAGGTGGTGATGCAGAAATGGGTTTGCCATACTCCTATTTAGGGGATACGTATTTACTACCTCATTTAATTAAAGATTTTGCAATTGCCTCAATTGATCCTAATATTATAAGAGTATTTGCATATGATGGTTCGTCCTTTATTCTTCAAAATGAATACGACTTTTCAGCTGCATCCAGAAATGCCCCTCTTGTTGAAAAAGTTGGAACTCAAAGTGGAGCTAATAATTTGCCTCTTTTATTCTCTGGAAGCCCAGTGATGATTACTGGTACGGCTCCTTTTTACCTCAGAACAAATGTTGGTTCTCGTGAATACTCTGCATTAGGATTTCGTGCCTCAGATAGACATGCTTTAACAGATCTAAATACCCAGCTTTCTGAAGCTGAAGTAGATGGATATGTGGCAAATAATGGGTATTTGACGGTAACCAATGGAGTTCCTGCACCACCTAATGATTGGGTGATCACCTCTACTAACGGAGATGGTTCTGCAACTTGGGCAGCCCCATCGACAGTAGTAGCAAGTGGGTTGCCAGCTGGCGGAGTGGATGGTGAAGTGTTAACTTCGGATGGTCTAGGTGGAGCTGATTGGGAAGAGTCAGGTGGAAATTGGACAGAAGATGGTATTGGTAATATAACAAATAATAATAGTGGTAATGTAGGGGTTGGAAGTATCGTTGGTGCTCCAGCTGGAACATTACATGTGCATGCTGGATCTAATACAAGTAATAATGATCATATTATTCAGCTCGAGAATGATAATCTCGTTGGACTAAGAGTAAATTCAAATGGGCAGATAAATACTTACGGATTACTTGATCTTGGATCTCTACGAGGTGCAAACGGAAATTCTATAATTTCCTTTCATACAGATACAGATGATGTTGCAAGTGAAGCTAAAATAATTAAAGGAACTGATAATGACGGCCCTTTCGAAATTCGTAATTCAGGCGGTGTTTTCAAGCTAATAAATAGTGGTATATCAGATATTAATATTGATAATACTTTGATTATAAGGCAAGATAAAAGTGTTGGGATTAATTATGGAACTAGTGGTTGGAATACAAGTAACGCACTTTCAGTGAAGGGGAATACTAAAATCGAAGGAGATTCAGGATCTAATTTTTCCTTAGATATTCATGATGGTTCTAGTTCTTATTCATTAAGAGTAATAGGGGACGTAAATGTGACTGGGGACTATTATGCTAGTGGTGTTTCTATTACTTCAGACTCAAGATTAAAAATGGATGTTGTGCCTTTAGCTTATGGAATAGATGAAATTTTGCAACTTGATCCAATCCAATATAAATATAATGGAAAAGGCGGAATCACTACTACAAAGTTAAAAACAGGAATTTTTGCACAGGATTTAAAAAAGTTGATGCCTTCTTTAACAGGTGAGTATACTTATTTTGAGATGGATGAGAAAGGTAATGAAACAGGTATTGAAGAAACTTACCTAACTATCGACGATAGCGGATTCCAATGGGTATTAGTCAATGCAATAAAAGATCAACAAAAAATAATTGAGAAACTAGAAAGGGAGCTGGTATCCAATAAGGATGAGGTAGCCTCTATGAAAAAGGCCATGCTTGAAATGCAAGTACAAGTACAGTTGCTTTCTAAGGCAGTTAACAAATAATTTTTCCTAAAGCTAATATGTATGAATTTTCAAAATTATCTTTTTGTGTTGTGCGTTGCTTTTCCATTTATGTCTTTTGGGCAAGATTTGGCCGTCGATCACAGTCTTGAATTAATAATTGACAAAGACGCCACTACTTCGAATTTTAAGATTGATAATAATATCAATCTTGGAAATAGGAGCAGCATGTTTGTCGGTCGAATAGAAAGTGACTATTTACAAATGAAAAAGATTAAAGAAAGCGAAGGCGGACAAATAATGATGGTAATTTATGACGACGGAATGAATGATGATGAAAATGTAATTATTAAGCTTACTAATGAAGGAAGTTTACCAGGCGCTTTAGAGTATTTTTCACTGCAGGTGTTCGATGATGAGTTTTTTCTGGATGAGCAATATGATGGGGTTGTGACTAGTTCCAATTTTGGTGCTTACAATCAAGGAGATACTTTTGAAATCATTCGTTGTGAAGATGCTATTATTTATAGAAAAAACGGAATGACTATTCATGTCACCGAATTGGTTGATGATGATTTTATTATGCACGGTGAAGTTATTGTAACAGAAACTGAACCCACTGCAGGAGGAGGTAGTGCGGCCTTGACTACTGATTTTAGAGCAAAGATTCGTTTTATGGTCCTATAGTTTAGTGTTTAAGGAAAAAGAGTAATTCATTCAAATAATAACTTCTTTAAGAAAGAATGTCTTCAATAATGAACCTAATAAAAAGAGTAAAATTTATTTTTGTTCTACTTGTTTTATTCAGTGGCCTTAGTTCATTGAACGCACAGTTTATTGATGAGGTCGGTAGTAAGCTATTATCTGAAAAAGAAAAATCAATTCTTAGTTACTTTGATGAATTGGGACTGTTACCTGAGTTAATTGATTTTGATAAGTCTTTGGTATTAAAAGAAGTGTATCAAAAAATTGGCCAATTGAAATTGGAAGAAAGCTTCCAAAATTCATTGAAGGTTAACGAAATGGATGTTAAATTGGCGCACTTTTTTTATAACGGAGATTCTCTAAATATTAGCCAAGTCGGTAGCCAGAATAATCATTATTCTACACTTGGAATAAATACAAATTCATCTGTTTTTAATACTCCAATACAGCTGGGTGGCGATATAGTTTTATTGAATGGTAAATTTGATAAGAAACTTTCTACAGCTAGAATTAATTTCGATCCACAGAGATATTTAAACCAATGGAAAGACAAAATTAATCCAATACACCAATTTGAAGAAATGTTTAACATGGATGAAAATCCTTTAGGACTTTCATTGCAAGATCAGGAAATATTTAAAACCGATTATTTGTACACTGTTTTTCAGCAAGTTATTGCCCATCCTAAATTTAGATCATTTGCAAAAGAAAAACTGGTTAAGAATGATTCTCTATACAATACTTTGAATTCTCTCCTTCAAAATAGAGAATCAATTTTAATGAATGTAAAAAAATATGATAGACAAATAGGAAAAGAAGAACTTCAATTAGTAGATGAGTTAAGTAACTTGGTGGGTTTTGAAAATGAAAAAAGCAAGCTCATAGAAAGTGTAAAAACTTATAATGATTCTACTTTTTATAAAGCACAAAAATTAATTCAAAACATTAAAAAAATTGAACAAGAAGTAAATAGAATTGAAGAGATAAAAGATAAATATAATGATTTATGGGAATCAAAAAAGAATATCAATTTTGAATCTATTAAATCAGTAAAGGATAAAGTTGGCCTTTATAGCGACAAGATTAATTTTGATAAATACAACGATAAGTTTAAAAAGTTTATATTAAAAGAAAAGGAGTTAAAAAATGTTGAAAAGATTTTACTCTATACAAAGAAGTTGGATGTAGGTTTTTTCTCAATAAACCGTTCAGATCATATTGCAAATTATCTATCCTTAAATGGTGTGAGGTTTGCATATGAAAATGAGCGATTTGAAGGTGAAGTTGCTTATGGGAATCAAAGTTTATCTAGCCAATTTCTACCTTCAATTGGATCCTTGCTATTAAACAGGCATTACGGAAGGCGGGTGCTTTATTTACGCACTGGGCTGCATTCTAGTGACAAAGCTTTTAGTAACAGTTTTTCAATATTGAAGGTTGACGATGTAAATGTTCCTGAGGATAGTTTATTTGTTTTTCCAAAAAAGAATACAGTAATCGGTTGGTCTGGAAAAGCAAAACTTTTAGAAGACATTTCTTTGAAAGCTGATGTGGCCCTTTCTGATTTACAGCTTGGAAAGACGAATATAGATCAAGGGCCTTTTTCAAAGCAGGATCTTTCATGGGCTATAAGTGGTGTTTACGAACCTAAGTCAGAAAGCCCTGTATATATTGAAGGTGGATATTTTTTTAATGGTGAAAATTATAGCTCATTAGGGAACCCTTATTTATTGACAAATAGACAAGGAGTGAGTTTGAAAGCTGGAGTTAATTTACTTAAGAATAAAATATCTATTAATGGAGATTTGAAACTGAGTAAGAGTTTGAATGATAATGAGAACAGTCCATTTCGAGATCTTCAATACTTAGGTGAAGTGATTTATAGGTTTGGGAATTCCAATGTTTTAAGTGCAAGATTTATCCCTAATATTTTTAGTCAAGAAACCTCTTTTGAAACAGATATTACTGCTAATAATAATATTTATAACATTCAAGCTAATTTTCAATCTAAGGTTAAGAATGATCAGCTTTTTACGGTGCTGAACGTTACTAATCTTCGATCAGATATACAGCTTTTAGATACCATTTCAATTGATGCTCGAACTTATTTTTATCTTCAAGAGATTTTGATGCTGAGTAATGAGAATTCCCTAAACCTAACTTTTATGAGCGGTGCTAAAGAATTTTCAGCTAGCAGTATAACGGATTTTCTGACTCAATTAGATGGGACATTACAATTTGATAATTGGTCTTATAATGTTGGAGGCCAATTGATAAAACAACAATTCAACGAAGATTGGCAATATGGAATAATTAATAGGATCCAATGTAAAGTATTCGAAAAGGGCTTCCTAAATATTAATACAAATATTAGAAGAACAATTACGGAATCTAAACCAAAGAATAGTATTCAAGCAAATGTATCTTTTATGTACGGTATAGGAAGTCTGAAGCGTCAAAAAATAAACGAATGAAATTATTTACATGTTTTAAAATTTGTTTTCTAATAATGGCAATGTCTGTTCCATATATTTTATGTGCTCAGGTGACTATTATTCCACTAAATCAAAATTCTGAAATTTTACTTTTTGATAATTTATTTCATGTTAATTTAATTAATTCAACAGGTACAAATATTCAGGGATATCTAGAGATTACTGTAGAAGATAGTAATAATAGACAATCTGTATTAAAAGTAAATTCTCCTCTTATGAATTTGGTACCAGGAATAACAAATGGTCAACAAATCAATTGGAATAATACCATTAACTATGGGCCAAGTCAATTGGTGAATTCACTAGCATCATCAGGCAGATTTGCAAGTGGGAACTATGTATTCTGTTATAATTTTATTTCAAGGGATGGAAACCAGTATTTAGGAGTAAACTGTCAGGAGAAACCGATTAAGTTAGCAGGCGTTCCTACTTTATTAAGCCCATATGATAAAGAAGTTATAGAAACAAAAAATCCAGTTTTAACTTGGAGACCACCATTGCCTTCATTCAATACAAATATTAGATATAGCCTCGTTGTGGCACCTTATTTTAAAGGACAATCTAAAGTCGAAGCCCTACAGAGGAATTTTTCTAATGTACAATTGTCACTTTTAAATCTTCCTTTTCAAGTATATCCTTTTGATGCTCCAATTTTGGAAAAGGGCAAAAATTATGTTTGGCAGGTAAAAGCCTATCTTGAAGGTTTTGAGGTTGGAGCAACGGAAATCTGGGAGTTTCAGTACAATTTACCAGAAGATGATAAAGAGTCTCAACATACGGAAAGTTGTCACTTTGTCAAATCACATCAAGATGCTTCATTCTATGTAGCTAATAAGCAAATCAATTTTGCATATAAGAATAGACATGATGAATCCATACTAAATTATAAAGTTTATTCCAGAGAAAATTCAGAAGATCGGATTCAAAATTTGCCAGAAATAATACTAGAATCAGGCACCAATAAAATAATAATTGAAGCAGACGAATTGGGAAATTTAAAACATATGGAAAGATATACTTTGGTTATTAAGTCTAAAAACAAGAAAAAGTATTATTACAATTTTGTTTATCTAAATAAATAATTATAATGTTAGAATACACAAAATATATTTTATTTGGTCTAGTGATATTGTTATGCATTGGATGTAATTCTAATAGTATTGCAGTTGACAACCCTCTAGAAAAAGAAATTGACGAAATAAAGTACACACTAAGTTATATACCTACTTCCCGCTTAGTTAAAAACGAAATGAAGAGTAAGTTGTTTTCATTTGAAGAAGTCAGTAGAAGATACGAAGATCATTATTATTTCAAACTGAACATGAAAACATCTGATGGACAGAATATTATTAAAAAATTAATCGAAAAACATGGTGCAAAGGAAACCGATGAAATTCTAAGGTTGATTAGTTTTCATTCTAAAGATAAATTAAAATTGAAAATAAATAGCCATGAATCTAGTTGTGTCCTTTATCATGTTGATCGGACTTTTGTTGAACTGAATGGTATGGAAATGACAGTTGTTTTCAAAGTGGATGACATGGATATGTTACTTAATAACGAATTTAATACAGTAGCCTTTAAGTTTGAGAACGACATAATTGAAAATCATCAGATTGAATTTTTACTTGACGAGTCTATTATTCTTGAATTACAAGAAGTATGATATTCCTGAAGATTAACCAGGATTATCCCAAAAAGAAAAAAATGAAATTACATAATAAAAACATGCAGTTTATCTCTAGTAAGTCAGCCTTAGTATTGGCAATTATAGTTTTTTTCCAAGCTGTCATTCCGCCATCAGCCCAAGCTTTGACTGGTGGCCCATCACAGCCAGAGGTGAGAGGTTTTCAACCAATTGGAACATCGAATATGGTGGATTTATTTACTGGAGATTTTAATTACAATATTCCACTTTTAGATGTTGATGGATACCCGATAAATATCTCATACCAATCCAATCCTACCATGGACCAGGAAGCAAGTTGGGTAGGTTTAGGGTGGTCATTGACTCCTGGAGCAATTAATAGAACAGTGAGAGGTGTGCCGGACGAATTTAAAGGAGATGCGGTAACAAAAGAATTTAATATTAGGAAGGATCAAACTGTGGGCGTAACTATAGGAGCTGATGCGGAGTTTTTTGGAATCGAAGGTTTTAGTGGTCAAGCAGGTCTTTTTTATAACAACAGAAGAGGCCCTGGGATAGAGGCTTCGGCTGATTATTCAACTAGCATTGCGAGAACAATGTTAAAAAACAACACTCCAGAATCCACAAAGAAAACTAATAGTACAACTCAGACCTCTGAGACGACTACGACAACAACAACTTTTGGATCCATTAATTTAGACTTGAACTTAAGTTTAAATTCTCAAACAGGATTTGGAATCCCGGGGATATCTGCTAGTTATGGATTGTCTCAGCAGGTTGATGAACGAATGGTAACCAAGACTGAAGTATCAAATGATATTGATCGGACAAAAGGGTGTTTGCCTATTAACGAAAGAACTACACTAACACTTCATCATAACGCGAAACCTAAAATATCTAGTACTGGTGGAAAAATAGTATCGTACACTGATTTTGCAAGCTATTCAAGTTTTCCAATTTCGCCTATGCCAATGGAAAATTCTTCTTTTAGTTTTCAAGGTAAGCTTACAGGGGAGTTATTTGGATTAGCTCCAGGTACAACACTTGGTGGTTATGTTAGTACTCAAAAGTTAGCTACGAATAGATCAACTAGACCTTCTTATGGCTACCTGCATCTTGAAAGTTCTAAAAGAAGCAGTAGTAGTATTCAAGATTATAAGAAAGAAAAAATAGCGCCATATCAAGGGAATAAACCAGTTCTTCCCGTAAGTTTTGGTACGTATGATTTATTCTCGGTAAGTGGTCAAGGAATTTCAGGGCAATTTAGAGCTATGAGAAATGATATTGGCGTTTTTAGGGACCCAGGGCTATACAATTATAGTGTTTCGATTGGTGCAGGCGGAGAATTTGGTGCTGGAGGTATATTCAAAGGAGGGGGCAATTTTAATGAAGGAATCTCGACTACAACAGTAAAAAAGTGGGTAGATGACAATAGTCTAATAGACAATATTGATTTTACAGAATCTGATGGGGTGTATGAGTCTGTATTTTTTAAAGGAACAGGACAAAAAATCATTACAGATAAAGGCTTTTATGATAATAATAAAGGAGCAATACCAATGCGTACTAAAGTCTTTAAAGGCGCTACTAATATCAAAGCTTCCTCTTCCTATGTTTTCGAGTCTGATGGCGATGAATTTGGTGAAGAAGCAATTTCCTCACCTTTGGTGAAATCGCCGAATAGTCGTGAAAAAAGAAATCAATTATTTTCATTCTTGACTGCTGGAGAAGCTGATGTTGTAGGGTATAATCTTCCAGCTGTATCTGACCCAGCTGATTTGCGTAAAGATCATCACATGTCTGAGGTTTCAGTGACGCAGGAAGATGGGAGCCGCTATATTTATGGGATTGCAGCATATAATAAATTGAAGCGCGATGTGGTTTTTAATCGTCAAGGATATCCTGCACTTGCATCAGGACCCGGTCGTCTTGAGAACGACGCTGAATTAGTAGAATATAATCCAGGTGTAGATAATACTATAGAAAATGAACAAGGAAATGATTATTACTATGATTCTGAAGAGATACCTGGATTTGCACACTCTTATCTTTTGACTCAAATTTTATCTCCTGATTATGTAGATCGCACAGGTAATGGCATATCAGATGATGATCTTGGATCAGTTGTTAAATTCAATTATGATAGAAGGTATGGTGATGAAGAGAATGATCACTTTAAGTGGCGTACACCTTACAAAGAGAATATGGCACAATATGCTGATGGTTATCGATCCAAATCTGTTGATGATAAAGCGAGCTATGTTTATGGAGAAAAAGAAATATGGTATTTGGAATCCATCGAATCAAGAACGATGGTTGCAAAGTTCTATACTAGTGATCGAGAGGATGGTTTGGGTTCGAAGGGGCCTAATGGAGGTAAGGATGTTAGCCAAAAGATTCAAAAGTTAGACAAAATTGAATTGTATTCTAAATCTGAATACCAAGATGGATCTAATTCAGATGCAATTCCGATTAAAACGGTTCATTTAAATTATTCTTCAAGTGAAGTGCCAGAATATTCGTTATGTAAGAAGGTTCCGAATCAGGTAGATGAAACTAAGGGTAAGTTGAACCTTGCATCTATTCACTTCACTTATGAGGATAGCAATAGAGGAATGTTAAATGCTTATAAGTTTAATTATAGCAATATAAACCCTAATTACAATTTACAAGCATATGACAGATGGGGTTGTTACAGAGAGAAAACAAATCCCGCTATTACTAATAATCCGAATTACCCAAGTCCCTTACCTAATCCCAGTGAGTTTCCGTATGTATTGCAAGAACATCAGTCTCCAAATGATGCGACTGATCCAAGCAGTTTTGAGACGATAACAGATTCATATGTTGGTGCCTGGAACTTATCTTCTGTAGAGTTACCATCGGGAAGTACAATAAATATAAAATATGAGTCTGATGATTACGCATATGTGCAAGATCATAGAGCAGGGCAAATGATGTTTGTTAATGCTTTGTCAAAGTCGATTCCAACAGATGAAGGTGTGCTTCCTAAGCAAGAATATCTATTTGAGGATGATAATGATAGAGACCCAAGTCTTTACTTAAGAATCAAGCTTCCTTTAGCAATTAGAAATGATATTAGTTTAGATGAGGCTATTGTGGAATTGAAAAAAAGATATTTTGAGAATGTTGAAAAAATATATTTTCAATCTGCGGTCAATCTTACTGGTGACATACCATTAAATAATTTTGAGCCAATTAAGGGGTACATGGATTATGATATGAATGAAATTGGCTTTACGGACAATGTTGATAGAGATCAAATTTACATTAAAGTAATTCCAATTAAAATTCGATCTCAATATTATCACCCTATAACAGTAGCAGCACTTCAAACTTTAAGATTGAATTTTCCAGAGATTATTTATCCTGGAGTTGGAACTTCAGAGGGTTTAAGTAACACGGGATTAATTAAAGCAGTAGTAGGATTTGCTTCTCAAATTGGTAGAGTAGTCAGCGGTTACTATAAAAATTCAATTAAGAAAGAGTGGGGTCATGAAGTAAATTTAGAAAAAACTTGGATTCGTTTAGCTAATCCTGATTTCGGAAAAGAAGGGGGAGGTTCTAGAGTTAAGGAGATTTCAATTTCTGATGGATGGAATCAAGCCAATGACGGTGAAAGTATTTATGGACAACGTTACACCTATACAAAGGAAATTGATTTCGTAAATGAAGAAAAATTGACAATTAGTAGTGGTGTTGCATCCTATGAACCTATGATAGGAAATGAAGAAAATCTTATGCGTAAACCACTACGCTACGATCCGAGAGTATTTCTCGCGCCAAATAGATCATTCTACGTGGAAAAGCCCGTAGGAGAGTCTCTGTTTCCTATGGCTACTGTTGGGTACAGCAATGTGAAAGTTGAAAGTTTTGGATATTATGATAATATTGATGGTGACACATCCAACGATGAGAAAAACGGAGTAGGCTATAGTTTAAATGAGTTTCATACGGCCAAAGATTTTCCTGTTAAAGTGAAATATACTCCGATAAATAACGATACCCGTATTCGACCACTTGGTAAGTTTCTTCAAGTAAAAGTTCTGCAAAAAGACAAATTGGGCGTTTCTCAAGGTTTTTCAATTGAGACAAATGATATGCACGGGAAACCAGCTTTTGAAGCAGTTTATGATAAGGATGGATCCCCAATTACTTCTACTAAATATGAATATAGAACCGAAAAAGATAGTGATGGCAATCCTATTAACCAATTAGATAACTTAGTAGATGTACTTAGCCCAGAAGGAGAGATTTCAAAAGCATATCTAGGCTTAGAAATTGATACATGGCAAGAAATGCAACAGGATGAAGTGCACTCAAAATCTGTAGGTTTGAAGGCTAATGCGGATGGTTTTTTACTTGCGGTATTGCCTGCAGTGGTGCCTGTCGTTTTGCCAAGTTTTACCAGTTTTGAAAATGAATTCAGTTCTACTACTACTACTAAACTAATTAAGCATTTTGGTCTATTAGATAAGGTAACAGTTGTTCAAGATGGTTCTTCTATTCATACTGTCAACAAGTTATACGATAGTGAAACAGGAGAAGTGCTTTTGACTGAAACTCAAAATGAATTTGATGATGCACTTTTTTCATTCAAATATCCCGCGCATTGGGCATATGAAGGTATGCAATTAGGTTATCAAAATACAGGAGCTGTATTGGATGTTGAAATTCTTGATGGAGAATTGATCGCAGACAATTTAACACTTAATATTTTGACTCATGGAGATGAACTTTTAGTTGAATTCGCAGATAATACTGGAACTTATCTTTCTGGCAGATCATATTTTACTGAATCTTTAGCGGAGCCAGGAAAGAACTTAATTCAAACTGTCTCAGGAGATGTATTACCTGATGGTGATTATAGAATAAAGATCATTCGGTCTGGTCATCGTAATCAAGCAAGTCTTCCTATTGCATCAGTTACTACCCTAGTTGATCCCGTTTCTGAAGATGCGCAAGGCAATGCAATTTCTATTGATCTCGATATGGACGAAACAAATGAAATCATCGCAGCATCGGCAATGGAATATAATGACCAGTGGAAAATGCAATGTGAGAGAGAAACTTCTGCTTCAGGTGAAAACATCTTGTTACCCTTTTCTATGAATCTTAACCCTTATCAAAGCGGACTCAAAGGTAACTGGAGGCCTAAAAAATCTCATGTCTATCATACAGATAGAAATGGATCTAACTTATCTTCTGCAAGTTCAGAAGTTGAGATTAGTTCTGATGGGACCTACGAATATTATACCCCTTTTTGGGATATTAACGCGAGCCAAGATTGGCTTCCGAATTCTGCTGGAGATGCCAATTGGGTTGCAGCAAATACTATAGAAATGTATGATATAAGAGGAAATGAAATAGAGAATATAGATGCTATAAATAACTATTCTTCAGCTCAATTCGCGTATGAAAATACGAGGGTGAATGCCATTGCTTCAAATGCTCAAAAGTGTGAAATTAACTATGATGGATTTGAAGATTATTATTTTAAAAATACAAGCTCCATTTTTGGATTCCCTCTTTTCTTGAACTATACGCTAGTTCAAAATGTAGACTTAAGTGCTATTAGTACTGACTTCGCTCATACAGGAAATTATTCTCTCAAGATTGATCCGCTTAGCTTTGCTTCAGAAACTTCTAGGTTGAAACCGTATGCAGCTGGAGACTGCGAGTCTGGTTGTTTAGCAACAGCAACTAGTAATTCTCCTGTTTGTGCAAAAAATCCTATACAGCTATTTGCATCCCCTGGGGATACATATATTTGGACAGGACCCAATGGTTTTACATCTACTCAGCAAAATCCTGTTATATCCAGTTCTATTCCTTCAAATGCAGGTACTTATTCTGTGACGGTGACTGGTGAATCAGGGTGTGTTAGTTCGGCTGAAGTTGCTGTTGAAGTTGTTGGTGTCATTGCGGAAGCAAGTAGCAATAGTCCTGTTTGCCAAACTCAGCAGATAGAGCTATTTGGTAGCGGAGGAATGGTTTATTCATGGACAGGACCAAATGGGTTTATTTCTAATTCGCAAAACCCTACATTAAATACTTTTTCACTAAATCCAGGTACTTATACTTTTACATTAGTGGTTACATCAGCTTCAGGGTGTACGGATACGGATCAAGTAAGCGTAATTGTAAATTCTGCTCCAACATTTTCATTAGGCATTGATCTTCCACCTAACCCACCATACTTGCAAGGAAGTACTTTCGTGTTGGAGGCAACCACTGGTTCTGGAAATCCTCCTAATTATGAATGGTTTGATCCTTCGGGAGCTTCAGTCCAGTCAGGAACAAGTGCCACTCTAACTATTAATAATGCGACTTGTGCAAATCACGGTAATTATACTGTTCAGGTTTTAGATGGTTCTTGTCTTCTTGAAGCTTCTGTTTTTGTAGATATAGATGGATGTGGGATTGGATCCTTAACTGGAGAAGAATCGACACAAAGAAGAATAAATCAAACAGCAAGTATCGAACACTTAATACCAGCATCTTGCAATCACGGAGGTATCGTATCATTTTCGCAAAAAGAATTCAAATACAAATGGAGCGATGGTGAGAAAGGAGCGGTTAGAACTAATCTTGTCCCAGGAAGTTATGCTGTAACTATTACCAACGGGGAAAGTTATATGGAGATTATAGAGTTGAAAGTGGATAGAGAATGTGAAATGCAAGAGCTGGTTAAAAGATCTAGCACCCCAATTTCTCTTTGTGATCAGTGCCTACCAACACTTCACCTAGACGTGGATAAAGAATACTTTTTCAATGTATGGGCAGCCACTCAGAAAACTGTTGAGCATGGTGGGATATTAGAAAATGCAAAGATTGAAATCTCATTTGAAGATGATGCTGGAATTTTGTCTTCGCTTACGGTAGAAGGCACTCCTTGGGGCCCTATTGTGGATGGATGGCAAAGAATGGCGGGTTCATTTACGGTTCCAGTCAATGCAATTAAGTTTACTACAACTATTCTTAATGATTCTGATATAGATGCTTTATATGTCGATGATTTTAGAATCCACCCTATCAATTCAAATATGGTTTCCTATGTGTATGACGATCAATCTCTAAGATTGATGGCTACATTGGACGATAACAATTACGCTAGTTTTTATGAATATGATGAAGAAGGTATTCTTGTTAGAACTAAGAGAGAAACTGAAAAGGGGATAGTAACGATACAAGAGGCGAGAACCGTATTGAAACCAAATAATTAGATTGTATATATGAAAACCATTAAGATATTATTCTTTTTATATTCGTTTATTTTTCTGCAATTTAGTCTTCTTGGGCAAAGTGCGGAACAAATAATACACTCCATTAAGCAAGCATATTCTGAATCCTCTAGTTTAGCTTATTCTGCTTCGGTGCATTATTTTCCGAATCTGTTAGCGACTCAGGCAAATGATTCCACACTTATTGAAATCAAACAAATTGGAGATTTATATATCATGACTATGGAGGAGGTGGAGATAGTAAGAGCACAAGATCTTAATCTATATATTGATCATTCAGAGAAACTAATTTATGTGCTTAAAGATCAGACAGAATCCAAAGATCTTGGAATTGACAAGTTGCAAATTATGGCTCGACAAATGGGTTTGACGAATTTATCTGTTGAGCAAATAAATGATGAAAAAGCGATGCTTAGGTTTTCAAACCCCCATGATCAATATTCTAAAATTGAATTGGTATTTGATAAATGCGATTACTTTTTGATGCAGTCTATTATTGCCATAGACTCCTCAATTAATTACGATACAGAATTTAAAGATAAGAGAATCGAGACAACCTATTCTTCGCATTCTACTAGAATTGCAAAAAGTGAAATCTCAAGTAAGGATTACGTCGAATTAAAGAATTCAAAGCTAATCCCGGTTAAAGCCTATTCAGATTATGAGTTAACCATTCAGTAGAGACTGACTTTATTGAGAAATTTGATTACAATATTTTATTAATTGTGAATTGTTAGAATTTTAGAAACAGGAAACTAGTTGATTATGTATAAAAATATTCTTTCCAAGACTGCAGCATTATTTATTTTGCTCTCCTTTTCCGCTAATTATATGTTTAGTCAGGAGGAGCACTGCTATGCAGATATACAAGGAGCTATTTCTCCTGGTGATCAATTAACAGTATCTGATGACAAAATTTGGACTCCATTGTGGGCTGAAATTGAACAAGATTATTCAGTTAGAAACAGGGTTAGTATTCAGATTGATAGAGATCCTTTACCGGCAAACCTTCAAAATGCTACTTATACACTTAATTTAGATATTGTAACATGGAGTGTTGGAGCGGCATCAGGGGCTGCGGGTGATAGTGATGGAATACTAATGGAATCCCTAGTATTAAATTACGACAACAATCCTTTGAATACAACTGACGATATAGTATTTCTTGATTTTGTGGATGCGTATAAAGTAGAAGTTACTGTTAGCTCAATTGACGTTGTACCTAGCTCAGTAACTATTCCAAATCTAATACTGAAATCTGAGATCTACATAGATAGATTGTATAAATTTGAAGATGGCTCCGATTCAAACACGCTTATAGCACCTGCTATAACTTCAATTAGCAATAATAGTTTAGCTACAACAGGGAAAGTAGATGTTGCATGGTCTAGTATTGATGGTGCGGTTGAGTATGACTTTGAATGGGTGTTTTATGATGAAGACAGTGATCAAAATCAAAATCCTGGACAATATATTGGAGAATCTGCCGTGAATAATTTTTTTAAAAATAACGCTACTAGAATTACAACAAAAAATATATCATACGCCATTCAAACCCTATATCCAGCAGGCGATTTGTATTTTAGAGTTAGAGCTGTTAGTTACGATGATGGAGTAAGAAGATATACTAAATGGTCGAGTGATGAACAAACAAATCCTTTTCAAGCGGATAGATATAATGTGGTATGGCATGAGGACCAACTCAATTGGCAGTCTCAAATTTCCTTTGCGGAGGGCGGGAAAAATGTTCCCTCTGTTAATTATTTTGATGGATCATTAAGACAAAGACAATCAGTTACTTTTTCGAATGCTATTGAACATCCTATAGTTCAGCAAAATATTTATGATTATTTGGGAAGGCCTACAATATCTGTAATGGCTTCTCCAGATCTAGAGAAAAGCAAATTGGCTTTCGACCCTTTATTTATGGTTGAAGATGCAAGTGATCTTTCTTATACAAAGAAATTTATAACCGAAACAAATGGATGTCTAGATCCACCACCTCCAGCTGATCCAGCTTATGGATCTAGTAAATATTATTCACCCAATAATCCTGATTTGACAGGAGTGAATAAATTTATCCCTGATGCATCGGGGTATAATTTTTCAACTACTGAGTATACTCCTGATTTGACAGGCAGAATACGCAGGCAAAGTGGAGTAGGTGAGGTTTTTAAATTGAACACAGGCCACGAAACGCAGTACTTCTATGGTAAGGCTTCTCAAAAGGAATTAAATAAATTATTTGGTGATCAAGTAGGTAACCATTCGCACTATCAAAAAAATATGGTGCGAGATCCAAATGGTCAATTCAGTGTTTCATACGTTGATGCAAATGGAAGAACTATTGCAACTGCTTTAGCTGGAGATACGCCAAATAATACACTAACGCTAGAGAATAAAGATACGCCAACTGATATCCAAAAGGATTTATTGAATAATGTAAAAAATACCTATAAGTTAACCTCTTCATATCCGCTAACGGTTGCACTCGAGAATGAGATGACCTTTACCTATAATGTCGATCCGAAAACTCCTATTTTTGATTGCCTTCCTGTAGAAGTATGTTATGACTGTATTTATGATTTGACAATCACCATAAATGATAATTGCGGAAATGTTTTTAATGGTGGAACTCCATTAGTAATTGAAGAAACCAATTTACAAGCAGAAGGAATAAGTACGCTCTGCGTGGATCCTGAATTTGGAATAAGTGAGTCCTTTACAAGATTACTACCTGTTGGTGATTATAAAATCACTAAAGAATTATCAGTTAGCGAATCAGTCGCGAATTTATACTTAGAGGATTTTTTGCAGCAAACGACATGTATACCTGTCAAAGAGGATATTTATCAAACTTTATATGAAGATACAGACTTTACAAGTTGCGACAACGAAGTTACGGAAGAAGAAGCTGCAGAAAATGTGGGGTTAAATGAATGCGAAATGATAAGGGAAGTATTGTTGATTGATGTGCACCCTGGTGGTTTAAGTGCGCCATATACTCGTGATGAAGTTACCAATGATGTAGTTGCGACAGAAGGTTTATTATTCGAAAATGCTTTTCAAGCCTACTTTCCTGATGATGTAATATATATCAATGGTGAGGAGGAGCTTCAAGTAAATATGCTAACGGCCACGGAATTTGTTCAATACTTTAACCCATCTTGGCCTGAGTACCTGATTCAGGGTCATGATAAGTTTGATTGCTACGAATCCTGTATTGAAAATGAAGACATTGCTGACTTTATTCTTGATGTCCAAAATACAGAGACTTACGAACAGGCTATTACCAATGGTTATATTAATACTTTAACCTGTGAGCCAGTTTTAATTAATGCAGATCCTGGACTTAACGGAGGATCTGATTGTGAAAATGGTGATTTAATACTTGCGAAGTCATGTTATTCCACATTTGCAGCATATGAACTTTTCCAGACAAATCTTCCTCTATTATTAGAATATTGGACTGTTGATGATGTTGACGTAATTTCTAACTTCACTTTCAATACTATAGAAGAATTGGTAGTTAAAATGAATGAAGTAGATGAAGGAGAATGGATGTTTCAAGAACAACAGTTGGGTTCTACGATTGGGCTTATTATAAATACATTAGATACGGAAAATGTATACGGTAGGCTGCATATTTCTGTTGTAGGTAATCCAATGTTTTATGCTAACCTTGGGGTGAATAGAATTTGGATACCGTGCCCAAATCAAAATTACGATATAATCGACGATTTCTTAAATAATATAAATGCATTCCAATGTATCCCTAATAGTGTAGTAAATCTCATAAACCAAGTTGTATACTGTGATAATGATCCACTTTGCGATACCAGTTTTGGAAAGGGCTGTGAAACAGATAATAATTTAGCATGGACCATTTACAAAAACATATACCTAACCCAACAAGGCAAATTATTAAGCAACGAATATTGTAATTTTCAAAAATTCATGACTGATGTAGTCAATGAAAATTATGAGGCTTTCGGCGAACCAGTGATATATCAAGGAGATTCAGAATTGGTATTGTTTCCCCCAGATGAAGTAGATATGGCGTATGTAAATGATCAAAAGGCTCAGGCAGAAGCAGCCATGCTTGCGGAGTGCGAAGCTAATTGCGATGCTCAAGCAGATGCTTGGATGTCTCAATTAGTACCATGTGGTTTTGATAAGGCAAACCCACTTTATAATAATATTCGAAGTAGATTAATTGCTGTTTGCCAACAAGGCTGCAGTGATCAAGATCAATATAATCCCTTTGGTGCATCTACATGTATTACGCCAACTTTATCAGGGGATCTAAGCTTCGAACAAGTCTTATCTTCTATTTCGGAAGTATCTGATTGTGATCAAGAATGTAGCCCAAAGATGATTACCTCTCCAGCTCCATTAGGTGTTAATAATTATTTTGGTAATCGATTGCTTAGTCTTGTTTCACAAGGAGAAATGGATGACGAAGGCAATAACTGTATGTGTGACAACTTAGTTGAAATGGAAGATTGTTACAATACCTATATTGCCAACAATGGTGGAGTAGATGAGTTTGGTAGTCTGAGTATCTATTTGGGGCAATTTACTTCGATAGACATTAGTCAACCGGATTTAGACATGATAAAGACCTTTTGTACGAATGATTGCAATGCCTTACCTCAGGCGGTGGCGATTCCTGCCTATTTAGAATGCGATGTTTGTAAAGACTTTGATGATGTAGATATAGATGCTACCGCATTCATTAATATATATAGTAATACATATGCCTGTGCTGGAGCCATAGACACAGAGGAATACTATGCATTAAGAGCAATTCATTTAAACTACTTATATGGATTTAATCTACTTGCTGAAGATTATAATGACTTTCTAGAAAATCCTAATGGATATTCTAGTGATTGTTATATGCTTTGCCCAAGAAGTACTTTTGGATATCTGTCAACAGATGATGAAACTACTTGCGAGGATGAGTTGATCGAACAGATTGAGCTCAAAACAGATATTATTTATGAGAATAAACTAGATCAACTCCGTGAAGAATTTATTCTTTCTTACATGGGACAGTGTGTAGGGGTGCTCAATGAATCGTTTGTAGCAGATGGTAAATTTAGCGAATACCACTTTACATTATATTACTACGATCAAGCTGGAAATTTAGTGCAAACCATTCCTCCTCAAGGAACCATCGATGCTAGTAATGAGTTAAAAACGCCAGAGAACTATACGTTCAAAACAAAGTATAACTATAACACTTTTAACCAAGTCACAGAGCAAATCTCTCCTGATATAGATGTTCCATCTAAATTTTGGTATGATAACGTGGGCAGAGTGGTGGCGTCTCAAGACGGAAGACAATTCTCTTTGAGTTTGTATAGCTACACTTTATACGATGAAATAGGCAGAATTATCGAAGTTGGAGAAGCCTATATTACAGGTTCTTTATTACAGCCAAATGTTTCTAATACACGTGATAATTCTTTTTCGGATTATATGGTAAATGCTCCAGACAAATCCTTTGTCACCAGAACCTACTATGATAATGAAGAGTATGACCTAAGTCTTTTAATGGGAGAACCGTTTTCCCAAGATAACTTGCGTAACCGAGTAGCTACGGTAACTATAGAAAGTGTAGATGATGCTGATCCAGCTACTTATGATGCAGCAACTCACTATAGCTATGATATTACAGGCAATGTGAAGTCGTTGATCCAAGAAATTGCAGCATTGAAGTCTGTAGGGCATGGATACAAACGAATAGATTACGATTACGAGTATATTTCAGGGAATGTCAATGCGGTGTATTATCAAATAGGAAAAGAGGATCAATTTACGCATAGATACTTGTATGACGAGAATAATCGATTGACAGATGTGAAGACGAGTACGGTAGAGACTGGAGCAGGGATAACTAAGCACGGTGCTGTAGAGACGCAATCATGGAATCTATGGAATAATGAAGCCTCTTATGAGTATTACGATCATGGCCCCTTAGCAAGAAGTGTATTAGCAGAGCAAAAGGTGCAGGGTTGTGACTATGCCTATACGTTACAAGGTTGGATAAAGGGGGTGAATAGTAGTGTGCTGGATCCAAATCGGGATATGGGATCAGATGGTGTGAGTGTGAGCAATGCAGCAAAAGATGCGCTAGGTTACACTTTAGGGTATTATGATGGAGATTACACTCCAATTGGAGGTTCTGCAATTAGTCTTGAAGCAACCTATGATAACAGTTATTTTAATCTTTCATCGTCCTCTTTGTACAATGGAAACATTCGGAATATGACGGTTGATGTATTGGGCTTGAATGAGCCCATTGGGTATTCGTATAACTATGATCAACTGCATCGGCTAAAAAATATGGAGGCGCATGATAACATAGATATTACAAATAATGCTTGGGGTATGCTTGGAGATGGAAAGACTGCCTATGCTACTAATTATGCCTATGATGCGAATGGGAATATAAATAATCTAACAAGAAATGGATCAAGTGTAGAGGAGGATAATCTTACTTATACCTACGCTACGAATCGGAATCGACTAAGCCGTGTAGAAGATGTCTCGGTGATATCTCCTAACACAGAAGGGTATATCACAGGAATAAATGATTATGAGTATGATGGTGTAGGGAATTTGATCGAAATGGATGTGAGTGGTTTAGGGGTTGTAGATCCATATGTAAATACCATTGCTTGGACACCTTATGGAAAAGTAGATAAGGTAGAGCAAGATTATAGTAGTCTGAGTAGTTTGCGAACGATAGTGTTTGGCTATGGACCAGATCAAAATAGAATTGCAAAATCAACAACGTTTGAAGGAAGTACAGAGGCGGATTATTATATCCGAGACGCTCAAGGAAATGTTATGGCCGTGTATGGTGTGAATTCAAATGGTGAAATAACCTGGAAAGAGCAACATATTTACGGAAGTAGCCGACTTGGGGTGATAAAAATAGGTGAGATATTATCACAATCGCCAACAAATCCTTATTTTGGGGCGCAAGGAAAAGTCTTTGCAGGTCAGAAGAATTATGAGCTGTCAAATCATCTGGGGAATACGCTGAGCATCATAAACGATAGGAAGATAGCTGTTGAAACTGGCGGGAACTTAAGTCATTATGAGCCGTCAGTATTGAAAGCAAATGATTATTTTCCTTTTGGACAGGGTATGGTAGGGTCCAGAGATTTCACTTCAAGTACTGATTTTTCATACCGTTACGGGTTCAACGGGAAGGAGAAAGATACTGATGGAGAGTGGGGAAGTAATACGCATTATGATTA
>CALLPN010000039.1 GCA_938015435.1 uncultured Saprospiraceae bacterium
GAGATACGATAGATGTCGATATCGATCTTGGCTTCTTTACAGTGATCCATAAACAGAGAATTAGATTGCATGGCATCGATGCTCCAGAAGTTCGAGGTTCAGAAAGATTCTCAGGACTAGAAAGTAAAGCGTGGCTTAAGCATAAGATCGAAGGAAAAGAGATTGAACTTGTAACCTTCAAAGATGCAAAAGGTAAATATGGCCGATGGCTTGGAGTGGTCTACTTCAAGAAGCTAAATATTAATCAGTTGATGGTGGAAAAGGAGTTGGCTGAGTTTTCTAAATCTTGATCTAACTTCTTAAAAATGCTTTAAATAATTTTGCAATTTTAGGAAGTGATCCTCCTAGCCTGTGATCATCATCTAGCAAATGCAATGAGTAATTGTTACTCTTTGCAAACCTCACTGAGTTTTCAAACGGAATTATATCATCTGACCACCCATGAACAATTTCCACTTTAGATGCTAATGGTTTGTAATTCTGAATTGGGTAATCCTTCATAAATAATGCAGGAGCTAATAAAAACAAACCTGTAATATTTGTTGAGTTAGAAACTACTGTTGATACATATCCTCCCATACTTGACCCTACAAGTACTATGTCATTTTTTCTTTGAAAATCTATTGTCTCTTCCAGAAGAGATACTCTGGATGTTACATCATCGATATTACTGTAATCGATAGAAATAGTTTTGTATCCAAGATTCTCAGCCACAGTTCGCATCATATTTATTTTGCGACCGTTAGGGCCGCTTTCCTTTCCATGAGAAAAGATCACAGTACTTTTCAACTTTCTTTTTCTTGTTTTTTCGACTTTGATAGTATTTATTAACTCTGGAAGCTCATGCATTAAATTCCATTTATCCCCAATTGCAATTAACCTATCTTCTAGTTGATTAATAACCGAAACCTCTAATGGTATATGAATAAACCAAACCTTATCTGCACCAGCTTCCCCAAATTGTTTAGCACCTTTTGCTCTGGAAAGTGATATATCGTAGTCCACAGCAATTTCATACTTTGTCTTCCTCTTACCAGAACTGGAAAGATATTCAGAATATAAAGTTGCTATGTTAAGTTGAGATTTTTTCTGCCATATATATCTACTAAATCTTTTAGCTAGTGATTGTCCTTCCGCCTTACCAATATAGATTGGCCTTTCATCACACCCCCAAATATAAATTCCTGTTGAGTTAAATGAATCAAGTGACTTTGCTCTTTTAGCATCCTTCCAATTTATCCGCTCATTAGTATAAGCACCATTCGTCCAATAGTCCTTAGTGAAACTACTAGATAAGAAATCATTATACTCTTTGAAAAGATCGCTGCTTTTATGATCAAATACCATTTTTCTATTTTTAATACTTGTATAATTATAGCTAATAATCCAGACGAATGCAATCATTACAATATAGCTATTCTTTTTACTTTTTAAGAGCTGTGATCCTCTAGCAGACACTGCGTAGGTGCGGTGGTGGAGCGTAGCGGAGACATCGTGCCTACCTGTGCTGCTATGTGGGCAGAAAGTGGGCGCCATCTAACTGGGCTATGAAAATGGACAGGCTTGTACCTGGACAGTCATAGACAAACGGTGCAATTAGGTGTGGATGAGTGACAGCCATGACGAGGAACGACGGCATGGTGAAACGTGAGGAGCACCTAGAGTATAGCTTAAAGATCAGCTGTTCGAGGGAAGGAATCGAGTATTGAATCAGCTGATGCGCGGAGCGAACAGACCAGTAAGCCCTACCGCTGAAAGCGAGTGCCGAGAGGTACTAAACTAAAAAAGAGGGCTTGGTGGGCTGTGAGGTGCAGATGGCAGAGCTGCCCACAAAAAATATGTGGTGGTATAGTAGGAGCTCTACTGATGCAGCATAGATCTTTTCTCAGCTAATTGGGTGGCTTTTGAGAATAGCTAGCTGAGATATGGCTATGCAAATGAACCACTCTACAGAGATGAGCGCAGCGAAATAGATGGATAGTGGCAGTAGTGCTCATGCTATATAAACAACCACAGGTGAGAATGAGAGGACAGCACTCAGCTATAGTGACAAAGGTGCTGCAGCTGTAGTGCAACGAAAGTGTAGCTCCTGTTACCGTGTATACGGTATGGCGGTATAGATGAAGCAACCGAACAGGCGAACGCCATATCACAGCTCACATACCAACGTCTGACGAAGGAAGCGGAAGGTATGTGTCTAATAAAGAAATACGACCAAAGGGAGTATGTAACTATTATTTTTAGAAATTTACTGTCATAAAGAATTATCACCAAACTGACGATCATTTCTTATCTATTCAAGATGTATTTTCATTCTCTCAATAATTCTGACATTAAAACAAAACTATAATCTCAGAAAAGGAAGGTCATGAACTTCTACAACTGTTGAATGACCTTTTATATGGTTTTGCATTTTTAGTCTTTTGTTTACACCCCAAAGAGGATGCATCAAAACATAAGTAGTTTCTTCACATTGTATCGCAATCAACTTTTCCGAAAAAAGAACTTCACCATTCAATTTAACCTTAAGAGCATTTAATGTGTCTTGCAAAAATCCATTCCAATAATCTTGAGTAAAATCCAACTTAGCCTCTTCGTCACTAGAAAGCCTTGCAAAATCTAAAGCAATTCTCCAATTTAGATCGCCATGATTTTTTTGATTATGAAAATCGTTTAAGCAATCGTAGCATGAACCATCACAACTATGGGTAGTATCAAGGAGCGACTTATAAATGACGCCGTCTTTCAAAAGTGGGTTTATTAACGCCTGTTGTGATATACTAAGATCCACTGAACCATTAATATAATTACAATATCCTGCACCATTTTCCATCTTTTCAATTAAAATTATTTCAGGGACACCTTTAAGATTGAATCTAAATGAGACATCTAGTTCTGAAGACTCTATTTCTAAAAAATCGCATACACTTTTACGCATGAGATAGCCCCATGATAAAAAGGCTTGACGGATGGATCTCGCATTTGGTACATCATCAAATAATAATTCCCAGTTTAGAAATTGAATTGTTAAAACACCAGTATGCCTTGAGGCAACAAATGCTACATCCTTAAAATCTTCATCAGTAAAATTATAATTTCGTGGAAAATCAATAAAATCTTTTGACAACCATCGATAGTCCCTATCATTTTGGTCTCTATGCAACCAAAGCCTAAAAAGTTCACCTTTATTATCATTGATTTCTCTTACTAAGCCATTTCTGGGTATTTGATTTGAACTTATTAAAATGTTATCAAATTGGTTACTATAATCTAGTGTACTTTTGGATGCGTCTAAAAAAACTGAAGAACTTTGAGGGTTATACTCAAAACGACCATTAAAATCTTTCCCACTACGCTGTGTGTAATCTGTACAGAATCCCATTGGTTCACTCATAGAAACATAACGTACATTACTCGAATTACAATTCATGCAAATTTGATCAGAATTAGATGCAAAGTCATAGTATGAACAATCCAGGCAATGCTTAGCTGGATCCTCGAAAAGATTAAGTCCATCAATTTCTCTTACTTGTCCACGTTCTGAATCGTATCCTACAACTCCAACGGAAGTTAGTAATTCTTTATCCTTCACAAGTTGGCTACCTGGAGCAAAAGTCGATATTGCCATAGATAATTCTCTGTCTACAGAAGCCATCGATCCAAATTTTCTTGGCTTTTCTTGATATAAGTATCTAACTCTTGTAGGAAACCCATACATAGGAAGTATTCCAGCATAGGCTAAGCGACAACTTAAAGAATCTTCAATATAGGCAGTAGAGGAAACACTGGAATCTATACGCGCTATGAGCGAATCTAATAAAGAGCTAACAATTTCTTGTTGGTTTGTGACCAAGGTACAATTGGTAATAACGGTGCAGATACGTTCAATTTCGGTTTTATTATCTTGTAACCAATTCTGTATACCACCTTTATGTGAGGCCCAATCTTCTGTCATGCCAAAATTACCATGGACATTTTTATCTTCTTTTTCTAGAGAAATAGATAAGAACGCTTTTCGCAACACCTCCTTATTGACTAGTCTCTCTGCAATTTCAGGTCTATTTAAAACAAGGTATGGTGCTTTTGGCGTTGAAGAAACAATTCTCTCAGGCGCCGCAAAGTGAATTTGATCATGACTTGTATTTTTTGCTATTGAAACAGCATATGAAATTGACTGACCTCTTCTACCAGCCCTACCGACTCTTTGCTGATAATTAAATCTCTTAGGGGGAATATTACCCATCATAACCGCCGTTAATGAGCCAATATCTACTCCAGCTTCCATAGTGGTAGTTACACTTAAAAGATCAATTTCGTCTGATAATGGTCTTTCATTATCCATAAAGATTCCTTGAAAAAGTCGTTGTCTAGCTCTAGCATCATCTTTATTAGTTTGACCAGTCATTTCCTCACAGTGAAGACGATAAGTTTCTCTTGTTGTAGCAATATCGACATAGTAGTTTTCCTTTCTCTTTTCTTCTAATTCTTCACTTGTTATTGGTTCTACCTTTCCACTACAGTTAATACAGATCCCAACACTTGTGTGCAAATGAATAGTATTACATGTACTGCATTTAAACGGATTAGAAATCAAATTAGATGAAATTATTTCTAATTCAAAAGGTTTTAGAACTCGATTATCATCAGCCACAATTACATTTGAATTTATTAAAATAGTTACCAAGTCATCTTTAACTGCACGGATATTCTGTGGGTAGCATTTTCTTATATAATTGCCTAATTTTCTTGGCCATGATGAAGATCTTCTCTTATTTGGTATACCCTTTATTTTCCATGCTTCGCCAAGAATTCTAATTACAGAATATATAAAGTCGATAGGATAACTACCATTTTCTAAATTCACTACAGACACATAACCAATTCCAAGTGACTCAACAGATAATTTTCCATGAACAAATAAACCAACAAGCATTTCACTTTTTAGTGATTCATTAATTTGAACAAATAATTGATTTTGTTGAGAGTTCAAATTAGGTTTAGCCTTAGCTAAGTCCCAATCATAAATATCCACCCATTCATTATTACCTATTAGTGTATTCTTAGGGCCACCAGGACATATTCCTAATTTTATAAGTTCTTGTGATATAGGTTGAAGGAGGTCGTTTATCATAACATTGACACTCGCACCATAACGATTTATATCTGGGGTCTCGCCCCAACCAATAGAATCTCTTATACCTCGAAGATTATCAGCAAAATTTGGATCTGTTCTTCTTAACTCTCCAATTTTAGTTCGCACTTCTTCATTCAAATTTGCTGGATCCCCAGATGCATCAATCCAAGCTTTATATAAACTCGCATTTGATTGACGAGACATTAAGTACTTAATCATACTTTGTCTCAATAAATCTCTATAGTGATCAAGCTCTATACCTGCAGATAATTTAGCTGCAGCTTGACGGCTATCTGAGAATAGAACTAGCTTAGGATATTTTTCATTAGTGATATTTCTTAATTCAGAATATAATGCATCAGCAACTATTTGATTAGTCTTCTGAACACCTGTATAATGACGACCTATGGTAGTAAAACCATTGGCATTTTGTACTCGATCTTCATTGTCACAATTAAGACAATAATCTGGATATACACTTGGATGATCTTCCGATGCAGTAAAAGAACAAATATTGGCTTCGACATTTTCAGAAATCACTGCTTGTCTATGCGAATAATTTCTTCGAAGCCAGTTAGAGGGCATTGAATTTCCTCTTGATGGTCTATAAGGTTTAGGATATATTGTATAATACCTTCCATCAAAACGTCCAGTATCAATATGTAATTGAACCTTATCAGAATCTTGATCTTTTTTTCCTCCTAGGTAGATTTCTCCACAATTTCTACAAAACAACACTTCTAAAACAACACTACCACAGGTACAGTTTGATATTGGTGATCTGTATAGCTTACCAATTGTTCGCTGATCAGTTTTAAACTCTTCTGGAATTTCATCACAATTGGAATTACTACATGCATATAGCCCTTCAATATTCTTAAAGAAAAAATGAGCTCTCATCGGATGAAGTGGTGAATTGTGTTCTCCTTCTTTAGATAATTCGTTTAGTTGGTTATAGACATTTTCTTCGGACAATTTATTATTGGACGCTATCTGTTCAATCGACAGCGTTTTTGACTGACTTTGACCAGTAGTAAATAAGCTAGGAGTGGTATGTGATGAATCTTTGGTGTTATCATTAACAATAGCAAAATTGCTTACTACTGATTCGGAAGGAATTCCAAAGAAACCCGAGAGAAAATTTTGCGCTCCTTTACCATCTTCGAGACTGGCACTTGAGGCTAGAATTTTTAGCTGAGGTGATGTAGGATGCAGACCAATTCTGTCAAGTAATAAACGAATCGTATACGCGACCTCTGTACCAGATGTACCTCGATAAGAATGCAATTCATCAATAACGAGGTGAAATATATTTTCATCACTTTCTTTAATCCAATCTCTAGTTTGTTGCCATATCGACTGTTCTACTTCTCTAGTCAACATAATGCCTAACATACTATAGTTAGTAATCAAGATATCAGGTGGAACATCCTGCATATCTGGCCTGTTCCACATTTCCGCAGAATTATCCTTCATTGAAGGCACTAAATACTTAAGATCATTGCTATCACTAGAACTAAGAGCTTTTTGCCATTCTCTATGCAAAACTCTTCTATGATTTGTACGTACTGAACCCTTTTTTTTATTTGGAGTATTCCCTGTATATCTACCAAAGGTAATTTGACTCTTGAACTTGTTCGACATGTAACTCCAAGCACCTGGATCATCTAATGATTCACCACTATTCACTGCTTTTCTTAATCTTATCATCTGATCCTCTGCCAACGCATTTAGAGGATACAGTATTAATGACTTTACTGCAGAAGGCTTCTCTGAACCTTTCGATTTTACCTCTTTGAATAGATTGTATAAGAGTGGAATTAGAAAACTTTCTGTCTTACCTGATCCAGTACCCGTAGTAATTACTAGATGTTTATTGTCCTTTAATACAGCTTCTATAGCATCACTTTGGTGCTTATACAACTTATACTTATCAGAGAACAATCCATACTTTGCGAAAGAAGCAAATTCAGAATCCAATCCTAAACGACTGAGCAATTCTGAAAGCGTTTCTTTTTCTTCATACTTTGGCAGTAATTCTATTATTGGACTTTTACTCACTACGCCTGGCTCTTCGAATAATGCTGCCCTCTCTTTAGCTACACTATCGTACCTCAGTGCTAATCCAGTATTAATATACTTTAAGTAACTATCTCTAATTGTTTTATGTAATTTTTGTATCGAAGAACTCATGCAAACATATTTTTTTTAAAGTTAGATATAGAAAACTGCTTGGGGTACTCATTTAGAATTAAGGATCGATAGCCATTTGAAAAGTGGCAATTGAAAAATACTGAATGAATTAGTAATCGTAATAGAATAGGAGGAAAGAGGTATGTTTTTACTTCTAAGCCTTTCTCAGAAGTATTTGTTGGTTTAAATAAAAGTTCAAACTTAGGGTTTGTACATATAAAAGATATATCTAGCGCAAAAGGATCAACAGTAGCAGATGGTAACTTATACCAATTGTTCGAGAGCCTTATCAATCTATATGACCCTTCCGTGTTTTTAAATCTGTAAACGCCAGGCGAAGTATCAATTGCGTTTTTCCATCCACCAAATGACAATTGTTCCAATTCGTTAATATCAATATATGAAATGTCATATAACTCCCACTCTCTAATTATAGAAGAAATATTGGGAGCGTACTTCCATGCCATAGGTTTATAGGACACTATCGGAATTGATGTGTTGACCTCAACATTTTGAACAATATCATCGGTTAAGATCGAAAAATGATTCTGACTAAACCTAATAGGTAAATTAATGCCAACAAACCGATCCTTATTCCTCAGTACCATAGATTGAGATAATCTTAGACATCCTTTTTGAGTATAATCTAGTAACCCTAATGAAATAAGACTATTCAATAAAAAATATGGGCTCTCGCCTTCACCTAGAATTACTCTACTTGAATTAAGGGCTCGGTCCTTCGAAATAGTTCTGCTCTGTGCAGAGCTAAACCAAGATAATAAAGAGATCTGTTTGTGATCAAGAAGCATATTCCGATGTATTATATTCAGTATTAATCTCTTTCAGCTTTAAAAGAATCTCTTCAGAAATTCGTAAGTCAGAGGTAGACCAAGATCCATATGATCCGTCCGAGCTTTGTATCTCTTGTATACTATCAAATGTCTTTAAAATAGCAGCCGTTACCTGTAAACCAACCTCTGGTGTAGGTAACACAATACCAATTACATGAAAATTGATAGGCCATGACCCATCATAAGATTTATAACTAGGCACTAAGCTCTGCATAAAATCTATGAATGGTCGCAAATAACACTCAGGACTAGCGATATTGAAATCTTGTAAAATTAAGTAGTAGAGGTGATCAGGATCCTGATTAGCCTCTGAAATAAAACTATCGATATTACAAGATGCAAACTGACTGTGTGATATCCAATTGGCTTGTACATTTACATGACGAATTTTACAAGATCCAATTGCTCTTAAGTACGAAATAATCAGGTTAATCGAATTACTAAGTATTCCTTTCCGGTTCACCATTTTGGACATTGACTCTCTAAACTGCCAATCTTCAGGAATGTTAATTTTGCGTTCTTTTACAATTTTTAAAACCGTCGTAATAATGTCCTTAGGAGATTCATAAAAAACACTGTTTACAATATCGTAATCTGTATAGTGGTTAATAGGTAAGGTGATAGCCGTTGGTTGATAGAGCTTTTGACTGACTTTCATATCTGCTATCAGTCTATCTTTATTTTCCTCTATATATGCCAGTTCCTTTTTAAGCAATTGCAATTCGGATTTCTTATCGCTTACCGATGTATCAAGTTTTGACAATTGGGAATCTAATTGTATTTTTTGTTTCTTGATTGTTGACGTGTGCTTAGATATAGTATTCTCCAATTCACCTTTTTTTTCCTTTAAGGCAATCAGCTCTTCTGATTCTTCAAATATTTTAGAGCGTATCTCTTGGTCTAATTCATCCTTTACTTCACTACGAAGTGAATCTATTTTTGCCGTTAGCAAAGATTGACTATCTGAATGCTGAAGAAGAATCTTTAACTCATCGAAAGTAATTTCTATTCCTGACAAATTACGCAGAGCTAGCTGCAATTGACTTGATGTTAATTGTTCATCGGTCGAAATTGATTCTTGTAATTCTTGGTACCATCTCTTATTACTTAGAACAGCAGTAGATACCGGATGACTTAGATCTCTAACAACAGATCTAAACCACTTACTAATTTGAGAATTTGTATATGCTGGAATTGTTCGTATTGCTTTAGATGGCTTTTCATAAACTAATTCTATATCATTGTCTAATATCGAAGGGAGATTATCGTAAACAGCCACTTTGCCCGCTGTAATTGCTACTACATTACCATTTTTATCCCTTTTGAATGGTCCCCAGTATTTATTGTAATATTTCACATAGAAATTTTTAAGCGGCGCCTCAATATTATCTAAAATTGAAAGGTCAACAATATCATCACCAATTAAAAAACCATCAGTCTCTACAATAGTATAGTCAAGTCCACGAATAACCCTGCCTATTCTATATTTATCAGAATATCCTGGATTTTCAACAGTATCCACTAGAATATACTTATTGTCTGTATATCCAGAGTAGTTTGCATAAAATTTGACTTCAAAAACATAACCTTCTTCCTTAAAAACTTCTATTATTACATTCTTATCAAATATAAAATTCTTAGACTCTGCTTCCCAAAATGCTATTACGGTGAATTTTCCATGATCGTAATCTGGGTGTTTATCCCATGCTTTTAAAATTGCTTTCATATTATTTGTCTTTTTAGATTTCTCAATACCAGATTAGATGGAGTTTCTGATACTTTGCTCTTGTAAAGTGTATTGTTTATAAATGCTCTAGGGCTCGGAGCTTCGCAAGTGGTATAATCGACCAATATCTCCTGTCCATATATATCAGATCCTTCATACCTTAAGGTTAATAAAGATAGACCATGAAATTTATTAATTATCTCTGCATTGTTTTTCTGTTTTTCTATATAGAAAGAATGGATAGGCTCATCAGGAATTTTAATTTCATAGTACCCAGGTTTCGAATTTGATAAATCAAAAGATTCTCCTAATTCTAAAACGTATTTTGTTTCATTTATGAATATTGATGTTTTTCTTCTGGATGTAATTATTGGTCCATATCCACATAGATATGCTTTCCTATGAATTTTTAATCCTTCACTAATATGAATTGACGACTCTCTCTTGCTTACATAATCTACTAATAAGGCTTCAATCATCATAGGTGAATCAATAAAAAACATGAAAATATTATAATATGACTCAGGTAAAATCTTCTTAGCTATAGTCTGGTAAAAGGTTAGCTGATTAAGTGTAATAATTAATATCTTATCATTAGTATCAAATCTATTTACTTCACAATACTCCATCATTGAGCTATCATACTTCAGTATGATCGGCTTGCTTATCTTATACCCAATATCTAACAACTTACGTTGCACTGATTTTGTTGGCAATTTTGATGTAGCGCCATTATCTTCAAGTAGACAGAGTCCATCGAAACGATTAAAAATAAGTCTTGAAGAAACATAAACTGAATTATCAAGACCATGTGATTCAGTATTGTTGAGGACAAGATATCTTTGATAAAGTTGACGATATATAATTTCATTACTAAACTTATCATCTTTGAGCTTTCGCAGAAATGTATTTGTGATCTGAGTTTTATATCTATATATTTCTTGTAGTCTATATATCGAGACAAAATCATCAAACCTAAATTTTTGACTTGTATTTATACCTATTTCTCTACTTCTAGATTTGAAATATGACACAATACTTTCAATGTCTCGCTTATTAAGATACGATTGATATTTTGGGTAGCTAACAAAGCAATATTGTCCAGACCTTCTTGTTATATTCGTTTCATAACCTAATTTAGAAATAGCGTACGCAAATGATTCCCAAATCTTGTGTTGCGAGTGATCAAATGCTTCTTGAAGGTGACTCATCTCCATCTCCATGAGAGAGATAAGCCCTTCACGATAAACTACTTTAGTCATCCTAGAGGCACTTAGTATCTGCAGTGCAATAATACCTATGCCAGACGGAACGTCTTCAAAAAAATCTCTAAATCCACTCCAGTAATAACCCCCAAATTTATTTGTAGCCGATACTAATTGGTCTTCAGAAACATCTAATGCTTCTAATACCTCAATGTGATCATCATCGTCGTACTTGGCAATAAAATATGAACTACCTACACTTGCATCAAGCCACCTATTCCACACCTCTTGGTTGAATTTGATGTATAGGTCTGCATTCATTTCTAAATCTGTTTATTTTATCAATAACCACCAGCTAATCTTGCCAATATTTTGTAGTTAAAATTACAATTACTCTATCCCAAGTCTGCGACTCATTAGACCCAACTAATGCATTCTGAACTAGTTTATCCTTCGTTTCCAATCATTACCAATTCTGGTTTCTTCAAATACTGAGCATTATTTGCTGTAATGCGTAATGCTGAGTAATTCTTCTCTAGTGAATGCCCAATCCATCTTGAATCTACTATTTCAAATGGTGTATTCCTATCATTCATTAGTAAGCATTTACCAAGAAACTTAATCCACTCCGAATGCTTGAGAAGGGTCATAAAATAAACATGGTATGATCTTCCTGAAGAATAAACATAAAAAGGCACGTCTATCAACTTACTTACTTTTGACAAGTTGATATCATCAAAAACAGAAATACTTAAGTCTATCATTGGGATAAATCGTTGAGTTCGGCCAACACGTACTACATTATGAATGGCTATATCTGCTCCTTTAATTTTATCTTTAAAACAAGAATTCAAATCAGCCATTGTCGGACTAACTCTTTTAACCTCTCTTGATAAAGTCACACCCTTAGGGCCAGGCACGTACTGGGACAACTCTAAAAAACTATTCTTAGCGTCTAGCATTCTAATAAATTCTACAATAAATTCATTCTTCATAGCTATTTATATATCTATACCTTTCAACTGTTTATGTAACATCAAACTATAGTTGTCAGTCATTCCTGTGATAAAATCAAGTATCAAATGAATCCTTGAATGGAACTCTAAAAATACTGGATCCAATCCATCTCTATTGTTACCTCTACAATATATATATGCTTCGATATATTTACCAGGGAGCTTCGCAAAAAGTCTTCTCTCTACATCTAGTCCTTTTTTCTTAGCGCCACCTATTATTATGTCAAATTCTTCCCTAGAAATCTCTAATAAAGGTGTAAACTCCTCTAGTAGACCGTTAATAATATTATACCCTGACAACTCAATATTTTGAGCTTCTTCTGAAGTAAAAAGGAGCTTTTTAGCAACGCTCTTTATAATCTCCAGCAATTTACCCTCATTAGTATCTTCATGAATTAAGCATTCTTTCGTATCATCCGTGTATTTTTCTATGTCTTCACAATATTTATTCACACAGTAATCCTTTAAATATCTATTAACCGTAATTTTAAAATTAAAGAAGTCTTCTGTCGATGTACTTTCATCCAGATCAAAGTATTCCTTTAGATCAATACCCAATTTCAATGCTAAGACATCTTTTTTAATTTCCTTTAGAAATTGTACTGCACTAATAATATTCTTTTCAATTCCATCCTCTATATCACTCAAGCAATATGAAATATCATCTGCCGCTTCCATTATATAGACCAGTGGATGTCTACCTTCGTAACCAATCGAACTTGTAATCTCTTCTACAATATACTTTTCAGTATTAAAATAACCAGCTTTCTTTACATGACTACCTTCTTTCTTACAACCTGCATGTCTAGTGTACTTTAGAAATGCTCCAAGTTGAGTATTCAAGAGGTTTAAACCAAAAGGCAAAAACGGCCCTGGTTTATTTTGCAAATGAGTCATTATTCTAAAACCCTGTGGATTACCATCAAATTCTGTAAAATCGCTCAGATAAACATACTCTATTGAACCTTCTTTTGGATAGTCCAATTTTGAATATTTAAATATTTGCTCACCTTTTTTATTAAACCATCTTTTAATAGCTTCTTCACCAAAGTGTCCAAAAGGTAAGTTTCCAATATCATGCATAAAACATGACACCTCTACGATATTAACAAAAGCTCTAGAATTATTTTTTTTCAACACCCCCTTTTCGACAAGTATATCAGATATGTTTTGAGCCATTTGTCGACCACAGTCCGAGACTTCCAAAGTATGAGTCAACCTACTTCGTACAGCCGCATTCTTTTCTAAAGAAAATACTTGAGCTTTCTGCTGAAGTCTTCTAAATGGCGCAGAAAACAACACCCTTGATCTATCACTAAATGTTTCCTCATCTAGACTCCTATCCGGTATAGTAGTATCTTTCCTTCTAGCACCAATAAAAAAATCATTTATATCTTTCATCTATTCTATTTATATCAATATATATAATTAATGCAAAAGCCAATAACCTATAACTTACTCCCCCATCCGCACCTGCCCATTCATCAACATCGGCAACAACCAATCGCGAAGCGATGAAAGCTCTTGGTTTTCTTTGGCATTACTAGTCATTTTATCAAAGAAAGGTTTAATTACATATTCAAAATCATCAAGCAAGGATGCGGTGGGAATTGCCAATTTAAAAAGCCCTGCAGAATCTCCATTCAATCTTTTCCTGCCAGAAGTTCCTGTCATTTTAGAAATAGCATATTTTCTAAATGTATCAGACCTTGCAAGAATAGAGGCAAAAGATGACAAATCTCTTTCTTTGCCTCTCAGAACAATAAATTCTGTAGATCCAAAACCAATTTGATTATCGTCGAGCAAAGTTATTAAAGCGGTTTTTCCATTTTCTAAGCATGGAGTAATTCTAGCAACTACAACATCATTATTACGAAACTTCATACCACCTCCAAACGGTTTTCTTTTAGGTATTTCCGTCATATAGCCTCTTGCAGGAACTGAAGTCATTCCGATATACTGCGCTTCTGTATTCTTAGACAATGATTCTTTAGGGTTAATTTGAAAAAGGTCACTTAGACTACCAACTCCCCACCGTTCAGGAATCTCTCTCTTCAGCTCATCACTCCACTCCATCTTACCACCACTCGACTTATAAGGTCTACCTTCTAGCTTAGGCTTACTCATAGCCTTTGCTTGCTCCGCAGATATCGGAAAATCAAACTGCACAAACCAATAATCATAAATCAACTTCGCAATAGATTCTAGCTCATTGTTGATTTGGTTGTTGATGTCTATTTTTTGGTCTAAGTCAATAATTAAGCTAGATATTATTTTCTGTAAATCTTGGTCACTAGTGAGTGATGTTAATAAATTAAAAACTCTAATTTTGTCTAGTTCGCCTTGTCCAGTAGAACCATCCATAAAGGATTGAATCAAGGATTCTTTACTATGAAGTTCAGAACATAAACATAAAGCTTCGTTATAATCCGGAATTCGAACTATCAATATATGACTATCAACTACAACTCTATTCTCAGATGGTAAGTCCTTTACAAAAGCACACCTGCCTGCTGTACCTTGTCCTGTAGAGTTGAAAAGTATATCCCCAATTTGAATAAATTTAGTTTCACTAATTGATTTTTCATCATTCGTAAATCTCGAAAAGGAATAATCTATTCTATTGTTCCTAATGCATTTCTGATTAAGAACAATTATTGAACTTTTCTCAACATACTTTGGTGTTATTCCTTTACCTGAAAACGAAACTAGATCACCTACTCTGCGCCAATCAGTCATAAAACGAATTTTCTAAAGTCTTTAAAATATTCTTACTTAAACCTTGAGATTTTGAAAACAGGTCCTTTAATTTCTCTTGACTTTTCTTTTTCTTCAATTTAAATTCTTTCTCTGATATATCTACGTGATCGATCTTCACTTCAAAATATTGTCCTGCACTTAGCGAATAATTCTGTTCTTTGATGTCGTCATAACTTACTATTTCTGAAAATTCATCAACAACTTTTTTATCATTGAAAACATCTATAATCTGTTGTTCTTCAATTTCTGTTAATACTGTCTTCTGGTTTTTCCCTTCCTTTATTTTCACTCCAAGTCCTGAAGCATCCATGAGTACAACCTTTCCTTTATTCTTTTTATCTAAAAACAATATTGAGACATTCGTACCAGTAGTCGCAAATATATTACTAGGCATAGATACGACCCCAGCCAGCCACTTCTTCTCTACAAGCTCCTGCCTAATCTTCTTATCTATACCACTCTGTGCTGTGATAAAGCCTGTAGGCAAGACTATAGCAGCTTTACCCTTGGTACTCATTACGTGCATGATATGCTGAATAAACAGGCTATAAATAGACATCTTATCCTTTGCTTTCTTAGGTACATTAGGTAATCCAGCAAAAAATCTAGATTCATTTTCCTTAGTATCTAGATCATCTCTATAGTCGCTGAAGTCTAGCTTAAATGGGGGATTACTCACTATATAATCAAACTTCTCTCCTACGAATGCAGGCTCCTTGATGGTATTGCCCTGAATGATATTTTGTATAGAGTGTACCAGATTATTGAGTATCAGATTGAGCCTCAGTAGACTAGATGACTTCTGCGATATATCTTGTGAGTATATAGTACATTTGTCTTCTCCAATGGCATGCGCTAGATTCATAAGTAATGTTCCAGATCCTGCACTAGGATCGTAGCAAGTGACATCTTTTACTTTTTTTGTCACAAGTATGGCAGCCATGATCTTGGCTACCGCATGAGGTGTATAATACTCTGCATACTTGCCACCACCGTCTTTGTTATAGTCCTTGATCAGATACTCAAATATAGTCGCAAAGAAATCATACTTCTCAGTAAAGATATGCTCAAAACTAAACTCAACGAGTTGATTGATCAATGCTCTACAGAAGTTATCCCTCTGACTCCGATCCGTGATATATTCACTCACTCTATCAAACAGTGTGATCTTAGTACCGCCACCTGTCTGTACAGAGAATATATCATTATTTTGTATCGCTATATCTCTGAGTGTATCATCAAATAACTTGGCAAAGTCACTCTCGTTTTGTTTTTCAAATAAGTGACTGATAAAGTGTCTTGGCCATAGCTTCGCTGTATCTGGACCTAGTTGATAGAGTTTCATCTCGTAATCGTCATCCGCGACTTTACTCAATTCCTCTTCCCAGTTCTCCGCTTTTCCCAGTTTTGCATCTACTTGCTTAAGTTGATAAGCAAACTTATCATTCATAAACTTATATAGAAAAACCTGAGTAATGATCTTAAATTCGTTACCATCATTGCCCAGTCCATAACTGGCACAGATTCCCTTAAGACTATCTATCAGCTCCTTGGTCTGTTGTTCAAAATTTTGTGTTTGGTTCATTTAAGCTATTCCGTTGTATTCGTTTAGGTATTCGCTGACGATCATACTGTTGATATATTTGGCAGCTTCTAGATCTAGTTCCAGCTTATAGTCGGTTTTCATTTTTTGTATGATCACTTTGATCATCGCCGCTTCGAAGTATTCTTCGTTTTTGAGGAGACTACTATTCGAGGTAAGCTGCTCATCTATTTCTTCTTTTACCGCCATGAGTACTTCATTGAGCTGCCGCTCTTTGATACTTGGCTTACCGTTTTGCATGATACGCTTATGTATACGTGCATACTTTTTATCCGTCTCATATTTAGCCGCCATCAATCGATCTCTACGATTGAGATCTTTGATGGCATCATAGATTTTCTCTAGAGATTTTATATTATTTTTCATCTCTTCTTGCGAGACTTCTTCTAAGTTTTTACTTTTAAATAGACGCTCCAACTCTTCGTACAAAGTTGTAAATTCTGGATCTTTCTTATCAAAATTGCCAGCCATTGCTTCTCTCGTTTTTCGGAGTGTGTCTTTGAGCTTTCCTGCGAGCACCAATTCTTCTTGTCCTACTTTCTTAAACATAAAGACAATATTCTCCAGTGCTACATTGAGTAGATTGGTGGTTTCTACATTGTTCTCAAGTGCATCTTTGGTATTGAGTATATCCAATCTACTCTGAGCCATCGTATGCAGCTTATTGATAATCTTAAAGTCGATCCGATCTAAGATATCGTAGTAGCCAAGCGTCCTTATTATATTGTATAGTGACTTAGCATTACTCAGTACCTTCACGAGTTCTATCAGTTGCTTCTTATCCTGTATTTCTGAGACTTGAGTATTGAAATTTTCAAGATTCTTAGTATCAAAATTCCATAATACATCTTTGATCTCTTCTATCTCTTGGATCATCTCCTCCTTAGACTTAAACAGGTCTCGGTAGTGCCCTATCTCATCTCCAAGTTCAGACTGAAGTTCATCAAAGTAAGCTTTATTGGTGAGGTCAAATTCCTTTTTGATATCTGCGAAATCGACTACATAGCCATACTTCTCATTCTTATAAGTCCTATTGACTCTAGTGAGCGCTTGCAGCAAGTTATGCGCTTTCACTACCCTACCCATATAGAGTTTCTTGAGACGAGGCGCATTAAATCCTGTCAGCAACATACTATATACAAATACTACATCCACTTTACCTGCCGTGAAATCTTCTACCTCTTTCTTTCTACTTTTCTTATCTCCTATATCATGAAGTATAAGTATAGCGGATTTGACTTTACATTTATTTTTGAGTTTGTCTCCATAGCTTACAGGATCTTCGGCTACTATCTGTAGTGGATTGAGGTAGCTATTGTCATAGTTAGCATTGAAGATTCGATACATTTCTTTGGCCTGATCCGAGCTATCGCATATGACCATTGCACCTACATCCGGAATATTATTTAGATATCTATGGTCTTGAAAATCCTCTACTATATACTTCAGCATCGGTTCTACATACTTATGATGCGCATATAGATCCCTCTTATTGATATCTCCTTTGAGCAGTTCTATTTGCCGAAGGACTTCTTCCATTTCTGTTTTAAATTCACTTCGGATATCCTCTCTCATGAGTCTTAGCGTATACCCATCCGCGATAGAAGCATTATAATAGTACTTGTGTATATAATCTCCGAATAGATCTCTAGACTTGAGATTGTCACCTATTAGAGGTGTTCCAGTCAAACCTATTTTGATTGAGTTAGGATCTGACTCTTGCAAGTTAGCTAAGAAACTTCCTTGAGGATTATAGCTTCTATGGACTTCGTCCATAAAGTAGATCCGTTGGATCTTGATATTGTAATCGATCTTAGTTACTACATTGGTGTCTTCGCTAAATTTCTGAATATTGACAATCGTAATCTCAGGCTTGCCTTCATGGTTGTGCACCGCTGATACTTGCTTGATCTCCTTGGCAAACCCTTGCTTGGAATTGATTACATTGACATTCAGGTTTCTTATGGTAAACTCTTTTTTCGCCTGTTCCATCAGATCTATCCTATCCACGATAAAATAAAATTTAGGTACAATGCCTTTCTCTAGGTAGTAGTCCGTCAAGTGCCTCACATTGTAATACGCCAAGGCCGTCTTTCCACTTCCTTGGGTATGCCATATGATACCTTTTTTGAGCCCATCATCCAGTTTAGCTGCGATCGCCTTTGTAGCGAATATCTGAGGATAACGCATCACGTGCTTCTGTACTCCTTTTACTTCATGGACATAGGTAATAGCATACTTGAGTATAAATTTCAATCGATCTTTATGAAAGAGTGAAGTCAATATTCTATTAGTGGGACTATCTCGCTTCTTATTAGTGACGAATTCCGGAGAATGCTTTATGATAGTAAGGTTAGTATCCTTGAGGATTGCGTTTTCTATATCTCCATCTTCGGAAGTTAGTATCGTATCTAGATCAAATTTCTCTTCTTCTCTGAAGTAATTAAACATCGGCTTGCCATAAGATGCGGAAGCATAGAATGCTCCAATCAATGGCTCTGGCTGACTTTCTGGATATTCCATATTATTGGAATAGACCATCAGCTGTGTGATATTCACAAATTTCCGAAATCGTCTATTCTTAAATCTAGTAACCATACGCTTTCTCTCAGCAAGGACACCATCTCGATTATTAGGCTTTTTGACCTCTATGAATGCAAGTGGCATTCCATTGATCAGAGTGATTATATCTGGTCTAAACTCTTCATCTCCACTCTTATAGGTCAATTCCGTACAGACATGGAAAGAGTTATTTTCAAAATCATCAAAGTCAATCAGCTTTATCCCTGATTGATTGACTAGTTTATTGAAAAACGCCTCTCCTAGGTCCTTGTTAGATAGGTCTATCAGAATATCTTCATACAGTCTTTTGATCTCATGATCCTCGATACCAGGATTGATTCTACATATGGATTCATCGAATATATCCTTGAATATATTGGTCTCTTCATCCCATTCAGCCGTCTTCAGAGAGATATACTCATATCCTAGTCTAGTAAGATGGAGTATTCCTGGGATTTTGACTCTCGAGTCTTCGTTAAATTTCATATCGACCTATATTCTAATTACGAATGGGAAGATAAAGGAAATCTTTTATTGGTAAGCAAGAAATTGGCTAAGGATTGATAGATGGGATGAACTACCTTTTAATAAGGGTGAAGTAAAAGGGCGGAGTCACTTTCATCTACCAGATTTACATCTATCAATCTTATTAATGTATAGTTGGTTGCAAAAATAGTGTTACCAGGCTACTGCAATTATGCATAAAATCTTATATGTTTGAATCTCATAGTTAAGACTTCGCTCAGCGACAATCAAAATTTTAATTATGAATAATGATATATTGAATGAATTTCATCAACTATATAGTAGAGGATCTATAGAGGAATCAATTGATTTGCTATCGACAGTAGATCCAGCAAGATATAGCAATAAGGTTAAGAAACGGTTCGCTGAACCTGACTTCCTAGACTCGCTAGTTGCTAATCCATCTACCTTTCAACATATATTCCAGTCCAAGTACTCAGATGAACTTTTGCATGAATACTTTCAACGTAGTAAGTCTAAGCACTCTGATTTTGAAGCCAAGCTAATATCTGAGTTTCCTGATGTCTATATCCAAGCTGTCCGTGTAAACCAGGTCTTCTTGAGAGAAGATAGAATCGAAGAATTACTTGCTATAGAATCAGAACCAAGATTCAAGGTTCACCAAAGGGTTTGGTCTTTTTTGTATGATGAAAAAAAAAGGATACTGAATAACTTAAGCAGTAAACTAAATGCTATTGGTCAATTGAGCTTATCAGAAGTACTCATCGATATGACTATTTGGCTAGAAAGTCAAAGGATGACTAATCCTTCTATTCAAAATGTACATCACTTAGCTTCTACGTATAGTAAGTTTATATGTTTGTATTTCAGGAAAAATCCTTCTAGTCATATTCAATTGAGTATTGATGAATTCCAGATTAAATTTACCACTAAAGTTAGTTCTGACAATACGATAAATGTAGACTTAACTGACTTGTTGATATGGGTAGCTGAATTGGTAAGTTTTGATGAAAACGTACTAAGTCTATATAGTTACGATATGAATATTGATACTATAGAAGAGGATGGAACTATCTATTTAAAGCAAACTAAGGAGTCTTATTATAAGTGGAAACTTGATGACTATCGGTATGACGTTAACGGAAACATCTATATGTCTCAATTAGAGCCACTTCTTGATGATTTGTGCGTTGAAAATTTAATTCACGACAAGGAGCCTATTCCTTCTGTTGAAATATTTAAATCCCTAAAGAAATTATCTTCAGATACTTTGCATTCTTATGGTCAAACAATGAGATCCATATACCTCTTAGAAACGAAGAGTACATTGAAGTCAAGGATAATGGCAGTAGAGAATACTAAAGATTGGAATGTAGATGCACTCGTCAGTTTGTTTTCTGTTAAGAAACCTAGCCTTAGGTATGATGTTTGGAAAAAGCCTTTCCTTAAGCTAGGAGAAATACTTTTCTGTCCTACGATGTTCGTTGCTAATAATGATTGGTTTTATGGATCCGCAATGACTGGGTTAGAGAATTTAAATTACAATGATGCAGAAAGGAATAGGACTTCAGCTGCGATGGAAATTAGATTAGGTAATATCTTTTCTTCAGAAAAATGGAAGGTGAAAGTGATTAATGATAAAGATGCCAATCAAATTGATGGAGATGTTGATGTTATCGTAGATGATGGAGATACAGTTCTGCTTATTCAATTGAAAAGAACTTACCTCAGATTAAATTCTAAAGATGCCTATTATGAATCTATAAACGTTGATCGAAAAGTCGCACAGCAATTAAATGATGCTCAGAAATATTTTACCGGTGATAATGACATCTACAATTTAAAAAGTAGAGTTTCCATTAAATGGATCGTTACTACATCTTACGAGGGAATACTATCAGAAATTGATGGATGCGTAAAGGTTAACTATTTTGATTTACTACATGTTATTAGAAATGTAAACACACAAAAAATAAGCGATTTGATGGACTACATAATGACAGATGCTATAATAGAAAACTACATTGGTCTGCCAGAGATTGATACCACTAATCACAAACAAGCTTTATTCTCAACTTGAATAAATTAATCTATACCCTTTGAAAATATTGATTTGATCTATCCATATGGATTCATCCAAAATCAAATTAATATGAACAAAGGACAGATTATTCCAAGTGTAAACTTTCATTTATGGGAGCCATGTAACATGCGTTGCAAATTTTGCTTTGCAACATTTCAAGCTACAAAGAGAACTATACTACCTAAAGGACATCTACCAAAAGAAGAAGCTATCAAAGTAGTGCAAAGTCTTGCTGACTATGGATTCGAAAAAATAACCTTTGCTGGTGGAGAACCAAGTCTATGTCCATGGCTGTCAGAATTGGTCATTACGGCTAAGGAAGCTGACATGACGACGATGATAGTGACTAATGGTAGTAGATTATCAGAAAAATTTCTAGAGAAAAATAAAGAACATCTAGACTGGATCACGATAAGTATAGATAGTCTAAATGAAGACTCTAATATTGAGATAGGCAGAGCCATCATGGGAAAGAAAGCATACTCGAAAGAGTATTACTTATCAATGATAGAACGTGTGAAGAATTATGGATACGGACTGAAGATCAATACGGTCGTCAATCGGTATAATTACGAAGAAGATATGTTTGACTTTATCCAGGCCACTGAACCTAGACGATGGAAGGTTTTTCAAGTATTATCTATAATGGGTGAGAACGACAAGAATATTGAAAGATATGCTATATCTGGAGATGAGTTCAAATCGTTTCTACAAAGGCATAAACATGTCTCTTACTTAGTTCCTGAAGACAATAGTGAAATGACTGGATCGTATGTTATGGTGGATCCTGCAGGAAGATTCTACAATAATGAGAATGGATCATATGCTTATAGTCAACCGATACTTGATGTAGGCGCTCAACAGGCCATTCAAGAAATGAACTATGATCTAGATAAGTTTTTGGAAAGAGGAGGATTGTATCAATGGAGTTAGATATACAGTTATCGTTAGTAGTGGGAATTCTCTATTAGGAGTTCCCACTAAAACAATGCTATCTGAAAATAGAAAGTATATCAACTTAAAAATGCAGAGCCTCTAGACTCTGCATAATCCATTCATAACCAAAGATCTGAATGACTTTCAACCAATTTCGATTGTAATATATAGAGCCACAATCAGCTATACAATAGCCTCGTAAGCATTGCATAGCATTGATAGAACTTAGTTGAACATTTCTTTTCCTATCGTCTCTTATCCTCCGCATCTGGCGAAAAACTGATCAAATTGAACATTTCACGTAATCTTGATCGTACTCTACTTCCATACCTAATTTCGATTTCTTGAGTGTTTAAATTGGTAGTGGCATGTGTGAGTATCTGCTTAGATATAAACAAATCATAACGACTCAGTAAGATCTCCCCTATTACATTGATCCTATCTCCAAAGTATCTCATGGGAGGCTCAACACCAAGATCATCAAAGCATATCGCCTTAGGTGATCTGACTGACCTGGAGTATTGGTTTACTATATCATATCCACGTTTGCTAAACTCCATGGTTATCTCTCTTGTGGGTTTCATGATGTACGCTCGATTCTTTGGTACTAAAGTCGCTACTAGTTTCATCAGAGATGTTTTGCCACAACCTACTGGACCCGAAAGAAGTATTCCCTTTCGATATGACATTCCATACTTCTCACAAGCTTTCTGGTCATTGACTATCCAGGAGATGATCTGAAAGATGATCTCGTAGTCGTGTGGTGATATACGAAAATGAGCACCAAATTTATGCTTCCCTTTATACTCTAGATATTGAATAATGTTCTTGAGATCGTAATGCGGTATGCCGTCAGTGTAATTGATGATATCAGAGAGGTTCATTGTAGTCTTTTTTAGAAGTGGTTTGTAAGTAGTCCATTTGTTGGACTAGTCCTTTATGGGTTTGATCGTTTTGATTTAGGATCCATTTTTTGGCTGCAGCTTCCCAATCCACCATATGCACTTTTCCAATCATCCAACCATTGGATTCGTAATGATTCCAAAACTTCTGAGCTTCAATTTTAGATGACTTATTATTTTCAAAAAAATCAATCACTTGAATTTCAGAGTTGGGTTTCTCTTTACTGTTTATAGCTTTATGTTTATATGTTTTATCTCGTACCAAGAGTAGTCCATTAGATGAACTAGGTTGAGCAATAGGTAGTCCATTTACTGGACTACTTATATGCACATCTGGTCCATTACTGGTCCATCTAATGGACAAGTCAAAAGCACTTTTGACGAAAGGATTATTAGAAGGTGAATAGACTATGTACTTCCAATCATGTAACTCATTAAGACACTTACTGTAGGTAGATTTGGACTTTACTTTGGATAGCTGCATGAGTTCTGCTCTTGCTGCTCCAAAAGTGTTTTGAAATCGGTTAGCATTCCAGTATTGGAATAGTGCCATGTATAAGCTTATGTGAAATGGAGTCAATCTATCATCCTCATATACCTTCTTAAAAAAAGTTATCTGATGTTGGATATAATTAACCTTACTCACTAGCGATAATTACTATGAGTCACTTGGTTACTTTCTATGACTTCCACTATATGATCATAGTCGTATAGTATGATTCCTCCTAGCTTAGAAAATCGTAGTGTGCCATTGACTCTAAGGTTAGCCAATGTTCCGGCAGAGATACCCATGAGTTCTTTGACTTGTGGAGATTTGAGCCAACGCTTAGTTGGCTTTTGCGCTATTTGTTTGATAAAGGTTTGTAGTTCTTCGAGTAGTTCCATTCTAAATTCTCGAAGATCGTCAGTAGTGATTACTTCAGCTGCCATAATATTGATTTTGGTTGTTAGAAAAAATCGAAGGGCATGGATACACAATTAGATACCTTTGTACCTAAAGAAAACTATGAGAGGTCGCTCAAAATAAGATCCATGCCCAAACGAAGCCTTTTGATATTGTGAAAGCAAATTTGTGGCGTGGAAATGGATCTTATCCACAAGGTCTTACCAAGTTGGTGAAAATATATTTCAAGAAGATTACTAACCGAAATGAAGGATGAAAGTATTATTTGATGCTCCTCACAAAGGTATAGAGTATCAAATAATGCTTTCCCAAGTATGTACCAAGTTGGGTGTTTTATGATTCTCGATCTAGAGCGTCATTGAGTTCCTTTTTTAGAAATGTCAAAAATTTTGTTCGATCAATCTTACGAGACTTGAAATCATGGTATGTGCGATATGGATCTTTAATGGTAGTACTAAATAGAGTTTCGAAAACTGAAACTATTTCTTTGATATCAGATTTGATTCTACCAGATTTATGTAGAGCATAAGCCAATTCTATTAACTCTGTATTGGTCCCATCATAATCGAGAGTAGAATTATCGATATAAGGACTTCCGAAACCTTCTATGGTAGCCAGTTTCTTACTGATGTATTCCAATGCCATTTGCGCTCCAATAAATCTAGCTGCCAAACTACTATGAATAGAACCGAATTGTGGATCAAAATCTAAGTAGTCATATCCTAATCCCAATATAAGTTGACCATTACCGACTACAAAGTATGTGGAATCGTTAGTAGTACTACCCTTTTTCATGTAGGACGAGAATTCAATATTATTGAAATAAAAGTTATCGATCTTGGAGATCTCTCGAGCTAGAAACATTGACTTTTGCTCAGCTGTACCGTGGGGCATTCTAAATTCTATCGTGTATGCTTTTTCATGGAAATAGATCAGAGCGCTAAACTTTGGTTTAATTTCTTTAAAGAAATGGATTTCCTCTTCGATAGAATCGAAGCCACTCTCTATTATGTGTGTTCTCAATTCTACGACTATGGCTTTAGATTTCAGTGCCATAGCACTTTGCTTGGCTACTGGATTAGATATCTCACCGTTAAGATTGGCAAGACTAGACATGAGTTTTTTATACAATTGTTCTACGTATTGTGCATTCATATTACCAAGATTTTGATATCAGCAAGTGATATAGGTTATTAAATCTCCGCGTATATATTTATACTTTAAATTTTTGAAATATAGGGGTGTAGGTTTAACGAAACTAAAATCTATTAAAATGATATGCTTAGCTTAACTAAAAGTTAAATGTCCAAATAACAGTCATTACGTACAATAAAAACAAAGCCTCAGCTGCTAACTGAGGCTTTATTCAATTATGATATTTTTCTGATTCCTTGATCATCCTGATCATCACTTCGTTTTTTCTGCTTCATCTTCATTCTTAGTTCGTTCATCTCTACGCTGATCCTCTTATCCATGATCTTACCATAGATCTGAGTAGTGGAAATCTTACTATGGCCAAGCATGCCGGACAGCGCTTCTATCGATAATCCATTAAGTAATGTAACCGTAGTCGCGAACGTATGTCTTGCTACGTGAAAGGTAATGTTCGCTTTGATCTCACAGAGAACAGCTATTTCCTTAAGATATGAATTGACTCTCTGATTACTTAGAACAGGGAATACGGTACCACTATGCAATGATCGTGGATCTTCCTTATACTTCTCTATCAATGCTTCTGCTTTCTCCAGTAATGGCACTCTGATAGGAGCTTCTGTTTTTTGTCTGTTACTATATATCCATTTAGATCCGTCCATTCCCAATACTATATCTGAAGGAGTGAGTTGGATCACGTCTATGTATGACAAGCCTGTATAACAACTAAATATGAATAGGTCTTGGATATAAGTTAATCTACCTATTGCGAATACTTTATTTTCTATTTTGGCCAGATCCGTTTCAGAGAGATATGTTCTTTCGCTCTTGGTGAATTTACATTTGTATTGTCGGAATGGATCTTTATCTAACCACTCTAGCCTTACACTCATAGTGACTACTTTTCGCAATCTCTGAATATGCTTCATTACAGTGTTATTATTCACTATTGGCTTTTGGTGATCCACTGGTTTATAGGTCCTCAAGAAGTGTTCGAATCGCGTAAGGATCCCATATGACAACTCAGAAAGATAGATATCTTCCTTCTTCAACTCTGATTTAAGGAAGCGTTTGATATGAGCTAAAGCGGTATTGTAATGACGAATTGTACCAGGCGCAAAGTCGGTTGTCATCTTCTGATTATGGTATTCAAATGCGTCAAGCAAACTCATCTGATCAGTATCTTCATTGAGATATCTAGCCTTGACATCTGATATTGTAAAATGGCCTTTAGCCTTTCGAAGCTCTTCATATACCTTGTATACCTCAGATCGTGTGTCTTGAATAAAATGATTGATTGACCTTGCTTCAATTGAACTTCCCTTTAGCTTGTTCCTTTTTGCATCCCAGAGCGCTAAAGTTATCCGTCGCTTAAGACTGAACTCCAAAGGTTGAGTATTATAAGTAATTCGGCAATAAAGCCCAGCTTCGAATTCAGAAGTTTTGAGGTTTCTGACGAAGAAAATAATAGAGAAAGTGGTTGTGGATCTCATATGATATTGTTTAAAATGGTTGAAAAAACACACGCGAACCATTCGGTTTAGTGTGAAAACAATATCAAAAGGCACTAAAAAAGCACAAACCTTACTGTCTGATAATCAATTAGTTAATGCAATATCCATGTTTTTTTTCGTACTAACAATAAAAAACATGGATTGTACACGTAAGATATGTAATTCTTTATGTTTGAATGAAAAGGCTAAAAACATAAAAGCCTGTTAATCAGAAGATTAACAGGCTTTTGTTTGGAGATGTTACTCTCTTTGTGATCCCATCAGGATTCGAACCTGAGACCTGCTCATTAGAAGTGAGCTGCTCTATCCAGCTGAGCTATGGAACCATACTAATCCGCTTAATTTCTTAAGCGGCTGCAAATTTAAACGTTTATTGGGTATTTTCAAAAGATAGAGTCGAAAAATCACTGACAAAATTCTCCCCAATACAATACTTTGAAGATCAACGTTATAAACTTGATTATCAATCTTCATATGATTATTGAGTTCTATACCAAAACCGTTTCTCTCCAAATTTGTTATACATGTATGTCTAAGAAAATATACGCAGGGCTGACTGATAGAGATGTCAATAGGATTGTAGAAATGGCTTGGGAAGATCGAACAACTTTCGATGCCATCGAAGAGCAATTTGGACTCCGAGAAGCTGATGTGATCAAGCTAATGAAACGTGAAATGAAACTCTCGAGTTGGAAGATGTGGCGTGAGCGCGTCCAAGGTCGAAAGACCAAGCATGCAGCCAAGAGAGTATTTGCAGAAGGGAGACACAAATGCAGCAGGCAGCGACAGATTAGTAATAATAAAATTAGTAAACGATAAAGGTCAACCTATCTTCCTTTCGCATGTTAAACAACTAAGAACTATCTTTGAGACTATGAGCGCTATTACATTTACAATCATTATGCTGTCTACTGCTTTCGCTATGGAGTTTGTAGCATTCTTAGCACATAAGTACCTTATGCACGGCTTTCTTTGGGGCTGGCATCATGATCATCATAATCCACATGAAGTGGAAGGCTTCTTTGAAAAGAATGATCTATTCTTTTTAGTATTTGCTATTCCAAGCTTCTTTTGTTATTTGTTAGGTACTTTATACTACCCTGCTCTATTGGCGATCGGTATAGGCATTTCTATATATGGTATGATTTACTTCTTAATACACGATGTGTACATACATCAGCGGTTTAAGTGGTTTCGCCAACTTGATAATAAATACAGCAGAGCGATACTTCGTGCTCATGGAGCGCATCATGCTAAAACAGAGAAAGAAGCTGGAGAATCATTTGGACTACTGATAGTAAATCCTAAATACTTTGGAAAAAGGAAAGATTGGGCCAAAAAGTAGTTTTTCTATAAAACACTCAGGTTAGGAGTATACAAGTGACGTAAGTTTCTTTCGGATCACATCCCACTGTTGGGGATCAAACTATATTTAAGCATGATATCGCTACCTAGCCCATGTGTTTCTTCGCAAGCCACATTATACTAGGTCAACGAGCGTTTGCTAAGCAAGCCACTCTAGACCGCGGATCTTCTTTTCATTCAAAGCGAATTCATTTATTCGCTAACTCACAAAATCTGAACTATATATCCAAGCAAAAAATGAAGCAACTTGCGGTAGTGACCGCTTGCCAGGCAGTGCTGCATATTCCTAAAATTAAAAATCTAATTCTACGGAGGCAAAACTCACTTCAGTGATCCAGTTTCAATTTAACATTCTTGTTATCTCAAGCTATGGTTTAATAGTTCTTTAGCTCATACAGTTGACTACTCAAATCTGCATTAGAGTCCAGCAATATTGTTGACTTTTATAATAAAGCCTTTCTACTTGAATCAAATCAATCCAATATTATAAAAATCTGTAACGAATTAAATTTTCAATTTCTTAACGGAATATCCAACAAGGAAAATCATCCCAAGAATTTGCTTCAACCCTACAATATTATATGGCTAGTTGACTCCGTTGTTTTTTAGAAATGAATATACTCCCCAACTTTAGGACTTGACCCTTTCTTTCTCATAATTCACAAATCACTATAAAAAAAGGATCGAAAGCAATTAAGCTTCCGATCCTTTTTAATTTTATTTTACTCTGATCTAATTCGATATTATGATAGTGCTTTTAGCATAGTAGATCCAATCTCTGCAGGAGATTCCACTACATGAATACCACATGCTGCCATGATTTTCATTTTCGCTTCAGCAGTATCATCTTCACCTCCAACGATGGCACCTGCATGTCCCATTGTACGACCTGCAGGAGCTGTTTTACCAGCGATAAATCCAACTACAGGTTTCTTATTCCCAGTTGACTTGATATACTCAGAAGCCAATGCTTCATAGTTTCCACCTATCTCACCAATCATTACAATTGCGTCAGTTTCAGGATCTTCCATAAGCAATTGTACCGCTTCCTTAGTCGGTGTCCCAATGATTGGGTCACCACCAATTCCGATAGCTGTAGAGATTCCTAGTCCCGCCTTAACGATCTGATCTGCAGCTTCATAAGTAAGCGTACCTGATTTTGATACGATTCCTATTCTTCCTTTTTTGAAGACAAATCCTGGCATAATACCAACCTTAGCTTCACCTGGCGTAATAACTCCTGGGCAGTTAGGGCCTATTAATGTACAATCGTATTTTTCGATATATGCTTTTACTTTCACCATGTCTTGTACCGGTATACCTTCAGTAATACAGATGATTACTTTGATTCCCGCTTCTGCTGCCTCCATGATTGCATCTCCTGCAAATCTTGGCGGTACAAATATGATTGTTGTATCTGCACCCGCTTTTGATACGGCTTCATCTACAGAATTGAATACTGGCTTACCTAAGTGATCTTGTCCTCCTTTACCTGGAGTAACTCCACCAATGATATTAGTACCATACTCAATCATCTGACCGGCGTGAAATGAACCTTCCTTACCAGTAAATCCTTGTACGATTATCTTACTATCCTTATTGACTAATACGCTCATTGTATTATCTTCTCTTAATTTCTGTTAATAAATTAGATTGCGACTTTCACAATCTTCACATTATTGCATATAGAAAATGATATTCTTACCAAAATCTAGTTTCTATCAAATATGAACACTTCTTCATTTTCTTTATGCATGTAGAAATGCTCTCTTGCATATTTTTCTTTGTACTTCGCCATATCTATCCTCTCGAGTTTCACCTCTTCTATAAGATCGATATACTTTTGCTCTTTGACTTTGAGTTCGTCAATGGTCTGTACTAATTTCCTCTGTGTCACATAGTTATGTTTGTCAAATACTAATAACCATACAGCGAATACGGTAGTGACAATCACATACTTGTTTAAAAGAATGCGCGAAACAGATAAACCAGAGCTTAATTGCTTGATTATCTTCATGATATTGTAGTTTTCTTGATACAAAGATAAAAAAATAAGTTCAAGTTTATGCGTCAAGTTAAAGTTCAGAACTATCAGAAATCAGAACAAATATGATCCTCTAAATACCTACAATTGGATTACCCCATGAGCGCCATCCCCGGATATACAGCTGCACTACCTAGCTCCTCTTCTATTCTGAGTAGTTGATTGTACTTTGCTACTCTATCACTTCTTGATGCTGATCCAGTTTTGATTTGTCCAGTATTAAGTGCAACTGCTAGGTCAGCAATGGTAGTATCTTCTGTTTCTCCAGATCTATGACTCATAACGCATGTATATGCATTACGAGTGGCTAGATTAACTGTATCTATAGTCTCAGTAAGACTACCGATCTGATTTACTTTAATCAGTATTGAGTTAGCTGCATCTTCTTCGATACCTCTTTGTAATCTTTTCGTGTTGGTTACAAAAAGGTCATCACCTACAATCTGTAATTTATCCCCTAGCTGCTTATTCATACTAGTCCATGCAGCCCAATCATCTTCATGCAATCCATCTTCAATAGAAAGGATCGGATATTGATTGCACCAATCAGCCCAATATGATACCATCTGCTCAGATGTTAGTTTTTCGCCTGTAGATTGGTGAAAATGATATACTTTCTCATCTTCTAAGTAAAACTCTGAAGCCGCTGCATCCATAGCGATCATCATATCTACGCCAGGCTTGTAACCTGCTGACTCTATTGCTGTTAATACTATTTCGATGGCTTCTTTATTAGAGCCTAGATTAGGTGCAAATCCACCTTCGTCTCCTACATTAGTAGAGTGACCTTTACTACTTAATACTTTCTTGAGGTGATGAAAGACTGTAATTCCCATTCTTAAGCCTTCAGAAAAAGTCTCTGCGCCAACTGGCATTACCATGAATTCCTGAAAATCAATACTATTATCAGCATGAGAACCACCATTAAGGATATTCATCATCGGCACTGGCATCACGTGAGCGTTTACACCACCGATATAGCGATACAAACTTTGTGCACTTTCTGCTGCTGCTGCTTTTGCTACCGCTAATGACACTCCAAGAATTGCATTAGCTCCATACTTACTTTTATTATGTGTTCCGTCCATTTCAATCATTGTCTCATCTATGAGTCTTTGATCCATGGCATCTTCACCTATCAATGCTTCTCTTATATCTTCTTCTATATTTTGACAGGCTTTTAATACACCCTTTCCTAAGAATCTGTCAGCATCACCATCTCTAAGTTCTACTGCTTCATACTTACCTGTACTTGCTCCAGAAGGTACTGCTGCTCGTCCTATAAATCCAGTTTCAGTTAGTACTTCAACCTCTACTGTTGGATTGCCTCTACTGTCTATTATCTCTCTTGATCTTATATCTAATATTGTACTCATTCTTTTCTATTTTGTTATTACTGGACTATTATTAAAATAATAAGCTAAATATAACACTTATTGTACATTACACACTATGACAGTGATGCAACGAATTCATCAAACAAATATCTACTATCGTGAGGGCCTGGAGCTGCTTCAGGGTGATACTGTACTGAGAACGCTTTGGTCCCTTTGATTCGAATACCCTCAATGGTATTATCATTGAGATTTCGATGAGTAACTTCTACTTTGTCAGATACTTTTTCAATTACATCTGCATCAACGCTGAATCCATGATTTTGACTTGTAATCTCTCCTTTACCAGAAAGAAGATTCTTCACAGGATGATTGATCCCTCTATGACCATGGTGCATCTTATAGGTAGGAATATCATTAGCTAAGGCTAGCAATTGGTGACCTAAACAAATACCGAACATTGGCTTTCCTTCCTGCATGAGGTGTCTAACTGTATCAATTGCATAACACATAGAAGACGGATCACCAGGTCCATTTGACAAGAAAAACCCGTTATAATCTTTCTTCAATATCTCTTCCGCTGGAGTCTCCGCAGGATACACATCTACCTTACAACCTCTACTTACAAAATTCCTTAATATATTTCTCTTCGTTCCAAAGTCTAATACTGCGACATTGTATTTAGCATTTTCTTCGCCCAAAGAATATTTCTCTTTAGTTGATACTTTTGAAGCAAGCTCTAGCCCTTCCATATTAGGAACCTGAGCTAGTTGTTCTTTGAGTCTTTCTACATCCAACTCTTCAGAAGATATAATACAATTCATAGCACCCTTACTTCTGATATGGCGGACAATAGCCCTAGTATCCACATCATAGATGCATACAATCTTATTATCATCGAAATACTTCTGTATTCCTTGATCCGCTAACGGACGTGAATATGTATCTGTGAAATTTTTACAAATCAAACCAGATATTTGAATAGATTCAGATTCTTCATCTTCGCCAGCAGTTCCATAATTTCCAATATGAGCATTGGTAGCCACCAGCACTTGTCCAAAATAAGATGGATCAGTAAAGATCTCTTGGTATCCTGTCATTCCTGTATTAAAACAGATCTCACCTGAAGTAGTTCCTATTATACCACCGGCCTTACCTTCAAAGTAAGTGCCATCATCTAAAAGTAGTATTGCTTTTCTGTTGGTCATAGAGCTATAAATCTAGAGTTACAATTTTGAACAAAAATATGCATCTAACCTCAAAAGAAAGAGATACATATTGAAATTTTTATAATCAATTTAAATAACAATGTTATGCTTACTTAAGATTAGCCAGTAACTATATTATTGGCATAAAAAAAGAGCATATCCAAAACTGAATATGCTCTTATATTTCATTAATCCATTAGGATTATTCTTCTTCACTTGAACCCGTAACTGGAGCTGCTGCAGCTGTTGAAGCACCGCTACTTTTCTTTCCTCTTCTACTTCTTTTAGATTTCTTAGCTCCTCCTGATTTCCCTACTGAGTATTCAGTGTTATAATCAACGAACTCGATCATTGCTGTTTCTGCTCCATCACCCTTTCTAGTACCTGTTCTTACTATCCTAAGGTATCCACCTGGTCTATCCGCTACTTTTTCTGCGATAGGTCCAAATAGCTCTTTCACTGCCTCCTTATTCTGCAGGTTACTGAATACAGTTCTTCTAGAGTGAGTACTGTTTGTTTTAGCTTTTGTAATAAGCGGCTCTATGAATACTCTTAATGCCTTTGCTTTAGCTACGGTAGTGTTGATTCTCTTATACTCTACTAGAGAGATAGATAAATTTCTTAGAAGGGCAACTCTGTGACCTCTTTGTCTACCTAAGTGGTTATGTTTTTTTCCGTGTCTCATTTAAGATAACGATTTTTTTGGAATCACTTTGAAATTCTTGATATTACGACCTAATCAATTAAATTTCTCAGTATAAACCTGTATTTGATAATAAATACTATCCGAGCCGAAACTCGAGTCGTGCGATTATTCCTTTAGACTACTCTTCGTCTAACTTATATTTAGATAAGTCCATTCCGAATGTTAGTCCTTTAATTTGTAATAATTCTTCGATCTCAACAAGTGATTTTTTACCGAAGTTTCTAAACTTTAGTAACTCGTGAGTATCGTATCTAACCATCTCTCCAAGAGAATTGATCTTAGCTGCTTTAAGACAGTTATACGCTCTTACCGAAAGGTCTAGATCTTCTAAAGAAGTCTTAAGAAGCTTTCTCATGTGTAAGATATGCTCATCTACTATGTTATCTTCTCTACTTGAAGCATCATCAAAAGTTATGTTTTCGTCCGTAATTAGCATTAAGTGCTGGATAAGGATTCTTGACGCCTCTTTCACTGCTTCTTCAGGGTGGATTGTACCATCCGTTTGAACATCAATCATGAGTTTCTCATAATCAGTCCTTTGTCCTACTCTCGTATTTTCTACTTTGTAAGCCACTCTTTTGATAGGAGTGTAAATTGCATCTACTGGTATTACACCAATTGGCGCATCCTTTGGAAGATTCTCCTCAGCTGGAACATATCCACGACCTTTTGATATTGTAAGCTCTATTTCTAGGTTTACTGAAGGCTCCATGTTACATACAACTAACTCAGGATTCATTACTTTGAAAACTGTTGTTTGATCTTCTATATCGCCTGCAACGAAAGCATCTTTACCACTTATTGTTAAGTAGACTTTATCTTCCGATTCTTCTTCAGTTTCAATTAGCGCCTTTAATCTAATTTGCTTAAGATTAAGAATAATATCTACCATATCCTGAACTACACCTTTGATGGTTGCAAATTCATGATCTACACCTGCGATTCTTATAGCTGAAATTGCATAACCTTCAAGTGAAGAAAGTAAAACTCTTCTTAATGAATTACCAATAGTCTGACCAAAACCAGGCTCTAGAGGTTTGAACTCAAATGTTCCATTAAAGTCATCCGCTTTTTGAAGGATAATTTTCTCAGGTCTTTGAAAGTTTAATATGCTCATAAGTGTGTAGTTATGCTATGCTGAAAAATATGGTTGAAATAAAGGGGCTAAACGCACAAAAGGGCTACCCAAGAAATTGAGTAGCCTTTTGTATCTAATCTTATTACTTAGAGTACAATTCTACAATAAGTTGTTCGTTGATCTTTTCTGGAATTGCGTCCCTCTCAGGATAAGCAAGGAATGTTCCTTCACCTCTTGCACTATTCCACTCTAGCCAACCAAAGTTTCTTACATCTCCTTTAGATGAAATACTATTAGTTATTACTTCAAGATTTTTTGATTTGTTTCTTATCGTGACTACGTCACCCGGTCTCAATTGACAAGACGGTATGTTAGTCAAAACACCATTTACCATAATGTGCTTATGCGCCACCAATTGACGTGCACCACTTCTAGTAGGTGATAGACCTAATCTAAATACAGTATTATCTAATCTAGCTTCTAAAAATTGGAAAAGGATCTCACCTGTAACTCCAGATTTACCATTTGCCGCTTTATATAAGTTACGGAACTGTCTTTCAAGCAGACCGTATGTATACTTAGCTTTCTGCTTCTCCATAAGCTGTAGACCATAATCCGACTTTTGCTTTCTTCTTCTACCGTTCCCGTGTTGTCCAGGAGGATATTTTCTTTTTTCGAAAGCTCTATCGTGACCGAAGATTGACTCTCCAAATGCTCTAGATTTCTTTGTTTTTGGTCCGGTATATCGTGCCATTTAATTCTCAGTTGTAATGGTAATAATAATGTACTGAATCTGAAATTATACTCTTCTCTTCTTAGGAGGTCTACATCCATTATGTGGAATAGGAGTAATATCTCTGATCTTTGTTACTTTGATACCTGCACCATCGATCGCTCTAATTGCAGCTTCTCGACCAGCACCTGGTCCTTTTACATAAACTTCACAAGATCTCATACCTGCAGCATGAGCCACTTGAGCTGCATCTGCAGCTGCTATCTGAGCAGCATAAGGAGTATTTTTCTTACTTCCTCTAAAACCAGCTTTACCAGCTGATGCCCAAGAGATAACTTGACCTTGTTTATTAGTCAATGAGATAATGATGTTATTGAAAGTGGCTTGTATGTAAACAAGACCCTCACTCGCAACGGCTACATTACGCTTTTTTGCTTTTGCTTTTGCCATGACTATCTATTATTTAGTAACTTTCTTTTTGTTCGCAACAGTCTTTTTCTTACCTTTTCTAGTACGAGCGTTCGTTTTAGTACGCTGTCCTCTTAAAGGAAGTCCTTTCCTGTGTCTAAGACCTCTATAACATCCAATATCCATTAGACGTTTGATATTCATTTGAACTTCACTTCTTAGTTCACCTTCAACAGTGTACTCATCTTGAAGAAGTTTTGTGATGAACTTAATGTTCTCATCAGTCCAATCTTGAATCTTGGTATTATGCTCAATCTCAGCTCTATCAAGTAGTTCTGCAGACCTAGTCCTTCCTACACCATAGATGTAAGTTAAACCTATTATACCTCTCTTGTTTCGCGGTAAATCTACCCCAGCAATCCTTGCCATAGTTGATACAATTGATTAATTACCCTTGTCTTTGCTTAAACCTAGGGTTCTTTTTGTTAATAATGTAAAGCTTACCGTTTCGTCTTACGATCTTACAGTCAGCTGACCTCTTTTTGATTGATGCTCTTACTTTCATTGTCGTTGCATTTATTAAG
>CALLPN010000040.1 GCA_938015435.1 uncultured Saprospiraceae bacterium
TTGTTGTTGTTGTTGTTGTTGTGCCCCCCCCCCCCGTTGTTGTAGTGTCTCCGACCTACAACTGTATTTTTTCAGTTTGAAATTAGATACGAACGTTGTTTTAGCGTCGTCGACATCCAGCTATATTAACTCAACCAGTAAACACATATCCTTCTTCAACTCCAAAGTCAATAATTTGAATTTTAACTCTGCCTGAGATACCTAAATAGTCTAAAGCACTACTGTTTATATAGTGTTCGGGTTTTGATACTATTTTTGCCGCTACAGGATTGTTATGAATATAATTCAATTTTTGATAAGTGAATTTAGGGTGTGTTAATAACATAGGGTGGAAGCCTCTTTTCCATACTTTATGGTTGGTACCCTTATGATATTTGCTATGATATTGATAGACTACCTTTAACCAGTCCTTCCTGCTTTCATATTTTGAGTTCGTAGTGAAGGTAATTAGTTCTTTTGCTGTATACTTACGTAGATCTCTTATAATGTCTGATAAGCCACTCGTAGATTCTTTTGCACTCAAAATTAGATGCACATGACTACTCATGATTACGTAAGCGTAGACTATTAATCCTTTTTTATCAGTGCAATAATTAAGAGAATCAATAATGATCTGAGCACACTCTTTTCTTGTAAACAGATCTATCCATCCGACCAATGTAAATGTGACGAAATATGTGGCATATTGATCGTCTATGTTATAGCCTGTTCTATTGTCATTCATTATCTCAAGATACGAGGATTTATTAAATTGTTCGATGGTAACGATGTACTTGAAACGTTTATCACATTGTTGTAGCAAGTCTTATCTACAACGTCACGTTGTTGTAGTGTATCCGACCTATAACTCTATCTAGCTACGGACGTAAATAAATATCCTTTTCTAGGTCAAAATTAATAATACTAGATTTCGCTTTCATTCATGTGCAACAACTGACTCATGCCGAAGGAAGAGCACAAACCTTAAGTGGTTTTGATAATCTTGGGTCAGGTCGTACCGATGTCGTTGGAAACGTTAAGATTAAATTAGAAGAAACAATAGGAACTTTTGACTACAGAATGAAACAATCTTTCAATCCTCTTTTTTGGATAAAGTTTATTTTGAAACCTCAAGAAAATTTTCTCATACTTGGAATTTAATTCTAATGGTACGTTTATGAAAATGACACAACTTGTCTATTGGCTGACTGGAATTATCTTTGGCCTTAATACAGCTAAAGTTATTGATATTTCAAATTGGTTTTAAATAAACAAAAGCCCCAGATCTCTCTGAGGCTTTTTTTATAATTCATCGTTTTAATATCTATTGGAAGTCACAGACATTCCAATTACGTTTATGGCAAAAATAGGACACTCGTTCCCTGCCTCTTCTTCTGGAATATTCCCCTTATAGCTTGAGCGACTACCACGAACAACTTTCGTATTAATTTCATTTCCTGATATTCTTACACTCTCGTTGAATAATTATCATATTCGCCGTTGTTGTAGCGTCTCCGTTCTTTATGGCAAAGATGGGATACTTACGATAACGGTTACCGTCGTTGTAGTGTCTCCGACCTACAACTGTATTAATAGCCTCTGACCTACAACTGTATTAATATGAATTGAAAGTTAGAGGTACTTCAATTGCTATAGACTTACTTTAAACTTATTGGAATAAAAAGGAAATTACAGACTTAGAGTTCCAAATCAATGCAATTTGAATTACTGTTATCGCAATAGGAAAAACAAAATAAACGATCGTATTTGTTACTCCATCAAATAATTCAATTCGGTATTTTTTTTCTATTTCTATTTTCTTGTTTTTTAATCTGTTATTTGAAATGATATGAAAAATAAGTACAATCAATAAGCAAGGACTTAACAATAATATTAATACTGTAATATTCGTTTTGGCTAATAAAATAGTATTGTCCATTAATATATATGTATTAAAAAAATATGCTACTATTAATGCTACTGGGATTAAAATATAGTACGCACGATTAATTTTTTTTTCTTTTTTTGCATACAAAAGGATGAGAGTGTTTATTAGTATTGTTGTTGTCGTAAAAATAATTTTCGTAATCATTTTTTTTATTTTAAAAACCTTCTGAACAATCTCTCCAACCTACAAGTATAATTGTTGAAAGTGTTATCATAGCAACAAAGCCCCAAATTTCTTTGAGACTTTTGTACTTTATAACAATATTTTTTATTTTTTCACCAACCTAATTATTCCGATTCCTCCCTCAGTAGTAATCTTAGCAATATACATTCCTGATAGATAACCTTCGGCATTTACTTCCAAACTATAATCATGGTTCCTATATGTTTGAACCAGTGATCCGCTCATATCTAATATCTCGACTATTGTGATTATATCTTGAGTAGATTCTAATCTCCAAGAGTCGATACTTGGATTAGGAGATACTTCCAGACCCAATAATTCTATGTCATGAATGGCTAATGGTATTCCTCCAAATTTAATGTCATCTAAGTAATACGCTTGTCCACCATCTGAAGCTCCATCGGTTCCAAAGTTAAAGAATATAGATGCCATATTATACGTCCAGCCCATCTGGAGTCCGACACTCAATAGCTCAGTTCCTGTCGCTTGATTGAGAAAGTCGAATTCTAATGTTTCCCATCCTGCTACAGTAGTATTGGTTTCTGTTTCACAGGTATGAGTAGGGTCGTTAGAGTTTTCTACCTTTAGTCTGATCGGAGTACCTGCTGCAGGACTCCAGACCCTTGCAGTCATTTTGGAATCGGTAAGTGATAATGGAATATTAGAAGCAAATCCGGATGGAGTCCCAATTGTAGTTCCTGCGGATGGTGAAGCTCCATTTGTCTTCATACATTGAAGGACAGTATTGTTTTCGTCGGTTGGATCTTGGACTAACATAGAGGCATTACCTTCAAAGTCAGTTACTGAGTAATTTGTATTATCTCCTTCGAAGTCTACCGGTAAATCGATTTGTTCGCCACCAAATAGTTGTTGTACATCATCGAAAAGAAAGGTTGAATTTTCAGAGCCATTGCCGGTGCTTCCAAAATCAAACATAAAGACAATTGAATTATAGTTAGTTGCAGTACCCGTAAAGTCCCAATTCAATTCTTCCCATTCATTGCTTACTGTTGTAGTAACATCTCTTTCGGTACTTCCATCTCCTTCCAGTTTGAATTTGACGACAGTTCCTACTGGAGCAGAAGTAAATACCTTCATTGATATAACATTATCAGTCGAGAAGTTAAGATTACTAGCCAATTCGATTTTACTACCAGCCCAGATTTCTCCACCGTCCCTTATGATTTGAGCTACTTTAGTACTATTGTTGATTCCGGTTGATTGTGGATTGTCAATAACCATAGCCATACCTCCATCAAAATCGATAAAGCTTTCGGTAGTGATCATCGATTCAAAATCTATAGGCAGGGATTGTGCATTGCAAATAGATGCAAAGCATATCGCAAGAAGTATGATATTGTTTTTCATGGATTATACATTTTCTTGATTATTAACTTATTCGTGGGTTAAGAATAGGCTTTTCCCAAGAAACTCAATGAATATATTGTGAGGAATTGAGATAATTTAACATAAATGCGTTTTTAGACATTGATATAATGAGTAAATGCTTGATATCGTTACATTTGCATTCAAATTCAACATAAAATTTATGGCAAAATATAGAAAAGAGAAGGACAGCATAGGATATATCAAAGTACCTGTTGATGCATATTACGGTCCGCAAACTCAAAGATCTACTCAGAACTTCAAGATAGGTGGACAACGTATGCCTATCGAAGTGGTCAAAGCTTTTGGAGTATTAAAGATGGCGGCAGCCAGAACTAATGCAGCTCTAGGTGTACTACCCAAGACTAAAGCGGCTCTCATAGAAAAAGTATGTAAGGAGATCATTGATGGCAAACTTGATGATCAATTTCCTCTCGTAGTATGGCAAACAGGTAGTGGTACTCAATCCAATATGAATGTCAATGAAGTCATTGCGAATAGAGGTCATGTGATCAAGAAAGGTAGCCTTACCGATGAGAAAAAGGCATTGCACCCTAATGATGATGTCAATAAATCACAATCATCTAATGATACTTTTCCTACTGCGATGCACATCTCTGCATATCAGATGATAGTAGATGTAACTATTCCTGGACTAAAAAAATTAAGAAATACCCTTCATGCTAAGTCCGAAGAATATATGAACGTGGTAAAAATTGGTCGTACTCACTTTATGGATGCGACTCCACTTACTCTAGGTCAAGAGTTGTCGGGCTATGCTTCTCAATTAGAGCATGGAATCAGAGCGATCGAGCATACTATGGCGCATCTATCTGAATTGGCTCTCGGTGGTACTGCAGTAGGTACTGGACTGAATACTCCAAGAGGATACTCCAAAAAAGTAGCTAAAGAAATAGCGAATATTACAGGTCTTCCGTTTGTAACAGGAACTAACAAATTTGAAGGATTGGCAGCACATGATGCGATTGTGGAAACACATGGTGCATTGAAAACAGTAGCGGTATCTTTGATGAAAATTGGAAACGATATCCGTATGCTAGCTTCTGGTCCAAGATGTGGTATAGGTGAGCTTAACATTCCGGCTAATGAGCCTGGATCATCTATCATGCCTGGTAAAGTCAACCCTACGCAATCAGAAGCATTAACGATGGCTATGGCTCAAGTAATGGGTAATGATGTCGCTATCAATATCGGTGGTATGAATGGCCATTTTGAGCTGAATGTATTCAAACCTATGATGATCTATAACTTCTTGATGTCAGCAAGACTGATCGGAGATGCATGCACAAGTTTCAATGATAATTGTGCCGAAGGCCTAGAACCCAACTATGAAAACATAGAAGCTAATCTTAACAACAGTCTGATGCTTGTTACCGCTCTGAATACTAAGATCGGATATGATAATGCAGCATCTATTGCCAAGAAAGCTCATAAAGAGGGTACAACTTTGAAGCAAGCAGCATTAGATCTTAAATTACTTACAGCAAAGGAATACGATCAATGGGTTAAGCCAGAAAAAATGACAAAAGGATTGTAACAACACCCGATAAATACACATTGCAAATAGCCTTGTATCATTAATTTGATATAAGGCTATTTTGGTTTCTGGCCATCCGAGGAAGAGTAATATATTTTCTAATAGAGTATTTTGAAATATTATATGGTTACCTATTTGTGTTTGTTGGTATTCATTATTGTAAGATTTAAATCACTTCAATTTAATAACATGATAAATTAAAATGCAATGAATATAATTATACATAAAAGAAAACAGATAGAAGGAGTTGTCTTTCGAGTGCTTTGTCTTTTTATTGTTTTTCATTCTCAAGTCGGTAGAACACAGATCGCACAAAACGAAGATGGAATTGATCATAAATATGTATCTAATATATGCTATAATCAATCAATTAATAGTCATATAAAAGTTATCTCTGATCTCGATTTTGAAAGCCTAAGGTTTTTGGATAAAATGAAATTTGTTAAAAAGTCAATGTTCGTTAAACACAAAGAATATTTTAGCGAATCAGGTTTTGCTACCCATGATACACATATACAAAATCACAGTAAAATGTTTCCAAAGTGGTATGCAACACCAACGCTTACAAGAAGTGATGAGACGGGAATAAAGTCTTTTTATAAATCTGATTTTCGCCATCTCAGTAGCGGTTGGAATGGTGGAACTCTTACAGCAGCAGACCCAGGGACAGGCGAATATATTGAAGATAAATCCGAAGGAACTAAATATTATTTAATTCCCTATGGAAAGGATGGAGGTAGTGCTTTTATGGACTTTCATGAACGTTCATTGGCCTTCGGTTTTCTTAAAAAATACACCTATAGTCTTCCTACCATGGATCAAATTAAGCTATTAGAGTCCGAAGGTTACAGCATTACTTATAGTGACGATCTGATCGTTGCAAGAGGGCTGAAAACTAGTTATGTATTGAATCAGAAAGATAAAATTTATATCGAACAAGAATCAGAAGATGGTAATGTAATCAAGACTACCACAAAAAAATATAAGTATAATGAAACGATTGGCTACGATCTCATTTTTACAACGGAGGTGATCACACCAGGTACATTTACTAATGGTGATTGTTATGAAGAAATAGAGCTTACTACGTATAATGATTTTTCTATTGATTGTAAGGATGGATCATTAATGAAACCTAGAAGCGAAGAGTTGGATATGCAAGAATTACTTGTCTATCCTAATCCTGCATCTACAGAAATTATCGTGGATGTTTCTAATATTTCTTCCCACTCTACATTGATGCTAAAAGATATTTCTGGATCAATCATAATGCAAAGAAAAATAAGAGATGCTGCTAAAAAAATCACCCTCGATATAGCGCAAATTCCTAACGGAGTGTACATAATAGAGATGAAATCGTCAGACGCTTCCATGAATTCTAAATTTATTAAACAATAATAATCATGAAAAATATAATCTTAATAATGGGATCCCTTTTATGCAGTATTGGGTTGCTTGGCCAAGAAGATATACTGCTACCTTCCTCTTGCGATACTAAGGATATAGAAGTGGGTTTTGATTATTCGTACGAAGAACCGGTATTTACGGTAGGCGTTTCTTCAATCTTAACGGATAGTGATGGAGATGGTATACCAGATGGAGTAGAAGGTACAGAAGATGATACTGATGGAGATGGGATACCTAATTATCTAGATACCGATAGCGATGGAGATGGTATACCTGATAAAGAAGAGGGTACAGGAGATACTGATGGAGATGGTATTCCTAACTATTTAGATACAGATAGTGATGGTGACGGTATTTCTGATCACATAGATACAGAGAGTACGAATGGACTTAACAATGATAGATTTGTATACTGGGTACATGGTTATCAAGGTGATGATAGGAGTTTTGAAGTGGTTTCTAATGATGTGGGCTATTATGATGTAGTGACTGATTCTTATCTAGGAACTTATAAAGCTATTGCACAACAAATGACTTATGCCTCTGCGGATTCTGATTTGCAAAGTGCCGCTGATCATTTGCGAGATGCAATAGGAGTTAGAGCGATTAATCGAGAGTCTACCGAAAAAGACTTTATAATTGCTCATAGTATGGGCGGATTAGTGGCACGTAAAATGGGTAATATATTGAGACCTAATACAAATATTCCTCTTTACAATGGTCTGATTACGTTTGGAACTCCTCACCAAGGAGTATACTCTGCGGATCTATTGGTTAATGATCATAATGTATTGCGCTCCATTGCATTGGACGCTTGTGAGTCTCTTACTGCTGGGCCTATTATAGATGAAGTAGAGGGCCATGGGGTACTTGGACGTACATTAATTACTTTTGGATTTGTAGAAGATGGCCTTGAGTTTGGATGCGACGTGGGATCAGAATATGGATTGCCAGCATTATTAAACTACTTTTCTACAGGTATAGAACCAGAATTGACCACCGCAAATGCTGTAAATATTCCTGATATGCCAACTGATCATAAGGCAGTATTTTATGGTACGGAGGTCGGAGATGAGCAAGAAACTTTGGCTGCAAAATTTAGTGGTGCCCTTAAATTTTCGCCTAATGATTTTGACGCATATTGTGCTGACGAAACTGATGATTTGGGTATCGCGTATATCGGCAGTAAAATAGATCATTATACTGCGATGTGGCAATATTGGGGTAGTCAATCAGAAAACGGAGGCTTCTTCGATCCGTTTTATCGAAGTGACGATAAACGAGACGCGTGGGGAATTGGAATGGATTGGTTTACGCGATTTGATCCTGCATGGCAAAGAATGATAGGAGCTAGCGAAGTGAATTTAAATCTGTTAGGTTGTAATTGTACAGAAGAAGAATATGATGTTTTTTATCCAGGATCAGATTTGAACTGTAGTCAAGAGGGAGATTGTTATTCCGTATATGAATTTAGTAATTTATATTTTGAAACGGATGGATTTATTCAAGCAGAATCAGCTATGAATGGCCCAGGAATGAATTACGATGCTATTGAAATGAAAGGTTCTAACCACCTCCAAATGAAGAATGACAGCAATATGAGAGAGGCAATAAATTCTATATTTGAAATTGGATTAGACTCTAATAACCCAGCGCCTTATTTTCAAACTGCTAAAAGACAATAATGGAAATTATGAGATATATATTGATGATTGCCCTCACATGCTTGCTAGCATGTGGGGATAAAATTATTCCTACGGAGAACTCTCCTGTTGAGGAAGTGGAAGTATTTGATTTAGAGTGGTCAACAAGAACCAGCCCATCAAAAGAAGTAATTGGCACGGATAATACCCAACAATATAATGATTGGGTGTTAGTCGGTGGTGATATTGGTGATCCTCCAACTCTTAAAGCTTTTAATAAACTAACCGGCGATTTAGATTGGGAATATATACACGATGGGATTCTGAATGATGAAATAGATAATAGTGTAATTTGTGATGGGATATATATTGGTATATGTAGCTCTGGGATTATCGCTATTGATTTAAGTATCAGAGATGTAGTATGGGAAATTGATTTTGATAATAATAACTACTCAAGAAGTAAAGGCTTTACAGTTTATGAAAGTAAACTCTATCAAAAAGTATCTAAAAATTTTGGATCCACAAACATTTCATTTCATTTGTTGGAAGTGGATATTAATACTGGTGCTTTTACGGAGTTCTTATCTTTTGGTAATAATGGAACCGAGTTAATGGGTATTTCGCCTCCTGTTATATTCAAGGACAATACTCAAAGAGAAGTAGCTATATTTAATATATATCCAGCTATCGAATTGCCACAGGAGTCGATCCAAAATATTATGGCAATTGATTTAAATACAAAAGATGTTATTTGGAAGACTGAAAATTTCACTAATAACTTTGCATCTAATGGCGGTCATCCCCCCATTCTTTATAATAATATTGTGATCACAGGAGGTGACTGGCATATGTATGCGTTTGATGTAAGTACTGGAGGGCAGTTATGGAATACCGAAATATCCGATGATAGTCCTTTTTCTATTTTTACCAAAACCAATCACCTCATCCACAATGATCGATTATATGTAAATGAAAATGGTAGAAATGTTACTTGCCTTAACCCAGCGACAGGAGATATTATATGGAATAATCCATTAGGTGGACCCAACTGTACGGATAACATGATCTACTACGAAAAAGAAGATTTTCTCGTTTTCACTAGTTGGGGCTATGGCTCTGTGATGGTGCTAGATGCTCTTACTGGCGAAACTGTGCATCGTGAAGATGAATACGATAATTCGCAATACAACACCGATGTGGTGTATGACGATGAGTTAGATATGTTTTTTACGAGTACTTATAAGCACGCAATTGGATTTAAGATCAATGGACAATAACGCTAATTTTAAGGGGCTATTTTATTGAAATAAGGTTTCATTAATTGATTTTCATTTTACTTTATTTTGATTGTTCTTAATGTAAAAAAAAATACTCTATCAGCGTTGAAAAGACGATATATGACGAGAATTACGATTAGTTGCATAAGCTTTGACAGGATGCGAATAATCTTTGTCTGACTAGGGTAGGAAAAATCTATCAAAGCGATCCGAGAAGGGTATTTAATATCTTTATCATTGAAAGCAACAACGATTCCAATGCGTTTTATTTATAAAGATTGCATATTACAATTAGCTTATAGAGATGGATAGGTAGGATTTAAAAACAAAAAAGGACGCTTCCAAAATGAAAGCGTCCTTTTCGTTTTTATTTGACTTGTCAAAACTGTTTCAGGATGACAAATTGCTTTGAATCTTAAAATCCAGCATCATGTATCAGATTACTATTGTACATAGTAGTATACTTTTTCCACGGAGTATCTTTATAATAATCTCTCGCAAAGTAAGTAACGATTAACTCCATACTTTTTGGATCTTGATATCCTGGTATGGGTTGAATTACATTCATCACTTCGTCTAGAAATACGACCGTAGGGAAGCTTAGTCTTCCTTTTAGGATAAGTGCTGCTAACTCGTGGTGGCCTTTACGACCAGATTTCACGTATGAGTATTTGACTCCATTAAAAGTGATATCATCTTTGTATTCAGCATCAAACTTAACAGCATAGTAATTGTCATTAACATATCTAGCTATTTCAGACTTTTGGAAGGTGTTTTTATCCATGCGTTTACACCAACTACACCAGTCAGTATATACATCTATTAAGACTTTTCGAGATTCTCTCTTCTGCATGACTTGCATCTCTTCCCATGTGAGCCATTGAATCTCATCTTGGGCATGAGTAACACTTGCAAAGGTCATTAAGCTAACTACGATATATATGAGTCTTGACATTAATTATTTTATCTACTTATTCGCGGATTTGCCCAAAAATCGATAGTCTTATAAGCTTATCCATTCTTCGGAAGTACTAAACTATGGTTACGCCAGCGATTTTACAAGATATTATCGTCTTGATTTCTTGGTTTAAGTATACTTTAACTGAATTTAACGGATCCAAGGCGATTCATCTCTCTTTTATCTTTTGTTTCAACAGATAACACCTTCAACTAAAATCTAATGTGGTAAAGAAGCCAATAATTTAAGTTATTCCTTTTGGGCTTAGTACTATCAAATTCTATATTTCAAACTCACGTCTATTTCGACCAATTATTCCTTTTTCGAGCTTGTATTTATCGCCAATATACGAGTTGGATTAGCTCGTTTTATTGCTTTGGATATTACCCAAATAGCAGCCTTTGTTCCAAGTATTCCAAGTGTTTGATGAAAAATATCTCTTTTAGTAAAAAAAATGTCAAAGTAAATATTTGAGCTTTAGAGTTGTCTTATAGCTTCTTATAAATAATGATAAATCGTAATGTGAAAACACATTATTAGTAGGTCTAATATGAAGGCGTTTTTGGATACAAATTTGGTCTATGTCATGAGACGAAAAGAAAGTTTGTCTAGGATCAACGGATTCAAAAGTAAACTCAACGTTCGTTATGGCTCATACTTCTTATTAGAGATGAACCAATACTATTACACAAACACATTTTACTTAGGCATTCACGGAGAACTTTGCTCATCCTAACATGCTAGACAATTTAATTAAAAGGGCAGAAACGAATTTTACTAAAACAGAGATCGATGAAAGAACGATTACTTACACACAGAACGCCGCACATTGGCAAACCCATGTGGAAGTATGTAATGATGACAATGCTTACCTTATTTATAGGCGCGTCCGATTTACTTGCTCAAACTCCAACGTATGGCAGAATAGAATGCGTATGCCTGGAGAATGCCACTGAAACTGGGAATGGACAGTTTCAAGAAACTGTTATTATCAATGCTTCAGCTGGTATGACATGGACAATTGTCTCAGCAGAAGGTTTTTATGACCTTAATTCTGCACAGCCACCAGCTGAACCTACATTGTACCCAGCCGGTACTGTTGTCCCTGTTTCTACTACAAACCCTGCCCAATATAGGATAAGTGGACGTAGAATAGAAAACACATATTACAATATTACTTTTAGTAACGGTACAGATCAATTTGTGTACAACTCTTCAGCTAGAGTATGTACATATCCTGATGGACGTATACTGGGTGATATGGCACAGTGTGCTGAAGATGAGGCAGATATGGTTACATATACAGTAGATATACCAACTAGTAGAGTTGTCAATATCAATTGGAACTTAATGTCTGGAGGTACTATCGTATCTGGTCAAGGAACCAACGCAATCATTGTTGATTGGGATGGATCTGAAGGGTTCCATAATATTTCTGTTAGTGGAGAAGCTAGAGCTTATAATGGTCAAGCTAATGGGTTTTGTGACTTTGATGGACAAGCTCAAGCATATGTTTCTACAAGTGAATCCCCAAATCTAGCTTGTAACAACAATGTGAATCTATCTATTAACGGTTCTTGTACTCTTACTGTAACTCCTGATATGTTCTTAGAAGATATGGCGCAAATATCTGAATCATACGAGATACAGATTACGGATATGGAAATGGACACCTTGCTAAACGGTGAAGTTATAGGTATGGAATATATCAATAAGCAACTGCAAGTATCAGTTATACATGAATGTAGCGGCAATTCATGTTGGGGATTTATCACAATCGAAGATAAATCTATTCCTTCATTAGTATGTGGTGCTGATGTTACTGTTGAGTGTAATGAGAATATATCTCCAGCAGTTCTTGGGTTACCAATACCTGCAACTGCTACAGCCATAAGTAATCAAGATGGTACATATACTGTGAGTGGTTATGATGGATGTAGTGATGTTACTCTAGCTTTCAGCGAGACAGTAGTGTCAAATATCTGTGAAGGCGACTTTGGGTCTACAGTTGTAAGAAGATGGATAGTCACTGATATATCAGGGAATACTTCTACTTGTTTGCAAAGTATTTCAGTCAAAAGAGGAACATTAGACGATATCATATTTCCTGAAAGTTATGATGATGTCTTAGGTTCAAATCCTTCATTGGATCCTTGTCAAGGGTTTCCAAAATTAGATGACGGTCATCCTGATCCTGATTTTACAGGTCGTCCAGAAGGATTGTTTTGTACTAATGTAAATATCTCTTTCGAGGATACAGAAATACCTAAGTGTGGAGAGACTTCTTATAAGATAAGAAGAAGATGGGAGGTAACTAATCTATGTGATAATAGTCTTCCTAGAGTCCATATTCAGACTATTACTATAGAAGATAATGATCCTCCTGTAGTAAGTGCACCTGAAGAGTTTCAAGCTTATGCAAATGAGTTGACTTGTGCATCATCTATAAATGTACCAGCACCTATCGTTCAGTTTGAGTGTAGCGAATGGGATTATATAGTTCTTTACAAATTAAGAGATGAATCTGGAGATCCGTTCACTGATGCAATTACCGATGGCGTAATTAGAAAGTCAGATGGAACATATACTATCACAGAAGCGACTGGAGATTCTGTTTGGATTATTTATCGAGTGATTGATGCTTGTGATAATATGACAGAAGCATTTACGGAAGTTGAAATCATTGATGATGAACAACCAGTACCTGTTTGTAATCTTTATACTTTTATCGGTCTTACTGAAGAAGGAACTGCCAATGCAAGTGCTAATACATTTGACGATGGTAGTTGGGATCCATGTGGACTTGATAGAATAGAAGTTAGAAGGGAAGAGAATTCTGCTTGTGGAGTAACAAGTGTATTTGGAGATGATGTGAAATTTTGTTGTGACGATGTAGGTAATACAGTTAAGGTTCGTTTGAGAGTTACCGATCTTTCAGGTAATCAAAACGAATGTGTTGTAGAAGTTCAAGTGCAAGATAATAAGGCACCGGAGTTTACTTCTTGTCCAGCTGATTTAACAGTTGACTGCGAAAGCGATCTAAGTAATTACAGCATTTTTGGATCTCCTACAGCTACAGATAATTGTAACGTTTCGATCATGGAACTTGCACCAATAGAAAACTTTACGGATTGTGGTTTCGGTACGATTACTAGAAGGTTTACAGCCACTGATGATGCAGATCATGAGGTGAGTTGTCAACAAGTAATTACAGTAAGGTCTTTATCTCCGTTCAATCAAAGTAGAATTAATTGGCCTAATAATTATACAACGAATAACGGATGTCCTGGTGCAGATTTAGCTCCAGACATGCTTCCGACTGCTAACAGTGTACCTATTATCACTGCTGATCCTTGTGCTCAAATTGCAGTAGATTATGATGACGTTGTATTCCAATGGGTAGAAGGTTTCTGCTTCAAGATATTACGTACATGGACGGTGTTTGACGAATGTCAATTTAACCCTTCAATACCAAATAGTGGACAGTTTACATTTATACAAACGATAGCTGTAAAAAATACAAGTGCACCTACTTTCTTTAATGGATGTAATGGTGAAAATCTAGAAGTAACGCAATTAGGAAATTGTGTAGCTAGAATAGAATTAAGTGCAATGGCAGAGGATGATTGCGATCAACAAGATATAGTATACAGCTATGAAATAGATTTAGATAATAATGGTTCTGTAGATATTACTGGAAACGGTAACAGTGTCAATAGAACTGTGGATTACGGAACTCACAAAGTAACATTCTTTGCAAAAGATGAATGTGACAACACTGAAGAATGTGAGCAACTAGTAACAGTACAAGATCAAAAAGCACCTACTCCATATTGTTTAGGAGAAGTGGTAACTACATTGAACGAAGATGGAGTGGCTGAGATTTGGGCATCTGATTTTGATAACGGAAGTTATGATGAGTGTCTTGATAATACTGATGTAATTGTGGCATTCAATGCTGCAGGTACAGAGTTCTCTCGCTCATATACTTGTGATAGTTTGACAAGTACAATTACAGAGTTAGATGTAACGATATTTGTGATTGATGATCAAGGTAATTCTGATTTCTGTACATCAATTCTTAAGTTACAAGATAACTATGGAGTATGTGTATTTGATACAGGAAATAGAGCAGAGGTAAGTGGAAATGTTTATACGGAAGATCAAACGGATCTTAGTGAAGTAGAAGTGATGATCATGGATATGTCATCTGAACTTCCAACTTACGATATGACAGATGAAATCGGTGCTTATGCATTTGCAGATTTAGCAATTGATACTGATTACTATGTAGAACCTAATAGAATTACAAGTTATCAAGAAGGTGTATCTACATTAGATTTAGTATTGATACAGAGACACATATTAGGTCTTGCTGAACTGGATTCACCTTATAAAGTGATCGCAGCGGATATCAATAGTTCAGAATCAGTTTCTGCGGCAGATGTTGTACAGCTTCGAAAGTTAGTCTTAGGTGTATATTCGGAATTACCCGATAATTCATCATGGAGATTTGTAGATGCAGGACAAGAATTTTTCGACGTCACTGATCCATTCCCATTTGATGAGAAGATCGAACTTGATCAACTAGATCAGAATATGATTGCAGCAAATTTCATCGGTGTTAAAGTTGGAGACGTTAACGGTACTTACCAATCTAATGTGAATGGTAATACGGAATCAGAAACGAGAAGTACATTCACTATGAAGACTATCGATGCATCGTTAGTAGCTGGCCAGACATTTACATTGCCACTTACTACAGCAACTGAAGTATCGACATATGGATTACAGATGACAATTGAATTTGACGCTGATAAAGTTTCATTTGCAAATTTCAAAGGCTCGGATAAAATAATATTATCGGATGCTAATTTAGGATTGTCACAAGCGCATAGAGGACAGATAAGTATCTCATATGATCAAGCTACTGCAGTTACATTATCTGCAGAAGAATTACTGATGGAATTAACATTTGTCGCAAATGAAAATACTAAGATTGCTGACATATTTACATTCAGTGAACGCGCTCTTTCTGCTGAAATATATGTAGAAGATGCAGGTCAAATCAAGACTCAGAATATGAGTTTGGAAATAGAAAATAGAAATGGTATAGCACAAGAAGTAGGGTTCCATTTGATGCAAAACGCACCTAACCCCTTTAATAATAGCACTACGATTTCATTTACATTACCTGAGACAGGATATGCCTCAATGAAAGTATTCGATTATACTGGAAGGTTGCTTTATGAGCACCAAGACGAATTCCAAAAAGGATACAATCAGATCGAACTAGATATCAAAGATATCGATGCTCAGGGCATTCTCTATTATCAACTAGACACAAAAACTCATAGTGCTAGCAAGAAAATGGTAGTTATAAGATAACGGTTTTATAGGAAGAGGACGGCACATGCTAGTCACTAGCATGTGCGTATAATCTTACTTGTTTGATATAAATAATTTTGAAAAAAATAACTCAACCAATGTCGTTTGACAATGCGCATGGGTTGAAACACAAACATTAAAAAACGATCACAACAATCATCGGCGTATAATTTTTCCAATTGTAATAATTTGGATATTGAACGTTTTCGATAAATTGATCAAAGACAATTAAAACATTAAAAAAATGAAAAGAGCAATACAAAACCTAGGAAGCCTTGCCAGCAATATTGTTGCTAAGACCTACCTTATCATGGCTCTATTAATATCATTCAGCTATGTAGCTAACAGTCAAATAGACTGTGACGTAACGATGGCTTGTAATGATGGGCTGCAAGTATCATTAGATGATGCTTGTCAAACGGAGATTACTCCGGATATGATGTTAGAGAGTCCTGCTTATGGACCAGGGGCATATTCTGTAGAATTATATAACCTTGCAGGTGTTTCATTAGGAACTAATATAGTGACTTCTGCTCATCTAAATATGACAATTCAAGTGAGCGTAACGCTTAATGGATGTGATAATTCTTGTTGGGGTAATATTACCGTAGAAGATAAATTACCTCCAGTTATCACTTGCCAAGATGTAACAATTGCATGTGATGCGAATATCAATTCAGTTACTCAACCTTCAGTACAAGAAGCTTGTGGTGGTGCAGTAGATTTGTCATCGGTTGACAGTGTTCAAGATCTGCCTTGTAGTAACGCGTTTGGTCGAATCATAACACGAACATATACAGCAACTGATGCTAGGGGTAACAAGGCAACTTGTACTCAGTCGATCTCGATCCAAAGAGCTAATATTGGTGATGTAGTATTTCCTCTTGATTATGATGGACTAGCTGGGCAGTTACCAATGATTACATGTGGAACTTCATTTCCTAAAACTGATGATGGTGCTCCGGCGCCATCTTATACAGGATTTCCAAGTAATATTTCTTGTCCAAATATTCAATTTTATTATACAGATGTATTATTTGATGTATGTGGGAATGGACAAAAAGTACTAAGACAGTGGGTAGTAATTGACTGGTGTACTGGAGAAGAAATTATAGATAATCAAATTATCAAAGTAATAGATAATGATCCACCACTTTGTTCAACACCAGAGGATTTTATTGATGTTATTTCTACTGATGCTGGAATGTGTACAGGAACATATTTAGTTACACCACCAGTAGTCCAATTCGATTGTAGTGATTGGGATTATACAGTAGGTTACAAGTTAAGAGATGAAAATGGAGATCCGTTTGTTGATCCTATTTATGATAATGTAACTAGACTTTCTAGTGGACAATATCGTATCACAGGACTTCCTCAAGATACTTCATGGATCGTATATACAGTGACTGATGCATGTGGAAATTCAACAAAATGTTTTACTGAAGTGTTAGTAAAAGATCAAGAAGCTCCTAATGCAATTTGCGAAGGTTATACTGTTGTATCATTAGATGATAATGGAGCAGGTAATTTATATGCTACATCATTAGATGATTTTAGTTATGATAACTGTAGTGATGTTACACTTGCAATCAGAAGATATGATGCACCTTGTGGACACTCAGAAGATACACAGTTTGGAGAGTTTATTCACTTATGTTGTAGTGATATCGCTATCAGTCCGATACTTGTCGTACTATTAGTAACTGATGCGGAAGGAAATACAAACGAATGTATTGCTAACGTAAGTGTACAAGATAAGTTTGCTCCGACGATTACATGTCCAGATCCAGTTACACTTAATTGTGGTCAAGACTACGAAGATATGTCTCTTACTGGAGGTATGGCTACAGCTGAAGATAATTGTGGATTGACAGTAGAGTTTTTAGGATATAGTCCTAGTCTAAACGATTGTGGAACAGGAACTGTAAGAAAGAGATTTAGGGTAACTGATCCTCAAGGCCGAACGGCAAGTTGTACTCAGACGGTTACTATTACAAATCCTAACCCATTTACTGAAAACAATATCACATGGCCTGCAGATATTACTGTTTCAAGCTGTGATATGAGTGATTTAGATTCTGGAAGTACGGGATTACCAATACTTACAAATACGGATTGTGCTTCAATAGCAAAGTCTGAAGAGGATCAAGTATTTACAATAGAATCTGAATTTTGTTTTAAGATTTTAAGAACATGGAGAGTAATTGATGAATGTGCAGATAATATCTCTTCTGGAGATTATTATACTCATCTTCAAAAGATTACTGTGATCAATTCTGAAGCACCAACATTCACATCTTCTTGTGCTAACCAAACGGTAATTGCACCTGACGATGCGTGTGATGCGGATGTTACTATCACAGTAGCTGCTGAAGATGATTGTACTGCTACTCAACATCTTAAATATACTTACACTGTTGACTATGGTAGTAACGGATCAATAGATGAAACGGGTAATACTAATGATGCTAGTGGGACTTACCCTCCAGGTACACACAGAGTTGTATTTACTGTTGTAGATCAATGTGATAATGAAAGAAGTTGTACTTCTACGATCACCGTTAATGATGGTAAAGCACCAACTCCAATTTGTTTGGGAGAAGTAGTTTGGGTGCTAGATGAAAATGGTGAAACTGAAGTTTGGGCAAGCGACTTTAATCACAAGAGCGAAGATTTTTGTGATGGATTTAATCTTGATTATGCATTTAATGCAAGTGGAACTCAAACAGTATTACAGTTCGATTGTGATGATATAGATAATGGTATGGCTCAAGCTATTTCACTTACGATGTATGCGATTGATCAAAGCGGGAATAGTGATTTCTGTGAAGTGACTCTAATCATTCAAGATAGTCCACTTAATAACGCATGTACAGATCAAGGAAATGTAGAAGGTAGAATAGAAGGACATATTGTAAACGATGACCTAGTAGGTATTAATGATGTAGATGTAGATCTACAAACGATGGTAAATACATCTGGTGGAATGAATCAAGTCGCTACCGATAACGATGGAAAGTATGAATTTGCTAACTTACCTTTCTTAGATGGATATATGGTGAAGCCTATATCTAGTGGTTCGCATACTAATGGTGTATCTACATTAGATTTAGTATTGATACAAAGGCACATATTAGGTTTACAAGATCTACAAGGAGCGCATAAGCTGATTGCGGCAGATGTAAACGGAAGTAGTAATATTTCTGGTGCAGATATCGTAGAGTTACGTAAGTTGATTCTTGGTGTAAAAGAAGAGTTTTCTAATAATACTTCATGGAAGTTTATTCCAACTGATTTTGAATTTCCAGATCCTTCATTCCCTTGGTCATTCCCAACGGAAATAGAACTTGAACAACTTTTTGTTGATAAAGAAGAGCTAGATTTCTTTGGTATCAAAGTAGGTGATGTAAATGGGACAGCAACGAATCTTACATCTACTGAAAATGTAGAAGTTAGATCATCTGGATTATCTCTTTCTATTGACGATAAAGAGTTCTTATTGGGTTCAGATGTGAGCTTGCCATTAATCGTAGAATCAGGATTAGAAATAGAAGGCATGCAGATGACAATTAACTTTGATGCAAGCATTCTATCTTATCAAGGTATCTCAGCAGAGCAAGCAACTATCGCATCATCTCATATCAATGCTACGCAAGCACAAAGAGGAATCATTACTATCAGTTATGATAATGTATTAGGTCTTGAGCTTAACGCAGATGATATTATGATGAATATCGATTTTGTAGCTATAGCAGATGGATCAGTAAAAGGTAATATCGAAATCAACTCTGATGTATTGACTGCAGAAGCATATGACTTATCTCACAACACATTACCTGTGTCACTTGAGATCAGAGAAGATGTTGTAAGTAACGATTTTGGACGTATGACATTATCAGCGACTCCAAATCCATTCTCAGATATAACGAATATCACATTTAGCATTCCTACAGCGCAGTCAGCTACTATTACAGTATTAGACGCGAGTGGTAGAGTAGTGGTGAATATGACTCAAGCTTTTGAAGCAGGAGAAAATACGTTAGAAATTACAAGAGATCAATTATCTTCAGATGGACTATATTACTATCAGCTAGAGACAGCAGAACGTACTATAGTTAAGAAGATGATAATGGTAAAATAATAAGATTCTGTTCAGAAGTAGAAAGACTACTGAATGACAGACAAACGATACTATGATTACTCAATAGAGTATTTATAAAGACAAATGTTTTGTGAATAATTGAATTGTCGAAGGGACCTCCAAAAGAGGTCCCTTTTTCGTGTTATGGCTTGATTTTAGTTCAATTAATTAAAGAGATAAGTCCTAATATTGTGGAGTATATCCATTTTAAAAAATAATAATGGAGTCATATTATATTGTTTGATTGAAGAAGGTTTTTGCAATGATTAGCCTTGTTAGATTTTCCGTTAAGAATTTGAAATTGGATCACTCACGGGAGTTTTGTTTCCGTAGAATTAGATTTTTAATTTTAGGAATATTCAGTACTGCCAAGGCTATCGGTCACTATCGCAAGTTGCTTTTTTTTTGGTTGGATATAGAGTTGAAATTTTGCGAGTGAGCGAATAAAGAAGTCATCCTCTGGAGATCTCATTTTTTTAAATCAATTGTAATATTCAGTGCAATTTGATATATATATCCAAGGGCTATGTTTTTCTCCCAATAATAGATTTTTGTAAGTCTCGGCCCATGATACACTCTACTATGTAGAAATGGAAGATGATATATCTGCGCTTGAAGTTGTCTGCGCGTATGATGGTTTTGTAACGCCAGATATAGGAATTCCGACTGTGTAGAGTATATGTTAACTGGTCCATATTGTAAAATTCACCTTCCCTCAGCAGCTGGGATTAGATACATGCATGTCATATATAATCCTGATCAGAAAGGCACTGATTGCAATTTTGAGCAGCATGCAATCCGCTTTGATATTCCGTTGCCGCAGGCTTTTCATTTTTTTGATACCTTTTTATCGTATAGATGAGGAAGAACCATGCGATCCATCATTGGTTATATTGTATGATCGATATAGGGTAGAGCCAATACGGTATACTATATTTCCTAATCCTGTCAACGATGTATTGTATTTAGAGTTAGAGTCAGAAGCTGAGATTGTCAGGTATGAGCTATTGAGTGCCAGTGGTAGAGTATTGAGCGCGTCGGTCGTTGATGGATTATCCGTAGCAATCGATACTCGACACATCGCATCTGGAATGTTTTTCTTCAGATTGTATGATATCGATGGTAATTGGAAAGTCGAGAAAGTGATTAAGCAGTAATTGGTTGATTTGCTTTCGAATGAAAGTACTAGTTTGCTTCTATTTCATTGGCATTCATTTGTATAAATTTAGTAGGTGTCATCCCAGTATATTTTTTGAATGCATAATAAAAAGCCGACTTCGATTTAAATCCAGTCATTTTAGAAATTGATTCTATTGTGTATGTGCTATGTGCATTTTCCAAGAATAGATTTTTGGCATCTTCAATTCTATATTCATTGATGAATGAAGAGAAATTTTTATCAAATACATTATTAATTACATACGATAAGTACTTAGTATTTGTTTTTAATTCTAATGATAATGATTGTATAGATAAAGATTGATCAAGGTAGAGTTTGTCACTGACCATTGCTTTTTCTAGTTCTTTTTGAATAACATCTTTTTTACTATTGTCGAGCTTAAGATCGGAATCTGTTTCTTCATTGAACTCAGAATTTCTACTACCATAGTAGACAATAAAGAAAAGATAACATAACATTAGTATTCTTGATATCTCTTTGATCGAAGAAAGTATAGGTAATTGGAACGTATATAAAATTAATATTTGGACCGCATACGCTATCAAAAACCACTTCATCCAAACTAGAGTATTGTTAGATCTTTTGTTTTGAACACTCTGGATACTTAGTTTTCTAGTTTGATAAAGATTGAAGCCTTTGTATATATAAACAACATTGGACACAAGAAACACAATAAAAAGACTGAAAAAATTAATGAACATTTTCATTGTTTCAAGAAGAGCATAATTTCCGTGTTTTTGATTGATTACATATAAAGCGATGAAAGAAAATGTATTAATTATAAGAAGTAATATTGCTGGACTATAATGTGGGATGGTCTTATTTAACGTAGCATCCATATCATTGGTCTTGATCAGAGAGATGCAGTAGAAATACATCGCTACGGGTAATGCCAAGCAAAGCGGAAAGAATAGTAAAGATAAATAGACAACTAAGGGATTTGTATTTTGGGGCCCAGCCAGATTCAAAACAAGTGTTTCAATAAAAATACAACTTAGAATTGTGGTAAAATGGGACAATCGCTTATCTGACTCAATTGTATTTTTTTTAAGGTGCAGATATATACTGAAGCCTGAAAAGCCTAATGAAAGAATTGCTAAAATTATAATTTTAAATATCACAGATATCTCTATTCTTTAGGTATGTGAAATGCTCAATAACAGCTCTTAATTTGTCATCTATTAGACATTTAGTCTCGCATTTGCACCCGTTTTAAGGTGTGAATTTATTAATACAATATTACAAAAAATGATTAAATGATTTTGGTATTCCTTACAGCCTTGCTTGGTTTCTATTTATTTTGATTAAAGTCAGGATACGGTTTTTTGTTTGGCTTGTTTGTAAAAAAAATGAATGGTAAGAATAATATAGCGACAATAGGAATACAGCATTAAATTTCTATCACAACATTACCTAGTTAGAAATTTTCTGGATCACTTTTGATGAACACCGAGTTAGATTTCTAATCTGAGTATATTATTTAAAGGCCTATAGATCTGTATTCAGATTTTATTTCAAGTATTCTATAATTAGATAATTATATTTTTGAGAAATATGCCCATAAACATATTAAATAATTTTATACTATGAAGAGTATAATCAGTTGAATATCGTTCTGATTACTGAATTAGGACGCTCTAATCATAATCTAAGTAGTGGTTTTTGATTAAAACTGGTAAAATTGGAAAATACTTCAACCTACCAAATACCCAAGTTTTAATTTACTCACCTTTTTCTCAAACCACCCTTTATGAATAAAATAGGTACTTCTAAAATTACTCGGTTGTGTACAGCGATATTTATTGTTTACCAATCTTTTAATGCATTTGCACAGGTTGAGGTAGCGCCGTTTGATTGTTATAATTTTTCTACTATTGATGAAATGAACAATGAAGCTGCATCAGGACATTCTAATATGCCTTTTGCTACTTGGAAAGCTGCATATGATTACGCTATTGCCAATTCTATTACTACAATAAATTTTGCTCCAGGTACTTATTATCCTGGTGGAGCATCGGGTCTTTCTTCCGATTGGGGTGATGCATCAGGTGGTTTTCCTTTAAATATTGCTGGGATGACGGTTAATGGAAATGGAGCTATCATTGATAATTCGGCCAATGCCAATACTATTGCATTTACAACCTTAGCCGCTAATGGCGTAACCTTAGATGGTTTTACATTTATCGAATTTACTGCAGTTAACGCAGGTGCAGTTCTTGTAAATTCTGGAATTTCAGGATGGACTATTAGTAATTGTAATTTTGATCATTGTGATTGGTCGGGTGATGGACTAGTGGTAAGCCTTAATGCAAGTTCGTCAGGAACTATAGAATCTTGTAATTTTTATAATCATATACAATCAACAGGTAGTGCTATGACTATATCAGGTGCAGGAGGACAACTTGATATCAATAACTCTACGTATAGTTGTAATAGTCGAATCGTAGCAGGAGGAGCAATGAGAATACTAAATGCTACAGGTGTTACTTTTGAAGGCTGCATATTTGATGGAAACGAAACTAACTCTGCAAGTGGTGGAGCAATTAGTATTGAAGACAATTCTGAAGTAGTCATGAATAATACGGATTTCATATGTAATGAAGCTATAGTAAACGTACAAGATGATGGCGGTGCAATACATGTGATTTCAGGATCATCATTAACGCTTTCAGAATGTAATTTTTCAGGAAACAAAGCACAAGACAAAGGAGGTGCCATTCACGTTTCAGGTGGATCGGCTAGTTTAGTGACAATAGATATGTCGCTTACAGATTTCTATGATAATCAAGTAATAACAGCAACTACTTATGGAGGGGCTATTTATATGGATGGCTTTTCTATGACATCAAATATTTCCGATTCCCACTTTGAAAACAATGCATCTTTAGGAGGAAATACTAATGGCGGAGGAGGAGGTCTCTATTTATCAGGAGGGACTGGACCTGGAGAATTAACATTTGACAACAATACTTTTATAGGTAACACATCAGGAAATGGAAATGGGAATGCAATTAGAACCGAAATAGATTTTCAAGGGACGGGTAATAGTATTGCTGGCGATATATTTACGCAATGTACATCACCAGGACCGGGATTCTTTAATTTTGGAGGAGATGGTTTTGTGTCTACTGCTAATTGGACTGCTTTAGGTAGTAGTGCAGTCACTATTTCTGGTGGTCGTCTAATGGTAGATGCATCTGATGACGGAGCGGCATATAGAGATGTCTCTGGAGGACCTTTAAATGGAACATGTGCTTACAATACCATATTCAGTGCTAACTCAGAAATTGTTACTTGGACATTTACTGCGAGTAATGGAAGTAGCCTTGAAGGCTTTGATGGATCAACAGAAGATGGAATGGCATTCGTTATAGGTGCTGATGGTCCTGACTTTTTTGACGATAATACATCTGGCTATTCAGTGATATTCGGAAGAAATCATACTAACGAAATAGAATTGACACATTTCTCGGGTGTCGGTGGTCTGAGCGCGGATGCTAATCATACGCAAATCGCAGTTGGCCCATATACAGGTTCTGGAGGTGCTTCGGCAAGTGTTAGAGTGACTTACGACCCGGCAAGTGGAAATTGGACTTTAGATTATGATTACAATACCAATAGTAATTCAGATCTAGATACAGACCCTAGAGGTGATAATGGCCTTTGTATGGGACCTGCGGAAGTAAGTCTTACAGGTAGTGATAATACCTATACAGGTATTAGTTTAGATTTTACAGGATTCGCAATGTCTGGAAGTAGCGCAATGTTAATAGATTTTTACCATACTAGGCTTGGTGATGGCTGTACTGACAATTCTCCGGGAGTAGGTTCTGGTGCTATTCAGTGTGTTTCTTGTTTAAGTTCTCCTGGGCCAATAGATCCATGTGAAGATCAGGGCTCTATATCTGGAGTTGTTTGGGATGATGGAATAGCAGCCGACGGACAAGAAAACGCAAATTACATTGCAGGAGCTACGGTTAGCCTGTATTTAGCTGATGGCACGCTTGTCGCTACTGTTATTACTAATGCTGATGGTGAGTACTATTTTGGTGGATTAGCAGATGGTGATTATTATGTTGAATTTACCATGCCAGCTGGGTTTGTGGATGTAACTTTCTCCAATACGGGTAATGCTGAAACGGATAATGATATTGACGGAACGACTATGCAGAGCCATGTAGTTACGATAACGACATCTGCTAATGCTGGAGCAAATTCAAGTTCAACGGATTCTACTGATGGTACTACAGGAGCTGCTCACTATACTAATATAGATGCAGGGTTTACTCAAGTAGCATTACCTATCGTTCTTGCAGATTTCCGTATATCTCAAAGAGATTGTACCCCAATCTTAGAATGGGTGACAGAGACTGAAATTAATAACGAAAGGTTTGAAATCCAACGTTCGATGAACGGAGTTTCTTTTGAAGTCATAGGTACGCTTAAAGGGGGTGGAACTACATATTCATCAGTTAGGTATAAATATGAAGATTCTACTGCGAAGACAGGGGAGGAGTATTACTATAGACTAAAACAAATTGATTTTGATGGTAGATTTTCATTTTCCGATATTGTAAGTCAGAGATTAAATTGCAATTCATTATTGAGCGGTTTTAATGTATATCCTACTTTAATTGAAGAGTCAAATTCCGTTAAAATTGAATCTAAAGAATCTTCAAAAGTGATTGATGTTAGAATAGTTACTATTGGTGGACAAGAAGTATATTCAGCTTCTAAGGTTTCATTCATTGACAATGAGATTCTCTCAATCGATACGAAACAATTTAGATCAGGAATATTCTTCCTTACGATCACTGACAAAAATCAAAATGTTGAATCTTATAAGATTATCAAGCTATAAGTCTTTAGCTTAATCATTTACGAATAATTATCCTAGATAGTGCCTGTGCCTTTATTAAAGGCATAGGCATTAAGGGATACTTATAATTTGAATTCATTTCCCTTTCAACGTGTCGTTGATATGAACCTATAGTGTTCTAATTCCCTGAATCCAAACTCTCAATTGCCCTGTTGGTGGGCCTATTGTCTGTGTTGGATTGTAGATTTATAGAGTCCTCAATATCCAATTTTAACACTGAGAGAAGACGCATTCTGTTTGCTCAGTACACAATTACTTTTATCAATGAAAAAACTGTCTACTTATTTCAGAACGATCTTGTGTATTGCTTTTTTGTTTTTCATGCAATCTGAGATGTTGAACGCTTGTAACAATAGTGATTTTGCAATCGATAGTCAGACAGATAATCCGGACGGAACGACCACCTATTGTCTAACCTTAACGGTTGAATTAGGAGGATTGGATGCCTCCTTTTATGGATTTGTAGTGCAGTTTAATTCAGCTAGCAATACGCCCGTAGTTACTTCTTACCCATCTACGCTAAGTACAGCAGATCTCATTTTCGGTAACTTAGGAGATAATCTTACAGGAGTTACAGGATCAGATATCAATTCGATAGCAAATGATTTTAGTGATTGGGATCAATATTTGAATCAGGTCAATACCCTAAGCTATGAATGGGGAGGCTTCACAGGAGCTGCTTCAGATGATATATCATTAAGTATATGTATCACGGTTGATGGATGCGTAGAAGAAATATTATTTGATGCAAGTGTTAATTCGGGTTCTTCATCTTGTGAATTTACAGAGTCAACGGGTATAAGCTGCAGCACCCCTCCACCATGTAATGCATTGCCTGGGGATGTAATAGTTTCTGGAGCAACAGCAAATGGAACTAATACATATGATATAGCGGATGGAGCTTCTATTGATCTTAATGACGATGGGGCAGGAATGACACCTCCACCTGCAGATGGCTCTTTTCCTGCTGGGTTTGGTATCGCTTTATTTGATTGTGACCCTACAGGAGTTCCTAATTGCGATTTGAATGATCCAGTTACATTTGGTAATAGTTCTTTATGTCCTTGTTTTTTGGGTATTGATTTATTCCCAACAGGAGATTCAAATTCTGGCGGAGAATCAAGTTCAATCCCCGGTAATTCTACGTTGTGGGTTATGCATATTACCCTCGATTATATTGATAATGGGCCACCAGTAGAGTTGCATCCAGACTTAGATGGCGACGGCTGTTTTGAATCAGGCCCTTTAGTAACCTTAAATTATTTGCCGCCAGAGCCATGTGATTGTACTAATCCGGTTTGTGGAGGTATGCATTGGGACTGTAGTTCTGAAGCAGAAGCAGATTATAATGATCCTTCAAGTACAGCTACAGAATATTCATTTGCTTCACCACTTCCTTTTACTAACGGCACATCATATACTTTATGTTATGAATATACAACTGGAGCCAGTGAGACTGAGGTAGGATTTGTAAATGCTGTTCAATATTTAGATTTCTTTTGCGATTTCGATAGAGTTTATCATGTTTATGAATCTACTTGTGGAGCTGAAATATCTAGTTCTGGTCCTGCTGATTTCGGCAATGATGGTCTAGAATACTCAGTATCTTCTAATACAGCTTATACATTTTGTGTTGAGGTAACATCCACAACTAACGACTGTCAAACTTTGGATGACACCTACGTTTGGTTGTATGATGCTAGTGGAGGGTCAAGTGGTTGTGGTACATGTTCTGCGCCTTGTACAGATAGTGGTATGGGTTCAGTAGACACCTATGATGATCGTACTTATTCTGATTGTTGGACTCCAGAATGTTCTATTTTAGGCCCAACTAGTATTACCAATTGCTTTGAAGTAATGACTGATGCTACAGGTTTTGTAGGAGTTGTGCTCGGTGGAGGAATGGGATCTACACCTGCAGATCCTTTTGCGATATGTTTTGCAACAGATTTTGACCCTACGTGGACCCTTAGTGATGGCTGTGGTGCAACTATACCAAATCCTACTCCCAATGTAAACGGTCATAGTATCGGATTTAATCCTGAATATACTGGACTGACACCTAATAATGCGTATGTACTATGTGTAACAGTTGAGATTCCAGCTGGGTGTCAAATGGATAGTGATAATTTTTCCCATGAACTTTGTATGGATTATTACGGCACAGATTGTACCGCTAATCTGGAAGGGACATCTGAAGATGGGTTTTCTTGTAAAGATGATGGAATTGAATTGGCTACCACTATTAATTGGATCCAAACGGCCTTTGATGCTGGGCCTAATGCTGATGGTACGGAAACTACTGGATTTTTAGTCTTCTGTGATCCTCCTGTCTTACCAATGACTCAAACATACGCTCAGGCTAATTCATTAGCTGCGATTTTGGAAGCTGACGATTCTATTGGTGACCTCATAGATAATAATGGAGATTATGTGGATCCATTTACTGGGGAGGTTTGTTCGGATGAAATATATCTAGTGCCAATTACTATAAGTCAAATTGTCGGCGGTTCATTTATCGTTGATTGGGATTGTTTTGATACAGATGATATTGTACAAGTTGATCTAGGCTTAACACCTATGGCTGATGCTACCGCAAACCCGTCTACTATATGTGCTGGTGAAAGTTCAGAACTTACAGCAACTGGCGGAGGGACATACGAATGGAGTAATGGTCTGGGTACCAATCCAGTCGTAACTGTCACACCAACCACAACGACAACTTATACGGTGACAGTAACAGATGTAAGTGGCAATTGTACTGATACCGCACAAGTAACAGTTACGGTCAATGATCCTGGACCAGAACCTTCAACAGAATGTTGGGAAACAGCAACATTAAATAATACAACCTGTATGTGGGACGTTACAGGTACACAACCCACAGAACCTACGACAGAATGCTATGAAACTGCAACGTTTAACGATGGTACATGTGTGTGGGACGTAACGGGTACACAACCCACAGAGCCAACTACTGCGTGTTATGAGACGGCCACATTTAACGATGTTACCTGTATATGGGATGTCACAGGCACACAACCCACAGAACCCACAACGGAATGCTATGAAACAGCTACATTTAACGATGGTACATGTGTGTGGGACGTAACGGGTA
>CALLPN010000041.1 GCA_938015435.1 uncultured Saprospiraceae bacterium
AGAACATTGTTTAGTACATCAGCATACCGCGAAAAAGGAAAGCATATACAAGCAATCGAATCTAGATTCTTAGAAGCGAATGGTGTACTACTTTACGAATTACATTATGACGATCAAGTAATCTCTAATCGTATGATACATGTTAAGTAATTGGAAATCTATTATTGACGGTTAAGTCAATATTTGTATCGTTTTTAGATTTTAAAATAAGTATAGAGGTTCATCCATTGTGATGAACCTCTTTTTTTATAGAATTTTTAAAAAATATCTTTTTTGATCACCAAGTGTCAAGTCTTAAAATTGGACAACCTAATGCCGTATAAAATACGACCTATTTAAATTTAATTCTTCGTTATAAAGCCTCACCGTGAACATGGCCTCGCCTGCATTTTTTCTTATAAGGCATTTAGTAATCTAAACTTCATAATACTTGTCAATCTCTTTTCATTTTTTCTAAATCAAAATTTGATGAATATCAGCCCATATCTTTGGGTATTCATCAAAAAAAGAGATAAAATCATAACGATTAGTTACTTATGCATTGCAAATAATCGTAATATGTTTTTGTTTTACTGAAATTTGAATTACCTTTGTTATTAACTTGAAGTATCGCCTAAGAATTTCGAGGTTAATCTTTTTAAGATTATTTAAAGATGAGAACCAACAAAGTCTGATGTCAATCGGCAGGATGATACAATGGAAGGTGCAGCCAAAGTAGACCTAGTATTATTTAACATTAAGTAATTATCTCAGTATGTACCAGTTTCCCCTTTTTGATACTAATGGAATTTTATTGCATAATAAAAGCCCAAAATTTAATTCAGTTATTTTTAGATTTTGCTTGATTTTTCTTTTGATTTCAAATATTGGAGTCTATGGATTATCAGCCAAAAATCTATCAGATCTAGATATTGCTCCTTGTGCAACAAACTGCGAAATACAAACAAAAGGACAAGTCCATATAGGCGTAGACCCTGCCACTTGTGAGGCAATCATCACACCAAGTATAGTAGGTATCGGAATCGAACCATTATGCAACTCTTATTATAGTGTAAGATTACTTGATGAATATGGCAATGAGCTACCAAGTAATATTGTTACTGCAGAGTATATTGGACAGAATATCACGGTAGAAATAACAGAGCCAGAGTGCGGTAACAAAGGTTGGACTTATGCACTTATTGAAGATAAAGTAGCTCCAACAATCACATGTACCGATGTCACCATATCATGTAATGGCGTAGGAAATATTCCTAATCCCAATGTAGGAGACGATTGTCAAAACACTGAGTTTGTTTTGATTGATGAAATCCATTCTAATGTCGATTGTGACGATGATTACATTGGTATGATCTTACGTACATATATTGGAAGAGATTCCGGTGGAAACGAAAGTGAGCCTTGTATTCAGACCATTATGCTAGAGAGAGTGACGGTTGGTGTGATTGATCCTCCATCATCATTCTTATTTCCTAATGACAATTTATCATGTGGGGCAGGATTCGCAACTGATGAAAACGGTAATCCTCACATCTCTGTAACGGGTGTTCCATCTACTGGAACAGATAACTATGTTGAGACCTTAGCAGCCTTCAGTTATATTGATATCTCAACTATCGGAAATAGAGTAGTCGTAGGTAATGAAGAAGCAACAGTTGTTGTATTAGGAAATGATTTTTCATTATATGGTATGACATTTACTTCATTAGCCGTATCTGAAAATGGATATATTACAACAGATCTTGCCGATAACGGACCAGATTTGACTAATGATTGTCCATTACCTAGTGATCCAGATAGCCCAATAAATATAACAGGAGCACGTATATATCCATTGCACGATGATCTAGAAGCGGATATAAGCGTGGATCCAAATGCCGGAGTGTTTTATGAATATTTCGCGTTGTCCCCAGTACTTACACCCAATGGAGTGTCCACTGGAGTAAGTATATTTCAATGGAAGGTAGATCACTTTAGCGCATTAGGTACTGCAGATTTAGACTTTCAAGCATTGTTATTTGATAATGGTGAAATAACGTTTCAATATAATACTGTCGGAGTAGAAATAGGGTCAGGAGCTACTGTTGGAATACAATCTAACGCTATGGAAAATAACATGGCACCAATTAACGGTACTACTATATCATGTGATGAAGTAGGATCTGTTACTGCGGCATCTGCAATTGGAATGATACCACCAGATGGAAGAGTTGATCTTTTTCCATTCGACAATTCAATATTTTGCAATGGATATAGTACTTATGAAGATCAAATACTTTTAGATGATGGATGTACGAAGAAAATCATGCGTAAGTTTACCATTGGTGAATGGCATTGTAGTAGTACAAATGAAGTAGAAATTTTCCAGATGATAGATATCGTAGATGGTCAGGCACCAACAGTGACTGCCCCTAACGATATGACAGTAAGCACAGCTACTCTTAATTGTAGCGCTAGTGTCGCATTACCAGCGGCTGCAGTTGCAGATGATTGTAATGCAGTGACAGTAGATATTGCATATCCGGATGGATTTATAGATAATCAAAATGGAGGACTTGCAGTATTACCTGTAGGAGTACATATAGTTACATACACAGTATATGACGCGTGTGGTAATAGCAGTGATGATACGATGTCCGTTACAGTGGCAGACCAAACAGATCCAATTGCATTATGTGATGGAACAGTTGTAGTAAGTATAGGTACAGGCAATCTTGCGTGGCTTACGGCAACGGCATTTGACGACGGCTCTTTTGACGAGTGTGGTAGTGTAACCTATGCAATAGCTCGAATGGACGACCCTAATTTTAACACAGGGACAGCTTTTGGGCCAAATGCAGAGTTTGATTGCTCCGATATAGGAGCAGAAATCATGGTAGCTCTCTTAGTGACTGACATGGGTGGAAATACCAATATGTGTATGGGACAGGTTACTATACAAGATAAGATCGACGCATTCATATCATGCCCTTCAGACATTACGGTGGATTGTACTACAGCTTATGATCTTGATAATTTAAATTCATTTGGAGTTCCTATAATTACCGATAATTGTACTGACACAGAGTATGAAGAAACGGTAGTTGCAGATTTCAATCAATGTGGAGTAGGTACGATAATACGAACATTTATATTGCAGGATAACGGAAGTCGCGAATGCACACAGACAATTACATTCGAAAATCAAAATGCTCCATTTGGACTAGCTAATATAGTTTGGCCAAAGGATTATACTGCTCCTAACGGATGTACGGAAGCCAATCTTAGCCCAGCGGCATTAGATTTGATTGATTCAGATTTTGGATTCCCTATAATAGATGATATGTCTACATGTATTTTGACAGGTGACAGTTTCACAGACGAAGAATTTATCGGAGGAGGTGGAGCATGTCGCACGATTTATCGTACATGGAAAATTATCGATTGGTGTTCAGCAGCAGCGGATGGAAGCTTCCCTGTATTTGAGTATATTCAAACTATTGAGATAAATAATGTGACAGCGCCTAGTTTTGTGAGTAGCACAGAGACGATTGTTGTAGAGAGTTACGCAGTAGATTGTATCGCACCAGTTCCGGTCGAAGGATTAGTCGCATTAGCTACAGATGACTGTACGCCAGATGCAGATCTTTCATATACTTATATTATCGATTTGGATAATGATGGTACTAATGATCTGACAGGAGTTGGGCCAAACGCAAATGCAACGTATAGATTGGGTACCCACTCAGTTAGGTATACCGTAACAGATGGCTGCGGAAACGTAGCATTCCAAGAAAGATTATTTACAATAGTTAATCTAAAGACTGCTACAGCATATTGTCTTGATAATATTTCTGTTAATCTAATTCCTATGGACTTAGATAATGATGGTGTTATAGATGGTAATATGGCAATGGTTACACCAGATATGGTTGACGCTGGTAGTTTTCACTCTTGTGGATACGATATTCAGTTGAGTTTCTCAGCAGACGTTAACGATACTCAGTTAGCATTCGATTGTAGTACTTTAGGAGAACAAGAAATTGAGCTTTGGGTGACGGATAGTAATGGTAATGCTGATTATTGCACTACTACTATAGAAGTACAGGACAATCTTGATTTATGTTCTGATCCTTGTGACCTTAGCAGTTCACTTATTCTAAATGCAGGGTTTGAAGAATTGGCTAATGGAATTGAACCTAATGGTTCTGGTCAATTGGATAGGGCTGCAAATTGGTTCCAAGCCACAGAAGCTACTTCTGATTATTATGATGCGGAAGGTTATCTTTCACGTGGAACTGATATTATAAATACAAGACCACCCAATTCGGGTAGTCATTTCGTAGGAGCTTGGTTTATTCCAGGCTATACTGGCTCAGGTAATCCGACAGTCAGAAATTATGTGGAATATATAGGGGGAGAATTATCAACACCTATTACAGCAGGAGAGCCGCATTTTATGACATTTTTAGCAGGTGCTCCAGCTAGTAATTTATCTATCCCTCCAATTTTGGAAGGTGAAATTGTATTGCTTGGATTGCCAGATAATACAGTATTCCCTATCGTAGGGGATTCTTGTAAGCAGAACCTTTATGATATAATTGCAACTATAGATTTAAGTGTTGCAGAATCAGAATGGACTAGAATAACTACAACATTTCAAACAACCCAAAACTATTCCAAAATCATGTTTGGTCTAAGTTGTAATAACGATATTGTAGGTGGTAATAGGCAATATCTATTATTAGATGATATTAATATCAATTCAGGAGACCCTTGTGAGGATATTATAGATATGGTTGGCGTGTCAGGAAGAATAATTACTGAAGATTCTGAAGAAATAGAAGGTGTACATGTAAGCCTTGAGGGTGTAGATGAAATTTTTGACATGACAGAAGATTCTGGAGAGTATGCATTTCCAGATATGCCAATAGGTGGAGATTATATGGTTCGTCCTTTTAAGAACGATGATCATAACAATGGTGTAAGTACACTTGATCTTGTATTAGTCCAAAGACATATCTTAGGATTAGGTGATCTAGACAGTCCATACAAAATGATAGCAGCAGATGTGAATTACAATCAAGGAATCTCAGCGGCAGATATCGTAATATTACGTAAGGTGATATTGGGTGTATATCCAGAATTTCCAAGTAATAACTCATGGAGATTTATAGATGCGGAGTTCAATTTTGCGGACCCAGCAAATCCATGGTTAGATAATTTGCCAGAAGACTATGAGATCACGACACTCAATTCCGATATGGATATTGACTTTGTAGGCGTCAAAACAGGTGATGTCAATGAAAGTGTTTCTGCCAATGCTGAAAGCATAAATACTGAAACCAGAAATGACAACACTTGGACACTATCTATCGACGACAACCAAGTTGGAGTAGGAGAGATAGTAACTGTAGTTATCAAGTCAGTCGATGCGTCAAAAGTATTTGGATGGCAATATTCTTTAGAAACTAATGATCTAGATTTAGTAAGCATAGCACCTGCAAAAGCAAACATATCTACCCAAAATATCAATAATGATAAAGGTAGAATACATATGAGTTATGGAGAAGCGAATGGACTAGAAGTATTAGCAGAAGATGTATTATACACGATCACATTCCAAGCTAAGAAAGCGGGTAGATTAAGTGAGATGTTAAGCATCAGTGATAGAGGAATCAGATCAGAATCATACCATGATAATATGTCGATTAGTGATATCGAAATCAGATGGAATGAAATGACATTAGAGCCAGAATTGGCAGAAGCGTTCTACGTAGCGCAAAACGAGCCAAACCCATGGTATGATAGAACAACAGTAGGTTACTACATACCAGAAGGAGGCGATGTAAGATTCGTAGTAAAAGATGTATCAGGAAGAACATTGTTGAGCACATCTGCTTACCGCGAAAAAGGAAAGCATACACAAGCAATCGAATCTAGATTCCTAGAATCTAATGGTGTACTACTTTACGAACTACACTATGACGATCAAATCATCACGAACAAAATGATACACATGAAGTAATCTTCAATGAGATAGTATCAATGATAAAGTTGGCAGAGACTTAACCCTCTGACTAACTAAAGACTAATTGACAAGGTTGCAAATAAGAAGAGAGGCTCATTCATTGGATGAGCCTCTTTTGTTATTTGAAGACTTTTATAAGTCGATCCTTAAGGGGTCAAGTCCTAAAGTTGGGGAGTATATTCATTTTTAAAAAACAACGGAGTCAAGTAGCCATATCATATTGCAGTGTTGAAGTAGATTCTTGCGATGATTGGCCTTGCTGAATATTTCGTTAAGAAATTGAAAGTTTAATTCGTTGCAGATTTTTATAATATTCAATTTATTTGATTTAATAGAAAGTCTATATTATAAAAGGCAACGACATAGTTGGATCCTAGTGCAGTTTTAAACGGAGTCAACTGTTTGAGCTAAGTGACTATTAAACAATAGCCTGAGGTAGCAAGAATGTTAACTTGAAACTCAATCATTTAAGTGAATTTTGCCTCCATAGAATTAGATTTTCAATTTTAGGAATATGTAGCACTGCCTGGCAAGCGGTCACTACCGCAAGTTGCTTCTTTTTTTGGATGGATATAAAGTTAAAATTTTGTGAGTGAGCGAATAAAGAATTCGCTTTGAATGAAAAAGAAGACCCGCGGTCTAGAGTGGCTTGCTTAGCAAACGCTCGTTGAACTAATATAATGTGGCTTGCGCAGCAAACACATGGGCTAGGTAGCGATATCATGCTTAAATATAGTTTGCTCCCCACAATGGGATGTGATCCTCCTTGAGTCTCACTTATCGAGGGATTATTATAACTCTAACTATTTGTATTATATTAGTCGCAAAGATCATTATCATAAAAAGAAATTAGAATGAATAGAATTGCCAAATTAGTAGCCATAATTATATTCTTGACTCAAGGATCAGTCTTTAGTCAGTGTTTAGATGGGTCAGAAAATTCATGTCAATGTGATACCGCTCCTGTCTTTTCTATGAGTGAAATGAATGGCTTTCAATATGGGATGAGTACATTTTTGCATCCAGAAGACGGACCTGAACCAATGTGCGCTGGATCTGAAGGAAATAGTACAGCTTCACATAATCCAACATGGGTAGCTTTTGTCGCTGGATGTACCGATTTGGAACTTGAAGTTATTTATGATAATTGTTTCGCGAACCCTAATTCATGTAGTTCTGTAGGAATCCAAGCCGCCGTTTATAGCGATTGTAGCCTTAATCCAAATAGTGCAGTTGATTGTGATGCAGATCCATCTGAATGTGTGGATGATTCTTCAAGATTTCTTTCAATGAGTGGATTGACAATAGGCCAAACATATTACCTACTTGTCGATGGATGCTGTGGCTCTGCGTGTGATATAGAAATTGTAATTATCGGATCTTGCCCTGATTTCGGTGATGCAGATACGGATATGGACGGATTTAATTCCGATGATGATTGCGATGATAACGATGCGTCGATCAATCCAGATGCGATGGAGATTCCTAACAATGATGTGGATGAAAACTGTGACGGAGTAGTAGAAGTAATAGATGTAGATATGGACGGCTTCAATTCCGATGATGATTGCAATGATAACGATGCATCAATCAATCCAGATGCGATGGAGATTCCTAATAATGATGTGGATGAAAATTGTGACGGAGTGGTAGAAGTAATAGATGTAGACATGGACGGATTTAATTCTGATGATGATTGTGATGATGGCGATGCATCGATCAATCCAGATGCTATTGAGATTGTGAATAATGATGTGGATGAAAATTGTGACGGAGTGGTAGAAGTAATAGATGTAGACATGGATGGTTTCAATTCCGATAATGATTGCGATGACGGCGATGCATCGATCAATCCAGATGCTATTGAGATTGTGAATAATGATGTGGATGAAAATTGTGACGGAGTGGTAGAAGTAATAGATGCAGATATGGACGGCTTCAATTCCGATGATGATTGCGATGACAGCGATGCATCGACTAATCCAGATGCGATGGAGATTCCTAATAATGATGTGGATGAAAATTGTGACGGAGTGGTAGAAGTAATAGATGTAGACATGGACGGATTTAATTCTGATGATGATTGTGATGATGGCGATGCATCGATCAATCCAGATGCGACGGAGATTGCCAATAATGATGTGGACGAAAACTGCGATGGAATTGTGTTGGGTATAGATGCAGATATGGATGG
>CALLPN010000042.1 GCA_938015435.1 uncultured Saprospiraceae bacterium
AGCAACAGCAAGTACAACAAGCGGTACTGCACCATATACATATGCATGGTCAAATGGATCAACAACTTCGATGATCAATAATCTATCATCAGGTGACTATAATGTAACAGTAACAGATGCAGCGGGATGTACAGATGTATCCATGACATCAGTTAGTTCATCAAATTCACCGCAGGCCACTGCAACATCATCAGATACAAGTTGTGGAGAAAATAATGGTACAGTGAGTGTAACTGCAACATCAGGAACAATGCCATATACTTATGCTTGGTCTAATGGAGGAAGCTCTGCATCTATCACAGGATTAAGTGGAGGAACATACACAGCAACAGTAACAGATGCTGCAGGATGTATATCAACGGCAAGTACAACTATAGAAGGATCTACTTCACCAATAGTCAATACATCAGCAATGGCAACGACATGTGGAGAAGATAATGGTACAGCTAGTGCAACTGCAACAAGCGGAGTAGCACCATACTCATATGCATGGTCAACTGGATCATCTAATGCATCTTTAACAGGATTAGCTGCTGGATCATACACAGTAACAGCAACAGATAGTGAGGGATGTACGACTACATCAACAACATCGGTTGGAGATTCTACATCGCCTAATGTAAATGCGTCAGCAACAGCAACAAGTTGTGGAGAGAATAACGGAACAGCAACAGCAACTACAACAAGTGGTACGGCTCCATACACATATGCATGGTCAACTGGATCTACAACATCAATGATTAATAATCTATCATCAGGTGACTATAATGTAACAGTAACAGATGCTGCTGGATGTACAGATGTATCTTCAACTACAGTTACTTCATCAAATTCACCGCAAGCCAGTGCAACATCATCAGATACAAGTTGTGGAGAAAATAATGGTACTGCAAGTGTAACAGCTACATCAGGAACAGCTCCTTATTCTTATGCATGGTCAAATGGAGGAAGCTCTGCATCCATCACAGGATTGAGTGGAGGAACATATACAGCAACAGTAACAGATGCTGCAGGATGTATATCAACGGCAAGTACAACTGTAGAAGGATCTACTTCGCCAATAGCTAACACTTCATCGATGGCTACGACATGTGGAGAAAATAATGGTACAGCTACAGCAACTGCAACAAGCGGAGTAGCACCATATACATATGCATGGTCAAATGGATCATCCATTGCATCTTTAACAGGATTAACTGCAGGATCATATACAGTGACAATAACAGATAGCGAAGGATGTACATCTACATCAACAACAACAGTTGGAGATTCTACATCACCTAATGTAACTGCATCAGCAACAGCAACAAGTTGTGGAGAGAATAACGGAACAGCAACAGCAAGTACAACAAGTGGAACAGCACCATATACATATGTATGGTCAACAGGATCAACAACATCAATGATCAATAATCTTTCTGCAGTCGATTATACAGTAACAGTAACAGATGCTGCAGGATGTACAGATGTATCTACTGCTTCAGTTACTTCATCAAACTCACCGCAAGCCAGTGCAACATCATCAGATACGAGCTGTGGAGAAAATAATGGTACTGCAAGTGTAACAGCAACATCAGGGACAGCACCATATACATATACATGGTCAAATGGTGGAAGCACTGCATCTATTACAGGATTAAGTGGAGGAACATACACGGCAACAGTAACAGATGCTGCAGGATGTATATCAACGGCAAGTACAACTGTAGAAGGATCTACTTCACCATTAGCGAATACATCGGCAATGGCTACTTCATGTGGAGAAGATAATGGTACAGCTACAGCAACTGCAACAAGCGGAGTAGCACCATACACATATGCATGGTCAAATGGATCATCCAATGCATCTATGTCAGGATTAGCTGCAGGATCATACACAGTGACAATAACGGATAGCGAAGGATGTACATCTACATCAACAACAACGGTAGGAGACTCTACCTCACCGAATGTAACTACATCATCTACAGCAACAAGTTGTGGGGAAAATAACGCAACTGCAACAGCAAGTACGACAAGTGGAACAGCACCATATACATATGTATGGTCAACAGGATCAACAACGTCAATGCTAAATAACCTTTCTGCAGGCGATTATACAGTAACAGTAACAGATGCTGCAGGATGTACAGATGTATCTACTGCTTCGGTTACTTCATCAAACTCACCGCAAGCCAATGCAACATCAACAGATACGAGCTGTGGAGAAAATAATGGTACTGCGAGTGTAACAGCAACATCAGGAACAGGCCCTTACACTTATGGATGGTCTAACGGAGGTAGTTCTGCATCTATTTCAGGATTGACACCAGGATCTTACACGGTAACAGTAACAGATGCTGCAGGATGTATAGTTACAGCAAACACGACGATTGGCTCTTCGATTGAAGCATTAGTAACAACTAGTGCAACAGATACCACATGTGGAGAAGATACTGGTTCTGCTTCTGCTACAGGAACAAGTGGAGTAGCACCATTTACCTATGCCTGGTCTAATGGATCTTCTAACGCGTCCGTAACAGGATTAGCTGCTGGATCATATACAGTAACAGTAACAGATAGCGAAGGATGTACAGATTCTTCTACAACTACAGTGGGAGATTCTTCATCACCTAATGTTACAGCAACAGCGACATCAACAAGTTGTGGAGAAAACAATGGAACAGTAACAGCAAGTACAACAAGTGGTACGGCACCATATACATATGTATGGTCTAATGGATCTACTACGGCAATGCTTAATAATTTAGCAACAAGTGACTATACAGTTACCGTAACAGATGCTGCAGGATGTACAGATGTATTTTCAACTACAGTAACTTCATCAAACTCACCACAAGTAACAGCAGCATCTACAGCTACAAGCTGTGGAGAGAACAATGGTACGGCAAGTGTAACTGCAACGTCAGGGATAGCGCCATATACATATGCATGGTCTAATGGTGGAACTTCAGCATCTATCACAGGTCTGAGCAATGGATCATACACGGTAACTGTAACAGATGCAGCAGGATGTATAGCAACAGCAACTACAAACGTTGGTGCATCAACTTCACCAATAGCATCAACTTCAGGAATGGCTACGACATGTGGGGAAAACAATGGTATTGCAACGGCAAGTGCAACAAGCGGAACAGCACCATATACATACTCATGGTCAAATGGATCATCTAATGCATCTATAACAGGATTAGCTGCTGGGTCTTATACAGTAACAATTACTGATAGCGAAGGATGTACAGGAGTATCAAGTATCTCAATCAATGATTCTAATAGTCCAATAGCATCTGCTATATCATCAGGTACAACATGTGGAAGTAACAATGGTACTGCAACGGCAAGTGCAACAAGCGGAACAGCACCATATACATATGCATGGTCTAATGGCTTATCTGGAGCAACTCAATCTGGATTAAGTGCTGGGGCTTACTCAGTTACAGTAACAGATGCCGCTGGTTGTACTGGAGTAGCTACCGCAACGGTAACAAACTCTAATCCGATATCAGCTAATATGTCTAGCACAGATACAACTTGTGCAGAAGACAATGGAACAGCTACTGCACAAGGCGCAAATGGAACTGCACCATATACTTATGTTTGGTTTAATGGATCAAATAACAATAGTGTAAGTGGACTTTCTACAGGAACATATTCAGTAACAATTACAGATGCAATAGGATGTACTGTAGTCGGTTCTACTGCGGTAGAAGACTCTTCTTCACCTACGGTGACTACTAATAGTACAAACACAACATGCGGAGAAAATAATGGTGGTGCAACTGCTACTGGAACTCAAGGAACAGCGCCATACACATACTTATGGTCTAATGGGTCAACAAACCAGAACATATCTAACTTGGCAGCAGGGACATACTCTGTTACTATGACAGATGCAATCGGATGCGTTGCAACAGGAACATCAGTCGTATCAGGTTCTATGAATGTAGTAGCTAATGCAATTTCAACAGAGACAACATGTGGAATGAATACAGGAACGGCTACTGCAAGCGCTACTAATGGTACAGCACCTTATACTTACTTATGGTCTACATCAGCGACAACGCAAACCATCACGAATCTAACAGCAGGTACTTACACAGTAACTGTTACAGATGCCGTTGGATGTACGGATGCAGCTTCTGTAGTTGTAGAAGGATCTAGTAATCCATCTATAGTAGTTGGGTCTGCCCCAGAAATTTGTGGAATGATGGATGGAGTAGTTACAGTGAGTATTTCAAACGGAATGGCACCTTATCAAGTAATATGGTCTAATGGATCTACCGAAGAAACGCAAACAGGGTTAGCAGGAGGAACATACTCAGTAACGGTAACAGACTCTAAAGGATGTACAGCTACTGGATCTATCGGAGTAGAAGGAAGTATCACTCCAGATGGTGGAGTGATAAATGAAGAAGGGGAGACTGCGATTGAGTATTGTATTGAAGGAACCATGGATATGTTGACTGAACTTAATCTTACAAATGAAGTAGGGACTAACATGACTTGGATAATTACTAGTGAAACGGGTACTATCCAACACATATTAGATTATGATGGTATTGCAGGATTTGATTTTGATGATCAAAACATTGGAACATGTTTAATCTATCATCTAAGTTATGAGGACATCATGAACCTTAGTGTAGGTAGTAACATTAGTACATTCTCAGGATGTTACGATCTATCTAATCCTATTACATTGACTAAGTATGGTTTAGCCGATTACAGCGAATCTTCATTATTAATAGATATGGATATGTGCGCAGCTGATGGAACTACTAACGAAGCAAACGATTATTCAGAATTTACGGCAACTATTGATAACGATAGTAACTGTGCGACATTAAGTGTAGTAGGTGGTAATCTCTATAGAGATAATCCAAGTATAAATGGTCACTCATGTACTGAAGGTGTAGATGGAAGTGTGGCAATGTGTGTGTCCTCTGATGCAGGTTGTGATTACAATCCAAGTTCTGATAAAGCGATCAAATTGGATATTGAAATTGTACCAGCTTCAAATGGATCTTCAAGATTGACAGAGCTTTCTTTCTTTGAAAAAGCACCGGAGGTATTCAGTTGGATAGATGGAAACGCAGGACCTAACAATTACCCAACTAGATTTGGAGTAAGAGTGTTAAAAGGAACTGAAGTTGTATTCCAGCAATCAGGTCTTACGACTCTAAGAGAGTGGAACGAAAGAACATTCACTTTCTCTGGAGATGATTTCTTAGTGACAGAGACAACGACATTTACAGTTGAGTTACTAGCATATTGTATTATTGATAATGGATTTCCAGTAACTGCATGGGATATCGATGATCTGATGCTTGTTACAGAATGTGATAACGTTATTGAAGAAGGAACATTTACAGGTGGCCCTTATGAAATCTGTTTAGATGGAATTCCTGATTTCATTACAGACCTTACATTAGAGGGAGCAGAAGGAGCAATTGTGAAATTAGTGTTAGTAGATGAGTCTAATTCTATTATAGCTAACTTCGATGACTTAGCTGAATTCGCTACTTTAGATTTTGAATCATTAACTGCCGGTACATGTACTCTATATGCGATATCAGCAGGAGTAGGGTTTACAGGATGTGAGGTAGGAAATACATTAAAATTTGATTTCGAAGGATGTTACAAATTATCAAATCCGGTTACGTTTACGAAGATGGCATGTGGTACTTTAGTAGGAACTTATCCTAATCCAACGAATTCAAAAGTTACTATCAGTAACATGCATACAATGAAAGGTGATAAAACGGTAACGATTTATAACGCTAGAGGTAAGGTAGTTAGATCTTACAATGTATCTAGTGGAATTGTAAACGATGAAGTTGATCTTTCAGAATATACTGCAGGACTTTATATGATTCAAATCATTACAACTGGTGGTCATAAGATTACTAAGTCTGTGATGAAAGTGAAGAATTAAAAAGAGTATAGGATTATTGAAGTTATATAAGCCTGTGTCGAGAAATCGATACAGGCTTCTTTTGTTTAGTTTAATTCTGTTGGCAATGAGACATTATCATTTATTGGGGTTGCGTTTTGTTTTAGGAAGGAAATACAATCTTAGTCTTTAGCTTAGGTGAATAATTCAAGCGACTAAATAGGGGAGAGTAACATAAGTGTATGAGACTGTATTAAAGCGAAATGACAATATATATTGTCAGATCTATTTTAATATACTGTAAGTTGATCTGCCTGTAGTCACAAGGGGTTTATCCGCATAGTTATCGAACAACATGGGGTCTCGATGAGACACTTATGGATAGAAATACTTAGAATAAGAAGCTATGGCTTGAGATTAATAGCTATTCATTTAATAAAGATGGAAGTACGTCAACCTATTTAATACTCCCGGAGATGTAGATTAAAATACTAGTCCAAACTGCATTAGCACTTCATTGTCATCCTCCAATTCTACATCTTTAGTGAATTTCATTCCTAATTTTTGAATGAGATTCTGAGAAGCAACGTTTGCTCTAGTAGTAATGGCCGTTATTTTTTTGATGCCAAATTTATGCTCTGCGAGCCACATCATTTTGACAGAAGACTCATAGCTATAGCCTTTACCCATAAACTGAGGTAGCATGGAGAATCCTATATCCACATCTTCTATTCCTGGCCGCGCATAGATGCCGCATGTGCCAAGTTTTGATAGATCTTCCTTTAGTATTACAGTATAATTACCATAGCCTTTTTCTTCATATTGCGTGAGCATACGATCTTCGATATATTGGGACGCTGCTTCTAATGAATGGACATTACGATCTCCGATATGCTCCAACCATCCTGGAGTGTTGAGCAGCTCATAGATAAATGCGGCATCTTCTATACCAGTAGGTTTTAATATTAACCTTTCAGTTTCGTATTGGATTTTTGGTCTGCTCATACGTACTCTTATCTAAATTTTAATTAGACATCATGATTAAAAGAAAATCAAGGCTTGTTAGCTATCGTTAGCGAACACAGCAATTAATATCCAGAAGAAGATTCAAGTCATTAGAAGAAAAACCCTAAACTGAAAGTCCAGATATCCAGCTTACTGTCTGGTCTCATGGAGATTGCATTGACTAGACCTTTTTCGTATTCTACATCTAAGGTGATAAACGATATATCTATTCCAAGACCTGCAATAGCGCCTGCATAGGCTCCAGTATATTCGTAAGGAACCAGGTCCGGATCATATTCTAAATTGAAATTAAAAGAACCATATACTTTTGCTCTTAATGTGATAAGATGTGTAAACTGGTGTAAGTTAAATCCAAGTCCAAATCTAGTCTTGAGTAAACTGTGTGATTCTTTAGGAGTCAAATATTCTGCATCAGGAGTCGCTAATAAAGTTAGGTTATGATATTGTATACCACCGCCAAAGTACATAGTACCACTAAATAGTCGAGCATCGAGTCCTATATGGTATCCTGTTATAGCAGTACCTTCTGGTGTGAACACCTTATCGCTGCTAGTTCCATTAGTAAGACCTGTATAGATGATAGCTCCACCTTTACCTTGAGCTTGTAGTTGGGGTGCAGCAAATGATATTACAGATAATATGATGAAAATTCTTAACATCGTTGAAAATTTTTCGTTTTCGATATCCTATTAGGATAGCAATGGTTTAACAAAGGGGTTCGGTTTTAGCAATTTTGCGTCTGAAGTAACATTCACATGACCTCAATTACAATACAATATATTGTTTTTTGAGCGAATTTCGAGTTCTAAAGACGCTTACTCTAAAAGCTTGATTAATAAAAGTAATATAAATTCTTGCTTTTCAGCAAGAAGCTTTAATATTGTTAGATTACAGAAGCGCAGTCTAGTAGCGATACATCTTGAAATTTGACTATTTGTACTCCTTTTCATTTCATTTCGAGTGCATAGTATACGATAAGAATACATGAACTTAAGAAATAGATTTGAAGCATATTATTAATAAACACCTTCAGTTAAGATTTACGAAGTAAATGTAAGATAACCAATAGTTTAAGGCGTTTACTTAACTTTACACAACTAACCAATATAAAAATTATGTACCCTGATCTCAGTTATTTACTTCACGATTTGTTAGGTACTCAAACTGATAATTGGACATCGATTTTCAAGACTTTTGGATTATTACTTGCCTGCGCATTACTTGCTGCAGGGTGGGTACTCAAAAAAGAATTAATTAGACTTGAATCTGAAGGTAAGATTAATGCAATCCAATCGAATGTCAAATCAACAGCTACAAAGTTAAGTGATGTAGTGACAAATGGATTTATCTCTTTTTTGTTTGGATTGAAAATTCCATACATCATTGGTCATTTATCAGAGTTTCAGGCAGATCCAGCGGGTGTTATATTTTCTCTTAAAGGGAATTGGCCGATCGGGTTACTCATAGGTCTGGTAGTCGTGGTATATTTTTATTTAGATAGCAAAAAAAATCCCGCTGATCCGGCAATCGAAGAGGTGATGCTAAGTCCTCATGAAAAAACTTCAGATATCGTAATACTTGCAGGTCTGAGTGGTGTGATCGGAGCTAAACTTTTTTCAGTGTTTGAAAATCTACCCGCATTAGCTAATGATCCGATGGGAGTATTATTTAGTGGTAGTGGACTCAATGTGTTGGGCGGTGTGATTGTGGCTACGATTGTTGTAATCTGGTATATTCGTAAGCTTAAAATCAATCCTTGGTATGTAATGGATATTGGAGGTATGGGGATCTTAGTAGGATATGCAGTTGGCAGATTAGGCTGTCAGCTATCAGGGGATGGTGATTGGGGTGTAGTCGCAGCAGCGATTCCAGAATATTGGGTTTTACCTGATTGGATGTGGTCTTACGATTTCCCTAATAATGTTGCTCAGAGTGGCGGGCTTGTCGAAGGCTGTTCTCAAGAAGCATATGATGCAGCCTACAAGAAAGGTATATCAGAAGAAGACAGATGTTTCACGGCTTGTGGAATTAGATATTGCCATCAGCTGAGAGAAGCCGTATATACAACTTCTGTTTTTGAATCTATATTTTGGTTTGGTGGATTTCTACTGCTGTGGATCATGCGTAGAAAAATACAAATTGCAGGAATCCTTTTCTTCTTGTATATGATATATAATGGTATCATGAGATTCTTAATCGAAGAAATAAGAGTGAATGATAAAAGTAATTTTTTAGGCATTGAAATGTCGCAAGCTCAGAAGATTTCAACGTTATTTATATTAGGTGGAATCGTAGGTATCCTTTGGTTAATCAATAGGGACAAAAAGAATATTGAAATAACATAACAATGAATCAATCGATCTTGAAAAAAACAATAGGTACACTGTTTTTATTAATTGCACTAGTGTGGATACAACCACTTTTGGCGCAAGATAAGATTATCACTAATCGTGGAGATAAAATCTTATGTACAGTAACACGAATCGATGATGTCAATATTGAATATCTCGATTCAAATGATGAATTTGGAATAATCGAAAAGAAATATGTCAAGGTCGTTGAATTTAGTAAGCACCCAAGAAAGGTAATTGACCATGCTGACGACACTTCGAAGGCAATCAAATTTAATTTGTTATCTCTTATTAATAATTCAATTCAGTTCTCTTACGAAAAAGCTCTAGATCCTATGAGTAGTATTGAGATTACATTCAAAATATTTGGGGTAAGTGTCAAGGATTTTCCGGAAGCAAAGAAAGGCGGAGGATTAGATATTGGATATAGATTTAGACTGGGAGAATTGATTAGTGGGTTACGTAAAATCGACAATGCTCATGTACTAGATGGAGTAGGGCTCAAGCCTGTCATTGGCGGAAGTTATGCTCAGATAGATATTGAAAATGCAAAAGAGCAATATTACTATGTACATATAGGCGCGATTTTTAACTACCAAGCTGCGTTCAAAAATAAGATACTATTTGAAGCTTATGGTGGCATCCACATCTACAAAGGAAAGAATACAATTAATTTTTCTAATACTCCGCCATTATCAGGAGTCTTAGATTTTGAAGATGGAGATCTTATTGGAAGTGATAACCTTGCTATTAGTTATGGTATTAAGCTGGGATATTTATTTGGTGGATTTGATAGAAATGCAAGATTATTACGATGGTAAGATTATTCATTATTCTACTTTTCTTGATGGCTTACGGAGCAGCTGCGCAAGATCTGATTGTCAAAAAATCAGGTGAGGTGATCTATTGTAATATTGAATCTGTCGAAGACTATTATGTCCAGTTCTATGAATTAGCAGATACAAGTAAGTCACTTCTATATAAAATGGATGTAGCAATAGTGAAGAAAATCGCATTTGCTGGAAACAATGAACTTCCATTTGAGGATGAAAATAATTTTACCGCGGATAAAGATTTAAATGGATCTTATACAATGGTTGAAACGAATGTAGACGGATTACTAAGTGATTATGCATCCTTACATTTTCAATTCCTTAGATCAAAATATGCAATCGATATAGGTTTTAAAAGATTCTCATCACCGAGTAATTTTTTCTTTGGATCTTTTGAAGACAATGGTTCAATGGTAGAGCTTGGAGTTAGTTTGCCGATGAAGATCTTTGGAAATGAAAATAGACCATTAAGAGGTCTTTATTTACGGGCATTTACAATTTACACTGCTGGTAACTTTACAAATAATTCTCAGTTCGGTGGTAGTATTGTTGAGTATAATCAGATAAGCCTAGGTGTACAAGGGGTATTACATTATCAGATCGCATCTAGCTTCTACCTCAAAGTATACTATGGATTAGGGGGTACCATTCAAGTAGATAGTTTCGGTCCACCCGTGAGACGTGCTGATCTATCAGGAGGTGATGGACTTCAAAGTATCTACGGAGTTAGAATCGGTTATATATTTTAGTGAAGATAGTCGGAGTAGAACGGGAATATCTGTCGTTTTTAATAGAATCATAGTGCTTATTGAAAGTGCATACCTTTTCACTACGAAGAATGACCACATACGGGATACAATAGTTTTTAATATTGTCAAAATTGCATTGGATGTTGTTGTTTGTCGGTTTTTAGTGAGCGTTTTTTGACAAATAGTATTCTTGTCAGTAGAGGCCTTATATACTGTCAAAATCATTATGTTTGCAGGAATTTTACTACTATGGAAAAACTTAGTCAATATATAGAATCTCTTGTATTTGTTTCGGATCAACCTATTGGGTTTGCCCTAATCAAGGAGTCATTAGAAAATCATTTTGAGACAAAAATGGACACCGATAGTATAGAGACCGCTTTAGATGAATTAATTGAAAAATACCAAGAGGATAAGTTTGCTATTGAGATCGTTGAGATTAATAATGGCTTTAAGTTTATGACTAAAGGGGCTTACCATGGAATAGTAGGAGCTTACATCAAGATACAGAGTAGTAGACGACTATCTACAGCGGCATTGGAAACCTTAGCGATCATAGCCTATAAGCAGCCAGTGGTCAAGAGTGAAATGGAGAAAATCAGAGGAGTAAGTTGTGACTATTCTGTACAAAAGTTACTTGAAAAGGAGTTAATAGCAATTAGTGGAAGGAGTGATGGGCCAGGTAGACCTTTAGAATATAGTACAAGTGAAAAGTTTATGGAGTACTTTGGTCTTAAGGATATGTCAGATATGCCGAAAATCAAGGACTTTAAGTTACCTGACTCTCAAGTAGGAGAGCCTGCACCTTTAGAAGAAATAAAAGAAGCGCCATCTGAGGAATTGGCGGCAGTAAAAGTACAATTAGGCGAAGACTTGCCTCCAGTGCTGGGTCCGCCAAGTGAAGAAGAGTAGTGAGATATAAAGGCTTATATCAATGAAAATAGAACCATGTAGACTTTATATGGGTTATCTAATAGAATAACTAATAACTATGGACGCACCACTTGTAAATAGAGTAGCCAACTCAGGCCTAATTACACTCAACCTGGAAGATCATTATCCAACTCAAGAAGTTGCAGTATTTGATCTTAAAGATCACCTATTCAAAGGCTTGATTCTCAAAGAGAAAGACTTTCGTGCAGCCCTAAAGGAACACGAATGGACCCAGTATCAAGATAAGATATTACTAGTGCATTGCACTGCGGATGCGATTATTCCTGTATGGGCATATATGCTTGTGATAAGTTATGCTCAACCATATGTATCCGATAGCTATCAAGGCGATCTTGATCAATATTTACGACACTATTATGAATCGTTTATCGTTACCCAAGACTATTCTCAGTATGAAGGCGATAAGGTAATCATCAAGGGTTGTAGTCAAAAACCAGTACCTCCAGCCGCTTATATGGCACTTACGGCCGCGCTTAAGCCTTATGCACAATCAGTAATGTATGGTGAACCATGTAGTACGGTGCCGGTATTCAGAAGGCCTCGAGTACTGAAGTAGGGTGGTGTAAAATCATTTGGTATTATGGTGGTTGATTTTCGTTATTGGTGGCTAAAAAAGATCGGATACTATAATACTTGAATCAACAACATCTAGAGAGTATTGATTTTTGACAATTGAGTGATTACTAATCATAGTATTAAAGACCAATTTTTTAGTTTTGGTTTGGGCTATAAAGTCAGCTTTTCTTCTTTGAAGATTTGCTGCATATTGCTTGTCTATCTTATAGCCAATATTATAGTATTTACATTCACATAAATTTATTGAATTATCATTTCTGTCGATGATAAGGTCGATTTGAAATCCTTTATCTTCTTTAGATCCAGTGTAACGATAGCTATAATTTTCAGTATAAACATTTGTGATGCCTAGTGCGATTTTGATTTGATCTATATGTTTTAGGCATAAAGTTTCGAATGCATAACCAGTCCATATTTTGTAAGCTTGTTTGGCAGAAAGTTGTTGCCATATTCCTTTACCACTGTTTCTATTGGGTTTTATGAATTTATGGTAGAAAACTGAGTACTCATCGATCAATCGATATAGTGCTCCACGTTTTTTTCTTCCGTAGGGAGTTTCTTCTATGACGAATCCAGAAGTAATCAAATCATCCATAGTTCGTGTATAAGGTCCACCTGGATCCACTTTTGATTTCTTGATGATGTCCTCCCTTGTCAGTCCAGATTGACTCGTCGCTAATGTTTTTACTATGGCTTCATGGTTTTCTGGATAATCAAATAGAGCTTTATATAGGTTCTCGTATTCATATTTGAGTAACCCATCATTGGCGAAGCATAATCTATCTATAGCTACTGTTGGGCTTTCCCCTTTTTGTATTTGTTCCAGATAGAAGGGAATACCACCCATCGCCATGTATATTTCTGTTATGGCATTGTCGGTGAGGTTTACTTTTCTGGACTTCAAAAATAATTTAGTTTCTCTCAGTGTAAACGGTTTTAGTTTGATAATATGGCTTAGACGATTATGAAATCCACCTTTATCATTGATGATTTTTTTTGATATCCATGAAGTTGCAGATCCACATACTACTAGTATGAAATGAGGTTGTTTTGATATGAAGTCATTCCATAGATGTGCTAGTCCTTGTATAAAACCAGACCTTGCAGTAGCGATCCATGGTAATTCATCGATGAAGATTACATGTTTCTTCCTTTTAGATAACCTTTCGAGATAGGCCTTGAAGTATATAAATGTTTCTTGCCAATTTCTCAAAGTTCCTATCAGGGGCACCTTACTATATTCTATTACTTTCTGTGTAAAGTTTATTACTTGTGCATCAGTATCTGCATTCTGTATGCCTGTCACTCTATAGGCAATGTTATCTTTGTAGATTTGATCTATTAGATATGTTTTGCCAACTCTACGTCTTCCTGTAATGGCTATGAAATGTGACTTTTTATCTTTGAGTAGAGATTGTAATATCTTACTTTGTTGTTCTCGACCTATAATCATATGAGTAAATTTTTCATTGTCAGGACTTTCTTCTAACAGTGCATAAAGTGTATTTATCTACCAAATGTACACACATAAATACAATTATAGGTGATTAAAATTGTATTTATCTACCAAATATGAGTACATAAATACAATTATAGATAATCGAAAGTGTATTTATCTTCTGATGTTGGTTGTGCAATATGCCTTTAGCGAGTTGCTAAATTGAAGGATGCCTTTCGTAAATATGCTGTGACTTGTGTAAACTTACTCCATTGTCCTTCCACTAATCTCAGCACCAAAAAATACGGCATTGTAAAACTGCTTAGTCCCACCATACCAATAGCCTCGGAAATTTGGGTTGTCCTGAAATGCAATGACTCTACCTCCACCTAAACGATGCACAGTCAATGCCGCATGATTAGCGATCTTAGTATCAAATCCTCTAGGGATATATCCAGATAGGATCGGCTTCGAAGTATACTTAAGAGGTGTCGCGTATGGATTTTTAGTCGGTTGATATATATTAGTACCTCTATGGAATACAGGTAAGATGTTATCACTATAACCATAACTAAGGGGATGTGATAGATCCATTTTAGTTTCAAATATAGCACCACCAACAACACCCGCTCCGCGCCTCACTGGGTGCACTTCGTAGGGTTGGTATTTATCCGCTTTATCTTTACCGGCCTTACCTTTATATCGTTCTAGTTGTATTAGTTTTTTGTTGGCGGCCCAATCTGTACCACCTCTTATAGTGATCAATGTATTCCCTTGTTTTACCCAATCGGAAATATCTTTTACTTGATCTTCCTCTATGGTACCATACCAGCCATGTGCCATTACGATCGTATTATACCTTCGTAGTGACGATGATGATATATCTCCAATTTCCATCTTCGTAAGAGGATAGCCAAGTCTTTGATCCATGGTATGCCAAATCTCTCCAGCGTCATAACTGCTCGTACCATTACCTACTATTACCATCACATTGGGCCTATTGAGTTTTGCCACATCAGGATTACCAAGTGTCATATATGATTTCGTCATTCCTGAGGATAGGGCATATATGTTTAGATTATTTTCTTGGGCTATTCGAGAAAGTGTTTGTTCAATCTCTACATTAGACATATTTTGATTTTGTAAAGGCACTATGATAGTTCCTCTACCGAAATTCATATTTTGTTTTTTGCCTGATAGTACAAGTTCTATATCTAACTCTTTGTGCGTCATCTTAGTGATAAGTCCAGCATCTTGGGTCGCGAGTAATGCATTCGGTGATTTATATTGATTCCAATCAAATACATATGCGTAAGTTTGGTCAGAGGAGTGCAAATTACCTTTTATGGTTTGCGGTTCCGTCAATTTTTGACCAAGCTCTAATTGGGTTTTTGTACTTTTATTAAGTTCAGCATATTGTAGATCAAATGCGAGAGGCATGGTCCATGCAGATACATCGTAAAATAGACTATCCGGAAACGTTCTCACTTTTTCGAATATTGTTTTTGCCATTTTGGACTGTATTTGCTCCATGGGTACGAAGTAACTTTCGTTAGCCCTATATACCTTGCCATTGGTATTAATATCCCTAGAAATAGGGTATACATCCAGTTGATGAGCCAGCATTATTTCATTATATCTTTTTAGTTTATAGGCATCTCTATCGGTATATATCCATCCTCCGATGCTGCTATTCTTACCGTCAGTGATATTGTTTTTGTAGAATGTACGCTGATAATCAAGCATCTCTTTTCTCTTGGAGATGGCTGCGTCTTGGGTAGATAGAGAAGTAACTACTTGGTTTCTGATCGTAAAAGGAAAAGAAAGCAATCCATTAACCGATTCTTGTAAGTGTCCACGTGAGCTAGCTTGCTCAAATAATATACCGACGCACGCATTAGCATCAGGGTATGTAGATCCTTTACCATAGTAATAGTCATCAAAACTAGATTTGGTGTAGTATAATGACTTTATACTATCCAGTGCATGCGCATGAAAATGTCCAATCTCTTCTGTCAGATCTTGATTTCGTTGTGGTGTATTAGGGTTAGTCCGACTTGGTATTCCGGGCTGAAAAAAGAATGTGCTATTAGTACCCATCTCATGATGATCTGTTAAGATGTTAGGTTTCCAATCATGAAATACCTTGATTCTGCCTTGAGACTCAGGATGTGTAAGTAGCAGCCAATCTCGATTGAGATCAAACCAATAATGATTAGTTCTTCCTCTTGGATATGCTTCTGTATACTCTCTGTCTGCTGGATCGCTTACAAGATGCTTACTTTTGTGGCTGTTTACCCAACTAGCAAATCTATTGATGCCATCAGGATTGTACGCTGGATCTATTATGAAGACCCCATTCTTAAGTTTGTTGAGTACCTCTGGAGATTGGCCGGCGGCTAGATAATAGGCGACTAGCATACTTGCATTGACTCCACTAGACTCATTACCATGGATGGAGTAACCTTGATAAACGATAATGGGTTCATCGGCAGTATTTACCTGATCTGCTTCGTTTGGGATACATAGCTTTTGATGTGTGGCCTTGATTTCATCTATCTTTGATAGGTTTTCGGGTGTAGAGATAATAAGATTAAGCAATGGTCTATTCTCATGTGATCTAGCATATTCTTGTATGATAATTCGATCACTGGACTCGGCTAGTTTTTCCATGTATTGTACCAATTTGTCATGGCTGATGTGCCATTCGCCGACTTGATGGCCTATTACTGACTCTGGTGTAGGTATAGCTGGATTATATTCAATATCTGGTAGATAGTACGTAATATCCTCCTGAGCCACTAGAAAAGTAGAAAAAACGCTGATTATCAATATTATAGCTATACGTAGATACATGAGTTTGAATGCTTGTATTTGTAAAATTCGATTAATTTTGCCCTCCAATTTAGCAAGAATGTTTGTAATACTGGTGTCAGTCATCATAGGGTTATTCGTAGCCATGTTATTTGTCAATGTATACTTCAGGGTGAAAGTCATGAAGTCGTATAAGGTGCTAGTGCGTAACCGTGTGGAGTTTGAAACCAAGCATCTTCTTAATCCTCAAAAGATGAAGGAAGAAGTGTTGCCTAAGTACCCTAAGTTCAGAACAGAGATAGAGACATTCTCAAATCACATTAGATATAGTATTAAGATGGCGTCTGTATTGATTGTGCTGATCACATTGTTTGGAGCTGTTCTGATGTATTTTAAATAAAGGAATAGGGTTTTTCGATTGGATGATATGTTTAAGGTGACAATAATAATCATGATTTGCTAACACAATTGAAATTGTAAAACGTATTATTAATAGGGTATTCTGAATAAAATTTAGCGAATTGAATAAAATGAACAAAGTGCCTAATTCATTTCGTTTTGTTATAAATAATATGAAAAACTTGAGACTACTTACATACTTATGCATAGTGACGCTGTTAAGCTCTTGTTCGCTATTTGATACTGAAGATCCGATACCGGGCTTCCTTGTATTCGAAAATCCTAGTTTAAGTACAACGCCTATTGAGGGAGCACCTACACATAATATTAAAGATGTATGGGTATTCGATGGACCGACTTTTCTAGGGATCTTCCCATTACCGGCGAAAGTACCAGTGATACTGTCAGGTTCAGAAAAGCAATTTACAGTTTTCGCAGGCGTAAGAAATAACGGTGGATTAGGTAATGCATTGAGATATCCTTTTTTCGAACCGATAGAAGTTTCTGCTAACCTTTCGGCTAGAGAAGAAAAGCCGATTCCCTTATTATTTCAATATTCTGAAAATGTCAAATTTGATTTAATTGAAGATTTCGAAAGCAATCATATATTTGTCAATGACCCTAATGAATCTGATGGCGAAGGGGTAGATATTCTTATTCAGTCTGAAGTAGTATTGTCAGGTTCTAGCTCTGCACAGATAATATTTGATACAGATACCAGTTCATTTGAAAGGACAACTCTTGCTACTTACGATAGACAAAACAACCTAGGTTCAGCTACATTTATCGAGATTGATTACAAATGTGATATTCCGTTCTTAGCAGGATGGATCACTTATCGAGATAATTTTATTCAACGAGACTATACTGTATTGGTTGCTCCAAGCGAAGAGTGGAACAAAATTTATATTGATATTTCAGAATTTGTAGGAAATATAGAGATTGATCGATACTCGATTGCATTGGCATCGGCCGTAACAGGGGATGATCCAATACCGTCCAATGTTTATCTTGACAATATAAAACTAGTACACTTCTAGATCGCAAATGAAGTACAGAAAGCAGAGAAAATTGAGCCTTATAGTGTATAGACTGTCAGATTATCTGATGTCTATGCTTGCATGGTTCTGTTTCTTTACTTTTCGAAAGAGTATAGAAGAGCCAGGGATTTCTTGGGATAGCATTTTTGCAGACCAAAAACTCTATTATGGCCTCTTACTCATTCCGATGATTTGGCAAATCTTGTATGCGATCTTTGATAAATATAGCGATGTATATCGATACTCTAGATTAGCTACTTTCCAGCGAACACTGTGGATTTCATTCTTTGGGGTACTTTTACTTTTCTTCACCATAATGATGGATGATTCGGTATTACAGTATACTTCATATTTCAATTCTGTGACCAGATTGTTTTTACTGCATTTTGGATTGACTGTAGTAGCTAGGATGATTATCCTAACCTATACTAAGCGTCGACTCAAAGCAGGCAAAGTATATTACAATACTTTAATAATAGGAGGAGATAAGAATGCAGTAGAACTATACGAAGAGGTAAAAAGTAGACCGTACAGTATGGGGCATGAGTTTGTTGGATTCATCGATAGTAATGGGAAATCACAAAATGTAATTGAAGATAGATTACCAAAGCTAGGTAAGATCCCAGACATCAAAACAGTATTAGATAAATATCAGATTAGTGATGTAATCGTAGCAGTAGAGACTTCGGAGCATGATAGAATGCAAGATGTGTTTGATAGGTTATTTGATGCTTCGGATGATCTTTTGATCAAGGTAATACCCGACATGTATGATATCATGTTAGGTACAGTTAAGATGAACCACTTATTTGGTTCAGTACTGATAGAAGTGCAAAGAGAACTGATGCCGAGATGGCAGATGATTATCAAGAGATTAATAGATCTTGCAGCAAGTGCAGTTGCCTTAATCATTTTACTGCCATTGATTATATATATTGCTATCAGAGTTCGATTTTCTTCAGATGGACCTATTCTATATCAACAAGATAGGGTAGGAATCAATGGAGAGACTTTCAAAATCCTAAAATTCCGATCCATGTATACCAATGCGGAAGATGCAGGCCCGCAGCTTTCTCATGATTCGGATAATCGAATCACAAAGTGGGGGAAGGTAATGAGAGTTTGGAGATTGGATGAGATACCACAGTTTTGGAATGTATTAAGAGGAGATATGTCATTAGTCGGTCCACGTCCAGAACGTCAACATTTTATCGATTTGATTATGGAGCGCTCTCCACATTATAAGCATCTGCTCAAAGTAAGACCAGGAATTACATCTTGGGGTCAAGTAAAATATGGCTATGCATCTAATGTAGATCAGATGGTGCAGAGGCTTAAGTTTGATATTCTCTATATTGAAAATATGTCATTGAGTTTAGATATAAAGATCTTGTTCTATACGATCTTAGTGCTCATACAAGGAAAAGGAAAGTAGTGAAGGAAATTAGAAAATATGGATTGATAGGATATCCGCTTACCTATACTTTTTCGCCCAGTTACTTTGCTGCTAAATTTGAAGAAAAAGGAATCATAGATGCTGAGTATAAATCTTATCCGTTAGAGAAAATCGAAGGCGTTCAGGACTTGATAGATGAAGGACTGTCAGGCTTCAATGTTACTATTCCATATAAAGAGCAAATCATACCATACTTAGACGAGCTTTCAGATGCAGCAAAGATAATTGGTGCAGTCAACACTGTAGATATAATAGATGGTAAGCTTATTGGACATAATACAGATGTCTATGGTTTAGAAAACTCTCTATATACTTTGATAGATGGAGCTTGCGTAGATAAAGCGCTGATACTCGGTACTGGTGGAGCATCTAAGGCTTGCCAATATGTATTGGATCAGTTAGGGATAGATTACCGATTAGTATCACGTAATCACAAGTACCTTACCTATGATCAGTTGAATCAAGAAGTTATGGCTGAGCACACATTGATTATCAATACTACTCCATTAGGTACTAGTCCAGAGGTAGATAGTTGTCCAGACATACCCTATGAGCATATCAGTAATTCTCATTTCATATTTGATTTGGTATATAATCCTCCTAAATCTCTATTTTTGGCTCGTGCTGAAGAGCAAGGTGCTGCGATTATGAATGGACTTTCTATGTTGCATGATCAAGCTAATAAATCATGGAGGATATGGAACAAGTAGATTACTAGAGTTTCATTTGTATACAAAAGATTAAAAACTTCTACTATCTTAGTCTTAAGCTAACCATCTAAAATAAACTAATGTCAGAACCGGAGCCGAGGTCCCAAATTAACTTCGACAATACAGAGATAGCATTCGCTAACAAGTCAAATAAGGAACTTAAGAAAACAGCGAGATTATTTAAACTGATGAGTAACAGTGTGCTTACTAAATTGCTATCATCGGTAGGTTTAGTTGCTGTAAAATATAATCTTCCCTTTGCACGGTATGCAGTGAAACAGACCATATACGAACAGTTTTGTGGAGGAGAAACCTTGTTAGACTGTCAAGTAGCCATAGATAAGCTATATGAAAACAATGCGCTTACTATACTTGATTACGGTGCAGAAGGAAAGTCTACACCAGAAGAGCATGACGAAGTAAAAGATCAGATCATACAATCTGTCAAACTCGCAGCAGCAAATAACTCTGTTCCAGTAGTGGTGTGTAAGTTGTCTGGATTAGCAGATAATGGACTCTTGGAGAGATTACAAAAAACTGGAGAAATATCTGAAGCAGATCAGATGGCATATCAAAAATTATACGATAGAGTAGATGAGATTTGTCAGAAGGGAAATGAGCTAGGTGTGGGTATATTTATCGATGCAGAAGAGAGTTGGATGCAGATTACTATAGATCGATTGGCTATAGATATGATGAGCAAGTACAATAGAACGAAGGTGATCGTATATAATACTTATCAGCTGTACAGGCATGATAAGCTTGCACAACTCAAATCAGATTATCAAAAATCTCAGGAAAACGGCTACTTATTCGGAGTCAAATTTGTAAGAGGTGCTTACATGGAGAAAGAGCGGAACAAAGCCTTAGAAATGGGCTATGATTCACCTATTCAAAAAGATAAACCTTCTACAGATAAAGATTATGATGAGGCGATCAAGTTCTGTACCGAAAATTATAAGACTATAGGATCTTGCTGCGCCACACACAACGAAAAAAGTAGCCTTTATCAAGCAGAACTGATAGATAAGCTTGGAATAGATAAAAAACATCCACATCTTAATTTTAGTCAACTCTATGGTATGAGTGATCAGATAACATTTAATCTGGCTGAAGCGGGGTATAACGTAGGTAAGTACCTAGTCTATGGTCCTGTCAAAGAAGTGATCCCATATCTGATACGACGTGCTCAAGAAAATACTTCTGTTACCGGAGAGATGGGTAGAGAGTTGAAATTTATACAGACAGAAGTGAAGAGGAGGAAGTTGTAGATTAGATATTAATCTCTTTTGATCATGTTCTTTATCAGCATTAAGACTAATGGCAAAACCTTCAAATAAAAAATACTTACTTATTCAAAGTGAAAATAATTATATTTCTCTAACGGAATATATAGAGTCTCTTGATCCAGCGTTAAAGATGATGCCTTTTCAAGAAGGTATGCTTAATCGTAACGTTCGAGATGTTGTCATTCATTTACATCATTGGCATCTTTTGCAATTAGGTTGGTATAATGTCGGTATGAGAGGCGATAAACCTTCAATGCCATCCGAAGGATATACATGGAAAACATTGCCGGATCTCAATCTTATGATAAGAGAAAAATATAAGAATGTAAAGCTTCAAGATGCGATATCAAAATTAGCAACGAGCCATGCGAATATCAGTAATCTGATCGAAGAGCATACTGATAAAGAATTGTTTACCAAGAAAAAATATCATTGGACTGGATCCACTTCATTAGGTGCTTATTTAACATCGGCTACCGCTAGCCATTATGCTTGGGCGATAAAGCTTATTAAGAAGCAAATGAAAGCTTAGTACTTTTTTTATCAAGGTTTCATCATTTACCGACCTTCTAAACTAACTGGTCTATGAGCCTAGTATGTTAGTAGATATATTGTCCCTTCTTTCTATTTCGTTACGTTATATAAGTGTAAAACGAAATCAATATGGAAGATAGACTAAGTAGGGTAATACCATTACACATTGTAAGAGAAGAAACATCGCAAGGGAAGAGTCCTAAGAATAATGATGGGGATAATAATAGTAAGAAAAAGTCGTCTGCAAAAGATAGAGCGCGTCAGACACTATTCAAGACATTGTCACAGAACAACTATCGTCTACAGGCTATGATAGATAGAAAGGCTAATATATTGATCTCAGTGAATGCAATTATCTTGTCAATTCTATTAGGGACATCATTTATGCAAAGCACTTTTGTGATGAGTAGTAATCTACATATCGTCATATTGCTTTCGTCATCTACTTTATCTATTGTTGGAGCGTTGATAGCGATCAAACCATTTCTTATTGGATCATCAGATAAATCTTGGCATGGAACAAGCTTATTAAGTTTTGAGACCTCTCGTAAACTTGACCTTAAACATTATAAATCATTAGTAAAGGATACGATCAAAAAAGAGAAAAGGATCTATGATGCTATGATAGAAGACATCTACTTTATAAGTAAAAATGTAAATAGGAAACATGGATTTCTTAATGCTTCAGCAATGATATTTGCTATTGGTCTAATGATCTCTAGTGTGATCATGATCGCGGCTGTCGCAGGATAAGTTATGGCTTTTGTTCTAGCTTATTAGTCAACATTTTAAATCTATAAAACAAAAATATAGCAGACACAGTCAGCCCTACGATCAATCCGATCCATACACCAATGGGTCCCCATTCTAGGGTTATGGCTAATATGTAACTGCAGGGTATACCAAGAAACCAGTAACTCAGAAAAGTAATGATTGTAGGTATCTTGACATCTTGTAATCCTCGGAGTGCAGATAATGTTATTACCTGTATTCCATCAGGAATTTGAAATATTGCGGCTGCTAGTAGTAAGTATGCAGCGATAGATATTACTTCTTCATTATCCATATAGATAGTCGGAAGTAGATGTCGAGTAAGTACAAAGCCAATAGCAGCTATAATCATAAACAACGTAATCTGTATCATTGCCGAGTAGCCTGCATCTTTTACCCTTGGTATATCACCTTTGCCGAGTTGATTACCTACTCTTATAGTGGCTGCCATAGCGAGTCCTGTAGCAATCATAAATGTCATAGACGCAAGATTAATCGCTATCTGATGTGATGCCTGCTCGACTTTGCCTATAAATCCCATAATAATCGCGGCTGCAGAAAAAGCAGTCAATTCAAATGTCATCTGAAACGAAGAGGGTATACCTAAACTTAGTATCTTCTTGAAGTATGAAGATTTATAGATATTGAATCTTACTTCACTGAGATAGCCCCATAGATTTTTCCAATATCTAAATAGAATTAGGATTCCAACTACCATAAAGACTCTTGAAATCAAACTGCTTAGAGATGCACCAGCGGCTCCCATCTGAGGTAATCCCCAATGACCAAAAATCAAGAGGTAGTTAAGAATTACATTGAGCACATTACCTATAATGATGATAATCATCGATGGAAGCGTTTCTGATAATCCATCACTATAGCATCTCAATGTCTGGAAAATCATGAAGGGTAGCATCCCTAATGCGGAATAATACATGTAATCGGCTGCATGAGGTATGATCTCCGGATCTTGGCCGAGATACTTCATGAATGGAATGAAGGCAATCAAAAGAATCATACTGATCACACCAAATGCAATATTAACTATAAGGCTATGCTTGAAAAAAGATGAGATACGTCTATCGTCGCCCGCACCTTGTGCTTCAGAGATCAATGGTGGTAATGCAAAGCTGATTCCCATACCAAATACCAAGCAAATCGCAAAGATCGCATTAGCAAAAGATACACCCGCAAGTGCTGCTGGTCCCAGTTTAGCGACCATAATATTATCAGCAAAATTAACTGCCACTTGACCTAACTGACTCGCCATTAAAGGCAAAGCCAATTTGAGATTGAGACTGAAGTCTTGTTTGTATTTGCTTATAAAATTAGACACGCCGTAAGTTAATAGCCAAAGCCTAGATTGTATCAGCTAGTGGCGTATTAAAAATAATAAATGACGATCTTGTAATAAATTCAATGTCATGAGGTACTAATAGAATGTAAGATATAACGATGACAAAGCAAGAGCAGGATACGATATTTAATCAATGGTTAAGCGAGTTTAAGCCTCTACTATTTAAGATAGTGAGAGTCTATGCCTCTAGTCGATCAGATGATAATGACCTGTTTCAAGAGGTGGTAATACAAGTATGGAGATCGGTACCTAATTACAAGGGAGAATCAAGTAGTCATACTTGGGTATATCGAGTAGCGTTAAATACAGCTATCAAATGGTCCTCTAGAAATAAGCAGAAGAATCACGAATTACTCAATGATGATCTAGTACTCATACCGTCCGAACATAAGTCTAATGAGAAACTTGATTGGCTCTATCACGAAATATCTAAGTTGGGTAAAGTAGAAAAATCTCTAACGCTGCTTATGCTCGACGGCTTCAGTTATAGAGAAATGTCCAACATACTAGGTATCACTACAAGCTTAGTCGGAGTCAAGATCTCAAGGATCAAACATCATTTACAAGAACGCGCACAAAATTTATAAATCATGAACTTAGAAGATATGAAAAAAGTATGGGACAGTGACAGCAATCAAACTCTTTATGTAATTGACCAATTTAAGATGGATCAAATGGTCAATAAAAAATCAATGAGTGCCAATCGAAGAGCTAGCTATGTTGAAAATTTTATCATTATAATGAATGTTGGAATACCAATAATAATATTTACACTTACTGGATTGTGTGATAGTATAGGGTTTGGCGAATATTCAATTGGATTATTAACGTTAGCTACCGCTGCGGGAACATATTATTATAAAAAAGTAAGACAAGCTAATCAATTGAATGAAGGAGATTCGGTACTCAATAATTTGGATCAAGCCATTCATAATGCTACGTATCAATCTCGATTATCTAAATTTCTTTTGACTTGGTATATCGGAGGAATAGCAATACTTTCTATTTTTCATTTGATTTTGGAAAAGACTAATCTTTGGTTTATTCTTATGATCACCGTTACTTTTATTATTGCCTTGGTTGTAGGGCGATGGGAGCAAAGATGCCTACACGATAAGAAGAGAAATGAATTGATTGACTTGAAAAGAAAGTTGCAAGAATAAATTTAACAACAGTTAATTTTATTAACAGTGTTAATATTTAGTCTATATTTGCATCATAACAACAGAATATGACGAATACAAAATTAAAGGAGGAGCGTACAAGAGGCTACTTTATAGAAGCGACTAAAGAAATATTGAGAGGTGAAGGTAGTAAGGCTTTGAGTGTACGTAATATAGCTGAACGGGCAGGATACTCGTATGCAACATTATACAATTATTTTAAAGATCAGACGGAGCTAATATCTCTTAGTCTACTTGACTTCAAAGATGAATGTAGAGATGCAGTCAATCAAAATATACGCAAATCAAAACCTGGAAAACCTGAAATCAAAGCTATTGTAGTGAGTTATATCAATTACTTCGTCCAGTATCCTGGAGTATTTGATTTGTTCTATATCGAAAAATTAGCTTCGAAGAAAGTCAATAATCAAGTGGTTTCGTTTTTGGATTCACTATGTGAAGAGGATTGGAATTACTTGATCGATAATCAAATCTATAGTAAGACGGAAATCGAATATAAACGAAAGACGCTCAACAACGCTACGATAGGTGTACTTATGTCTTATCTCAAGCGAAGCACTCCGAGTGATTATTCAGAATTGCTTAGGGATATTGATGTAACGATGGATACTATACTTCCTTAGATAGGACATATAGGATCTTTGGTATTTTGATTAATTGTTTTATTAAAATAGTAACTCTGTGACACCATTAGTGTACTTACTATTTTTGGTTTGGCGGTAGGGTAGATAGTCCATGATATCTCTTGCCCTTTCTGCATGTTCTGCGTCGTATTTGAGTTCAACGATTATAGGGTAACGGCCAATATCATGGGCATTCATATTGGAAAAAGGAATTTTAAAGGATTGCTTGCTATCGATAGTCAATCGAAAAAGCCTGTCACTAGATTCATAGTATTTTCTTTGATATGAATTATGAAGGATAGGTACCATGGTTCCCAGCTTTACAGGATGTTCAGCAATCGCACCAAACAGCTTTTCTTTAGTATCTATTAATCGGTTAGAGATTTTGAAACTGTCTTTCCATCCAAGTTCCGCATTTTTATTTTTGAGCTCCAATACGGAATCGCTTTCAGGATGATTGAGATCTCCGTACCATCTTAATCTCATTTTCTGCCTTCTAGGTACACCTTCAATGTTTTGGTAGAAGCAATGAAGGTTTGGTGTATCTAAGTATATATTATTTACTTGTCGATCTGGAAATGCGATAGAAAAGGATGCCGGATGCATAAGTATGCTTGCCTCTATTGAAGCTAAGCTAAGTTGATCGATTGCATATTTGATTTCATACCTCATTTTCTGCTCTATTGTTGTGGTAGAGATATTTTGGACATATCATCTTTCTGAGTCAGACTCTTAACATTAGTAGCAGTAAAGCTTTTTACAATGATCGTCCCACCGCCAAATTCTGGTTTTTTGCGATAAGCAGCGAAACCTTGATTACAATTTTTCATATCTAAATTCGTAACAGTCACTAGAGATAGATCTTTGGACGCAATACCAATTACTGCACCATCGATATAGACGTCCTTTACTTTTAAGGTAGCTTGTTCTCCGGCACTTATTCCTTTATCTCCGATATTCTCTAATCTGAGATTAGAAATCTCAACGACGCTACCAGAGTAATCTACCGCATCGTTTCCAGTATGGTGAAAATATGAATCACTAATACTGCCTTTACAGAAATCACTATCAAATCCATCGGCAAACGTATGATTGATATTTAATTTTCGGATATTGAATGTAGACCTTATTACGTTCAATGCGTCTTCACAATGATTATTACTAATCGTAACATTTACCATATCTAAATCAGACTCATAGAAAGTGATAGCTCCTGTCAATTGCCATTCGTTTTCTTCTAATGTATTGAGATTGTCTATCGTAGTGTAGGCGAGAACAGATTTTTTCTCAGCTTGTAGTATAGTTACTCCTTGAGCAGATTGATCGCTTGACTTTATAATAATCGGAGCATCAGCATGACCTATCGATCGTAAAGCCCCATAGATAAGGATATAAGACTTGTTTACTAAGTCTATCTCTGTACCTTCACTAAGTACAAGGGTATACCCTTTAGGAAGTAGGAGAGGAGACTTTAATTGATATCTTCCAGGCTTTATTACTAATTGATTGTCCGTCAAAGAATAATCTTCTTTTTGGAATGGTATTACAGGCTTCTGACTAGGTTCATATCGACTGATCAGGTTTTCTGGATTATTCCATTTTCTTATAGTTGAGTAAAAGACCTCATCGCTTCCAGACAATTTATAATGTACGTAACTGTGTGAAGCATCTACCTGAATAGAGGTGTAATTTGCAGGTTGATTACGTGCATTACTATTGATTAGGAAGACATCTGCGGATACATCTCTCCAAACCTTATTATCACTACTACCTATTACTTCGATAGGGACAGGATGAAAGTTAGACACGTTGATACTCGTAGATTGTTCAGAATCGCGATAAGCTTTTATCGACATTTCGTTCCGAGGTTGGATGTTTTTGTGGATCAATCTTGCGCGTTTCCTTATTTCCGCCTTATCGAGACTATAGTTAGTTGCGGTATAATTGGAGATTAGTAATTCTAATTCACTTATTTCTTTCGCCTCCTCTTTTAGAAGTTCATTGATATAATCATCTCCAGAGTATTTTCTCAAGGCTGGAACATAGAATTTGTTGAATTCAGGGTCTTTGTATATAAAATTATAAAAAGCGCTCCAATCGTTGTCAGGAATTCCAGATTTGAATTCACCGAAGAATAGATGAGAGTATACCCTGAGTGATCCGTTTTCTGTAAAACCATCAAACCCGATAGGTTCTAGTTTTCGTGTGATTGCATTATAGTAAAACCTCATATTATGCCATATAAATGCATGGCCACCATTAAATATATCTGTGATCGCGAAGTATTTGGCTAATAGCTCCATGTCGAAGATCTCAGCCGCGGTTGCCTTTCTATCTTTAAAAGCATTGAGAAGGTTCTGTGCATGCAAAAATTGTTCTTTGAGTTTTGGATTTTTGAGGGTCTTCTTTTCTCCAAAAGGGAGTATGTCTGAGTTATTGATAGATGTCTCAAATACATCAGGATGCTCTTCGCGACTGTTGAGTATTCTCTGACTCCAAAGATATTCGTCACTCAACTTGATAATAACACCTTCACGTCTGTTGCGGTATTCTGCTATTTGCTTTTCGAAGTGCTCTTCATAAGCATAGAGTACAGGTTTTTGGTCATTCTGGATGAGGCGAACAAACCCATACCTTGGAGTAATGACATCTACTTTTTCTAGAGCTTTATGATAGATCCATTCATCCAGATATGATCTAGTATTAGGGTTTTGTAATGAAAATGTTTGCATTCTTTTCCAAGCTTTATCACTGGGCATCTTGATTCTATATGACCAATAATCGCCTTTGAGGTGATCCGTCCAATCTCCTTTAAGTCTTAACTTGATATCGATTCCATCTTTATCATCTTCAGTAAACTTAGCTTTGACCCAGTCATCATCTGCGGATACAAGTAAGCCTTTACTAAGTGCTTCGTTTCTTTTTTTATTTAGTTTGTTGAGCGCTTTATGATCTAGATACAAGTGAAGTTGAGTATGATTAATATCTCTATTGGGTATTAGTGGTTTTATAATAATAGATAGATCATCAAAATAAGCGATACTTTCTTCGTTGCCGAGATATGGAAATATAGAAACTTTTTTGACCTGAGTCGTATCATCTATAGCAAATTCCAATTCTAGCGTTTCCCAACCATTTTCATCTACGTTAGTGGCGGTACTTGTTTGTTTATATCCAGCGCTTATTGGATCCATACTTATCGCAAGTGCAGAGTGCTCACTATTGTTAGTCTTTCTTTTAATTTGTACTTGATATCGAGTACCTGGAGCTGGTGATTCTATCACATAGCTCATACCATATTTATGTTTCGCATGAAGTTTGCTAGAAAAATTTCCAGAGTAGCTTTCTTCATTACTCTGGGTAGCTGAATTGGAAAATTTATTTCCATTAGTTACAAATTCTTCCGCGAGTATCGATTCGGCATCACAAACGATAGACTTGTATTCTACGGTCTCGTATTTGTCTTGTGTTATCGTAATATATGCGATCCCCATCAAGATTAAAGTAGCGATGATCCATAAATATGGAATATTGTACTTTTTTGAAGTGTTACCTTTTAATATCATAGTAATAGGTCAGGCTGCTCTACAAAAGAAATGTTGGCTTGCTTATCGATTGCTTGGATAGTATTCAAAATGGTTTGAAGTTGACCTGGATTATCTATCGTGCAGTAATAACTAGCATGAAGGCCATTCGAGTTACTATCTACTCTTTTAATTTCTAGATATGTAGTAAGAGGTTCTAAAGCTTCATTAAGAATAGAAATATCAGTTAATGAAGTGTTGATATTTAAAAAGGATTTGTTAGTTACAGTTCCTTTGTTTTTAGCTAAGCGCGAATTTAGATAGAGTATGGGTAAGATGAGTATAAAACTCGCTACAGCCATTAATGGTTTATTAGCTCCACCCATCAATCCTAGTCCTATTATTAGAAATAACATCGTAAGTTCTTCAGGATCTTTGATCGCGGATCTAAACCTTACAATAGATAATGCACCCACTAGACCCAGAGAGAGAGCTATTGAGGACTTTATGACTGCGATTATTAATAGTGTACCTACGGCTAAAGGAATAAAATTGTTTGAAAATTTTCTACGATCGGAGATGGCTCTACCATATTTTATGTAGAAAATTTTTATCAGATAGGCTATAACAGTAACTATAAGGAGATTAAGGATGAATTCCCAAATGTTGATGGTACTATTAAAGTCTGAAAGATACTTTTCGAAATCAAGCATAATATTTTCAAGGTTTGGCTCAAAGCTAAGTATTGCTACTAATTTGAATGTGATCTGAAGGATAATATTTGAAAGGCAGCTAAAATAAATCTTAACTATGGATCAAATTCATACTTATTTACCTTTAAAAAACGGAATACTCTTAGAAATGACACGAACGGCGTTAGAAAACGCAGTGCCGAGAGGGGGTAAATTAGAAATGGCCACCTCTCGGTAGCCATTTCAATTTTGTTCTGTACGCTGAAATAAGAATTACTTCTTCTTTCTCTTAGCTGTAGTCTTTCTTTTAGCAGGAGACTTCTTCGCAGCAACTTTTTTCTTTGCTGTTGCTTTTTTAGCTGTAGTTTTTTTAGCGGCAGCTTTTTTCTTAGCAGGAGCAGCTTTTTTAGCTGTTGCTTTTTTCTTAGCAGGCGCTTTTTTAGCAGACTTCTTTGCAGCAGCTGCAGCTTTCTTAGCTTTAGCAGCTTCTCTTTTCTTAGCAGCAGCAGCTTTTTTCTTAGCAGCAGCTGCAGCTTTCTTAGCTTTAGCAGCTTCTCTTTTCTTAGCAGCGGCAGCTTTCTTTTTGGCAGCAGCAGCAGTTCTCTTAGCTAGAGCGGCAGCTTTTTTCTTAGCTTTAGCAGCTTCTTTCTTAGCTATTGCAGCAGCTTTCTTAGCGGCAATTGCAGCAACTTTCTTTGCAGCAGCTTCTTTAGCCCTTGCAGCAGCAGCTTTAGCTCTTTCAGCAGCAGCCTTTTTTCTTTCAGCAGCAGCTTTCTTTTTGGCAGCAGCAGCAGTTTTTAGTTCAGATTTAAGTTGTGCTTCTAGCTTTTTAAGTTCAGCCTTTGCACTTCTGATCTGTGCTTTTAATTTAGTCGTACTCATAATAGTAATGATGTTAATTTATCCCAGTCACATTTTTTAACTGGATTGTTCAATATTGAAATGATAAACACGAGTCTTAAGATCTCTAAGTTATGTATAGCAATTTTGATTCCGAAAATCATAATGCTACTAATTCAGTTTACTTATTACTCTTTTTTATTTTGATGCTGCAAAATTAAATTAAAAAAGTTAATAACACGTATAAATTTCAACTTCGTTATTTTGCGATCATTGATTGGACTACATTCTTACATTTAAGTCACGAAAATGGCACTTTTAAAGAGCCTTTTTTAGAAATTAGGTTCAGGGATAATTCGATTTGCTTCTTTCTTAATGTTAACCAATGTTCTTCGAAATAAAAATACTCAGAAGAGTTATTAGAAAAGCATTAAATATTATTCATTCGATTTAGGATTGTTGGTCCTCTCGATATATCAATATTACAGCAGTCAATAATTTTATTAGCTATTTTTTTAAATTAAAAATGTAGGCGGCTCACCAAATTATTCGTCTTGTTTAAGTTTCAATGGACATATTCTTCATGTTCTTCTGAAAAGACTTTTGACTTTGGTTTATTTGTAGTCATAGAATGTAGCATCTGATTTTAATTAGCTTACTTTCTTTAAGATGAATAACAACTAATCGATTGCTGATAAGACTCCTCCAAATGACTACCTTCACGACTCAACATTATAGCTACATTGTCAGACTTACTCCTTATAACGCCACCGTTTACTCAGTTGAACACTCCTTATCCGGCAACAGCATACCTCAAAGGGTTCCTAAACACCAAAGACATTTCTAGTTTTCAAATAGATCTAGGTATAGAAGTCATACTTGGACTGTTCTCTACTGATGGCTTGCGACAGATATTTGATTTTGCGATAGAGAATGATACGATAGTAAGCGATAATGCACGCAGAATATTTACACTAAGAGAGGATTACATTCAAACGATTGATGAGGTTATACTATTTCTTCAGGGAAAAAATCAAACCTTTGCACGACAGATATGTACTGATAATTTTCTGCCACAAGCAAATCGATTACTTAATATTCAAGATACAGATTGGGCATTTGGTTCGATGGGAATACAAGATCATGCAAAACATATTGCCACTCTTTACTTAGAAGATCTATCTGATTTTATTGTGGAGTGTATTGATGATCAATTTGGTTTTAGTAGATATGCTGAGCGATTAGGCCGAAGTGCAAATAGTTTTGATGAATTATACGATAGTTTACAAGAAGAAAATACTTATATAGATGATATAACATTGGCAATTCTTCTTACCCATATGGAGAAGGTTCAACCCAAACTTGTTTGCTTTTCGGTTCCGTTTCCTGGTAATCTATACAGCGCATTCAGATGTGCACAATTTATACAGTCAAAATATCCGCATGTGAAGGTCGCAATGGGCGGTGGATTCCCTAATACTGAACTTAGAAGTGTAAGTGATGTGAGAGTGTTTGAATTTTTCGATTATATCACATTGGATGATGGAGAACTACCGATAGAATTATTAGTGTCAAATGTTTTAGATCGATCTGAAACCAATCCTAACATTGGATTCTATAAAAGAACATTCCTTTTGGAAAAAAAGGAAGTAGTTTATAATAATTTTTCCATCAGACAAGATTACAAACAGGTAGATGTTGGTACGCCAGATTATGATGATCTACTTCTCGATAAATATATATCGGTGATAGAGGTTGCTAATCCTATGCATAGCTTATGGAGTGATGGCAGATGGAATAAATTGACGATGGCTCATGGTTGCTATTGGGGGAAGTGCACATTTTGTGATGTTTCACTGGATTATATCGGTAAGTATGAACCAGTAACCGCTTCTATGCTCGTTGATCGTATGGAAGTCATGATCTCACAGACCGGCGAAAATGGATTTCATTTTGTAGATGAAGCCGCTCCGCCGGCACTTATGCGAGCAGTGGCGATAGAGATTATTAGACGCAAACTAATATTGACATGGTGGACTAATATTCGTTTTGAAAAGAGCTTTACCAGAGATCTTTGTCTTTTATTAAAAGCATCTGGCTGTATCGCAGTATCAGGCGGATTAGAAGTAGCTTCCGATAGGCTCTTAGATTTGATCCAAAAAGGAGTGACGGTTGAACAAGTGGCTCAAGTCACTCGTAATTTTACAGAAGCAGGTGTCATGGTACATTCATATCTAATGTATGGATATCCGACACAGACTATTCAAGAAACGGTTGACAGTTTGGAGATGGTAAGGCAACTTTTGGAAAATGGTGTGATCCAATCTGGATTCTGGCATCAGTTTGCACTTACGGCTCATAGTCCTGTCGGATTAGCACCATCAGATTATGGAATCGAACCGCATTACGCAGAGATTACTTTTGCTAATAATGATGTGGCTTTTACGGATAGTACAGGAATCGATCATCAGATATTTAGTGAAGGCTTACGGAAGTCTTTATTTAATTATATGCATGGTATCTGCTTTGATTATGATCTTCAAGAATGGTTTGATTTCGAAATTCCGAAATCAAGTATCGCTCCTGATTATATAATTAACTGTATCGAATCAGAACCATATCCTCAAGTGAAGTCTTCTTCTAAGATCGTATGGTTAGGTAATATGCCAACGATAGCTGTTTTTGAAAATAAAATTAAAGGAAAGCAGATAGAATATACGCAAATGACATTTCATGATAAGAGATCTACTCATGAGATATCAATGCCATCCAGTCAAGCGGATTGGTTAATCGATAATCTAGAAAATCTAAAAATAGGAGAGGGCAGTGTAATAACTTATGGTCAATTGAAATCTAGTTATGAAAAAGGACTAGATGATTTTACTCTATTTTGGTTTGGAGATGAAATGAATGCGATGAGAGAGATTGGATTATTAGTATTGTAAAGATGGAAGTACTAGAAAGTAAAATTTAAAATAATGTAGTAATTACCGAATTTAGTAATATTTACAAGGTTCAAAAAATCTAAATGATGGTGGATATTGATTAATGTCATCTTTTTCAAAGCCATGAGCAATCAATCACTACTTGCTTAGGAGTCTCATGGAAGCTGTCACGCCAAAAAAAGTAAAGTCCAACGTAATGGTGCGCACTATTTTACTTCTACACTTGTAGAAGTAAAATAATTGTTCTATGTTTGTAGAGCAACAATCTTAATGCCATGCAACTATCTAATAGCGAAGAACAACTCATGAATCATCTTTGGGATCTAGATCCAGCTTTTATGAAAGATCTGATTCAACAATACGATGATCCTAAGCCAGCTCAAACCACAATCGCAACATTATTGAAGCGAATGCAGGACAAAGGATATATAGATTATATCACGGAAGGTAGATCGCGAAAGTATAATGCCTTAGTATCAAAAGAGGATTATGTAGCGGGTCGCTTCCAGGGATTTGTCAAAAGTTTTTTCGGAGATAGTTCTGTACAGTTTGCTTCGTTTTTTGCTCAATCGAATACGATGAGTAAGGACGAATTACAGAAACTACGAAGTATGATTGATCAGGAAATCAAAAAGAAGTAATCATGATCGGATATCTAATAAAATCGACAGTTTGTCTAGCAATCGTATTACTCGTATATCTATTGGCATTAGAGCGAGAAAAGATGCACAGATTCAATAGGGTTTACTTACTTCTAGGATTAGTATTATCATTGATCATTCCTTTTCTACCCAATGGTGAGGTAGTGCACCAAACATATGCTTCCGATCCTGTGATTTTTAATGAAATGAGTAGTGTTATCATTCAATCATCGGTAGCAGAAGTTCAATCTTTTGCTTGGTTCAGTTGGGAAAGGCTAATCGTTGCCGCTTATAGCCTTGTGTTATTTGTATTGCTGATTAGATTCGCGAAGAATGTATCTCGATTGATCTACAAAGCCATTCAAAATCCTAAAGAGAAATGCCATGAAGCACAATTGGTATTACTAAAGGAAGAAACATTACCGCATACTTTCTTAGGTTATATATATGTGAACGAAAAGGAATATCGAAATGGAAGTATCGACGAAAAGCTACTTGCTCACGAATACGCACATGCAGTACAAAAGCATAGTTGGGATGTGATCATAGTAGAATTATTGAAAACGATCTTTTGGTTCAATCCTATAATGATACTTTATAAGTGAGTCATACAGCTCAATCACGAATTCCTTGCTGATGAAGCGGTAATCCAAAAATATAAAGACGTATCGAACTATCAACACTTATTAGTCGATGCCTGTCAGAATAATAATCAGATTTACTTGGCCAGTAATATCAATTTTCTTTTAACCAAAAAACGCTTAAAAATGATGACTAAACAATCATCTCGAAAGAGAATATATATGTTGATGGCTGGAGTACTTCCTATAGCCATAGCTTTGATAATGATGCTTGGACAGCCTGTTATGGCACAGAGTTCTGTTCAGAACGATCCCATTACGAAAGACGAATACTTCAAGAACGCAATTATCCATCATAAGACTGATGACGGTAGTGTTATGGTCAAAAGCTATAGTGAATTGACTAATGATGTCAAAGATCTACTGCCTCCACCTCCACCAGTACCTCCAACACCATTAGGAGATAAAGGAAATCGAGTTATGCAGCCATTGGAAAAAGGGACATTGGTTCATTTAGGTTTGGATGGTACAGTGCGTATTAAAAGTCGTAGTACGAGCAAGGGTCATGATTCAACACGATCTAATCCATCCGCTAAGGATCAAACGGCGATGAGTTCGTTTATGAGAAATGATGGCGTTAGAATACCTTACTCCTTTTCTCCCAATGGAGATAACAAGAATGATCAATTGAAGCCACAGATTCCTCAAGCAGGAGTAAAATCCTATACATTGACAATCTATAGTCCGTCGGGTGCAATTGCTTTTCATTCCGAAGATCCAACTGAGTCGTGGGACGGAAAATCTAAGCAATCGAATGATTCCCCAAAATCAGGATTATATGTCTACTCATTATATTACATAGATTCTAATGATTTGGAATGGGATAAAAACGGGCAGATACAACTTATAATGAATCCTGAGCAGGATAGTAATGAAAAACAAATATCTGGAACTATTAGACACCCATCTATTCCACCGTCTGAGCCATTTACCATTGTCAAAAAAGAGAATTGGGAAGAAATGAAAGTAGGAGTTGTGAAGTACTATCTTTCCGGTAGAGATACTACTGAAGAGGTAGTAAAAGAGATCCTTGATGATACTGATAATAGTTTCAATTTTGCTTTCATCAAATTCTGTGAAAAAGAAGGCACAGTGATTAAAGTCATTCCAACCAAAGAAAGTGGAATACGATCAAGTGGAGTTGATTTAAAAGTTATTGATGATAATAATGTAACATACTACCTAGATGGCAAGAATACCACTGAAGAAGTAATAGAAAAGATGAATGACAGTGATATAGAACGTTTAGATGTACATAAAGAAGATAATGGTACAGAGATCAGAGTCATTTCCAAAAAGAATAGCAACACTCAAAAATCAAAAATCTCGCTGACATCACAGACACCGGTAAATCTTAATGGTATGAGTTGGAGGAAAGACGGTGCAATGCAGTTTAATGGAAAGACACTTAGAGACTTATCTATAGACGGCGCTGAAATTTACCTTAATGGAGTACTATTGTCACCTGAAGCAGTATTAGCGCTAAAAGAACAAACTACTTATTCTTCATCTAAAATACACTCTCGAGATAATGAAATGATCATTGTTGAACTAGAAAACTAATATTGATAATCAATATCAATATTGAATAAATAGTTAATCAATCAATCTCATTCTTTATTCAATTATATTCCTTCGCCGCATACAATTTAAAAGTAGCGAAATATGGTATCTGTAGACGGCATTGCGGTAAAGTTTAATGGACATACATTGTTTAAGGATGCATCATTTGTGGTCAACGAAATTTTAAAAGTGACTTTTGGTAGTTTTAGATGAGTTATAAGTTGTTATTGTTTCGAGTGGTTCTTATTATTGTTAATCATTAGAAAAACAAATCAATGAAAATTTCTTTAAAATTAAATATGTCGTTGATCTTCGTTTTAGGTCTTGCCATAACAAGTATGGCACAATTCACGAACACTACAGGAACGAAGCAAAATCAAGAGAATAGTGACATTGAGTATGAATCAGTTTTCTCTTTTGGTATTAAAGCAGGTCTAAATTTCAATACGATTGCTCAATCAGTAGAAGATTCAGATGATGAATTAGCTACAGTTTTCAATAATGGATTTCATATAGGGGTAGTAATGGATTATGGATTTTCGGAATCTTTGTCACTTACAACTGGATTGACTTACATCACTAAAGGCGTTTCTAGAGATTTGGAAGTTGAACTTAATAATGCATCTAATGTTGACGGTAGCTCATCTATAACTTGGAATTACCTTGAAATTCCCTTCCATATTACGTACAAAGTGAATGATTTGCAGATGTTTGCAGGACCATATATAGGGCTTGGTCTGGGAGGTAAGCTTGTTGATGATTTCACAATTACAAGTAACGGAGGGGATACCTTTGTTGTGGATGAAGAGAGCACTTTTATAGCAGCATACGGCGAGATTAGTCCTGGTGACTTGGAAGACGATGAAGAAGTTTTTAATGGAATGGATTTTGGTCTAAATATAGGTGTTGGATATGAAGTAGGGCCCGTATTGATCAGTTTAGGATATTCATTAGGTCTAAATGATTTAGAACCAAAATTCGAAGGTCGAGATAAGGACGACGATAAAGTACTAAATAGAGTAGTCAGCCTTTCTGGGACGTATATGTTTTAGTTGAAGTTTGATTTAAATTATACAGTGGGCTTCAAGACGATGTTTTGAAGCCCATTTTCTATAGATAGATCTAAAGGAGATATCACCAATTGATAAGTAATACCAACTCTGCTTTATGAGGTGGCCTATTGATTTGGTATAATACCGTTGCGTATAGGTCGGAATACTCAATTCATGATGTTTTAATCGTAAAAGACTTCAATGTTTTTAGAAATCAAGTCTTTTGATAGGTAAATACTATCATGGGAATTACTTTATGAAATTTAAAATTTTAAGCGAGCCATAGGTGAATATTACGTCAATATCCAAGAATCATTTGATTTTGTTCCAATCGCTCAATTAGAATTCATAATTGATAATTTTTCAATTCGTCAATTTCTACCTTTCTCATTCAATTACATACCTTCGCTGCTTAATATTCAAAAGTAGCATATCATGGTATCTGTAGACGGCATAGCGGTAGAGTTTAGTGGACATACATTGTTTAAGGATGTATCATTCGTGATCAACGAAAATGATAAGATTGCCCTCATGGGTAAAAATGGGGCAGGTAAGTCTACTATGATGAAGATCATTGCGGATGTGCAAAAAGCGACTCGTGGAAAGATCAGTAAATCTGAGCATACCAAAATTGGCTACTTACCGCAACATCTCTTGACTGAAGATGACTGTACAGTGGCAGAAGAGGCCTCCAAAGCATATAAGGAATACTTTACCCTCAAGAAGCAACTTGACGATCTCAATGAGCAAATGATGACTCGTACGGATTACGAATCGGACGAATACATGAAGCTCATAGAGCAGTCATCAGATATCGGAGAGCGATTCTATAATCTAGAAGAAGTCAACCACGAGGCAGAAGTAGAAAAAGCACTCAAGGGATTGGGCTTTAAGCAAGAGGATATGAATCGTCCTACTAGCGAATTTTCTGGTGGATGGAGGATGCGAATAGAGTTAGTCAAAATATTATTACAGAAGCCGGATCTGATATTACTAGATGAGCCGACTAACCATATCGATATCGAATCGGTGTTGTGGCTAGAGGACTTTTTAGTCAATAAGGCTAAGGCCGTAATGGTGATCTCTCACGATAGAGCATTCATCGATAATATTACCAATCGCACTATCGAAGTAACGATGGGACGGATATATGATTATAAAGCAAGCTATTCACATTATCTCGAACTTAGAGAGGAGAGAAGAGAGACACAATTAAAGGCATTTAAAGAGCAAAAGAAATTTATCGCAGAGCAAGAGCGCTTCGTTGAGAGATTTAAAGGGACATTCTCTAAGACCAATCAAGTTTCTTCAGTAGAAAAAATGCTGGAGAAGTTAGAAATCGTTGAGATAGATGAGGTAGATAGTGCTTCATTAAGATTGAGGTTTCCTCCTGCGCCAAGATCTGGAGATTATCCTGTCATGGTCGAAGACCTTACTAAGAAATATGACGATCATACAGTTTTTCATCAAGCGAGTATGACAATCGAGCGAGGGGAAAAAATAGCTTTCGTAGGTCGTAATGGTGAAGGGAAGTCTACGATGATCAAAGCGATTATGAAAGAGATCGAAGTAGAAGGGAAATGCCAAATCGGTCATAACATAGAGATTGGATACTTCGCACAGAATCAAGCTTCATTATTAGACCCTAAGTTATCAGTATTCGAAACTGTAGACGAAGTGGCTAAGGGTGAGATCCGTTCCCAGATCAAACATCTTTTAGGAGGATTTATGTTTTCTGGTGAGGATATAGACAAAAAAGTAAGCGTACTTTCTGGTGGAGAAAAAACAAGACTAGCAATGGTCAAGTTACTACTGGAGCCACATAATTTATTGATTCTCGATGAGCCGACTAATCACTTGGACCTTAGATCTAAAGATGTACTCAAAGACGCATTGTTAGCTTTTGATGGGACACTGATATTGGTATCTCACGATAGAGATTTCTTAAAGGGGATTGCGGAGAAAGTATTCGAATTTAAAGACAAGAAAGTCAGAGAACACTTCGAAACGATAGATGCTTTCCTAGAAAGAAATAAGGCGGAGAGCATGCGTGATATGAATTTGTAGAAGGTATTTGCTATATTTAGAAGCGATCTCGCATTGAATCGTTGACCAATACAGAATTTACAACTTATTGCCGCATAAAAATCGGTGCAGGAAATCAATATCATCGTTAACCAGTCTCGCCATAGCTAAGGCTATGCCTGTGTTTTTTGCCTTGATTTAAATCACCTGCCTCTTTATTTTATCTGCGACGGTAAATAATTAAATCTGTATAAAATACCAACCGCCATGTCTATCACATCACCAAAAGGTACATTTGGAATTGCATCATTTCTCATACTCTGTCTTATCGGTTCATTGTATTATGCATATGATAGGACGACGGCATATGATAATCTAAAAGAATCATACGGTAATACTGAAAACAAAACTAATGGTCCAGCGAGTATTCCTGTCAATGACATATCATCCGAAGAGACTAAAATCGCCAAAGACCTAATCCAAGGATCATTCGATGACCTGTGGGGAGGAATGGATTCTACTAAGATACTAGACTACCATACGGACGATTACTACATCTTAGAGCATGGCGAGGTATGGGACAATGCTCGCGTATCTCTATTTATGAAAGAGCGACTAGCACAAGGGAATCTACCTAAGAGAGTCAATCGAATGGAATATCATACCATCGAAAAATATGGAGAAGCCATCAATATCGCGTATGATAATTATGGAGACTTCTATCAAGGGGACAGCTTAGTATGGGAAGGCTATTGGCTAGAGAGTGCATTCATAATACCTACAGAGGCAGGCTGGAGAATAAGATCTATGCATAGTACAAGGATTCCTATAGAAGAGAAAAAGTAATGGAAGGTGGTAGAAATACATATTTTCTGATGTAAAAACACGAATCAGAGAGGCATAATCCTAACGGAAATTAAAAGAGAAAACCTAAAAATCAGACTCTACACTAACAGAAATTTCCTTCCCACTTACAGGATGTAAAAATGTAATCATCTCAGCATGAAGATGTAATCTATCTCCTCGATTACCATAAAGATCATCACCGAGGATAGGAGTATTGAGTCCTTTGGCATGTGCAGCATGCACTCTGAGTTGGTGTGTCCGTCCAGTGATAGGATAGAAGTGAATTTTTGTCTTTCCATCTTTCCTCTCGATCACTTTATATCTTGTACGGGCAGATTTTCCATGTTCAAAGCATACAATTTGATAAGGCCTATTATGGATGTCGAGACGCATCGGCAGATCTATATAACCTCTATCCTTTTGGACCTCGCCATCCAATATAGCGACGTATCTTTTCTTTACTGTACGCTTGACAAATTGTGTCTGTAGATTTTTATATATCTCTTTAGTTTTTCCGATCACTAGTAATCCAGAGGTTGACATATCTAACCTATGCACGATTAATGGTCCAGTAGAATCAGGATATCTAATTTTCATTCGCTCTTGTACGGAGTCCGTGATATGTTTGCCAGGAGCGGAAAGTAATTCAGCGGGCTTATTGACTATAGCGATATGCTCATCTTCGTATACGATATCTATGGACTTATCTATTGCGGAGTTAGTCATCAGTGGATTAGGATCGACATTCATTCCTTGGAGCATATGTCCGAGTATGGGCTCACACTTCCCTTTACATGCAGGATAGAAGTTACCATGTTTTCTGATTTCAGAATTAGGCGATTTTCCCCACCAAAATTCAGCCATTGCTATTGGAGTCAATTCATTTGCGAATGCATATTGAAGTAGCTTAGGTGCGGCACAATCTCCGGTGCCAGACGGAGGAATATCTATCACTCGATTGCGAAATATGTCGATAACATTTCTTTCTTTTCCTTCTATGTTGAGAAAGTTGTATTGGTCAAATAGCCATTGCTGCAAGGCATTAGATTTACGCTTTCTTTCATCCTTAAGTTGTGATAGTTGATCGCTTAGACTCATATGGGATTGCTGAGCAATAGAAAGTTGGCCTTCTATATACTCACTATAAGCCTGCAATAGAAACTGTGCATTGAGGCTCTCTTGCTTATGTCGAGATAGTAAGGCTTCGAAATCTGACTCACTTAATATTTCGGATTGTGATACTCTAAGTTCTTTTCGGTCCTTCTTTTCTGCTTTATGCTTTCTCTTTTGGTCATTCAGTTTCTGTTGGTATGTGGCTTCGATCAAACGATATATTTCGGATTGCTCTTGGAGTTTAGAATTGTTTTCTAGAGTCTTAATCTCTCGAGTATAAGTGGCCAATACTTTAGTCTCTTGTTGAAAGTAACTTTCAGGATCAAGGATATCGTATATCGGAGGAACAAATCCATCTACTACAGTTTTTCCTGACATCATCCCAGAAAAAGCAGTTATATAACCGAGGTCACCTTTTTTGTTTTTGACGGACAGGATACCAAACATCTTTCCTACACCTTGATTTTTATCGATACCAAAATCATGGACAAATTCATTCTGCTTAGATAGGTAGTCTTGCAACTCAAGTACTGCAACCTCCGCGATCGGATGCAGATCGTAATAGAACGGAAATGTAAACCTCTCAGGTAATGAGATATGACTTACATCAGATTGATAGTGTTTGAATATCGATTTGGACATTAGCCGCAAATGTAAGCTATAGGTATGGAAGTTATCTATTTGAACTATATTAGATGATACTATGAAGACACTCACTAAGATATTTCAAGTCATTAATTTCTTGTTTTTCGTATTGTGCTTACTAGCTGTATTCACATTGGGAGGAGCTATTTTGGGGTTTGTATCCACTACTATAGGTATTGGCATTCTGCTCTTGCCAATATTAATAGGATTCATACTCACAATATTACAACTGCTCAAGGCAAGAAGAGAGGAGACGAGACTCACTAAAATGGAAAAGTTTTTAGCAGTATTTCCGATTGTTAATTTCAGCATTGTTGTCCTACTCATTATATCTACATTCCTTTAGAAGTGTTGATAAGGAGTATCCTATGGTTCTAAATTAACATTCCTGATACTTCAATACAGCGCCATTCAATTTGTCTATAATTCTATTTCTTAGTGCTTTTGGAGATAGTACTTCTACGCTGTCACCAAAACCTAATATCTCTCTCTCGAGTTCGAAGTTAAGCACGACATTAATAGAGACTATGATCGCACCATTTTCTTGCTTTAGTAATTCCTGGCTGGGATGTAAAGGCTTGGTAAGTACATATGGTGCATTGCTTTTGTCAAACTCTAAAACAACTTTTGATGTAGCTTGGTTAAGAGACTTTGTAACCCCGATTACATTATCAAAGAACTCCTGAGGTACGAAGTTCTCAGGAACATTAAATTGAGCATCGGATATAAGTTTGATTGATTTCATTCTATCCAGAGCTAATATTAAAGTCTTTACCTTTCCTTGTGGTCGACATAATAAAAACCATCTATTGCGATACTCTTTGAGTAGATAGGGACTGTATAAACCTTGCTTTGGATTCCTCGCTTTAAATGATTGATATCCTATTTCGATAGCGGTTTTGGTTTTTACTGCCCGTAAGAGGATATCGATCCAATTTAGTCCGACCAGCCTTTCGTTCTTTTCTATGTCGATATATTTAATCGTCTGTTTTTGTTGACGGCTTACTTTATCTTCTAGTTTTCCAATGATTGCACCTAAATCTTCAAAATAATTGAACCCTTGAAATTGACCCAGCAGCTTTACAGTATCCTGGAGAACCTCTAAATCCGAATGGCTAAGTCTTGATTTGGTAATCGAAAACTCTTTGTCCTCATAGGTATAGTATCTTCTTTGTTCTACTATGATGGGTGCATTATAACCTAGTTTGTCACTCCGCATATTTTGTATATCTAACTGTACCGTTCGTTTACTTACTCCAGAGTCTATTCCTTCATATTCATATATAGCTTCCGATACGGCATCGATCAAATCCGTTAATGTCCATTTGCGAAATCTGTTTTGAAGGCATTTATCTATAGTCTTATATCTAATGAGGGCTAATTTGTTAACAGGCATAGTTGAATATTTACCGAAAGATACGAATACTACGCAATGTACTTACGTAGTAAGTTGTAGCGGATTTTTTGTTGAATTTTAATTGTCGTGTAATCTGTTGGATATCAGTGGTTTGTTAATTGTTTGGTGGTGTTCAATGAAAATAAATTTAACTACGCAAATTGACTGCGTACTGCCGTAGCGATATTTGTATTGTCAATTAGGAGGAACGTATTGAATTCTAAAATTGCCTTAATACAACTCATTTTGACACTAGTCCTTTAATTACTTCAATAAATAATTACGCTATGAAATTTAACATATTCAAAAAGAAAGTACAAGCCATTAAAAATTATGAAGGTGGAGTGGCATATAAAATGTCTGAAGAGGAAGAGTTATATACTGCCGTAGTTACTACCGGTTTAAATAATTCATTTTACGAAAGTGATAATGAAAGATTGAAAAGGATAATCGAGCTTGTAGGAAAGTGTAATCCAGAATTTGTAGCTAAGCTTGCGGTATATACAAGAAGTAAAATGAATCTTCGATCCGTATCATTAGTTTTAATGGTAGAATTGGCAAAAGTTCACTCTGGTGATAGCGTAGTATCTAAAGGTATAAATGGCGTCATTCGTAGAGCTGATGAAATCACAGAATTACTCGCTTATTATCAAATGTCAAATAAGAGAACTGGAGTAAAGAAGCTCAATAAACTTTCTAAGCAAGTGCAAAAGGGTATTGCGATGGCATTCAATAAATTTGATGAGTACCAATTCGCTAAGTACAATCGAAAGACAGAAATAGAATTGAGAGATGCCTTATTTATTACTCACCCAAAAGCAACTAATGAAATACAGCAAGTGATCTTTAATAAGATTGCTAATAACAATCTTGATGTACCATATACGTGGGAAACTGAGTTGTCCGCTTTGGGTCAATTGAAAATCAAAGATGAGAGCCAGAGAAAAGAAGCGGTATGTCAAAAGTGGGAAGAATTAATCGAAAGTAAGAAGTTGGGATACATGGCATTATTAAGAAACCTCAGAAACATTATTGAAGCTGAAGTATCTATGAGACATGTGTACATGGTATGTGATATTATATCTAGTGAGAGACAAGTATCAAGATCAAGACAATTGCCTTTCAGATTTTTATCAGCGTATAGAGAATTGAAAAATTTGACAAGTGCTGCAGTATCGCCGATATTAGATGCATTAGAAGATGCAGTATTATTTAGTGCATCTAACATCAAAGGTTTTGACTATAATTCATCAGTAGTGATTGCTTGCGATGTTTCTGGATCTATGCAGAAAGCTATATCTCCAAGAAGTAAAGTATTGCTTTATGATATAGGATTGATGCTCGGTATGATGATGCAAAATAGATGTAAGAATGTGGTCAGTGGTATGTTTGGTAATACTTGGAAAATTATCAATATGCCTAAAAGATCAATATTGTCTAATGTCGATGAGTACTACAAGCGAGAAGGAGAGGTAGGATATTCTACTAATGGACATTTGGTAATCAAAGATTTGATATCCAGAAAGCAAAAAGTAGATAAAGTAATGATTTTTACGGATACTCAAATGTGGAATAGTACTCGAGCAACGGCATCTTTTGAAAGTACCTGGAATTCATACAAGTCACATGTCGCTCCGAATGCTAAATTGTATTTGTTTGATTTGGCTGGTTATGGTCAGATACCGATCAATATGAAGAAGAATGATGTGTACTTAATTGCGGGATGGTCAGATAAGTTGTTTGAGATATTAGCAGCTATAGAAAATGGATCTTCAGCAGTAGCTGAGATTTATAAAGTAGAATTGTGATAATTTAAAGTGAACAGAGAAAAGGTCTCTGTTCACATCATTACCCTTTGAAAAAAAATAATGTAAGCAATAAGTGTCGTAGGTGAGAGTTACTTCGAACCATTAATTCCGAGGTTGTGGGTTCGAATCCCACTTGAGTCGTAAGGCTCAATAGCTCAATTGGTAGAGCGCGTGTATAGTCTTTCATCGCTTTTTACCTTGTTGTTTATTATATAAAAGATATTAAAATAAGTGCCGTATAAATGAGATACTTCGTTAAGGAATCAAATACTCATTTAGCTCGTTGCCTTATTTTTAAAGATATGAATGTCCGATGTTGTAGATAAGAGTTACTTCTTAAGGGCTTGCATTGTAGGTTCGAATCCTACTTCCATTGATTTGGAATAGTGTAATTGGTAACACTCAAGATATAGTCTCTTTTCGATTGTTACTCGGAAATTTTAAATTTATTAATCAGATGCCGTAACAAAGAGTTACTTCGTCTCAACGAGGGGAGGAATAATGTAGTTGCCTTAGTGTAACAAGATTATCCGGTTCGAATCCGGCAATGACTAGCCCCATTTCTCTTGTGCTTTTTGCTCTGATTAAATTTTAAAACAAAAATAAAGTGATAAATAGAATACTACTTAAAGAAATGATAGAAGCCAAATATGTAAATTGTACTAAGCATCCTGAAAAGGAATTATACATTTATAACTATACAAATTCGGCTCAGTATGATCAAGTGTGGAATGAAGTAACCTTGCAATGCAGAGGACTCATTTTGGATCCTGAATATAATTACATTTCAAGACCATTTGCTAAGTTTTTCAATTTTGAAGAGAGAGCGGATCAAGTACTGCCTGATGAGTCATACGAAGTATATGAGAAGTTGGATGGATCATTAGGCATCACTTATTGGGTCGATGATATGCCGTATATTTCTACTAGAGGTTCTTTTACTAGCCATCAAGCTGAAGAAGCAACCATAATGTTACATGGAAAATATAGTCATGCGATATCTAGATTGAATAGAGATTATACGTATTTGTTTGAAATCATCTATCCACAAAATAGGATAGTGGTAGATTATGGATCGGAATACCAATTAGTGCTTTTGGCAATTATAGACACCAAAACTGGTTTCGATTTACCTCTAAAAGACATTGGGTTTCCGATAGTCCAGGAAGTAAAAGATGTCGTCCATATCGATGAGCTACGCCATAAGCAGATAGAAAATAAAGAGGGCTATGTAGTCAAGTATAAATCTGGATTGCGTATTAAAGTGAAATTTGAAGAGTATGTTAGATTACACAAGATTATCACTCAGATATCTTCAATTTCTATATGGGAAATTATCTCTTCCGGAAAGTCGATACAGGATATCATTGATGTAGTACCAGACGAATTGTTTCAATGGGTTACAGAAGTGCATGATTCACTTCAGGATAGATATCAGAATATAGAAACCGTAGCCTTATCTGAATTTCGAGAATTGGGGTCTAGAAAAGAGACGGCTCAATACATAATGACTTGTTCATATCCTAAGATTCTATTTTCTATGCTAGATAAGAAGCCTTATAATGATATCATTTGGAGCATGATTAAGCCCAAATATGAAAGCCCATTTAACAATTAATATAAAAAATTATACTGCGCAATTAGATTGCGCATAGGTCAACTTACTTTGTTGAATAATACTATAAGCCATTACAAAATGATAATTAAAATTAATAGTGCCAATCAATTTCTCTTAGATGTATTGCATAAAAATCCTAATACGGACCAAGGGCTATACATAAATCCTTTGAAGAATGGTGTAGTAATCGGAAATGCTATAAGTGCCAATCAGTATGATGTATTATTTCAAGATACTAGAAATAGCTATATGCCTGATGATAGTAATGCCATTGACTATCAGAGTTACTGTTCCCCTTTGGTCGTTCTTGATATTCTTACGGAATTTTTTCCGCATTTGACAAGAGATAAGAATGACTACTGGGACAAAGAAATTAAATGGTTGGAGAAATCGTATTCTGAAATAGATAATCAAAGTTGCGAAATTGAAATACCTACATTCTATATTCACTCAGGATGGGTGAAAGGGAATGATTTTTTGTTAAGTAAGTATTTGCCGCAAGTATCTGTATCTCATAAGGTAGGCCATAATTATAAGTTGATCATCAAAGGTGCTAACATATTCGAAGCTATCAATTTGATGAGCGTTGTTTCTGTATTTACCCATATTACAAATAGGTATGGGGTCTTTACTTATATTGATGATGCGTTTTCTAAGAAGTATGCAAGGATTCTTACCAATATTGATAATGTACCGTATTTCGTTTTCTACCTATTTATAAAAAGAACGGTGAAAGCGGAAAGCCAATTTTTGGAAGTGAAGCCAATCTTTGAAGCATATCTCCAGGAATCAGGAATAGAAACTTCATTGACATATTATGGTACACATCAGGCAAGGATAAAATATATAGTAGATCGAATAGATACTTCCTTACCCATACTAGATATAGGATGTGGCGAATTTTTATACTTCAAAAGTATGATGCGAAAAGGATTTTTTGAATCATACATAGCGGTGGATGAAGATGAGAAATTTGAATTGATGGCTGATAAGATATCCGCTAGATATAAGAATAGTAATCTTGAATTTTTCACTAATCTAGATCAAGTAGATAGAGAGCCTAAGTATAATATTATTCTTACTGAAGTGATCGAGCATAATACTATTGATAATGCCAAATTATTAATCCGAGAAGCCTTAAAGTTTAATATGAATCAACTGATTATAACCACACCAAATGTAGAATTTAATAAGTACTACGGAGAGGATGTAGAAAGTAGACATGATGATCACGATTTTGAATTTACTCATATTGAGTTTATAGATTTTATAAAAGATTGCATGTCGGACTACAATAAGTTTGAAGTCGAGTATGACCATATTGGAGATAAATTGAATGGAGTGCAGCCTACTCAGGTTGCTATAATATCTACTAAATAGCAAGATTATGAATATTGAGAAAAGTAAATTAAGAGATAGGATTGAGCGTCTTGCCGCGCATAAAGTAAATGCTTTTTCGCCTACGATATCTCCAGCTCCTAAGTCTATGGATGATAATGAGATTGAAAGTGTTCGTCGTGGCCTTCAGTATTATTACGAACGTGGTGTCAAGGAACTAGTGGTCCAAAAGAAGTATATGGGATCATACTGCGACATCTATCTACATGCAGATAGAGAGGAAACCTATTTTGTAAGTAGAAATGGTTATAAGATCGATCACATTAATATGGTAGAGGCTATAGCAGCTTGCAAAGACTTGCATACTCGATTTGATTGGTCTACATATGATGTCGTAATCATACAAGCTGAGATGATGCCTTGGAGCGCATTAGGGAAGAGTTTGATTATGAATGATTTTAATGGTTATGCTGAAGCACACCAGACGCATTATAATTATTTGAGTCAGTCTGGGTTATATGCTAAAATTGAAAATGTGAAGAAGAGCACAGAGTATAAAGACTTTTTAACTGTATACGGTCAAGGTGATGCAAAGTCTATTAAGCAAAAGTATAAATCACATATCGTAAGACAATATAAAGGTTTGGCTAAATTGAAGGTTGTGGATCTCGAGATGTACGACAGAGGTATCAAGATGTACAATAAGCAGATTGAGCATTTTGGTAAGGAGGGAGAGTTGTATTTTAAACCGTTTAATATATTGAAGAAAATATCGAAAGATGGATCTGAAGAGATAGTAAATGATAACCTCAGTTATAAAATAGTAAATGATGATGAGTTCATGCATTTTGAAATTAATGATGAAACTCAGTTGGATAGAAAAGCCATTGAAGTTAAAGCATGGTTTACCGCACTTTCCAGTAATATGGAAGAAGGAGTGATGATCAAGCCACGAATAGCTTTTCAAAAAGGAATCGCTCCAGCGCTCAAAGTTAGGAATGACGAATACCTTACTATGATATATGGAGTGAAATTTATGGAAGAGTTTCCGAGGTACTTAAGAAAGAGGAGTATCAAGCGAAAGTTAGATTGCTCGGTAAACGACTGGATGCAGAATTGGGAGTTGTTGAAAATTCCTTACTCTAGTATAAAAGAAGATAACTATTATTATAAAAATAAAATGTACGATCGCATTCAGCGAGAGTCCATAGGAAGTCAATTAGACCCAAGGTTATAATTGGAAATATAAAATAAAATGAGAACAAATAATTCAAAAATATTAATATTGGTAGGAGCCCCTGGATCAGGAAAATCTACTTATGCAAAGTATCATGTAAGAACGGAGGATAACTGGTTCAGAGTGTGTAGAGATGACTTTAGATTAATGCAATTTACAAAGGGAAACTTATCTAAAGATGAAGAAATTCAACTTACTAAGATTGTAAGTCATACCATACATGGTTTGTTGAAGTTAAAGATCAATGTAATAATTGATGCTACTAATACACGTAAAGAATTTTTAAATGGATATATCCATGAATTTGGGGAAAAGGCGGATATTAGTTTTAAATTATTCGATTTGCCATTAGCAGAGTTAGCAGAAAGATGTGAAAATCGAAAAATCGAAACAGGTAAATACATACCGTCTAATGTAATCAAGCGTCAGTACAGTAATTTGCAGAAGTTGATTAAGTCTTTTGATTTCAGTGATCGAAAATTGAAAAAGAAAAAATTGAGTTATGCTGTGCAATCAAAAGATCTTCCGAAAGCTATTATTTGCGACTTGGATGGTACACTTTGTTTGATGAATGGAAGAAATCCATTTGACGCCTCTAGATGTGATGAAGACTTACCTAATACGCCAGTGGTCAATATGGTAAAGCAATATAAAGGCCTAGGGTATACTATAATATTATTGTCTGGAAGGTCTGATGCCTATAAGCCGCAAACTATCAAGTGGTTAAAAGAGAATGAGATTATATACGACGATTTAGTAATGAGAAAAGAAGGGGATCATAGAAAGGATTCTATTGTTAAATCTGAATTTTACTATGGTAATATTGATGGTCAGTACAATGTAGAATTGGTATTAGATGATCGTGATCAAGTGGTCGAACTTTGGAGAGAAACATTAGGCTTACCTTGTTTTCAAGTGTATTACGGTGATTTTTAATTTGGTAGATAGGAAATCATATACAATTTATGGATATGGTATAAGTACTTGATCTTTCTATTGGTTATTTGTTTTTTTCAATTGCGATAAAAGTCTTGTTAAAGTAATTAGCAATTTTTGTAGCGGAATTGGAGTTTGGAGTATCTTCCAATTATAGATAATTTGTTATCTTAAACTTCGTAACCTTAAACTAGAATGACGATGCGCTATAAATTATTCCCATATTTATTTTCAGTTACCCTGTTGTTAATGTTTAATTACTCACATTCGCAAATAGTGATCAATGAGTATTCGGCGGCTAATCTTACTGATTATGCGGATGAATTTAGTTCATATGAAGATTGGGTAGAAATAAAAAACACAGGATTAGAAGCTGTTGATATTTCGAATTGGTATTTGTCGGATAAGTTAGACAATCCTACTAAGTGGCAGATTCCTGAAGGAACTATTTTAGAGCAATTAGAGGTGATATTGATAGTATGTAGTGGCCGAGATTTAATCTACGAAGATGAGTATCATACCAATTTTAAGTTGTCACAGACCTCTGGAAAGGATCAATTGATATTGTCCAACTCTGAGGGATCGGAAGTGCATTCTACTGAGATAATAATCACAGAGGCGGACTATTCCATGGCTTACATATCTGACGAATGGAAAGTTTCTTCTCAGCCTACACCCAACATACATTGGAATCAAATAACTCAATTTGAGAGGTATGCCATTGAGCCCACTATCCAATTAGAGGCAGGTTTTTATAATGGAGAGCAATCTGTATTAATAGAAAACAACGAACCTAATTCTGTATTGAGATATTCTCTAACGGGGCACGATGTTACTTCCAGTGATCCGATATACGCTACTCCCATTCTTATCGATAATACGACGATACTTAAGGCCAGATCATTTTCTAATAACTCTTTAGTGCTTGCTAGCAGGATGGCATATGCGACTTACTTCATTGATGAAACATTTACATTACCTGTCTTTTCTCTTGGGTCCGATGAGGTTATAGATCTAGCAAATGGTGATGGTTTATTAGAGCCGATCGCCTCTGTCGAATATTTTGATGAGGATGGATCACTTATCTCTAAATCTTACGGAGAAATGAATAGGCACGGTAAAGATTCTTGGGGTAATCCTCATAGAAGTCTAGATTTTATATGTCGAGATGAAATGGGATATAGTAAAGCGATTGATGCTAAATTATTTGAAACTAGCGATAGGGATGAATTTCAGCGATTGATGTTTAGAGCATCAGGGGATGATAATTACCCGGCTCGAATAGACAGCGATGTGAGTGATGGATCTGCACATGTTAGAGATGAATATGTACAAACGCTTGCTGTAGAAGGTGGTTTGGAGTTGGATAGTAGAAAGGTAAGAAGAGTCATATTGTTTCTCAATGGCCAATATTGGGGAGTATACGGATTGAGAGAAAAAGTGGCTGATCATGATTATACTAAAGAGTATTATGATCAGGACAAATTTGATTTAGAGTTTGTTAGCCATTGGGGGAGTACTGTTGGTACTTATGGAGGAACCGATGCTATATTTAATTGGTATCAGCTCAGAAACTTTATTAATACTAATGATATGTCTATCGAGGACAACTATTCTTTTGTGGAAGAACAGTTGAATATGTTGAGTATGATTGATTACTTTTTGGTGAATCTAAATGTTGTAGCCGCAGACTGGTTATCATGGAATACTGCTTTTTGGAGAGGTACAGATCCTGAAGGGAAACATAAAAAGTGGGGCTACGTGCTTTGGGATATGGACGCTACGTTTGATTACTATATCAATTACTCAGGAATACCTAATACAGATTGGGATGCTGTACCTTGTGATTTAGAAGTGTTTACTACTTCGAATTCTCAGCCTGATCATGAAAATCTATTGTTGAAACTATTGGATGAGAATGCAGAGTTTAGAAATTTATACATCACTCGATATTCTGACCTTACTAATACAAGTTTCTCTTGCGATAATATGCTATCCACATTGGATAGAATGATTGGAGTAATAGAGCCAGAAATGCCAAGACAAATAGAAAGGTGGGGCGGTAGTATGGAAGAGTGGCAGTCAAATGTGGTTGATTTGAGATTGTTTATAGAGAATAGATGTGGTTTCCTCAATGATGCAGCGATTGATTGCTACGATGAATTAAACGAGACTTATAATATTACATTGCTTACAGAACCGGATGGTATTGGAGAGATAGATTTCAACACCTTGGATATAGAATCATTTCCTTGGGAAGGTGATTATTTTGGTGGCGTAAGTAATAAAATCAAAGCCAAAGTCTTTAATGAAAATGAGGATGATTGGATATTTAGCCATTGGGAATCTAGATTAGGTAATGAAATATTACCAGATGTCAATACTCGAAGAGCCAATATCACCTTATTAGAAAGCGATACTCTTGTGGCCGTATTTGCACCTATTACTGCGGTAAACGAAATAACCCAATTGTCTAACTTAGTAGCCTTTCCTAATCCCGCATCAGAGTCAATTAACTTGGATTTTGATCTATTGGAAACAGGGGATTTAACAATAAGTATCTCAGACTTAGTAGGTAGACAATTGTATTCTGAACAACTTATTAGTGCTGCTCAGGGTTATAATCAATGGAGTATAAGTCTCAATGATCTAGGGATAACTGACGGCATGTATATTGTCAATCTAAAAATGAAAGACCAACAGATCAGTAGAAAAGTGAGTGTGATTAGAAAACGCTAGAAAGAGTATTATTTATTGACTTTAAAAGAAAAACATGGTATTCCTTTTGGACATTATTTGTTGTTTTTGTGGATATCATTTTCCTGATGATCCGATTAATCCGTTAGTATTAACCGAGCATAATTTTTTCTTTTATATCATAGCTATCTTACTAATGATATATGGATATCTGAAGATGAAATGGAATTCTAGATTACATCAGTAGTTTGATCGTATAAACTTAACTGTCGATCTATACTAACAGCCCAATAGTAATTCTATAAGATTTTCTCTAATTACATACTTGCGATCAGTAGTCATAATGATAATACTTTCGCCTTCTTTGCAATGATCTACGATCTCATTGGCAGGTATTTCAGTATAAGTCTGGTTAGAGAACATTCGTTGATTACCAGATTTATTATCTTTTATAGCGATTTGGAATGACGGCGATTCTATGGCTCTTAGTCTTTCGCTATCATCTAATATTTTGAGAGTAAGGATGCCTTCCTGTTGCATTCCGAGGGTTTGTTTGTCGTTATAAGACCAAACCATTTCGGAAAGTAAGTAATCGTCATATTTAATGACAAGTTCGATCGTGTAGTCCGATACAACCTCTTCATTATAAGAATCCTCCAACATCATCTGCGCTTGACAAGATAGGGAAAGGAATGTAAATAGGATTATGAATTGTAATGCTCTCATTGCTTGCGGTTGATTTGAATTTAGAATCTATCCAAATGTCATTTATCTTATAAAGTATCGCTAAAATACGCTGTAAAATCATGTAAATGAAATGTAAAAGCCTGTTTACTAAGGAGTAATGATTGTAAATTGCATCACTGACTTTTGATTAGCAAATGAAAGATTAAATAAGAAGTATTACTTTTTGAGTGGAAAATATTTAAAATTACTTCGATATGAAGAATTGGATGAAGATAGCGATAGGAGCGATTTTGCTCGCCTGCATAGGACTAATGGGAGCCACTGGACTGAGGTCAGGGGGTGGAAGTGCTTGGAAGTCTGAATCGGTTAATTTGGCTTTGAGACAGGTTGCTCATCAGCTATACGCATTATGCGATAATCATTCCGAGAGGATAGAAGCAGTGGAGCAAAGTAGCCCATATGTATTTTCCATCCGTGTAGAAGAGTATGTTGACTATGATCAATTACCGTCGCTTATACATAAAACGCTCACGGAATTTAACTTACCTACGGAGTATGAAGTAGCGCTTAAAAACTGTGAAGATGATAAAATAGAATTGGGATATACTTATATCGCTCTCGCGAGAAATGGTGTAGCATGTCAAGGAAGAGTTTATGATCTCAATTGTAGCATAGTACAGCTGACTTTTTACGAACCCAAGAAGGAGAGTCCTCTGTTTAATTACTTCTTGATTACGATGTTATTAGGAAGTATCATTGGACTGCTACTTTTTCATTTCGCTACGTCAAAGAAATCAGGTAATTCTATTGTAGAAGAAGATAACATATCCGCTCAAGTAGTCGATGATCATACCATTGCTATTGGGAAGTTTAAATTTGATCACAGCAACCAATCTTTGACGACACTAGAAGAGGTGACTTCATTGACATTTAGAGAATCAAAATTATTGCACTATTTAGCTACTCATCCCAATCAAGTACTGAGTAGAGATGAGATACAAGCCAACGTGTGGGAGGATGAAGGTGTCATCGTAGGTAGAAGCCTCGATGTGTTTATTTCTAGGTTGCGAAAGATCTTGAAGAGCGATCCAACGATCCAAATAAAGAGCGTACATGGAGTAGGGTATAGATTGGAGGTGAAGTAGGATTGATCTAATTCAAATAGAGAGTGCCTTTCACCTTCAAAATATGATCCTGATCCAATACCATTAACACAAAATCAAATAGTAGCATTAAAAAAAAGGCTAATCAATAAAGATTAGCCTTTGGTCTAATTGTTTTTTTTAATCGTTGAGCAGATCGCATAGTCGCTGTTTCCCCATCTCATGCGCTGATGTTAAGCATTGAAAGATGTACCACATCCACAGCTTTCAGAAGCATTAGGATTGTTGAATGCAAAACCTCTATTGTTAAGTCCATTCAACCAGTCGATTTCCATACCTAATAAATAGATGCCATGTGACTTTTCCATAAACACTTTGATACCGTTACTATAAGTGATAGTATCTTTTTCTTTCTGTACATCGAAACCAAGTACGTAGCTAAATCCACTACAACCTCCACCTTTTACACCTACACGAAGACCATATTCCTCTGGAACATTTTGTTCGCTCATGATACGCTTGAGTTGCACTACTGCGCCATCTGTAAGGATCACTGATGATGTGTTTACTGATGGATCTACTGCTTTATCTATTACTTCGCTCATAATATTATTGTTGTCTATTTCTGCTAACCATAACGTATATAGCTCAGCATAGTTCTTTTAACTAAGGCAAATATAAGGTAGAATGTTGGAATAGGGACATTTTCAGTATTCAGTCTTCACTTCTTAGCTATAACTGTTTGGTGGTAGACTATTATAATTCTTTTGTTGATGTCCGTTAATATTACCATTCAAGCTACTGATTAGGCTATTCTACGATTCAATCTTACTTTATTTTAACCTTCTTTTATCCAATACTAAAGGTGTTTTCTGACATCTATCCAAGGGACTCCAGCGGCATCTGCAGCATCCATTCCTTTTTGGCCATCTTCGAATACGAGGCAGTTTTTAGGATCTACACCAACATGACTAGCTCCTTTTAGCCAAACTTCAGGATGTGGCTTTGGATTCTCAACATCATCGGCGGATATGATCAGATCAAAGCAATCTATGATCCCCGCATCTTGTAAGGCGCTAATGGCATTAGGTCGACTCGATCCAGTACCTATAGTCATCGGTATCTTACCGTGATAGTACCTTACTATTTCTATGATCGGTTCGATTTTCTTTATCGGCCCTGCATTGGCTTTTAGTTCTCGGTAAGTCGATTGCTTTAGTTTCGTAAATTCATTCGTATCTATCGTCCAACCATTCTCCGATGCTAATTTTACAATGAGTTGACGAGTCGGTATACCCGCATTGATTTGTATCATCTCAGCGGTAATCTGTAATCCAAAGTGAGCTCCCGTCTGTACCCATGCATCTATGTGCAACTGCATGTTATCTACCAAGGTGCCATCCAAGTCAAATAATAATGCCTTTACGTCATCTCCAATCTCGATACCACAGTTAAATTTCATAATCTTTCATTGTTTGGCACAAATGTATTGATTCTGAGGCTAGGAATTGCTATCAGTTGAGACCATGAAATGTCGATTTTTCGATTCTACCCAATTTGCCCAAGAGGTCAGTTACGCTAAAGAAGTTACTCAAAATCTTATGGATGCAATAGCGGACTTTTTAGATATTACCATCAAATCAACTAACTTCGCCTTTATCATTCACCAATGCCTTATTATTAAGTGGAAACATTCTTCGAAATACTCAAATACTCAATACCTGCGCTAATCGTATTTGCTACCATATATACTATCATGAAGAAGTATATGGATAATCAATTCGCTTTAGAATCACTCAAATTTCGTCAGGGCCAGAATCAAGATGTACTACCTCTCAAGTTGCAAGCTTACGAAAGGCTCATGCTATTATGCGAGCGTATCTCTATTCCTAATTTGACCTATAGACTGGCCAATAAGGATATTACCAAGGAGCAACTACAGACGGCTATGATGATTGCTATCCAGCAAGAATACGAGCATAACTTGACTCAGCAGATCTACGTATCTGACAAACTATGGGATATCATCAATCTTGCAAAAGATCAAACGATCCAATTGATATCTAAAGCATCAGAAGGTATGAGAGCTGGAGATCCTCCGTCTATGTTAGTAGAGAGAGCGACACGAATTATGGATAGTATGAATATGAATCCCTTGGAGCAGGCAAAATCCGCTATCAAGCAAGAGATCAAACAACTACTCTAACCAATCAAAAGATAACAGAACGATATGATGTCTATCAAAAGATTATTATACCTATCGATCACGGTATTATTGCTGACGGGATGTTCCAAAAAGCAATATGTGCATGTAGCAGATATTGATACTGATTATATCAGGGTTAATAAATATGCCGCAAAAGAAGATAAGACTATTAAAGAAATGATCGCTCCTTATAAATTGCAATTGGACGCGGAGATGAATATAGTCTTAGGTGAAATCGCTGAAGACATGGTCAAATCTAGACCGAACTCTAATCTTGGAAATTGGTTTGCGGATCTATTACAAACGATCGCCAATATCGAATTTGATGGATATGTAGATTTTGCCGTTCAAAACTATGGAGGACTAAGAGTGCCTGTAGTAGCCAAAGGCGATCTTACCGTCGGAGACATCTATGAAGTGATGCCATTTGATAATAAGCTTGTGGTGCTCAATCTGAACGGAGAAAAAACAATGATGCTTCTCAATAGGATCGCCGATTACGGTGGATGGCCAATAAGTAGCAATTTGACATTTGGTATCAAGGATGATAAAGCCATAGATATCATGATCAAGGGTGAGCCATTTGATGTTAAGAAATCATACCGAGTAGCATTACCAGATTACACGGCGAATGGTGGTGATAGATGTACTTTCTTGAAGGAAGAACCACAAGAAGACAATGATAAAATGATCAGAGATCTAATCATAGAATACTTCAATAACAATCCACCAACGGAGCCGATAGTAGCCCCAGATTCTAAAAGAATTAAATAGTATTCAGAATTCAGTCGGCAGTAATCGGTAAAAAGTCTTGAGTTAAAGAAAAGAGCATAAAAATTCAATTTAATACCCTATCATGAACAGAAGAATCTTTATACAAAAAGCAGGATTAGGATCACTTGTAATGAGTAGCGGCGCATTTCCGATGATGGCAATGCACGATCCCAACATCGCAAGGCTAACGATCTTACATACTAATGATGTACACAGTAGGGTCGAAGCATTCCCAATGGATGGTGGACGTAATGAAGGTCAAGGTGGAGCCGCAAGGAGAGCATCTCTCATCAAAAAGATAAGATCTAGAGAAGAACATATATTATTATTAGATGCCGGAGATATATTTCAAGGGACTCCATACTTCAACTATTTTGGTGGTGAGATAGAGATGAAGCTGATGACCGAAATGGGATATGATGCAGCGACTATTGGAAATCATGATTTTGATGGAGGGATCGATGGCTTAGAGAAGCAACTGAAGCATGCTAATTTTGATATGCTGATCGCTAATTATGATTTCTCTAATACAGTAATGAAGGGCAAGACTAAGGAGTATAGGATCTGGCAAAAGGGTGAAATCAAAGTAGGTGTATTCGGTGTAGGTATCGCTCTTGATAGCTTGGTACCCAAAGCATTATACAAAGATACAGTCTATAGCGATCCGATCTCTAATGCTAATCGTGTAGCTAATATCCTTAAGAATGATGAAAAGTGTGATCTAGTAATCTGCTTGAGTCATATGGGATATAATTATAGAAAGAAAGATAAGCCATGCGATACTGCTTTGGCAGAAAATAGTAAGGATATAGATATCATTATAGGTGGACATACACATACGTTTATGGATGAGCCAGATGTACGTAAAAACCTAAACGGCGAAGAAGTAATCATCAATCAAGTAGGATGGGCAGGACTCATGCTAGGAAGATTGGAAGTTATGATAGAGAAGGGGAAGGATAAGAAGTGTATCACGTGTCGTAATAGTTATGTACGGTGATAATTGATAATTGATAATGCAAGCGGCGATGAATACAGGAGAGGGAATAAGCAGCTATAGTGTGAATGAGCATTCAAGCCAGCTTTCGATCTGTTGCCGTCTAACTTATTTTTCAAAATAAACTCAGCTATGGAAAAAGCACTTCAGACCATGATCGACAATATGCCTGAGAAAACAGGTAAATCTTTAGCAGAATGGAAAGTCTTACTTCAAGACCAAGCATTCGCTAAGCATGGAGAAGCGGTAAAGTATCTTAAGTCTGAACATAGCGTAACACATGGATTTGCTAATACTATAGTGTCTCTATCCAAAGAAGAACATAACACGCCTGACGATCTAGTTACTAATCAATACAAAGGCAAAGAATCACTGCGTCCTATCTATGAAGAGCTAATAAGGCAAATCAGGGAATTGGGTGATGATATTACAATCACTCCAAAGAAGGGTAGCGTTAGTATAATTAGAAAAAAACAATTTACCCTTATCAAGCCTGCTACAAAATCGAGAATCGATTTGGGCATCAAAATAAAAGATAAGCCCATAACGGATCGTCTTGAGAATTCTGGTCCATTTGGGACGATGTGTACGCATCGAGTAAAGATGTCGGATGTCTCTGATGTAGACGCTGAGTTAATGGAATGGATTAGAGAGGCTTACGAAAAGGCTGTTTGATCATATCAATAAGAATGTTTTTTTTGAAATGCTAGTGATTTACCTAGGAAACTATCTTTTGAAGCACCTTTATGATTTTACTTCAATTTTGAATTAAGAGATTCAATTTTCAAATACCTTGATTGATCTATTGGCGATCTGATGAAGTACGGTGCACTTTTTTTAGAGTTTAACTTTGATTTTGTGCAAGTCTAATTCGTAACGTCTCTATTTTTCTTCATAATTTAAATTCTATACATTTCTTGATGTAGATTGTGTCAATGGCTTACGTATTTGAGAATAAAATTTCGTTGAAAATCAACTTTTTTACTGCGATTATTCTCTTTTGCCCAATTAAATAAGTCAAATTTGAGTTCAGGGAAATTGACGTTTGTTTCAAAGTGGTAAACTAGTTTAAAAAACCTCATATTACTATTTTAAACAAATTAAATATTTTAATCAAGTGTAATTTGCTACTCTTCAAGCATGTGGATAACTAAGTGGAAAAGATATTCATATGGTTGAAATTCAACATGTTATAAGACTTTATGTTTTTTGTAAAAAAGAACTTCGGATACTATTTAATCTGCTAAAAAAGCGACACTTTTGTCGACCAACTTAAAATGGATGTTCAGTGATTTTATTGGCAAGAAATATGATCTACTGTTTATCCTAGAATGAAAAAGACCTGACTAATGCAGGCACGAAGTGATCTTTTGTATCGAAGTTTTTTTTTAGAATTAACTTCTTACCGTGTTATCCCTCAGTACCTCGATTCCCAGTCATGGTATTGCTCACGTCCAAGATCCTTGATGAACATATTTTTTGAGACCGTTATATTTATAAACATCACGAATGATAAAAGATCCTGATATAGTCTGGAACAATTGTCTGTCAATAATAAAGAAAGACGTAAATCCGCAGAGTTACAAAACGTGGTTTGAGCCTATAAAGGCTGTCAAATTCAAAGAGAATATTCTTACTATACAAGTGCCTAATAAATTCTTTTATGAATGGTTAGAGGAGCACTATGTGAAAGAGCTTAAAAAAGCCATCACTGCAGAGATAGGAAGTAATGCAAGACTAGAGTATCAGATATTAGTAGATAATCATCGCAAGATAGGGCGTAATGCTGCTACTGCTGATCAGTCTCCAAGTCCAGGAGCTTTTGAATCTAACAGAATCAAAAATCCATTTGTAATTCCTGGAATCAAAAAACTTAATATAGATCCTCAACTTAACGTAGATTATACCTTCGATACATTTATAGAAGGAGAATGCAACAAGTTAGCGAGATCTGCAGGTAAGGCTATAGCTGCGAAGCCAGGTGGTACTGCTTTTAATCCACTCTTCATATATGGCGATGTAGGATTAGGAAAGACTCACCTTGCTCAAGCAATTGGTAGCAGTGTGATTACTCAGTTTAAAGATAAGCAGGTACTTTATGTTACCTCAGAGAGATTTACCAATCAAGTAATCCAAGCGATCAAAAACAATGGAGTCAATGACTTTATGAATTTTTATCATATGATAGATGTTCTCATCGTGGATGATATACAGTTTTTAGCTAATAGACCGAAGACACAAGAAATTTTCTTCAATATATTTAATCAACTACACCAGAGTGGAAAGCAATTGATACTCACATCAGACAGACCTCCAAAGGATCTTAAGGATGTAGATGATAGATTGATCTCTAGATTTAAATGGGGGCTATCAGCGGATCTGACTACACCAGATTATGATACTAGGTTAGCGATTTTTGATCGCAAGATGGTATTCGAAGGGGTAGAGCTACCTAATGATGTGATTGAGTATGTATGTTACCATATCCGTAACAATGTACGTGAACTCGAAGGTGTACTAGTATCTCTAGTAGCTCAAAGTACGCTCAATAAAAGAGAGATTGACATTAACCTAGCCAAGGAAGTTATTGCACAGTTTATCAGTCAAGTAAGTAAAGAGATCACTGTAGATAATATTAAACAACTAGTTGCGGATTATTTCAATCTACCAGTGGAGAAGTTGCATAGTAAGACGCGTAAGCGCGCTATTGTATTAGCTAGGCAGTTGTCGATGTATCTCGCCAAGAACTTCACTAACAGTTCTCTTAAGGCTATTGGTAGTGAATTTGGTAATAGAGATCATAGTACTGTTATCTATTCAGTGAAGGCTGTTCAGGATATGATGGATACTGATCTGGTATTTAAGGATACTGTAGCGGATCTGGAAAAGCAAGTGCAGCTTAATCTAGTTTCTTAGAATATTTAGAAAGAAAAAATAAATACAAAAAAAGGCTCATCAATAATTGGTGAGTCTTTTTTTGTCATTTTTATACATTAGTTATAGTACTGTTATTTTTTTAGTTACGTTCGATTCTTCGGATCTAATGGATAGCATATATGTGCCGCTAGGTACATCATTAACATCAATAGAATTATTGCCAGTATTGATTTTGAAAAGCATGTTTTGGCCAAAAACACTAGTTATTCGTATGTCCTTATCTTCAAGAGTAATACCAATGAGAAAAATGAATCCATTTGTTGGATTGGGATAAATATTTACTTCTTGCCAAGAGTTGTCTTCGATGCTCACTAGATCTTTGGCTTCGAAATCGTACAAATCGCTTACCATACCTCCTTCTTCGCATAGATTGGTATGTTTGACTGCTCTCACTCGCCAATAGTAATTAACGGATAGATCAAGGTCTGTCAATGTGAATGTAGGCTGATCTACAATGTATTTACGTGAAATTACGATGAACATATTATTAGGACAAAACTCGACAACATAGAGGTCCGCATTTTCTACTTCTGTCCATGAAAATTGTAAATCGTCGTTTTCATCTACTATTTCTCCATTAATAGGGTAGATGCCCTGAGGAGCTTCAGTAACTAAATCGATATTTGGTTCTTGTAATGAACTGATTTCTGTTCGGAAAGTATAGTCAACTAGCATAGCACCCACTTGATTTTCACTAAAGACATATTCGCTACACTCTGCAAAACTATAGTAAGCCATAATATTTCTTTCGTCAGGATCTAATAAAACGCCATCAGGATCTACCGCTCCTCCAGTATAATTACATCCACCAGACCAATCACGTATATAATCTGCTGGCGTGTCACACATAAGGTCAGCAGCCTCTTCACAATTTATATTTCTATCTACATATTCTACGTTTATTGTCTGGCCATCAAAAACTAACTGCTCTGGAGTAGGTTCGATAGGGTCGAATGACGAAACTGATTCCCATCCATAGAATGTATGTCTAAGACTTAAATAGTGACCAACTTCATGAGCAAGAACTACATCTATAGAATTGACGTATTTCTTTCTAATAAATATAATATCTAGGGTGGGATGATAGTAGCCTGAGTAGTTAAAGCTCGTATTTCCAATAAAGACATTTATAGTACTATCTCTTTTATTGTCGGAATAAATAATATCCCGCTCGCTGCTATCCAATGGAGATTGATCGTAAAGAATACTACTGGCTAGGTAATCTATTGGTCCCCCGATGTAGAACTTTAATCCTACCGGCTCATACAATTCATTGAGCTTACACAATGCATCTATTATTTTACTTTCTTTAATAGCTCCTATTCCATTATCATCCGTAGTAATAATAAAATTAATCGGAACGAACTGATGATCATCTCGCTCCATAGCATTTTCATTTGCGATGGAGATATTCCTTATTAGTCTATGATTATCTTCGTTACCTGGTAGTACTGCGCATTGCTGATTTTGGCTATAACTAGAAGATAAATTAAAAGCCGCGCATACTAATATCAAAATTGCATTTCTCATTATGCTAAGGTCAAAAATAGTTGAATCATTTCCTAGTTTAATGGAATGAATTAACGATTCCTTCGAAAATGAAATTACAACTTAAAAACTCGATGAGTTTCGATACTCTGATTTTGGAGATAGATATGGATCACGTAATGGCCACTCGGAAAAGATGAAAGGGAAGCTTGATCAGGAGATGTATTATATACATGTCCCCAGATATCTACAACCTGCATTCGATCAATTGCAATAGTACTTTCAATATTAATTAGGCCAGTTGTAAGGGTTGGATACACTTTTGAATATGAATTAGTTTTTAGCTCTGTAGTTTGGGTGCTCTCGCAAAAATCATGATCCCATTCGACCTCATTCCAGTCATCCCAAATTTCATTAGGTGTGCCTCCGCCAGGTACTCTCCAAATAGAGAACTCTGGTCCAGCAGTCTTCATAAACCGATTAAGCTCGTCTCCGGTCATGATATTATTTTCGGTAGCAGTCATATGATGAATTGGTTTTGATGCACCCAACTCGATATACTCTTCAGTCCCTACTTCTATCCAATACTCTAGGTCATCTATCAATGATCCTCCACTCCATATCTCTACATAAGTCTGCGGCATATATCCATCAACCCAGGGATCGATAAGATCTATTCGGAAGTTATGATCTTCAGGGTTTCCCCAAGTCGTACAGTATATTTTGAAATCTTCGGAAATATATCCGTCTGCTATGGCTCGTTGGCGTGCATTATAGAATGCCACAAAGAGGCTACTGAGAGGTTCTGCTTTGCCATCGAATTGACTCTCTACATCGATTACATATCCATCATATCCTGTTTTGGCAGCTAGGTATAATGCTTCCGCTTGAGCTAAGTCATTTTCTGGATAGTTATAAGACCATGCCCATATTTCCATCTCCTGATCATGATATGATTGTATGAGTTCTCGATCGACGATCTCTGTCCACCAAATGCTATCTACGCTACCATCCGCCACCTTGGTATAGACACGTTTGATTCCTACCGAAGATAGACTGTCAGCTACTGCTTGATGTGTCTCCATTCCTGTGAGCTCAACGTACCATATCCATGCACCAAGTTTATTAGTACATTCCTCTTGAGCAGCTATAGAAGTAGTAGCCATACACAGTAGTAGGATAAGTAAAGGTTTCATTTCTACAAGGTAAAGAAATCTACTTAAAGTTAGGATATTTCTCTACTGTATGGTAAAGAGCTTCGAACTTGGATACCTTTCATTGAAAGGCTTTGTTCCCTTGTCTTTCTTTCATCGGTGGGCAAAAGCCTCTTCGATGAAAGGCTTTATCGCAATAGGCTTCGATTTTATATTCGTGCTTCTCTGCTACCTTTCGATGAAGGGCTCCTGGCCTCGTATCGGAAGCGTATGAAATAGAAAGGCCTATTTGTATTAAATAAAAGAAGCACAACCATTGCAGTTGTACTTCTAAGGATTAATTAAACATTTATTTGGACACTCACTTATCGAGTAAATTTGAGTGTTGGTTGATTCAATTTTATACGACGTTGCTATATCCCATTTTGTTCAGAATAAGAATTGCGAGTCTATCAAAAAAACTTTGATATTTCCTTTTTGATTTTTTGCCAATTACTGAACCTTTGATTTTATAAAGATTATTTCTGAGAAAACTTCTTTTCTTTAATAGTCGACGATTACCCTTTACTGATTTCATTCCATTTGAAGAAAATCCCATTGTGTTCTATGTTTTGATGAGATACTAAGTACAGACTATCCTTAATTGAATTCCACTTTACACGATCTACGAAGTCAATATTTCGACCAAAATGATAAATTACTTAGTTAGATGATCCATCCGTATTCCGTTTGTCACGTATTCGACACCGTTCATATGATAGGTGAACCATTCTTCATTTGGTGTTTTGAAAATAATGAAGAACCAACTTTTCAGTATATTTTAGAATAGTAAAAACAATTAGAACCGCAAGGAGAGCATAACCCTAGAATATGTATTAATAGCAAAGTCAAATATTGTTTTGACCTCTAAGCAAAGGGATACTGATAAAGATGAGTATCCCTTTTGTTATTCTATAGAAGATTATTTATGACGGGTCGCCAAATAGTTTGTAGGAGGATCTATGGATTAAAGTAAACTATTGTTTAATATGAATGATAGATTTACTAACCTGAATTCCATTCGAAAGATGTATTTCTAATATGTAATAACCATTGTCTAAAGCAGTAATATCAATTTGGTTATTAGAAGCCTTGGTATTTTTCATCACAACTCTTCCTTGAACGTCTATTACATTTATCGATTGTAAGGGTTGTGAATATTCTATATGATAAATGCCAGATCCTGGATTAGGATATACTATTATTTCATTCTCGATAATTTGGTTCGTAGTAGAAGTAGCGTTTTTAATTTCTAAATTTCGAATCATATTTACGTCATAAGACAAGTAGGATTCTACACCAGATCCGAGCCATGTCCCAGTAAGGTTGACAAACTCGATGGAGAATGTTCCGACAAAATTATTTGGTAATTCTATTTTGTGATTTACTTCAATACCTTCTTCTTGGTTATCTATAACGATGAAGTCATTAGGTCCAGATCCCCATGTTACTTTTGCCCTGCACCTTAAAGATTCTAATTCTGGTAGATCATCACTTTCATCTCTAAATTGTATCAAATCAAAACTTAAAATAGGATGATCTATTCCACTAAGATCAATACAGGCACCAATATTAGCATAGCCATTATGATAGCCTCGTACTGCGGCAAAATCTTGGATCTCATCTGGGCAAGGGTAGAAAAATTCTTCATTGGTACCTCCACCTTTAGCGAAGTATTGGTTGCCGTTATAGTCTACTATATTTTCTATGTTAAATATTTCAAGTTCGTTTAAATTCTTGTCCAGATCACTAAGGTCATTAAAGTAGTTGCCTTCTATTTTTACTTGATTTTCAAACTCTTCTTCATATGGTTGACGATCTATGGCTGAGTTAATAGTGGTGTAGGCATCTAACGCAATACCAGAATAGTCGCCGACTACATAGTCCGCTACAGTGAATCGCTCTCCACTAGGTACTGGTACATCCAGGATATAGAAGTTTTCTTGGAGTGTATCACCTTCTAGGTCGTAGATAGTATAATTGATTCTTGTGTCTGCTTCTAGGTCGTTGCAGCTTAGATTTTCAATGTATACATCGAAGTGAATACTATCATCAAAGCATGATCGACTTACATCTACCAATTCGTATTCAAGACTATTGTATACGGGGTCATAGTTTTTGATGTAATAAGGACGAAGGTTATAATTGTTATTAAATTCATTTTGGTCCAATTCATATAAGGCAAAAGCTTCGATAGCATAACGTCCAGGTTCAGTGAGATACTTACTGGAGTCTAGAGTAATTGATAATGATTCGCCAGATTGGATGGATTCAAAAATTTCGATATTTGTGTCTTGCGTTGAATTAGGATTAGTTACAGTCAGTATTATTCCAGAGCTATCGGGTATTTCTTCAGTTCCAAAGTTGACTAGACGTACGGTATAAGGTAAATATTCATTTCTTAGACATTGTCTCTGCGGTATGAAGTCTATTTGTATACCTACATCATTTGTAAAACTCGAAGAGCCTAAGCCTAGTTGCGGAAGTCCGACTGCTTTCCAAGCTTCTATTACGTCCGCTAATTCTGGACTTTCTTCACCAAACATTGTAGCGGCAACTGTAAGACTACTTTCGTACATATCTACATAATTAGAAGTAGGAGTGAGGTAGTTGCTTTGTATCTGCCAGACAATTTCGATCGCATTATCCATACCTATTCCTGCTACATTGAATTGATTTCCAAGTTCTGTCGTATCGCTCCGACCTTCTACTAATAGATGAAACCAAAGATTTCCGATCGCACTATTTCTATGTACTCCACCACCGTCGACCCAACTTTGACCTTTATAGTAAGAGGGCATATTTTTTCGTTTGGGATCATCCATATATCGAAACGGCTCAATCAAATCAGTCAACAAAAATGATTCTCCGATCTTCCAATCAAATTCTTCGGGTGCAAAATAATATTCCACGGCCTTTCCAAATATATCGCTCATACTTTCATTGATAGCTCCGGATTCAAATGAGTAAATCAAATCGGATGTATAATCTGTGATACCATGCATAAATTCGTGACCGACAACTTCGAGAGTGGTCAATGGTCCTCTATGACAATCGCCATCACCGAAGTATGCATAGTGTCCATCCCAATAAGCATTTACAATACTAGTTCCACCACCAACGTGGACTACAGGATTCATAGATTTACCATTTCCATCTAGTCCATCCCAGTTAAATCTCTGAAGCATCATATCATAAAATTTCTCTGTCGCATAATGAGCATCCAGGGCGACTTCATCTTGATCTGCATTCGTTAGATCCCAATCGGTACTTTCGTTACTATAAGTTGTAAAATCATGATTATAAGTAGTGATCCCATCACCTCTAGTAAGATCTTGTAAAATGTATGATCCATCTTCTTGAGATTCGGTAATGATCTCTTGTTCCCCATGATAATGAGTATGAGCAATCGCTGGAGTGTTTTCATGGATCATTCCAGGGAGATCTAATATTTTGTTTCCTGTATGTGCATCGATGAAGTAGATCTTCTTATCCACAGGTTCGGAACTGTATACTTCTACTTTATAAGTAAGTGCATATTCATTTGAGATGTTAGGAAAAGCTTTATCTATGATTACAAGTTCTGTAGGTTGTACACGATCTTGATGAAAGTGATGACTTGTAGAGTGGCTATAGGCAATTTGTTCTGCTTCTTTTTTAGATAGTGTAGCAATGGTGGGAATCTCTATATTACTAGCTAAATAACCGTTGCTACTTTTCATTCGATCATCTTTGGAGTGTAATATGTATTTACCTCCGTATACATGAATACCATTGTAGTACTGCTGATATTTTTCGTGCAAGACCCCTTTCATGCTTGTACTTCTTTTGGTCAACTGTAATGCACCCGCAGACAATTGGAAATCTTTACGGATCTGTTGAAGTGCTTCGGCATTAGAAGTTTCGACTCCAGAGTAAGATTTGGATCTATAAGTTTCGATATGATTACTAATAATGTTTTGAGATACTAAAGGCGTACTCGCACATATAATTGCAAAGAATAAACATAGTAATGAGTAAGAAGAACGCTTGTAAAGCATATCCCAATTTTTAAATGAAATATCAAGTTAAGCAAAATTGTATTGAAACACAATGAGAATATTGGATATCCTTGCAGTAGTAATTAAGAATGACAATTTTAATATAGTTATAAGTAGAATTTTTATTTTACCTCTTTGTACCTAAAACAGCTAGTGGCATGATCATTCACCATTCCTACTGCTTGCATATACGCATAACAGATCGTAGGCCCTACGAAAGTAAATCCTCGCTTCTTCAGATCTTTACTCATCGCTGTACTTATGTCAGTTACGGCTGGTACTTCGCTCATGTCTTTCCATTTATTGACAATAGGTTTGCCATTTACAAATCCCCAGATATATTTAGCAAAAGAGCCAAATTCCTCTTGTACTTTAAGAAAGGCGATCGCGTTTTTTCGAACGCCATACACCTTTAATCTATTGCGGATGATACCAGTGTCAAGCAGTATTTTTTCTAATTTCTTATCAGAAAATTTCGCTAGTTTTTTAGCATCAAAATCAGCGAATAGTTTTTTGTAATTAGGCCTTTTTTTTAAGATCGTAAACCAAGACAATCCAGCCTGTGCTCCTTCAAGATTTATCATTTCGAAAAGCATCCGATCATCATGCTGAGGGACTCCCCACTCGGTATCATGATAATGGATGTCGAGTGGATCATGTAAGCACCAAGTACATCTTGTTTTATCGGATTGAGTCATATCTATTCTATCTTTATTTGTTGTGAATATAAAACTATTGTATAGAAATATCAGTGTGAATCCATGGCAATGAATATTGCAGACATTCTGTGTGATGCGATTAAGAATACATTTCTGACATATATCTAATGGATCTCAGAAGTGGATGCCAATTTGGAAGATTTGTCATTCCAACCAGAGCAAAGGATAATGCCTCCAATTTTTAATTTCGACCTGCGAAGAAATACTTCTTGAATCATGAAATTGCGATACGAGATGCTTTGTCATTCCAACCGTAGTGGAAGAAAAAAATCGGAACTTTCGATTTCAATTTCGACCTTGCGGAGAAATATTATTTGAATTATGAAATTGCGACACGAGATGCTTTGTCATTCCGACCGTAGTGGAAGAAAAAAAACGGAACCTTCGATTTCAATTTCGACCTTGCGGAGAAATATTATTTGAATCATGAAATTGCGATACGAGATGCTTTGTCATTCCGGCCGTGGTGGAGGAAAAAAAAAGCTGAACTTTCGATTTCAATTTCGACCTTGTAGAGAAATATTATTTGAATCATAAAATTGCGATACGAGATGCTTTGTCATTCCGGCCGTAGTGGAGGAAAAAAAAGCTGAACTTCGATTTTAATTTCGACCATGCGGAGAAATATTATTTGAATCATGAAATTGCGATACGAGATGCTTTGTCATTCCGACCGTAGTGGAGGAAAAAAAAGCTGAACTTTCGATTTCAATTTCGACCTTGTGGAGAAATATTATTTGAATCATGAAATTGCGATACGAGGTGCTTTGTCATTCCAAGTGTAGTGGAGGAAAAAAAGCTGAACTTTCGATTTCAATTTCGACCTTGTGGAGAAATATTATTTGAATCATGAAATTGCG
>CALLPN010000043.1 GCA_938015435.1 uncultured Saprospiraceae bacterium
ACTAATGCTTCAGGACCAAACTGTCCTAGTGCAGAACTGTTTGAAAGAAACGAAGGTATCACTTTCGGATATTTCAATTACCCATCAGTTGGTTGTGATGGAAATGTTTATGACCGTCAAGTAGATAACAACGTATGTAATATATATACTTCTTACACAGATCAAGAAATCCCAGCATGTGCGCCAGGATGTAACGGTAATGTGAAAGTGATCAGAACATGGACTATATTAGACTGGTGTACTCCTGATGCAGAACCATTTACGTTTGTTCAAATAATTAAAGCGATAGATATAGAAGCACCAACAATTGGAGTATTAGATAGTGATCCTGCTACAATTGATGCAATGACTATTAGTGTAGACCCATGGATATGTACAGGAAATTTCTCTTTACCAATTCCTGTACTATTACATGATTTATGTACTGACGATCTTTCTTACTCAGTAAGTGGACCTGCAGGAACAACATTGTTAGCACCTAACACACCAGCAAATTCAACTAATTTCTGGGTAGTATTCGGAGCACCTAAGACAATGCCAGGAGTACCTAACTTATTTACTTATACTGCAAGTGATTGTTGTGGAAACACTGCAAGTGCTACTTTAGAAGTAAGTGTATTTGATACTACACCACCCGTACCAGTAGCTACACAGAATATCGTAGTTAACTTAACTACAAGTGGTCAGCCAGATGAAGACGGTAACGCAGTTGGAGTAGCAAAAGTATTTGCTAATTCAGTAAACAACGGTTCATATGACGGTTGTAGTGATGTGAAAATTGAGATCAGAAGAGAAGAAACTTCTGTAGCTTGTGGTTACACAGGAAACAGCACTTATGCTACTAACAGTGACTTCCCTAATGCGGGAAGTTCAAATCCAACTAGACCAAATTTTGATCCAGATAATGGTGAGTATGTTAAATTCTGTTGTACAGATATCACAGACGTAGATCCAGTAACGGGAATTGAATATGGATTAGTACCAGTAAGGATGAGAGTATTCGATGATGGAAACATGAATGGAATATTTGGAGATTGGGTTGATGTTAATGGAGATGGTGTACAAGATGCTGGGGAATATGATAACTACAATGAGACATGGATAACAGTTAGAGTGGAAGGCAAAACAATTGCAAGTATTGTATGCCCACCAGATGTAACTTTAGCATGTGATATGGACTATACAGATCCATTACTAATCGGAAGTGCGACTACATTAGCACTTTGTGGTAGCGAGTCAGTAAGTGTATCATTTACGCCACAGCTTGATGCATGTGGAATTGGTTTTGTAATTGCAACCTATTCTGTAGACGGATCAAGTCCTTTGATTTCATGCAATCAGCGAATAGATATAGAGAACCCTTACCCAGCATTTGATCCAGCAGGAATCAGATACCCAAGAAACTTACCAACTTCTCCGACAGGACAACTAGCTTGTACTGATGATATTACATATGCGGCTCCAACATGGACAGCAGGCGCATGTGACTTCATCGGTTATACTGAAGAAGTAGATACATTCTTCTTTGAAGTAGATCCAGCAACAGGCATTACAAGTGATGCATGTTTCAAGATCTTAAGACAATTTACAGTAATTGACTGGTGTGTTTATGACGCAACTAACGGAACTGACGGATTATATTTCGGATCACAAACTATCAAGATCACAGACAGAGATGCACCGACACTATTAAATTGTGAAAATGCAATGTTTGGTGTGGATGATAATTCTGATGCTAATGGCAATGGAAATATCTGTGAGAAAATTGGTGTGACTCTTACTAATTCGGCAATTGATAATGGAGATTGTTCTAGTGATTGGTTAAAGTGGCAAGTATTTGTAGATACATGGGGAGACGGCATAATTGATTTTGAATATAGTTCATTTTTACCGAGTAACGATAGTAATATCAACAACGATACAAACGGTAATGGAATTAATGATAGGTATATAGCTCCGACTTCTAGTGAGCAAGAAATAGAAATTTTTGTTCCAGAAACTATTGAGTCTAGCATGTCTAACCATAGTGTGGTTTGGAAAGTAACAGATGGATGTGGAAATGTTTCTTCATGTACAACTACGTTTATGGTAGTGGATAAGAAGGCTCCAACACCATATTGTATTAGCGTGCATACTGCACTTATGGCGGATCCAGATGGTGATGGTCCACTTATGCCTATGGTAGAATTATGGGCTAAGGATTTTGATCAAGGCGCTTATGATAACTGCACCGAACAAGAAGATTTATTATTCACTTTTGGTGATTCATTTCCGGTACTAACATTACTTGACGAAGTACACTATTTTAAAGGTGAAGGCCAATTGGCAACAGAAGCAGAATATCTAGCAGGTAATGCTCAGTTATGGGACCCTGTGGAGCAGACATCAGGAATTGTATTTGATTGTAATGATCGCCCTTCCGTTAATATAATTGTCAGTGTTACTGACGAGAAAGGTAATACAAGTTCATGTCTAATTTACATAGCTATAATAGATAATCAAGATGGATGCCAAAACGCAGGTTCAAAAGCAACTATTGCAGGAAATATATCTACTACTTATGGAGAGTTTGTAGAGGGTGCCGCAGTGAATCTAGATGCGCTTTTACCTGAATATCCGAGGTTTACAGAATTGGTAGATGGTGCATTTGCATTTGCAGATAATGAATTATTTGTAGATTATGATTTGACGGCTACATTTAATGATAATCCGACTAATGGTGTCAGTACGCTTGATTTGGTTCTTATTCAAAGACATATTGTGGGCCTTTCGGAATTAGATTCGCCATACAAAATAATCGCAGCAGATATCTCTAATGACGAGAAGTTATCAGCTCTTGATGTTATTGAACTCAGAAAAGTAATCTTAGGAGTTCAAGATGAATTTAATTCTGTAGATAGCTGGACATTTATTAATGCGTCCCAAAATTTTGCAGATGCGATGAGTCCTTGGCCAGTAGATTATTCAGTTGATGTAGATTACTTAGAGTCAAATGTGAACTCTGCAGATATGATAGCCATCAAAATGGGAGATGTAAATGGTACATATTCTAATATAAGTAGTGTGTCTACAGATGTAAGGTCAGCTCATACTGTAATGCTTAGTATTGCGGATGAAACGCTTACTTCTGGTAACCAAGAAAGAATAAGTATTATAAATGATAAGCAACTAGCCACTCAGGGTTTACAGATAACGATCGAGTTTAACGATGTAACTCCATTGGCTATAGAATCTTCTCTTATAGGATTTGGAGATGCTAATTACATGATCAATGGTAATTTTGTTTCTATTAGCTGGAACGCTAACACGATTCAAGAAGTAGAAGCTGGTGAGGTACTATTTACGATTATCTCCGACATAGATGCCGATACGAATATCGCTAATGCAGTGACAATCACTGATAGGAAATTAAGGTCTGAAATATATGTAGGAGAATCTTTAGATATCAACAATGTGGAGCTAATACTTAGAGATGAAAATGGATCTAAAATAGAATTATCTAGTAAGGCACTTCTACAGAATGAACCGAATCCATTTACTAATGAGACTACTATTTCATATTATCTAGGGAGTACTGAGAAATCAGCAACTATTAAAGTAATGGATGTAATGGGCAAGGTAATCTATAATCAATCTGTGAATGCGGCCAAGGGATGGAATACTCATTCTATATCAAAATCAGATCTTTCTGCTAGTGGAGTATACTATTATCAGTTAGATGCAGGAAACGTAAGTGAAAGAAAAAGTATGATACTAGTAAAGTAGTGTTCTCTAAATAGAATAAATTCGGGTGGACCTAGTTAATTCTAGGTTCACCATTTTTTTGTGTCACTATTAAAATGAATGATGACTCATATAAACTATATAACTTAGCATCATCAATTAATACGTCTATGAGATATTTTATCAAGTTACAATATGATGGCTCTAAGCATCACGGATGGCAATCTCAGCCTACAGATATTGCTACGATACAAGGTGATATTGAGAAGGCGTTTAGCAAGATACTTAGAGAAAAGGTAGAAGTGTTAGGTTGTGGACGTACGGATACAGGAGTACATGCAAAAGATTATTATATGCATATGGATCTCGATAGTTTGGATTGGAAACTTTTCGGTAGAGTCAATAGATTACTATCTGATAATATTGCACTATTAAGTTTCAAAGCGGTAGCAGCGGATGCACATGCGCGCTTTGATGCGACTAGTCGATCTTATGAGTACCATATTCACTTCAATAAAAATCCATTTCTTAATGGTAGGTCGTATCTCTTTCCTTTTAAAAAATTTGATAAAGAGAAAATGAAAGAGGCTGTAGCGATGCTTACTGATTATACACACTTTGATACTTTCTGTAAAAGCAATACTGATGTAATAGAAAAGGTCTGTGATATCACACGAAGCGAATGGGTCTTCAGCGAAGAGGGTGCCGTTTATTATGTATCTGCCAATAGATTTCTCAGAGGGATGATCAGATTAATAGTGGGTATGAGTTTACAAGTGGCAAGAGGCCAAATGGATCTAGATTATGTAAAGGATCAGTTGTCTAAGCAAGCAAGGTTAGAAAAGGCATTGAGTGCTCCTGCTCATGCTTTATATCTATGTGACATTAAGTATCCGTTTATTGACTAGACAGTCGTATTGAGAAAAAATCAAATTCAATCACGAATAAATATTAGTTCTTCTAAAATAAAAAAGCGAATTCCAACTCAGTCAGAATTCGCTTTTTTGTTCTTCTATATAGATTAGACTATCTCAGGGTAAAGAGAATAATTTTCCATCCTCTTGTTGATTTTTGATTTTATGTCAGCGATGTAGGTATCATTATCTATATGCGTCAATACACCATCTATCCATTCTACTATATCTGTACAATCGGCTTCGTTCATACCTCTACTTGTGATTGCAGCAGTTCCGATTCTGATTCCAGATGTTACAAAAGGACTTCGAGTATCGTAAGGCACCATATTTTTATTGATTGTAATATCAGCTTTGATGAGAGCGTTTTCGGCATCACGACCGGTTACGTCGCCTTTAGATCTGAGATCAATTAGCATCAGATGATTATCTGTGCCACCGGAAATTACCTTATAAGATTTATCTACAAATGCCTGGGCCATTACTTGAGCATTTTTCATTACTTGCTTTCCATATATTTTGAAGTCATCAGATAGCGCTTCGCCGAATGCTACAGCTTTGGCTGCGATAACATGCTCAAGTGGTCCACCTTGCATCCCAGGAAATACACCACTATTCAATATTGATGACATCTTGATAGGTGTACCTTTTTTAGTAGTACGCCCCCATGGATTTACAAAGTCTTTCCCCATCATAATTATTCCTCCTCTAGGTCCTCTAAGCGTCTTATGAGTAGTGGAGCTAATGATATGACAATGTGGTACAGGATCATTAAGTAGACCCTTAGCAATCATCCCAGCTGGATGTGCTATATCGGCAAGTAATAGTGCACCTACTTCATCCGCTATGGCTCGGAATTGTGCATAATCCCAATCTCTAGAGTATGCAGAGGCTCCACAGATAATTAATTTAGGTTGATGCTCTCTTGCTTGTGCTGCTACCTTTTCCATGTCTATCAAACCAGAATCTTCTTCTACACCGTAGAATACAGGATTGTAAACCTTACCTGAAAAATTCACCGGAGATCCATGAGATAAATGGCCACCATGAGATAAATCGAACCCTAGAATTGTATCACCTGGTTGCAGCACTGCTAAGAAGATAGCTGCATTTGCCTGAGCGCCAGAGTGGGGTTGTACATTGGCATATTCTGCTCCAAACAATTCACATAATCTATTAATGGCTATTGACTCCACCTTATCAACTACTTCACATCCTCCATAGTATCTTTTTCCAGGATAGCCTTCCGCGTATTTATTTGTAAGGCAGGTACCCATGGTTGTCATTACTTGATAGCTTGTAAAGTTTTCAGACGCTATTAGTTCTACGCCTTCTCTTTGTCTGTGTAACTCTTGATTGATCAGATTACTGATAATTGGATCGTTGATCATGTTAGTATCTCTAGTTTATAATTGTTGATTATGTTCTCGTCAAAGTACTTTGCAATAATATGACTTTCGTGTATATATAAGCTATGTAATCGAGGGAAAGTTTTTAGAGCTGTGAGGTTTTTGGAAAGCGCTAGCTAAAAAAAAGCCCTGTATCAAATTAATGATACAGGGCTCAATATGATTTAAAGTCTTAGTAGACTAATAATATCTTATTGTACTCCAAGAGCTCTTAAAGTTTCCACGTCTAACTGACCTACTGGAAGTCCGTTATCTTTTTGGAATTTAACTAAAGCGTTCTTAGTAGCAGTTCCGATTCTTCCATCAGCACCTGCAGATCCAACATTGTATCCTCTGCTGATAAGAGCAGATTGAACTCTTCTGTAAAGATCTGGAGTGATGTCAGCATCACAAACAACTTCTTTCCATTCAGTAAATCCACCTGCTTTTACTAACTGTCTCTTAGTTACAGTTTTGTATTGAGCGTCTACAGCGATAGAGTTCGTTGTAGGAGCGATTACTTTTTGGTAAGATCTGTTTTCATACTTAGCTTCTATTGCTGAAGAGTTAGTAGTAGCAGGACTTGCCAATTTCTTGTAAGTTCTGTTCGTGTACTTAGCTTCGATAGAGTTACTAGTAGTAGTAGCTGGGCTAGCTAACTTCTGGAATGTTCTGTTTTCGTATCTAGCAGGCACATCTACAGATGTAGTAGTAGCTGGGCTAGATAGTTTTTGATAAGTACGTGTTGTGTACTGAGCGTCACCAGTTGACTGGTTTGCAGCAGCATCAGTTACTAATCTTTGGTAAGATCTAGTAGTGTACTTCTTACAATCTCCGTTTCCAGCATTTGCATTAGGTACAGTACTTCCTCCAGAAGAAACTAATTCTACTCTTCTGTTAGTAGCCCTTCCTGATGCAGTGTTGTTATCAGCGATTGGAGAAGCTTCACCTCTACCTTCGTAAGATAATCTTGAAGCGTTAACTCCAGCAGCAACTAGTGCATCATATACAGCTTTCGCTCTGTTTCTAGATAGTGATTGGTTAGCATCAGCTCCACCTTGGCTATCTGTGTGTCCTACTATTCTTGCAGACATAGCAGCATCGCTACTCATCATCGCTGATACTCTTGAGATCTCAGAAGATGATCCTCCAGTTAAGATCGCTGATCCTGATTGGAAGTTTACGTTAAGAGTAGTAGCATTACGACTACCACTTCCGCTTGCACAATCTCTTGCTTCGCTAGATGCGTCAGAAACTAATTTCTGGTAAGTTCTTGTTGTGTATTTAGCATCACCAGTTGTAGCGTTTGCTTGAGCACCGTTAGCTAATTGTTGGTATGTTCTAGTTGTGTACTGAGGTCCTCCATATACAGGCTCTGTAGTAGCATCGTTTACTAATTTCTGCATAGTTACTGTTGTGTAAGATGCATCTCCAGTTGTTGCTTCTGATGTTGCATCTGATGCAAGCTTCTGGTATGTTCTGTTAGTATAAGTAGCGTCACCAGTAGTTACGTTAGCAGATGCTACGTTTGCTACTTTTTGGTAAGATCTAGTTGTATACTTAGCAGGTACTTCTACTACTTCAGTAGTTGCAGGAGTAACTAACTTTTGGAACGTTCTATTTTCATATCTAGCAGGAACAGTTACTGACTCAGACGTAGCAGGAGTAACTAATTTCTTGTAAGATCTAGTTTCATATTTAGCAGGTACTTCTACAGCTTCAGTAGTTGCAGGTGTTACAAGCTTCTTGTAAGATCTAGTTGTATATTCAGCTGGTACAGTTACTGATGTAGTACTTGCTGGAGTAACTAATTTCTTGTAAGATCTAGTTGTGTACTTAGCAGGTACTTCTACAGTTGTAGATGTAGCTGGAGTAACTAATTTCTTGTAAGATCTAGTTTCATATTTAGCAGGTACAGTAGTAGATGTTGTAGTTGCAGGTGTTACTAACTTTCTGTAAGAGATAGTTTCGTAAGTTGCAGGTACAGTAGTAGATGTTGTAGTTGCTGGAGTAACTAGTTTCTTGTAAGATCTAGTTGTGTACTTAGCAGGTACCTCTACAGTATTAGTAGTAGCTGGGCTAGCTAATTTCTTGTAAGATCTGTTAGTGTATTTAGCATCGATATCGTTTGACATTGTTGTCGCATCAGAAACTAACTTCTGGTAAGTTCTGTTTTCATATCTAGCAGGAACTTCTACTACTTCAGTTGTAGCATCAGAAACTAACTTTTGGTAAGTTCTAGTTTTGTACGTTGCAGGTACTTCGATAGTTTTGATACACTCACCATTGTCAGTGTAACCATCATCACATCCTACTCTTACTTGCTTAGTTACAGTTCTGAACTGTGCAGGAGTCTCAACGAGACACCAAACTAAACAATCGTTAGGATCTGCAGATAAACAGTTTCTATCCGCTTTTTTCTTAACCCACTTGCTTGAAGCTGGCTGAGTTTCGATTTGCTCAGATTGAGTTTCGAATTTAGCTGGTCTAGTTTCTATTCTTGTAGTAGCTTCTCTTACTAATACTTGCTCTGAGATAGTCTCATATTGAGCAGGTACAGTTCTGATCGTAGTATAAGCATCTTGTACTAATACTTGCTCAGTTACAGTCTCGTAAGTAGCAGGCTTAGTAGATAGTGACGTACTTGCTTCTTTAACTAATACTTGCTCTGACATTGTTTCGAATGTTGCAGGTATTACAGATAAAGTTGTGTAAGCATCTTTAGTCATTACTTGCTCAGATACAGTTTCATATACAGCAGGTACAGTCTTAAGTACTGTGTAAGAGTCTTTCTTAAGTTTTTGCTCAGATACAGTTTCGTATACAGCAGGTACTTTAGATAGAGTAGTGTAAGCATCTTTAGCTAATACTTGCTCAGATACAGTTTCGTATACAGCAGGTACTGCTCTTAATTCAGTATAAGCCGCTTTAACTAATACTTGCTCAGATACAGTTTCGTATGTAGCAGGTACAACTCTTAGCGTAGAGTAAGCATCTTTTTTAAGTACTTCCTCAGTAACAGTTTCATATGTTGCAGGTACTGCCCTTAAAGTAGTGTAAGCATCTTTAACTAATACTTGCTCAGATACAGTTTCGTATACAGCAGGTACAGCTCTCAACTGCTCATATGCTTCAGCAACTAATACTTGCTCAGTTACAGTTTCGAATGATGCAGGTACAACTCTTAAAGTAGTATAAGCATCTTTTGATAATACTTGCTCAGATACTGTCTCCATTTGTGCAGGAGAGATAGATACGCTAGACGCACCTTCAGCAGTTAATACTTGCTCAGTCATAGTTTCGAATGATGCAGGTATAACTCTTACAGATGAAGCACCTTCAGCAGATAACATTTGCTGAGAAGCAGTTTCAAACTGTGCAGGTCTTACTCTGATATCGATGATAGAATTAGGATCAGCACAATCAGGAGCAGCAGCTACAGTACCTCCGTAAGAGATAAGTTCTACTCTTCTGTTAGTTGCTCTTCCAGATGCTGTATTGTTATCAGCAATAGGAGAAGACTCTCCCATACCATCATAGCTTAGACAAGAAGCTGATACTCCTGATGCAACTAATGCATCATAAACAGCTTTTGCTCTATTTCTTGATAAATTTCTGTTAGCATCTTCAGCACCTTGGCTATCAGTGTGACCTACTATCTTTGCAGTAGCTCCACTTGCACAGTCAAGCGTTCCCGCTAATCTTGCAATTTCTGAACTAGATCCACCTGTAAGAACGGCTGATCCAGAGTTGAAATTAACGTTTAGGAAAGAAGAGTTTCCCCCAGATGAACCACAGATAGCACCGTGAGTGCTTACCATTACTTGCTCAGACATTGTTTCGAATGTCGCTGGTGAAATACTAATTCTAGACTCTCCTTCAGATGCTAATACTTGCTCAGATACAGTTTCGAATCTTGCTGGTATAATAGCAAGATCAGATTCTCCATCGCTAGTAAGTACTTGCTCAGATGCAGTTTCGAATTGTGCAGGAGTAACGCTCACTGACGATGCACCTTCCGCAGACAGTACTTGCTCCGAAATAGTCTCGAATTGTGCAGGTACTACTCTTAGTTCAGTGTAACCGTCTTGAGCTAATACTTGCTCAGTTACAGTTTCATATTGAGCAGGTACAACATTTAATGTTGATCCTCCTTCTTTTGAAAGTACTTGCTCAGTCATTGTTTCGAACTGTGCAGGCACCACAGAAAGTACGCTTCCGCCTTCCTTAGATAGAACTTGCTCGGTTACGTTCTCGTATTGAGCAGGTACAACTTCTACCCTTGTTGTTGCATCTTTAACTAGTACTTGCTCAGTGACAGTCTCGTATTGATCCTGAATTAAACACTTTGCGTAGCACTTACCCGGTACAGAAGGCATACCTGCCTCTGGTTGAGCGTAAGTTACAAATGCAGCCATAAGGAGAAGTAGAGTACAGATTAAGTTCAGTTTTCTCATGGTTGATTTAAATTTGATGAATAAATGATTTTTATGAATATAATTCCTAATAAAATAAATATACAAGCTTTGTTGATCCGGCCTTATGCCAAGATCGATTTCGGAGTGCAAATATAGTGTTTAACTATAGATTTACTGCTAATGCTGTAATCCGAAATTTCTTCTAATGGATATATTTCACCATTTTTCATAAGAATGAGAATCTTTTCCTTATCCTTATTGTATGTCTGATTCGATTCACTCCCAGTTAAAACTAAGAAATCTAGATCAGATTGGCTAAATCCATGATTATTCAATAATTGAGACCTCATATTTACTATGATTTCTTCGTCTATCGTTTCATTCTGCAAATATACCTTAAATAAGGCTCTATTTAGAATAGAAGCGGATAAAAATTGTAGGACTTTATCGTCGCTGTTGCCCTGTATTTTAAGGGTGTAGACCACATCTGTGTCATCGACTCTACAAAAGCTTTCGATTATCTCCTTAGTTATTCTCGAATTGACGTTTTTACTCAGCTCAAGTAACTCTTTTAATGGTTGTGATATATGCTCAACTTTTCCCTTATTAAACTCCTGTTTTAGCTTCTTCATAAATGAAATAAGCATCTGCTCTGCCGCTATGCCAGTCTTATGTAAATACACTTGCCAATACATGAATCTACGAGCTACGAGAAATTTTTCAATTGAGTATATTCCTTTTTCCTCTATTACCAAACGATTATCTCTAACGTCAAGCATAGATATAATGCGGTCATAACTTACAGCACCTTCTGCCACTCCAGTGAAGAAACTATCTCTATTGAGATAATCTAGCCTGTCCATATCGATCTGACCACTGATAAGCTCATGCAGAAATGGCTTACTATATTGACCTTTGAAAATTTCAATCCCTAAACTAAGCTTCCCATCAAATTCTGAATTAAGTGCTTCCATTATAGCTAGTGACATCTCCTCATGGTGGAAAGGAAGAATAATATGTTCCAAGGCATGTGAAAAAGGTCCGTGACCTACATCATGCAGAAGTATAGCTAAACATACACCTTCAAATTCCTCATCACTAATTTCTATATTCTTTGATCTCAATGTATTAACAGCCTCACATGTAAGATGTAATGCTCCTAAGGCATGGTGGAATCTAGTATGCATTGCACCTGGATACACTAAATGGGAAAGACCTTGTTGTGATATACGACGAAGTCGTTGAAAGAACGGATGCTCAATGATATCATAAAGAATTTCAAACGGAAATGTGATAAATCCGTAGATAGGGTCATTAAAAAGTTTCTTTTTACTCAATAGTTGTAATATTAAAAATCATAAGTCCGTTATGGTAACTTAGACGCACTAAAGCTGACCAAGTCACGCTTTATGGACAATTATTTAAAGATACAAAATCAAAGAGTTAACTACATGGATAATAAGATAAAGATACTTTGGGCTGATGATGAGATAGATTTGTTGAAGCCGCAGCTGTTTTTTCTAGAGAAGAAGGGATATGAAGTAATAACTGTAACTAATGGGCATGATGCTTTAGACGTAATAGCAGAAGATGCAAGTATCGATGTGGTATTCTTGGATGAAAGTATGCCAGGGCTTACCGGACTAGAGACCTTATCTCGTATCAAGGAGACTAAAGGCAGTATTCCGATAGTGATGATCACTAAGAACGAAGCTGAAAATTTGATGGAAGAGGCTATTGGTTCTCAGATAGATGATTATCTGATTAAGCCTGTGAATCCTAATCAAATATTATTGACACTCAAAAAATTAATCGATAATAAGAGATTGGTAAGTGAAAAAACAGCAACGGACTACCAACAGGAGTTCAGGAATATATCGATGGATATCTCTAGTGGTCCTGATCATGAAGAATGGACAGCGATCTATAAGCGTATTATCAATTGGGAGCTCAAACTCGACGAAAGTAACAATCCGCAACTCAAGGAGATTCTTGATATGCAAAAAAGTGAAGCCAATAAAGAGTTTTCGCGATATGTGACCAAAAACTACGAAAATTGGATCAATGGAGAAAATGGACCAGTCCTCTCGCATAACATGATGAGAGAAAAGATATTCACCAAAATGGATAGAACTAAGCCGGTTTTCTTTCTTCTATTAGATAATTTGAGATATGACCAATGGAAAGTCATAGAACCATTAATAACAGAGCTATTTAGAGTAGATAATGAAGATCACTTCTATAGTATGCTTCCCACAGCTACCCAATATAGTCGTAATGCAATATTCGCAGGTATGACTCCAGCTGATATACAAAAAAAATATAAAGACAAATGGCTCAATGATAATGAGAAGGGAGGTAAGAATATGCACGAGAAATTCTTCTTCCAAGAGCAAGTGGGTCGTATTGTTAGAGATGATATTAAAACGGACTATGTAAAGATTACGAATGTCAGTAAGGCGAAGCACTTACAGGATAATATTTTAAACTTTATGCAGAATGATATGTCTGTGATCGTATACAATTTTATAGATATGCTATCTCATAGCCGTACTGAAATGGAAGTTATAAAAGAGTTGGCTGGAGATGAAAAAGCATATAGATCCTTGACCAAATCTTGGTTTCTTAATTCTCCACTCTATGGTGCACTTGAAAAATTGGCAGAAAAAGACATTCAATTGTTTGTTTCTACGGATCATGGTACAATCAGGGTTAAGCAGCCTAGTAAGGTAATTGCAGACAGAGATACTTCAACTAATCTTCGTTACAAAGTGGGTAAAAATCTACAGTTTGATCCTAAAGATGTATTGGCTTTCCGTGATCCGCATAAAGCTGGGTTACCTACACCTAACATTAGCTCTACCTTCATATTTGCCAACGAGGATAAATTTTTCCTTTATCCAAACAACTATAACCACTTCAAACAATACTATAACGATACCTTTCAGCATGGTGGAATTAGCTTAGAGGAAGTCATATGTCCTGTTATCACATTATCAAGCAAGTAATATGGTTAGATGGTAAGGGATATTTTTGACTAGTAATCTGTACTACTTAGAAAATATAGATAGAATATATTAAGCCTAGTGGATTTATTTCTGCTGGGCTTTTTTTATATTGGAATTGTGAAAATTTGGCATCCTTCAAATCAAGGTGTCTAAAACTCTAATCTTCTTGATCTAGGAGACCTGTGAAAATATGTGGATGTTCAGCTACGAAGTCGTTATACCAAGCTTTGCTTTTAAGAAAGTAGATATTTTTTCCATGCTTAGTAACTCCGCGCATTTTGATGCATACTACTGTTTTGAGTATGAGATTGTATTCTTTTATTTTATCTATATCCTCATATCGGTATTGATAGGTTTGGAAATAGTTGCTCGCCGAAAAAGTAGGATCACTAAATTCTACTCTTAGTAATTTCATCAGAGTGAAATAAATGAAGAATAAGAATACTAGGAAAAATCCAAGTACACTTAGCTTGAAAGTCCAATCGCCGAATAGTAGATTTTCTTCTCCTGATGAAAAGAAAATGGCTACGGTTAACAATCCAAAGAATGCTATCCATAGGGTAGGCAAAAAGATTTTGAGTACTAATGTTAGATTAGAACTTACTCTTGTGCTCATGAGTTTTCCTTTATTTGGTTTGCTTTTTCGACTCTGCGACTAATGTGTATACTGATCTCATACAAGAAGAATAGTGGCACTCCGATTAGAAACTGAGAAGTAACATCTGGTGGAGTGATAACTGCTGCTAACACGAGTATAATTATTAATGCATGCTTTCGATATTTCCTCATAAAATCAGGCGTAAGTAAGCCTACCTTAGATAAGAAATATACGACTATCGGCAGCTCAAATACGATGCCTGTAGGGATGGTAAACATGGTAAGGTAGCTCACATAAGAGGCTAGGGTAGGATCTATGATGATCTCAGAGCTCAGATTGTATCCCACCAGAAATTTAATAGCAAATGGAGAGATAACAAAGTATCCAAACAGTGCGCCGGCTATAAACAGAAAAGAGCAATACGCTACTATTCCTCTAGCTGCTTTTTGTTCTCCAGGATACAATCCTGGCTTGAGAAATTGCCAAAATTCCCAAAATATATAAGGAAATGCGCCGATGAAACCTAAGCTCATACAGACCTTAAGGCTGGTGAAAAACTGCTCGCCAAGTTCTTTAACTTGTAGTCCAAATACCGGTGGTTGGAAGCACGTGGCATCCGACAAACCGCAAAAGAATCGATAAGTAAGGAAAGAATCTTGCTTGGGCCAAAAGATAATATTATCAAATACCCAAGATTCGAAGATGTAGCAAATTATCGCCAACAATACAATAGCTAACAAAGACCTAATAATATGCCATCTGAGCTCCTCAAGGTGCTGTAAGAAACCCATTTCTCCCTCATCTTCCTTAGCAGGTGAGTTATTTTTCTTTTTGGCTAGTCCGAGCATTTGTAATCTATATCAATGAATCGAAGTGCAAATATAAGCTACAATGTCTTGTGAAGTTGTCTATTCCTTGTAATAGTTTGACAGCATTGAATGCTATATCTTTCCTATAAGCTGAGAAATAAAGAATAGGTAAAAGATAATCAACATTGCTCCTTCCCATTTGCTAATCTTACGAGTAAGGCAAATCATTCCAAATAAGATGGTAGCGGCAAGCATAAAAGGAGTGTCAAAAGTCAATGTTTCTTTAGGAATAGTAAGATCTCCGAAGAGTCTAGGTATACTCATGACAGCAAACGTATTAAACATATTACTACCCAATACATTACCTATTGCCATTCCGTGATTACCTGCTTTTGCAGCTTTAACGCTCACTACTACCTCAGGTAAAGATGTACCCAAAGCAACGGCTCCTAATGCGATAATATGTGGATCTATAGACATAATAGTGGCTATCTCTGTCATAGCTTTGATCGTATAAGTCGCGCCAAAATATACTAAGATTGCTCCTAATACTAACATGGCATATGACTTTGCATCAGGTTTGTCGCCTCGATCTTCATCTTCACTTTTTTTACCTGAAAAAGAATTCAACAAAAATACAATGAGTGCGATGAGGAATATTCCTGCCTCTATTAATGTAAATTGAAGGTCATACAAAGCGAAGTATAGGAGGAATGCAGACCCAAAGAGCAATGGCATATCAATATCCATTACATCGAAATCGATTTTCATCTTACCCGCTACAAATGCAGACAAGCCAAGAACAAGAAGAATATTGGTAATATTGGAACCGATAACATTACCCACGACAATCTCAGAGGTGCCATCCATTACGGCTGCAATCGAGGCGGCTAACTCAGGTAACGATGTACCAAAGGCTACAATAGTCACACCGATGATAAATGACGGTATTCCCATGTAAGTACCAATCTTTTCTGCGGCACCTATAAACCAATCTGAGGCTATTACTAGAGCTGTCAAACTCACCACAAATACTACAATAGCTAATGTTAATCCCAATTCTTATAAATTTTTATTTTAAGAGAAAGCAAAACTAACTATTTATTAGTCTATAATTATATAATAAGATTCATACTCCATCGATTTGTGACGGACGCCATTTAATATTGGACTAACTAAAGAGAATCTAAGATAATTGCAGCCAAACTGCTTTGAGAATGAACTGAAGTCTAGATATCTAGGTGAAAGGATAGGCCTATTGGACATTGATTTTTCTGTATTGTTATAATGTATTTGGGTAACAAAAGAAATGAAAAGCTTCTGGATTTGATATTTGGAAATGCTGTAGTTTTGAAATATAAGACTAAGGCAATGTAATTGCCTTCCTTTTTGATTAAAGTAACTTGATCGGAAAATCTCAAGCTATTGCTATAATTGACTACTTTTAAGCTAGCTCTAATACCACCGTGATACGGTATCAAGCTTTAATTTTAAAAACAACTATAATTATAAAATGCTCTTTTCTCCTATAGTAATATTACAGCTCTATTGTGCATATCAGATATATACTAACAGGCATGAACCGTATTGGTATTTTATTGTATTCTTTTTACCTCTTATAGGATCTCTGATATTCTTATATGCGACAGTCATTCGTAGTATGAATGTGGATGATGTTACTAATACGATTAAAGATGCATTTTCGGAAGATCCAGAATTAGATAGACTCAAAAAAGAACTCTCGTTTGCTGATACGATGAAGAATAGATTGAATCTCGCCAATGCATTTCTAGTAAGGGGAAATGGAGAATGGGCAGAGAAAGAATACAAGTCCTGTCTAGTGGGAGCATACAGCGACGATGCTTCCATATTAATCAAATTATTACATGCCCTTCACATTCAAGACAAGCACAAAGAAGCAGTTGATGTTGGAGGGAAACTAACTACAGATCCGTTATTCAAAAAGAGTAAAGAGCGAATTTCATACGCGATCTCATTAGGTCGATTAGGTAAGAATAATGAGGCTATAAAGGAATTTAATTCGATGAATACTCGATACTCTAATTACGAACACAGATTGGCTTACGTCCAGTTTCTTAAGAGTGTCGATGATACAAATGGAGCCAAGTCATTGTTGGAATCTCTAGGTACAGAAGTAGATCAAATGAATGGTAATGAAAAGAGGACTAATAGAGAAGTAATAAAGAGGATTAAAGTGGAAGTGAAAGCTTAGGATGGTTTTATTTTTAATAGAAATTAGAAAGCAATATAATTGAGATTTAATATTTCTAGAGCAAAGCGTTGAAAACGAAAGGTTTAATAAATCTTTATTTTTTGAATATTGCTAAATAGGTATATACTAAATATTTTATAATAAATTAAATAGTAATTTTATGAAATTCACATTTACGTTTGTTTTTTATTTTATGCTTTTTTCAAGCTCAATTTTTGCTCAAAGTTGGACAGTAATTCCTTATGCAGATGTCAGTGATGAGAACCTAAGAATCATTTCTTTATATGAAGATAGTGATGGAAATGTTTGGGGTGGTAATGCTTATGCTGGACGAATAGTGCGTTGGAATGGTACGGTTTGGGAAACGTTTAATAATTCTATTACTGGTATGACGGATAATTCACCATGGGTAGGTAAAATGCTTCAAGATTCGTCTGGTAAAATGTGGTTTTGCTCTGGGGATGGCGTGGCAACGTGGGAAAACGGAAGTTGGATTAATTACAAAACTAGTAATTCTGACATTCCAGCGAATTCAGCTTCAGGCATTATTGAAGAAGATGGTAAACTATGGTTTACTATGAGGAAAAATTTAGCTTCTTTTGATGGTGTAACTTGGGCGAATACTGTAATCCCTGATGCTGATTGGAATTCAGGAGGATTAGCTTCTATGGGAAATGGCAGCTTTTTTGTGTCAATGGTTAATGGTGATCCTGTTCGTCAATTTGATGGTACGGATTGGGAGATTTTCAGTACCGATAATTCAAATATTAATTCGAATTATCAATATCATATTGCAAAAGTAGATGATCAAACATTCTGGTTTGGAGGCCCTAGCGGTAGAGGGAATCTATATGAAAACGGAGTATGGACTCCTTCGGCTGATATAACAGGATGGTCTTTGGGCTTCAGTGAATATATTACAAGTATTGCAGTAAACGGTTCCAAAGATGACGTTTGGTTTTCGACTGGTGATGGATTATTTCATTTAAAAGATGGTGTTGGAACAGAATTTAAATCAAGTAATTCGCCAATGACTTCTAATGAAGTACATACTGTTATGTTGGCTTCCGATGGTCGTGTTTGGTGTGCTACGGAAAACGAAATTCTTATTTATGACGAAGGGGATATAAGCCCTACTAGGGATTTGACGAATGCTGGATTTTTGAAAATTTTGACAAACCCTGTTCAAGGAATGGTCAATTTAACTATTGAAAATAATGGGGATCCTGTGGGTCGTAACGGATTGATTACGATATATAATAATGTAGGACAGCCGATGGAAATTCTAGAAGTAACTAGCGATCAAATGAGTATTGGTGTGGATGATTTTCTAGTGGGGAAGTACATTTTGCAATATACAGATGACAACGTAAACGCAGTTACTCAGTTTTTGAAACAGTAAATTAATGTAATCTGTTTTTAGGTTTTGTAAAATGGTTTGAATAAAAATATTTGAGGTATAGTCAAAAAGAAGACGATTTATAAACCTCTGGTTATATTATCTTGATTTGAAATTTGTCTGAGGCTAAGTAATCAGGAAATCATGACAATGTATTGCGACTATTGTATAATGTAGATTAATAGTACTAAGTGATATGTAAGTGAAAAATAAGATCAAGGAAATGTAAATAGTATTTCGTGTCGAAACAAAAAATAAAAGGAAGAATCATGTTCGATTCTTCCTTTTAATATTCAAATTTATTAATCTTTAATCTTATAAAGCATTCGCAATTGACCTTCTCAATTCTTTAGTGTTCTTAAGAGGATAAGTCGTGTATTTTCTAAGCGCATGAACAAAATCTCCTTGCTTCGATGGTGAGACTAATGCAGAGATTGCGTCGATACCAAACTTGTGGATAGAACTATTGTATTCATGGAATGAAACCTGCATTATATTCTCTGCATGAGGCAGATCTTTATGGTTTTTATCTTTCATCCTACTTACTCTTAAGTGAATAGATTCTGCTAGGAATATATGTATAACGATGTCTGATAGATTCATCAATATTTCTTGTTCTTCTTTGAGATCTAATTTACCCCCCATTGCTTTTTGCGCAGCAGTTCCAAGAAGCATTAGCAGTACTTTTTTATACTTCTGAATAGATTCTGCTTCTTCAGGGTATGATCCATCAGTAGCGTAGTTGGCATCTTTTCCTTCAGTCAATTCAGATTGAATAGCAAGTGCAGGAGTAGCGATGTCTAGTTGCCCTTTCATTGCCAGCTTAAGTATGCTACTCATGATCACCATACGATTGATTTCGTTGGTGCCTTCAAATATTCTATTGATACGAGCATCCCTATATGCTCTGGCGGCAAAGCCCTCTTCAGAATATCCCATTCCGCCATGTATCTGTACCGTCTCGTCTACTGTATAGTCTAGTGATTCTGATCCATCGACTTTGATGATTGAGCACTCGATAGCATATTCTTCAGCGGCCTGTAATTTGGCTTGAGCTGTATCTACACCTTCTGATTTGAGAACGGCTATTCGGTCATTGATCAATGATGAACATCTGTATAATCCACTCTCTGATGCGAATGTTCTAGTGGCTTGCTCTGCTAATTTGTGCTTGATGGCACCGAAGTCATAAATTGGCTTGCTGAATTGCTCTCTGGTTTTAGCATACTTCACAGATTCTGCGGTCAATACTTTCGATCCACCTATTACAGATGCGCCTAGTTTAAATCTTCCAGTATTCAGTACGTTAAAGGCTATTTTATGTCCTTTGCCCAATTGACCTAATAAGTAATTGGCTGGTATTTTTACATTTTCAAAGTATACTTGTCTCGTAGATGATCCTTTGATACCTAGCTTTTCTTCCTCAGCACCTAAGGTGAAACCTTCCATTCCTTTCTCTACTATAAACCCAGTAAATCCATGTCCAGGTACTTGTGCGAATACAGTAAACACATCTGCAAATCCAGCATTGGTTATCCACATTTTCTGCCCATTAAGAACATAGTGAGTTTCATCTTCTGATAGTATTGCGGTGGACTTAGCAGATAATGCATCAGATCCACTACTAGGCTCAGTAAGACAGTAGGCGGCCTTCCATTCTCCAGAAGATAGTTTGGGTAGGTATTTATCTTTTTGTTCCTGAGTACCAAAGTATAGTATAGGTAACATGCCGATACCTGTATGGGCATTATATGTTACTGAAAATGATGACGCATTGCCGATCTCTACTCCTATGATCGTATTGGTGTTAAAGTCCATATCCATACCGCCATATTGTTCCGGCATGTGTGTCCCCATAAATCCAAGCTCTCCGAACTTCTCAACAAGGGTGGAAGCGATATTATCTTCTTGCTTTTCCATCTTAGCTATATTAGGAGTAATCTCCTTAGCTATGAAGTCTCTCACCGTTTCGATGATCATATGTTGTTCTTCTGAGAAGTCTTCTGGGAAGAATCCTTCTGAGGCATTCACTGATTTAATGAGGAATTCTCCTCCTTTCAGTGATTTTGAATTAGCTGCTGTTGTAGACATAGTCTGAGGTATTAATTATGCGATTTATTCATTTATTTAACTCAAAGTTAAATAAATAAATTTTAGGATTCTAATATTATTTCAATATTGTATGTAAGTAACTGATATAATGCCATTTATGGATAATTTAGTTAATTAACTTGCAGTATAATTAATGTTTCTGTAGTTTGTATTTTACGTTGATATTAAGCGTGGTATATATTAGGATAATTAGTATATAACCTATTGAGTAATAGACGTATATATTATAAGGAAATACTAGTTGTTTATTTGCTTGATATTAATTACTTTTGCAATCCCTTAAAACGAGGGGTTAATATTACATAACAAATACACGGAGATACATGCTTATCATCAATGTAAAGGACGAAGAGTCAATAGACAGAGCACTTAAGAGATACAAGAGAAAAGTTTTCTCAACAGGTATCATTAAGGAAGTAAGAAAAAGAAAGACTTACACTAAGCCATCTGTTGCTAGAAGAGAGCAAATAATGGGAGCGGCATACAGACTAGGTAAGTTTGGAGCAGCTAATAGTAATAGATAGACAAGTCGATTTATTTTAAATCGACCACTATAAAGTTTGATCTTCAAACAATCTTGATTTGACAAAATCTATTGCCGATAGGAGTGTAATTATTTCTTTGTCGCTTTGGTCAATTCGTATTTAGTCAAGATTTGGTTTACAATATATAAGGGGCAATTCGCTACATGCGGATTGACCCTTTTTAGGTTACTGGTATTTTGCTGTAGGTTTATCGTTGTATGATAAATGATAATTTATTGTTTCTGAATTGTACTTCGAGGGTATCAAATTTGAATGTAGATGAAATTGAAGACTCCTAATTCTGCTAGTTGTTCACCACCATATATAATGTTCTTGATTTGGCAGAATAGCCTCAGTTCTTGGAATGTAAGAGTAATCGCAGATAGAGTAGAGTCCTTCGGTTTGTATCTCAGTTGTGTTACGTTAGTAAGTGAGTAACTTGGCGGAGGTAGTTTAATTGATACGAACAAAGGTAAAAGCGAAAAGCCTTCAAATCTTTCGAAATGAAGGCTTTTGCGGTCTGGACGGATACCGAATATAGAGCCTTAAGTCGTTGATTATCTGATGTTTGTGTATTTGGGTGCAATTTTGGGTACAACTCCTTACATTATATTGTACTTTCCAAAATAGAAAAAATCATACTAGATTAATATGAGAAATACTGAAATTGCTATTAAAACAAGTGCTAATAACAATAATGACATTGTTTTTTTCTGAAACTTTGGGTTGTCCTCTTTTGAAAGATCTTCTTTACTGTAAAAATCATGAAACTCTGGAAACCCTTCTTTTTTTAGTTTTTCAGGCAAATCATTCTTAGCATAATGGAATACAAAATTAGAAAATTGGAATCTCATTTTATTTCTAACAGTCTTAAAAAAACCTTTTTTGTTGCTTAATAGTGAACCGTCGTAATTGTCTTTATTTAGAGTGATTGAAAAAGCTTCATGATCTTTATATTCTAAGGCTGGTTCGTATTTATGTATAATATCTATTACTGCATGTGAATAATCATCTTCAAGTTTATCGTGTCTTATGTTGAAATTAAATGTATGTACACCTAAATAGTGTCCATCTTTTTTAATTTCTTGGATTTGTATATTACTAATAATGTTGTTGCAAGTGTTATATGAGAATTTGTCTCCTAAGAATGGCTTTGCTTCTAATATATCTTTTGGAATACACAGTAAGGTTGAATTCATAGAATAATCTATCAATCCTATTCCTGGATAGACAATTTCATTCTTATTACTATCTCTGACTCTCAATACAGAGTATTTAACAACTTCTTTAGAAATGTTTTTTCGACCGTTAGAATTTAGGTAATTCAAACTTTGCATTCATGTTATTTTAGAAAATCCAAAACTGTAGTTATTATGTTCTTTGAATCTAGATCTTCGTAAAACTCTGATATGCTTTCTGTAGGATTTGGAGCTATGAAAAGGAGATTTAAATCATCTTCACTTAAAATCACATTTTTGTATTGTTCTTTTCCAATATTTCTATGAAGAACTAGTTCATCTTCATTTGTTCTATCAATTAAAATGTTCAATATTCCATTTGAATAACATGCATTGATGATACTTAATCCCAAGTCTCTAACTTTTGTTGAAGAATAACAGAGAGAATTATAAACTTCTGTAAATCTTGATTCAGTTGTCTCAATAAGCGTTGCGTGTAGATTATTGTGATAGACAAAAGAATCATCGTTTTCGTAAATTACAACGTGCTCAATGGATTCTCCTGCTTTTAAGGAAAATGCTCCTATACTTCCAATAAAACCTGCTTTTATAAAATCTGGAATGTTATTCATAATTATTGTATGTCTTTAAGTGCTTTATCAGTAAGCATTTCTTGAAAAATATTATTGATCTCAGTACTTGAGTTTAACATAGATTCCTTTAAAGGAAAGTAGGATTTCAAAGTTTGCTTTGCTCCTATTCTATTTGAGGAGATTACTAAATCAACAATACAGCTTTCTATTGATTTTTGATCTATTTTCACAATGTACTTAACCTGATCTAAAATCTTTGTGAAATTTACATTAACGCTACCTTTTTCATAAAAAGAAAATTCTTTCTCTTCAATTTCTGGAACAAACTTTAAATAGTCCGTCATTTTAACATCTTTCTCAAAATTGAATCTGTTCGCTTTTGTTAGAGAAAAATTAAGAACTTCTAATTCTCCTTTAGTTTTAAAAAGTTTATCCGTAAAGAAGCTGATTTCTTCGAAAAAACTATTTAAGCTGACATAGTTACCCACTTTTCTCATTACCAAACTAGTACTAGTAATTTCAATAATACATCCAGTACTTTCGTTTTGGATTTTAAAACCAATTGTATTTTTGACTTGAGGCGTACTATTAAAACTTACTGTTAACGTATTATAAGAACTCACATTGTTATAACCTCTCATAGGGTCTATTGAAAAATCCTTCAATTGTATAACGCTATTTTCATTTAGAGGTTTAACGAAATTGAGAGATACAATTACTTCAAAGACTTTATTGTTCTGGAATTGTGTCAATTAATTGGTTTTAGCATTACAAAAGTGCTTATAGGCTCTATATTACAGGTAATATACTATAAAAGTTGCAAAAGTATTAAACTTTTCTTTTATACCTATTATTTCATCAACCATTACTGGCAGATAGAGATGTCCTTACGTTACTAACGTATAAAGGGTAAAACGAATTGTACATTCCCAAAATATAACTATTTGTGAATCAGTTGTTTAGAATTTATTGGGAAAAACGAATTGTACATGTTCCTTTAAAGAATTTTGATCAGACGGTGAGTTATTGTGTTGAATGTCAGTGTGTTGTGACATGTACAGTTCGTTTTTCCAAAAGTGCACATTTCGTTTTTCCGATTATAGACAGTGAAATACAATGATATCGGATATTTGCAGAACGCTAGACCTTCACTTTAGTAATTCCATTTTCAATATAAAACTCCGCTATAATTTCATTTCCTTCAGAAATAATGACTGTAGCAAATCTGTAAGTGAATTTTTTACTTTCTTTTTGCCCCCATCTAGTATGATAGGATTCTTTTGAATAGGTTGAAAATGTTGAATATGAAATGCATAAGTTGCTATCTTCAGATTGATAAATGTGAAATTTTTCATGACATTTACCATCATAATCTTCAATGTATGACCTGTAATTGAAAAGTTCTTTTCCTCTGTCATCTATTAGAACCCGTATAGTACCGTTTTGATAGCATTTCCTAAAGTATTTGTACTCTTCACTTTTAAATTTCTCTTCCCTGTTTCTAAATTTTCTGTCTACTAATTCTTGTTTTCTGTCCCATTCTTGTTGAATAGCTCTCTCTTCTTCTTTTCGAACAGCGCGTATTTCTCTTTCTTTCTTCTCTGCAAGCTGTATGTCCTTTATTTCAGAAAATCTTGTTTGAAGATTGAGTAGATCATTTTCAAATGATGGAGATTCTAATTTGTAAAAGCCCCTATAGAATGCTTTAGACATCCAAATCATAGAGCATTTGAATTCAACGAATAGCCCGTTGTTGTGATAGTATTCTGTATCTAGCCATTTCTCTAGTTTAGCAATTACCTTAGAATCAATCCTTGCGCTAAACTTTTTAAAGCTAGAATTAGTAAAGTCAAGAACGAGGTAAGGTTGAAACCCTAATGCCCTATGAGCATAATGCCTTTTGTCCATTTCTTCAGTATCTACACCTAATGAATGTTGAAATTCTACAGCTATTTTATTATCAACTAAGCTATCTATTACGTGTTTTTCACCATTATGATAAACCACTTGTTCATATGTTCGGGTATTACTCATTGGAATACCATATTTAGCTTCTATAATTTCATATTGCCATTTCAGGTGCCATTCAGAAGTTCTACTATCCTTTTTATTACTGCTTTCCGAAATTTTTCTTCTTATGTGATGCGCTTTTTTTCTTGGGATTACAGAGACGAATATATCACCATAGTAATCATACCATTGACCTTTGATAGGTCTAGCCTGTTGTATTGATGTGATTCGGATGATTTTACTACTATTCATTGAATTGGTTTGCCTTACTAAGTTATCTAAAATACTTATAACAACTCTTTACAGTTGTACGAAATGATAATCCGGCAACATCACCATTCCCAACTATACCAGCTCTAAACAAAAATCTCCACCTTATACATAACCAGTACCACATGATATGAATAACATCTGGTCTGTCTGAACTGACTCCGAGCATATCTCTTCTTAGGCGTGTAGATACGCTCATATTCAACCTCTCGATTATTCTCACGAACATTGCCCTATATAATCATTCACATTAAAGCTAGGATAAAGTTTCAAAAGAGTAGGATAGGAGTAGTGTCGGATCTTCTTAAATTGATGTTGAGTATAACCTCTCTTTGGTGTATACAATCTAGTATACTCAATTACACGCTTGATTTCTTGTTCTATATTTATAATTATTGGAGCGCAGTATTTTGTCTTGTCGGCAGAATGAAATATATCCTTTTGGTTGCGTCTGTATTCCCTGGCTGTGAAATATATGAAAAGAGCTTCTTTGACATTCGTCGCTGGGATCTTTAAGTCCACTGTTATCCAGTTTGATCTAGTTGATTTTTCCTGACCTATGAGGAAACTATAGTATTTGATTGTTGTCATATGTAATTGGTTGATTGATATGAATAAAAAAGGGTGTCTAGTAATCAAACTAAACACCCTCGATATAATACGTGTCACGGTATATTTTAAAACCCTATTTCGTTTTGCTCATCCTCTTCATGGATGGTATAGTCAAATTCTTGTTTTGTGCTGTAGATAGTAAAACCTAGTAGCTTTACGGTAATATCTTTTGCTAGTACTTCAGTCTCGTTTACTACATGTAGGAATACATTTCTGGTAACAGATATTAATTTCATAACTCTATCCTGGTGTATTTTTATCTGCCACAGCAGGAGCATTCTTAGTAGCTAAATTTCCTAGTAAAGTAGTTACACCCATCATTATAGCTGGTGCATTTGCTTCAAATATTCCCGCAATTGTTCCCCCTATACTCTTATTCTTTTCAACTTGAATATCTAATTTTTCAATGAGGGCTTCTTGTTCAGCAACTTTCTTTTCGGCAATTGCGAGATCACGTTCTACAAACATGAGTTGTATTTCCAATTTTGATCTGTCTGATTTTATGTCTCCAGATAAGTCCTTTTCTGACAGCAAATGGTTTAGTACCTCTTGATTCGTATTAGCTCCATTTAGCATTCGTTGTATATTTGCGTTATTCATCGCAAAAGGAGCAGAGGCGTTTCGACGGTTATGACTACTAATGACCCCTAGAGCTGCCTGTTCTGACTGCCCTGTCGCTGTGTAGGGGATGGCTTTACGTGCTAGATAAGCATCGTTTTTACATGTCTTACTACAGTATTTGGAGTCTCTCCTTGTCGCTTCATATGTTGATGCGCAGTACTCACATTCTTTCTCTATCATAATATTGTTTTTATCAAATGTAATAGACGTCATTGGATCAGTCAAGTAATTTAGGGGTGCGCACAAGAGATACTAACTATTACTAGAAACTAATTGTGTGACGGCTAGCTAAAGGTCAGATAAGATTCACTGAAAATATATCTCTAAAAGTGGCTGACTCACGTGACTCACTGTCTCAAATCGTTGTAAAGTGTTGATAGTCAATAGATATTTAAAAATTAGTGAGTCAGAGGTGAGTCAGAGGTCTGAGACAGATGAGTCAGAGGTGAGTCACTTAGGTTTTGGTACCTCTGACTCACTTTAATTTACTGTTAGTCAACGTTTTAACTATAGTTGAGTCACGTGAGTCACTAATTATGTCTACAAAAAGTTTTTTTAGATAATATCCCTTACGTCTTACTTTCATTTTGATTCCTTTGGAGTTTTCTCGCTTGTATCCAAGATGGGTAAGCGCTCTACCTATCATTTGTCGGCGAAGCTTAAGATTTGGATATTCTCTAGTAAGGTCATTTTCTATATCTGTGGTGGTATAGAAATTCTTCGCATCTTTATCTGGATCTAGTTCATAGTGTTCGTTCACTAGATCAAGCTCTGTAAAACTTACTATGTGTTCTTTATTGTTGTCTTCTGATTCTCTGACTTCATTTACACTCAATAGATATTTATACCCTGTGTTAAGTAGGTGTATTGCCTGTGAGTATACCAAGTCAATATCTATGTTCTGGTTATATCCTTTGGAGCCACCGTTATCATGTATGATCCTGATTACTTCGAATATCAACCAACGAACATTACCAGTCGAATCTGTAAGGATCTCTTCATCGTTAGTACTAGCGAAAAAATTGGCAATTCGGTTAATCTTTACTGGCTTAGTACCAAATGGCAATCTCTCTTTTATATTCTCAGTACTTATAAGGGCTTTGATTTTGTTTCTATCATGATACGATATCGTTGCGATCTCATCAAGGTTTATAAATACGTTTTGAGCTAGTGAGATCCTACCATCTTTATCAAGACTCATGTTTTCTGTGTAATAGTCTTTTAGTGTAAGTGGGCATAAGAATCTAATGAAGCTAGTTTTACCATCATTTTGATTTCCAATGATGGTAAAGCAATGCTTATTGAATGGTATTCTGCCTAGTGAGCAAGCCAAAGACCTCACTAGCATTTTTTTAAATTGAACATTAAACCACCTTTGCTTTTTAGCTTCTACAAAACCTGCCAATTGTTCAATGTAGTCTGGTTTTGTTTCATCCCAATCAGGAAGACCATCCAAGTAATCTTTAAGTGGGTTGAATGTTCTGATTAGACTACTATTAAGTATTGCTTTCAATACTCTGTCTACAGACTTAAAATTGGCTTCCATCAACTCACAGATAATATCGTTTTCGTTAAGCACTCCCCAGAATGGTTTACCGTTTTCTTTTACTTCGATATCAAGTGAAATCTCATTACGTTTGAACGTGTATTTGTTAAATAGGTATTCTTTGATTTGTACGTATTGATTGTTCTTAGTGATCTTTTCATTTTCCTCTTTTTCATCACTCTTTTGGATATCTGATAATTGAAACGATTCTCCCAGATGCATTTTTGCATATTTCAATATCTGAGGATCATCATATCTCTTAGTTGTACTTTTAATATTTCGATTAACGGTACTTACTATTTCACTTTCTGTAAACGATGGCTCTGCAAGAGGTTTGCAATACGTGTGAATATGTAGAGAAGACAATCCATACTCAGTAGCTAGCTTGGTGTATTGCATCACAAAATTATTCCTACCTGAGATCCTACGCTTATCTAATACCTGTATTATTATTTCATGCTTATCATCATCACTGATAATGATGGTGCTGGCCGTAGAAATATATGTTTCCTTATTTTCATTTTTTTGTATATCTACTTCAACATGATATACTCTAGATATTTCATTGATATAGATCTCATAACGATCTACAGCAGCATAATACCAAAGCCTAGAAGCATTCTTAGTGCTAGGATCTAGCTTAGCCCTGCCTAGCTCTATCAAGTCACTTAGGTCGTCCGCTATGGCCTTGTAATACGCTTTGTGTGTGTCGATAGTTGAATCAGTAAATACCAATATCCTAATACCATGTCCTGATACAGATGGGAAGGCAGCAAATACAAAATCTATTTTCTGCAGTACCTGTAATAGTGATACTAGATCTTCATAATTAGCTATCCCATCTATATCAAATCCCATGCAAGGCGAGTACCTTATACATCCTGAGTCTTTCCGTTCTGAAAATTCACCAAACACTGCCCCCGGCAATTGTTTTTTGAGCTTGTCATATTGGATCTTATCCGTAGAATATAATCTCCTGAGCTGAGGATCATATTCATCATGCTTACTTACTAGATCTATGAAATATTGTAAGTCTCTGACTATTGGTTTCTTTGTGTTAGTTATCTTATCAAAAAAGCTAACAGGTGTTTTTAGTCTATTCATTATTCAGATTCAAATAAATAAGGACTACCAATTCGATCAACTAGTTTTCCAACATACCCTCGTTCTAGTCGTTCAATCATATTTCGGAGAAATGATATTGATTTGCTGTAGATCCAGTATGAACCTTTGAATAATACATATCGAGGTGTGTATTTATATTTTTTCATCGTCGTTGTTTTCGAGTTTAGAAATGTTTTCAATAGTTTGATTTACTATAGACGAAATTTCGCTTTCACTTATTGATTCATCTGACAACTGATACATTTTGTTAAGTATAGATTCTGGAGATAGGTCTAATTCTATAGCGGACTCTGTATATTCCTCTATGTATATGCTTTTGTCTTGAGTTACTTCAATGCTTAAAATATCTAATCCAATTTCTACGACATTATGCTTTTGTTGATCGGTTAGAAATACTTCTATAGGAGTAGGATTGTTTTTTTCATTATATATTTTGGCTCTTTCTCTTCTACTTAAAGGTTTAACTTGTGGCTCATTAAATGCGTAGGAGATAAAGTATTGAATTACTTTACCTACCATAGTATTCAACTCTGAGGATTCATACGTTTTCTTTACTAGTTGATTAATTCTTTTTTCATATTTCTTCTCTAACGCTTCTCCTATTTTTTCCTTATCGGCGAGTGTGGTATATGGCTCTATCTTGTCTAATGGAAGAGTAATTTCTTGCAGGTGTTTTCCATTATTTAAGGTTGTTAATATGTATTTTGAGTTTACTCTTTTTTTAAATTCGTATATCGTTGGATTGGAAGAAGTGTCATGCTTCCATTTTACTTTTTTACATATCTCAATAATGTCGATTTTGATTTTTTTGTTACTAAGCATAATTGCTAGATTTTAGGCATTAGCTTATCAGGTATCGTAGATACACGATACAGCTAATGAGTGAATGAAATTGTTTGTGAATTAGTAGATCTCTATGAAGCGATCTTTTTGGTGGGTGCGATTAATCCTTTTTCGATCTGATCAATGATCTCTGAGTACTTGTAGAATGATTTACTCATTTTTCCTCCTAGCTTATATCGACTTATAAGATTTTTCTTGTGAAGATTGTTAAGAGACGTGTAGCTTAGTCCGAACATAGATTCCATATCCAGATCGTCTAAATACTCTTTGCGTTTGGGATTAATTTTCTCTTGAATAAGAGCTCTAATGTTACTCATGTCTGATTCGAACATTGTAACTTTTGCTAGTAGGGCTTGAAGCAATTCGTTGTTGCGTAGTGCAATGTGTTCCATTGTCATTTATTATGTTTGCAATAATTATATCGTTGCAAACATAGTGCATAATTGTTTGTAATGCAAATAATTGTGCAAACAATTAGACTAAATTGTCATTTATTAAGTAGTCCAGAGGTAAAGATTTGTACAGTAAATAGGCGACAATTCTACTATTTGTCCACCAATTAATAAATCATCTATATGAGTATAAATAGTTTTAAAATCATTTGGGTAGGAATTAGCATCATCATTAATAGAAGCTAAAATTTTCTTATAGTTGGATAAGTACTTTTCAGTAGCTTCCTCAGTAACATCATGAATGTTTCGAATCCAGTCAAGATATCTAATGTTTTTACCATTGCAATGATCATTAATAATCTTATCTAAAATTATTAAGAGCTTTGATTTAGCTGGAAGGTTTGAAATAAGTCTTTGAAAATCTGATTTAGAAAGTCTTTTTAAATTATCAAGAATGGATGGCCTTTTATTGTCAGAATAGTTGTAGTGTAGTTGACTAAAATAATGTTGAAAGAGTTTGAGGTAATTATTTAAAGAAATATAAGTACCCAAATCTAAGTAGATTTCATTCATTACATTTTGAGAGAACGACCATTCAATTCTTGTTAAAGAATTGAGTAAAATGGGCTTTATCCCCACTATTTCAAAATTTTCGTCAATTTCTTCGTTATACCTAATGAAAGATATAATATCTTCTTCTAAATCATTGATATATAAATCAGGTAGATCAGTTACTTTTTGTATATCATTTCCAATTGAAAAATTTGTGGTTTTTCTTTTATAAGTTAAGCGAACATAAGTCGTTGCAAATCCTTCTGAATCAATTCTTTCTGATATAACAACATTAACTTTTTTTTCTTTTTTCATATCACCAATTTACGTTGTCTAATCCTTCAGATATCATCTTTTCATTAAGATGCACATATTTCATAGTAGTTGATATTTTACTGTGCTGCATAAGTGCTTGTAGTATATGATGAGGAATTCTATTCGCCATATATGTACCAAATGTATGCCTACCTACATGCGTAGTCAATACTTTGTTTAATACAGCTCTTTTGCCTATTATTTTGAGCTGCTTATTGCTTGCCTGATTCGTCACGTTCCCAAAGATAGGCTTTGATCTGTATTGTTGACCATATAAGTCTTTCAATAACTTTTCGTAGCGTAGTATCATGCTATTAGGCTTAGATATTCCAGTATCATCTATAAAGAGTTTTGATATAGGGACGGTAATATACTTACTCGTTTTATTGGATCTAGTACGTAGGTAATATTCACCGTCTTTCTTATCGAACATGCTCAAAGTAAGTTCCTTATTACTTTCATTTCTTAGCGCAGTCCAGCAGCTAAATAGAAAAGCATCTCTGTAGATCTCCAGATACATCTCCTCCGGTTTGAATTTTAGATCCTCTATCTTCTTTACTTCCTCCATAGTAAGGTAAGTTCTAGGTTTAGCCTGCCCATGCTTTACTTTGAATTTCAGATATGGATTACCATTTGGTAGCGTTACATCTTTGCGTAAAGCTTGATTGATAAAGTACTTGATATTCTTGTGATTCTTAGCTCTCGATGTTGCTCCTACACTTTTCATAGCTAGATATCCTTCAAAACCCTCTATCGTTCTGAATGTGAGATCTGAGAAGTATAATTGACTCTTATATTCCTTGAGATGCGATAGGGTAGTGTTATAGGTGACTATTGTGCTTTTGGCCTTAGTTCTTTTGCTAATTTCTATTTCGGATTCCACGAACTCAAAGAACGAGTTATAATTAGATCCTGCATCCCTTTCGAGATCTTCGAGCTCACATCGCCCTAATCGATTCATGATCGTCATAGCTTTCTCCTGGTACTGTTGCATCAGTTTCAGTAGTCTGATATTATACCTGGCTTCTAGCTCATGATTGATTACACGATTATTGGAGCTATCCCATTGCTCTGGAGATACATAGATCTCAGTAGATATGTATTTGTGTTTAGTATTGCGCTTAGAGTTGGGCTTATATGCTACCAGTTGTATCACAGCTTCGCCATGTTTATTGAGTTTGCGCTTCTTGTTATGTACAAGAGAAAATCTTATTGGTTTCATAGTTAGTACTTTGTCAAAAGACGGTACAACAACTAGTACACCACAAAAACGAATTAATACAAGTAATTACGAATTGATTCAAAACCCTACTAATGAATAACTCGTTATTTATCAACTACTTATAACAGAAAGAGGAAAAAGCAAACTATTGCTTTCTCCTCTTTGCGGTCTGGACGGGACTCGAACCCGCGACCCCCTGCGTGACAGGCAGGTATTCTAACCAGCTGAACTACCAGACCATTGCTGTTGTTAGCGATGCAAAAGTAATATCATTTTTCATTTTTGCAAACATCTAAGAGATAAAAAACACAATTAATTTCAAGTGATAAATTAAGTGATTGACATTCAAGTGTATAGAGGATAAGGTTTTTCTAATCATTACTTAATTACTGTGATTAAGCGCACTTATCAGTCATGAATACTGCCTTTTCTTTCCCTTAGATACCCACCTAATCGCTTAGAAAAGATTGATCTGATCTCCGCGATGACGGATATAGCTATTTCTTCTGGTGTATTAGCTCCAATATCAAGTCCCATCGGCGCATAAATGTTGTCTGGAGCTATGGAATGGTTTTCTGAGCGCAACTCTTCCACTATCTGATTGCTTCGCTTCTTTGGACCTAATATGCCTACATAACTAAGATTGTGCTTTTGGATCTTCTGGAGGTTATGTTTATCGGTCTTGTAGTCATGTGACATAAGCAACGCCACTGAGTAATTATCCAAATGTTCAATATTCGTTTCTATAGGTATAACTTGATCTGTTACTTCAAAAATCGATTTTGAGACTTTGAGGGGATTGGCTACAACATGGACATTCCAACCGACTTCTTTAGCTAGTTTGCTCAATGGGATGACGTCATAATTTTTGCCAAATATGTATAGAGATAGGGTAGGCGGCAAGAATTCAATGAAATGACCACCATCAATTTGGGTCATGATTGATCGCCCCAGAGATTTTACATTCTCTATTTGGTCAGTCAATAGATCTAAGCCTTCGTTGGTAAAAGTACAATCGGTGACTGCTCCTGTTAATAAGTTCGTTATCAATATGCTGGGATACCTTCTTTGAATTACCTCTTTGAGCTGATTGATACTCGGATTATCTCTTTCACTAAGCGGTGTGATCAGTACATCTATCAAGCCATTACATCCTAAGCCGACACCAAACTGACTCGGGTCGCCATCTCTAGTGTCGTAAGTGACTTTTACGGGTTTGTTATGAATGATGGCGTGCTTAGCTTTCTTTAGCGTATCGCCTTCTAGGCATCCACCGCTGATTCCTCCAATCCAATTACCATCTTCCGTAATCAGCATTCTTGCTCCTGATCGTCTGTAAGAAGATTGTTCTACGTTGACCACTGTTGCCATGGCCATTTTTAAACCTTGGGATTTGTAATCTTCGTATTTAGCTATAATGGATTTTATTTCTTTCATCGAACCACTAATGTAGTGATAATGGATTGAAGGTATTAGCTCTAGATTGAGCTTTAGCTTATGCTCTTTCCAAGGCTGGATGTCTCGATGTTTTTCCATCAAGACCTCTCCCATCATTCTACACCTCCCCAGCACATATACTTGATGTTGAGATATTCATCAATACCATATTTAGATCCTTCTCTACCAAATCCACTTTCTTTTACTCCGCCAAACGGTGCCGCGACAGTAGACATTACTCCTGTATTGATACCTACCATTCCAAATTCTAGTGCTTCAGCAACTCTCCAAATCAATGCATAGTCACGGCCGTAGAAATAAGAAGCAAGACCATAATTCGTATTGTTGGCCATCTCGATTACATCAGATTCGGAATCAAACTTGTATATCGCTGCAATTGGTCCAAATATTTCAGACGAAAATATATCCATCTGAGAATCTAAATCGCAAATGACAGTTGGCTCTAAGAATAACCCTTCTTTACGTTGACCACCAGTGATTATTGTAGCGCCTTTACTCGTGGCATCCTTGAGTAGGTTTATATCTTTAGTGACGGCATCTTCATTAATCATGGGACCTATTTGGATACCTTCTTCTAATCCGTAACCCGTTTTTATTGATTTTACCTTAGCTGTGAATTTTTCGACAAATTCGTCATGGATAGATTCATGCAGAAATATTCTATTAGTACAAACACAGGTCTGTCCACCATTTCTAAATTTTGAAGCGAAACAACCTTCAACGGCAGCATCGATATCTGCATCTGCAAATACAATGAAAGGTGCGTTGCCTCCAAGTTCTAATGTTACTTTTTTGACTTGGTCTGCAGATTGCTTGAGTATTAATTTTCCTACTCTTGTCGATCCAGTAAATGATATTTTTTTAACCTTAGAATTTGAAGTCAATGTTTCTCCAATTTCTTGAGCATTATTGCTAGGAAGTATATTAATCACACCTTTAGGGAAACCTGCTCTATCTGCCAATTCGGCTAATGCTAGTGCGGATAATGGAGTATACTCTGATGGCTTTACTATGACGGTACATCCAGCGGCTAATGCAGGAGCGATCTTTCGAGTAATCATCGCACTTGGAAAATTCCATGGTGTGATGGCACCGACAATTCCAACGGGTTGCTTGATTACTGTAATTCTATTTTTTTTACTTTGCCCTGGGATTACATCTCCATATACACGCTTCGCTTCTTCAGCAAACCATTCTATATATGACGCTCCATATTTGATTTCTCCGATCGCTTCAGGCAATGGTTTGCCTTGTTCGACAGTAAGGATATGTGCTAGGTCTTTTACATTTTCAATAATGAGCTTGTACCAGTTCTGTAAAATTCTACTTCGCTTGTTAGCCGTGTATGTACTCCAGATTTTGAATGCTTTATCTGCAGCTGAAATAGCTAAGTCTGTATCTGCTTGTGTGCAATCAGACACTTGGGCAATCTCTTCATTATTGAATGGATTGTAAACAGAAAAAGAAGTTTCCTTTTTGATCCATTCTCCATTTATATAAGCTTCACTTTTGAGTAGTGATTGATCTTTTATTTTCATATACGGCATTTATTTTGAATGCTGCCCAAATGTTTTTATCACCGAGATAAGTCTCAGTATTACTACAGACGAACAAGCATTTTAACGGAGTTAATTAGAATCTTCGGAGTGAGACCAGCAGCGGCTTGCGCAGACCAGCAGCGGCTTGCTCAGCAAACGCGCGAAGTCGGAGTGAGAATGTGGCTTTCGTAGAAAACACATGGACTCCGAAACACATCGACTCGGAAGAAAATTAAACTCTGATTATTTTGAATTCAATAATTAAAACTCACTTATATCGATAAATGTTTCCTAATCAGCTTTTATTCTTAGCCAACATATCTAACGCCACATCTACAATCATATCTTCTTGTCCGCCGACCATATTTCTTTTACCTAGTTCTTCCAGTATTGCTCTTGTATCAAGACCATATTTCTTAGCCGCTCTTTCGGAGTGAAGTAAAAAACTAGAATATACACCAGCATAACCTAGTGAAAGTGTCTCACGATCTACTCTCACTGGTCTCTCTTGTAATGGTCTGATCATATCGTCTGCTGCATCCATTAATTTATATACATCAGAATTGTGCTTGACACCCATTTTATTGATGACTGCGATCAATACTTCCAGAGGTGCATTTCCTGCTCCAGCACCCATGCCTGCCAATGAAGCATCGAGCCTTGTGGCTCCGTGTTGCATGGCTACTACTGTATTAGCTACGCCCAGGGATAGATTATGATGACAATGAATACCAATCTCAGTTTCCTCCTTCAATACATCTTTAAATGCCTTTATTCTATCTACTACACCATCCATAAGTAATGCTCCGGCAGAGTCAGTTACATATACGCAATCCGCTCCAGCATCTTCCATTATTTTGGCTTGCTCTGCGAGTTGCTTAGGTTCGTTCATATGAGACATCATGAGGAAACCTCCCACATCCATCCCTAGATCTTTGGCTGCAGCAATATGCTGAGGAGCAATATCTGCCTCTGTACAATGGGTAGCAATCCTAACCGACTGGACACCAAGATCACGTGCTTTTTTTAGATCGTGAATAGTGGCGATCCCTGGCAAGATAAGGGTAGTCAATTTTGCATGTGTCAGTACGTCACTTATTCCTTCTAACCAATCCCAATCTGTATGCGCACCAAATCCATAATTGAAACTTCCACCAGCGAGTCCATCTCCGTATGAGATTTCGATGGCATCTACTCCAGCTTGATCGAGAGCTATTGCTATTTCTCTTATTTTCTCTTTAGAATATTGATGACGAATGGCGTGCATACCATCTCTTAAGGTTACATCGACTATTTTGATATTATTTTTCATAGTTGGAGAGAATTAATTTAAATTCCAAATTTTAAAATTCCAAATTCCAAACCTATTACATGGCTCGAGCATGGATTAATTTGATCATTCGTTATTTTAGTTTATTGATTATTGCAGATAATATTCTTTGTAATTGTTCTGCTTCATCAATTAGATATTCATTTTCGATAAATATCTCTGCTTTTAAGTCATTACTCCCTTCGATTACTATTTAACCAATAGACAGTTTCTTTTGCTTCTTTTCTTGCAATTTTCATTCGATAGCTAAGATCTTTAAGTCCTAATTTTTCATTCGCTTCGATATAGTTAGCACCTATAGACCCAGATGACCTTATTACTTGCTTTCCATCTTCAAAATTAGCAGTCACCTTAGGAAGTCGCGCTATAAAGCGTCTAACTCTAATAGCAAATGCTAAAGTCCTTTTTCCAAATTTTGCATTCTTATTATTTTTGTATTTAATAATTCCAATGTACAAACCAATTTCAATACACTTTTGAACAAGAAACAGGTTTGGAATTTGGAATTTTATTTTCCTTTGGAATTTCTCTATCTGTCTTTTGAAATTTGAAGCGAAATCATTCTCTCAGCAGTCGCTCGCGCCGCACTAGTCATGATATCCAAATTACCAGCATACTCCGGTAAGTAATGTCCTGCTCCTACGACTTTCAAAAAGACCGTCGTCTTAAGACCATGTCTTTTACCTAAGCCTTCTATAAATACAGGATCAGATTCTGGGATATCATCAAATTGTACTTCTTGATGTAGTTCATATCCTGGAACATATTTTTGTACTTCGGCTACCATCTTATGTACGCTTGCTCTTATAGCTTCTCGATCTGCTTGCTCTGATAAAGTGAATACCGTATCACGCATAACTAACGGTGGTTCTGCTGGATTCAATACGATAATTGCTTTTCCTTTTTCTGCACCTCCAACCTTCTCTATCGCTTGAGAAGTCGTCTCTGTAAACTCATCTATGTTGGCTCTTGTTCCTGGTCCAGCGGACTTACTTGCGATAGAAGCTACGATCTCTCCGTAATGTACTTTAGCTACTTGATTGACAGCAGCAACAATAGGTATAGTAGCTTGCCCTCCACAGGTAACCATATTGACATTTGGGACATCTATATTATCCGAAAAATTAACTGGTGGAACTAAGAATGGTCCAACTGCCGCTGGAGTCAAATCTATCATCTTCTTATCTGGAAAGGCTTTGATCTTATCCCAATTGTATAGATGAGCTCTAGCGGATGTAGCATCGAATACTATTTTGATATCTTTCCATTCATCCATTTGGATAAGGCCATCTACACCAGTATGACAGGTGGTGATACCCATTCTTTTGGCTCTAGCTAATCCATCAGATTCAGGATCTATTCCTACAAACACGGACATTTCTAAAGACTCAGATAATCTTATGATTTTGATCATTAAATCTGTTCCGATATTTCCTGATCCTATAATAGCTACTTTCGTCTTCATAAGTTTAAGTTTAAGAAGAAGATTAATTTCGTCCTTCTCTTTTTATGGTAATAGTAGTTAGTATTTTAATGAGTTCTAATGTTCTCAGAATGTAATTTTTCCCTTTCTGGCCAGGCATACGTTTATGCCTTATTGTTCTCAAATTGACTTCGGTATATCGACGTTCTGCTTAAAATTAGGCCTCCGATTTAAAGTTAGCTTATTGTTAAGTAACCTAAAATTACTTAACTATCTCTTAATCTAGATTACACTTACCGGCAATACTTGACATCTACATTTGTAGTATTAAAGCATTTGAAAAAACAAAAGTTTCAAACAAGATCAAATTATTAATCAACTACAATTAAGTTTTATGAAAACAACAATACTCTTTATGTTTTTGTCATCATTTCTAAGTGCACAGGTGACAATAACAGACTCTAATATAAGCAGTAATCTTAACTGGTCTGCAGATAATGTATATATTCTAGATGGCTATGTATTTGTACCAGTGGGGCAAACTCTAAATATAGAAGCAGGGACTGTAATCAAAGGTGTATCTACACCAAATATGGGTGATGCGGCATCAGCTCTCATAGTCCCAATAGGATCTAAGATCGATGCAACGGGTACTCCAGAAGCTCCCATTATATTTACCTCCGAATTTGATGATATATCGGTAGATAATGATTTAACAAAAGATGATAAAGGACTTTGGGGAGGGTTAATCATCTTAGGGGATGGTATCGTAGGAGTAGATGGAGGTGTGCAGAATGTTGAAGGCATACCATCTACAGAAGGCAGGGCTTCTTATGGAGGTTTTGATAATGAAGATGATTCTGGTACACTCCAGTATGTATCTATCAGACATGGAGGTGCTAAATTGGAAGCGAATAATGAGATAAATGGATTAACATTGGCAGGCGTTGGTTCGCAGACTACGATCAATTATATAGAAGTTTTCGCCAATCTTGATGACGGCATTGAATTTTTTGGAGGGGCAGTAAGCGTTAAACATGCAGTGGTTTCATTCTGTGGTGATGATAGTTTTGACTATGATCAGTCATGGGACGGCAATGGTCAATTTTGGTTTTCTCTCCAAGATGAAGAGTCTAATAGAGCAGGAGAGTGGGACGGCAGCGAAGCAGCGGATCTTTCACCGCAAGTGTCTCCAATAATCTCTAATGCAACATTCATAGGGGGAGGAGATACTTCAGATAATGAAGATAATAATGATGCTATGCGCATACGTGATGATGCTGCAGTAAAATTGTATAACTCTGTTTTTTCAGGATTTGCAAGGAGAGCTATCGTAATCGATAATGACGCAGCTCAAGACTCTTATCAGAGATTAGTTGACGGAGATATCGAATTTATAAATAATGTATTTTTTGATTTTGGAGCAGGTGATACTTTCGCAGAATTAGTAACTACAGACGGTGGAGATGATAATCTTTTAATTAATCACCTAATCGATAATGGTAGTGTAATTGCAGATCCTAATATGGGAGGTGTGAGCAGATTACCTGATGGTGGACTTGATCCAAGAGTTGCATTTGGACCCGCTTTTTCAGGCGCAGTAACTATCCCCAATGCTACTTCATTTTTTGATGTAGTAAATTATAAAGGAGCATTTGATAATGAAAATAATTGGGCATTATCATGGACTGCATTATCGGATAATGGATATTTTGCTGATCTAGTATCGAGCACTAGTGAGCCTTTATCTCTAGTAGATCAATCGATAAATTTATATCCTAATCCAGTAACGGATGACATGACTATTTCGTTTGACCTACAGTCCTCTAGTTCTCTAACTATTCAAGTGCGAGATCTCACAGGTAGAGTAATATTTACTCCCGTGGTGGATTTGCAATATGGAATAGGAAGACAAACAGAAAATATCAATATAGCAAACCTTCAATCAGGTACTTATATCGTATTACTATCTGACCGACAAGGAGTGATCGCAAAGAGCACATTGATCAAAGGTTAGAAATGAGATAATACTAAATCTTTAGTAATGCCATAGATGACTTAAGTTGTCTATGGTATTTTTATTGATAACATATTTAGTGAAGTAATTTATCAACAAAGTATAGTTGATTGTTTTTAATATTTTTCATTGTATTTTAAATATCAATTTATTTCATTTATGCCTAATTAAAATACGTATATATTTCTGTAAACAAGAATATTATTTCAAATAAGTAAGTTCAATGGAGGAGGCTTTATTCGATATATATTTACCTGTTTGCATCTATCTAATTTTCAATCAATATTACCTTAATGTTAATGATATGGTCAAATCCTTAACACACTCTTTATCTGGCATTTACATTGATTACATTACTCGATTATACTTTTACATTATACTAATGAGGAATTGTTTTTCATCAATTTCCTTTTTAAATAGGATCTAATATTGATTGGATTCTAAGTTCTATCATATTTGTAAAACGGATTAATTGAAAATCATAATGTTAAAGCGACTTCTAATATTTACATTTTTTACCTGCCTTGGATTCACCGCTATAGCACAGCAAGGATCTATTTCTGGTATAGTTACGGACGAAGATTTAGGAGAGACTCTTATTTCTGCTTATGTGTTCGTAGATGGGACTTCTGCTGCAGAGGCTACAGATTTTGATGGTAAGTATACGGTTAAATTAATGCCAGGCATTTATACAATCAAAGTAACGTATATTGGATTTGAAGACAAATTAGTAGAGGGTATAGAAGTAAAAGAAGGTGAGATAACGAATGTAAATATATCTATGTCCTCAGGATCTCAATTGATAGAGCAAGTAGTAGTTTCAGCTAAAGCCATTACTCGAGGAGAAAATGCAGTAATGCAGTTACAAAAGAAATCATATAAAATACAAGATGGGATCTCTGCGCAAGAGATGAACAAGTTGGCTTCAGGAACAGTAGCATCAGCTATGACCAAAGTAACAGGCGCAACGGTAGAAGATGGTAAGTATATCAATGTTCGAGGATTGGGCGACAGGTACTCTTTGACACAGCTAGATGGATTGATTATGCCAGGAGCAGATCCATATCGCAATAGTGCTTCTCTTGATTTAATTCCTACTTCTATATTGGACAATGTGATTACATCTAAGACTTTTACTCCAGATCAACCAGGTACATTTACTGGAGGTAATGTAGACGTAAAGACAAAGAGTTTTCCAGAGTCAGAGACACTTACGCTGTCTTTGTCAGCCGGATATAATACTGTAGATAATGGACAAGTAGGGTTTCTTACTTATGAGGGAGGGAGTAGAGATTGGCTCGGGTACGACGATGGATCGAGAGCTAGACCATCAATACTGAATGAAAAAGACATTAGTCAATACTTAACAAAGGATGTAGAGTTTAACGCAAGATTTGGGGACAAGGTGGCTGCAGATAAAGCCACGGCAGTAGTGAATTCATTTAATAGGAATTTTGAGAGTGATACTCGATCTTCAGGTATTAATCAAGGAGTATCTCTAAACTATGGAAATACATTTAAAACTGGATCTAATAGTGAATTAGGTTTGATCTTATCGACGCAATATAAAAGAGATTGGGAACATAGAAATGATCGAATTCGTAATAACTGGTTACTCTTTAATATAGATAGTGGTGTGTTGGATAATAGAGGAGCATATACTGAAGATGTAAGTACGGAATCTCCAACTGTAAATGGGCTTGTGGGGTTGGCCTATAAGTTTAATAACGCTCATACGATTGAATTTAAAACGATATATAGCCACACAGCAGAAAAGCAAGGAAGATATGTATTTGGAGAAGATGGTAATAATATAGAAGCGCCTTTATATAAAATTGGTAGATATAATGGTTTTATTGAAACTGAATTATTGAATGTTCAGCTATCTGGTAAGCATACTTTCGAAAATATACTTAACGGTATGAAATTAGATTGGTCAGTTGTAAATACTTCTACAAATAGAGAAGAGCCAAATTTAAGATTTTTCACGAGTCAATATGATAGTGAGTCAGGTGAGGAAGGTATCCCATTGGCTAATGTCAATGATCCATTTTGGTTTTGGAGAACATTGCAAGATAAAAGTCAACAAGCAAAAATAGATTTGACTATTCCACTTAAAGCAGGTACAGAAAATAAAATAAAAATAGGTGCATACGCTTCCAGAAAAGATAGATCATTTGGAGAGCAAAGGTATATTAATAAGACTGCCAGTAAAGGTGAAGATTTTAACGGTGACTTCGATTTATTTTTTGGAGAAGATAATATTGGTTTAATGGATACTGAGAGGCTAGTTAATGGAAGTGAAAGATATTATTTAGGTAATTTTATTGTTGATAATACGATTGCGAAAAATAGCTATAGTGGGACTGAAAATGTCAATTCAGCATATGTAATGACAATATATAATCTCTTCGAAAAACTTAGATTAGTTGGAGGAGCAAGATTGGAATCTACTAATATGTTTGTGCAGTCCGACGAGACTAATATCGAAGGAATCGTATCTGATAGTACGAATACAGGATCGATTAATATTTCAAAACTACTTCCGTCTATTAATGCAATTTATTCAATTCATGATGATATGAACCTCAGGGCTGGATATAATCAAACTATAGCCAGGCCTAATTTGAGAGAGATTGCACCTTTTGCTTCATTTGATGTGTTGACGGACGAATTTTTATTAGGTAATCCGTTATTGGAGCAGACATCGATATCTAATTTTGATTTAAGATGGGAGTATTTCTATCAGCCAGGGGAGTTATTTGCAATAAGTATATTTCACAAAGATTTTTCTAATCCAATTGGTTTGACATTACGTAATTCTTCTAATATAGAACGTCAATATATTAATGTGGAATCAGGATTTGTATCTGGTCTTGAAATAGAGATGCGTAAGAATTTAAATTTTCTAGGAGAGAAATTTAATAACTTCAAGATTACTTCAAACATTGCAATTATTAGAAGTGGTATTGACGTAATGGAACAAGGAGGGTTTACCCCAGAAGATAGACCTTTTTTTGGTCAAGCACCAGTCTTGGCCAATGCAGTCTTGGCTTATGATAACCTAGATAAAGGATTTAATGTATCAGCTGCCTATAATTACAAGGGTGACAATTTATCTGTGATAGGGGATAGTGGGACGGATATTTATACTAGGGCGATTACTACGATAGATATTATTGCTTCTAAAAATATTAGAGACGTTAGTATACGATTTGCAGCTAAAAACTTATTGAATCCCAACTATACAGAATCCATTCAATGGGAAGGGAAAGAATACATTAGTAGACAATATAAGAGGGGTGTAGACTTTAGTCTTTCATTAAGCTATCGTTTGCGCTAGTAAAATTGGATCACCTTGATAGTAATTCAATTCCTTAGCTCTCAGTAAACTATGATATTACTGAGAGCTAAGGAATATTGGATGTTAAGAAGTTTTATTTTTTGACATTTCAGTTTCGTTATTTAAACGAAACAGATACAGTTCCCAATCCTTCAAATACGGCCTCGACATGATCACCTTCATCTACTACAACCATCGGTCCGAGTGATCCAGATAATATCAATTCTCCAGCTTGTAGTGGTTGACCAAGTGATTGCATCTTACGAGCAAGCCAAAGAACAGCATTAAGAGGTGATCCCATACAGTCTTTTCCACTTCCTGCGGATTTGAGCTCTCCATTGATAGTCATATTCATCTTACAGTTTACGATATCAATATCATCAAGCATCTTAGGTGTATGGCCCAATACGTAATGACTTGCTGAAGCATTGTCAGCTACAGTATCTGTGATACGGATATTCCAGTTTTCTATACGGCTACCTACGATTTCTATTGAAGGCAATACATAGTCTATCGCGTTGATGATGTCTATGATTGTTAGATTTTCGGTATCTAGACTTCCACCTAAGACAAAAGCTAATTCACCTTCCACCTTTGGTTGCATAGTTTCCGATATTGGTAACGACAGCCCATTCAACACTTCCATATCATCGAATAGTATCCCAAAATCAGGAGTAGATATCCCAAATTGCTCTTGTACTTTGAGAGAAGTAAGTCCTATTTTCTTACCTACTATACGAGCACCGTCGACTAGTTTATGGTTGGTGTTGATATTCTGTATCGCATATGCCATCTCTTCATTATGCTCACCAATCTCATCTCTGATCGGTCCCATAGTTGTTTTAGTGGCTTGCGCTTGTCTTAGTTTTGCTGCGTAATCTTTCGCTTCCATTGCTTTATTCTTTGTTAATAGTATTACTCTATTTTTTTCCAAATGTACAATAGGCAATTGGTAAACGAAAGAAATAAAGAGTTGTCATGATTTTATAGCATAAAATCAGGCTTAGCCATCAATTAAGATAACTAAGCCTGATGTATTAAATCTTTAATGTAAATAGTTGGAACTCTATTCTATAATCCATCGATCACATGAACGCCCTTAGGCATATCAAATTCCTTCTTCTTAGTCTTAGGTAAGAACTTAATATTAGATACTGTGATATCAGTGACGTATTCTCCTAAGTTTTCATCCTCTGCTGTCATATATGTTTTGTAGCTAGTAGGTAATGAAATACCATTTACAGTCTTATATCCGCCAAGGGTCATGATCTTCTCTGGAGAATGGCCTCCATCTTTAAAGTACTTCGGGTACGATACTATATATCTTAATGCCGCAAGTTGATGGGTTGTTTTGTCATAATAGTTGATGTAATAATCTCCAGACGCATCTCCTGTTCCTTTTTCAAATGATATTTTTACAGCATTGTAAGTAACGTTGTTTAACGTTTTATCATCCAGTTTTTCGAGTATTACTCCAGCACCATCAAAGTTAAATGGTTGAGCCAAAAAGAATATTGGAGTCAATGCCCAGAACCTAAGATTATAATCAAATGTAGCGGTGTCTTTCATGGTGACCCAAGCATCCTTACCGTCCCAGCCGTACTTGGCACTATGGTCAACCATATCGTGGTGGACAGCTTTGTTGCTCCATGTATCTACTACTTGAGACGAATTTCGCCTTGCACCTTTACCGCGTGGTACGTAATCAAATTGAAAACTTATAGGCCCATTAGAATACCATTTGTCTAACCCTCCAGCGGACTCCATCGCTTGCCAAACTAATTTTCCAGCTTCGGATTGATCTAGCTTTGCTTTAGCATTAGCCACTCGTTCATCGATCCACTTTTGTGGTACGAGTACGGTATCTGATACTTCTATAATTGGAGCGTCAGTTGGTTTTTGATTGCAAGATGAGAATGCAATTATTGTAAATAATAGGAATGTAAAATGTTTCATTGATGTGTGGTTATAGTTAATAGCTTCTAAAGTATTTTACGTTTAGATTTGTTGGCGACTTGCCAACTTAATGATGTCCGTCAGTGGATAGTTATGATCTTCTTATTGAGTAGTCCGACTTAGTTGTTTATCTACGTCTTCCGCCTCCACCATATTGCATAGCTTCACCTTTGCCAAATCCATAGCTAAATCCAAGAGATAAAAACCTCCCTCTTTGTCTAAAGCTATAAGCATAAAAATCTGCACCTTCACTGATGCTCTCTCTTATCCTAGAAGCGAATACATCTCTGACACTAAGGTTAAATACTGCACGTCCGTTCATGAGTTTGTACCGCAATCCAAAATCAGCAAATAGATTGTCCGATCTTATACCTTGGATAGTTTGTTCTTCTGACTGATACCTTCCGGTAATTTCGAAATCTACTTTCTTATTCAACTTAAATTTTGATGTCACTTTACTCGACCATTGGTCCGCACTAAAGTCGAAGTCTTGCTCATTGAATTTTCCTTTTCTAATAAAGTAATTGTAGTTGGCATCTCCATTTATCGTAATCTTTTTAGTAGGAGAATATTTGAAGTTTAATTCTAATCCTGTTAAATTATTAGTTCCAATGTTTTCAGGAGTAAAAGTATTTACATTGTTCTCAAAAGTGGATACTCTCTCAATTACTTCTGTGGTATATCTATGGTAGATATTAGCATTGAACGATACTTTCTCATATATAAAAATACTTCCAATCTCATACGAGTCAGTAAACTCTGGTTGGAGATCAGGATTTCCTGTTCGCACACTAAAGTTGTTTCGGATATTGAAAAAAGGATTGAGATCCCATAGTCTTGGTCTATATATCCTTCTACTATATCCGGCTTGTAGCGAAACTCTATCAGATAATTTATAAGAGGTATGAGCAGAAGGGAATAGATTATTAAAATTTTGATCATTGCTTTCTCCAGTATTGGCCAGGAGGGTAGAGAGTTCTGTATTCTCATTCCTTAGACCTAATTTGATTCCCCAGAGATCTCCTTCGTATGATGCTGTACCATATACTCCCAATACTTTTTGATAGTATTCAAATAAATTTGTAAGCCCTGGATCTACTACAAATTCGCCATTTACTTCGTCACTTACAGTATAGTCATTGCTTACAGTGTTGTCTACATATTGAGCGCCTGTTTCTATAGTCCAGTTTTTTGAAAACGGCTTAGTATAGTCTAAGTTGAAAGTGTATTTTCCTTCTTCAAATTTGGTGTCTGTAGTTTGATTAGTAATTAGGTCAGCTCCGGATATATTAGTTTCATTAAACACTGAAGATTGATCTTTTCCAAAGTATCTTCCTATAGCACTGAAGAGAAGTTTGTGTTCTTTATGGTCAGTAAAATCCCTTTTGTATTGTAGTTCATATTGTAGTTTAGGATTGGTCGCTTCGGTTACTTCTTCTCTTTTCCATTCTCGATTAACGATATTGTTTTCATCTAACGATTTGAAGTTCGTCAATGAAGGTTGATCCTCTATTTCGTACGCAAAACTTCCAGAAAGCGTAATCGTATTTTGAGCGTTGATATAATAGTCAGTACCAAGTATTACATTGTAGTATTTCTCATTTCTATTTTCTTCACCTTCTGTAGTGACGGAATTACCAGTTGTTAGATCTCTATTGATATTTTCTGTATCTGTCGGTTGCACTTTGTAACCTACTCCTAATTGGGTAAAGAGATTAAAATTTTCTGTACGTTTATTGAGACTGACTCCGACACTATGATTGTTAGGTAATCCAGTATTTACAGTAAACGATCCATTGATTCCCGTTTTCTCATTTTTCTTAAGTATCAGATTGATAATGCCTGACGTACCTTCTGCTTCGTATTTGGCAGATGGATTAGTGATTACTTCTATGCTCTGCAACATATCAGCTGTAATGGTTCCCAATGCTCCTCCATCATCCGCCATAACTGATGGCTTGCCATTGATCAATATCTGTACACCGCCACTTCCCCTGAGCGTCACATCACCTTCGATACTTACATTGACAGACGGTACATTATTGAGTACTTCTAAAGCACTAGCTCCAGTAGAGCTCAAGTCGGTACCTACATTAAAGACTCGCTTATCTAATTTAAATTCTGTCGAAGACTTCTCTGCAGTCACTACGATCTCATCCAGTTGCTGAGAATCTTCACCTAACTTAATGATCCCCAAGTCAGCTTGCCTGCCTTTGAACTGAATGTCATCTATCCGCTTAGTGGCATATCCTATAAAGCTTATTTCGACGTATATATCTTTGCTCTTGGTAGATAATTCGAATTTTCCACCATTTTCTGTCGTCGTTCCTGTAATTACTTTATCCGTGCTCTTGTCAAAAATAGTCGCAGTTGCATAATCTATTGAGAGATTTGAACTTGCCTCTACAACTTGGGCTACGATTGTGTAGCCTTTATCATTTCCTTTTTTACCGTTTCCTCTTTGGGCGGATACAATAGTCGTTAAGATGAGTAGGCTTAGAGTAAAAAAATACTTCATTATACTTAGTTTTGATTAGTACAATACAAAGATGGAATAATATAGTTTAGTACATTGGTATTTTCCATCAACGACAGAGTTGTACAGCTCAACTACGATTTATGATCTATTTAGTCATTATGCTCGTCGATTAGTGGGTTGAGAGTGTCGTTTAGGGATTAGATATCTAGTTTATCGAGCTTTCGTATTATTATTGTAGCAAATTCAGTAACCCAGTTATATCGATGCAAAAGAGAATTACTACAAAGGAAGTGTTTTATCAAATAATAGTTCACATACTATTTTTTATGACCATCGCCTTGACTAAGCGTGATCCTTATATAAGTATTGGTGAGTGCTTTATTTTTATCAATTATGCTGTAGCTGCATTTTTGATCGGTTTTATATTGGTTCCAAAATTTTATCGAGATCGTAATATTTTATTTTTAGTGATTACGACGGTTCTAATAGTAATCCTATCTATACTCGTGGAGGAATTGTTTTTGGAGCGGATATTTTTTTCGGATAATAGAGGAAAAAGTTTAAACGTATTTTATACGATCTTCCAAGTATTTCCAAAGATAATGATGTTGGTCGGTTTTAAATTAGGCTGGGATACTCTCAATATAAGAAAAGAAATGGATGAACTAAAAGACTTAGCACGTCAAAGTGAATTACAGTTTCTTCAATCCCAAATCAACCCACACTTCCTATTCAATAATTTGAATAATCTTTACTCTTATGCAATAGAAGGATCTAGCAGGACGCCAGAGATTATTTTGGAACTTTCTGGATTCTTAAGATATATGCTTTACGAATGTAAAGATGAATATGTGTCGCTGCAAAAGGATGTCAATCAACTGGAGAATTTTATAAATCTCAATGAGCTACAAGTAGAAGATCGTGGAGAAGTTTCTTTTACTCAGTCTGGTGTGAATAATGGTTTTATGATAGCACCGCTTATTCTTATTGTATTTGTAGAAAACGCATTTAAGCACAGCGTTAGTAGTCAATCCAATAATATTGATATCTCTGTCGACGTCAAAGTGGATGACGAAGGCGAATTGATTTTTAGCTGTAAAAATAACTATTCATCTAATAGTAATACAGATAGTTTAGCTCATGGAATAGGCTTAGATAATGTTCGCAAACGATTAAAGTTGATATACGGTGATGATTATGAATTGGTGTGTAATACGCAGAACAATATCTACCATGTAGTATTGAAAGTAAAATTAAATAAACGATCTATATGAGATGTATCATCATAGAAGATCAACCGCCAGCACAGCGGATACTTAAGAAGTATATAGCAGACTACGGATCGTTAGAACTGATAGGGACATTTACTGATGCGATACAAGCATTAGAGTTCCTTAAGCATGATGATGTGGACCTAATGTTCTTGGATGTCCACTTACCTAAGTTGTCGGGTATTGATTTTCTAAAAGCCTTGGACAATCCTCCGGCAGTGATTTTAACGACTGCGTTTCCTGACTTTGCATTAGAGAGCTATGATCTCAATGTCGTAGACTATCTGCTAAAGCCATTTTCATTTTTGAGATTTATAAAAGGAGTTTCGAAAATAGAAGAAAGGAAATCGGCAGAGCAATCGTCCAAAGTACTAGAGCCTATTTATATTAAATCTGGGCATGAGTACCATAAAGTAGAAATAGATAAAATACTATATATACATTCAGATAGGGATTATACAGAATTGCAAACAAGTACAATTAAGTATCTCTCAAGCGAATCACTCAAGTATTGGGAATCGTATTTACTTGAACATAAATTTGTGCGAGTGCATAAATCTTATCTTGTAAATGGAAACGAAATAGTTAAAGTAAAATCTACAACTTTGGAGTTATCCGACCGGTATATTGTTCCTATTGGTAGGGTATACAAAGACAACGTAAATAATCTGTTGAATAATAAATGACTTAGTAGAATGGATAAGAATATTTACTTCTTTTTAGGAATGTCTTTAGTGGCTATTTTACATTCATGTGGACCGAGTAGTAGATCGCAAGTTATTTCCAATGTTAAGAGTATACCTCTTGATATTTCGCATTTTAATGACACTAAATTATACGAGCCGATATCTGTTGTGAAGTGTGAACTTTCACGAGGAGCTATAGCAGATTGTTACAAAATATCAGTTACTTCTGTGCCTCACGAACATAAGATGGGGCCTTGGTGTCCAACGCATATTGATGATAGTAAGGATAAAGGAGGAATATGGTTTGAAGGTGGAAAAGTGTATGATGTAGATGGACATTTCGTATCCAATATAGGAGAGTTTTACAAAGATGAAAAATGGAAACTTTACAATGATGATGGTTCTATCAAAGTCACCGTTACTCAAAAAGCTTGCGAAGGAGCAGCAAAGCCTAGAGTAGAGGAGATATATAAAAATCATTGTGTAGAATGTCAGCCTTCATTCTATCACGATCACATCACTACGTATCTTATTCCTAAGACGCCTTTTTATAATACAACAGGAGGACGATTTGGTCGAGGTGAACCCGTAGGAATTGCACTTAATGGAGTCAACTATGATTCACCAGCACCAACAGAAGCGATCTTAAAGGCTCACACTTTAGCACCGTTAGACGATTGCGGTGGTCATGTCAATCCTCATGTCGGATATCATTATCATGCGGCTACCGGCTGTACTGTTGAAGTGGAACAAGCAGATGGGCATGCTCCACTTATTGGATATGCCATGGATGGATATGGCATATACGCTTTGTTAGATACTAATGGCCAAAGCTCTATAAACTTAGACGAATGCAGAGGGCATGAAGACGCTACCAGAGGCTATCATTATCATGTAGGTGAGCCGGGTGGAAATCAGATCATCGGTTGCCTAAGTGGTCAATACGGAAGCATGAAAGTCAGCCATTAACTGGCTATCATTATTGTCATGTAGTTAGTTTGTTAGCGTATTCTACTTAGCTAGATTTTGCTGAAAGGCTTTCGCCAATACTTTATACAATTGAGGATGCTTTGATCTCAACATCTTCGGTCTCTCAAAGAAATATTCAGATACAACAGATAGAAACTCGGCTTGATTGGTAGCACCATAGGGTCTTATGTCTGACTTTCCCTCATATATATCTTCTATCTTATGATGGATTAGATCCAGCCAAGGAATAGTATACTGATGTTCCATTATGATTTTTGGGATCCCATCTACTTCGCCATCAAGCATATCTATGAGATGTACAAATTCATGTATCGCAGTATTGTATCTATCTTTTCTATTGGAGAAACCTAACCTCAAGGCATGACGAGACAGTATCATACGATTGGCCATATCTCCAGTTCCTACCATACCAGCAATCCGTGTTTTGGATTTGTCTTTGATGTATTCATAGTCAGCACCGAAATATTCTGGATATAGTAATACGTAATCGAGATTGTTATAATGCCATTCCTCAAAACCGAAAACAGGAATAATGGCGCTAGCAGCAATAAGTACTTTGTCAAGATCTTCTACCTCTAATTCGATCCCTTCGATTTTGACTTCACTCAGAAATATCATCATTCTAGATTGGAATCTTAGTTGATCTTTCTTATTCAACTCGCGATAGTAATGGACGTTGGATTTTAGTAAACGCTCCCATTTGGAAGGAAAGGGTTTCACCTCTTTTTTGAAAAGACGGAAGACAAATAATATTAGTGCGATTCCAATTAAGGATATGATAAGAATAGGGCTCATGTAATATAAAGGTATGTATTGAGTTGGAATATCGAAACATTGATTACTAACATGATACTTTAAGGTTTTAAGTTGCGATAAACCTTATGTCCTTGTCTACTTCAGGAGCAAGCGAACAAATTGGTTATGTAATTCAAATTAAGTTATTCGATCTCTCCTAATGTCGAGCATTTTTTGATACTTCGTAGTACGCGTGTTTACTGCGTAAGCCTCTCTGTCACTACGACGATGCACGTTTGCTACGCAAGCCGTTGCTGGTCGAATAAATTCAAAGTGAGAATAGGAAGCGTCGAGATCCATTATTCGCAAAGCAAATATCCGCGTAAATCTGCGTTGATCCGTCTAATCCGCGTTCCATTCACACCTAATTGGCATTTGTACAAAGCATGAATTTTTGAATAAAAAAAGCAGTTCACATTAATATATTATTGACTTGGATAAACCCAATCAAATTCCATAAACCAATAATTTGCAAAGCAAATATCCACGTAAATCTGCGTTGATCCGTCTAATCCGCGTTCCATTCACACCTAACAGCATCGTGTCCAATAACAGGTGATTTTATTAAAATAACGCAACAAAGCAGTCATTTATACCATTGATATTACTAGGAAAAGTTCTAAATAGACGGAATGCCTTGTCTAGATAGGCTTTGAAGCCTAGTATTACGCGAGATTTTTTAATTTTGCAATACTTGTTAACAATTAAATATACGCAATGGCATTTGACATAGATATGATTAAGGCTCATTATGAGACCTTAGGCGAGAAGATACTCGTAGCGAAAGAGAAGCTAGGTAGACCACTTACACTATCAGAAAAGATATTGTATTCTCACCTTCACGAAGAGAGTCCTCTTAAGGATTACGGTAGAGGAAAGGATTACGTGATGTTTGCTCCAGATAGAGTAGCGATGCAAGATGCTACAGCTCAGATGGCATTATTACAATTTATGATGGCAGGTAAAAGCAAGGTAGCAGTACCTTCGACAGTACACTGTGATCACTTGATCCAAGCTAAAATCGGTGCAGATGCCGATCTTCAAAATGCGATCAACACAAGTAATGAAGTATTCAATTTTTTAGAATCTGTATCAGATAAGTATGGTATCGGATTCTGGAAGCCAGGTGCAGGTATCATTCACCAAGTAGTACTAGAAAATTATGCATTCCCTGGAGGAATGATGATCGGTACTGATAGTCACACTGTAAACGCTGGTGGTTTAGGAATGGTAGCGATAGGTGTCGGTGGAGCAGATGCAGTAGACGTAATGGCTGGTATGCCATGGGAGCTAAAGAATCCTAAGCTTATCGGTGTCAAGCTTACTGGTAAACTATCAGGATGGTCATCTCCAAAAGATGTAATCCTCAAAGTAGCAGATATCCTTACTGTAAAAGGTGGAACTGGTGCAATCGTGGAATACTTCGGTGACGGAGCTATCAACTTAAGTTGTACAGGTAAAGGTACGATCTGTAATATGGGAGCTGAGATAGGAGCAACGACTTCTACGTTTGGCTATGACGATAGTATGGACAGATACCTAAGAGCTACAGATAGAGCTGATATCGCAGATGCGGCTAACGATGTACGTGAGCACTTGACTGCAGATGCAGAGTGTTATGCTGAACCAGAAAAATACTTCGACCAAGTAATCGAAATTGATTTATCTACTCTTAAGCCATTAATCAACGGACCTTTCACACCAGATTTATCTACTTCTGTAGGTTCTGATATGACTGAGAAAGCGACCCAAAACGATTGGCCATTAGATGTAGAGTGGGGATTGATAGGATCATGTACTAACTCTAGTTACGAAGATCTTTCAAGAGCGGCTTCTATCGCTAAACAAGCAGTAGATAAAGGACTGACAACTAAAGCAGAATTTGGTATCAATCCAGGATCTGAGCAAGTTAGATTTACAACAGAGAGAGACGGTATCATCAAAGTATTTGAAGATCTTAATGCTAAGATATTTACTAATGCATGTGGACCATGTATCGGCCAATGGGCGAGATATAAAGATCCTATGAATGCAGCTAAGAATAGTATTATCCACTCATTCAACAGGAACTTCTCTAAGCGAGCAGATGGTAATCCTAATACTCACGCATTCGTAGCGTCTCCAGAGATGGTAGCTGCTATTGCAATAGCAGGTAGATTAGATTTCAATCCGATGACGGATACGCTTACTAATGATAAAGGGGAGCAAGTTAAATTCGATGAGCCAACAGGATTCGAATTACCACCAAATGGATTTGCAGTAGAAGACAGAGGATTCAATGCACCGGCAGAAGATGGAAGCGGAATCAATGTAGTCATAGATCCTTCATCAGATAGAATACAGGCACTTACACCATTTATTCCTATCACGAAAGATGATATGACCGATATGAGAATATTGATCAAAGTGAAAGGTAAGTGTACTACAGATCACATCTCTATGGCTGGACCGTGGTTGACTTATAGAGGTCACTTACAGAATATCTCTGAGAACTGTTATACTGGTGCGATTAATTACTTTAATGACAAAGCGAATTCAGTAATCAACTATGTAAATAATGATTATGTGCCTGTACCAGATTCAGCTAAAGCTTACCAAGCTAAAGGAATCGGAACAGTAGTATTCGGTGAAGAAAACCTAGGAGAAGGATCTTCTAGAGAGCATGCAGCGATGGAGCCAAGGTTCTTAGGAGTCAACGCTGTAATCGTCAAGTCATTTGCACGTATCCATGAGACTAACCTTAAGAAGCAAGGTATGTTAGCATTGACATTTGTCGATAAAGCAGATTACGATTTAGTAAGACAAGATGATCTTGTGACTATAAAAGATTTCGATCAGATGGCTCCAGGTACTCCGCTTACGATCAAGTTAGATCACCACGATGGTACTAATGACGAATTTAAAGTAGCGCACACATATAATCAAGCTCAGATCGACTGGGTAAGAGCAGGTAGTGCATTAAATAAAATTAGAGAAGAGCAAGGCATTAGCTAAGATCTTTTCTATATAAAATTACAAAGCCTCTGGAGACTTTTCTTCAGGGGCTTTTTTAATAAGCGAAAGCCAAATCTATTTTGTTGTGTCTCTTTTAAAAACCTAAAGAGAAGGTGGACAAATGATAAGAAACTTTAATGATTAAGAAATTCAGATTGTAAATTTTGTCTTTTCAACATCGATTTTTTTAAATAGCTTTATGAAATTATAAACTTACCTTCTTACAACTTACCTAGAACAGATATAGTTATAGCAGAGAACATTGTTTATGCAAAAAATCAGTCCATATAGTTTTTACTTCTTAGCCATGACTCTCATGGTAAGTAGTTGTGCTACATCAAATCTGAAACTAAGTCAAGAAGACAAAGCTTGGAAAGAAACTGTTTTACCTCAATCAATAGAAATATATCACTCTATATATTTAATAGGAGATGTCGGCGGTGCTGAAGAAAATGAATCTACTATTCCGCTAATAGAATTAAAAAAACATCTTGCCGTAGATAATAGGGTAGATGATGCCACGGATGTAGTATTCTTAGGGGACAATATCTATCCAGTAGGAATGCCTCCGGTGGATCATGAAAATAGAACGATGGCTGAGCATAAACTCAACGTCCAATTAGAGTCTGTAAGAGACTTTGCAGGTAATGTGACATTTGTGCCTGGTAACCATGATTGGTATGAGTATGGTCGAGAAGGGCTCAAAAGACAAGAAGATTATATAGAAAAATATTTATCTCAGTACAATGAAGACTTTACAGATTACTTCAGACCAAGTAATGGATGCGGAAGCGTAGATGTATTACACATTGCACATGATATAGCGATGGTGTCGATTGATTCTCATTGGTTTTTGACAGAGCAAGAAAATAATTACGATTATTCTGATTGCGATATTCAGACTAGAAAACAATTCATCGCCGCATTTAGAGATACGATGCTCAATCTGAAAGATAAGCAAGTAATGTTGACTATGCACCATCCACTATATACTACAGGAAAGCATGGAGGGAAATTGAATTTTTCCAGCCTGATGTTTCCACTGTCTCAATACAAAAAGGGTCTGATGGTACCGCTTCCTTTCTCTGGAGTGATTATGGGCAAGATGCGTGGAAGAATGAATGCTCAAGATAGTCGAAGTGCAAGTTATGTTGGGTATAAAAAACAATTGATACCTTATATCGAATCTCATGGAAATACCATAGTGGCTGCAGGACATGAACACACCTTACAATATCATAAAGTAAATAATGTCGATTATATAGTAAGTGGATCTGGTTCTAAAAGGGGAGTAGTAGGCATAGAAGAATTTACTAAGTTTGCTTATGGAAAATATGGCTACGGACTAGTAGATTACTATAAAGATGGAAGCGTATGGCTATCTTTCTACGCGGAGTCAAAAGACGAATCAAATTTTGGATTGGTATATAGAACTAGATTAAAATGATAAGAAATGTATTAATATTTGGCAGTGTATTGTTATTGCTCATTAGCTGTGGTGAAAGCAAGCGAAATGAAGTGTTAGTAGCAAAAGAGATTAGAGGTGAAACGAAGGTAGAGACTATCGAAAATAAGAGTTCTATGCCTTTCGATGTCAATTCGCCTATCGAAACTTTTGAGCTTTCAAATGATTTGACTGAAATTTCAGGATTAACATATTCGATGCAAAGCAATAGATTATTGGCAATCAATGATGAACAAGGAATAGTATACGCTTTAGATCCAAATTCCGGTGCGGTCGTGGATGAAATACAATTTGGTAAGGCCGATGATTACGAAGGGATTGCAAGTCACAATGGGTATATCTATATCACAGAATCTAATGGGAATATCAAGGTCCTGAAAGAAAAAAGCAAAGCCAAAGTATTAGAATTTAACGATAGGCTTTCTGGAGATAATGACGTTGAGGGTCTATGTTACGATCCTTTCACTCAGACAATACTTATTGCCGCCAAAGGAGATAGTGAAACCGAAGGAAACACTAAATATGTAAAGTCAATTTTCACCATGAATATCGACAATGGAGCAATAAGAAAGCAAGCATATATACAGGTAAATATGAAGGAGTCGTATCAATCTATGACCTTAGGAGATAATGATGGAATCATTAATAAAATGGCGACCTCATCGAGATTCAAAAAGTATGGTCCTTCAGGAATAGCCATAGATCCAGAGACGAATCTTATATATCTACTATCATCTAACAGTAAGAGTTTGGCAGTGCTAGATCATAATGGTACTGTTCTATCTATAGAATTGTTGGATAAGAATCTACATGCTCAGCCAGAAGGAATAACCTTTGATAAAAATGGTAATCTTTTTATTTCCAACGAAGGCAAGAAGGGTAGACCTATGCTATATAAGTATAGTCGGTTGACTAGTAATTAGAACATAGATATTCAATCTGAACATTAGATAGCTGAATTGATTTTGCTATAATTGAATATCCAATACCTTAAAAAAATCTCTCCCTGTAGTACTGATTTATTTAAGGGAATCTGTTTGATATCCAGGCTAAAAACACAATCTTATCCGGCTTTAAAAGTGATTTTGAAATCCATGTAATCGATCAGAATCTATAAATATGAGAGGCAATCTCAAGTAGAAATGCTATTATTTATTTTTTGAAAGTAGCTGTTTTTGAGTTAATGCATATACAGCAAAACTCCCTAGCCAATGTGTGCCACTATATTCACCGTCATCTATTAATCCGATAGAATGTGATACATGCTTGTCAGCTATTTGTTCTAGATGTGTGTATTCTGGATATTGGCTAACTAAGCCATAAAGTGTCCATGCTCGACTAAAGTTGGCTCCGTCTAAGTGTACTAGTTTCCCATCGCTACGATCAGTAACCTTCGCTACATCCCAAGCGAAAGAAGGATCTATCAATTGTGGTAAAAAATGTGATAACCAAGGTTTAAATTCTTCAGCAGGAAGTACGCGTCTCATAATATCTATTTCTTCTAGACATGGAGATAAAAAATCAAAACCACTTGGCTCCCACGTAATAGGGCAGTTGGTATCATTGATATAGAATTTTCTAGCCTTTTCTTCTATCGTTTTTTTTAGATCTGTACGTTGGAGTGTAACCGCGTAGTCATACGCAAATGTCAATCCAAATGCCGTGTTACTATGCTCACCAACACGAATAGGATAGCCTAATCTCGGTAAAAAATCTAGATATTTATTTTCGATGAATTTGATTAACGGTTCCAAAGCAGATTCCATTTCTTGAGCCTGAGGATGGTCCCAGGTATGTAGCTCTTCAGCTAGCTTGAGTAACCAAGCCCAACCATAAGTACGCTCAAATGATTTTTCAGTAGATCGATTAAAATATGCGAGTTCGCCAACTATATTTTTACTGTTAATGTTTTGCTGGAGTTTAGAAAGTATTGTATCTCGATTTTGTAAGTCAGGATACTCTTTTAATATTCTTACCAGTAACCAATGGCCGTGAACTGCAGAGTGCCAATCAAAACAACCATAGAAAGCTGGATGAAGATCTCGAGGGCTAAGAAGATCTGCATCAGATCCTACAACTTGACCGAGTTTATATGGATACTCCTGTTGCATACAATGAAGTGCCATATTAGATAATCGGTAGGCTTGAGTTTTATCCAGATTTACATTAAAGATCTGATCAGGAGTTTTATTTTGAGAAGTAGAGTTCTTATGATGTCCATTGATACAGGCTGTAATAGATGTTACTATAAAAGTAAGGCTGAATATTCTTATCATTTTCTATTTTGTGTTATCTACATTAAGATAGACATTTAACTAAGGACTTGTCCTAAACATTACTAATTTTCAAAGGCCCAAAACAGAATTTTACCTTTAGACGCAAAATTTATATCACAGCCCAAACCTATTTTGATGGTGAAGTCTACTTAAAGTAAAAATCAACCGAACAGTAGTGAACCAAAGACCCAAGTGATCCATACTAGGGTAATAATAATATCCAATTTCATTACAGATGGAAAACTTTTAACTAAACTTATACCTAGGATAAAGCGTAGAAATATTTGACTAATAAAAAATACAAATAGTTTTAATGAATGAGGATTGATTGGCGATGCAAAGTCTAATCTTAAAAATCGAAATATATCACGACTGACTCCACAGGAAGAACAAGAGATTCCAAATTGACTTTCATATGGACATCTCACTATGCCGGTTATAATCCCAAAAAATAATAGCAGCAATACTACACTGAGTATTGCTGCTACCATTAAATTTACTTTTTGGTAAGTACTTTTAATCATCGATCTGATTAGAAAGTTCTTCCATTTTTGCTTTGAATTCTGGATCATCATTACAGCTCATTTCTTCTGCTGCTGATTGTATCGCGACCATTCTAGTGGTAGAATTTATTAATGTCGATATATCACCAAAACCAGTATCCTCGCCCTTATCTTGAACTGCCTTTAACTCTTTTACAGTTTTTTCCATCTCGGCTAATACTTCCTCACAAGTTTCTGCCTCTATAGGAGTAGTTGCATTGCTACCCGCTTTGGCCATAAACGTACCCCATGCTAAAGCAATGATAATAGCTAACGCGGATAATACAATTCCGACAATAGCCATAGTAGTTGGTCCTCCTGAATCTTTTGCAGAACGATAGCCAATTATGCTTAATATTAGCCCTACTAACGCTAATAGTCCACCAAAAACGCCTATACAAGGGATGAAAGAGACTAGTAAACTTATTATCCCAACTACCATTCCGCCTATTGAAAGGCCATTTGTTTTGTTTTCCATATTCTTAATTTAAAATTGGTTATTAACATTCTGATTTTCAGATCAATATATGTATTTATTCTGAGTTTAGTTGCGAATCGCAGAAATAGATTTAGGGCTTAGTGATCTATTTCAGTTTTATGATGTTCTCCTATAGGAGGTACTATCAGTATGTCATTTTAAAGTTAAGAGTTGATTTTGTCATGCGTATCCTTATGAATAGTATTATTTTTGAAAAATAATAAATCTAAATCACCATTATTTATATCTGTTAAACTATTAGTGAAATATGAAAATCGCATATAAATTTTTTGCCCTTCTTTTAATCAGTTTGTCTTTTGTATCCTGTGGAGATGATGGAGAAGGAAGTGTGGAAATGGCACTTAAAGTAACTTACGATGGACAACCATTAGTATTGTCTAATGATTATATCTACCCAGATGGGAAAGCAATGTATTTTAGTCGGTTTAGTTTCTATATGTCTGACCTCGTTTTACGTACTGAAAAGACCACAGCTTCGTCTGAAGATGTGAGTTATCTTAAATTAGGTTTAGCGCATAGTAGCGCGGAAGGAGCAGAGCAAGGATTAAAGTTTAATCTTAATGAAGTGAAGTCTGCAGATTACGAGAGTGTATCTTTTGGCATAGGAGTCCCTGCAGAACTAAATACTAAAAGCCCAGCGGATTTTTTATCGACCAACGATTTGTCACTTGGTGAACATTGGCCAGGTTGGGGAAGTTATATTTTTTGCAAAGTTGAAGGGGTTATTGATTTAGATGAAGATGGTATTCCAGAGTCTGATTTTGCCTTACATCTAGGGGCTGATGAAGCTTTCGTGGATATAGAAATCGATATGGATTTTGCAGTGGTTGATGATACAAAAACGCAAGTAGTCATTCCTATCGAGCTCAAGAATTTTTTCATTAATGATGGGCTTATTTACGATATCCAAGCAAATCCTAAAATTCATAGTCTGAATCAACAGGAACAAATACTGGAATTAGCAAACAATCTAAAGACCTGTTTCTAGTTAGAGTTAGGTTATTGCGAGTATAGATTAATCCTAATTCCTTTAAAGGCGCTATAAGTTATAGACTTTTCATTTCGATTAAATGCTTTCCTAAGTCATCTAAAATCGAGCGCTATACTATATTAATGCCTATTTTATTTAAAGTGACTTTTTTTTGGGTCTTCGTCAAAATTGTAGCACTAAATTTTAATTTTGTGTACGATCTATCTATATTACCAACATTGGCATGTTACTTGATGCTAATACATTAATAAATAGGCTAATATGACTAAACTAGGAATTGTCTTTAAGCTATTTACTCTTCTACTTTTCGCTCAGGCTGGAAATGCAACATTTCTTCAGACTGATATAGAATTGGCAGAAAAGTATATAGAAAACCATAGCGAGATCGCTATGGCTGAGATGATTCGTACGGGTGTGCCTGCTAGTATTAAACTAGCTCAGGGAATGCTTGAGTCAGACTGGGGTCGATCTGATCTCGCAAAAAAAGCCAATAACCACTTCGGAATAAAATGCGGAAGCAATTGGAAGGGTGGTACTTTCTTTAAATCTGATGATGATGTGGATCGTGATGGCAATCTAATAGAGAGTTGTTTTAGATCTTTTGATAATACACATGAATCATTTATCGCACATAGCGATTTTTTAACAGACCCTAAAAAATCTTATCGTTACGGATTTCTTTTTGATTTCGAAACTACAGATTACAAAAAATGGGCTAAAGGATTACAGAAAGCAGGATACGCTACCGATAAAAAGTATCCTAAGAAACTCATTAGGATTATTGAAAAATATGGTCTTGATAAATTTGATATCCAAAATGGAGATCATGTATCAGCGACCAACAAAGTGGTCAGAAAAGTAGTTCTTGATAGCGAATCAAATGATACAAATAGTTCTTCTTCAGCTGTAGAGCATCATTCGGCAGAGGATTTACGAAAAGGTAAGGTAAACAGTCTCATGGTCTTGTACGGCGATGGGATAGCTTCGATCAAGGATATTGCTGAAGCTCATAGAAGGAAGGCTATTCAATTGCTTAAGTTCAATGAGTTGTTTCCTGATGAGAATTATGTTCCAAAAAAAGATATGGTTGTGTTTCTTCAAAGAAAGAAAACTAGAACAAGTAATAAGCAAACTCACCATATTGTGTACGAAGGTGAGACCATGGCCAGTATTGCTCATCAATATGGATTAAAATTGAAAAGTTTATACTCAAAAAATAGAATGCCTAAAGGTGCAGAACCTGTAGTTGGAGAAAAGCTAAACCTCTATCGTCAAGTGGGATCATCAAACAGACCGAAATTTATAAATCTATTTGAGAATAACAATGAAAATGGAGATCTGTTATTTCTGGATGATCCAGATTTGAAGTAGCGTTAAAAAAATATAAGAGTTAGAAAAAAGAGTGATTATCAGAACAGTGATAGTCACTCTTTTGTGCTTTAAATCAAATAGGACATCGGGTTTTCTCTATCAATTGACATTTCTGGATTTTTTGATAGTTGAGGATAATTAGACGATAATAGCTTATATCTATGGGCTATCATTATCTTTGCATTCGTTTTAGGATATTGAGTATCTAGATTGATTTAATAATAATTATAAGCTAACTAATAACAAGATAGTTCACATGTATAGATCACACAATTGCGGAGAACTAAGAGCCGCACATATAGGACAAGAAGTGACACTCAGTGGATGGGTACAAAAGGGTAGAGACCTTGGAGGTATGACATTCGTTGATCTCCGAGATAGATATGGTATCACTCAACTTGTATTTAATCTAGATGCTAATGAGGACCTTACAATGTCTGCACGAAAATTAGGTAGAGAATTCGTGGTACAGATTAAAGGTCAAGTAGCAGAGCGAAGTAGCAAAAATGCTAACAGACCAACTGGTGATATTGAGATCAATGTAACAGAGCTTTCTGTACTCAATGCATCGATGACACCTCCATTTACTATAGAGGATGAAACAGATGGTGGAGATGATATCCGTATGAAGTATAGATATATGGATATCAGACGTAACCCTATTCGTGATAACATGATATTCCGTAGTAAGTTGGCTCTAGAGACCCGTAAGTTTCTAGATAGTCAAGATTTTATAGAAGTAGAAACACCATGTCTGATCAAGTCTACGCCAGAGGGAGCAAGAGACTTTGTGGTCCCAAGTAGACTCAACCCTGGACAATTCTATGCATTGCCTCAGTCGCCACAGACATTTAAGCAGCTGTTAATGATTGCAGGTATGGATAAGTACTTTCAGATCGTTAAGTGTTTCCGTGATGAAGATCTGAGAGCAGATAGACAACCAGAGTTTTCGCAGATAGATTGCGAAATGTCTTTCGTAACTATAGAAGATATTCTCAATACATTCGAAGGATTGACGAAGCACTTGTTCAAGCATACATTGGATATAGATCTTGGTGATTTTCCACGTATGTCTTACGACGAAGCGATGCAAAGATATGGTAGTGATAAGCCAGATCTAAGATTTGATATGGAATTCGTAGAGCTTAATGATCTAGCTAAAGGACATGACTTTCCTATTTTCGATAGTGCGGAGTTAGTAGTAGGAATCTGTGCTAAAGGTATAGCGGATGATTACTCTAATAAAGATATGAAAAAGCTTACAGAGTGGATGCAACGTCCTCAAATCGGAGCCAAAGGATTAGTATACGTCAAGTTAATGGCTGACGGAAGTATCAAATCTACGGTAGGTAAATTTTACTCTGATGAGCAACTCCGAGAATGGGCTGAGAAGATGGGAGCAAAGACGGGCGATGTTATGTTTTTATTAAGCGGCGAAGAAGAAAAGACTCGTAAGCAGCTTAGTGAACTAAGATTAGAAATGGCCAATCGTCTAGGTCTTATGAAAGAAGGAGATTTCAAACCTTTATGGGTTATCGATTTCCCTCTACTAGAATGGGATGAGGAGTCAGAAAGATTCCATGCGATGCATCATCCATTCACATCTCCTAAGCAAGAAGATATGGATAAGATGCTTACTGGAGATCACGAAACTATGAAAGGGCTTAGAGCTGATGCATATGATCTAGTAATCAATGGATCTGAGATCGGTGGAGGTTCTATCAGAATTCACGATAGAGAATTACAGTCACGTAACTTCGACCTATTAGGATTTACTAAAGAAGAAGCTGAAGACCAATTTGGATTCTTAATGGGAGCATTTGAATATGGAGCACCACCTCACGGAGGTATCGCTTTCGGATTTGATAGACTATGTGCTGTTATGAATGGCCAGTCTAGTATCCGTGACTTTATTGCATTCCCTAAAAACAATCAAGGTCGTGATATGATGATCGATGCACCAAGTCCTGTAGATGGGACTCAACTCAATGAGTTGAATCTAGCACTAGACTTGAAGGCTGATTAGTATTATCAGAATAAAGAAATAAATGTAAAGAGCATCTTGATTATTCAAGATGCTTTTTTTTGGAATAAGTGTCATCTTTGATATGTGAAAGAAGATATAGCATTAATATTCCGAGGATTGGTTATGCTTTTTGGTGAGTTCTGTAATTATGAGTACTTTAAAGAAAGTTAGTATTGTAACATCAATCTAAAGTCATACGATTATGAAAGCACTATACCTCAGTAGATTACACCTCACTCTTCATTTGTTCGTATTTTCTGTAGCTTCTTCAATAGCGTGCAGTTGCGTTTGGAATGTTCCAGATCATTTCTGTAGATCTGTGAGAGTAACAGATCATATCATGATGGCAGTAGTAGTAGAGATTCCTCACACTTATTCTATGGATGTTAATGTGATTGAAGATATTAATCTCACTAGTAACTCAGATACGATATCAGTCTTAGGTCAAGATGGCCTCAATTGCGGTGAAAATATTGGGAATTTTGAAATAGGAGATACCGTAATATTAGCATTGTCTAATGGATCTACTCAAGATGCTCAAGATGGGAATAGTTTCGAATGGTCTATCGGTGCATGCGGTCTATATTATTTGAAGTATTCTAATGGAGTAGTCGAGGGAGATATTGACTTTGGTGTAGCTTCTCAATCGTACGAAAATTTTAAATCTGGGATAATGAATTGTGCAGAATTGTCTTCATCTACAACGGACTATCTCAATAAAGATGATTTACGTTTACTGCCAAATCCGGCAAACAATTTCTTAGATATCTTCATTGAAAATTCGAATGGATCAGAGTATACATTTGACATTCTTGATATCTCTGGCACAATCGTGTCTTCAGATATATTAGTAAAAGGATTATATCGAAGAGTTGATCTGACTGCCATGAGTTCAGGGATGTATTTTCTACGCACGAGAAGTACGCTTAAGGTAGTTACTGCGCGATTTATAAAAATATAGACCTAAACCATGTACAAAGACATCATTACATACGAATTAGGAAAAGGAATCACTAAAGATCGTCTCTTAGTAGTCGCTCAAGATATCATCGATAATTGGATGAAGAATCTACCAGGATTTATTAGTTGGGAAATACATAAAGGTGAAGATGGAGAATATATCGATATAGTCTCATGGACCTCCAAAGTAGATGCAAAAAACGCCGAAGAGCAAATGATGAAAATACCAAACGTAGGCGCATGGTTTGCTTGTTACAAAGAGGGTAGTATTAGTAGTGTTGCCGTTAAATCTGTCAAGAGATTTTAAATTTTATAGTCAAGGAAAAACTTAAAGGTCAAATTTTTTATTGGTCTCAATTTTAGGTTAAAACCTCCGAATATTAGTCGGATAAATTCCATTCATGTTTTTTTGGATTTGGTATACACGTACGCTTGACTATGAAAGAGGGTAGGTGAACAAACACGCGGAGCGGTTGTGTCATTGAATGATTATAATGTGGCTTGCGCAGCAAACACATGGGCTAGGTAGCGATGTCACAGTTGAACGTTTAATAATAATGTAATAAGTGGCTTTTAGTTACAGCTAACTTTTAACTCATCTACTTTTAGTAGTTGGTATTTCAGTTAGAAAATCACTTCGTATAACTTATCCTATAGATCGCTTCCGCAAAATCATCACTCACGAGTAACGATCCATCAGGCATCCATTCCATATCTACAGGACGACCCCAAACATCTTCATCTTCAGGATTGAGCCAGCCGATAGCGAAATCTTTGTATGAGGTCGCATTTTGACTTTCATCTAATGTGACCAAACTGATTTTGTATCCACTTTTTTTAGTTCGATTCCATGAGCCATGTTCGGCGATAAGAACAGCATTTTTATATTCATCAGGCCAATTCGAGACATTGGTAAATTCCATTCCAAGTGCCGCGACATGAGCATCTAATACTTGAACAGGAGCTTCATAATCAGCACAGGTTTTTCCTTTACCAAATTCGTCATCTAAGAGATCTCCTTGGTGGCAATAAGGAAAACCAAAATGTTGACCTTCTTTGGTAACTCTATTGAGCTCACAACCCGGTTTGTCGTCTCCCCACATATCACGTCCATTATCAGTAAACCATAATTCCTTAGTCACTGGATGCCAACCAAAGCCTACTGTATTACGCACACCATCAGCAACAATTTCCATATTACTGCCATCAGTATTGATACGAGTTATCGTGTTGTAGATCTCTTCATCTCGATCGCATACATTACAAGGAGCGCCTACAGGTACATACAGCTTACCATCTGGCCCAAATGCTATATATTTCCATCCATGATGCTTGTCAGTAGGGTATTGATCATAGATTATTTCTGGAGTCCCAGGATTGTCCAGCTTTGATTCTACGTCAGAGATCTTAAGTATTCTATTGACTTCAGCAATATATAGATCGCCATCTTTGAAGGCCACTCCATTTGGCATATTGCCATCTGAGTATAATACGTATTGCTTCTCGGCTTTACCATCACCATCAAGATCTTTGAGCGCTAATACCTTGTCGCCCCCTCTATTACCTACGAATAAGGTTCCACTTGGAGAGATACATATCGACCTTGCATTCTCAACGCTTTCAGCATAAACGTCTATTTTAAAACCATCTGGTACAGTGATCTTATCTATAGGTAGTTCGCCTTTGTAACTCTTACCTATCAAGTTGATAGGAGGGTTAACTTTAAATTTTTTCATTAGAAAACAGCCTCCTGCTATTAGGATAAGTAGAATCGGTGCAACAATTTTCAAAAACTTCATAATTTGACTATTTATATACTTCTGTAAAGTACTTTTTACTTATGTGAATTTAACAAGACCGCAGATATAAACTATTAATACTATTTTTGGTTTTATAAGAATACAGACGTTATCAATAGATCATGACCAAGTCAGAACATAAACTGAAGCATTTAGGAATCCGTAAAACTCCAATTCGTATGGAGATGCTAGATATATTTCTGGGATCTGCGGGTAAAGCTTTGAGTAATAGAGATATAGAGTTGGATCTTGAAGATCCTGATCGTATCACAGTATACCGTACGCTTAAGACATTTGAGCAGAAGGGATTGATCCATCAAGTGATGGATGGTACTGGGGTGACTAAGTACGCCATATGTATTGATGATTGTGACGATCATTCACATCATGATGAACATGCTCATTTTCGTTGCGAAAAATGTGGTAAAACGACATGCTTAGATGGAGGCATCACATTGCCTAGTGATATTCCTAATGGATACCAAATCAAAAATGCACACCTTGTTCTCGAAGGTAGATGTGCAGATTGTTCCTAATGACTGATTTTACCAACAGTTAGAAATTTTCATTCAAGATATTCTGGAGCAGTGAATGACTGCCAATTGAAGATGATATTGTGTGCCTTAATAGTAGATTTCGAAACCGCATTCTTGATTTAGAAGCACTTATACTTTACGATATTTTTTAATATGTATATTTGTGCTTTACCAACAAGGATATAATTATGGAACTACCAATATCGGTATTAGTAATTTTGACAGTGTTAGTCATAGTGATAATATTACTTTGGTTGCGCTATCAGTCTACACTCAAAGATCTATCTCTGGTACAATCAAATGTTCACCGCATCACTCAAGAACTTAGTAACAGTTCACTTGCCCATCTGAGAGATAAAGAGCAACTACAGGATCTCAAAATAGATATTGCAACCTTAGAGTCGCAGCATTCTTTTTTGCAAGAGCAGATGGCTCAGTATCGCAATGATTCTACAAGATCGAGTGAGCAGTTTCAATTATTAGCAAGTAAAGTGTTAGACGAGAAAGCCGCTAAGATGGAGCATGACCATAATCGCAGCATCAAAGAAATGCTCGATCCGCTTCAGGAACGCATAAAGACTTTTGAAAATAGAATAGAGCAAAATACCAAAGAAGATATAGCTAGACACTCCTCTCTCAAGGAGCAAATCAAAGGCTTGGCTCAGCTCAACGAGCGCATGACATTAGAGACAACTAATCTAACCAAAGCACTCAAAGGTGATAATAAGACGCAGGGCAATTGGGGAGAACTCATCCTTGAAAACATCCTTCAAAAATCTGGGCTGGAAAAAGATCGCGAGTATTTTACTCAGCAATCGTTTACCGATGAGCATGGTAAACGATTGATGCCTGATATGCTGATCAAGACACCAGATGATAAAGTTTATGTGATCGACTCCAAAGTGTCTCTAAAGGCTTATGAACAATATGTCAATGCCGAAAATGAAGATGCAGAAAAATTTGCATTAAAAGCACATACACTTTCTATCAGATCCCATGTGGACGGATTAGCCAGTAAGAGGTATCACGAATTGTATCAGATAGAAAGCCCAGATTTTGTATTAATGTTTGTACCTATCGAGACCGCTTTTGCGGCTACCGTTAAGATGGATTCTAATATCTATCAGTATGCATTTGATAAGCATGTAGTGATCGTAACACCGAGTACATTACTCGCTACACTAAAGACTGTAGAAACAATGTGGCGAAATGATAAGCAACAAAAGTATGCACTTGATATTGCAATTCATGCAGGTCGGATGTATGATAAGTTTCATGCCTTTACAGAAGATATGGGAAAGATAGATAATCGACTTAACCAACTTCGCGTAACGTACGAAGAGGCTATGAATAAGCTTACCACAGGTAAAGGAAATCTAGTACAAAAAGCAGAAAAAATTAGAGAATTAGGTGCCAAAGCCAATAAGAAATTGAACCGAAAATTAGTAGACAAAGAAGATTGAAACTTTACAAATATTCAATGTATATATTAGGTAAAGTACAAAGTAACTAAGCCTTATCTAATAATTGTAATATCACCAGATACTACTTCTTCTCCACCATCTAATGCTACAAAAGTAGCAATGAATACATACACACCAGCCATTGCTTCTGAGCCATTGAATTTTCCATCCCAACCTCTCCACATATTGAGATCAATGATCGATTCTTCGGCATAAACTAAGTTTCCCCACCTATCATATATCATCATCTCTTTGAGAGCATTGATAGATTGATTGACTTCAGGACGGAAGTAGTCATTACTTCCATCTCCATTAGGGCTGAATATGTTAGGAGGATATATTCCCACATTACGATCTACTCTTATTACGATTTGATCATCTTCTACACATCCGTATTGATCTACACCAGTAACTGTTATCTCTTGTCGTCCTATTACTTGATCGATATTAAGTATATCATCATTTGAAAGTTCGCCGTTTTCATCAGTCCATATAATTTGGAGTATTTCTGGAGCTCGATATTCCGGACTAATTGTAATGGGATCACCTAAAAGTACCAAGGTATCTTGAGGTAATATGATCGCATCTTCCCTGTCTATCACTATAAGCTCTAAAAATATAATACTGTCGCACCCAGCTTCATTGATTGTGGTAAGAGTATAATCTCCTCCTGAATCATATGTGTCATCTAATATGCTAAATGTTTCACCTTTACATATAATTTCTGTTGGAGTTGAGAATGTACTATTTTCCACAACAAGATCAAGTATTACACTACTGTCACATCCTGCAATAGAAGATAGTACTTCAGCATAACTTCCAGCGTCGGTAAGCAATTGATTTCCTAATTGGTAGGTTTCTCCTTCGCATATAGTCAATGTCGTAGTCTCTTCATATCTTTCATTTACAATCAGATCTATCGTAACTATACTATCACATCCATTAGTGCTACTGTAATCAAAAGTATACATTCCAGTAGCAGTAAGTATTTCAGATCCTTCTTGGAATGAGTCTCCTTCACATATGTTAAAAGGAATAATAACATCAAATTTATCATTTACCGTAAGGTCTATAGATATCAGACTATCACAACCAGAAGGTCCAGTATTGGTAAAAGAATAGAACCCAGTCTCTGTATAGGATTGTCCGGCATAGGAATATATCTCTCCTTCACATATCTGGCGAGACACAAAATTAGTACCTATACCTACGACTTCCAGATCAAGATTGATAATACTGTCACATCCTGCTGCGGTTGATAATATGTCACCATATACACCCGAAGTAGTAAGTAATTGGCTACCTAACTGATAACTTTCACCTTCACATATTGTGATGTTAGTAGTTTCATCATATTTTTCATTCACTACTAAATCAATTATTACTATACTATCACAACCTGTAATACTGCTATAATTAAAAGGATATATCCCAGTAGTCGTGAGAGTTTCGGTTCCTTCTTGAATGGTTTCTCCTTCACATATTTCAATGGGTATATTGATGTCGTAATTGGAGTTTACGGTGAGTTCAATAGATATTAGACTATCGCATCCAGCTGGTCCAGGTGTATTTAGTGAATAGAAACCTTCTTCCGTGTAAGTCTCTCCAGCATAAGTATAGACTTCACCTTCACATATTTGAGGAGAAACAAATTTAGCTCCCACAGGGGTTACTTCCAGATCAAGGTAGACTAAGCTATCACAACCTAATACGGACGTAAAAGGGAATGTATAAGGTCCAGCGATTGTAATTTCACTTCCAGCGATTGGATAAGATTCACCTTCACATATGCTAGCTTCTAAGTTAGTCTCAAATACAGGTACAAATAATTCAAAATCTTCACTATTAAAACATCCGTCGGACGTAGTAATAAGAACTTCATAAAAACCTTCACTGGCTGGGTCTACTTCTAGATCTAGACTAATACCTGTTTCACCTATCAGAGCTATTCCATCCTTAAACCACTGGTATCCATAGTCCTCATCTTCTTCGGCTACGATAGTAAGACCTTCTTGACATAGATCTCCCTGTATTTCTGCGAATGGTACATCAAAATCTGCTAACTCAGCAAGAGCCAAACGATCGACAAAGAAGTATGGGGCGTGGTTTACGTTTTGTTGCGTATTACACCCAGGACCAATTACAATAACATTATATTCTTTATCAGCGATGATATCAAAAATGATGTTTTTCCATTCGCCTTGCCCTGATACAACTAGTTGTCCTAATTGATCCCAACCAGGTGCATTAGTAGGACAACCAAAAGTAGTACTAGTACCTCCAAAAGGAATATTGCTACACTCTGTAGTTCCATAAACTGTCATATCAATAGTTTGGGCAACTTCTGGAGCAAATCCCAAAAAGAAATCTAATCTATATTCAGTACCCACTTCCATTGTTGCATTGAGACATGCACCGACATATTCTTTGTAGTTAGATCCACTAGACAAACCATCTCTAAAACCGACATACCCATCTCCGTCTGGGATAGGTTGTGGTGCACTTTTACCTACACCAGGATGTACAGTTATACCACAATTGTGTAAGTAATCCGATGTAGCTGCTGAGGCTTGTATCCAATCTACGGCACAATCCAATTGTTCCTTTTGAGTTGGGCAACAAAGCATATCTTCAAATGACGGATTAGGTATCAAACCCGAAGGAATAGTAGATGGACAGATGCAGTCTTCTTCATCATTGAGATCTATCAAGCCATCTCCATCATCATCGATAGCATTATTACAAATTTCTTGTCCGCAGATACTGAAACTCACTAAAAGTATGAGTATAGATGTAATGAGTTTTATTTGTTGCGCCATCTTTGTTTTGTTCATATAGATCTATCTAATGAGCGTAATATCGCCAGATATCTGCTCTTCTTTATCATCTAAAGCCAAGAATGTTGATATATACACGTAAACGCCTGTAATCGCATCTGCACCATGGTGCTTACCATTCCAGCCTTGCCATACGCTTAGGTCCATTATATTTTCTCTTTGATAGACTAGGTTGCCCCACCTATCATAAATGTTGATTTCTTTGAGTGAAGCTATTGATTCATTCACTATCGGTCGAAAGTAGTCATTCGATCCATCTCCATTAGGGCTAAAAATGTTGGGTGCATAGATACCAACGTTCCTATTGATTCGAATGACGATATTGTCCTCATCCATACAGCCATATTGGTCTGTTGCAGTCATTTTTACTTCTTGCCTATTTATCACCCCTTCCAGTAATAAAGTAGGGTCGGTAGATAAGGTTTCTCCAGATTCATCAAGCCATATCGTTTGTAATAACTCCGGTGCCACATAGACTGGTTGGATTGTGATGTCAGCGCCAAGATTGACAACTGTATCACTTGGTAATTCAATACCATCGTTCCATATGATTACTTCAAGGTCTAGAAAGATGGTACTGTCACAATTGTTAGCATTGGTAGTCACTGCTTGATAAGTACCCGGAGAAGAATATTCTGTACCTTCCAGATCATAGATTTCACCTTCGCAGATTGTAGCCTCGTTTTGTGAAAAAGTAGCTTCTGCTACCTCTAATGTTAATACGACACTACTATCACAACCATATATCGAAGTGAGATCGCCACTATATATACCAGCATCCGTAAGAATTTGATTGTCAAATGGATATACTTCTCCTGAGCAAATTGTTGCGCTCACATTCTGAGTATAGTTTTCTCTTACTGTCAAGTCTATTATAAATGTACTGTCACATCCATTGGCTCGAGTGTAGGCAAATGGATAGATACCAGTAGTATTTAAGTCTGTACCTTCAAAAGAAAAAGGCTGACCGTCACAGATAGATATAAATTCTGTTCTGATGGCATCTGGAATCACGGTGAGTACTACGGTGACAATACTATCACAAAAATCTGCCGTTTCAAATGAATAGAAGTAATTGCCAGACGTTGTTAGCGTTTCACCGTTGATGATGAATTCTTCACCTTCACATATAGTAGGTGTCAATGAGGTTCCGCTTCCTTCAAGGACAGTCAAATTAAGTGTCACTATGCTATCACACCCTTGTACAGAAGTAAGAGTATAATTATACACGCCTGCCATAGTAACTGGTTCTCCGTTTACTATATAACTTTCTCCTTCGCAGATGGTTGCTTCTTCTTCTCCAAATAATGTCGGTAGTGTTAAATCTAATTCTTCACTTAATATACAACCAGCGGGAGTACTGATCACTACGGAATAGACTCCAATGTTGAATTCATCTATTTGTAGTGTAATCGTATTACTTTCAGCTCCAGGGATGGCAATGCCATCTTTATACCATTGGTATCCAAATTCATCTCCGAGGTCGAGTTGAAGTACTATTTCTTCTTCACACAAAGAACCTTCAATAGCAGTAAAAGGAAGACCTTCTTCTAGTTTCTCCACAAGATTGAGTCTATCGACATAGAAGTAAGGGTTATTCTGAAAATCATTTGCATCACATCCTGGTCCTAATATGATGGCGGTATATTCTTTATCTGCAAATAGCTCAAAGACAATGTTTTTCCATTCATCATTTCCTGAAGCAAACTGAAAATCTATAACTTCCCATCCTGGCGTATTGCTAGGACAACCTACTCCTGTGTTATTCGTAAAGGGTAGATTACTGCATTCTGTCGTAGCATAGATGGTCATATCTATGCTTGTATTTCCAACATCTGCAAAACCTAGAAAAAAATCTAGGGTGTAGACCTTTCCTACTTCCATGGCTTCGGTTAGACAGGCTCCTACGTATTCTTTATAATTGGCGGTACCGGCTCTTCCATCTCTAAACCCAAGATAGCCTTTACCGTCAGGAATAGGGGACGGAGGTATAGGGTTAGGGAAAATCCAGCCCGGAAAAGTCATGCCATCTACATGGAAATAATCTGAAGTAGGTGCTGCTTGTATCCAATCGATTAGGCATTCTATTTCAGGGTAATTACTGGGATTAGTCTCAGTGAAGGGTATACAATCGTTTTCTTCGAAAGACTCATTAGGAATCAGGCCTGACGGAAGTATCTGGTCACAGTCGCAGTCAGTATCTTGAATATCGATTAATCCATCACCATCATCATCAATAGAATTATTGCATATCTCAATCTGAGCCGATATAGAAAGGCAGAAGAAGATAGATACTATTATGATAAAAAGTGCTTTCATATGTCCTTGTCGAAGTGGGAAGACAACTTGTACAATGGTATGTCGTATCAAATTTCGAATGCCCTTATGTAAAAATATGAATATTGACGACTATTTGTGGCTACCTATGGAGTATATAACACTATTAGTCGCATATACTAATAGGACTTCATTTTTAGCGAACTCGCTGCAACGTTTTTGATGTTAATCATATTAAGAGAAGACATTTAACATATATGACAAATCCGAAATCGATATTAGTGTACATCAAGTCAAAGGCTAGCACCTTAGGTCAAGGGCTCGCGTATACAGTTTTTTTGATGTATTATGCTTGGAAAAATCCAGAAACACCGGCATGGGCGAAGCGAATAATTATGGGAGCTGTGGCGTATCTGTTAGCACCTATTGATGCTATTCCAGACCTTACGCCCTTTATTGGCTTTACTGATGATCTGAGCATCTTGAGTATTAGCCTGATGTCCATCGCTTATTATGTAAATGATGAAGTGAAAATCAATGCCAAAAAAGCAATGAGCAAGTATTTTTCCAAAATTGATGTGAAATCTATTACTGATATAGACGACAAACTCTAAATAGGCGATAATTTTACTATTTCAGATATAAATAATCCAAGAAGTAAACGATTCTTAGAGATAGGCTATTTTCTTGATTTAAATCAAAAACTCCTTTTACATTTTGATAATAAGAATTATTGAATTGATCATCATTCCCTCTAATATCACTCTTGAAATTTAGAATGATATCACTCCCTGGAGCAAACCTCCATAAGTAATTCATGTCAACCGTAAATGCATTAAAATTTTGATCGAAAATAGGGTCGCCATTGGCATTTAAACCATTGAAATCTATTGCTTCTATTTTACCATCTTGGTCTAAGATTCCTAATGTATTGTAGCGTACATTAGCATTGTAGTGTCTAACGCGAAGAGACAAAGATTGCTTATTGTTAAATATATATTGTCCTTGGACACTATTTTCGAAGATGTCTAATCGCCTTAGTCCCATCATTATATCGGTAGATGACAGACCTATATCCTCTGTTACTAAGTTTCTATTGATATATCCTTGATCATTATTCAACTTGTCAAAACTGAAATCAAAAAAGAAAGAAAGCTTGTCGCTTATTCGAAGTCTTGGTAAAAATGAAAGGCTGAACGAGTTTCTCCCTTGTTGATTTATCTCACGGTAGTTGGTCCTAATATCAGCTGCAAAAGTTTTGCGGTAGTCAGAAGAAAAGAAGGCACTGATTGTACCATTAGAAGGATATAATAAGTAACTCTCAAAGTTGTTTCTGGGCTCAAAATAATCGAAAGACTCCGGCTCAAATCTTATATTCCCACCAACAGCATCTCTAGATTTGAATAAATAGAATGTCCCTGCAGTAGCGCCAAATTGCGTAAAAACATCAGGTGCATATAATCTGCCGTAATTAGCATTGACATAGTATTCGTATCGTTGTAATTTACCTTTAGCATTAGGTTGGTTATATGATATCCCCGCACCTACGCTACGCTCATTAGGGCTAAAAAGAAAGCCGAGATCATTAGGATTAAAAGTATCACTTTCTTCTATATAGTTGATTTGTGCTTTGATCTGACCGCTTTGTTTTGCGACTTGTGCACTGTACTTATGACCTATGTTATTATCTGCTTCACTAAAGTATTGCTCAGACCTCATAAAGCTACCACTGAATCTATAAGCTTGGCTTTTATTGTTGAGATCAATAAAAGCTCCTATGGTATTGGCATCATAAGTAGATCCTCTTCTAAGTACATTGGTATTCATTAATGTCAGTCTACTATTGTTAGGTAGATTTTGATCTATAGTTAATACATTATAATTAGTTAGTGGACTCGTTTGTATTTGTCGTTGTTCTCCAGATAGCGTTTCGATAGTCGCATTGCTTTCACGAGCTACACCATTAAAAAATCCGATGCCAGTTCCACCAGAGGTTCTTCCAGATATCTTACTTGCATTATATAGTTGAACTCTTGACGGGTTTGCTATTATTTTTTCTCCATCAACTAAACTGTTTTGGGCATCATTGAAATTTATAGGTCTTCCTCCCACTCGACGAGTATAGAAAAGTCTTCCTCTATCAAATAGCTCTAACCCCTCTGTAAAAAATTGTCTGTTTTCATCGAAGAATACCTCAAATGGACTAAGGTTTAATACTTGATTATCTGTTTGGACCTGGCCAAAATCAGGAACCAACGTCATATCTAAAGTAAAGGCATCATTAATACCATATTTGAGATCCATCCCTGTATTATAACTTGTTCCGGTTTCGCTTATACCATTGGCCTTATTGTTTTGGATATAGCCAGTCAAATAGGGTGTAATAGATAATCTAACCGGAGATTCTATATTCTTGATACCTTCAAGATGCCCGCATTGATTTATAAATCCTTCAAAATTAGGATCGATAGGATTCCAATAAGATTGTTCTCTTTCTCGCCTTACTTCTCTAATCAGCTGCATATTCCAATGTTGGATATCAGTATTAGGAAATCGTATAGCCGAATAAGGAATAAAAATTTCGGCATCCCATCCATTTTCATGTATGATCACTTCACTTTGCCACACCGCATCCCAGTTCCCATCTTCATTGCCGCCAGCGTACTTGACATCTTGTTGTACTCCTGCTGCAGTCACTACGAAGGCAAATCCATTCAGTCCATCTTGATAAGTATCTAGTGTGATACCAAACCAATCTGTATTGTTTTTACGATCTCTTACCGATAGTTCTTTGAGGATCTTATCCGCTTGAGTATCAAACATAGTTGCACCAAAATATACTCCTTCTTCATTATAGATGATTTTTACTTCTGTTTTTTGGCTTGGAATAGTATTGGGCTCAGGTTCATTTTCTATAAATCCTGTAGTGATTGGCGCCATTGCCCAAGCGTCATCGTCCAAGAGGCCATCTATTTTTATCTTACCTTCAAATGCAGCCGCGTAGGAAGTTTTCTTTTCATTTTGGGCCATAATTATATTGGCGCAGTACAAACATAGGAGTAATAGTATAGATTTCTTCACTTATATATTAGTTGTTGGCTGCCATAAAGTTAAGTATTGTCATAGCTTATATTGTCTTTGAACAGTTATTTTAACAAGCCATTACCAATTTGTAATTGCTGTAGCAATTATCAAGCTATTGGGGTTTGCTGTAATGAGTTGATAATGATATTGTTAAGTCCTATTTAGTTTAATTTTTAGGTTTGTCTAAATAAATTATATATGTAGTCTAAAAAAATGCATGGATAACATGTGATTTTCAACATATACAATGAGATATGCATTAGTTTTGTAGAATTAATATCAGAATAAACAGATACCACTATGAGCATCGTAGAAATGAAAGTTCCAGTTATCGGAGAATCAATCTCTGAAGTTACATTATCTCAATGGTTAAAAGCCGATGGAGAATATGTAAAAATAGATGAGCCGATATGCGAATTTGAATCTGACAAGGCGACACTAGAGTTTCCTGCAGAGGCAAGTGGTAAGTTAATATATGTAGCTGCAGAAGAAGACGATCTAGAGATCGGAGCTCTAGTAGCCAAGATAGATACATCAGTAGCGGCTCCTGCAGGAAGCGACAAACCGGCAGCACCTGCAGCTAAGGTAGAAGCACCAAAAGCAGAAACACCTGCGGCTCCAGTAGCAGCACCTGCGACTAGTAACTATGCCACAGGACATCCTTCACCGGCTGCGGCCAAGATTATGAGAGAATCAGGAGTAGATGCGAGCCAAGTGAAAGGCACAGGTGTAGATGGTCGTATCACTAAAGAAGATGCGCAAAAAGCAGCAAGTAATCCTCCTGCTCCAGCAACAGTAAATACGCCAACTCCTATAGCAGGAGCAAGAACATCTCGTAGAGAGAAGATGAGTAGAATGAGACGTACGATAGCGACGAGATTGGTGTCAGCTAAGAATAATACAGCAATGCTTACGACATTCAACGAGGTAGACCTCAGTGAATTGATGACTATGCGTAAGAAATACCAGGAAAAATTTGTAGAAAAGAATGGAGTGAAACTTGGCTTTATGTCTCTCTTTCTCAAAGCATGTAGTAATGCGCTACAAGCAATGCCAGCAGTAAATGCTCAGATCGATGGTAATGAAATAATTTATCATGACTTCGTAGATATATCAGTGGCGATCTCAACTCCTACTGGATTAGTAGTACCTCCTGTCAAAAATGTAGAGTCAAAAAGTTTCGCTGATATCGAGAAAGAAATAAAAGTACTAGCAGGAAAAGCGAGAGAAGGTAGTCTTACATTAGATGAGATGAAAGGAGGAACATTCACAGTAACAAACGGTGGTGTCTTTGGATCTCTCGTAAGTACTCCTATAATCAATGAACCACAGTCTGCTATATTGGGTATGCACACCATCAAACAGCGTCCTATCGCAGTGGATGGTAAAGTAGAAATCAGACCAATGATGTGGTTAGCTCTATCATACGATCACAGAGTAATCGACGGAAGTACTTCAGTTACTTTCTTAGTAAAAGTAAAAGAGCAACTAGAAGACCCATATACTTTGATGTTGGATATATAGAGCGCGACATTTTTTCGAATGAAAAAAACGCGCGGACCGAGTATTGCGACAGCGCGGCTTGCGCAGCAAACACGCGTGCAATAATCGCATCAGACAAAGACATTTTTTTCGAATGAAAAAAACGCGCGGACCGAGTATTGCGACAGCGCGGCTTGCGCAGCAAACACGCGTGCAATAATCGCATCAGACAAAGACATTTTTTTCGAAGAAAAAATCAAGAGTATAGCAAAGCGCAAGATTAATAACCTTGTCATCCTGAGCGAAACGCAGTGAAGTCGAAGGATGAATTTTTACCCCAACGTAGAAATATTCCTTATAAAGACCATGAAGTTCAAGATAATACTATCTTCGCGCTCGATTTGATAGAATCACATCAGATCAAAAGAAATATAGTGAGAAGCTAAAGAAGCTTCATGAGTAACAACTCACACTAAAAGAAAATGGTGGTTATAGCGTAGGTGTTCCACCTCTTCCCATTCCGAACAGAGAAGTTAAGCCCTACAGCGCCGATGGTACTGCATTTGTGGGAGAGTAGGTCGCCACCTTTTTTTCTTCTTTTATAAGAAGATGAAT
>CALLPN010000044.1 GCA_938015435.1 uncultured Saprospiraceae bacterium
TCTCCTTCAGCGATTGAACTACCGTTTAATCCATTTACATGAACAAACACATCTTTTCCACCGTCGTCTGGTGTGATGAATCCGAATCCTTTACTGTCATTAAAAAACTTTACTGTACCGTTACTCATTGTTATTATATTATATATGTCTACTGGCTAGATATAAGATTAATATCCCCACCACACTGCAATATACGTCTATTTCATGTATTTAGTTTCATCTTATTACATTTTCCACTTAAAAAATTGAAAAATTTCGATTTTTAATGGTTTTTACCCATTTCAAAGCTCATAATTAGCTGAAAACGATAAGCAAAATTAAATCTTTCTAAGATCGATCTAAACGAAATATAGCCCTCGCACCCTATTGTGTATAAAAGGTAGCATCAACCCAACCTGATATTATTTAAATAGTCTTAACAATATCTAATCCCCAAGTAATACTATGTTATATATTTATAGCGTACAATTAAATAGAAAGTTTGCTTTACACGTTATTAAATTCTGAAGGTTTAAAATTGAAGCCGTTTTCGTTATCATCGATGATTTTGATTCTTATGCTGTCCTGTATCCTTATGAAAGGGCAATCCAAGATTGAAATAAGAAAAGATATCATTATTGCCGATAGTCTCTTACATTCTGCAGAATACGATCTCGCTCTAATTACTTATCAGAAAACATTAGATCAAATCGAAAATGAGCCTTGGCATTCTGAGATTGTAATGTGCAGAAATCAAATCAGTGATATCCTTATTATAAAATCAAAATTTAGTGAAGCTCTATCCATACTACAAGACAACTTAGCTTACGGTCAACAAAATCTAGAGAAGCAGGATATTCTGATTGCAGACATACATCATTACTTAGGCATTGCATTAATGAAGATAGGAAAATTAGATGAAGCCTTAGATCGACATAGTACATCCTTACAAATAAAAATAGCGGCAAATTCAGACTCCATTTCCTTAGCCAGATCATATTTGCAAATAGGACACACATATTTGTATAAAAATAATGAAACCCCAGCTTATGAAAACTTACAACAAGCGCTGAAATATTCTAAGAATAGTAAGCCTAGTCATATTGTTTTAGCTCGAACGTATAGACACCTAGGAAACTACTACTATGGATTAATGGACTATAACTTATCCTTAGAGTATAACCTTAAAGCCGTAGAAATACTTAAAAATGTTTGCTCCGATAAGGACATCCTGTTCGCCACAACATATGGAAACATAGCTGAGCTATATGCGAAGATGGGTAACTTAGATAACGCAAAAGCGTATTCCGAAAAATCATTACAAGTATCTATACTTAACAAAGCAAATCAATCAATCGCTTTAAGTCTAACAAATCTAGCGTTGCTTTATGAAAAAAACACGAAATATAAGAAAGCTCTAGAAACATATAAAAAAGCATTAGATTACTTTATCATCATCTTCCCATCAAAAGATCATGTTAGAATAGCTAATACTTACCAATACCTAGGAAACGTATATTTAAAACTCGGCAATAATAAAGAGGCCAAAAAGGAGTTTGAGAAAGCTCTGATGATAAGAGAGAATGACTACCTGAAAGGGAATGGGAACTATCTCTATTTGATAGAACTTTACAATGGCTTAGGTAAAGTACACGAACAACAAAAGGACTTCAACAAATCACTAGAATTATACCAAAAAGCTTTTGAAATAGGACAAAATAAGACATTAAAAATAAGTAGTAATCCTTTATTCCAAATCGCCACATACAACAATATAGCTCGCGCAAAATTAAATCTCCAGGAACATACTAGCGCAATCAAAGACGTTTCTAATGCTATCGACATAAACACCTCTAATGGAGAGTCTAATTATAACAACTTACAACTATTAGATTCTTACATTATACAATTACAAATTATGCGAAGCCTTTGGCTTAGTAGATCTGACCAATCCTATCTCGACCGTTGTTATAATATTCTCTCTACTTGCGATTCACTCATCTATAGTATTCGTATTGGATACAAAGATGAATTTGACAGAATCTCATTCAACCAAAAGGCGCATCAATACTTCGAAATTGGTATTGATGTTCTATTCCAACTTTACACTCAAACTAATAAAGCCGAATACATCAATGATGCGTTTAGCTTAATGGAAAGATCACGTGCAAATTCATTGTATCTGGGGATACAAGAAAACGAAGCATTGAAATATGGTACTATTCCTGATTCAGTAATAATATTTGAAAAACAACTAAAGCAAAATATTGCATCTATTGAAAAAAATGTATATCACAAATACACCCTACAAGGAAATAATGAATTAACTGAATTACAAAATAAACTGTTCAATTTAAAATCCCAATACAGGTTATTTATTCAAAACCTAGAAGCAGAACATCCTAAGTACTTTGAACTCAAATATGAATCTCAAAAGTATGAAGCTCGTGATATCCAAAACAACTTAAATAACTTCGAAGCGATAATAAGTTATTTGGTGACTGAAAAATCTATTTTCAGCATCAATATGACTAAAGACAATTTAAAATTATTTAAAATAAAAAAACCTGAAAACTGGCAACTCCTGATTTCTAAGTTTAGAGACTTAATATCAAACACACAGAACATTGGCAATGAATTAAATTATAATGAAAATTTAGATTCTTTCATTCTATCATCTACCCAATTGTATAATACACTCATGGAACCTCACTTAGGTATTACCCAAAAAAAAATATCAAAACTCTATATCATACCTGACGAAAAGCTATGTTTCCTTCCTTTTGAAATTCTAATTCCTGAAGAACAAATTCAAAAAAAAGACTATAAAAAATTACCCTATCTTATTAAAGACTACACCATTGGATACTCTTACTCTGCTAGAATATTCGGCAGTCAAGAAAAAAATGAATCACAAAAAAGCACTAAACCTTATGGCGGATTTGCACCATCCTATACAGTCAATAATAATCTAATAATAATTAGCGATAATATAGATAGTGAAAATAGAATAGCTTCCAACCTCAAGAATCTCCCTGCGATCCAGAATGAAATTCAATACAATGCAAAAATCCTTAATGGCGATTTCTTTATCAGCGAATACGGATCTAAAGAAGCATTTATTGCCAATGCTCACAAATATCAAATACTACACTTGGGGATGCATGCCATAGTGAACAACGATAATCCATTAAGATCTACACTTATTTTTGGCAATCAAAAAAACAAACCTTACGATAACCTATTAGACATTGGAGACATATACAACTTGAACATTTCAGCTGACCTTACTATCCTTAGCGCTTGTAATACGGCATATGGCAGACTATATAAGGGAGAAGGCCCTATTAGCCTCAATCGTGCCTTCAGGTACGCGGGTTGTCCAAATATGATAACGAGTCTATGGCAAGTTCCAGATATCCAAACCGCTCAAATAACAAGTACATTCCTGAAAGAACTTAAGAGTGGATCTCTAAAAGAAGAAAGTCTAAGAAATGCAAAATTATCTTACCTAGAGGATTGTCCAATAAGTAAAGCACATCCCATTTATTGGGCAGGATTCATCTCCTCAGGAAACAACAAACCAATTAAAATGCAAACAGATTCAAATAGAATGTACATCATGTCGCCGTTATTTTTATTTATTCTGATTTTCGGATGGCTTGGGTATAAGAAAATAAAATAAGCTCGAAATGGTTAGAACTCTATTAATTGAATCCATAATAGAAACCTTCTCTGTGTTATAGATATATACTTCTACATTAAAGTCCCTTCCGTGTTCTTTTCCTTAATTTGAATATTCGATCTTTATAATACCCCTTCAATTCATCCACAAAGGTCAATGGATTATCATATTCAGTCAAGACCTTATAAAGGTGACTATCTCTTACAGAAACAATTCCTTTTTCTAATCGTTCTTTTTCTTGTTGTAAATAGTCGACCTTTTCGACAACTTTAATATTCAAAGCCGATTCTCCTAAAACAACAGCAGTATTACCTTTGAAAATATGAGCATGGTAGGCCTGTAATGTTTCTAGGCTTTCGGTCTTGTATATTTCAATAAGCCTACTAGTAACTTCTGTTGCTACATCAGTCTCTTCCTTATCCATATAGAACTTGTCCGGATGTACATGTAACATCGCCTCTTTGTAGAGTCTTTTCTTCTCCTTTTGTTGTTCTGTTGAAACATCTTTTTTTATGACCTTTGAAACAACTCTGATAGCATTAGATTCCTGATAATTTTTACCTCGCTTCTTCTGTTCTAATCTCTTTGCTTTTTTTGCTTTCTTGATTTGCTTGTACAACACAAACAATTCCTGTGACTCAACAATCAATTCCCCAATATGAGATCGAAGAAGAATTTCAAAATTTAAGATATGCTTCTCAAGCGATTCCAATTCTTGCTTTAACAACCGAATCTCTTCCAATAGTATTTTTTGATCTGATTGGGTGAAATCAGGAAGATTATTTTTAGACATGATCATAAAGAGTATTATCTATTGAGAATCGCCAAATTTAGGCTCCAACAATTCAATCCTATTATTAAACGGATCATAAAAAGAAAACCTATTAAAAAGTGGCAAGGGATTATCTTCTTTAATTTCTGTTCCATTACTCAATAAATAATCCTTTATACTTTGAAGGCCTACTACTTCAAAGGCTGGATGTCTTTTGGATTGATTGTTTAGATCTTCTACACCAATGTGCAACTCAACGTCTCCAATCTCCAACCAAAATCCACCATTTTCTTTTAGATCGTCTGGCTTTTGAATTTCTTTCAAGCCTAATAAACCACAATAGAACTCTCTTGCTTCTTCCTCTTTATTGAGTGGTATACAAATTTGAATATGATTTAATCTTACAAATTTTATTTTTATCCTCTCTTTCATACTAAGTTTCTATGTTGTTACTGTAAGATTTTAAGATCTGAAAGCACATTCAGGGATATCCGGAAAATTTATTTTTAGATCCAATTTCCATAAACTATTCTCGTACTTCCTATCCATCACTCTTGGCTTCCAACCAAGCCCGATGTGCTTTTATCTGATTCAACTCTCCATAGCTTACATCGTAACCCATCTTAACTCTTAGATCACCAAACCCTTCAAACTTGATGGTATCGAAAGATTCCATCATTTGAGCTACCTTCTCTTCTTTCATCAAATCTGTTATTGGAATTTCACCTTCTTTGATCCAATGCGATAAATGGGTTTCTATGGTAGACGCTGCCATAGATCTGATTTCTGAGATTGCTTTTACCGTTAGACCATCGCGATAAAGTTGTAGCGTAATATCTTTCGTTGCACCTTTTTTAGATGTGGAAATAATAGGCTTAGAATTTGCTTCTAGATCCGACCTTTTGTATACCGTCGCATCTTTACCTAGATTATCTTCTCCTATGGTGAGACCATATAGACGATCCATCTTCTTCCAGAGCTGATCGTAAAATTCGGTTTGTAGCTTGATATATTTTTTAGTCTTAGCTTTGAGTTGATATTCAGGTATGTGCGTACTGAGAGGCTTGAGGGCTTTCTCATGTATCTGCTCTGTAAAGTAATTGATACCCTTGGATGTCTTAGTGTATATCAGTTCTATATAAGTCTCATCCGATCCCATCTCTCTGATCCATCGCGAAAGATAGCCATCGAAATCAGTAGATACCGCTAATAGATTAAGTAGTTGTTTCTTGATGTTGTCTACTATAATGTACACCCTATCTTTATGCGGTACTGAAGAGTCCGATATGTGATCATGTATCTCTTCTACCCTATCTACTAACTTGGTCATAGAAAATACTTTCCTGATCGACTCCAAGGAATAAGCTTTCTTAGCATCCGGTAGTGCAGTCATAGCGTGAGAAAGGTCAGGCATCTCATCATGAAATTGTACTATCCTTGGATCGACAAATACATTACGAGCTGTAATAGGACTAATCAATGTCAATCCTTCTAAAGAAGTACATCTGCTCAATGCTACATAAGCCTGACCAGCTGCAAAACTCTTAGAAAGATCCATTCTTACTTTATCAAGGGTTAAACCTTGACTCTTATGCACAGTGACAGCCCAAGCTAATCTTATCGGAAATTGAATAAACTCCCCTAGCACTTCTGATTCTATCTTGTTTTCTGCATTGATCGTGTACTTTTCATTTTTCCATTCCACTTTCTCTATCCATGCAGTAGACTTATCACTTATAAATTCTACTCTGATCAAATCCTCTTCTCTATCGTAGTTGAGCACTTTAGCGATCTTACCATTATAGTATAATCCTTCCGATTCATTACGAGTAAACATAATGATAGCCCCAACTTTCAATCTTATCTCTGCAGCTACAGGGTATGCGTTTTCATTAAACTTACCCGTAATCTTAGCCTTAAATTTCTTTACTGGTTCTTCTATCTCAGCCAGTTTTTTTTGATTGATTTGATCTGCAATAGCATTATGAGTGCACAACGTTATGATCTCTTCATCTTCCACTTCTTCGGCATCGTATTGTTGATTTAGCAGTTTAAGGTCTTCTTCGTTAACTATCCCATCTCTAATACGGTTGAGTGTATCCAAGAAGACATCATCTTTTTGTCGATATACTTTGGTCAATTCTACACAGAGCGCATTACACTGTTGAAATACATGTGAAGAAAAGAAGTAACCTGTTCTATAATAATGCTTAAGTACATCCCATGTATAATCCTTAATGACTGGCGGCAACTGATATAAATCTCCGATCATAATCACTTGTACTCCACCAAAAGGATCTGCACGTCTTCTAACAGTCCTCAAGACAAAATCTATGGCATCTAACATATCGGCACGGACCATACTCACTTCATCGATCACTAAAGTATCCATCTCACGAAGTAAATTCAGCTTCTCCTTATTGTACTTCATATGCCGTCTCAGCATAGATCTGCTAGTGACGGATTGGGATTCAGGATACTTATCATCTGGGACAAAAGCCGTCAAAGGCAATGTCAGTAATGAGTGTATTGTAACACCACCTGCATTGATGGCCGCTACACCTGTAGGAGCTACGACTACGATATTTTTATCCGTAGAATCGATAATCTCTTTGAGCAAGGTTGTCTTTCCTGATCCGGCTTTACCAGTAAGGAATAGATGCCTTCCTGTATGAAGCATATATTCTTTAGCAATATGCCTTTCTATGTTCTCTGTTTCTATATTCATGATCTCCGTCTCAAGGTAGTCATTTTCACTTTTTCGCCAAGGGAGATCAGATAGTATTTTGGGTTGGAGGTTAATGATAGGTGTCATTCTAATTCGTTGATCTTATATATTATTACAGCTAGTTGTTGATTTTTAACACTGATTTGAAATAATCTTAAATATCAAAATCAAAAAATGAGGCGAGCTAAATTTACTCGCTCTCATTTTCATCGCTGTGGATATTTAATTTATATCAATCTGGGCAATACACAATTGATAATATTTCATGATCTAAAATGGTACTTCTTCACTTGCTACTTCATTCTTTACAAAAGAATTGAACTCTCTCGCTTTGATCTCAGTGACGTATCTCGTATTACCTTCTTTATCTTCATATGAGCTATAAGTTAGTTTCCCTTTTACTAGGATTTGATCTCCTTTATTTACAATTTTTGCCATTAGCTCAGCGGTCTTACCCCAAGCAATTATTCTATGCCATTGCGTTTCTTTTACTTTCTCCCCTTTGTTAGTATTGTAGTACTCGTTGGTTGCTAATGAAAATTTCACAAGTGCCACTCCTGATTTCGTAGTTAATAATTCTACATCTGCTCCTGCATTTCCGACTAGTTGTACTTCATTGTTAAATGTGCTCATAATTATAATATTTAATGTGTGTTAGTATACTTACGTGTTTCGATAATATCTGATATGATACGTAAGCATTTGATAATAATAATCGCCAGATCCTCATCTGACTAATTGACAATGCAAATATCGGAGCAGCTACAGGTCGTATCCGTTTAATATTCGTTTACATACGTTTCTATACGTTTGTTATACATTTGCCAACGACTAAGCCACACCTAAACACCTGACTTACAATAACTTAAAAACAATTTGCATTAATTGAATAAAAAGACTAAAATATCTACCACTCAACAAATTGGTATAAATAATTGCTTGCTGTTGGTTAATTCTTGAATAATTTATTTCAAACAAACACACTCAATATCATAGCGTTGATTCTCTTCATCTATTAAAAAAGCCCTCAGCAAAACTGCTGAAGGCTTTCAATATTATTTATGTTGAAGTCTTAGAATACTCAATTAGTGATTCTATTCTTTCTCAATACTGTGATCTTACTTACTTAATATAATCTTAGCATTCCTTACTTGATTACCATTGATAAATCTCAGTAAATACGTCCCTGATGGTTCATTAGACATATCTATCGACTTGTTTACTTGCTTACCAATATTATCTAATGATTGTTTTTTGACTAATCTACCATGGATATCCATTACTTGCATCTCTAGATCGATAGCCTCTTCTAATTCCATTTCGATATAAAATCTATCTGTTGCGGGGTTAGGGAATATATTTAGACTTGTAATTGTCGACAATTCTGAGACATTACTCAGTATATCAATTACCTTCGCAATAGAATCTTCGGTACATACATTGGATGCTTTTAATAAAACTGAGTACATACCATAGTCATCATACGTATGCACAGGGTTCATATCTGCAGATGTATTACCATCACCAAAATCCCAAATAAAATTAACACCATATTCACCTGTATATGTAAATGTATGTTCAAGTTCATTTGAAGCAATATCAAATTCTGCTGTCGCTAAACCATTAATTGTGATTAAGTCATCGTATATCACTTCATTGCTACCTGCACTAGCAGTGGCAACTAATGATACATCATAGATACCGGGAATATCGTACGTCACTAATGGGTTTTGTTCTGTACTACTTGCTGGATTTCCTCCTTCAAATGTCCACATCCAAGCGGTTACGTTATTAGATGAATTATCATTAAACTGGATTTCTGTCGGACCACATCCTGTATTCGTATTAGCCGAACCATTAGCAGTTGGAAGCGAATTAGCTGCGACAGTACTTGTGCTTATCACATCGCCACATTGATTAGAAGCAGTAAGTGTGACATCGTAATTGTCTTCGGTACTGTATGTATGTATTGGATTGATCTCCATAGATGTATTACCATCACCAAAATTCCATGTGTAAGTATTTGCTCCCAAACTATTATTAGTAAATGTTACCTCTTGCATGTTATTAACAGCAACAAATGCAGCTGTAGGTAATGCGGACACAACAATCAAATCCGTAAATGATATTTCATCAGAACCTGCAGAAGCTGTAACTCTTAGATTTACATCATAAGTACCTGAAGTATTATAAGTTACTACAGGATTTTCCTCAGTAGATTCTGATGGTGTAGCTCCTTCGAATGTCCACAACCATGCTGTTACGTTATCAGATGACATATTCGAAAATGAAACTTCCTCCCCTTCACACACTGCAGTAATACTAGCTGATCCATTAGCAGAAGGTAATGCATTGGCACCAACTGTACTTGTAAATACATCATCACCACAAATATTAGTCCCCATAAGCGTTACAGTATAAGCACCTTCATTAGCATAGGTATGAGTAGGACTCATTTCTACAGATGAATTACCATCACCAAAATCCCATGAATAACTATCCGCATCTACTGAGTTATTAGTAAATGTTACGGTCAGCATATTATTAACTGCAACGAAACTAGTAGATGGTATATCCGATACAGTTACGAAATCTACCTCCGATGCACTGCTACTACCATTTGGATTACTCACTATAAGTTCTACATTGTATGTACCTGTAGAGCTATAAACTACTGTAGGGTTAGCATCTATACTAGTTGCTGGTGTTCCTCCTTCAAATGTCCACGCATAGCTTGTAACATTACTGCTAGATGTCTGATTGTAAACTACAGTAAGGGCACTACATCCTGAAGTCACATCAGATGTAAAGCCAGATGTAGGTGCAGTATACAAATTAATAGTCTGAGTAGTTACATCACTATTACAAGGTCCTGTTGCTGTAAGTGTTACTTCATAGATCCCTTCTTCAGGATAAGAGTAACTCGGATTAGTTTGTGTTGACGTCATTCCATCACCAAAATCCCAAACATACGATGTTCCTTCTGCTGAACTTAGATTTTCAAAAGCTACATTTAAAGCCGCATTAGAATATCCAAAGCCAGCAGTAACTTGACCTTGAGCGACTACATAGTCTGACTGTGTAGTAGTATTAGTTCCTTGTCCATTAGTTACGGTGAGTGACACATCGTATACACCGGCCATACTGTAAGTAACGGTAGGATTTTGATCTGTACTTGTTGCTGGTGTTCCTCCTTCAAATGTCCATGCCCAATCAGTTGGGTTGAATGTACTTTCATCCGTAAATGCTAAAGTAAATTCAGCACAATCTGTTGTAGAACCTACAGAAGTGAATCCAGCTACTGGGGCAAGACTTATCTCAACAGTCTCAGTATGAGTTACTATCCCACATGTACTCATGACAGATAATACAACATCGTACGATCCACTGGTAGCATATGTATATACTGGATTAATATCAGTACTAGTATCACCATTACCGAAATCCCATGAATAAGAATCTGCATTGGTACTTGTATTAGTAAATACAACTTCACCTCCATTTACTACGAAAGTAAAGTCGCTAGTTGCTGACTCTGCTACTGTAATAATATCTTCTTTAACTTCTTGGTCAGACCCTTCAGAATTGGTTACTGTCAGAGTCGCACCATAAACCCCTGCGTTATTATAAGTTACCGTCGGATTACTTAGTGTGGATGTAGAAGGTTCACCTCCTTCAAACTCCCAAGACCATCCAGATGTATTGGATGAAGAAAGGTCAGTGTATATAACCGTCAATGGAGAACAGCCAGATGATGGAGTAGCTACAAAGTCTGCTGTCGGATTAGTAACTATAAACACTGCGTCTGAATAAGTATCCGTTCCACAAGGGTTAGTTACTGTTAAAGTCACTGTATATACGCCATCTTCAGCGTAAGCGTGTATTGGAGTTTCGTCACTACTAAAACTATCATCCCCAAAATCCCAAAAGTAGGAATCACCATCTATTGAAGTATTAGTGAAAAACGCTTGTAACAAAGAGGTGGTATTGAAAAACTCTGCCTCAGGTACTCCTCTTATCTCAACTTCGTCTGATTTCGTAATCATATCCGAGCCGGAAGCATTACTTACCTGAAGAGTTACGTTAAATATTCCTGGATTATTATATTCAACTGTTGGGTTTGATAATGTAGAGGTCGAAGGTGATCCACCAGGAAAAGTCCAAAGCCATTCTGAAGGATTACCTGTGGATATATCCGTGAAATTTACTGTTCCAGTAGCACACTCCTCTATAGTAGTCGTCAGAAAATCAGGAGTTGGTGGATTACCACTACCTATACATGTCCCTAGACATCCTATAGAATTATAAAAGTTTTGAATATCGTTAATTGAAGTATTTGACCATGTTGATGAATTGCTAACCGATGGTCTCATGATATGGCTACTATTACTTGCATCATGCTCTGCACCAAAGTTATGTCCAAGTTCGTGAGCCACCATTACACGTTTTAAGTTCGCGTTGTTAGTCCAATTTCCAAGGGCGTTGTACTTAAAGTTAAAGCTACATACAGCCCCAACCCAAGCTACTCCTAAAACACCATCATCGAAATTACGACTTGACCAAATAGAACCGACATCATGATTCTGATTAAAACCTGGATTCGCCCAGTCTCTAAAATCATCTAAAAGGGTTCCTGCATCTGTACTGTTTGTAAATGGATCCGAAGCCGCAGTCGTAAACACTTGCTGCTCTACTATCAAAAATTGGATTTCATCCGCAAATTCATCGTCATAATTAGTTTGTACATCATTTGCCACAGCTATATTATGATCTTCAACACCGAATATCGATCCAATATCATCAAACATTTGAAAATCCGAAACGATCGCCCATTCTACCTCAAAACATTCACCAACTACTCTTTGTGAATTGGCTTGGGCAACAATCTCTTCAGTTCTTTGATGTCTTTTTTCTACGCCACACTTATGAGTACTATACTCAACAATATCAGAAGACATATATGTAATAAATTCATTTGCAGCAGCATCACTTTGGTAATACCTAAGAGGTTCAATAGACATGATATCATCACCATCTCTTATAAACCCATAAATGAAATCATTGTTAAATGTTAGACTTACTCTACTATCACTAGTGCCTAATAGATATCCATTATATGCTCTAGGGCGACTAGTAGTAGATGTTATAGATCCATTATCACCAGTAGATGTAAGCTCATAGTTTTCGCCAATAATACCTGAATCGTACAATGCCATAGAATAAATCTTACCTTCTAAAGTAATGTCCAAAGAGAAATTATCATCTCTTAGCAAAGGAAGAATCTCATTGACATCGATTCTCTCAATATTGTGTTTAGTAAATTTTTGAGTAAGGTCAATATTCTTAGATTTTTGAGCCTGTAGACTCGACACGAATAAAAATGCCATAACTAAAGCGAAAAAGCTTGGTCTCATAAGTGGGTTATTGATTTAAATAAAATAAGGTTATGATAAGGTCTTCAATTCAACAAAAGATTAACCTTTTAGTTGTATCAGTGGTATATACCATTGAGATAAGCACTATTTGACAAGCACAAATCTTCATTAAGACTGTAAAATTAGGGTGGGATATACTATTGAGTTGTAAAATAGTATGAAAAGAAGCAGATATCAAAGAAAATCAGCTAAATATCTGTTAAATGAGTAGTCAAACATTATAAATACTTACATATTTGTCGTTATGATGATCATATCATGGGAAGTACTTACCTTTGAAGCTATTAGGACAAACAAAATATAAAGAAGATGAAGAAGATACTTATACCGTTCTTAATGTTAGTGTTCGTTTTTTCTCTAGCGGAAGACGCGAATGCCCAACGTAAGAAAAAACGAAAAAAGAAGGAAAACACTGAAGAATCTACAAGATCTAAGAGATCGCGTGATAGAGATGCAGAAGCTGATGATTACAAGAGTTTCAAAGATAAATTAGTGTATGACATTAATATAGGTAATATTGCTTTGAGCAATGGATACTTTGGTGCGTCATTCAAACCGGCTATAGCCTACAAACTACACGATCGTGTACAGCCAGGAATTGGACTCAAATATTTCTACAATCTATACACTGTTAATGGTGGAGATGATTTTCACTTAAACGACTTTGGTGCCTTTGCATTCACAAGGTTAAAAATAACTGAAAACTTCTTCGCTCATGTTGAATACTCCATTCTGAGTTTTGATAACGATTGGTTTTTTCAAGAAGATAGAAGATCTTTTAACTACCCACTTTTTGGAGCTGGATACGCTAGCGGATTTGGAGGTTGGAAAGGAACATATCAACTACTGTTTATCGGTTCAGAAGAAGTCAGAGAATTAGGACAATACCCTATTGAATTTTGGTTTGGATTCTCTAAGAATTTTTAGGCCTTGATTACCAGATAAGTAAAAAGCGAAGCAAGAATTAATCTTGCTTCGCTTTTTTTATGATTGCTTTTGTCTTTTCACGACAACTTAAAATGCAACTTTCATTCTTAGCATAATATGTCTACCTGCTTGGGGATAGTAGAATTTTTCTGTTATCAATTCTTCGACTACATAGCTAAATGTATATCCATTAGCAGAGTATTTTTCGTCTAACAAGTTGTAAATCATTAATTGTAACATCGCGTCAACTCCATTAATTCTTTTAGACCAACTTACTCCTAGATCATTGACAATATAAGAAGGTAATGTTCGACTTCCATTTCCTGTATTATCTAAATTCTGTGTACCCACATACTTCGTATTGAATAGAGTCGAAAATCCGTAATCTAACTTATAATTGAGCATACTAGACCACACGGCAGATGGAGAATAAGAAATGTTAGTATCTTCATATCGATTCTCGATCACATCAAAACCCGTGGTGTAATCATATATCACTTCAGTAAAGTTCTCAATCTTGTTTTTACTTAGTGTAAGGTTAGCATCCCATGTCAATCTATCTGATAACTGTGCACCAAAAACTGCCTCTACTCCTCTTCTATAGCTCTTGTCTACATTGACTCTTAGTCCAGAACCTACATCATTAAGCTGACCATTTGGTACTAACTGGTTATTGTAAACCATATTATACATATTGATACCAAATGTATATCCATTTCCGCTTCTTCTGTATCCTATTTCTGTATCGTATAATGTTTCATGCTTTGGTCTAGTCTCAAGGAGGTTGTCTGTAAAGTCACTTCTATCTGGCTCTCTATTAGCCACTGCAAATGAGGCGTATACTTCGGCATTTTTTGATACTTTATAGTTTGCTCCCATCTTAGGGTTGAAGAAGTTGTAATCCGCTGTGACATCTATCGCCGTCTGATCATTATCCGTTCCTTGGGTCTTATACCCTACTGCTCTCCATTGAATATCACCAAAGAGACTAAGCTTGTTACTTAATTTATAATTGGCCTTTGCATATGTATTAATATCATTTTTGGTGGCATCGGAAAAGTAGTAATCGAACAGGCGATCAGGATCTACTTCTACTAATGGAAAGTCAATAACATTTCCAAAATGATCACCTTTATATTGGCTCGCAGCCACACCAAATTGAAGATTAAGAGATGGACTGATTTCTAAAGCATTGGCCCAAAGAATTCCATAATAATCATTGTCTAACCATCTTCTACGAACAAGGTCCGTATTATCAATAAAGTCTGCTCCTATCTGAATAGGATCGAGTAAATAATCATTCAAATTTTCGCCTGTTTTATATTCTTCAAAAAATCCAGAACCTTTGGTATAGTGAGCAGAAAGTTTCGTTACCCATTTTTCTGTAGCTTGAAGACTGTAATGTAATTGGTAATGATCTTGCCCATAATCATCTACTTGATCTTCGTAAGTGTAGAAGTTGAAAGTTCGATTAGCATCTGGACCATAAAGTAAAGCTTGCGGAGTACCATACCAAGACTGATACGTACGTTCATCTCCAGAGAATGTTATAAACCTCAAACTACTTTTAGGTGTAATACGAGCAGCGGAAAGATAGTAAGACGATAAATCTGCACTTGCTCTATCTACAAAACCATCACTCTGAATATTACTATATCTCATATCTACAGAATACTTCTCTGCTATCATACCAGAGTTGAGACCTACTGTTAATTTTTGAGTACCAAATGTACCAACGGTACCATCTAATACAATTCCTGGTTTAGCTTTGGCCGACATAGTATTTAACGAAAGTGTGGCTCCAAATGCTCCTGCTCCGTTTGTCGATGGCCCAACTCCTCTTTGTAATTGTAAATTATCTACTGAGCTTGCAAAGTCAGGCATATTGACCCAAAATACACCTTGAGACTCCGAGTCATTCACTGCGATTCCATTGATCGTTACATTGACACGACTTGGATCCGTTCCTCGTACTCGGATACCTGTATACCCTATCCCTGTTCCTGCATCTGAAGTTACTACTACAGAAGGTGTCATTCGCAGTACGTAGGGAATATCTTTCCCTAAGTTCTGGGAGTCTATCTCTTTTCTAGACATATCTTCGTAGCTAAAGACAGCATCCTCTCCCACTCTATTGGATATGATTTCGATCTGATCTATTCCATACATCGATCCTTCGAGATTGATGTTAAGTTCTCTATTACGATCCACCATAATCTTCTGACTTACACCATCGTAACCTACGTATGTACATTTGATAGTATACTCGCCTGAAGGCAATCCTGATATCTCAAAATATCCGCTACTATTGGTGATCGCTCCAAACTCTGTTGATCCCTCTACAAAGACACTGGCCAATTCTAGTCGTTCTCCGGCATCATTAGTCACAGTTCCATTGATAGTAAACTGAGCAGTAATAGACGTAGAAAGAAATAAAAATAAAGGAATGAAAATTACGTATCTCATATGAAGTGTTATATAACATTAATAATATGGAGATAGATATAACACACTGATACAGCAAACACAAATATTGAAAAAAGGTGATTGCTATCGTACATCCCTTCTCAGCATTACCTGAGCAGGTTCAGTGGGTATAATCTCAGGCAAACAATTCATAAGAATAGTAAGCCACCCCAAATACAATGTAAATGTAATGGATTAAATGATATGTAGAAGTAACCTTAAGACAAAGATTGTAACAGCAGCTTTTAAAAGAATAGGTTTCTAAAGATTCATCTCATCTAACAAATATTTTTTTGGCCATTAGGCAAATGGCAATAGTTAATGCAACCAATAACAAGATCTTTTCTTTTATTTGACAAATGATATCAGAAGGGTGAGCATTAATTAATCCTAATACAACTTCTTCATTATTCATACAGGTTTAACAATTGGTCTAAATCAAAAATAGTATCAATAAAAGCATTTACGAATATTCCTAAAGTACAGAGCTACGCACCTTTACTTTTACGCAAAAGTATTTTAACAAATAAAATTACTGGAAGCAAAATTCCACAAATTCCAATTAAGTAAAAAACGAATTCATGAAACCCAGTAAACCAATATGGCAAGGATAGAATTACCTCAACCCATGCAAAGAAGAAAAAACATGAAATTAGAAATTTGACTAGGCCATTACTCCTTAACAATTCAAGTATTTCCAATTCGCTTTGCAAACCTTATACAAGTTAAATTAATAAATTGTCACTATCAAAAAAATGACAACATCGTAATTATATTTCATACCTCATAAGAACAAAAGTTACGTACACCGATTCGGTTACAAAGTAGAGCTTTCAAAATGACAATTTAAATTTTACAACGCAGCAAAAACGTCCATTTTCTCTTTCATCCACTTTTCCATTGCACCTTCCGTATGCATCAATTCCCTCATAGCTGTCATTGCTTTTAGATGCTCTACATCACCTGCGTCAAACATCTCTTTTCCATGCTGCTTGCTCATCGCTGCAATCTCATTAAATGTAGTTGCTGTAAATTCTTTATCGCAAGCTCCTCCGAGCTGCTTACATGTCATTGTTTTCATAATTTTTTTTTTAATTTTCATTTTCTATTAACAAACCTTCTTTGGTAGCCCATTCCGTCCATGAGCCATCAAATATCATCTTACGATTATGATTGACTAGATGGTAAGCAAGTAATATAATACATGCCGTCATTCCTGATCCACAAGTAAATATTAAATTTTGATCACCAATTTCTAAATTTTCAAAGATTTCTTTTAGTTCTTTAACTGGCTTATACTTTCCATTATTCAGCACTTCTGTATATGGAAGGTTTATTGAATTTTCTATTTTTCCACTTTTGAGATTCTTTCTGGGTTCTGGTGAGGACCCATCGAATCTACCTCTTGACCGTGCATCTATTAACAAAGCATTCTGAGTAACTATATTTTGTTTAATATCAATGTAAGATGTCACAGAATCAATATCAAATATTGCGTCAAAATCACCTTCATTAAAATCAACATTATAGCTATCAATTACTTTATGGTTATCGTTAATCCATCCTGGTAATCCTCCATCAAGGACCGAGATATTAATATGTCCCATCGCTCTAAACATCCACCATACACGTGGGCTAGAAAACACTCCACGATTATCATATACGACTATCCGAGAATCTTTGTTAATCCCTAATTTTCTTGATTCTTTTTCGAATTTATCCGCAGAAAGTAATGTATTCGGAAATTTACTTGACTGGTCACTAAAAATATTTTTGATATCAAATCGCCTTGCTGAAGGAATGATCGATCCTACATACTCAGAAGGTGCTTCAGACACAGTAGTACTTAGACTAGTATCTAAAAGTATAACATCATCATTATCGATTTGGCTACAAAGCCATTCTGCGGAGACTAACACTTCCATTTATTGAAATCTAGTTTTTATGGCATCCAAAGCATCAATCAATCTATCTTCACCTTCTACTATTTGATACTTTATTTCTTCCTCGTACATATATTTCCTATACATATCAAAAATTTCCATCCTGTTTTCTGGATTTTCTCTTAGTGGATCTTCTTTCCAAGGTATGTCCGGCTTACAGAGTAAGTGAAGGGCATCTACATTATTATCCATTGCAATCAAATCATTTGGAAGCGACTTGAATTTGTATTGATACCATATCTTGATATTAATATTATTGGTGTCTATGATCCACAATCGATCTTCATCTAATTCGTGGATAAGATCATCTATATCATGAGCCATGATAAGTAAATCCTCTTGATCATATTTACCATCTGTCATTTCTAAATAGATGCGGGGATATTCTTGGATGTACCCAGCATCTAACTTTTTGACTAGATACTCACATAAAGTGGTTTTTCCAGAAGATTCTGGACCATTAATAATTACCTTTGACATAAACTCAATTGATAAATATACGTTTGATAGAAACAGTTTAATATAATCGATAAGATTCGTAAGTAACTAATTTTCTAGCAAATAGCGATATAATACATAAAGTAGATGCACGATATAGAACCATATTACAAATGGAGAGACTACTATACCTCAGAAAGTGACAATAGATCACCCTTTTATGGCCGTGTGTATAATGAGTTTCAGTTTACTCAGAAAGTCTACAATTACTTCATTCATCCGCAATGGGATGATTTCGGTTCTCAAACTTTATACGCTAAAGTGACTTTTGTAGATTACCATGAAGGATACGCTATGATAGAGCTTATCGGCGAGTGGAACGACTGCTTACATAATGATGTTATGTTTCTCAAGCGTGAGCTGATAGATTATATGATTAAAGAAGACATCTATAAGTATGTTATCCTTTGCGATAATGTACTTAATTTCCATCCATCAGATGATAGCTACTACGAGGAATGGTACGAAGATGTATCTGATGAAGGAGGATGGATTGCACTTGTAAATACACAAGATCATGTACTCAAGGATATGGAGCAAGTACGATTACAAAATTATGTCAACATTGGAATGAATCTAATTGACGTACCTTGGCACGGCAAAAAAGCACCACTACTCTACAAAGAGATAGAACTAAGACTAGCAAATGGAACAAAACAACTCGGATACTAATCCAGCGGAAGATCATAAATCAGGATTCGTTAATATAATTGGTAATCCCAACGTAGGTAAGTCGACTCTTATGAATGCCATGATTGGTGATAAGCTATCAATCATCACTAGTAAGCCACAAACGACTAGACACCGTATATTAGGAATCATAAGTGAAGATGAGTATCAAGTAGTATTCTCCGATACTCCAGGAATCATCGAGCAGCCGCACTACGGTATGCATGAAAGCATGAATAAGTTTGCTTTTTCAAGCTTTTCTGATGCAGATTTACTTTTACTCGTCATAGATAAGTATGAAGACTATGTCGGTGATGAAAAAGTAATCGAGTCGCTTAAAAAGACCAAAATTCCAAAGTTCTTAGTGATCAATAAAACTGATCTTGCTGAACATGGAGAAATAGGCGACCTAGTAAATGAATGGAAAGAGATCTGTGAATTCGATGAAGTACACACTATCTCAGCGCTCAATAAAGAAGGAACTGATAAGCTACTAAAAAGGATAGTAATGCGCTTGCCGGTGAATCCTCCTTATTACCCTAAGGATCAAATGAGTGATCGTAGCGAGCGCTTCTTTGTAAGTGAGATCATACGTGAGAAAATTCTTAAGATCTATAAACAAGAAATTCCTTATAGCTGTGAAGTGATCGTAGATCAATTTATAGATGAAGAAAGAAACGATGAGCCGTTCTCCACTATATACGCCTCCATATATGTAGACCGTAAATCTCAAAAGCCAATCGTAATAGGCCGTGGAGGGTCTCAAATCAAGAAATTAGGAATAGCCGCAAGACAAGACATCGAAAAATTCTTAGACAGGCATGTTTACCTCGAACTCAAGGTGAAAATAAAAGATGGTTGGAGAAATGATGATCGTGTGTTGAAGCATTTTGGGTATTGATCAGTCTATAGTAGGCAGATTTCAGTGGGCAGGTTTCAGCCCTTTTGATAAGCTAGTAGTTTTCTAAATCACATGTTTTTTACATCATTTAAACACAAAACTCATTCAAAACCAAACAGTTACCCGTTTAACAAACATAATCATACGAATATATGCGTTAAAAACGACTTACTGCTTCCTGCTTCCTGCTTCCTGCTTCCTGCTAACTGCTTCCTGCTTCCTGCTTCCTGCTAACTGCTTCCTGCTAACTGCTTCCTGCTTCCTGCTTCCTGCTAACTGCTTCCTGCTAACTGTAGACTGCTAACTCCTATATAAAAAACATTACCTTTGCGCCAGAAATTTAAAGCTGATATGCGAATAATCGCTAGGATCAGACCATAAAAATTTAACTTAATGAGCAACGTAATAGCTATAGTTGGTAGACCTAACGTAGGTAAATCCACATTTTTTAATCGTATGATTGGCGAAAGAAAGGCCATCATCGATGATTTAAGCGGTGTCACTCGAGATCGTATTTACGGTTTTAGCAACTGGAACGGAAAGCATTTCACCATAGTAGATACAGGAGGATTCGTCAAGAATTCTGATGATGTATTTGAGGCTGCAATTAGATCTCAAGTAACGTTAGCTATTGATGAAGCTGAAGCAATCGTATTCCTTGTGGATGTAACCACCGGTATCACTGATCTAGATGAAGAAGTAGCACGTATGCTTCGTAAGACTAAGAAGCCAGTATTCTTAGCGGTTAATAAAGTAGATAACTCTCAACGTCACTTGCAAGCCAATGAATTTTGGAGCCTAGGATTTGAAAATACATATTTCATTTCTGCTATTACTGGAGGAGGAACTGGAGAACTTTTAGATGGCGTAGCAGAATTGATGCCTGATGCTCCAGAAAGTACTATGGAACGTGATATTCCTCGTATCGCCATAGTAGGACAGCCTAATGTAGGAAAATCTTCATTGACTAATGCGCTACTCGGAGAAGAGAGAAACATTGTAACAGATATCCCTGGAACGACTAGAGATGCTATACATACAAGATACACCAAGTTTGATAAGGACTTTTATCTTATCGATACTGCCGGACTTCGAAAGAAGGCCAAAGTACATGAAGATCTAGAATATTACTCCGTAATCCGTGCTGTAAAAGCAATGGATGATACTGATGTGTGTGTACTTATGATCAATGCCGTAGATGGGTTAGAGGCTCAAGATCTAGCCATCTTAGGACTTATCCAAAGACGTAAAAAAGGTGTAGTTATTTTGGTCAACAAATGGGATTTAGTTAATGATAAAGAAACTAATTCTGCTCGAGATTTCGAGATTGAACTCAAAAGAAAGATCGCTCCTTTCAATGATATCCCTGTCTTATTTACATCTGTCACTGAGAAACAACGTATATTCCAAGCAGTAGACGCAGCACTCGAAGTATGGAAAAATCGTCAGCAGAAGATTACGACTTCTAAGCTTAATGAGATCATGGGTAGAATCATAGAGCGCACACCACCACCAAATGTAAAAGGAAGAATTATTTCAATTAAGTATATCACTCAATTACCGCTCTTCTACCCTGCGTTTGCTTTCTTTTGTAATCACCCTAAGTTAGTACCTGCATCGTACAAAAACTTCCTTGAAAACCAGATGAGAGAAAGGTTCGAGTTTTCAGGTGTACCGATCAGTATATACTTTAGAGAAAAGTAAATCGTAGAAATGAAAATTACTACCAATCCTATAGAAGGTGTTTATATTATCGAACCCAATGTATTTGGTGACGATAGAGGCTACTTTATGGAATCATATAGTAAATCCGCGCTTGCAGAGCTTGGCATCACCAACGATTTTGTCCAAGATAATGAAGCATACTCCACTAAAGGTGTATTACGAGGATTACACTATCAATGTGGCGAAAATGCCCAAGCTAAGTTAGTAAGAGTCATACAAGGAGAAGTCTTGGATGTAATTGTAGATGTAAGACCTGAGAGTAAGACATATGGGCAGCACTTTGGAATTAGACTAAGTGCTGCTAACAAAAAGCAAATGCTGGTACCTCGTGGTATGGCACATGGTTATATAGTATTAAGCGAGACTGCAATATTTGCATATAAATGTGATAATGGGTACAATAAGGAGTCAGAAGGTGGACTACTTTATAATGATCCAAAGATGAAGATAGACTGGATCTTAGATCCTTCAACTTTTGTAGTTTCTGAAAAAGATATCATTCTACCCGTGTTTGGAGAACACAAACCCATCAATCTTTAGATGGCGGCATTACGAATCATAGTTACTGGAGGCAATGGCCAACTTGGAATGGAATTTAGAGATCTTAGTGAAAACTCTGAGTATGATTTTGCTTTCCTATCCAGTTCTGATCTTGATATATCGAATCGTACTTCGGTAATTGATTATTTCAAAAAGAATGAGGCTCACATCATACTCAACTGCGCCGCTTATACCAAAGTCGACCTTGCAGAATCTGAAAAGATGAAAGCTTACGATGTCAATTCTAATGGTGTCAAAAATCTATTAGATGCAATGCCTGAAGATTGTATCATGCTACACTACTCTACTGATTATGTGTATCAAGCAAAATCAGGCATAGCTGTCAGAGAAACTGAACCTACTTCACCATCAAACGTCTATGCCGCTAGTAAGCTAGCCGGTGATCAACATGTAATCAAATCAAAGAAAAAAGCATTAGTAATTCGTACGTCTTGGGTCTACTCCACCCATGGAAACAACTTTGTAAAAACTATGCTTCGATTAGCCGATAGGCTACCAGAGTTGAAGGTTGTGAATGACCAAATTGGTTCACCTACTTATGCTAAGGATCTTGCTTTGGTATCCCTGGATATGATTGATAAATTACTTTCATCTAAAGACAACTCTCTCTATAACACTGTGTACCATTACTCCAATATGGGTCAGATATCATGGTTTGATTTTGCAAAAGAAATATTTGCTCAATCCAATAAAAGTATGCCTCTCACTGGTATCTCTACCGTCGAATATCCTACTCCTGCAAGCAGACCCAGTTGGTCTGTGCTGGACTGTGATCTTATCCAAGACACCTTTGAAGTGGCTATTTTTGATTGGAAAGCAAGCTTAAAGTCATGTCTCGACAAACTTATTTACCAGGATTTATAATATAAGTACATTTTCTCTTTCGTGAATTTTCAACTAAGCCATCATAACCTGTTGAGCTCTATATCGTCCATTTCGTATGTATCGAAAAGTAACATTGTGTTCAATCAAACACATTCTCACAAATATAATTCAACGATTGACCAGCGTTATTCGTTTATCTTGTATCTTGATGATAGAATACATATTGTAACTTGAATATCAGACTAAAATATATCATACTAGTTTTTCTGGGCTCTTGGGCTTCGATCGCATCTGCCACTCATAATAGAGCTGGTGAAATCACCTATAGACAAGTCGCAGATCTTACTATAGAGATGACCGTGACTACATATACCAAGACCAGTAGTTCCACAGCAGACAGAGATACTTTAGAGATTTTTTGGGGTGATGGGACAAGTCAGTTTGTAAGTAGAACCGAAGAGCTGTTTTTGCCAAATGATGTCAAAGTAAACAAGTATGTACAAACTCATACTTACCCAGGCAGAAGTACTTATACTATCTTTTTTGAAGACCCTAACAGAGTAGCGAACATATTAAATGTTAATCCACCCAACTCTGTAGAAGTCCCTTTCTTCTTATCTACGACCTTCACGTTTTTAGATCCTCAGTTTCAAGGGACTAATAGCAGTACTGTATTGCTTCAGCCGCCTTTAGATATTGCCTGTGTAGGACAAAGGTTTACTCATAACCCTAATGCATACGATGTAGATGGAGATAGTCTCGCTTATAGCTTAGTCACCCCACTGATGTCAGAAGGAATGCCAATCGATCCGTATTTAACTCCTAATGAGATTAGTCCTGGAGCCAATAATATCATTTCGATGAATAGTGTTACGGGGGAATTTATATGGCTAGCACCTCAGATTCAAGGAGAATATAACATCGCCATACGAATCGATGAATATAGAGATGGGCTATTGCTTAATAGCATTATACGTGATATGCAAATATTAGTTAGAGCATGTGATAGCACACCGCCAATTATAGAAGTTATAGATGAGATTTGTGTAGTAGCCGGTGATTCTATTGATATCCCAGTCAGAGTTGACGACCTCGAGCAAAATCAGCGAGTTTCATTATCCGCTTCTGGAGGTCCTTTTGTCCAAGACACTTCTGCTGCGCAGTTGTTGGTTCCTACTGGCTTTCTTCAAGTGCCCTTTACAGCAAGATTTAGATGGAGCACGACTTGTGAGCATATATCAGAGCAGTATTACCAAGTCGTATTTAGAGCAGCAGATAATTCTTTCGGAGATTCTACAGGATTGGCAACGCTCAAAGTGTTGCGTATAAAAGTCGTCGGTCCACAACCAGAAAATCTAGATGCAGCTTCTGCAAATAGTAATATTCGATTGCGTTGGGACCTTCCTTATGCTTGCGAAGATGCAAATAACGATTACTTCCAAGGGTTTTCTGTTTGGAGAAGAGAAGGCAGTAATTCCTTTCCCATCGATACATGTCAAGAGGGCTTAAATGGAAAAGGATATCAAAAGATAGTATTCAATACTAACATTAATGATGGCGCAGAATACTTCCATATTGATAGTAATGTTGAAAAAGGAAAGACTTACTGTTACAGAGTTCTTGGAGAATTCGCTAGGATATCTAATTCTGGATTTCCATTTAACCATGTCAGTTCTCTACCCTCTTATGAAATATGTGCTCAAGTAAGTCGTGATCTTCCACTTATTACAAAAGCAAGTGTAGACTCCACAGATAATGCTACTGGTTATGTACATGTCAGATGGACTAAACCTATACCAGAAGACTTAGATACGATAACCAATTTTGCTCCTTATATATATGATATCCAACGATCTATATTAGGTGACAATAACTTTACTACTATCAATACTCAAACCGCTCTTAACTTTACCTCTATAATAGATACAAATTACTTAGACATTAATCTTAATAGTGTAGCGAATCAATATAATTATCGCGTGAAGCTAACAACAGGTAATTCTCCTAGCGGATTTGGTACTTCTGCAGAAGCGTCTACTATATATTCCGTAGCAATACCTGGAGATCAAAAAGTTGATCTTTCCTGGTCAGAAATAGATCCATGGGACAACTATCAATATGAGCTTTATAGAATAGATGACAATAATGATACTCTATTACTTGGTACTTTTGATGAGGAAAATAACTTTAGAGATCTTATGGTCAATAACAATCGAGAGTACTGTTACTACGTGGATGCTCTTGGATCTTATGGCCTTAATAATATTGAAGATCCGCTTGAGAATAGATCTCAGAACGTATGTGTCACCCCTATTGATAATGAACCACCATGCGAATTGATATTACATGTCAATAATATTTGTGATCAAATTGGCAGTACTTTCTCATTAGATGATTTTGTTAATCTCCTGCAATGGACTAACCCTATGGATCAATGTGATTTACCTGAAGAGTTAATGGGATTTAACATCTACTATGCGCCTAACTTAAGCGACGAATTACAATTACTCCTTACAGCTGACAATACTGAGTTAGAGTTTGAACACATGCCTCCAAATGGTATACTTGGCTGCTATAGTGTTACGGGATTAGATTCATTAGGTAATGAATCTATGTTGAGCAATATAGTATGCGTGGACAACTGCCCATTGTATGAATTACCTAATGTATTTACACCTAATGGAGATAGCGCTAATGACATTCTGATTCCGCGAATCAATAGATTTATCAATCGAGTAGAATTCAAACTATACAATGAATGGGGGAATTTGATTTTCGAAACGGAAGATCCAAATCTTAATTGGGATGGCAATCACAATGGAGGTAATGAAGTGCCTGCGGGCACCTATCTTTATACTTGTCGAGTGATCGAAAATAGAGTCGCTGGCGAGCAAGAACAATCTAAGCTCCTAAGAGGTTATATTAATATCATCAGAGGATAACCACACAATAATGTTTACAGGAATAGTAGAGACTATCGGTATAGTAACTGGTATAGAAAAAGAAGGTACTAATGTACATTTCACGATACAAACTGATCTAGCAAAAGAAAGCTATATCGATCAAAGTATCTCTCATAATGGGGTATGTCTGACTGTAGTATCCATTGAGGATGATTCTTATGTGGTTACTGCTATTCAAGAGACGCTGAAACTCACCAATCTAGGTCTATGGCAGTTAGGTGATTCTATCAATATAGAACGAGCAATGACCGCTGACAAGCGGATGGATGGTCACTTTGTTCAAGGTCATGTAGATGGTACGGTGAAATGCTTATCTGTGTCAGATGCTAATGGTAGTTGGAATTATAGATTTACGCTTCCTGAAGGCAAAAAGAATCTAATCATAAGCAAAGGATCTGTCACACTTAATGGCATTAGTCTCACTGTTGTTGATCCTGATGATCAATCTTTCGGAGTGTCTATAATTCCTTATACATATGAGCATACGACAATGAAAGACATCTTAGCCGATTCTATAATCAATATAGAGTATGATATGATAGCCAAACATATTGTTAAAAATATTGAGCTCTACATGGATGTTTATCTCACAAAAAAGTAGTGAAGCCCTAAAAAGTAGTCCATTGAGATTAGAACCACTTGAAGTATCCTAAATCCGATATCCAACCGTAAAGCTAAAATCACTTCTGTTATTGGATTCACCAAAAAGAGAATCCATTTCGTATTTACTAAAATAACTTTCATAAGATGCTCTCAGATTTAAGTCTCTTATTCTATATCCTACACCTATGCTTCCTAAGAAATTTGATGAACGAAACTCTCCCATATCTGGGGATAATGTTTGATCCCATCCGCTAAAAAAACATCGTTGAATGTATTATCAAGATGACGTATATAACTAAAACTTAGGTCAATAAAAACGTTGGCTTTCGTAGTGTATCCTTTCCCAACTCCAACGCCGATATAACTCATGTCAAAAGAAGAATTATTTTTTGATTCTGTTCCATTATTTACATCCGAAGGAAATATCAAATTTGTCACATTATAATTCATCGTTCCAGATTTGGAGTAAAGTAATTGCACAAAAAACAAATCTCTATCATTCATGACGTAATGTACTTTTAGATAGGACAAAATATTTAGGGAATTAGATTCTACCTCACCGATAATAGACGATGTGAGGTTTTCATGAGAGAAGTTTGGTGCAGCCATCCCAACTGACAATTCGAAATCAAAATTGTTCTGCGAAATACATTGGGAATTAATTCCAAGATAAACTGCCATCAAAATAAAAAGGGTTCTCAAATTCATAATTGTCATTTCTAGTTATCGCATAAGACCGCTCTGAATCATTTAAAAAAAGCGTCTAATTATTCTCTAAATTTCGTATCGAGTATGCCTGCGACTATTACCGCACTAGAGCTAAGTTATACAATAAGTATCATATACTAACTGAGCAAAGTAAGACTGTGAAGTGCTTGCCTAATCTCTTCCTCCTTTTTGCATACTAACGTTTTACTATTAACTCACTCTATTGGCATTTATTATGTTCTGCCTTTGGTTACCTGTAACTCTTCAGAATCAAAATTAGCTTGTGCAAATGTATCTTCAACTTACAAAAAGTAAATTAAAGCTACCGTTATCAAACCCATCACTAAGATTGCAATTAAAAATGTTTTCATTAGCTCTTTAAACATACCTAAATTTTCATTTTTTCATTAAAAAATATTTCCGTTTTATTTTGTCTACTTCTTGATGATCCTTAAATACAGGTTTGATTGATAAAGGACAATGAAAACAAAAAAAGTGGGTAGCATCTGAAGACACTACCCACTTATATTTCTAAGCTACACTGAGTCTATAACTCAACAGCTTCTTCTTCTATCTCTAATTCTTCTTCCACTATTGGTTTAGCGGTAACGATTAGATCCTTAAACTCTTTAAGACCTGTTCCTGCAGGAATATTCTTTCCAACAATTACATTCTCCTTAAGTCCATCAAGGAAATCTCTCTTCGCTCCTATCGCTGCTGTACTCAGTACTTTAGTAGTCTCTTGGAATGATGCAGCTGAAATCCAACTGTAAACTCCTAATGAGGCTCTAGTGATACCCTGCAATAGCGTACTTGACGTTGCCGCTATAGCATCTCTTACTCCGATAGTCTTTTTGTCTTCTCTTCTTAGTAATGAATTCTCTTCTCTGAGTTCTCTTACTGATACGATCTGACCTGTTCTGAATGAGCTAGACTCTCCTGGATCTTCTACTACTTTCTTATCGTAGATCCAATCATTTTGATCTAAGAATGCGTGTCTTCCTACAGCTTCCCCTTCCAAGAAACTAGTATCTCCTGGATCTTCTATAAGTACACGTCTCATCATCTGTCTTACAACAGTTTCAATATGCTTATCATTAATCGCAATACCTTGAGATCTATATACTTCCTGTACACCATTTACTAAGTACTGCTGTACTGCGAAAGGACCTTTAATCTTAAGGATATCTTGAGGAGAAGTTGCTCCATCAGAAAGCTGAGTCCCAGCTCTTACGAAATCACCTTCCTGTACAAGGATATGCTTGGATAAGTTAATTAGATATTTTTTACGTTGATCAGTTTTCTCATCATCTACAAATACCTCTCTATTACCCCTTTTGATCTTACCAAAGGATATAATACCATCTATCTCCGCTGTTACCGCAGGATTAGATGGGTTACGTGCTTCGAATAGTTCAGTTACCCTTGGAAGACCACCGGTAATATCCTGTACACCACCTAATTTCCTTGGAATCTTAACTATCTTCTGACCTGGAAGTATTTCAGCTCCGTCTTCGATATTGATGTATGCACCCACCGGTAAGTTATAGTTTTTCAACTCTTCACCTGATGGAGATACGATCTTGATCGTAGGAATCTTCTTCTTATTTTTAGATTCTACGATTACCTTTTCAGAGTACCCAGTCTGCTCATCTCTTTCTATTCTGAATGTTATTCCTTCATCGATATCTTCGAATTGAGCAATACCACCAAACTCAGAAATGATTGTCGCATTGAACGGATCCCAGTCACAAATTACATCACCTTTCTTGATCTTTCCTTTGTTCTTCACATGAAGATCAGATCCATAAGGTAAATAATGCGTAACGAATACTTTACCAGTTTCGACATCTTTGATTCTTACTTCCCCAGATCTTGATAGTACTACATTTGTAGTCTTGTCACCATCTTTTGTAGTCGTAATTTTTACATTATCAAACTCGAGTACACCGTCAAACTTAGATACCAATTCACTTTCTTGCTTACTTACAGATGCGATACCACCGACGTGGAACGTACGAAGTGTCAACTGTGTACCAGGCTCACCAATACTCTGCGCTGCTATAATACCTACAGCATCACCTTTCTCAGCGATACGACCAGATGCCATGTTCTTACCATAACACTTAGTACATACACCATCTTTACTATCACAAGTCAGTACAGATCTGATATTTACCATCTCTACACCCTCATCATCAACATATGTTGAAATGTCATCCGTTATATATTCACCTGCCTCTAGTATAATATCATCAGTTACAGGATGTACGATATTATGTAATGTATATCTACCTCTTATTCTTTCAGCTAATGATTGAATTACGATATCATTATCCTTAAGTGAAGTAGTTTCTATTCCCCTAAGAGTAGCACAATCTACTTCACGAATAATTACGTCCTGAGATACATCTACTAATCTTCTTGTAAGATAACCGGCATCGGCAGTCTTGAGGGCTGTATCGGCAAGACCTTTACGTGCACCGTGAGTAGAGATAAAGTACTCTAATACTGATAGACCTTCTAAGAAGTTAGATAGTATCGGATTCTCGATAATTGCTCCTCCGGTATCACCAGACTTTCTCGGCTTAGCCATCAGACCTCTAAGTCCACATAGCTGCTTTATCTGTTGTTTCGATCCCCTTGCACCCGAATCAAGCATCATATACACAGAGTTAAATCCTCCTTTGTGTTCTGCTAATTCCGTCATTAGGTTTTCTGTAATCTTATTATCGGCATAAGTCCACCTATCAATTACCTGATTGTATCTCTCATTACCTGTAATAAGACCCATGTTATAGTTCTCCCAAATTTCGTCTACCTCAACTTGAGCTTCTATTAACGTTTGTTCTTTTACTGTTGGATTGATAAGATCTCCAAGGTTGAAAGATAATCCACCTCTGAATGACCAGTAAAATCCTAACTCCTTAATCTTATCAAGAAATTCTGCTGTAACCGCATAGTCAGTTCTTGTTATGATACCACTGATTACTTTCTTAAGATTTCTCTTAGTCAATAATTCATTAATAAATGGAATCATCTCAGGCACTGCTTCATTAAATATCACACGACCTACAGTAGTTTCTACTAAGTCGATAGTCATATTTCCTTCAGCGTCCTCTACCCTAGCTTTCACTTTGATAGGTGCGTGTAGATCAGCTTTACCTTCATTGTATGCGATCTGAACTTCTTCTGCAGAGTAGAATGTCATTCCCTCACCTGCTACTTTGTTAATCTTATCTTGCTTTACCTTTGTTAGATAGTAAAGACCAAGTACCATATCCTGCGAAGGAAGAGATATCGGAGAACCATCCTGAGGGTTAAGCATGTTGTGAGCAGAAAGCATCAATACCTGTGCTTCTAAGATTGCTGCATGCGATAACGGTACGTGTACCGCCATCTGATCACCATCAAAATCGGCGTTGAATGCACCACAAACTAGAGGGTGTAATTGTATTGCCTTTCCTTCTATCAATGTTGGCTGGAATGCCTGGATAGAAAGCCTGTGAAGCGTTGGTGCCCTGTTTAACATTACAGGATGACCTTTCAATATATTTTCTAGTATTTCCCAGATTACTGGATCTTTTCTATCTACAAGTTTTTTCGCTGACTTTACAGTCTTTACGATACCTCTTTCGATCAACTTTCTGATTACGAAAGGCTTAAATAGCTCTGCTGCCATTCCTTTAGGAATACCACACTCATGTAATTTGAGTAAGGGTCCTACTACGATTACCGATCTACCAGAATAATCTACCCTTTTTCCAAGTAGGTTCTGACGGAAACGACCTTGCTTACCTTTAAGGATATCAGAAAGTGACTTTAATGCTCTACCACCTTCCGCTTTTACAGCATTAGATTTTCTTGAGTTATCAAACAGAGAATCTACTGCCTCTTGAAGCATTCTTTTCTCATTTCTGAGGATTACTTCTGGAGCTTTGATTTCTAAAAGACGCTTAAGTCTGTTGTTTCTAATAATTACCCTTCTATAAAGATCATTGAGATCAGAAGAAGCGAATCTACCACCATCTAGAGGTACAAGAGGTCTTAGCTCAGGTGGAATTACTGGCAAGTATTGGATGATAGCCCACTCTGGTCTATTCTCTATACGTGTCTGTCCATCTCTGAATGCTTCTACTACTCTTAGTCTCTTCAATGCTTCAGATTTTCTCTGTTGAGAAGTCTCGTTAGCTGCTTGGTGACGAAGGTCAAATGAAAGCTGATCTAAATCCAATCTAGCCAAAAGATCATACACCGCTTCTGCACCCATCTTAGCGATGAATTTATTCGGATCTGTATCTTCCAGTAATTGATTATCAGCTGGTAATGTATCTAATACTTCGAAGTATTCCTCCTCAGTAAGTTGTGTCATGAAGTCGATATCCGCCTCTTTCACACCTGCATTGATTACTACATATCTTTCATAGTAAATGATTGATTCCAGTTTCTTAGAAGATAATCCAAGTAGGTAACCAATCTTATTAGGTAATGATTTGAAGAACCATATATGTACTACTGGTACTACGAGTTTGATGTGACCCATTCTCTCTCTTCTCACTTTCTTCTCCGTCACTTCTACTCCACACCTATCACATACAATACCTTTGTATCTGATACGCTTGTATTTACCACAGTAACATTCGTAATCCTTTACAGGTCCAAATATACGTTCACAGAAGAGACCATCTCTTTCCGGCTTATATGAACGATAGTTAATGGTCTCAGGTTTGAGAACCTCACCAAATGATCTCTCTAATATATCATCCGGAGAACAAAGGCTTATCGTTATAGATTCGAATGGCTTTCGAGCATCCTGTTTTTGTCTTTTTAGCATAGCTATTATTAATTATAATATTAATGAATAGAATTTCTCAATCCTTACTCTAAGTCTGTTCAGTTAGTTAACCAATTCGTTAATCAAACTTCACATCTAGAGCCAACCCTCTCAATTCATGTACAAGTACATTGAATGATTCCGGAATACTTGGCTCCGGAAGATTTTCACCTTTCACTATCGCTTCATAAGCTTTAGCTCTACCGATGATATCATCCGACTTAATAGTAAGTAGCTCTCTTAGTATATTAGAAGCACCATAAGCCTCCAATGCCCACACTTCCATCTCACCAAATCTCTGCCCACCAAACTGAGCCTTACCACCAAGTGGCTGCTGAGTAATTAGTGAGTAAGGTCCGATAGATCTTGCGTGCATCTTATCATCTACCATGTGAGATAACTTAAGCATGTAAATTACACCTACAGTTGCCTGTTGGTGGAATTTATCACCCGTCTCTCCATCTTGTAGATAAGTCTGACCCAATGAAGGTAGACCTGCTTTTTGGATCTCTGTTTCTATTTCATCCATACTCGCACCGTCAAATATCGGTGTTGAGTATTTTACTCCTAAATTCTTACCTGCCCAACCTAATACAGTCTCAAAGATCTGTCCTAAGTTCATCCTTGATGGTACACCAAGTGGGTTTAGTACGATATCTACTGGAGTACCATCCTCGAGGAACGGCATATCTTCCATACGTACGATACGAGATACAATTCCCTTATTACCGTGACGACCTGCAAGCTTATCTCCCACTTTCAGTTTACGCTTTTTAGCCATGTAAACTTTAGCGAGTTTAAGTACACCTGCTGGTAACTCATCTCCGATACTGATATTGAATTTCGCTCTCTTATATCTACCTACTTCTTCGTTAAGCTTGATAGTATAGTTATGCAGTAATGTTGCGATTAGCTTGTTCTTGTCCTCATCTGTAGTCCAGTTAGAGTAATCTACTTGGCTATAGTCTAAAGTCTTAAGATTCTTCACTGAGAACTTAGTACCTTTTGAGATTAGCTCTTCGTGATAGATAGACTTAACACCCTGAGATGTTTTACCTTTTACTAAGACGTTTAGCTTATCAATTAGTACAGTCTTCAGCTCATTTACTGCTATTGCATGCTTATCTTCCAATTTTGCAAGAAGCTCTTTCTCCTGTACTTTTTGGAATTTATCTTTCTTCGCTCTGGCGAAAAGTCTCTTTCCAATGATAATACCTTTAGTACCTGGAGAAGCTTTCATTGATGCATCTTTTACATCACCTGCTTTATCACCAAATATCGCTCTTAAAAGCTTTTCTTCCGGTGTAGGATCTGATTCACCTTTCGGAGTAATCTTACCGATAAGAATATCTCCCTCTTTTACCCAAGCTCCTACTCTGATAATACCATTTTCGTCAAGATCTTTAGTAGCCTCTTCACTTACATTAGGAATATCATTTGTTAGCTCTTCTTCTCCTAGCTTAGTATCTCTAATATCAAGCTCGTAGTTTACAATATGTAGTGAAGTAAATATATCTTCTCTTACTACTCTTTCTGAAAGTACAATCGCATCCTCAAAGTTATACCCTTTCCAAGGCATGAAGGCTACCATTAGGTTTTGACCTAATGCAAGTTCCCCTTTTTCAGTTGCATAACCATCACATAGAAGAGTACCTTTCTCAACTCTCATCCCCTTTCTTACAATAGGCTTAAGATTAATACACGTACCTTGGTTTGTTCTACGGAATTTAGTTAATGTATATGTCTTTACGTTGTCTTCAAACGAAATCAACTGTTCCGTTTCAGATCTATCGTACTTAATTATGATTTCGTTAGCATCTACGTACTCTACAATCCCTTGACCTTCTGCGTTAATCATAATACGGCTATCCTGAGCTACTTTCTGCTCGATACCTGTACCCACGATAGGTGAAGAAGGTTTAACTAAAGGAACTGCTTGACGTTGCATGTTAGATCCCATCAAAGCTCTGTTTGCATCATCATTTTCTAAGAAAGGAATCAATGAAGCCGAAACACCAACAATCTGGTTAGGCGCTACATCCATAAACTCAACTTCTTCTGGAGTAAGTACTGGGAAGTCACCGTGTTCTCTACATTTAATTCTATCTCCAATAAATGCGCCTTTCTCATCAAGAGGTGCATTTGCTTGTGCGATTTTTTTGAAATCTTCTCCTTCCGCAGATAAATATTGACCTTCATTTTTGATATCAACTTTACCATTTATTACCGCTCTATAAGGTGTCTCTAAGAAACCCATTTTATTCACTTTTGCGTGAACACATAAAGTAGAAATCAGCCCAATGTTTGGCCCCTCCGGAGTCTCAATAGTACAAAGTCTACCGTAGTGAGAATAATGAACATCTCTTACCTCAAAACCTGCTCTTTCTCTAGAAAGACCTCCTGGTCCTAAGGCTGATATTCTTCTCTTATGCGTAATCTCAGAAAGTGGATTTGTTTGATCCAAAAACTGTGATAGCTGACTAGTACCAAAGAATGAATTAATTACTGATGAAAGAGTACGTGCGTTAATAAGATCAATAGGTGTAAATACCTCATTATCTCTTACATTCATACGTTCTCTAATAGTCCGTGCCATACGGGCAAGTCCCACACCAAACTGAGCATATAATTGCTCACCGACAGTACGAATACGTCTATTAGAGAGGTGATCGATATCATCCAGTTCTGCTTTTTGATTCACTAGAGATACTAAGTAACTTACAATAGAGATTATATCTTCTTTAGTAAGTACTAGCGTCTCGATATCAATATCAAGCTTAAGTTTTCTATTGATTTTATATCTACCTACCTCACCAAGATTATACCTCTTATCTGAGAAAAATAGTTTATCGATAATACCTCTTGCCGTATCTTCATCTGGCGGATCAGTACCTCTTAATTGTCTATATATCTGTGTAACTGCTTCTAACTCAGAAGATGAAGGATCTTTTTGAAGAGTGTTATAGATGATAGAGTAATCTTCATCTAAATCTTCTTTCTGTAAGATCACAGTATCTGTAGCTGCATCTAGAATAAGTGCAACGTTCTCTTCATCTAAGATTACGTCACGCTCTAATATAATTTCGTTTCTTTCGATAGTTACTACTTCACCAGTATCCTCATCTACGAAATCTTCAGTCCACTTCTTAAGTACTCTGGCAGCTAATTTTCTCCCTAGAGCTTTTTTCAGTGATTTTTTGTCTGATTTTACTTCCTCGGCTAGACCAAATATGTTTAGAATCTCACGATCCGAATCATATCCAATTGCTCTCAAGAGAGTGGTTACAGGGAACTTCTTCTTTCTGTCGATATACGCATACATTACTGAATTAATATCAGTTGCGAATTCCATCCAAGCCCCTTTGAAAGGTATTACTCTTGCAGAATAAATCTTAGTACCATTAGGGTGGAAGCTTTGTGAGAAAAATACTCCAGGAGATCTGTGTAGCTGTGATACTACTACTCTTTCTGCACCGTTGATTACAAATGTACCTTTGGTAGTCAGGTAAGGAATATTACCTAAAAATACATCTTGAACGATAGTCTGGAAATCCACGTGTTCTTCATCATTACAAGAAAGCCTAAGCTTTGCTTTTAAAGGAACACTGTGAGTTAGACCTCTCTGCATACACTCTTCAATAGTGTAACGTGGAGGATCTATATAATAATCTAGAAACTCTAAAACGAAGATGTTTCTAGCGTCAGTAATAGGAAAATTTTCTTGAAATACTCTAAACAGTCCCTCATGACCTCTGTTCTCTGGTGTTGTTTCCAATTGGAAGAACTCCTGGAACGACTTGAGTTGGATCTCAAGTAGGTCTGGATACTGTGAAGGGAGCTTCATGTTGCCAAAGTTTACCCTGCTATTGGCGGCGGTTGCAGCTACTCCATTTGATGCCATTCAAAACGGTTTTTACTATGAGGCGATTGGATATAACGCTATATCTATCACTAAAATGTTTTGCAAAACGGTAATCACTTTTGTAAGAGAGTGATTCAACTCAAAAGATCAATAAATCAAGTGCGCACCTCGAGTTATCAATCATCATTCTGAAAATGACGATAGGCCTAACCAACGATTAACGCTGGTTAGGCCAGTTATGTCTTAGTATGAACTAGACTTAACTTCTGTCATTCAGTCAGATACGTTTAGTAGGATTACTTTAATTCTACTTCAGCACCTGCTGCTTCTAGTTCAGCCTTAATAGACTCAGCTTCTGCTTTCGCTACTCCTTCCTTAATGATAGAAGGTGCACTGTCAACTAAATCCTTAGCATCTTTAAGTCCAACTCCTAATAGAGTTTTTACAGCTTTAACTACTGCTAATTTAGCAGCTCCTGCAGAATTAAGAGAGATATCAAATTCTGTCTTTTCTTCTGCTGCGTCACCACCACCGGCTCCGCCACCTGCTGCTACTGCTACTGCAGCTGCTGCTGGTTCAATACCGTATTCATCTTTGAGAATATCAGCTAATTCACTTACTTCTTTTACTGTCAAGTTAACTAACTTCTCAGCAAAATCTTTTAAATCTGCCATTTTAAATGGTTTTTATAATGTTCAATAATACAATTCAAAAAATAACTTGAGTTGCGTTGTCTTGGAAGCCAAATTTTATAGGGAGCCTCCGTTATCCTATCCTCTTTCTTGAAGAGTTTTTACTATACCTGCAATGGTTGATCCACCTGATTTTAGGGCAGAAATAACGTTCTTCGCAGGAGATTGTAATAATGAGATAACATCTCCGATTAATTCTTCTTTTGATTTCAATGAAGCTAATAACTCCAACTGATCGTCTCCAATGAATATATCGCTATCGATATATGCAGCTTTGAGGATTGGTCTTTCGCCTTTAGGTCCACGGAATTCTTTAATTATTTTCGCTGGTACATTACCTATCTCAGAAAATAAGATTGTTGTAGGTCCTTTAAGCGCATCATACAGAGGAGCATAGCCCTTCTCATCTTGATCCTGCTCCATTGCTTTTATAGCAAGGGTATTTTTTACAACTTTCATCTCTACACCTGCTTTGAAACAAAGTGCTCTGAGTTCATTGATTTTAGCCACAGTAAGTGAGCTAGCATCAGTGATATATAGATTTGGTGAAGCGTTTATTTTTTCTCTCAGTTCATTAATTACCTGAGTCTTTTCTGATTTTTTTAACATTGTGTTGTTCTTTCTAGGTGTTAACGAATCGGATTAGATAGTCTTAGTATCGATTGTGATACCAGGGCTCATCGTACTTGCTACATTGACAGATTTCATGTAAGTACCTTTTACAGTACTCGGCTTCATTCTTTCTAATGTACTGAGTATCTCACGAGCGTTCTCAGTTAATTTTTCTGGCGTAAAAGACACTCTACCGATTGGTGAGTGAATGATACCATATTTATCTACTCTAAATGAAATTTTACCTCCTTTTACTTCTGTTACAGCTGCACCTACATTAGGTGTTACTGTTCCAGTCTTAGGGTTCGGCATAAGACCTCTAGGCCCTAATATTCTACCGATACGTCCCACTTGAGCCATTACGTTAGGCATAGCAATGATTACATCCATGTCTAACCAACCATCAGTTATTTTCTTTACGTACTCATCTAGTCCTGCGTAATCTGCTCCAGCATCTAGTGCTTCTTGCTCCTTATCTGGAGTACAAAGTACTAGAACTTTCTTAGTCTTACCTGTACCGTGTGGTAGTGTAACTGTTCCTCTGATCGCTTGATCTGCTTTACGCGGATCTACACCTAATCTTATGTGAAGATCTACAGAAGCATCAAATTTAGTTTGATTTACTTCTTTTACAAGAGCCATAGCATCTTGTAGGCCGTAGTGCTTATCCGCATCTACTTTAGCTTCAGCCGCCTTTCTTTTTTTACTTATTGCCATTGTTGATAATGTTTAAAGGTATTAGCGTAAGCTTAGCTTACTCCCTGATGTACAATATTGTTAATTAATTACTTGTTTGAGTCTGGATTGCTTACGCTTCCCAAGGACCTGGACCATCTACAGTAACACCCATAGATCTAGCAGTACCAGCGATCATTCGCATAGCAGCTTCGATTTTGAATGCGTTAAGGTCTTCCATCTTATCTTCTGCGATCAATTTAATTTGATCCCAAGTGATTTGACCTACCTTATCACGGTTAGGTACAGATGAACCCTTTTTTAGTTTGATAGCTTCCATGATCTGAGTAGCCGCTGGAGCGGTCTTGATAACAAATTCGAATGACTTATCCTTAAATACAGTAATAACTACCGGACAAACCTGACCTTGCTTTTCTTGTGTACGAGCGTTAAATCTCTTACAGAACTCCATGATATTCAGACCTTTAGCACCCAGTGCTGGTCCTACTGGTGGAGATGGATTTGCTTGACCACCTCTTACCTGTAACTTGACAAATCCTTCGATTTCCTTTGCCATAATGCTTATTTCAATGTATGTGTTATAAAATTTATATTATTACACGCTCTGAATTATGGAAGCTCCACTATGGGAATAATTACAGAATGTATTTTTCAAAAGAGCCGCAAAGATACAACTCTTTGCGGCTTTTTCATATTTATTTTTTTTGTACTATGATTGTTTCTCTACTTGCATGAAGTTGAGCTCGACTTCGGTTCCTCGACCAAAAATCTTCACAATCACTTTTAACTTTTTCTTCTCTTCATTTACTTCTTGGATATCTCCAACAAAATCATTGAACGGCCCGTCTATAATTTTGATAGTTTCTCCAACTAAGAATGGCTCTATCATTGCTTCACTAAGATCTTGACTTTCATCAACCTTACCCAACATTCTGTTTGCTTCAGACTGTTGCATTGGTATAGGATGATTTCTTCCTAAGAAGTGAATTACATTAGGCATATTAGTAATAGCTGCAATCATCTCTCCTCTAAACTTGCCTTGAACAGCCTCTACTAAAATATAGCCTGGAAGAATGTTTCTTTCAAGAATCACCTTTTTACCATTTCTAATCTTATAAACCTTCTCTGATGGTACAAGGATCTGAGTGACTACATCTGTCCACTTCTGCCTTTGCATCTCAAGCTCTATACGCTCTTTGATTTTCTTCTCTTTACCACTAATTACTCTTAGTGAGTACCATCTTTTTTCTTCTTCCATGACAGGTTATCTTTTGATTATGCTCCTAAATCGTAAATACCCGTAGTGATAAACTTAGAGATAAAATCCATCACAAATACCAAAAGAGCTATGATTATAGATGCTACGATAACTAATCTAGTTGAGCTAAACAACTCAGGCCATGTAGGCCAAGTTACATTATGTATCAACTCGTTGTAGCTTTCTTTGATATATAGTAATATGCCGTCCATTTTATTATGGTGTTACTTTCGAAATAAAAAAGAAGTGATGCTGTTCATCTTACTTCTATGAAATTGCTTCTGCTTCATTAAGCAATAGTCGAGCAAAATATTGCTCTAAAGTGCAGGGGCGAAAGGATTCGAACCCTCGACCTTTGGTTTTGGAGACCACTGCTCTACCAACTGAGCTACGCCCCTATTTGAATAACCAAAACTCCAAAAAAATGAAGGAAAAGCTAAACATCTTTGAAAGTGAAAAATTAAGCACCCGACAGGATGCTTAATTTTCACCACAAATATTTATTGTAAAGTTATCATAATAACCGTATTACGGCCATTAAGTACTTATTTTTAGTCTAAGATTTCAGTAACCTGACCTGCACCTACTGTTCTACCACCTTCTCTAATTGCGAAACGAAGTCCTTTCTCCATTGCAATAGTATTGATAAGCATAACTTCCATAGATACATTATCACCAGGCATTACCATCTCAACTCCATCAGGAAGTTTACAGTCACCTGTTACATCAGTTGTTCTGAAATAGAACTGAGGTCTATATCCGTTGAAGAATGGAGTATGTCTTCCACCTTCATCCTTAGCCAGAACGTATACCTCACACTTAAAGTGTTTGTGTGGAGTTACTGAACCTGGCTTACAGATAATTTGTCCTCTTTTAATATCTTCTTTAGCGATACCTCTAAGAAGTAAACCAGCGTTATCACCAGCTTCACCTCTCTCTAGTATTTTTCTAAACATTTCAACACCTGTTATAGTGGAAACTAGAGGCTTCTCATCAGCCTTCATCATACCTACGATCTCTACACCATCTCCAGTGTTAATTACACCTCTTTCGATTCTACCTGTAGCTACTGTTCCTCTACCTGTAATCGAGAATACATCCTCAATAGGCATTAAGAAAGGCTTATCTACATCTCTTACTGGCTCCGGAATGTCAGCATCAACTGCAGCCATTAGATCTTTGATCTGTTGCTTAGCTGTTGCATCATCTTCCAATGCTTTAAGTGCAGACCCTGCTATTACAGAAGCATCATCACCACCGAATTCGTATGCATCAAGAAGTTCTCTAACTTCCATCTCAACTAGTTCTAACATCTCCTCATCATCAACAAGATCAACCTTGTTCATGAATACAACGATCTTAGGTACACCTACCTGACGACAAAGAAGAATGTGCTCTCTAGTCTGAGGCATAGGGCCATCAGTAGCAGCAACAACAAGAATAGCACCGTCCATTTGAGCGGCTCCCGTTACCATGTTTTTTACATAATCGGCGTGACCTGGACAATCAACGTGAGCGTAGTGCCTGTTATCTGTCTCGTATTCAACGTGTGCAGTATTAATAGTGATACCTCTCTCTTTTTCTTCTGGAGCGGAATCAATTGAGTCATAACTCATTTTTGTAGCAGTACCACCTTCCGATAAAACATAAGTGATAGCAGCTGTAAGAGTCGTCTTACCATGATCTACGTGACCAATAGTTCCGATATTGACGTGCGGTTTATTCCGCTGAAATGTTTCTTTAGCCATCGATGTTAACTTTTACTAGATAAATATTTTGTTTAGAATAATACATTATTGAGCCAATGAAGGGATTTGAACCCTTGACCCCTTCCTTACCATGGAAGCGCTCTACCCCTGAGCTACATTGGCATAGCAGAGAGGATCATTATTTTTTAAGAAGAAAATTGAGCGGAAGACGAGACTCGAACCCGCGACCCTCAGCTTGGAAGGCTGATGCTCTACCAACTGAGCTACTTCCGCTTATTAATTCTTCTTTGGTTTTCACGATCTAATGAAAGTGTGGGGGTGGTAGGATTCGAACCTACTCAGCCGAAACATTGGATTTACAGTCCAACCCACCTCTCCAACTGTGGCGCACCCCCTCCTTGTTCTTTCGTAAAAACGGAGAGCCGATGGAGGGATTCGAACCCCCGA
>CALLPN010000045.1 GCA_938015435.1 uncultured Saprospiraceae bacterium
CAGAAACGATTATTGAAACAGGTTAAGTGGTGGGATATGTTTATCCAATATGGTTGTTTAAACAGGTATTTCGTTTATAATATAAGTGGAATTTTAATAAAGAAGTATTTTGAGTACATTAAACATAAGAGAGATTATCAAAGATATTTTAATAAAAGAGTTTAACATTTCTGAGAAAAATTTCGACTGGAATACTCCACTACAAGAACTAAATAAAGAGTTCAACATCTTAGGTATATTATTGGATTTTCAACATTCCTTACAATCAGTCTTTGCTACAACCATTGATTTTCTTGATTTAATTGAACCAGCTATACATACGCCTGAAGACATTGTTAACATAATTGAAAAAAACGCATAGATTCTCTCTTTTTACAAAGACCAAGTAAAATGATTTAGGTGAGTGTCATAACTGACACTTGCCTTTTCTTCTTATGAAGTTGTTTAAGAATGTTCACGCAAAAAGAGCATATAAATGAAAAATATTTTTTTTTTAAAAGATTCAGGAATATATATACCTATAAATATTTGTAAGCTTAAATGGGTTGTTGCAAAAGGTAATGATTGCATCTTAATGCTGGACAACAATGAATCTTATACTATTAGGACATCTCTAGCTAGTATATTAAAATCTCTCTCCAAAAGTTCTATTCCTTTTGCACAATCTCACAGAAACTTTATAATAAACTGTGATAAGATAATGGTTTATGACCCATCGGGTTTTGTCACTATAGAAGGTGAAAATATTCCAGTTAGTAGGCATTATAAGAAATCATTAGAAAATACGCTCAAATTTCTAATAGATTAACCTCTATTAATTAAAAAATAGGTTAGTTCTTATTTTAGGGACTAGGAAGTTGTTTAAAAAGATATTTCAGATTTGCAAATTTGTTTTGCAAGAACTTAAAGACAAAAAAAAGTAGCCTCACCTAAGGCGAGACTACTTTAATTATAAGAAGTTAGTGTTGCCATCTTCTTGATTCGATTATTCTACGCGAATCATTTTTTTAGACTTAGTACCAAATTTAGTAATCAATTGATAGTAAATAAATCCTGGTGTCATCTCTAAATCCTCTAAAGAAATTAGATTATATCCAGCTTTACCCTCTTGCTTCATTACTTTAATAACTCTACCAGTTTCATCTCTTAATATTAATTCTACTGGACTATTACTAGGTAACGTGTACCCAATGCTTGTGTGCTTTCTGAATGGATTCGGTTGATTTTGAGCTAAGTCAAATTCCCTTGCATTATCTGAATTAGTGAATGTCAATTGTACCTCCATTATATTATCCTCCAAATCATAAGCTTCTGCTATAGTTGGTTGATTATTTAATTGTAGTACTTTGCTTAGTCTAGTATCCTTAGTAGCTTGTAAATGGATTGTAAAGAGTTTTTCTTCACTAACCGTATAGTTTGGCATTTGATTCCAACTTACGGTTAGCTTACCTGCTTCCAGATTATTTAAACCAAAATTAGCTTTAGTCATTATTGCGCCATACACTTGATCGGTGAGTACATCTTTTGTATTTACTGTAAATTGGTATCCTTGTATTTTACTAATATCCTTCGCATTGAAAGGAATCGCATAAGTTTGCCCAGCTTCTAAGAACTGATCTTCGATTTCGATTTCAAAAACCTTATGGCTATTTCTCTGCTCTGTTTGCTGTAGACTATTAGCTCTGGCATTCCCATTTACATCACCAATTTTTACGGCGATGAAATTGATAATGGTATTATTACTTAATTTATCGACGAATCCATACTCTCGGAAATTTTCCGTCAATGGATTATCTGTTGTGAATTCATAATCTGCATCTACAAAACGCCAGCTACTATTGTTAGAGAACTCTGTATCAACGGCTAGAATTAGTTTTCTTAATTGAACCAAATCAAAAGCCGTAATAGTTTGAGATCGGTTGACATCAGCCGCAATGATCTGATAAGGATTATCAAAAGCTTGAATCCCTAAAATGTGTTTGGTCATTAAGACTAAGTCAAACGTACTCACGCCGTTTAATGGAATATGTTCTTTTTGAGGAGTAACGGTATAGCTAGAATCCATAGGTAATTCAAAATGATAGAATCCATCTTGTTGCGTCATATAGGCCTCTTGAGTCGTATTCAACATGACTTCCTCTACTGCTTCTCCTTTCCAAGTATTAACTTGTCCTCCTAATAAAGCCATGTCAGGATTCGTCGTTTGTGATTCAACACATGCCTTATTGTTGTCTTGTACATTAATGTATGTTTCACAGAAATTCCAATTACCCTCTGGATCTGTAATATATAATTGTACCTCTTGATTGCCTAAGGTTGCACAAGTGAAAACGATATTAGTCGGCAAAGCGCTTACTTCCGCTAAGGTAGTAGGTTGCTTCATCGGCATACTTTCATGCCAAATGCCTAATTTGTAATCTGGACATGGGCTATAATCATTTACGCTTATGTCGCTCGCCCAAGTTTCTACCATCCCCATTGGCATTAATTCTATGGCTAATCCATGATAGCAATATGCAGGATATTTACTGCAATCCGTTTCTTCCTCTACTACTTCTACAGGAGGTGTTGCTTCAGGATCTATATCGGTAATGGTATCGGTAACGATCGTATCTGAAGGAGGGTTGGGATTAGAAATTACAATGACCTCATCTGGAGAAAAGAAGTAAACAATAGCTGGATCATGATCATCTTCATCTTCTCCAAGAATACCGAGGCCGGCTGTTTCATTATCTCCATCATATGTGTCATTCTCCATATCCGCATCTGGATTAGAGTCTGCGTCAACTATATTCAGTCTCGCAGGTAGATCAGGCACAAAGGAGGTAATCTCTCCAAAATTAGTAATTTCTGCTCCTTTGAAATTAGCATCAACCATAAAGTTAATGTCTATAGTAATAGCCTTTTTCGCCGCCAAATTATCAATGATGTAAGTCGGTAGTCCATTGACTAAAATCCAGTTATTGCTATTCCCTGTACTTGCCGCCGTGTTAGCTGTAGGATTAAAGAGAAGCCCATCAGGAATGTAATCAACTACTTTGACCTCAGATGCATCTGTATTGCCTTGATTGTAAATAGTTATTTGATAAACTACAGCAGTACCCGGTAAGATAGTTGACTGTTGTGTTGGAGCTAACTGTTTTATTAAGGCTAAATCGAAGATTGGAATTACTTCAAAATCGGAATCATCTTCATCTTCGTTTTCATTATCAATCACATTATCTTCCATTTCGCCATCGTTCTCGGGATCATTGTCAGGCTGACTATCTATATCATCATCCGTTGTGTCATTCCCTAGTTCATCTTCACTGCTACTTATTTCTCCTGTATTTTTCCAAGCATCTTCTTCTTCACAATATTGCAATACAAAGTCAATAGAAACAATACTGGAATCTCCTGCTAACAAAGTATCTCGAATGATAGTTGTAGCAGTCTGATTGGTATTTGCTACCCATTGTGGATTTAAGCTAGGAGTAAAGATATAACCACATGGCATATATTCTGTAATTTCAATATTGGTTGCTGGGAAGTTACCTTGATTGTAAACCGTAAAATCAAAAGTGACTATATCGCCGTAAAGAAATGGCCCAGTATCCGAAGTCGTTTTCTTTAATGCTAAGTCGACGATACACGCTATACGTTCCACAAAGATTTCCAATCGTTTGTCACATCCTTTATCATCACTTACTGTAAGAATATAGGTTGCTTCTTGCGTAACCGTAATGCAGGTATCTGTCAATCCTTCTACATCAGGACCCGACCAATGATAGGTGTAATTCCCATTGGCTCCTATAACATCCGTTACACAAATCTGACCTCTTCTACAAACGATTGGCGCTACTTCAATAAACACATCGAATGCATCTGGTTGACTAAGCGTAATTGTATCAAAATTACTACAAGCATTACTATCTGTGTATTGGATTATATAGTCGCCCGCACAGAGTTTGCCATCTAAAAGTGTTAATGGAATATCATTGCCACTAGCATCACTAATAGTAAAAGTACCTGTTCCTGTAATCAAATTAATGCTGCCATCACATGCATCAAAACAACTAATATTCGTTGTCGTGATAGCTGGCATAGCAGTATTGTCATCATTGATAATTAAATCGACCGTTCCTGAGCAACCATTGTTGGCTGTAACGAGGACCGTATAGATACCACTTGCTAAATCTGATCTAGTACTTCCCATTCCTCCATCACTCCATGTATAGGTATAGTTACCTGTTGGCGTGACTGCAATAG
>CALLPN010000046.1 GCA_938015435.1 uncultured Saprospiraceae bacterium
AGCTAAAATAAGCATTAAGGCCCAACGTACCAACAAAGCAGATTGAGTCTATGTTGCCTAAGACGTATGATTATGATATACCTGTGTTATGTACAGCATTCCCAAAACGCGGATAAACCTTTCTTTGCTACTGATCTCAACATGGCGATTAATATTCATGAATACTAAGAATGAAAATCTGTGTGTTGGCCGTTGAGAGTTGGCAGTTCATTGTGTTGTACTCATAACGTATCAAGTATATCTGGCGTGCATCTCCGCTATGAAGCCAAGTTATGCTATAGATTTCACTTTACTTACTAAGCTGATTGAAACTAAAGAGTGCATGACATTATCATACATTGTTATAGGTCGTTTTTTATTTGTTTAAAGCCTTAATTATTCTCTCTTCATGAATCAGCACATCTTTCATTAGTAACATGTAAGGGAATTCTTTCAATTTTTTATTCTCCTTAAATGCGCGAGTAATTCCAAGTAGTGTTGAAGCTTCGATAAGTGAAAGATTGAGATCGTAATCCATTTCTACGTCATTAACGAAATCATCTGTGAATTCAGGAGCTATAAGCAACGATTTCATTACTCTATATCCACTCTTTTCTAATACGTTCTTATATGACTTAATTTGCCTTGATACTGAGCTAAACTTATTGTACCCCGTCTCTTTAACTGATTTGCATTCGATTAATATTACTTCTTTTTCTCCGATACTAAGAAGGATATCCATTTTATCCTTTTTAGTGCTTAGAGTTTTTCTAAGGTCCTCATCTACGTGTAATCCAAGCTCAATAAAAATCATCCTTGTTAATTCCTCGAATTTTAACCCAAGATCAGCCTCTTTGATTTTAATACCATTCTCTTTAAGGGCATTTACATTTCTAAACGCAATATCAGCGTAGTTCTCAAGCTCAATGTTCTGAGAGTCTTTATATGAATTCAAAATGTTCATCAATTCATTACCTCTGATTGATATATTCTTCTCTTGGCAAAATGCTTTGATATCACTATCATCGAGAATTTCTAGGATATCTCTAGGCTTAAGATTGTATTCTAATAGTAAGCTAGCGTCCATTACTTCATCCGTCTGAATTTCAAACTCCTTTTGTACAAATTGTTTTGATTTTGGAAGTATTGATTGTAGATCGAGCAACAATGTTTTGTATCCTTCTATTGAAATACCAACTTTCTCGTCTTTCTCTATTTCATTGAAGTAATTAATTAGACTATCAATTTTAGAATCCAAGGTAGTACCCTTCAAATGTTCTAGACTTAAGCCTTTGTCAACTAATTCATTTACTCTCTTTTTCTTATCCGTTAGTGTTATGCCTGGCTTATGAATATCAAATTTCAATATATTTCTAATACCTATTCCATCATTAATTATAGATTTTATTTTCTCTCTTCTACTAAATTTCCTGTCTATATCATGCTGTTTAGCAATTAAGTTTACCTCAGGATCTTTTAATAGTCTTAAGATTCTTCTTAGATATTTATCCGCAACTTCCTTATTTCGATAAACTCTTAATAATCGGATAAATTCATCTGGGATATAAATTTCTAGATACTTCTTAGAATATAAAATTATACCCGCATTTTTAAGCAATTCAATTATTTCATCAATTGATAGTTTCTCAATTGGAAGTACAGAGTAGTTTAAGAGTTTAACTTCTTCTTGAGAAAGATCAAAATTGGAAGCTAATGTATTTAATATTGTTTTTTCGTCATTAGTGATTTTCGCATCTTGATTGTTCGAAATGTCATTTTTGTATGCGGTCTCTACACATTTCTTATATATAATGAAATCCCTAGTTCTGGCATCGACCTCAGTTATATCTTTTCCAGAGATCTGCTTATCTAAATTTCGAATCTTATCCTTTAATTTTTTAATCTTCTTTTTGTACAAGTCACCCAGCCACTCTCTAGACATTATACAGTTTCCATCTTTAATTAAAATGTCTAGTAGAATATCTAATTGACTGACTGATGCACCAATTTGTTCGTTTAAGCATTGGCTGTATTCATCATTAATCAACTCAAATACTTTAGAGAATAGATTACTATCTAAGCTTCTCAAATTTTTATCCGAATAGTTTAATAGTAATCGATCAATTTCTCTTGCATTCTTTGGTCTTGTGGTCAAAATACTGTCCAATATTTTTGAAAAGGAAGTCTTTTCGATAGTATTTAGTTTTTCTAATATCTGTTCTAATTTCATTGTTCTTTCTTTTTATCAATCTTTATGACCTATAACGGTCCGTATATCTAGTGTACGTCGAATGTATAAAGCTAAAATAAGCATTAAAGCACAACGTACCAAGAAAGCAGATTGAGTCTATGTTGCCTAAGACGTATGATTATGATATACCTGTGTTATGTACAGCATTCACCAAACGCGGATAAACCTTTCTTTGCTACTTATCTCAACTTGCGATTAATATTCATGAATACTAAGAATGAAAATCTGTGTGTTGGCCGTTGAGAGTTGGCAGTTCATTGTGTTGTACTCATAACGGTCCGTATATCTAGTGTACGTCCAATGGATAAAGCTAAAATAAGCATTAAAGCCCAACGTACCAACAAAGCAGATTGAGTCTATGTTGCCTAAGACGTATGATTATGATATACCTGTGTTATGTACAGCATTCCCCAAACGCGGATAAACCTTTCTTTGCTACTTATCTCAACTTGCGATTAATATTCATGAATACTAAGAATGAAAATCTGTGTATTGGCCGTTGAGAGTTGGCAGTTTATTGTGTTGTACTCATAACGTATCATGTATATCTGGCGTGCATCTCCGCGATAAAGCTCAGTTATGCAATAAGTCTCACTTTACTAACTAAGCAGAGTGTCACAAAATAGTGCATGCCATGATATACGGTGTTATGTATCTACCTTTGGATGTTATTTTAGCCCTAA
>CALLPN010000047.1 GCA_938015435.1 uncultured Saprospiraceae bacterium
AGCTGTGTACCCGTGCAAGAGGTTCTTACAGATGAGAAAGGGGACTTTCAGTTTTTTAATATAGCGGTAAAAGGAGGCTCAGCCTACCTATCCGTTACCTCTGCTGGAAAATTTGATGGATTCAGAAGGCTAGGCTTAATAGAGAAAAGGATCAATTATACCAAAATACTCCTCAAGGACAAAATATCTCTGGGTACACTCTCTGCAGAGCAAGGCGGCGTACTTAATGACAATACTGGAGCAGTCATCTCCTTACCGGCCAATGGCATCGTAGATGCCGCTGGACAATCTTACTCTGGCGACTATGATGTATTTCTATCTTGGATAGATCCTACATCAGATGATCTGAACCTAAGAATGGTAGGAGACCTCAGCGCTATAGATTCTGAAGGTGAGCTTGTAGGACTATCAACTTATGGTATGCTTCAAGTAGAACTCGAAGCTGCAGATGGATCTGAACTTAATATAGCTGAAGGCAACACTGCAATTCTTGAGTTTCCAGTACCACAATCATTAAGGACGAGTGCACCAGCAATTATTCCGCTGTGGAATTACGATGAATCTAATGGCTACTGGGTAGAAGAAGGTAGCGCTACTCTGGATGGTGATAAGTATGTAGGAGAAGTCTCTCACTTTAGCACATGGAATGTTGATGTTATAATAGATCCTGTAGAGATCTGCGGTTCTATTGTTACTCTTGAGTTTACAAAAAGTCTTTCTTATTTCCAGGTTAGATTAGGGGGTGATTCATTTTCAGCTTTGGGTGGATGGCTTTGTGATGACGGATCTTTTAGATTTATAAATGTACCGAGTGGAGAAATATTAACTTTGGAAGTATTAAACTATTGCGGAGAGTTAATTGAATCGATAAGTCTTGGACCCTATGAGCCTGGTAAGATAGAGTTAGGCCCAATAATAGTAAATGGGAACATAGATATCACTTTTATAAATTTGACCGGTAATGCTACTGATTGTGATAACGAGGCTTTAATTGAAGGAATGGTGATCATCAATTTACAAAATGATTCTTACTTTTTTCCGATAGAATCAGATGGAAGTTTCGATGTCAATTTTCCTACTTGTGGAGCGTTTGAAGGTACTGTACAAATTCTTGATACTGGTAATACATTAGCATCCATTACTATAAATATTTCAGACAAAACTCCAGAATATAATTTTGAAAAACTCCAAGCGTGTGAGGTGTTACCTGAACAGTATTTCTATTATAAATTTGAAAGTAATAGTTTTGGTTTAACGACAGTAGAAAGATTGGTTTTTGATTCTGAAATTATTTATTACTTTTTGAATTCAGGTCAGTACACACTAATTTTTGATGATCGCCAATCAAGGGACTATATTAACTTAGGATTTGGCAGTACTCCCGTTCAAGATACAGAGCAAATAGTAAATGATATAAATGTACGTAGTGGTAGCTTCGGTTTTTCCTTTCCTGAAATTAAAATTCATTTTAAATCTGTTGGTCCAGAAATATCACCTGGTATATTCGAATATATAGAAGGAACTTTCGAATCTCCAGAATCTATGACTAATTATATAAATGGTACTTTCAGAGTAAAGCCGCAATAAGAATTAGTGAGACTTATAGATATCATATATAATATTAAAAATAGAGATAAGAGGTCCGCTAAGGACCTCTATCTCCATTCATATAAGTGGCTCTTTGCCACAGCACTTCGTTATGTCCCTGATGAAAGTACCGCCAAGGATGCCCTTCAGAATACATATATAAAAATCTATTCCAATATAGAAAGCATACAGTTAGAATCTGAGGCTATGGTGGCAGGTTGGATGAAAAAAATCTGTATCAATGAAGCCCTAATTCTTACGAGAAAAAAGAAAAATTGGGATAAACTTCAAGTAGGTCCAAGATCTGAAGCTTATCTGCCTAACTACCAATTTGAGAATCAAGCACTATTCGCTTTACTTCACAAACTCCCTAATCAACAACGTATTTGTTTTAATTTATATGCCATCGAAGGCTATAGTCACAAAGAGATATCAGAGCAATTAGATATAAAAGAAAGCTACTCCAGAACTCTTGTCGCGAGAGCCAGAAAACAACTCAGCAATATACTACCTAAAGTAAAAATACATGAAGCCTCATAACAATATAGACGATTACTTTAAAGACAATCTATCAGACAATGAGATTCCTATGTCTGGAGTAGAAGAACTATGGACTAAGATAGACCCAGACAAGCCTCGTAAAAAATTACCTTTCTTTTTATGGTTTTCATTGGGTTTTGTAGGCTTAGTTTTTGGAGGGTGGATTATTATTAATTCCGATATTGGAGAGACTACTTTAGGAGAATCTCAACACGTCCATACGTCTGCAGCCAGTAAGACGGCAGAGGAGACAGTATTAACATCTACACCTTCTAAAGGTGTGCTAACCGATAGACAAAATGCAATAGACGCAGGAACACCTATAGTCTCTGAATCAGGTATAAGAAAAACCAATAATCAAATAACAAAAAACAATGCTTCTAACATTAAACCAAGTTATGATGCTTCACTATTCTCATCTTCTATTACGCTTGATTCAAGGTCAGAAAACAAAAACAAGACTCACTTAGGCTCAATCCTATACCCAAAACCTTCAACTAAGATTGACAAAAATCTATCAATTAACAAGTTGAAAAATGAGCAGTTGACATTATTGGGATTACTCCCTATCAAATATGATTATGACTTTAGTTATGTTAGATCATTGCCATCTGCGCAAGGGTTAACTACGTATATGGACAAAGGGATTATTAAGCCCTTAAGGTTTCATAAACTTTGGTACGGACAAGCTAGTATAATTTCTTCCTTAGTATCTAATATGATAAGCTCTGAAGGTATAGACCCAACTCCTACTTCTGAAGTATGGAAACGTTCCGTAGACCCTATAGCAAGCTTTCAGTTTTCCCTATCTCTCGGAAGAAGAATAAATTCTAAAAGCAGTATCAATATAGGCTTGGAATATCAACACATCGAAAACCAACATACACAGGATACCGTGATCATAAGCGAAAAGACAATGTATAGTACTGAGGCTTACTACACGTCTAATGGTTTTGTTGGTGATTCAATATTAGTCACTACTACGACCAGGGGCAAACGTATGAAACCTCTAAGAGAAACATTAATCAATATACCTTTTAGATATAGTTACAATATTATTAGAAAAAATAATTTTGGATTA
>CALLPN010000048.1 GCA_938015435.1 uncultured Saprospiraceae bacterium
GTACGTACCACAGATGTCAAATTGCTTTGTGGCAATAGTGCGGTTCACTCTGATATGCTGACTTGGCACAAAGAGGAATCCGTAGAGGTTGCTGCATTACAATTTACAAGCATCCTTTTTTCGGTTCCACAATTATCCGTGCGCATCAATGAAAGATCTGAAGAGGAACGGGCTATGATTAAGTTCTTCACCAATTATTGGAATGAAAATAAGGACATATTACTAGACGGAAATTTCACTGCCTACAAGCCTTTATCCAATTATCCTTATCTATCTGCTCAGACTGCGGATACCACGATATATGGTATCTACGAGGACATCGTACTACCAGTATCTCTAAGCGCTCCAAGCATTCATATCATTAATGGAAAGATGTCTAAGACTCTAGCGCTTCTATTGGATGGGGAAAAATCTGATTGGTCTTGCGAAATCTTAAATTGTAAAGGGGAGCTGGTTTCGAAGACCGACCTTACACTTTCTGCTTCTTTGCATCAACTGGAGTGCCCAGCAAACGGGATTGTATTTTTGAGGAAGGGGTGATGAGGGGGGTATTAACTACACAACTTAGTTCAGTCTCCTACTTACTTAAGAATTATAAGAAAGTAAACCTAATTCAAGCCATAAACTTTATATTAGCGTAATATATACGCATATATGAAAATCAAGCAAAATATTAACGTAGCTGTTGACATAGCTCTATTTGGATATAAAGATAACAACTTACACATCCTACTCGTCAAGCAAGGTTTTGGCCAATTTAAAAACCAATGGGTCCTACCAGGCGGATTTCTCAAAGACAATGAAGGTCTATTAGATGGGGCAAAAAGAGAACTCCTTGAAGAGACAGGTGTCAATATTTCTTCATTGGAACAATTGTACACATTTGGCGATAATATCAATAGAGACCCAAGAGCAAGAGTTATATCTGTTGCATACCTTGCCACTGCTAATCCTAGTAAAATGAAACTAAAGGCTGATACTGACTCTATCGATGTCGCTTGGTTTGAGTACATTAAGATTCCGAAGCTTCCATTTGATCATAATCAAATAATAAAAACGGCTCACACTAGATTAAAAGCCAAGCTCAATTATCAACCTATCGGTTTTGAGCTATTAAGTGCTAAGTTTCCCTTCTCTGATTTAGAAAACCTCTATATGACTATTCTACAAAGGAAAATTGATAGAAGAAATTTTAGAAAGAAAATTCTTGGCTTTAATTTCTTAGAAGAAACTGGCGAAATTAAAAAACATGGAAGTGGCAGGCCTGCATTACTTTACAAGTTTAATCGACGTAAATATATGGAATCCTTAAAAGAAGGGATCAATTTTGAAATTAAGTTTGCGTAAATATTACGCAATATTTGACTTAATCAATAACTACACTTATATTGCGTATATAATACACAAACATGATTTTAAATCTATCTAAAAATTTCAAACCCATACCAGGACAAGAATTGGAATATGAATCATTCATCTTCTCAGGTGGAGAACCTCACATTAAGATACAAGATACTGGTTATCAGGGGCGAATAACTATCACACATCGTATCAACAGCTTTAATGATCTAGGACTTCTTTGTATAGCCGTTGATGCATTACGAAGAATGAACTTTAATACTATCGAGCTATTTCTACCCTACTTTCCAGGAGCTAGGCAGGATCGGGTCATGGTAAAAGGGGAACCATTAACTGTAAAGATTTACGCTGACTTAATAAATCAGCTCCAATTATCTAAGGTTTCTATATTCGATCCGCATTCTGATGTGACAGTTGCTCTAATTAACAATTGTATAGTATTTGATAATCATAAGATGATAAGAATGATCACTTCTCAATTGCCAGCTAATCTTTTACTCGCATCACCAGATGCCGGGGCAATTAAAAAGATCTATAAGTTAGCAGCCTATCTCCAAGACTATGAAGTACTCGAATGCGGAAAAAAGAGAGATGTGAGAACTGGTGCTCTTTCAAGTTTCAAAGTACCAAGCGATGATCTAAAAGGAGCTCCATGCTTAATAGTAGATGACATCTGCGATGGCGGAGGCACTTTTATGGGACTTGCGGAAGTATTAAAAGCAAAGAATTCAGGCGACCTCTTCCTTGTAGTCAGTCATGGAATATTCAGTAAAGAATTCAATGAATTATCTAAATACTTTAAGAAAATTTACACTACCGATTCGATCAAAACAATAGAGAATAACCTTGTGCAACAATTTTCATTTAATGAAATTATAAATTAGAACTTATGATCAATCCACTCCTTCTAACAGATGGATACAAAGTAGACCATCGTAGACAATACCCGACAAGTACTACTCTAGTTTATAGCAATTGGACTCCTAGAAAGAGTAGAATTGAAGGTATTGATAAAGTAGTTTTCTTTGGACTACAATATTTCATCAAGAAATATATTTTGGAAGACTTTCAAAGTAACTTTTTTGATAAGCCTAAAGCCGAAGTAGTTGCAGCATACTCAAAACGAATCAACAATTACCTCGGTGAAAATTTAGTAGGAACAGATCATATTGCAGCACTGCATGATCTGGGCTTTATTCCAATGGTATTTAAAGCATTGCCAGAAGGTGTATCAGTTCCCATTCGTGTGCCGATGTTCACTATGTATAATACCTTACCAGAGTTTTTCTGGCTTACAAATTACTTCGAGACTCTTGTTTCAACAACTGTTTGGCTACCATGCAACTCTGCAACAATTGCTTTAGAGTATCGAAAGATTCTAGATCACTATGCGCTAGAAACTTCTTCTGTTCCAGAATTTGTAGACTGGCAAGGTCATGATTTTTCTATGCGAGGTATGGCCTCTGTAGAGGCTGCTCTCACAAGTGGATCTGGCCATTTGTTAAGCTTCAGTGGATCTGATACAATACCAGCCATCGACTTTCTAGAGCATTACTACAATGCAAATTCTGATATTGAACTGATTGGAGGATCAGTTGCTGCTACAGAACACTCTGTAATGAGTATGGGGACCAATTCAGAAGAACAGGCTACTTTCAAACGCCTTATCACAGAAGTATACCCAAAAGGGGTAGTATCTGTAGTATCCGACACATGGGATTTATGGAAGGTTCTCACCGAATATATTCCCAACTTAAAAGATGAAATTTTGGCAAGGGATGGAAAACTTGTTCTTAGACCTGATAGTGGTGATCCAGTAAAGATTATCTGTGGTGATCCCGAAGCCGATACTGAAGTAGTAAGAAAAGGAGTTGTCGAATTATTATGGGATACATTCGGAGGACATACAAATGAGAAGGGCTACAAGGAACTTGACTCACATATTGGTGCAATCTATGGAGATAGTATAACTCTACAAAGAGCTAAAGACATTTGTGAGAATCTCAAACAAAAAGGGTTTGCCTCTACAAATGTTGTTTTAGGAATCGGTTCATTCACCTACCAATACAACACAAGAGACACTTTTGGTTTCGCAATGAAAGCAACATATGGTGAGGTTGACAGCATTGGAAGAGATATATACAAAGATCCAATCACAGATGATGGCACTAAAAAATCTGCACGAGGGCTAATAAAAATTACCAAAACCCAAGGCGAATATGAGCTAATAGACAAGGTTTCTTGGGAAGATGAAAAGACGGGTGAACTGAAAGAAGTATTTAGAGATGGGAAGATGATTATCGACCATAAATTGTCAGAAATACGTGCTAGGATAAAGAATAAATCATAATTTACGAATCAGATTTCAATTCATAAAAGTGCCGTATTGATTGTGTCCCAATACAGCACTTTTTTTTTAAAAAAAGAAAACCCTCAAACTCTATTCCTACCCAATACTTTTTCAAAAAAAATAGGTGCTTGCTCGGTATAGAAAATTGGAATATTCAATAAATCATCTGTAAGCTTTAGATTCAGACTTGAAATTCTTACACGCAATTT
>CALLPN010000049.1 GCA_938015435.1 uncultured Saprospiraceae bacterium
AGCGTTACACAAAAAGTAATGTTATGTCTAAAGAATTGACAACCAATTATGTAAAGCGGACACAGAAGGATTATAGTTTATCGATTAAACTTCAAATTGTAAGTGAAATTGAACGAGGGTTACAGTCAGTTACAGGAGCACAAAGAACATATGGAGTTCAATCCAGATCGACGGTAGTTAGATGGTTACGAAAATATGGTAGCTTTGATTGGGAGAATCAAACACCACTAAATATGCCAAAGACGCCTGAGCAGAAGATTATGGAATTGGAAGCAAAAGTAAAATTGTTAGAAAAGCAAAAGCACTTGTTAGAAAAGCAAGCTGACTATTCTGACAAGAAATCCATCATATTTGATATGATGATAGATATTGCTGAACAGGAGTATAATATTCCGATAAGAAAAAACTTCTCACCCGAACAGTCGACAAAATCAAAGACGAACAAGAAATGAATATTGCATTCGCCTGCAAACTGTTCGGGTATAGCAGACAAGTATATTATAGATCAAAACGGAGGATGTCACTTAATCAAAAAAGAGCGAGTCAAGTAATCGCTTTAGTAAAAAGTGTTAGGTCTAAAATGCCAAGGATAGGTGGTAAGAAGTTGTATTATCTTTTGGAAAAAGAACTTCATCAATTAAGGATTGGTCGCGATAAGATGTTTGACATTCTTAGAGCTAATCATATGTTAATCAAAAGGAAACGTCAATATCATGTAACTACAAATTCTCATCATCGTTTTAGTAAACATAAAAACTTAGTAGAGAAAATAGTAGTTGAACGACCTAATCAAATATGGGTAAGTGATATAACATATATAGGAGATAGAACACGACCTAAATATTTAGCATTAGTTACTGATTCTTACTCTAAGCGGATTGTTGGATATGACGTGTCAAAAAGTTTAGGTGTTCATGGATCAATACGCGCATTAGAAATGGCAATTAGAGATAATAAAAACAGAAAAAAGCCTCTAATTCATCACTCAGATCGTGGATTGCAATATTGTAGTGATCTATATCAAGATGTGTTAAATAAGAATAAGATTGGATGTAGTATGACAGAACAATACGATCCATATCAAAACGCTACAGCTGAAAGGATAAATGGAATATTAAAGCAAGAATTCATATTAGGTCTCAAGGTTAATGATCTAGGATTAATGAAAGAATTAATCAAACAGAGCATCTGGATCTATAACAATGAAAGACCACACTTATCATGTAAAATGAAAACGCCAGCATACATGCACAAGCAATCAAAAATTGTGATTAAAACATATAAAAGAAAACGAGTAGAAGATGAATGATCTCCTACCCGTTTATTAAGTATCTTTATTTTATAAACCCGTAACGCTATATTAGGACGAGACATTATTTTGTTATGTTTTAGAATGGTAGATCGTCTACATCTCCTGCAGCCATCATATCATTTCCATCACTAAAGTTAGTAAACGGTGGCTCTTCTGTAGGCATGCCTTCTGCAGCTGCCGGTGGAGGATTCACAGATACTTGCTCTAATTTCCATGCATTCAAGTTAGTGAAGTACTTTCCATTCCATTCTCTTCCTCTAAGGTCAAAGAACACTTTTATTTTATCTCCTTCTTTAAATGGATCTACAGCACCACATCTGTCCTGCACCAATTGGAACTTAACAAACTGAGGGTATTGACCATCTGTCTGGATTACAAATTCTCTTGCTTGAAAACTGTCAGTTTTATTCTCAGTCTCAAATTTCTTGTGTAATAAACCTTCTACTTCTAATGACATGCTTATATATTTGTAAATTGAAACACAAATGTAACGAACATAATTCCGAATGAAGAATTACGAATAAGGAATATTTCTATATGTAGGGAATCCTTCTCGTCTCTACATTTTACGTATTAGCCCCTCCTGTGTCACCGAAGCTACTAATTTGCCATCCCTTGTATACATCTTACCAGTGCAAAACCCGCGAGCATTTCCAGCATATGGACTATCTACAGCATATAATATCCAATCATTGAGATCTACATCACTATGAAACCACATTGCATGATCGAGACTCGCGATCCGCATTGGATCAGTGAACATCGACATATTGTGAGGCATCATTGCAGTAATCAGCAGATTGAAATCAGAAGCATATGTCATAATCGCTTGATTCAGCTTTATGTTATTATCAGCCACCTCTCCATTAATCTTAAACCAAGTATGATTATACGGTGGCCGAATTCCTGGATTGAATGGATCATAATGCTCTACAGGATGAAATATTATCGGACTATCGGGACTAAATATCCCTTTTGGCTTCACATCAAACTTCTCAGCAAACTGTGCAAACAGGTCAGAAAAGGAGGTCAATGATTCAGGCTGTGCAACATTCGGCATTGCACTCTGGTGGTGAATTCCTTCTTCTGGTATATGATAAGATGCTGCCATGATAAAAATCGTTTTATCATTCTGCATTGCCTTGACCCGAAGTGCATTAAAACTACGTCCCTCTTTGATCACTTCCACATCATAGGTAATCGGAATAGAAATATCTCCAGGACGTAAAAAATACGAATGTAACGAATGCAATACTTTATCATCATTGCACATTCTAGAGGCAGCAGATACCGCTTGAGCAAGTACTTGCCCACCATACACTGCGAAACTACCAATATCCAAACTCGTACCGACAAAAGCATTATCAGATATTTGTTCCAAATCTAGAATATTGAGTAAATCTTTAAATTGCGACATTAGTTATTCTGTTTAGTCATAAAGTGTAAAAATAGCAACTTATGCCATTTCTGTTTGAGTATCTAACTTTTAGATTAGTCAGTAAAGTAGCTTTAGTCAAAAAACTAAATGCGTAGCAATAGCGATGGCGAATATTTTTTGACGTCGTATATGGCTATCTTACCATAATATATATGAAGTATTCAAGCAGAGGTGGTATTAATTATAATTAGTAATAAAATCTATATTATAATAACAACATTTGCCACCAATAACAGTTTATAATCCTATGATTTACGATTCTAATAAAACGATACAAAACATAAAAGAAGCACTTGCCCTAGATTTACCAGGCCAGCATTTTCAGAATCTTATGTCACCAGTGGAGGCTCACGAAAAATACAGAATCGTACCAAAAGACCATAGAGTAGCATGTGTCATGGCACTCATTCACCCGAAGAAAGACGGTCAGCTATACATTACATATATTGAACGTGCATCAAGTCATCCTGATGACAAACATGCTGGTCAGATTGGTTTCCCAGGTGGTAAGTTTGAAGAAGAAGACGAGTCGTTGGTAATCTGTGCGTTAAGAGAGGTAGAGGAAGAATTAGGAATAAAAACCAGTGATATCGAGATATTAGGAGAACTGACCTCTTTATATGTTTTTGCAAGTAATTTTTTAGTGTATCCATATGTAGGATACATAGATTATGCGCCACAATATATCCCACAAATAGAAGAAGTAGCAGGAGTAATTGAAGTTCCTCTATCCCTTCTTACAGACCCAAAATATAAAACCAGTAAGTCCATGAAACTAGCTGAAGGTACAGAATCTATAGTACCTGGATACAATGTAAATGGACACTTTCTATGGGGTGCCACAGCTATGATAAGTCGCGAGTTAGAAGAGATGCTATAGTCTATTGGTATTTCTTAATTTTCCTTGTCAAGTTCTATATTTATTTCCATTATTTTCTAGCCGGCTTGTATCTGCTTTCATCCATTATTTTCTGGGCATCTTTAATATTGATCAATTCTTCAAGCGTAGCACCTGATTTTTCCATATATGCATTCACAATCCTCCAACCGATATAATTAGCTGTCCTCCCTGGAGCAGCATCTGGCATTCCTGGACTACTCGGACTTGGATTGACATATTTATTAATCTTCATCGCATTCGACTCGTAAAATAAGTTTTCATCAAAATAAAATGCCCACATTGACAACTCATTTTCTTCTACCCATTTAGTTTGCTCCTCCGTGTATTCTAGTAATACAGAATCCGGAGTGTTCGGCAGAACTTTATCCAAAATGTATATTTGCTTACCGTTATGAATCATCTGATCTAACAACCTGCTACCAGGTGCTCTTCCTACTATATCACCAAGTAGCAATTCCGTTATCTTTTTTGGAAGATGTTCTTTGTCAAATGTCCTTGTTAAATAATCAGAAAATCCCGGATTATTTGGATCTAACTGTTTATATGGATAGTCTGCACCCAAATACATATCTAGACCAATCCCTACCCCATCTCTACTTTCATCGCTAAATACGAATCCTGGATATGTGTATTCTGATACAAAAG